>JACKCP010000009.1 GCA_020633955.1 Desulfobacteraceae bacterium | reverse complement strand
ATTATAATTTTTTAATTTATAAACAAAGAATGCCTAATTTAACCGATAAAGAAAAAAATGATACTTATTACCTCAATTATATGTATGATGCTTGCTTATTACTACCTTGATACGGGGTTAGCTCTGGGATTTATTACAGCCCTTGTTGTAGAGATATTTTTTCTTATGACTTTCTACAATATTTTGAAAAATACAGAGGAAAAAGTTAAAAGAAATTATGACAGGATTCTTTCTGAAGCACGTGAAAAAGAAAAACAAAAAGAAAATTATATCAACAGAATAAAAGAAATTTATCCTGATATAGATTCAAGGATTGCGGCAAGGGAGGATGAAAGTGAAGAAGAGGAAAAGGTCTGATTAAGCAGCTTCCGGGGCGTTTTATTAAAGTTCCAAAAGCAGAGACACATCTTTTCCCTTAGCCTGAGGGTCTCCAAGGTTTGAGGCAATTGTTTTTATAAAAATTATATCAATTTCGTTTTTTAAAGCGTACCTTTCAATTTCATCCTGAGATTTTGCTGTTACATAAACTCTGTTGATACTTGAATTAGATTGTGTATATTGAATTTCAAACAAATATTTTAACTCGAACATTTATACCTCTTAAACAGTTACTATTATTATCAGGAGACAGAATTGAAAAAAACAAAGATTTCCGATTTTTCCCTTCAGCATTATTTTTTGTTTGCTGTTATCTGTTTTATTTTTTTTCTTGTTTATCTGATGCTGAAACCATATCTGAATTCCATTGTACTTGGGGTTCTGCTTTCTTTTCTTTTTATGCCTTTGCATACTAAATTTTTAAGCCTTACTAAAGGGAAAAAAAATTTATCTGCTTTTTTATCAAGCTTTTCACTGGCATTTCTTGTTCTGATTCCTGCGGCAATAATTCTTACAAGTATCATTTTTCAGGGAATTAATTCATTTGATGCAATTTACAAATGGTTTGCAGAGGGAAATATTTCAAAATACACATCTGATTTTCAGGATAAAATAATTTATTTAAAAGACAAGTTTCCGGTTCTTGCAAGAATGCTGCCTGAAACAACGCTTGGTAATACAGATTTTGAAAAACAGATTTTAAATTTTTTCTCAAACCTGATTAAATGGCTGATGGGGCAGGGAAGACAGATCGCAGGAAGCATTTTAAATACTGGTGTTAGTTTTTTTATGATGATGGTTGTATTTTTTGTAATGATAAGGGATCAGGATAAAATTATTAAAAGTTTTTTTCATATTATTCCACTAAAACAGTCACAGGAACTTAAAATTGTTGAAAAAACAAGAATTCTTTTCAAATCTGTTATTTTGGGAAATATTTTTACTTCACTTGCACAGGGTGCTGCAGGTGGGATTGGGTTTGCCATTGCAGGTTTTCCGGCACTGTTCTGGGGAGCCGTAATTGCACTTGCATCTCTTATACCTGTTGTAGGTACGGCTCTTATCTGGGTACCGGCTTCTATCTGGCTTTTTATTTCCGGCAAAATTGGCCTTGGCATATTTTTGGTAATCTGGTTTGTTCTTATTGTAGGACTGGTTGATAATGTCCTCAGGCCTGTTTTTATGAAAAGCGAGGGGGGAATGGGTCCTGTTCTGATATTTTTTTCTATCCTTGGCGGAATAAATGTCTGGGGACTTTTAGGGCTTATATATGGACCAATGGTTTTTGGATTGGGGTTTATACTTATCTATATTTATGAAATAGAATTTTCTGAATACCTTCAGTATCAGGACATGAACTGATGATAAAAAAACTTGTTTTATTTTTTCTTATTTTATTTTGTTTTTTAGAGCCGCTTTACTGCTCTGAAAAAAAAACTCTTATTGAAATACTTAATTCAATTGAGACTGTTTCGATTTGCGGAAAAAACGTTCCCCTTGAAAAAACTGATGTAAGGGAGCGTTTTGAAAAAGAACTTATGCTTGCACTTCATGACAGGCCCCAGGTTCTTTTATGGCTTAAGCGTTCAGGTCGATATTTTCCTCAAATTGAAAAAATATTAAAAGAGGAAGGCCTTCCAGATGATCTAAAGTATGTTGCAGTTGTAGAGAGTGCCCTGAGACCCCATATAAGTTCTCCTCAGAATGCAGTCGGGTTCTGGCAGTTTATTCATTCAACCGGTGCTCTGCATGGTTTGAAGATAGACAAATCAATTGATGAAAGATGCGATATAAAAAAATCAACAATTGCCGCTGCTGCCTATATGAAAAGTCTTTATGAAAGATTTAATGACTGGGAGCTTGCACTTGCCTCATACAACATTGGAGAAATGCGTATTGAAAGGGAGCTTGAAGCACAGTTATCAGACAATTATTATGATTTATGGCTTCCAGATGAAACCATGAGATATGTATTTAAGGTTATGGCAGCAAAGGTTATATTTGAAAAAAAGGAAGAATTTGGATTTTATCTCAATGATTCCGATTATTACTCCCCAGTGAGGAAAAAGAAAGTAATGCTTGAACTTGATTACACAATACCTGCCCTGGTATGTGCAAGGGCACTTGGCTTGTCATTGTATGAATTCAAGCTTTTGAATACTGAAATTATTGGTGATTACCTAATTAAGGGGAAAAGTTATATTAACATCCCTGGCGGTTATGACGTGGAAAAGTTTTTTGCTGATTTTAAAAGCCTGAAAGATAAATGGGTTAATGAACACAAAATTTTCTATTATTCAGTAAAAAGAGGAGACTCACTCATAAAAATTGCCGATGAATTTGAAGTAAGAACAAAGGATATTCTTGAATGGAACAAGCTTGACTATAATGATTACATATATCCAGGACAAAAACTTGTCATTAAAAGCAGCTCCCAAAAGCTAAGATAATAATCAGTCCTGATCAATGGAAAACTTGACAAATACAGGAAAATGATCCGAAGGATATTTTCCGTTTTCGCAGTACTCAATTATTTTTCCGGATAAGGGAGATAAGTTGCCGCTGTATAAAATCCAGTCTATCCTCCCGGTGTTTGGAATACCTGTAAATCCATGAAAAGTTGCTGACTGAAGATTTGAAAAAGGGTCTTTAAATTCAGGCGGAGCTTTGAATACAAATTGATGATAACATTTTCCAGTAGGGTCAGCGTTGAAGTCTCCGCACAAAACTTTTGGTATTTTTGTGTTCAGGCAGGAGAGTTTTTGTCTTATCAGATCCGCACTTTTAACCTGTACACTGTCTTTGAAGTCAAAATGAGTATTTGTGATTGATACCATTGAACATTTGTTTGAAAACAAGGCTGTTACAGCCTGTCTAGGCCACTGGCTTTCCGTGAATTTGCTTTCTTTGTACGGCGTGTCGCTTAAAAAAAAATGTTCGCTTAAAATACAATCCCAGTCTTTTTTGTAAAAAATCGGTATTTCCTGCCAGTTGGGATCTTTTTTTTTGTAGAGGCCTGTTACATTATAATCTTTGAGGTTGTCTTTCAGGTATTCAAGCTGGAAGTCATTAACTTCCTGAATACCTATAAAATCAGGATTTTTTTCTGAAATAATATTTATTACGCTTTTTTTTCTTTTGTCCCAGGGGTTGTTTTTGTCAGGAGCAAGACCAAAGCGTATGTTAAAGGTCATTATTGAAAAAGATTTGACATTCATATTTAAAAATTTAACTTTTAAAAAATTTGTAATAAGACTTTTATTTGAGAGATTAAAAATAAAAATTAATAAAGTAAAGGTAAAATTATGGATTTAGCCTTTGATAAGGAATTTATTGAGGAATATAAAAATATAAAAAACAGAAAAACTTTTTATTTAATAAAATCTGAAGACAAATATTTTGAAAAATTGAAAGATTTTCTGGAAAGTCTGAAAAAGGTTTTTCCATGGATAGATTATGAAGTGAAGGAAGGAAACAGGCCGTATATTGAATTTGACAGCTTTTCATTTTATGGCATGCCCTATGGACACCTTTTGAATTATTTTATAAAAATAGCTGCATTGCATCAGACCAGTGTATTTTCAAATGAATTCGAACAGAAATTTTTTGTATCGTCAATGTGTCCAAACTGCCCGGTCTCTTTTGATAATATGATTGGATTCCTGAAAAAAAAGACAGTTAAAACAAGCTTTTATTTTTGTGATGATAATTATGGACTTGCATCAGAATATGAAGTTATGTCAGTTCCATGTCTTTTAATTGAAAAAAACGGAAATGAAATTCAAAGACTTGTGGGCAGGCTGAATATTGAAGATCTTGATACAGTATTTGGAGAAAAAGATACAAATGAGCTGACACAGGATTACTTCACAAATATTATTGAACAGGGCAGAGCATCTGATATTGCTGATATGATGATATCTGAAAACAGAGTCTTTTCAGGATTTTTATCTTTATTTCAGTCTTCTGGCCTGGGTCTGCGGGTTGGTGCTGCTGTAACCGCTGAAATTCTCGCTGAAAAATCTCCGTTATTGTTTGAGGATCTGATTGACAGGCTCTATGAAATTTATTTTGAAGTACCGGTTGAAATAAAAGGAGATATTTTGTATCTGTTTTCTTTATCGGAGCAGAAAAATAAATGGATAAAAGAAATTGAAAAAATTGAAAAAACAGAGACCAATGAAATTTTAAAGGAAATCATTGAAGACTCCCTTGATACATTGAATCAATAATTCTTTTAAATCTTTTTTATTTTTTTTTATGATATATAAATATATAAAAACTGACAGTTACAAAAAAAGAAAATATACATTCCTTTGGAGGATAAATGGAATTAAAAAAATTAGAGCATCAGATCAGAACTCATCTTGAAAATGGAAATAAGGACAGGGCTGTAAGAGCAGTTTATGAGGCAGTTATATATTTTGCAAAAAACAAGGAATTTACAAAGGCTGAGGCCTTAAGAGATAAAATTTATGAAATAGATCCCCTTGCTCTGACAGAAATTGTAGAATCTGCAGAAATAATTGAAAGAGAAAAAAATGATGCAATAGATAAAAATCACCAGAGCATATTTAAAAAACTTTATACTGATCTGACTTCTGAAGAAGGCAATGCACTGTTTTTTTCAATGAAAGAGGAGCAGTTCAGTTCAGATGATGTGTTCTTCCGTCAGGGAGAAAAAAATAAAAATCTTTATTTTGTTAACAAAGGCAGTCTTAAAATAATTCATAAGAAAGATCAGGAAGATATTTTTATAAGAGAAGTAACTCCCGGTAATATTGCAGGAACAGAATCCTTTTTTAAAACAACTGTTTGTACAAATACTCTTGTTGGAAGCTCACAGGGTTCCTGCCATGTCCTAAACAAGGAAAGGCTTGATAAATTAAAGGAAGAGTTCCCAGGCCTTGAGCCGAAATTAAGGGATTTTGCATTTACTCTTAAAACATCATCTGCACTTCTTCAGGAAAAAGGAGTTAACAGACGTGTTCACAAGAGGTTTTCAACTAACGGTGCAATAGTTTTTCAAATACTCAGCGCCTCAGGCAAGTCAATTGGAAAAGTTCTTAAAGGAAGATTGTCGGATGTATCATCAGGAGGCCTTTCTTTTTACTTTACAACTTCAAATGAGCGGAATGTGAAGCTGCTTCTTGGAAGAGAGCTTATGATGAAATTCATAATCCCTGAATCAAAAAACAGGGTGGATATAAAGAAAAAAGGACAGGTTTTAAGCGTTTTGCCCCAGATGAATCATGAATATTCAATTCATTTACAGTTTGACAATCTGCTGGATCCAAAATTTCTTATGTAGCGTCTGAAAAAAATTTGATTTTCAGTAAGTATACATCAAGATTATTGCGGTTTTTATTGAATAAAACCGCAATAACAATTTATCTTCCAGTAAGATTATACAAGATCTTCAAGGGCTGTTTTAAGATTAGAGTATTTAAAGTTGAACCCTGAATTTACAAGCCTTTGAGGATCAGCCTTCTGGCTCATTAAAAGACTTTTTCCAAGCTCCCCGGCAAAAAATTTCAATGCAAATTCAGGTACTTTTAAGAATGCCGGCCTGTTTAGAACATTTCCAAGAAGTTTTGTAAACTTTTCCTGGGTTACAAATTCAGGTGATGTAAAATTGAAAACCCCCTCATTTTCCGGATTTTCAAGAAGAAAAATACATGCATTTACAAGATCGTCAATATGTATCCACGGGAAAAAATTTTGTCCTGATCCAAGTACAGGATTAAGCATAAACCTTGCAAAGGGCAGCATTTGAAGAAGGGCTCCTCCTTCTTTTCCAAGCACAATTCCAAACCTCATTATGCAGGTTCTCGAATTTTTTTCCTTTGCCTTTAAAGCCTCTTTTTCCCAGTCTTTGCAGACATTTGAAAGAAAATCATCCCCTGGAGTACTATCTTCATTGAGTAGTTCGCTTTTTCTGTCACCGTAATATCCTGCTGCCGAAGTATTTATGAGAACAGTCCCCTTTTTTACATCCAGAGCATTTACAATATTTCGTGTTGTTGAAATTCTTGAATCGTAAATGGCTTTTTTATAGTTTTGTGACCATAATTTAAAAATTGTTGCTCCAGCAAGATTTATTACTGCATCAGAGTCTGCTATTTCATTTTGCCAGTCTCCCTCAGAGGTTGTGTCTGCAGAAATATATTTGTAATTATTTATTTGAGAAGCGGGTTTTGCAATATCAATTGAAACAGGATAGTAGTTTTTTTCAAGAAGACTGTTAATGATTTTTTTGCCGACAAATCCATAACCGCCAATAATTGTTATTTTCATTTTTATCTCCTCTGTCTTGTTGGTTCTTTTCCTCTAAATGCTGTTATTACAGCCGCTGCAAGGGATAGAAAAGCTGTTGCAAGCATTGTGAAACCAAATGCCTTCATAAAAGCATAATTCATTTCAGGGACATAGCTGCTGAGAGTCTGTCCTTGTGATTCAGCCTTGAAATAAAAGTTAAACAATGAGCCGGCCATTGCAATCCCTAAAACCATTCCAAGGTTTCTGGCAGCTGCCATGATTGCTCCTCCTGTTCCTTTAATTTCTTCAGGTACAGATGTCATGAGCGCTGCACTGTTTGGAGAAATAAAAATTGAAGTTCCTATTCCAATAAGTGAAAGTGCAAGAAGAACAGAACTTATTTTTGAGTCTATGGTAAGTCTTGAACAAAGCCAGACACCAGAAAATAGAACAAGCATACCCGCAGTGCACAAAATTCTTGAGCCGAGATAGTCTGAAAGATTTCCTGAAACCGGCGATACAAAAAAAAGAAATGCAAAAGGAACCATCATTATATATCCTGCTGTCTGTGAGTCAAGGCCCTTTGCTTTCATCAGATAAAAAGGCATGAGAAAGATAACCACAAATAAAATCATAAAAAGAAGAGTTCCGGAAAGAGAAGATATGGAAAGCATTCTGCTTTTAAATATTTTTAAGTTTAAAACGGGGTTTTTTACATTTTTTTCATTTATAAGAAACATGACAAAAAAGATTATGAAGATACAGGAAAAAATTCCAAATTCAATGGAAGCAAGTCCCCACTCATATCCATGGGTTAAAACAAGCAGAAAACTTCCAATTGAGACAGCAGCAAAAAGAGATCCCTTGTAGTCAAATCCTGAAACCTTTGTAGATGGTTTAATGTTTTTCAGTATAAAATATGAGCCTATTGCACCAGCAATTCCAATTGGAACGTTAAGAAAAAAAATCATTCTCCATGAATACACATCCACAAAAAAACCGCCTATTGCAGGACCTGAAGTAAGGCCGCAGGCAACAACCATTGAATTGATTCCAAAAATTTTCCCCCTTTCTGAAACAGGAAATGAAAAAACAAGAAGGGCTGGAGTACAGGCCATTATCATTGCTGCTGAAAATCCCTGGAGCATTCTTGAAAAAATGAGAAAATATATATCAGATGAAATTCCGCATAAAAATGATGAAAATGAAAAAAGCAGAAGTCCGGCAATATATATTTTCTTATGGCCGTAAATGTCTGAAAGTTTACCGCAGGCAAGAAGAAATGAAGTAATAGTAAGAAGATAAATCATTACAACCCATTCTACCACTGCAAGTCTTGCATTAAAATCGTCAAGAATGGCAGGAAGTGCAATATTTACAATTGAACCGTCAAGGGTTGACATGAAAACCCCGAAGGCCACAAGTACAAAAGTCAGCCATTTGTTTTTGGAAAAAGAATTGTCCATTTTTTACTCCCTGTAAAAGTATTGGTTTAAAAGGGATAGATAAATTCATGATTAAAGTCAAATCGAAATAATTCCATAGATTTGAGAAATCCTGAGAGGCTTATAAAAATAGATTGACTATTTTTATAACTAAAGCTAGAAAAAATAATCTCGGGAAGTGGCTCAGTCTGGTAGAGCACAGCGTTCGGGACGCTGGGGTCGCTGGTTCGAATCCAGTCTTCCCGACCATCACATGAATTTTGTTCCTGCCCAGAAAAAAAACATTCCTGCAACAAGAGTAATTCCAAGTGATCTTGTAAACCATGCAATAATAAAGCATGGAATAAATGCTGCTGTCTGGGGTGAAATAAGAACAAATTCTTTAGTGTGTGGATCTACAAGAAGCGCAGGAAACAAAAGAGCACTCAAAATTGCAACAGGAATAAGTTCAAGCCATTCCACAACCGGTTTGGGGAGTTCCTTTTTAGACAGATAAAAAAGAGGAATCCATCTTGGTATAAATGAAACAATTCCCATTCCAACAACCAGTAAAATATATTGTTCATTGCTCATTATAGTTTTTCCTTTTTTTTATAATTACACCAATTGAAGCTGCAATAATTGATGAAATTACTATGTATGAATTTCCTTCCAGTGTCATTGCAAGGAAAACTGCAACAATTCCTGAGATTACAGCTGTAATGAAATATATTGATCCGTTAAGCTGAAAAATCAGAAGGCAGATAAACATTGCAGTAAGTGCGTAATCAATTCCAAATGATCCTTCAGGTATGAATTCGCCAAAATAGCATCCTGTGAAAGTGCTTAAAGCCCAGGAAAAATAGGCAAAAAAATTGACAGCAATGGCACGTCTTGGGCCCCAGTTTCCTTTTTTAAGTTTTTCAATATTAACGGCAAATGTTTCATCAACAATTCCATAGCTTAGCAAAGTGAGTTTTACGGGAGATACTTTTTTCATATAAACGCATAGAGAAGAGCTCATTAAGAGATGCCTGAGGTTAATCATAAATACAGTTGCAATTATGGAAGGAATAAATGCTCCTGCTGAAATCATTGAAACTGCAATGAACTGTCCGCTTCCTGCAAATACCATTAAAGACATTGCAAGTACCTGCAAAGGAGTAAGCATTGCCTTCTGCCCAAGAACTCCCATTGCAATTCCAAGGGGAATATAGCCGATGCAGATGGGCCATACTGCCTTGAATCCTTGTGACAGGTAACTGGAATTTGAATTTTTTAAAGTTTCCGCCGAAATACTCATAATTTTTTCTGCCCCGATAATTTTATTTTTTGTCCTTGATATTGAAAGATATCAGGAAAAAAAGTAATTAACTACATTGGAAAAATAAAATCAAGTCATCTTTTATCTTGACACGGGATGTTAATTTTTTTAAATGTGACCAACGGTCACAAAATGAATGGAGTTCAATTATGGTAACAAGACAAAGAGAAAAATCTGAATTAACAAAAAATGAATTAATGAAGGCAGCTGTAAAAACCTTTGGAGAAATGGGGTTTGAGGCGGCTACAATTTCAGAGATTACCTGCGAGGCAGGTTATGCAAAGGGAAATTTTTACAGATACTGGAGCAGCAAGGGAGATGTTTTCCTTGATATCATGAAGCAGAAGCTGAAGCAGCACAGGGACAAAAGAGACCAGAGGCTTGCAGATGCCAGAGATTATGATGAGGCACTTGAGATCGTAATAGATTTTTTGTGTTCTTTTCTTGATGATTCCAAATGGGCAAATATTTTTCTTGAATTCACAGTGCATGCGGCAAAAACAAGAGATTTGAGGGAAAAGCTTTTAAACGGAGTTTACAGGCTTTCCGCTGATATTTATGCAGAAATTTTTGAGCCGTTTACAGAAAAAAGAGAAGAAATGAAAAAAATGGGTGCTGTTGTAACAGCCTTGTTTGAAGGCTTTTTAATTCAGCATCAGCTTGGGGATAAAAATTTTACAGCCAGTGATTTAAGCGAAATAATTCGTGTTCTTGCAGATTATTACAATTCATAAAAAAGTTTATTTTTTGGAGAATCATATGAAAAAGTATTTATTGATTGCATTGTCTTTATTGTTTTTAGTGCCAGGTCTTGGTTTTGCCAACAAGTCACTTGAAAAATGGAAACCTGATTTTGACCCAAAGGGAGCAAAATATAAATGCATTGTTTCAAATGTTACCCATCCTGTAGTCAAGGGAAGCTATGCAGGATTTGCCATAAGGGATGCGGTCTGGAAGGCCACAAACGGCCAGATTTATGTTGATTATAAGCCCCTTTCAATGCTTGGTGGAGAGGTTGAGGTTTTAAACCTTCTCCAGATGGGCGCAATCCAGGGAATGGGTGTAAGTTCGGTTGCCGCAACAAATATGGGCCAGAGATTTGGCATAGTAAATCTTCCTTTTCTTGTTGATTCATTTGATAAACTTGAAAAATTTGTGAATAATAAAAAGCTTTTTTCACATTTTTTAAATGCTGCTGACCATGTGGGGATTACAGGACTTGATATAACAGGTTACGGTAATTACGGATGGGCTACAACAACTCCTGTAAGAACAATAGAAGACGCAAAAAAAATAAAGTTCAGAATTGCTGAAGCCGAGGTAAATCAGCTTTTGTACAGAAGCTGGGGATTTCAGCCTGTTGTCATGCCATGGCCAGATGTTCCGGTTGCTTTAAAGCAGAATGTAATAACAGGTCTTGATCATACCCCAATGGTATGCAACATAACCAAAAAGTTTGAAGCTGCAAAATATTTTACCCAGGTAAATTATGCACAGGGACTTTTTATCTGGGTTTTCAACAAGGCATGGCTCAACTCCCTTCCAGATGACCTTAGAAACACTTTTGAAAATACTGTTCATGAGGTCTGTGCAAATATAAGAACCCAGACTGAAAACCAGGAAAATGAAGAAATCAAAAAGGCATCGGAAAACGGCATAGAATTTATAAAGCTTTCAGATGATGACATGGCTTTTTTGATGAAATCCTCAGCAGATGTTCACGACAAATACGCAAATGAAATTAACAGGAATTATCCTGGTGATAATTACAAGCCTGAAAACTTCTTGAAAGAAGTTCAGGACCTGCTTTTATACAGCCGTTAACAGGGGTTTATTTTGAAAAAAATAAAAAAAATTTTCAGAGTGATTGAAAAGACACTGACTGTTTTTGAGGAGTTTACTCTTTTTTTAACTGTGTTTCTTGCACTTGGGGGGCTTTTCTTAAATGTTGTATTGAGATACGGCTATTCATATACTCTTGCCTGGTCAGAAGAGCTTGTAAGGCTTGTAATTATTTATACAACTTTTATAGGGTCTTCTGTTGCAGTTAAAAAAAGCCAGCAGGTAAAAATTGACGCAGTGATTCAGTTTTTTCCCAAAACAGAAAAATTTTTTGAGTTTTTATCTCTTTTAGCAACTGTGGTCATGGGGATTTTTTTAATAAAATTTGGTCTGGACATAATAAAACTTATGGCCATGACAAATCAGAGTACAATTATTTTAAAAGTTCCCATGTCGGTTGTATACGGAGTTCTTCCCCTTACAGGTTGTCTAATGATTTTAAGAGCCATGGGAAGATTTTACAGATTTTTTCTTGTCTGGTGAAATGGAAGGCAGCATGAACTTTTATCCTCCCTCCCAAAAGATAATGTGCTGCTTTCCTTTTTATATTTAGTTTCTGGAGATAAATTTTATGCTTCATTTGTCAGATATTATTGTTTTTCTTATTCTTATAGGGTGTCTTTCATCTTATATACCGGTTTTCATGGCTCTGTTTTTTACTTCAATTGCAGGTTTTGCACTTTTTACTGAAATGCCTCTTATGATTGCCTTTCAGACATTGCTTAAAAGCCTTGATAATTTTGCTCTTGTTGTTGTTTTGTTTTTTATTTTATGCGGCAACATAATGACCAAAGGTTCAATAGTAAAAAAACTTATTGATATTGCAAATGTAATGGTAAGTTTTCTTCCCGGCGGTCTTGGCATGGCCGGAATTTTAGCCTGTGCAATGTTTGGCGCTATTTCCGGCTCAACTGTTGCAACTGTTGTTGCAATCGGCGGGTTTATGATTCCTGCATTAAGAGAGCATGGATATCCGGATTCATATACAACAGGACTTATGGCTTCGGCACCAAACCTTGGTGTAATTATTCCCCCAAGTATTGGAATGATTCTATACAGCATGATAACAAATGTTTCCCTTGAAGGGCTTTTTTTATCAGGGTTTGTTCCAGGACTTTTAATTGTAGCGCTGTTTTGTATTTATACGGTTTTTTATTTCAGAAAAGACACAAAGATTACAAAAAATCCTCCTCCTGATTTTGTTTCAGTAATAAAGGCCTTTAAAAATGGTTTTTTTGCAATCATGCTTCCTGTACTTATTTTCGGAGGTATATTTTCAGGAGTATTCACTGCAAATGAAGCTGCTGTTGTTGCATGCGTTTATGCCTTTATTGTTGAAATTTTCATCCACAGAACAATGAAAATCAAGGATATGTATTATGTAACAGTAAATTCTGCTGTAACTTCAGCAACACTTCTCATGATAGTTGCGGGTGCCACATGTTTTGGAAGATTCATTACCCTTGAAAACATTCCTGGACGTCTGACAGATTTTGTAATGGGAAGCATTGACTCATCCATAAGTTTTCTTCTTGTCATGAATATTTTTCTTCTTGTTGTTGGAATGTTCATGGATATTATTTCTGCTGTTTTAATTATCGGACCTGTAATAGTCCCAATGCTTTACAGTTTTAATATTGATCCTCTTCATTTTGGTCTCATAATGACTGTAAATCTTGCAATTGGTTACTGCACACCTCCAATGGGTGTTTCACTGTTTATTACAGATACAATTTCAGGCAATGGAATTGTAAAAATTTCAAAAGCGGTTTTTCCTTTTTTAATTATTCAGATTTTTGTGCTTATGCTTATTACCTATCTTCCCGATATGGTATTGTATCTTCCTAAGGTTTTTGGTTTTATTAAATGAAATCTGCCGTCTGATATTTTTTTATCAGGCGGCAGATTCGCTTAGAGGGAGTATGGGGACTTAAAAAATTATTTTTAAAATATTGGAATCCAAGTTCAGTTAAATATTTTTTATATACCTTCCAAAAGATGATGCTCCAGAAGACTTGAGCGGGATAAATGATTTTTCGGTTTTTTTACAGATCTTTTTCAGTCTGAGACATGCATCATGGCTTGTACAGTCAACTGGACAAAAAACCATGTCAGCAGATGATACTGCATTATCTATGCTTTTTTTTGAAGATTCCATCCCGCCGTCATGGTAAATGAATTCTCCTCCGTATTCCTCAACAATTTCCTTGTATCTTGGCAGAATGTTTTTTCTTCCTCCAACATATAAAATCTTTTTTCCGCAAAGATCAGGTCCAGGACAATTATTTGAAGTGCATCCACTGCACTTAATCTCTTGGGGAGGATTATTCAATGGTTCAAAAAAGCTGTTTATGTATTTTTTTGATTCCAGTTCTTTTTCAAGATCCTTAATTTTTTTGCATAAAATGGCGTTTTCATTTTTTAAAAAATCTACGCTGCTTTCAAGCTCAAAGATTTTCTGGCTTTGTAAGCTGTTATCATTTTGGGCAGCAGCTGAATTATTTTTGTTTTTAAGCTCATTGAGCTCTTTTTCTGTATCGTCTAAATAAGAAAACAACTGGTTTGTTTTTGTTTTTTCCTGCTCATATTTTTTATTTAAATCTGCAAATTTTTCGCTGTATGCCCTTTTTAGTGTTCTGATTTTAACATTGAGCCTGTCATTTTCTTCTTCAACTCTTTTTACTCTTTTTATATCAGCTCTAGTGCTTCGTCCTATCATATGTGAAAGCATATGAACTTCACCAAATGCATCTGCAAGGGTTTTTGCCGAGGAAAAGGGATGGCTCATCAACGCCCAGTAAGGACCGGGTATATTTCCATTTTCGTATTCATGTTTCCACTTTTGTTTAAGCTCACTGTCTGTTTTTAATTTTGAAAATTCTCTTACTTCCTTTTCAAATTTTTTATCAAGAAGCTTTGTCATGAGTTTTGCCGGGAGTTCGTCTTCTCCTGCAAGATATACAAAAATTCCATGGATTTCATGTTCTGTGGAGTTTTTGGGAATTAAAACATTTGCCTTTCTCTGAATTTTTTCAAGCTCCTTGAGACTAAGGCAGGTTCCTACTATGGAACAGTGAAAATGACCTTTTATTTCATTTAATTTTTTTCTTTTCCCTGATGGGATGAAATCATTTAGGTTCATTTTTTTTCCTCTTTAGATAGTTTTCTATTATTTCAAGGTTTTTACTGAAGGCGTTGACAATTAATGGATCAAACTGAGTTCCAGAATTTTGAAAAACTTCTGTGACGGTTGCTTCAAAATTCATTTTGTTTCTGTATGGTCTTTGCTGCATCATTGCAGATACTGAATCGGCAACTGCAATGATTCTTGCACCAAGGGGAATATCATATCCTTTAAGCCCTGACGGGTAACCTTTTCCATCGTATCTTTCATGGTGATGCATGATAATATCCTTAATTGAATTTTTTTCTGTAAACCCTTCAATTGAAGAAACAATTTCAGCACCAACCATGGGATGGGTTTTTATGCATTCCCATTCTTTTGATGTGAGTTTGTCTTTTTTAAAAAGAATATTATCGGGGATTCCAATTTTACCAATATCATGTAAATGTCCTGCAAGATGAATGACTTCAAGCTGCTGTTTTTTTAAACCAATGGATTTTCCGATTATTGAAGATATGTCGGCTACTTCATTGGAGTGCTCCTTGGTGGAGTTATCTCTGGCATCAAGAGCCTTTCCAAGTGATGTTGCAAAATCATGCAGAAGTTTTGAATAATCGGGAAGACAGGGACATCCGTTGCAGGACAGCAGGAATTCATTGTAGAGGAAGTTGTTTTTGATAACAGTATCACCTTGCATTTATATGTCCTTATAAAGTTAGATAGTGCTAATTAGTTTTAAATTGACTAATACAATTTAAGATATTATCAGTCAAGTTAAAAAAATATGAATCAGGAATAAAAATGGAATTTTTAAAAAAAAGTTTTTTATTTAAAAGGGATGGCAAATCTTTTTATGCATTCAGTGAACCCCTTGAAATTGTCAGATGCAGAGATTTTGAGAACGTAGAAGATTCTCTTGTATACATTGAAAAAATGGTTGCAGCAGGTTATTTTGCAGCTGGATTTGTAAGTTATGAAGCTTCCAAGGCATTTGATTCCAAGTTTTTTGTAAAGCAAAATAAAATTTCCGATTATCTCTGGTTTGGGATTTATAAAAAAGTTGATGTTATAGATATTGATAGTTTTTTAAGAGATGAAAAATCAGACTGGAATCCTGAGTGGAAAATACCTTTGTCATATGAAGATTATGAAAAAAAAATTGAATTTATCAAAAACAGAATAGAGCAGGGTGATATTTACCAGCTTAATTTTACCTTTCTTATGAGTTGTTTTGTAAACGAGCCTGCATTTGATATCTTTGTAAAACATTTTGCAGGTCTTGACAGCCCCTACTGCGGTTTTGTTGAAACAGATGAATTTGCTGTAATAAGTGCTTCTCCTGAACTTTTTTTCTCCCTGGAAAATGATATTCTTATTTCAAAACCAATGAAGGGTACAATAAAAAGGGGAATCAATGCTGAAGATGATGAAATAAATAAAAATATCCTTGCACATTCTATAAAGGATCAGGCTGAAAATGTAATGATTCTTGATATGATGAGAAATGATTTTTCAAAAATTTCTGAAAAATCATCTGTAAAAGCAGAAAAAATTTTTGAAATTGAAAAATATTCAAGGGTTTTTCAGATGACTTCAACTGTAAAATGCAGGACAAATGCTACAATATCAGAAATATTTAAGGCCCTTTTCCCCTGTGCCTCCATAACAGGTGCTCCTAAAATCAAGGCAATGGAATATATCAGCGGGCTTGAAACTTCTCAAAGGGGAATATATACGGGCGCTATGGGATATATGATGCCCGGCAGAAAATCAGTTTTCAATGTTTCCATAAGAACCCTTTATATAGATAAAAAAAAGGAGCTTGGTTTTTACGGAACCGGCGGAGGAATTGTATGGGACTCAAGGGCAGAGGAAGAGTATGAAGAGTGCATGAGCAAGGCTCTTGTTGTTTCAGAACCTGAACCTGATTTCATGCTTCTTGAAACCATGCTTTATCTGCCGGGTAAAGGATTTTATCTTGAGGACTATCATGTCAAAAGAATTGTTGAATCTGCAAAGTATTTTTCATTTGAATTCAGTCTGGAAAAATTTATTGATTCCTTAAAAAAATTCAGGTCTGACAGGTTTTTGAGGGTAAGGGTTCTTTTTTCAAGAAACGGCGGATTGTCATTTGAAAATTTTGAGCTTGTGGATAATCCACTTGAAAAAAGAATAAAGTGGAAAGTATGTCTGGCAGATGAAAATATCAGTTCAAAAAACCGGTTTTTGTATCACAAAACCACAAACAGAAAAATATATGAAAATATTTTATCAAAATATAAAAAATTTGATGATGTTATTCTTGTAAATGAAAAAAATGAAATAACAGAGTCATGTTATGCAAATGTTGTAATACAAAAAAACGGGTGTCTTTATACTCCACATTATTCCTGCGGCCTTTTGCCCGGCACAATGAGACAGTATCTTCTTGATGAAAAAAAAATTCAGGAAAAGATTATATTAAAAAATGAATTAAAGGATTGTGAAAAAATATTTTTAATAAATTCTGTCAGAGGTTTTATTGAGGTTGAATCAGAGCTTATGCTTTAATTAAAAATTATTTAAAGATTTTAACATAATTTCTCTCAAAAGTTTCAGCAACATCAGAGCAGAGGATGTTTAATCATATTATTATTTTCAGGGGTAAACAAAAGATCTTCACCTTTTTGTCCTGACTTAATTACCAAATTACTCAAATGGATTCCATAAACTTTTTTGTACATTCATCGCAGAGGCCTGTGAAAACTGGATATTCTGATCATTCAGCATGTACTTTCCACGGAAATAAAGATATCATTTTCTAGTTCGTATTCTCAGGCAGGAAGCACAAATGGGGAATTACCATGGATTGTTTTGATAAGTTGAACTCTTTTCTGGTATAGAAGCAACAGCTGATCTTTACAAGAAGGTACCTTAATCTGAAGCAGAAAGATTTTCTATATCTTTTGAAAAAAAGGATTTTCTTTGCTTATCAAGTATACATATAGTGCTTTTCAGGTGAGCCATCAGATAATTAACTGGATATCCCAGGTTCGAGATCATGTTTAGTTTAATATTGATTTTGATCCCATTCGGGATCGTTTAATGCATTGGCTACTAGAAGTTTTTTCCTGACTCTTAATAACTCTTTTTTCAGTAGAGTCCTGAGCATTGAAAGATTCTCCCATGCCTTTTTTGTAGGGATTATCTGGAGAATTGCTTGCTGAAAAGACGTTGATATTCTCAAGCTGCCAGATGATAAAATTAAAACTGCTGGAACATTGAATGTTTTGCAATGCTTTCTGCAATTAGACTCTGCCATTTCTGTATGGGTTTTTTGATCAATATCTAAAAAGCATTATCTCCCAATTTGTTTTTTTATTTTACAAGATCGAAAAGCATAAGATCCGTTATAACTCCGATCTTATTGGCAGCTATTCAACGTAACTGATAAAGTGAAGAGGGATATATTCTTTCTCCTGCCATTATAGTGAATTTAGAAAAGACAGTTTTTCTAGAATTCTAATATCTATTTATATATAGAATAAAAAATATGTAATAACAAGTTTGTGACCTGGGTTTTTATAATAAACCTGTGCAAGGATAGTTGTAAAAAATATTAAACGCTGCTTTGCGGGAATACCTGCAAGAAATAGTGACACATTGATAAAATAAAGTGTGTTGCCATTGTCATGTATGAAAAGAAAAAGTGAATTTGTCACCCGAATTCCATTCAAAGGGTTGTTTTTTTCTCTTGTCAGAAATTTGCTCCCCTGTTACAGGTAGAACATGTTGTACCTGTATCAGGGTGGGAACATGGTTTGAAATTGTGGAGGTTTTTATGGATTTTTTTTACAAAAAGCAAGTTTTTCCCCTGGATCGGTTCTATTCTCATGTACTTCCGTCACAATAATTATCCTGCAATAAATCTGGTTCCTGATTGTTGTCTTCTTATAATTTTTAAAATAGAAATTTATGGAAAAATCAACTTTTACAAGGCTTATACAAGAAGCTGATGATATTCTGGAATTTGAAAAATTTTGTTTTTCAGCAAAAGAAAACCCCCTTCTTCTGTTAAGGTTTCCAAAAAATATTGAAAAACATTTCAGAAACTTTTTGTTTTGAATCTGACAAATACAAAAATATATTATTTATTATAATCGGATGCTTTTTTTATAATATTTTTGCAGTTATGGATAAATTAATGATTAACGACATTTATCCTTTAGCCTGGAAGCTCAGATTTTTGGTTGTTACACCAATGGCTCTTTCTGTAATACTGATTCTAAAAAAAACAAAAAAACCTTTTATTATGGATAGTTTGCTGACATTTTTACTTTTAACAGGCATAATCTGTATATTTTTTATGGTAAATATATCTCAGTCAGAATTTGTATCTCATTATTATGTAGGAGTTTTTGTTGTATGCACGGCAGGAATTCTAGTTTATAAAATATCCCTTCAATACAAGATTTTATTTTCTTTATCAGCTGTATTTTTACACATTCCTTTTTTTATTTTAACCAGACCATTCCCTTTGAAGTAAAAATAAATCTTTTTGCTGTATCAGTTTCACTTATCATAGTTTCTCTTCTTTCTGCAGCCGAGCGGGAACTTAATTACAAAAAAGCTTTTGTTTACGGACTTATTCAGGAAATAACAAAATATTCTCTTAAAAGAAAAAATAAGTTTTTAGAAAATCTTTCCAACAAAGATGAGTTAACAGGCCTTGCAAACAGAAGATTTTAAAACAGCATTTAAAAAGGCTGATAACCCAGACAGGAAACGGAATTTTTCCCATAGCGGTTTTATTTACAGATATAGATGATTTTAAAAAATATAATGACGGATACGGTCATGCTCAGGGAGACGAGTGCTTAAAAAAGTTTCTGAAGTTTTAAATTCCAATGCCAACAGGAAATTTGATCTTGCTGCAAGAGTAGGCGGTGAAGAGTTTATTCTGCTTTTTCCGTTTACAGATAAAAAAGATGCATCAGGAATAGCAAATAAAATACTTAAAACAATACATCATATTAATATTCCACATGAATATTCAAAAGTGGCTCCTCATGTCACCATAAGCATTGGAGTATCGTTTATAGATATTGACAATCAGGATATAGATTTAGCACTGAATCAGGCAGATCAGGCATTATATCAGGCAAAGGAAACAGGAAAAAACAAAGCATGTTTTTACAGCTAAGTTTTTTGAACATCTCCTTCCAAAAGGATTATACCTGTCTGGCAACTATCCTGAAACAGGAGATTAGCGGGCTTTATGCCTTGATAATTTCAATTATTTTATTGATAACCTGGTTCAACTTATCTTGTTTGATGCTGCCTGCCCGATATAGAATGATATTGGTGTCTGCCGTGAATAAACGGTTGGGCCTTATGTTGCTTGACTGTTTTAGACCACCCGACCGAAAGTCAACGTCATCAACTGAGACTGCGTAGTTGTCAGATATGCTCTTGCTTGTTATCTGGCAAAGTATTGCGTCATCCCCCTCCAGGATGGAAATAACAAGTGCGGGGCGTCGCTTTGCATGGGTTAGATCTGAGAACGGAAATGGGACCACAACCACGTCGCCCTTTACAAACTTTGCCATGCTTCATCCTCTACCGGGTTTAGCCAATCCTTTTTCAGAGAGGATTCGCTCATTACAGCGTCATCTAGTTTGTTTTGAAAAGTCTTCGCTTTTAGAAAATGAAGGAAATCGAGTACTTCAGAGAGCAGCGGCTCAGGGGTTTGCTCAATCTCGTTTATTAGTTTCTCTTTTGTGTTCATGGAATTATCCTCATTTATCAGATTTATATATCTTCTTTCAAATTTTAAGTATACTGAACTTACCTCCACTTTACAATTTTAAATTGTGAAAGCCTTAGTCCTGCATCGCTAACGTTGGTTTTCAGCGGCGCGGCCCTTTGCGTCCGCTGCAAAAATCTTGTTATGTGCTAATCCGCCGGATACTTTCGGTAATTTCACAAATTGCAGCCCTAAGAACTTGTAGACATATCTTAGCAGTATGCTCCCGTGGATTGAACCCGGAACTCATCTGCTCATACGGGTGAATGTAATTTCTAAAATCTCTTAAATTTCATTATCTAAATTTATGTGTATCGTGTTGTATAAGCTTCAAGCTCCTTAGCTACGTTAATAAAACCAGCTAAGTTCCATTCTTGAAATGGTTTGACCTTACCACTGCTATCTTTCGGGGATGACTTGGCCTGATTAAATTGTTTTGGGTACTTTATAGCCAGCCCAAGAATAATGCCCTCTAAGGTACTTCCTGCCAGCAGAATTACTGCTAATGGGGATTCTGCTGAAAAGCACCTTTCAATTTCTTTTGACTCGATCATGAATGATATCAGTTACTGTGCCTTCTAAACCTATACCATTAACGTTTACGTTACGAACTTTTGAAAATTAATTGGTCAGATCCAAAACGTTTTTCCGGTTTTAATTAATCAGTAAACCCCCATTGACTTTGGCTTTGCCGGGGAGACTCCCAAAGTCATTTGACATTTGTAGAATATACTCCCAAGCTGTTTTAAAGATCACAGTAAAGGAGACTTTCAATTTTACCTCATCATACGACCTATGATTGCAAGTATCATATAGTTTGGATTCCAAAATATCGAAAAAAAGTGATATACGGTCAGCTGAGAAAATATAAGTTTCTTTACAAAGAGAATCTTCCACTTATCGCTGATAATGCCATGTATTGAAGTTTCAGATCAAGTTGTAATAAATGAATCTATTTATATAGCTCGAACATATGCTGGCAAACAACGAAATTTCGTTGGACAAAATTTTTGGGCCAGAGGTTATTACGTTTCAACAGTAGGACGTGATGAAGAGACTGTGAGGAAATATATTCAGAAACAGGAATCAGCTGATAAAAAAAAGGATCAACTGGAACTGTTCTAACCACCTTCAGGTGGTTCACGCTTTTAACACACCGCTTTAAGCGGTTTCTGGCGTTTAACTTTTTGTCTGTGTATATCCACCGAGATGGAAAACCTTGGCCATACTGATCATTGAAACCTAGGCCATTAAATAGTTTTACAAGCTGAGGTCCCGAACGATATTCCGTTTCCTCGTTGATGAGTTCTCTCAATCTCTCCAAAGTTTTTTTGTTTAAAATCATAAACTACTCTCGATTACATTAAGCATATAACAATTTATTGTGTGGATCTGTACAATCTAAATAATTTTTCATAGTTGACAATTAAAAAGCTGTCAAGTAAATAATTTACTAACTGGATAACTTATATTTTAAACATTATACATAAAACTGGATAAATTATGATCAAGCTTCCTGAAGCTCTTGAAACAAAATTTAATATGCTTCTTGAAAAAAATTGCAATTCCACCAGGAGAAAGGCTGCATTACCTGAAGTGGCTTCGGTATTATCTTGATTTTTGTAAAAAGTATGCCAAACCATATGAAGATTAAAAAAGTCTGATTATGTTTGTTGAAAAACTGAGAAAAAAGAATCAGAAACCAGTTCAGATTAATCAGGCAGAGCATGCTGTAAAAAATTATCATTCCGGCATATTTATGGATAATTCCTTATAAAGCAAAAAAGCATCAGTTAAGAGCTTATATCTGATGCTTTTTTAAAGGAATGAACTTTAATAAATTAAATTAAACAGCTGCCTTTTCAACAATCTTTTCCACAATTTTTTCATATGAAAGTCCAAAAAGTTCTTCAGTTGAAAGAAGATTTATAAGGCTGTTATTCCATTTGATATTATTTTCCTGAACATTATTTTTAATTCTTTCAAGCTTTCCTCCAAGGGCTTTTGTTTTAAGATAAAGTGGAACTTCCTTTTTAAACCCAATTTCAATTGAAAGAAGATATTCTATCCTTTTATGCTCAATGGTTCCTTCTTGTGCAGCAGCAGGAATCACAAGTATTGACCGTCCGTCTTTCTGGCCCCGCCCGATAAATACGTTTCCTTCTTTTACAATTATTTTTTTCGTGCCTTTCAATGTGTTGTCAGTATCTGCACGTGAAGGAATTTCTTTTAGTGAGCCTGATTTTTCCAGAACAGAAATTTTTGTTTCATCAACAGGTTCTCCAAGCAGATTGAGATCATCAATTTTGTAGAGAACATATCCCTTTATTTTATCAACTATTTCCTGAAGATTTTTAATAACAACAAGGTTCTGGGGTGTAATCTGATCAAAGGAAATATTTGATGCCAAAAGAGCTTCAAAAACAATGCCGGATGGTTTTTCAGAAATTCTGCTTGTTCCAACTGTAACTGTTTTTGCCTGGTGTTTTATTGCATCAATGGGTCTTGAAAGGAGATCGCATGCATTTGAAAGCATGTCAAAAAGTCTTCCTGTCATGTTTGCAGGAGTTCCTTTTACCTGGAAATCCATGTCAAAGTCAGATGCATTGAGTCTTCCGTAAAGATAATTTAAAATCAGTACAAGATCTGAAGTGAAATTTGACGGAAGAATTGCAAAAAAGTTTTTGTCATTCTGACGTTTTCTGAATTCCTTGTAAAAAGATGCAATTGACTCCTTAAATTCCTTTTCAAGTATTACTTCAAACAATTCCTTGTCCTGGGACAGAAGAGAGCTTATTGTTTCCTGAATCTGTTTTTTCTGGCGGTAAAAAAACTTTGAGTCCTCATTAATTGATTTTGCGGCATAATAACCCCATAAATGACCTGCAAGTGTTACAAGAACAGGAGATAAATTTTCACCTGTCTCTGGAATTCTTATAACTGCATCTGAATCTTTATCAAATCTTGAATCGTTTTCACCTGCAAATACAATTGTTGTAGATTTGTGTGCCTTGAAAATTGCATTATCCTTTATAATGTCAGAAAGAACTGATTCCCTTGCTCCTGCAGCACATACAAGAATAAGAGGCTCTGATGAAAGGTCTATATGCTTTTTGTCCTCAACATAGTCAGATGAAATGGTTCTGTAGCAAAGCTCACTTAGTTTTATTCTTATTTCATCTGAGGCTGCCTTGTTTGGACCGCTTCCAACGGATGCCCAGTATGTTTTTTTATAGGCACAGTTTTCAGCAGCTTCCTTAATTTCCTGTTTATTTGATAATATTTTTTCCATTAGTTCCGGAAGAGCAGAAAGCTTGTCAAGCTCATTGGAAATAAAAATATCATCCCTTAGATTTAAAAGATCGGCAAGATAAAGTCCAAGAAGAGCTCCGGCAGTAACCTGTGAATAAAATGCCTTTGTTGAAGCAACAGACATTTCAATATCCCTTCCTGTACTTGTATATAAAACACCGTCAACTTTAAAAGTTATGTCTGAATCCCTTCTGTTTACAATTGCCATTGTTTTTGCACCGCATTTTTTTGCCATATCTATGCTTTTGTTGGTATCGGTAGTGGTGCCTGACTGGGTAATTGCAACAACAAGCGAGTCTGACATTGAGTCCGGCTTGTTTTCATCAAGAATAAATCCGCTGAGTTCAGAGGCTTTTAGAGCTGAAATCTGAATATCTTTTCTGTTTAAATAATAGGAAACCATAAATGAACTTGCATTTGCCGCAATTCCTGCGGTACCCTGGCCAATAAAAAATATTCTCTTTATTTGTTTTTGTGAAAAAGCATTTTTTATTTTTTCAGGGAATATAAATTCATCAAAAACAACTTTTTTCAAATTCTGTTCAAGATCTGTAAGTTTCCATCTGCCTTGAATTGTTTTGCGGACAGAGGAGGGCGATTCAAATATTTCCTTTAGGAAGAAATGGTCAAAATCCTGTCTGTCAACGTCTCGTGTTGTGATTTCAGTATTCTGGATAAGGTCTTCATTTATGTGAATTACCTGTCCGGAATATGTAAAGGAAGTTATTCCTTCAATTTTGTTTTGAGCACTATCATCAAGAATTACAATCTGTCCGTTATATTTTTCACCTTCAAGTTTATAATAATCCTGGGTTCTTTCAACAAAACCGTAAACTTCAGATGCAATTGTATAGGAATCCTCTGAAATTCCGACAAATACTGCCTGACCGCTTCCTTTCTGGGCAAGAAAAACTTTGCCGGGGCTTAAGTCTGTCTGCATTAAAATTGCGTGTGATCCTTTAAAATCACAGACTGCAAGTCTGAATGCCTCTTCAATTGAATTGCCTTCATTGTAGTATCTGGAAATCTGGAGAGGGATGATTTTTGTGTCGGTTGTAATATTTTCAGGTATCAGATCAATATCTTTTTCAAAATTGTCTTTAAGTTCCCTGTAATTGTCTATGTCTCCGTTAAGACAGACATGAATAAGACCAGATGTGTTTTTCTGTCTGTTTTTTGTGAAATTATCCACAGGATGGCAGTTCTGCTGTGATATTTCTCCAACAGATGCCCATCTTGTGTGGGCTCCTGTTGTGGCATTTAAAAAATCTGTCTCAGTTGCGGCCTTTAAAATAAAATCATTTTTTATCTGGTTTCTTATAAAAGAAATATTGTCCCCAAGGGCTCCTGTTTCAGCAGCATATTTATATGTAAAAACAACAGTTGTCTGGGGTTTTACAAAATCTTTGTCAATTGTGATTTTATAATTTGAAAGTTCGGTAATATTTTTTCTGTGATTAAATATCTGCTCAAGGGAGTCGTTTGTAAGTTTTTTCAAAAACTTTTCATAGTTTTCGTTGTCATATGTAATAAATATTGAAATCCCTGCCGAATCCCTGCCGCGGACTTCAAGAATATTAATGCTGTTTAAAACTGTATTAATTCTTCTGTAAAATGAAACAGCCTGTGGTTTCAGGGTATTTTTACTTAAAATTTTTATTTTTTCTATGTTTTCAAGAATTTCCTTTTCAAGAGTCCATTGTGCATCCTTAATTTTTTCAAGAATGCTTATTATTTTAATACCCTGTTCAGGAGGAAATATTCCAAGTTTTTTGTGGACAATTAATGATTCTTCAGCTGAAAAGTTTTTTATTTCAGCTGAAATTTCATTAAGGGTTTTTATTGAATTTTCATTGATGAAAAGCATTGAAAACAATGAATCCTCTTTGAGATCCCTTGATAATTGAAGTAATTTTTCCGCATTTTCAAGACCTGAAAGATAATTTTGCGGATTATCATTTTTTTGAATTTCAAAAAAACTGAATTTTACAATTTCCTGGAAAATTTTTTGTATTTCGCTGATTTTTTTATCATGTCCAAAATTTTCGCAGGATAAATTTTTAAAACTTATTATCCCTGATAATCCGCAATTGAGTCTTGAATTTTCAAATGGGAACAAAACAATACATTTATCAATGCAGACATCTTTTCTGGAGTTGAATAAAAATACAGGGGTTTTCAGGATATCAAAAAATTTCTGTCCAATGCTTTTCATCTGTGGAAGCATAAAATTCTCCGTTTAAATTTTTTCGTAGAGTTTAAGAACCTTATCTTTGGTCATAATATTCTTCCAGTTTTTCCCAAGAGCATTTTCCCATAAAGGATCAAGCCCAAGACAGATGTCTGCCATTTTCTCAAACTGCTGTTGACTGAGATCTTTTGTTATTTTAACCGGAAGTTCAATTTTATGTTTATCCATCATTTTTTTAAATTTTTCAACTCCCTGGGGATAAAAATCTTCAAGCTGGTTAAATGCCAGGCAGTTTCCAATCCCATGTTTTACTCCAAGAACAAATGCAAGTCCGTATGAAAGTGCATGGCATGCTCCTACCTGGGAATATGCAATTGACATTCCGCCAAAATATGATGCCATCATGAGCTTGTCGTCAGAATCTGGATGGTCTTCAAGAAATACCTGCTCGCAGAGGGCCTGGGATTTTTCTCCGTATGCCCTGGCAAATTCATTTATATATGTGCCCTCAAGTGCTTCAATATTATGGATAAAACAATCCATTCCTGTATAAAACCACTGATCCCTTGGAGCATTTTTTATAAGTTCGGGATCAAGTACCATCTGATCAAAAACAGTGTAGTCAGAGTTAAGTCCAAGCTTTCTTACAGGTCCTGTCAGTACGCAGGTTCTTGAAACTTCGGCACCTGTTCCTGAAAGGGTTGGTATTCCAACTTTATAAACCCCTGGTTTTTTAATCAGATCCCATCCCTGATATTCGTGGGACTGACCTTCGTTTGTAAGCATAAGAGACACAGCCTTTGCCATGTCCATTGTGCTTCCTCCTCCAATCCCAATTATTCCGTCGGGAAGAAGGTCGGAACTGTTTTTAATATCATCTCTTATTTTGTCAACATAGGAAGTTTTTGGTTCGTATGTTACATCAACAAAAATCAGCTCGTCGTTTTTATGAAGCGGAACTTTTTTTTCAAGCTCACTTCCTTTAAAAACATGGTCAACAAGGAATACCATTTTTTTTGAATTTATTCTTTTTTCCTTTAAAATATCGTCAAGCTGATCAAAACAGCCATGACCGAATACAACTCTTGAGACCTGCTTAAAATTCCTATGCATCAGATTTTCCTTATTATTAAATGTTGAGGCTTTTTTTCAATGCTTCAGTTCTTTGTTCCATTTCTTCTTCAGTCCAGGAAAGTTTAATGAGCATTGAAATTGTTTTTTTCATGATTTCGTCAGATTTTTCAATCTGAACTGAGTCCGGATTAAAGGCATCGCAGAACTGGGTTTTGTATAAATTGTTTTTATCCCTGAAGTGGTTCCAGTTTTTATAGTAATGCCAGTTGTTTGCATACCAGTAAAATGTTCCGTCCACATTGTTTTTACTGAAGTTTTCCATAATTTTTTTTGCTGCATTTTCATCTTCTGCAAAAAATGACACAAATCCGCCGTTGTCACCTTCTTCATCAATGACTTTTCTAAGTTCAATGTTTTTAAAATTTTTAAGCTCGTCTTTAAAAATTTTTTTATTTTTTCTCTGAATGGAAATAATTTCGTCAAGTCGTTCAAGCTGTGCTACTCCAACGGCTGCATTAAGTTCGCTTATTCTGAAGTTCAGTCCGGGGAAGGGGTGCGTTTCCTTTCCCCTGTCATTTCCGATATGATCGTGTCCATGGTCTGAAAAGGCATGGGCTTTTTCATAGAGATCTTTACTGTTTGTTACCACAGCCCCGCCTTCACCGCATGTTATTGTTTTTACAAAATCAAATGAAAAACATCCCATATGACCAATTGTTCCCGCATAATTGCCGTTGATGGAAGCACCAACAGCCTGGCATGCATCTTCAAGAAGCAGGAGATTGTTTTTGTCACATATTTTTTTGATTTTTTCCATGTCTGCCATTGATCCGCACATGTGAACAGGCATTACAGCCTTTGTGTTTTTTGTGATTTTATTTTCAATGGAATCAGGATCAAGGCAAAGTGTTTTATCAATATCTGAAAACACAGGAACAGCTCCTGCTGCAATTATTGCTTCAATTGTTGCAACAAAGGTAAATGGAGGAACTATAACCTCGTCTCCCTTTCCTATTTTTAAACATGCAAGCGCAATGGAAAGAGCTGCGGTTCCGCTTGAACAGAGATGGCTGTATTTTACATTCAGGCGGGAAGACAGATTTTTTTCAAACTCAAGAGCCTTCCAGTGTCCTTTTCGTAATCCGTCAAAGTTGTAGCGCATTAGAATACCGGTATCAAGAACATCTGAAACATGTTTTTTTTCTTTGTCTCCGAATAATTCAAAGCCAGGCATGATGCCTCCTCAATTTTAATTTATGAAAGATGACTGAAATAATTTGCTATTAATCTTCTTGCAAACTCTGATGATTTGGTTCCTATGTACTGTCCGTGGCCTACAAGTACAGAAAAAATTATTGCCCTGTTTGAGTCTTTTTCAATTGCATAGCCTGTGAACCAGTCATATTTGATACCTCTGGAATAATCTGAAATTGAGCCTGTCTTGCCCCCGATTATCAGATTGCTCATGGTTCGGCCTTTTCTGTAAGAGTTGAATGAATTTTTTGCTGTTCCTGCTGTAACAGTTCTTTCCATCATGGTAGAAAGCCTTTTTGCGGTGGTTTCATTTATTACTCTTATTTTGGGAGAGGAAATATCTTCATATCTTATATTCTGCTTGTCATCAATTATTTTTTCCACAAGCCTTGGGTAAAGATAAAGCCCTTTGTTAACTACAGGCTGATTTAAAAAGGCAGCGTGAAGTACTGAAATTTTAGTTGAGTCATTAAACCCGCTTGCAATTTCAGCCCAGTTGTATTTATTGTCGCTTATTGCAACAAAGCCTGTATTCAGGGGGAAATCAGTATCAGCCTCCTGGTTTAGAAGAAAGGTGTTTGAGTATTTTATTAAATTATCTTTTTTAAGGTCAAAGTAGCCGATTTTTCCAAAAACAGGATTTACTGACTGTGCAAAGGCATCTTTGAGCTTGATATAGTTTGTATATTTTGTGATTTTATTTGAGATCTGTCTTTTATAAAGCGTGTATTTGCCTCCGTTAAAGGTCATGGTCTGGTTTGGTGTGTAGCCTTTTGTTTCAATTGCTGCTGCAGTGGAAATAATTTTAAACAGGCTTGCGGCCGGATAAAGATTTTTTGTACAAGGGCCTGTATTTTCAGAAGGAGATATATCATAGCCTTTCAGGCCAAATACTTTTCCTGAATAGGGATCTGCAACTGCAAAGCAGATTACTTTGGGAGCTCCTGGACCGCTGTTAAGTGCATTTTTGATTTCAGAGTCAAGGTACTTCTGAAGTTTCTCCTTGACTGTTGTATGAAAAACAATGGTTTCCTCTTCAAGTTTTGAAGTGAAATACTGGGTTGTAAACTCAGACTCAGGAACATTTTTAAGTAGTGTTCTGATTTGAGTTTTTGAAATTAATTCAATCTCTTGTTTTGTTTTTTTCTCTTCCTTTGAACCGCGGTAAAAAAACAAGAAAATTATAAAAAACAGAAAAAAAATCAGTAAAAATATTTTAAAGATTTTTTTCAGATTTTTTTTACTGTTCTTTTTATTTTTTAAATAATTCTTTTTATTCTTGTTATAATCGTACATTTAATACTTTAAAAATTATCTGGGTTTATTTTGAAATTATTTTGATGTCATTAATATCAAAAAGAGATTCATAACCCTCTTCGTTTGAAACTCCTACTTTACGCTTAAGGGGGATATGTCTTGTCACTGTGCCTGTGCCGTTTGGTGTTTCAACTTCCTCACCAATTTCTGGAAGTCCTCTTCTCAAATACTTATAGGTTTCATTTTCATAATGAAGACAGCACATGAGTCTTCCGCATACACCGGAAATTTTTGTCGGGTTAAGTGACAGCCCCTGAACTTTTGCCATTTTAATTGAAATTGGTTCAAAGTTTTCAAGATATGAAGAACAGCATGTAACCCTGCCGCATCTTCCCACTCCTCCGCATAGTTTTGCCCTGTGGCGTATACCGACCTGGCGCATTTCTATTCTTATGTGATATTGTCTTACAAGTATTTTAACCAGTTCCCTGAAATCAACCCTGCCGTCTGCAGTGAAGAAAAAAGTCAGCTTTTTTGCATCAAAAGTACTTTCAACCTTGAAAAGATTCATCTCCAGCTCAAGGATTTTGATCTGCTCTGAGCAGAAATTAAATGCCGCCTTTTCAAGCTGAAGGTTCTGTTCTATGGTTATATGGTCTTCATCAGTTAAAATCCTTAGAACTGATTTTATGTCCTGCTCCTGAGGATTATATTCTTTGAGAACAGGTGGATTTATAACTCTTGCAACACCAAGTCCCTGTTCGGTTTCAACAATAACCACTGTTCCAGGTTCAAGGTCTTCCATGTTTGTTTCAAAATCGTAGATTTTTCCGGCCGGCTTAAATCTTACACCGGTTATTATTTTTTTATTTTGATTCATTTATTGCTGCCTGAATTTTTAAAAGTGATGACTTAATCAAAATTTTGGTATTGACATTTCCTTTAAGTCTTTGCTGTGCTGAATAAATTATTTCAATTGCTTTATGCAAATTTTTATTGTCAATTTTTTTATAATTTTGTGCAATAAGTTTTTTTGTTTCCTCCAAATAAATTCTATCATCTGTAAAATTAACAGAAATAAGGTCACGGAAAAAAACAAGCATATATGCAAAAAAAGATTCTGCAGTTTTTTTGCCGGAAAGAATATCTCCTGCAAAATAGATCATATTGAAATTCTGGAAGTTTTCCTTAAAAAGTTTTAAAAAGATACTGCTTATCATTTCAAGATCTTTTTTTGAAACATCATATTCATTCAGAATCTGACCGGCTGAATAAAAATCTGATTTGTCTGTTTGATTTTCAATTACCCTTGTGAATCTGAATAACTGACACCTTGATCTTATAGTCTTTAAGACACTGGCTGAGTCTGGGGCAGTCAGAATAAAATGGGTGTTTGCCGGAGGTTCCTCCATCATTTTTAAAAGAGCATTTCCAGACTGCGGATTTAGCAGGGATGCATTTATTATGAGTACAATTCTTTTTTTTGCTTCATAGGGTTTGAATGAAAGTTTAGCCTTAAGCTGCCGTATCTGCTCAACCTTGATAAGGTTTCCTTCTGCCTCAATAATAATTAAATCAGGATAAATATTTTCATTTATTCTTCTGCAGTTTCTGCATTCATTGCAGAAGGTGAAATTATTTTCTTTGTTTTCAAGGCAGTTTAAGGCCTTTGCAAGATTTTTGGCAAATTCGGTTTTGTTGCTTCCGCTTTCTCCTGAAAAAAGCACTGAAGGGGCGAGAGCCCCCTTTTTTATAATATTATTGAAACATTCAGTGATAAAATCCAAATTGATATCCGCAGCATCTGTCTTGATTTGACAGATTATTTTTTAATTCATTGAATCCACTCTTTCCTTCAGTTCTTTGCCGCATTTGAAGAAAGGAAGTTTTTTAGGAGGAATTTTAACCTTTTCACCAGTTTTTGGATTTCTTCCTGTATAACTTTTATATTCCTTGATGAAAAAGCTGCACAGCCCTCTTATCTCAACTCTTTCTCCATTTGAAAGTGCATCTGTCATTGAATCGAAAAAAATTCTTACTATTTCTGATGCTTCACTTTTAGTAAGGTTTGCTTGTTTTTTTAGTTCTGAAATCAACTCAAGTTTATTCATATAGCCTCCGGGATAATAAATTCTTTAAAATTCAGATGCATTACATAAATGCCCGGCAGGAATAAGTCAAGTAATGATAGCAGATGAGTCTAAAAATTCTATATTGTTTTCATTGACTTCCGTGAATGCATATCTGCCAAGAATGTCTATCTGCACAATAACTCTCATCTTACCGGAATCCTTTTCAAAAATTCCTCTTACGCCTGCAAGGGGGCCATCTTTTATAATCACTTTCCGGCCTTTTTTATAACCTTTTCCTGTAAAGACTTCTTCTCTGGATGAAGAAAACAGAATAAGAGATTCAACATCTTCTTTTTTTACAGGTGCAGGTCCGGTTTTTGTTCCGATAAGTTTTACAGCTCCTGTTGTTTTTAAAATTTTCAGTCTGTATTCAGGAGTAGTGTCACTTTTTACAAAGATGTATCCAGGAAACATGGGAACCTCAATAATCTTTTTCCTGTCTTTTCTTTTACTGAGTTTCAGCACTTTTGGGAGAAAAACTTCAACATTTTTTTTTATAAGAAGATCTTTTACAACATTTTCAAACCTGCTTTTTGTATGGAGAACATACCATTTTTTTTCTTCAGAACTATTCTCTGTCATAATAAAAACCTAAATTACAATTAAATATTTGGTGAAATCCATATCTGTTTTTTTATTCCGACTCTGAAATTCCCGGGGAAATACCTCCGAAATTTTTAAGATTTATAAGAAAAAAGACTTTTTTTTCATCTTCCTCTTCATTGTAAAATATTCCTGCATTCCAGCATTGGGAAAGATAGTTGAAACCAAACTGCTTTTCATAGTCGTTTTTTTCAATATTGTCTTCCATAAAGATTTTTTCATATGAACCATGAAGGCTTAGAACCGGTGATATGTTCAAATCAGCAGAAATTACCCCGGACTTGTTTTCATCCCGGGTGTATCTATGTTCCAGTCTTAGTCTTGAGCCTTTGCTGGATGAAGCGTTAAGAGCAAAGTTTCTTTTAGTCATCATGTATTCATAGTGGTCATATTCACCGGTAAATTCGAAATTAATATTTTGTAAAAAAGAAATTTTCAAATATGCTTCAAGGGGGTTGAACCGTCCTTTTGAGTATTTTTCTTCTTCACTGTAGTTTTGAGTGTCGTCTGCCATGTCATAAATCTGTGAAAGCCTGAATCTTAAAAATTCAAAGTAATCGTGTTTTTTTTCACTGGGATTTTTAGAGGGGATAATTCTTTTTGCTGTAACAGTCTGTGTCAGTGCGAATTCAATTTCATTTGTTTTTTCAATTCTGTCAAATTCGTCAAAATCTGGAAGATCAGCCTGATTTTTCTTGGGAATATAGTGGTAGTTTATTTCAGGTAAAAATGTGTGTTTAATTTTTTCAATGTTTTTCCCATAAATATTATAAACACGGTCAAGGGACGATGATGATTTTATATCAAATCCATACATTTGTCTGAAAGAATGTTTTTTCTGATTGTCTTCATCTTCATTATCTTCTGTATACCAGAGTGTTTCATTTATATAGGCTCCTGATTCCAGATACAGAAAGCTGCCAATATTTAAAGGAAGGTAAATTCTTGGAGTAAAGTTTATTCTGTGACCTTTTTCTCCGTTTATTCTGTAAAAATAATTGTACTCTGAATCCAATGCTGTCTGAAAAGGTAAAAGGTCATAACCGGTTCTTGGAATATAAAAAGAAATTCTTGGAAGGTTTTGTACTGTCTGGTTGGTGGTTCCGGTTTCCTTTATGATGAGATCGTCCATCCATAAAAATTCTGTTTCAAACAGATTTTTACCCATATATTTTGAGGTGAAAATTCTGTTTGTCCTTTTGGTTTCATCATCTGGATCAATGCTTCTTCCAAAGTTTTTTAGAAAGTTTTTTTCAGTAAAGTCAAATCCCATATAACCCTTGTCAAAATCAGTTAAATATCCTGGATCGCTTGAAATATCAAGATCAATGGCGGTTTTGAATCCTGAATCCGATAAAAAGCCTGATTTCATTCTGAACCAGTATCTGTCCTTTTGTGTTGAATCAGTTGTAGAAAACGGCTGTTCATTATAAGTATAAGGATCATTATTGATCTGGTCATACATAATTTGAGTAAAACTGTTTTTGGAATGTCTGTATCTTAACTCAATTCCGGGTCTGTCACTGCGTTTTTCAATAAAATTGTAATACAGTGTAAGATCAGCCTGGTCTGATAGAACAAGGTAAAGGGGCTGGTTATAGTCAAGACCGTATTTGTCCGAATAATCTGCAGAAGGAATAAGTAACCCGGACTGTCTCTTTGTCTTTACCGGAAAATAAAGAAAAGGGAAATAAAGCAAAGGCCTTTCCATTGTATTAAGTCTCATGTTATAGGCATAGCCGTATCCGTCAATTTCTGCCTTTATTTTTTCTGCAGTAAATTCCCAGTCTTTTTTGGGATCATCACATGAAGTTATTGAAGCCTGGTGTGCAACGTATGTTTTTTCAGATATTTTTTCTATTTTTTGGCCTGTAATGTAGAAATTAAGATCATTTACAAAGATTTTACCATTTCTGATTACTCCTTTGCCTGTTTCATAATTAAAAAAAACTGAATCCCCAGAAAAAGACTGATCTTTGTTTTCAATACTGGCATTTCCTGTGATGCTTATTATCTTTGATCTTTTATCTATAAATATTATATCTCCTCTTATATGGTTGTTTTTTCCAATTATGACGGCATTTCCAGAGGCTTTTATGGTTTCCATGGAAGTATTGTAATTAATGCTGTCTGCAGAGGCAGTAATATTTTCACTTTTATCAAAAAAAGATAAAGAAAAAGACTGTGACTTAAAAACTATGAAAAAAATAAACAAAAATGGGATAAAACCTTTTTTAGCCATATCCTTGCTTTTTTAAAGTTTAAATAATATTTTAAACGTGGTTCTAACTTGGTAAAGCAATATTTATCAAGTTTTTTTTAAAATGAACAGTTATTATAATCATAAGGTGGAAAGCGGGATTTTTTTGGTCTGGGAAATGAAAAATTTAAAATTTCAATGCCAGTCTGTTTTTGAAAACGGGTTTTTTAATCTGTTTTCAGAAAAGTGCAGAAAGAAATCGGCTTTATAACAGGGAGGTGTTGTATTTACAGCGGTAAACTAATAACATTATGCGGTGGTGAAGGTGCCGGAAAATCAACCCAGGCAAAAAAAATATTTGATTTTTTTCAGTCAGAAAATATCCCTTGTATTCTGACAAAAGAACCCGGAGGAACAAAGATAGGTCTGATGATCAGGAAAATACTGCTCTCTCCTGAAAATTCGGATATCTATAATAAAACTGAGCTGTTGCTTTATCTTGCTGACCGGGCTGAACATTTTCACAAAGTAATAGTTCCAGGCCTTCAAAATGGGAAGATAGTTATATGTGACAGGTTTATAGACAGCACTTTTGTTTATCAGGGTGAAGCAAGGGGGATGGATATTGACTTTATAAATTATGTACACAAATATATTTTAGGTGATTTTCTGCCTGATCTTACTCTTGTTCTGGACTGCAGGCCCAAGTCAGGACTTGAAAGGGTTGACCGTGATCTGGCCTGTGGAACCAGAACTGAAGATGAATCCAGGTTTGACAGTGAGAAAATTTCATTTCACGAAAAAATTCGGGCAGGTTTTTTAAAACTTGCAGAAAAAAATGAGAACGCCAGATTTTATCTGATTGATGCTGAAAAAACAGTGGATAATGTTTTTGAGTCAATTAAATCTGCAATTATTGAAAAAGGAATTATTCAAAATTAATTATGACAAACCTAATTTTTCCATATGTGGGGATTGACAATCCTTTAACAGATAATATCAAGTCATATTACAAGGATTGTTCCCTGATTTGTTTGAACAAAGGCGGCATTGTTTTGGATGGGCTGTACTCTGAAGTTTATAATCTGTCTGAACAGATAATTGAAAAGATAATAAATCTTGAAAAATTGTATCTTGACAGACATTATTATGATAAAAATTTTGATTTTTACAGTTTTTTTGCAAACAGGGAAGACAGCTCTGAAATGCCGGAAATGCTGGTCCGTGAGCTTAAGCCGGAATCTTCTTTGAATGCTGCTGGCCATGAAATTGAAAATCAAATAATTTTATCTGGTTTTTTTCTTAAATTGTTTGAAAAATATGAATCTGAAAAAAAATCTATTGACAGTTGTTTTTCTGAGATTCAAAAAAGAGAGCAGGAACTTTTTTATTCTCTTACAAATGAAAAAAAAGAAAAGCCTGAAGAGAAATTAGAAAATTTTCAAAATATCCCTCAAAATCTGATAAAAAAAAGAATATTGGCATGGTTTGATATTTATTTTTATCTTGAACCACCTTGTCTGAATCTGGTTACAGATAAAGACGAATATATAAATATTCTTTCTGATATTGGTTTTATAGAGGAAAGTTCAGATTCTGATTTCAATGTTTTTTATTTGTCAGATTTTAATTTTTTAGTGAATAACAGCAGAGTATTAAAGTCAAAATATAAGGGTTTTGAAAGATATGACAAAAAAATTAAAATACAGGTGCTTAAGCACTAAATTCTGCTGTTGTCTAAATTTTTAAAAACTCGGGTAAAACCATTGACAAAAAGAAAAAAGACGGTATAGCTTCAAGTGAGCAAATCTGATTTTTTCGCTTTTTGATATAATTTAATTTGTGTTGACACAGGGTTTTTAAAAATTATAAAGAACCCTTTAAAAAGTACCCTGAAAAATTTGGGTCAGAATATAAAATAATTATAGAAGGAGGAAGAAAGTTATGAGTTTCAATCCAACAGTAGATCAGGATAAGTGCACTGGCTGTGAAGAATGCGTAGATATCTGCCCAGTAGATGTTTATGAAATCGTTGATGGTAAATCAACTCCAGTTAATGCAGAAGAATGCGTTGGCTGCGACAGCTGTGTTGAAGTATGCCCAGAAGGCGCAATCACAGTAGAAGAAGCTTAAAAAAAGTTCCCCGGAGCTTATGCCATATAAAGAGCTCCGGGTATATATTCCGGAATTATTATTTTTCCGGATTAATGCTCACCTGATTTCTGTCTGAAAATTATGAAAAGCTATGTTATTGATTCCCTGAATTATAAAGATGTTTCATCTGTAAAAGCGATTTTAATTAAAAGGTTTGGAGTCCCTTTTATGGATGAAATTTTTCATGTTATTATAGATCCTTCTGTTTTATCTTCAGAACAAAAGATGCATAGTGACTGCAGTCCTCATTACTTTGCCTTATCGCTTGAAAAAAATAAGCTTGCAGCTGAAATGCTTGTGAGATCCAGAAAGACTATGCGCTGTTCATGTATGGGTTATGCAGATGACATGCAGATTTTGTGGCTTATTAATCTGATAAATGAAATTCTTGATGAAGCCGGCGTAAGGATTTAATATCAAGTAGTTTGAGATAAGCAAAAACAAAGAATTTTATGTTGTAAAATTTTACCTTCATTAATTTTCCGCTTAAAATTTTATTGTAAATTTTGAAAGGATATAAAATGCTTAAAATGGTTCCCTTGGGGGGGCTTGGAGAAATCGGTCTGAATATGATGACTGTCGAGTATGGCGGCAGGATGATCATTATTGACTGCGGTTTAATGTTTCCTGAAGATTATATGCTTGGTGTTGATATAGTTATACCTGATTTTTCATATATAAAGGAAAATATTCATAAGGTTTCAGCCCTTATTCTTACCCACGCACATGAAGATCATATAGGTGGAGTTCCATATCTTCTAAGAGATGTTGACTGTCCTGTCTATGGCACACCTTTTACAATTGGGATTGTCAAAAACAAACTTGAGGATTTTGATTCTCCAGTCCACTCGGATCTCAGAAAAATAGACATAGACTCAGTTCTTGAAATTGACTCATTTAAAATTGAGTTTGCAAGAGTTTCGCATTCAACCATTGACGGAGTCGGCATGATGATTGAAACTCCGGTGGGAAGAATTGTCCATACAGGAGATTTCAAGATTAATCCTTCAATAATAAATGACATGTCTACAGATCTTAACAGATTTGCCTCTTTTGGTGAAAGGGGGGTACTTTGTCTTTTATCAGACTCAACAAATGTTGAAAAAGAAGGATATACAATCTCTGATATTGATGTGGGCGAAAGTCTTGAAACCCTTATTTCAGGGAGTAGGGGACGTATAATTGTAGCCTTGTTTGCTTCCAATGTTGCAAGGATTCAGCAGATAATCAATATTGGAAGAAAATATGGAAAGAAAGTTGCCTTTAATGGGCGGAGTATTGAAACAACTGTAAAGGTGGCAAAGGAAAACGGCTTTTTAAGAATTCCTGTTGACATGGAAGTAAGTATTGATGAGCTGGGATACTTAAGCAGCTCTTCTGTTATGATCATTACAACAGGAAGCCAGGGTGAGCCAATGTCTGCACTTGCAAGAATGGCCGAAGGAAGCCACAGGCAGCTCAGGGTTAAAAGAGGCGATACTGTAATCCTTTCATCAAAGTTCATTCCAGGAAATGAAAAGGCAATAACAACAATAATTAACAATCTATACAGACAGGGTGCCCATGTTGTATACGAAAAAATAGCCAAGGTTCATGTTTCCGGACATGCTCACAGAGAAGAGCTGAAAATGATGTTTAACCTTGTCAAGCCACAATATTTTGTCCCGGTTCATGGTGAGTACAGGCATTTGTTTCACCACGCGGCACTTGCTGCGGGAGTGGGGATTCCACAGTCAAATATTTTTCTTGCCGAAAATGGTCAGGAGGTAATTTTTGATAAGAACGGTGGGCGCCTTGGGCAAAATATTTCTACAGGAAGGGTTCTTATTGACGGTAAAGGTATCGGTGATGTAGGTAGAAGTATTCTCAAGGAAAGACGGGTTTTATCAGAGGATGGAATAGCTGTTGTAACAATGATAATTGACGAGGAAACAGGGGCTATCCTTTACGGGCCTGAACTTGAGTCAAGAGGATTTGTTTTCTGCAATGAGACCGGGCATCTTCTTCAGGATGCTCAATGTGTTATCCTTGAAATAGTTGAAGACCTTGAGGCCGGGACTCCAAACAGAACTGAAATAATAAAGTCAAGGCTGCAAAAAGCTTTAAGGCAGTATTTTTATTTTGCCATCAGGAGAAAACCTGTAATTATAGTTAAAATAATGGAGGTTTAGTAAATTCTTTATGAAAAGGGAAATCGCAGGTCTTTTTTTGTTTTTTTTATCTGTGTTTACCTTTCTAGGCTTTTTAACCTATTCTCCAATTGATCCTTCATTCAATAATTCTGTTTACACTGACGAGGTGAGAAATTATGTGGGAATAGCAGGAGCTTTTTTCTGCGGTTCTTTATTTGATTTTTTCGGTCTTGGAGCAATATTTTTTCCAGTATTTTTGCTTGTAAAATCAGTTTCCTTGTTTAAGCCAGACTTGAAATTTCTAAACAACCCCTTAAGCCTTTTTGGAGCTTTTGTTCTTATTGTGTCTTCAGGGTCACTGTTTATGCCGCTGAATTCTTTTTTCGGCATTCCAGAATATCCTGTTGTATCCGGGATTTTAAAGGAGTTTTTGAGCAGATATCTCAATTCATTGGGAGCAGCGATTTTTCTTGTTTTTCTGGTTTTGTCTGGATTTATTGCCGCAACAGGGCTCAGTGCTAAGTTTTTTCTTACAATACCTGTTTTTTTCGGCAGGGTGATTTTTTTTATAAAAAAAAATATGTCTTCTTTTTTTATCTTTTTAAGAAAAAAAGTAAAATTCACCAAAAAGGTAAAGCCTGAGCCTGTTCAAGCTAAAATCACAGTCGTACCAGAAAAAAAACCGGTTTTAAAAATTTCAAAAGAAAAAAAGAAAAATGATATTTCACCTGTAAAGCCTGATAACGGCGTGCTGATTCCATATTCATTTCTGGAAAAACCCATATCATCAGACAACACTGAATCTGCTTCTGAAGTTGAGAAAAAATCTGAAATACTTGTGAACAAACTTCTGGATTTTGGCATCAACGGTGAGGTTGTTTCGGTTTTAAGGGGGCCGGTTGTTACAACATTTGAATTCAAACCGGCACCAGGGGTTAAAATCAGCAGAGTTGCTAATCTTTCCGATGATCTTGCTCTTGTTTTGAAAGCAATGAGTATAAGAATTGTTGCTCCTGTTCCTGGAAAATCAGTAATAGGCATTGAAGTTCCAAATAAAAACAGGTCTTCTGTTTACTCAAGAGAGATACTTGAGACAGATGAGTTTGTAAAAAGCAGTTCTCCACTGAGTATAGGTCTTGGCAAGGATATTGAGGGAACTCCGGTGGTTGTAAGTCTTGAAAAAATGCCGCATCTTCTTATTGCAGGAGCCACAGGTGCCGGTAAAAGCGTATGTCTTAACATGATGATTACAAGTTTTTTGTTTAAGGCCTCACCTCAGGATGTAAAAATGCTTATGATAGATCCTAAAAGAATTGAACTTTCTGTTTATGAAGGGATTCCTCATCTTCTTGCTCCTGTTGTGACTGATATGAAAAAAGCAAAAAATGTTCTTTTCTGGGCAGTAAGGGAAATGGAGAGAAGATATGAACTGCTTGCGCAGGAAAAAGCCAGAAATATCGAGCAGTATAATTCAAAAATTCAGAAAAAAATAGATGCAGCAGAAAATAAGGATTCTGAAGACGAATCTGAGGATATTTATGAAAAGCTTCCATTTATTGTAATAATAATTGATGAGCTTGCAGATCTTATGATGGTGTCTTCAAAAGAGATTGAAACGGCTCTTATAAGACTTGCACAAATGGCAAGAGCTTCCGGAATACACATTATTATTGCGACCCAGAGGCCTTCTGTTGATGTTCTTACAGGAATTATCAAGGCAAATTTTCCAACAAGAATTGCATTTAAAGTCTCTTCAAAAATTGATTCACGAACAATTCTTGATTCAAACGGTGCTGAAAAACTTTTAGGTAAAGGTGATATGCTTTTTCTGCCCCCTGGTGTTGCAGGGATTACAAGAATCCATGGAGCTTTTATTTCTGAGGATGAGCTGGAAAAGGTAATTAAATTTATTTCGGATTCAGCAGAGCCTGAATATCTGGATGAACTTGTTAACAATGACCTTCAATCATTTGAAGATGTGTTTGGTGATCAGTCAAATGAAGAATCGGATGAAGGGGATGATAAAAAATATATTGAGGCAGTAAATCTTGTGAGAGAAAAGAAAAAGGTTTCCATTTCAATGGTTCAGAGGCATTTGAGAATTGGATTTAACCGGGCGGCAAGAATGATTGAGCAGATGGAAAAGGATGGAATTGTTTCTCCTGGAGACGGTTCCAAGCCAAGAGAGGTTATTAACTGATTCAGGACTGCAATTATGAAAAAAATTGAAAATTTCAGTTCAGACATACTGGGTTTGAATAAAACTTTGGCTGTTTTTTAACATAATAAGGAAAGTTATTTAATGTATAATCTTGAGATAATTTCAAAAACAAAAGGTTTTCTTGATGAAAAGGAAGGTGAGCTTCTTTACAGGTATGCTGCTCTTGCATCTTCAGAGCTTGGGCTGCCGGGACTTGAAATAGGAAGTTACTGCGGTAAATCATCTCTTTATCTTGGTGCTGGTTGTAAAAAGGAAAATAATATAATGTTTTCCATAGATCATCACAGAGGGTCTGAAGAGCAGCAAAAGGGAGAAGAGTATTTTGATGAGGAGCTTTATGATTATGAAGCACAAAAAATTGACACCCTGCCTTTTTTCCGAAAAGCTCTTAACGATTCAGAACTTGAGAACACCGTTACACCAATTGTAGGCAGTTCCCATGTCATAGGGAGGTACTGGACAACTCCTTTGTCATTTTTGTTTATTGATGGAGGTCACTCTCTTGAAACTGAATTTGGAGATTATCTTGTATGGTCACCTAAAATTGCCTGGGGAGGTTATCTTTTTGTTCATGACATTTTTAACTCCCCGGCTGAAGGAGGACAGGCCCCAAGGTTTGTATTTGAAAAGGCGGTTTCCTCAGGACACTTTGAGTTCGTAGAAAGAGTAAAGACCCTTGGGATTCTAAAAAAAACAAATGGTCTTATAAGTGAAGAAATCAGAAAAGATTATTTAAAAATCATATCTTAAAATCAGATTCAAGGCCTCCTGTGCATCTTCGGAGGCTTTGCTTTCATTATCCGGATCAGAAATTTTAAAGTCTTCTGTTTCATTGAGCCATTTTTCCCAGCTGTAAATAAGACCGGCACTGAAAGAACTTGTCAGCTTCTTCCTTACACCAATAGAAAGGGTCATTGCATTTCCCTCATATTTGTAGGTGTTTTCCTTTACCCTGGACTTTGGGTCCTTGTCAGATAGCTCCATATCTGTCTGATAAAACGATAGGTTTGAATCAATATAAATATTCTTGTTTATTGCATATGAAAGATCCATTCCAACATAAATTGAATTTGTCAGTGAAGATGAAACCTGTGCACCTGAGGGAGATGACTCTTCATAAATATTATTTGTCTTGCTGGTAAGCTCGTTAACGCTGTCATCCTTGTCCCTTGTAATTTTTTCTTCAAGGGTTCTTTTAATTCTCAGCTTTGGAATGATTTCAAGTTTTTTATCATAAATATTGAAATCAAGCTTATATTTTATTTTAGTGTCGTAACTTCCATAAGGGTTTATTCTGTACAGTTCTTCAATTTTTGAAGGTTCTGAAGGCGGGTGGAACTCAGGAGAAAAATTATCAGTTTCAAATGTTTTTGAAAAAATATAATCTTCCTTAGGCAAGGAATTTTCGGCATAGAAATTATGGTTATTAAAGTTGAAATTTTCTGCATATGACAACTTAATAAATGAAACAGTAATTAAAAGTGATATTAAAAATGTTAAATGCTTCATGGCTTTTCTTAAAATTAATATTTTTAGTTCATTCTTTTACATATTAATTATTTCTTTGTAAAAATACAAGAAACAATAGAATAAAATTTGTAACTATTCTGCATAAGCTCCGATTTAAACTGAAAAGTTACTAAAAGTAATTCTGAAAATCATAAATAGTTGCTGGACGAAAACGGCCTTTTTTGTCTATTCTAAAGTTCAGATTCTTCATCTTCTTCAGAGCGGAAAATTTTTTTTCATTTTCTGTTAATCAGCAATGATAAACCGAAACTGCTTTATTAAATATTTCAGTTTAACAGTCAATATATGTTTATAAATTATTGACATGCTTTTAATTTTTTCTTTTGAAATGAAAAAAGTTTGTTTTTTCTGGTCAATACTACAGTTCAATCTTTGAAAAGGGCTTTTTCTTAAAGATGCTTTTTTGAGATGAAGCCCTTTTCACAAGATACAAGTCAATCTGAAAACTTATTGAATTTTACAGAATCTGAACCTGTCAAAGGCTTAACTTATAAACTCCAATTATTTCAGGTGTTATATGTTAAGTCCTTTAACAAGATCTTCAACGGCTCTGGCAGACTTATCAAGAGCCTCTTTTTCATCGTCTTTCAGTTTTATTTCAATTATCTGTTCTATTCCGTTTTTGCCAAGTTTAACCGGCACACCCATGAAAATCCCGTTAATTCCATATTCTCCTTCAAGATAGGCTGCACATGGCATGATTTTTTTCTTGTCAAATAAAATTGCCTTTGTCATTTCAACAGCTGAAGAGGCTGGTGCGTAATAAGCACTTCCTGTTTTAAGCAGGCTGACAATTTCAGCACCTCCTGTTCTTGTTCTGTCAACAATTTCATCAAGCCTTTTTGGATCAATAAGTTCTGTTACTGGAATGCCTGCAACTGTTGTAAATCTTGGCAGTGGAACCATTGTGTCGCCATGGCCTCCAAGAACAAAGGCTTCAATGTTTTCCACAGAAACATCAAGTTCTCTTGAAATAAATGTTTTGAATCTTGCAGAGTCAAGGACTCCTGCCATTCCAATGACTTTATTTTTTTTAAATCCGCTTGTTTTAAGTGCTATCTGGCACATTGCGTCAAGGGGGTTGCTTACAATGATAAGGGTTGCATCAGGAGACTGCTCACATGCTTTTGCCGTAACATCTTTCATTATATTTGAATTTGTTTCAATCAGTTCATCACGGCTCATCCCGGGTTTTCTTGGAATACCTGCTGTAATAATAATTACGTCCGAGTCTTTTGTGTATGAGTAATCAGAAGTACCAATTAGTTTTGAGTCATGACATTCAACTGGTGCTGCCTGGCTGAGGTCAAGAGCCTTTCCTTTTGGCATGTCTTCGTTTACATCAACTAAAACAACATCGCATAACTGTTTTTCTGCAAGTCTTTGAGCTGCTGTTGCACCAACATTACCTGCTCCGATCACAGTAACTTTTGTATTCATTATTTTCCTCTTTTGATTAAAATTGAAATTAAATTTTTAAATTAAGCTCCTCTTTATATAAAATGGAATGAATTGGCAAGGTTTGCTATTGTTTTAAGATTGAAAATATATTACTCATTATATAATTTTTTAAAAAACTTTGGGAATTTTTTAATTATGGAGCTGAAAGAAAAAATCTATTCAATTAATAAAGAAGCATCCCTTTATTATTCTCAGGGAATGTATGAAGAGGCACTTGGCAAATACAGGACTCTCTTGAAGCTTATCTCTGCATATAAAGGGATCAAGAACAGGGAAGACCTTCAAAGTAAAATCAGGGAAAAAATTGGAGCTATCAATAAGAAGCTTGATTATTACGACAGTGAAGGAGTTTATACCCAGGTTTCATCAGAGAAAAAAGAGATAATAAAAAAACTTTTTGCCGATGTTAAGGATGATCCTGAATACAAAAAATTTGAGGAAGCTCTAACCCTTGCAAAATTTGGTCAGTTCAGTGACTCTGTCAAGGAAATGACCCCTTTTTTGAAAAATGACAAGCTAAAAACTGAGGCTGCTAGAAATATAATAAAATGTTTTGAGGCAATGGATCAGGTTGATAAAATAATTTCAATGGTCAGCAATTGGAAGGATGAAAATATTTTCTCTGAAAAGGAAGCAAGGCAGCTGGTGGAATCTTCCAAAGCCTCTGTACTTTCTGCAGAAGTTGAGGAAGATCCTGTGGAATCTGATTTCATAAATGAACCAAAGGATACAGAGTCTTTCAGTCCTGAAATAATGGAAATTGATTCAGTGGGCATAAAGCTTACAGGAAGCGGAGGTGTTGATGCTGAGCCTGTTGAACTTGATGTAAGCTTTCAGACTGGCAATCATTTGAGTCTTATAATTTCAAGCAAGGAAAAAAGAATTATAGATAATCTTGATGTAGGAGTAAAATTAAGTGATATGTGCTTCTATTCACCAATTGCTGTATTTAAGAGTACAGGAATTGTATTGTCAAAGCATCAGATAAGCAGCGGGCCTAAAAAAGGCGACTGGTGTCTGGACATAGAAATTAAAAATCCCACTTAAAGGAAATATTGTTTATGGCTGTATTTAATATTCAGACCCGGGAAATTGAATGTAAAATTGTTTTTTACGGACCGGGAAGGGGTGGAAAAACAACCAATCTTGAGTACATTCACAAGACATTCAGGAAAAATATCACAGGAGACCTTGTTTCCATAGATACCCAGGGTGACAGAACTTTATTTTTTGATTTTTTACCCATTGGACTTGGTAAAATCAAGGGCTGTGACGTAAAGGTACAGCTTTTTACCGTTCCTGGTCAGCCACAGTATGCGTCAACCAGAAAGCTTGTTTTAAAAGGTGCTGACGGCATAGTTTTCGTTGCTGATTCTCTCAAGGTTCAGAGGAAAAATAACATATTATCTCTTCAGGATCTTCATGATAATTTAAAGGATTACGGAAAAAGTATTTTCAGGGTTCCTCTTGTTCTTCAGTATAATAAAAGGGATTTGATCAAGGAAGGATTTCCTGTTCTTGAAGTGGATACCCTGGAAAAAGATCTCAACAAGCAGCTAAAGGTTCCTTCCTTTCCTGCAAGTGCAATAAAAGGTGATGGAGTTGGACAGGCACTGAAAAAATGCCTTGAACTTACACTTCAGCATTTGCAAAAAGAGCTTAACTGGGCAGGATAATATGAGCGGAAATAATTTATTATCCGGGAATCTGTCATTTATTTCATTTGCAGATATATTGCAGCTGCTTGGCTCTACTGGTTCTACTGGAATACTTGAAATCTTTAATGAAGAAGACTCCAGAGTAAAAATCTTTTTTGAGCATGGTGATGTTGTTCATGCAGAAACAGGTGAGCTTAAGGGAGAAGAAGCTTTTTTCAAAACTTTTTCATGGGAAAAAGGACACTTCAGATTTTCAGAAGATTTTCATGAATACGAAAAGACAATGGAAAGCAATCTCACCGGACTGATTCTGGAAGGTTTAAGGCTTCTTGATGAAGGAAAGCTGGATCATGGCGAAGGCAAAAATTTGGTTGGCCATGTTCCTCTTTTAAGAGGACGGTTTATAGATTATGCCGAAATAGTAGACGAAGAGTTTTTTGAAAAGGATGAGATAATTGTCAGGGAAGGAAGATACGGCTCCTGGATCTGGGTTGTTTTGGACGGTCTTATTCAGATTGAAAAAAAATTCTGCGGCAAAAACATACCTGTTATTCAGCTGGGACGAGGAGGCTTTATTGGCAGTCTTGCTGCATTTGCAAGGGGAGACAGGCCTAGAAGTGCAACTGTAAGAGCTCTTTCTCCTGTTCAGCTTGGAGTTCTGGATGCACAGTCTCTTTCAAAGGAGTATTCTTCATATTCTGACCTTTTGAGAACCTATTTCATATGTATTGATGACAGGCTGAAAAAAATAACTGATGCCTACGTCAGAATTTATGGAAACGGAATCAGGGAAGTTTCAGAAGCAGGGCAGATAGAAAATTTAACTCCTGAAAAATTCAGGGACACAAATCTTGGTATGGTTATATCCGGCGGGGCCCAATTATATATTGAATGCAATGGCATGTTCTTGAATTTAGGTAAAATAAAACAGGGAGATCTGGTTGGAGAGCTTCCATTTACAGAATCAAAGCGAAGCTATAGCTTTTATCTTGCAGGTGACGGCGATTTTAAAATTAAGGTTTTTGATAAAAAAATGCTTTTAAGCGAATTTGGATTAATGTCTGAAAATATAAAGAAAATGGTTGAGTTTGCAGGTTTGAGTCTCTCCCACACAGCCTCAAGTCTTGCTGTAAAAATGTTGAAACTTATGCAATAAGGTAAACTAAGGTAGTGATTTATGAATAATGAGAGAAGAGAATATCCAAAAAGACCTGAATCAGTTAATCTTGTTTATTTTGCTGTTTTTAATGACCTAGATAAGCTCAGGCAGCAAGGGATGGGAAAAACACTGAATATAAGTGAAGGCGGTATTTTACTTGAAACCTATGAAAAGATTGCAGATGAGGGGACAATAGTTTTAACTCTTGGACTAAGGGATGAAACAGTTGATATCCAGGCAAAAACAGCCCACTTGTCTGAATTGGAAAACGGGATTTTTCATACAGGGCTTTCATTTATAATAGAAAATCCATTGCAGCTGGACAGAATAAAGCAGTATATTCTTTTATTTGAAAGCATGAATGATAAAAAATGAAAGAGATACTGGGAATTGTCTCTGATACCCATATGGCTCGGGCAGATGAAGATCTTTTTTTTTTGAATGATACTGTTTTTAAGGATGCTTCAACTGTAATTCATTGCGGCGATCTTACAAATCTTGCAGTGCTTGATGCATTTCCAGATAAGGAAGTTTTTGCTGTTTCAGGTAATATGGACGGATATGACGTAAGAAAAAATTTGCCTTTTATGGAAACAAAAGAGGTTTCAGGAATTAAAATACTGATTTTACACAGCGAAGGATATAATAATAAAAATATTTTTGATTCGCTGATAAAAGAATTTTCAGATTACAATCTCTTTTTATATGGACATACCCATAAACCTTTAATAAATAAAGTCGGAAAATATGTTTTTTTAAATCCCGGCTCTTTTTCTTATAATAGAACAGGTGACTTAAATAGAAGTGCCGGGCTGATTGAGCTTGATGATGAAAAGGCAGTTTTTAAAATTGTTGATCTTGGAAAAATTTCGGATAAAAAATTTAAAATTAAAGAGGTTTTAAATGTCAGACGCAGTAAAGGAAACTTTTTTTAAGGATTTGAAGCTTGTAAACAGAGGGAAAGTAAGGGATCTCTATGATCTTGGAGAATCAATCCTTATGGTTGCAACAGACAGAATATCGGCATTTGACGTAATCCTTCCCGAACCTGTTCCAGGTAAAGGGAAAGTTTTGACCCAGCTTTCATTATTCTGGTTTGATTTTTTAAAGGATATTGTTCCAAATCATCTAATTTCTGCAAACGTTGAAGATTATCCAGAAGAATGTCAGAAATATAAAAAAGAGCTTGAAGGAAGAAGCATGCTCGTGAAAAAAGCAGAACCTTTTCCTGTTGAATGTGTGGCAAGGGGTTATATTTCAGGATCTGGCTGGAAATCATATCTTAAAACCAAAGAAGTTTGCGGAATAAGGCTTCCAGATAACTTAAAAGAATCCGATAAACTTGATGAGCCCCTATATACTCCGTCAACAAAAGAAGAAGTTGGAACACATGATATTAATATTTCATTTGAGGAATCTGCAGCTCTTATAGGAAAAGAAAATGCTGAGAAATTAAAGGTTCTTACACTTGAAATTTATAAAAAGGCCTCTGAATATGCAAGAACCAAGGGGATTATAATTGCGGATACAAAGTTTGAGTTTGGACTTTATAATGGCGAAATTATTTTGATAGATGAAGTTCTTACTCCGGATTCTTCAAGATTCTGGCCAGAGGACCAATATGCTCCTGGAGGCTCACAGCCAAGCTTTGACAAACAGTTTGTAAGAGATTATCTGGAAGAAATCAATTGGGACAAAACTCCGCCGGCACCAAGTCTTCCCGAGGATGTGATCAGTAAAACTGGTGATAAGTACAAAGAGGCTCTTGTTAAAATTGCCGGAGAAAAATATGCTGTTTAAAAATATCTTATTGAAGGATATTGATTTCAGCTCAAATTTTTTTAGGTTTCTGCCTGTTCAGGCAGGCAGACAGAAATCTCTCTATAAAGAAATAAGAAAAAACGGGATTTTATATCCTCCAGTCCTGATTGAAAATAAAGATAAATATATATTGGTGAGTGGTTTTAAAAGGACTCTTGGCGCTCTTAAATCAGGGAAAAAGTCTGTTGATGCTCTTGTGATGGATTATAGCCCCGATTCTTTTTTAAAAGGATTTTATTTGAGAGCTGCAGATAAGGATAATGAGAATTTTGATGAAACCTTAAAATTTTATGCTGAATCAAGACTTTACAGCATTCTATTGCGTATAAAGGATATTTTTCCACAAATAAATTTTCAGTCTTTTATTGATGAAAATTTAGGGAAAAATAAAAAATATATAGAAAAAGTAAGCCAGTTTTTAAAAACACCTTTTTTTATTCAGAAAGCTTTTTTTGAAGGTAAAATTGCACTTCCAGTTTTATTTGAAGTTCTTAAATATAATGCTCAGGATACAAAAAATATTATAGCTTTTTTTGGTGAACTTTCACCAGGACTTAACAGGCAGAGGGAAATTATAAGTCTTGTTGAGGAACTTGCACATAAAGAAGACAAATCCATATCTGAAGTTTTAGGTGACAGCAGTTTAATTCAAATCATCAATGATGATAAATCGCCAAAACCACAAAAACTTTCTTTTATTATAAGCTTATTGAATCAAAAACGTTATCCCGAGATGTCAAGGTTAAGAAAGTCATTTGAGCTTTTGGCAAAAGAGTCCGGGTTTAGCGATAATCCAAAAATAATCAGTCCCAAAAATTTTGAGGACAGTGATTTTAGACTTGAACTAAAGTTTAATAATGTTGAAACTTATTTTAAATTATGTAAAAAGATTAATAAAAGTTTAGAAGAAGGTGACATAGAAAGGTTTTTTAACCTTGTGTAGTGTTTTAGCTGATATTTATTTTTGACCATTTTTTATACTTAAAATTAATTAAATTTTTTTAATTGCAATTGTTCAAAACTTTAATTTTGATATTGAGGTTTACGACAGGCCTTGACGTAAAAAAGATAAGCTTACCAAATATATTTGGGTAAATTTAGTCTTTTACATATAAGAAAAATTAAGTTTTGTTTGAAGTTAATTAAAAATTGTTTTCACAAATATTAATTTAATTATTTGAATGGTTAAAAATATTATTTGATAGAGGGGAAATTTTTATTAACTTTTTAGCAAAAAAGAAGGGTGCCGATATGAAAAAAAGTTTTGTTTGCTTTTCATTGGCCTTTGCCTTGTTCTTTGGTTCAGCTTCCTTTGTTCTGGCTGCAGATATTTTAGTTATTGCCAACAAGGGTGTATCTGCAAGTTCTCTTTCAAAGGATGAGCTTAAAAGAATTTATCTTGGCAAATTATCCAGATGGGAAAATGGTGACAAAGTAAATTTCTGTCTTGTAAAAACAGATCTGCTTGAGACTTTTTGTCAGGAATACGTTGGACAAAGTTCGATGAATTATCTTAAACACTGGAAAAAACTTGTTTTTACAGGAAAAGGATCAATGCCTCCTTTTTATGATAAAGATGAGGATGTGATTCAGTTTGTTGCCGAAACAAAGGGAGCTGTAGGCTTTGTTTCATCTGGTGCAAATACAGACAGTGTTAAAGTTATGAGTATCGACTAACGCATTGTATAAATTCTTTTAAGGGGGGTAAGCAATGAAAAAATGTATTAGATTTGCATTGATGCTTTTTATAATATTTACTTCTTCTGCTGCATCTGCAGTTGAATTTGGTGATATATCCGCAGGAAATGATGTTGATATCCACGGCTTTATTTCACAGGGATATATGAAATCAACCCATAACAATTTTTTTGCAGAAACTGTAGACGGTACTTCTGAGTTCAGTGAAGTTGGATTTAACCTTGGTACTGATGTAAGTGACAATCTGCATCTTGGTATTCAGTTTTTTGCAAGAAAACTGGGTGAGTTTGGTAAAGGCGAAATTGAAATTGACTGGGCCTATGGTGACTACAGATGGAAGGACTGGCTGGGTGTTCGTGCCGGTAAAATGAAAATGCCCCACGGACTTCATAACGCAACAAGAGATATTGACTTTTTAAGAACAAATATTTTTCTTCCCCAGTCTGTTTATAACGAAGCATGGAGAGATACAGTTGCTGCTATGCAGGGTGGTGAATTGTATGGTGATATTTATCTTGGCGGAGCAGGAAGTATTTCTTACCAGTTCCAGGGAGGTAACAGCGAATTTCCTGTTGATTCAGGTGTTGCCACTACAACCGAAGACCAGACCAGACTTGCTTATCTGAATTTTGAGGCTGATGACTATTTCCCTGACTATTCTGCTGCAACAGGCATTGTATGGACAACACCTGTTGATGGGCTAAGACTTTCATTGACCGGATGGCTGGTTTCCTTCACTCTTAAAGGAACTGCAACAGGAAGATTGCCATTTCAGGAAATGAACGGCGGATTTGAAATGGATACAAGATCTGCAGAATGGACTGGTTCATTTGAATATGCACTTGGCAACCTGACAATTGCTGGTGAATATTCGAGAAATAATTATGATTTTAGAGCAGGCGGAGATGTTTTTGATAATATGCAGGCTTCTTCGGGTCAGTCTTATAGTCCTACTTTGAATGCTATTGCCGCTGGAATCAGCCATGTTGAACTTGAAACAGAAGGCTATTACGGTTCTTTGGCATACAGATTCACTGACTGGCTTGAAGTAGGCACCTATTATTCTGTTTACTATGCTGACAGGGATGACAAAGACGGAAAAGAAAATGAAGAAAGTGTTAGAAAAGAGGCTGGTTATAAGGATCATGATGCATGGCTCAAAGATCTTTGTCTTTCTTTGAGATTTGACCTTTCTCCTAACTGGGTATTAAAACTTGAAGGCCATAAAATGGATGGTGCTGCAATTTTAATGAAGCAAATCAACTCAGTTAATGATATCCTTGATACAGAAAAAGACTGGTATCTTGGAGCTGCGAAAGTTACATTCAGTTTCTAGTCATATTTTATAAATCCGCTGAATTTTTTTTCAGCGGATTTTTTTATCAGCTGCTGGAGGGTTAAATTGATGAACAGAATCATTAAAGTTTTTTTTGGCAGTTTTATTCTTTTTTTTATTTTTACCTCATCTGTTTTTTCTATCCCGGTAAACTCAAATTCAGATATTGGAAAAGTCCTTGAATTAAATGATTCGGGGCTTGCTGATGCTGTAAAAAAACTAGATAGTGCCATTTCGATAGTAAAAAAAAATGAAGAAAAAAAGAAACGGAAAATTGAATTTAAAAACCCTGTAAAGATTTTTGATTTGAGTGATAAATACAGCGTTATTTCATATAATTCAAAATTTGAATCAGGGGAAGATGCTGTTGTCGGATTTCTGATTATAAAAAATGGGGAATCTATAGAAATTCCTGGTTCTATTCCTCATCTTATCTGGAAGGGCGAAACTGATATAAATGCTTTTTATTCAATTACTGATGATGTGTTATGCAAGTACTTCAGAGATATGGGCATAAATGATGTTTATCCCATTTATTCACAGATGATGCTTCGTGATAAAATTGATTCAAAAGCTGATAAAAAACACTTTCACAGCGGAAGTGATATTAAGGATGGGGTGATAAGCGAAAAGTTCATTGATGATTCTATAACAAGAGATCTTGAGCTTAAGGAAGCATTGTCCAAAAAAGCTGATATTTCAATGATCATGAATATCAAGCAGGAGGACAAGCAGGCACCAAAAGTTGATACAGGCACAATAAGCCAGCTCCAGGCAAGAGTTGCAGAACTTGAGAAAAAAATTGAAAAACTAAATCTAATTCTTGCCGGAGTGGTAAGAAAAAATAATGACATATATTTTACCAATGTAAATATACATCTACTTAACGGAACAGGGAAAACAGACTCTGTAAATTCCACAGGAAATATTATTGTCGGCTATAATGAAGGCGGAAATATTTCCGGTTCACATAATATAATTGCAGGAACAGGATGTAAGGCTTCATCATTTGGAAGTATAGTTTCCGGAAGTAATAACAGCGTTTCCAGACCCTATGGACTTGCTGTAGGAGGAAGCAATAATGAGGTTACGGAAATATTTGGAGTTTCTGTTGGAGGAAAGTCAAACAGGGCTTCTGGTAAATACTCTACAGTTGTAGGCGGAGAAAGTAATAATGCCAAGGGAGACTTCTCGATTATTGCTGGCGGGAAAAACAGAAGTGTTGTCAATGAAAACCCTCATTTTACACAGTAGGCTTTACTGAATCAGGGTATCTGGAGGAAAGTTAATGAAGAAATTAAATCTTCTTTTAATAATTTTTATTTTTTTTATGGGTTTATTCGTTTCTGAAGTATATGCAGGACGCTATCATGCATTGCTTATAGGAGTTGATAATTATTCGGACTCAATGCTCAAAGGGCCTGGAACAGCAGTAAATGATGCAAAAGGACTTGCATCAGTTCTAGGTGAAAAATTCGGGTTTGAAATTGAAATTCTTACAGCAGAAAAGGCTGCAGGAAGGGATATAATCAATAAAATAGAAAGCTATTCAAAAATCCTTTCAAAAGAAGATACCCTTTTTATTTTTTTCAGCGGCAAGACAGAAACAGATCCACTTTACGGACATGCCTGGTGGATACCTTATGATGCTTTTTATGGTGACACTCTTACTTATATAGACTACACCAAAGCTTCAGGAATTTTAAAAAACATAAAAGCCGATACATTTATTGCAACTAATTCGGCACTGCCTAAGGATTACAGCTCATGGAGTGTTGATAAGGAAAAGACTGGGGCAGGAAATGGAATAAAGCTTATTCTGTCTTCTTCCGGCGATCAGTCAGTTTCTTCAGTTGATCCAAAATACAGTGTTTTTGGTTTTGCATTGATCCAGGCATTAAAATCGGCAGATAAGAAAGAAGTGTTCATAAGCAGCATTTGTGAATTGACAAAGAAAAATGCCTCTTCCCAAGGACTAATTCCTGAATTTAAGGTGCTTGGCCTTTCTCCTGTTAAACAGGGTGATATAAAACTTTCAAATTTGCATGTTAAAAAGGAAGCAAAAGAGGAATCTACTGAAAAAAAGATTCAGAAAGAACCTGAGAAAAAAGAAGCTTTCCTTACTGTTACATCAGAACCTGGTAATTCAGAACTTTTCATAAATACTAAACTAATTGGTAAAACTCCAGTAGAAAAGCTTATATTAAAGCCGGGAACACATAATATTGAACTCTTAAGAAGAGGATACAAAGACAAGAAATTATCAATTACTCTTTCGCAGGATGAAGAAAAAACTCTGGACCTGACCCTGGAAAAACTACCTCCAAAGAAAGGGAGTTTAATTGTAAATCTTAATCCTGAAAACGGGATAATTAAATTTAAAAATAAAAATATTGAATTCAGCAACAAAACCATGCTTGAGCCCGGTAAATATGAACTTCTTCTTTCTGCACCCTTTTATTTAAGCAGGACAATAGCCGTTGAGATACCTGAAGGAGAAAATATTACAATTACAGAAAAACTTTTGCCAGTTGATAAGTTCACAAATTCAGTTTCCCAGAATTTTGTCAGAATAAAAAAGGGCGAATTTATAATGGGTTCTCCAGATCAGGAATTTAGAAGGGATCCGGATGAATCTCAGCATAAGGTTTTTATATCAAAAGACTTTTTTATTATGACAAAAGAAGTGACAGTTGGTGACTGGAAACAGTTTACAAGTGAAACAGGTTATAAAACTGAAGCGGAAAATAATGGGGGAGCTCTGGTATGGATTGGATACAAATGGGACAAAAGCTGGAAATATAACTGGAAAAATCCTGGTTTTGATCAAAATGATAATGAACCGGTTACCTGCATTACATACAATGATGCTTTGAATTATTGTGAATGGCTTTCTCAAAAAGAAGGTCTTAAATACAAACTTCCAACAGAGGCTCAGTGGGAGTATAGCTGCCGAGCTGGAACCGAAACAGAGTTTGCATACGGGCAGTGTCTTCTTGACAACCAGGCAAATTTTGCTGCAAATTCGAGAAGGGGAGACTGCCCTGAAGGAAAAAACAGAAACCGTACAATTGAAACAGGTATTCTTGAACCAAACCAGTGGGGGCTTTTTGATATTCATGGTAATGTACTGGAGTGGTGTTCTGATTTTTATGCTCCATATGATATTAGTGACAGTACAGACCCAAATGGTCCTGTAACTGGTGAAACTAAAGTTGTAAGAGGATGCAGCTGGGAAACAGATATAAATAACTGCAGATCTGGCAACAGGTTTAGCGAGAGCATGAACTCTGCCAAAAATAACACTGGATTCAGGCTTGTGCTAATACCTTAATGCTGTTTTTATTGGGTGTTAAAATAATGATGCAATTTAAAAGAAATTATTTATCAGTTTTATTTCTATTCTTATTGTATGAAAATTTATATTCTTCAGATTCTTTTAAAGAATTCAAGGATATAAATACTTCTTCTTTTGCGTCTTATTCAGAAGCAGTTGAAAAAGATTTTGAGAAATATCAGGAAGAACTTAAGAAAGCCTTTGATGACTATAAAAGAAAAATTGCAGGAGTTTGGGGCGAAAAAAACGCACTTGTGTCAGATCAAAAAACATATGTCAGTTATTTCAGTGAACTGAGGGAAAGAAGCTTAATTGATTTTGAAAAAGGAATTGTAAAATTAGAAATTATTTTACCTGAAAACGAATATGATGAAAAATTCTCAAAAAATAAGTTCCGTAGTTTAATTGCAAAAGCTGTTAGTCAAAGACCTGATATTCGTTCAATTACTGATATGGCAAAGAATCCAGATACAATCGAAAATTTGACCTCAGATTTAGTCTTAAGAGACCAGATTAAAGATAAAAATGGCAATATAGTTAATGAAAAAAATGCATATTTATTTGCCTCTCAAGTTTTAGAACAAAAAAAGCTTGAATCCAAGGCAGTTAAAGGAGAGAGTGGAGAAGACAGGGTCTTGATTACAATAGACTTTCCCCTTGCTGATGATCATATAAAAAAAAGAGCATTAAAGTATGTTGACATTGTTATTCCTCATTCAAAAAAAAGAGGCATTGACCATGAACTTGTTTTTGCATTAATTGAAACTGAAAGTTGCTTTAATCCCTTTGCCAAATCACCAATCCCAGCCTTCGGTCTTATGCAGCTTGTGCCTGCAACTGCAGGAAGAGACGCATTCAAGCTGGTTTATAAAAAAGATCGAGCTCCAACAGATAAATTTCTATATGACCCTGAAAATAATATTTTACTGGGCTCTGCCTATCTTTATATTTTGTTTAACAGATATCTTGATGAAATAGAAAACATTGAGTCCAGAAAATGGTGTGTTATTGCAGCATATAATACAGGAATAGGAAACGTTTTTGAAACGTTTGCAGGTAAATATAAAAAGAATCTTTATCCCGGGAGACAGCTATGGAAACTTACTGCATTTGAAAGAATAAATTCAATGTCTCCAGATGATGTATACAACTACCTGTGTAAAAACCTCAAATACAAAGAAACAAGGAATTATATAAAAAAAGTCAGGTCAAGAATTCCAAACTATACTACAGAGCATATTAAAAAATAATAATATAGGTTCTGCCGTATTCGATTAAAAATAGTAAAATACAATAAATACTTGTTCACATAAAACCGGAACGGTTAGTGAATTTTTTAAGTTTCATTGTACCTTAAGTCTCAGGGCAGTAGATAAAAATGTTTTTTTGCAGCTCTGAAAAAAACGTCAGAGGAATGGCATTTTTTCAAGTTTTCTGCTGAGCAGTTAGCAATAAGCAATTACATCTGCTAAGTCAACTATCTGTTTTTTTAGAAAACGGATATTTTTAAGTGAAATAGTTTTATGAAATTTGTTTGATAATAATTGGCGTAAAACGAGAGCTTTTTGTTCAGTTCAAGGAAGATTAAAATTTAACTCCAAGAATACATTAGTATTTTGAAGTTTAGATTTCAATCTGACGACGAAATGAAAAAGGAAAACAGTTCTGTTGTTCTCAGTCACTATACAAAATTATATGTTCCTTCTTTTAGAGAGGCGAATATTTATAAATATCATCAAGTGATGTTATTGGAGTCAGAAATCCTCCGGGGCCTATTTGGGTGAAGTAGGAATTTGTTGAACCAGTGCTTTTGTTATCTGTAAAATCAAGAACAAACCCTCCTAAATTAACTGATTTAAGACTTGCTGCGGTATCGATAAAGTTTTCCCTGTTTAATGGCTGTTTACAGCCTGAAATAATTGTAGTCATTGCCCTTGCAGATATAAAGCCTTCAAGTCCATAAAATGATAATGGCTCTTCAGGGAAGTATTCCACTAATATCCTTTTGTAGAGCTGAACCACAGGAAGCTTGGTATAAAAAGGAAATGGTACAACCTGACTTATGATCACTCCAACCCCCTGGTTCATTAATTTTTTTGATAGTTCTTCACCGTTAACTTCAGAAGATGCGATTATGATTATTTTTGGGTTAATCTTTCTGATATCTCTGATAAATGACGATGCAGTATCTGAATCAGCAGCTATGATGACTGCATCAGGAAAATTCAAATTGATTTTTTCTGCAGCTGATTTTGTATCGGGAGTTTCCTGTGAAACAGATACAAGAGAATAGTCCTTAATGTTTTTTGCGTCTAAGCTTTTAGCTGCACTTTTAGCAAAACTTTTTGCCCAGTTTTTTTGCGAATGGAAAAGAGCGATTTTATTTTTTTCATGGTTCAATAGCATTTCAATAATATTTATTGTTTCTGTGGAATAGTCAGGCCTGGTAAAAAAAATACTTTCACCTTTGCCTTGCAGTTCTTGTGCTCCAGTTGAAGCCCCAAAAAAAGGTATTTTTGATTTTTTTGAAATTTCATATGAGTTAAGACATGAATCATATCCCATATAACCATAAAGCATAAAAAAGTTTTCAAGAATGAAAAACTCTGTATTCTTTACAGCTTTTTCATAGTCGCCTGAATCGTCTCTGGTTATGAGTTCGATTGTATTACTGTTTACTCCTCCTCTGGAATTAATATATTTAATCCAGCATAGAGAACCTTTTTGAAATTGATTTGCAGATTCTGAGTTCTCTCCGGAAAGAGGAAGGGACTGACCAATTTTTATTGTTTCTGCAGATATGCTTAAATTAAGACATATAAATAAAAATATTGAAAAGTACAGAGGCAATTGAAAGATTGATTTGTTTTTCATTTTTAATCCTTACTGATTAATTTTGCATTGAAAAATTTCAAAAATAATTCTTACAGCTGAATTTGGCCAATATTTGAATTGACCTGCAGGTAAAAATTCTGACCATTTCATGGTCCAAAAAAAATTCAAGTAATTATTTGCTGAAAGAAACTACCTTATTCATATAATAAAATAAAGTTTAAAAAATGGTCAACCTAAAGGTTTACTAGGCTAAAAAAAAAGTATAAACATTGTTTAGATGTGTTATAGTATATATGAAAAAAATTTAGTGTAACCATTGTCTTGAACAATAAAATTAAATGGGTTATAAAAATCTGAATATTTGAACCTGATTCACGTACTTTTTTTAAAAAATATACAAAAAATATTTAAGTTAAGGACAGATTTTATGGAATTTACTTTGGACCTCGGAAAAAATCAAATTGACCAGATTGAAAAGGTTTTAAATGAAGAATTAATTGAGCTTGGGGTTGCAAATGTTATTCTTCTTGATCTAGCAGGAAACGTTATTGTCAATCTTGATAATGGCGAGACAACCCATGATGTATATTCTCTTGCAGCTCTTGCAGCAGGAAATTTTGGAGCAGTAAGTGCAATGGCAAATCTTATTGGCGAACATGAATTCTCTCTGCTTTTTCATAAAGGAGAAACTGAAAGTATTCATTTCAGTAAAGTAACTCAGGATCTTCTTTTACTTACAATATTTGGAAAATCTGTTTCTTTGGGGTTTCTTCGACTTAAAGTCAGTGAAGCTGTAAAAAAGATAGAAGCACTTTTTTAAATTTAACTTTATTGTGGAGGAATTCAGTTGGCTTTAATAAATCCCAAAAAAAAAGAAGTGCAGGTTAAAATTGTATATTACGGACCAGGAAGAGGTGGCAAAACCACTAACCTTGAATACATAAATGAAAAATTCAGAAAAAGAATCCAAAATGAGATGGTTACAATCAAGACCTATGGTGACAGAACCTTATTTTTTGATTTTTTGCCTCTGGATATAGGTACAATTGCAGGTCATAATATTAAGGTACAGTTTTACACTGTTCCGGGGCAGGTAAAATATAATGCAACCAGGAAACTTGTTCTGCGGGGAGTTGACGGAATAGTTTTTGTAGCAGATTCAATGGCGCTCAGAAGAGAAATGAATATGCGCTCCTTGAAAAATCTTCAGGATAATTTGCGCTCTTTTAACAAGGATGTAAGAAAAATTCCCCTTGTTATGCAGTTTAACAAGAGAGATTTAGGGGAGCAGGGTATTGAGCTTCTGGATATAGAAAAAATGAACCATGATCTTAACAAGGTAATAAAAGCTCCATATTTCGGTGCAAGTGCCATATCAGGAGAAAATGTCGCTCTGACAATGAAAAAAATTATTTCTTTGACAATATCATCTTTAAAGAAAAAATTGGAGGCATAAATTGAGTGCTGAAAAGGATAGTCTCACAAAGGAGCTTGATAACAAACTTGAGGATCTTTTTGATGAAGATACGCTGGATGATGAAAATGAATCTCAGCCTGCTTTTTCTGAAAAAAGGCCTGCAGAAACAGTCAGGACTGAAAAGAAGGAAGCTCCTGTAATAAAATCTGATCCAAAAAATGAGAACAAACCCAAAAGCTTCCCGCTTGATAATCTTAATGCAATTCTTCTTTCCCTTGACTGGGAGATAACAGATGAACTGATAAACAGTTATCTTTCTGAAATAAGAAAGCTTAAAACAAAATACGGAACTGACAAGTTCTGTGATTATTTTTTCAGAATTCTTGATAATCTCGGTAGATATATTAAAAAAAATCTTGGTGCTGCTCACCCTGAGTCTGTATCAATGATGCAGTCAATACATCAGAGTCTTGAATCTATATTTTTAAACTCCGAATTAAGTGAAGTTCAGAAGAAAAAGGTTTTTTACAAAGAGTATAATAAATATCTCAAGTTTAAACAAAAAATTACACTCAAAAAAGCGGGTAAAAAACCAGGTGATAATGATGTAAATGTTGAAACTGACAAGTTTGCTGAGGTTTTTATTTCAAGAATTTCGGAGTCACTGAGAAAAGTGGTCAGGGAAGAACTTGAAAAAGTGAAAAAGGAAATTCTTGAATCAGTAAATAAATAATTGCTATAAGGTCTATATATGCTGGATATTGTGTCATTAGATGAAATTGAATTTATAAAGCCGAAAAAATTTACAGAGATAAAAAAATTTACCTGCTCTGGAAAAGAGCTGGAAGCAATTCTAATTATAAAAGATATGATTGAACATTCAAGGCTTATAGATTTTCTAAAAAAAAATGTCAATGACCCGGTCTCAATGATTATAAATCTTGAATATCTTGCTATTATTGATGTTAAACTCAAAAAAGCAAAATCTGTAAAATCTGACAATAATAATGATATAAAACAGGATAGCACTAAGTTTGATGTCAGAGATGTATTGGCTTTTATCCAGTTAAAGCTTCTTGAAGCTATTGGGCCTATTGCAGATGTTATTCTAGATGATGCGATTTCTGATATTGGTGAATCAAAAAATTCCTTTGCACCAAAAAGAATTCCTGAGTTGATCAATTTTGTTTCAAGAGAAATACCAAGGGATGATAAAAGAAAAGAGTTCCAAAAGTCTATGATGGTCAAACTGAAAGAACTCAGAATGGCATAAGTTTATATTCATGATTAGTCAATATTTTGATGTGATTGTCTGATAAGTTTTTTGATAATGTAGATGTCTTTAACACTAATTAATTTCAGGAGCTTAGGTTATGGCCCTTATATGCGAAGAATGCGGAAAAATTTATCACATTGATAAGGAAAAGTTAAAAAAACAATTAAAAGGTGATTTTGCTAAAACTAAATGTCGTATATGCGGTCATATAATTCAAATTTCAAAGGAAGATCTGGAAAAAGATGATGATGTCAGTTTGAAGACGGATGATGATGCTTTTTTTAATGAATTTTCTGATGAAGAACAGTCTTTTGGATATGAATCTGAGTTTGAGGGCTCAAAAGCTGAAGACCCTGACCCTGTAGAAGAAAAAAATGATATTGAAGAAAAGAGACATTCTTTATCTGAAGGAGAAGGGAGAAAAGGCTTTGGACTTAGAACAAAAATGTTTTTTCTTTTCCTTGTTATTCCTATTCTTCTTATGTCCGCTTCAGGTATTTTTTCCCAGATTCAGCTTAAAAGACTGTCAGAGAATATTACAGAAAAAGGCACGGCTGTAGTTAAGGATTTTGCAGAACAAAGAATTGCAGAAAAAGCAAGAGACGTTGCTCTTCAATGCCAGATTTATCTTCAAAGTCACCCTGAGCTTAGAAAATCAGATTTTAACTATGAAAATGAATTTAAAAAAATTGCTGTACAAAAAATAGGTAAGACAGGGTATACTTCGCTTGCTGAAAGAAATCTTCCCACTGAACCTCTGGATAACTTCAGAATCTGGGCGCATCCCAATCCTTCAATAATTGGGATACCTTTGTTCAAGAAACTTCAAAAAGAACTGGGAGCTGAGTTTGACCTGATTGTAGAAACATTGAAGCCTGTAATCAGGGGAGAAGAAGTTGCGGGATATTACAAATGGAAAGAAGTAAGCGGAGAGCTCAAGGAAAAGTTTCTTGTTGCAGTTCATGTCAAGCATACAAGATATATAATAATCGCAACCGCACCAATTGATGAATTTACAAAGCCCATCAGAGATCTTGAAAATGAAGCTGCAATTCTTACAACCCAGACAAGAGATGTTAATATTTTTATTCTTGCCGCTACTCTTGTTATAATAAGCATTGCTATTCTTGTTTACGGTTACAGAATAACTAAAAACATCAAGTACCTGACAGAGACTGCTGACAGGATAAGTGTTGGAGATCTTGATGTTAAAATTGAGGTTCAGGCCAAAGATGAAATAGGAAGTCTTGCCGATGCGATCTCAAGAATGCAGGACAGTCTGAGGCTTTCTATTGAAAGGCTTAGAAGAAAAAAATAAAAGTCTTAATTTATCAGCATGACTGTCAGAAGTTATGCTGATAATGTCAAATGTTTTACTTAAATTTTAAGGATATTTATCTATGTACTTTCCGGATTTAAATCCCATCCTAAAAGGCCTTAATACATACTATATCAAAACAGACAAGCTTATAGAACATTTTCAGGGTGAGATAGGTACGGGAGTTATATACTTTAAAGGCCCTGTAACTGAAGGTGCTGTTTTTTTTGAATCGGATCATTATACAAAATCATTTTTTAAAAAAAATAATAAAATAATTTTTGGCAAGGATGCTTTTTCGCTCATTATGGAGAACTGCGAAAAAAGTAATTATGAAATTTATATTTATTACCTTGAACCGGATGAAGTATACTTATGGTCGGAAATACTTATGTCTGTGCCTGCAAATACCGGACTTTCGCTCAATCCGAAAAGTTTTGGCGGTATGGTTAATGGATTTAGTAAAAATAAGGAAACAGGTTATTTTGTTGTCAGTGATTCAAAAAAAATATATGGTATATTTTTTGCCTATGGTGATGTGGCAGGCTATCTGGTAAACGGAGATATTTTTCTTAAAGATTCAAAAAAATATGATGAGTTTTTAAGTGAAATTTTGAAATTTATTTCAAATCATGACACAAAAACTGATATATTCAAAAAAACATCATTAAATCCGGATATGGTAAAAGAAGTTGAAAAGCCCAAGCCTGTTAATGCTGAAAGTGCTTTCCCTGCTGAAGATTCTATTAAGATAATGGGCGAATTTATTTATATTTTTGATAATTTCGTTTCAAAAAATAAAAAGATTAAATATGATTTTTTACCAATGCTCAAAAAGAAATTTATTGAGCATATTGATGAATATGACTTTCTTGATCCTTTTGCTGCGGAGTTTTTTTATTCAAATGGGAAAATTAAATTTTCCGGTGTTACAGATGAAAGGACTTTTGTTGAGAGTATATTTAAATGCATTCATGAACTTATTATAGAGACAAGTCAGTTAAAAGATATGGAAAAACTTTATAGAAAATGGTTTGATAAGAACAAGATATTTGCTGAAAAATTTAAATTGAAGTTTGATTAAAAATAGACCGGGGTTTCCATGAAAAACATTCTGATAGTTGATGATGATATTGCATTGTTAAAAATGATAGCTAAAAAATTTGAAACAGGCTCCGATGGTTTTAATCCTGTTTTTGTAAAGGATGGAGTATCAGCTGTAAATCAGATAAAAAATAAAAAAATTGATATTGTTGTTTCAGACTTGCAGATGCCTAAAATGGATGGTTACGGGTTGCTGGAATACATTAATGCCAATTATCCTGATATACCTGTAATCATAATAACTGCTTTTGGAAAACCAAAGTCAAAGACCATACTCCTTGAGAATGGGGCAGCAGGTTATTTTGAAAAGCCTGTTAATCTTGATCTGTTGATATCCGAAATTAAAAAATTAATTGAAAAAGAGTCTGACGGTGGAATTCTTAAATCAGCCTCTCTGGAAATGTTCACTCAGCTGGTTGAAATGGAACAAAAGACATGTACTATAAGGGTAAAGCGGGAAGATAATGATCAGGAAGGTGTTCTGTTTTTTAAGGAAGGTGAAATTTATCACGCAAGAATTGGTAATTTAAAAGGGCTTGAAGCAGCATACAGAATCTTCAGCTGGCATAATGTAACTCTATGTATAGAAAATGACTGCCGAATTAAGAAGAAAAAGATAAACTCAGACCTGCAGGCAGTTTTACTTGAGGCTATGAGGCTCAAGGATGAAAAGGATGATATTCAGGATAATGATGCTGAAGGTGAAGGAAAGGCAGGAGAAAAAGCAGTTTTGAAAGATTCAGAATCCTCAAAAATTTCTCCGGTTAATTACTTGAAAAAATTTATTGCTAATAACTCCAGTGATATTACTGGAATTTTAGATATTTATGAAGATCCAAAATGGACTGAGTTTATTAAAAAAGCATCAGAACTTGGCACTTTTTTGAACACTGGAAGTCTTAAAGCCTGTTATGTAAATATGGTTGACTCTACAAGCCTGATTATTGTTCCAGATGAAGAAAACACAGTTTTGTCTGTTAGTTCTAAATGCGATAGGGAAAAAATTTACAGAATACTTATGGATTGATTGAGAATTGAATTGGGTATATAAATGAAAGATATATTTACAGATCTAAATGCTATTGAAAATGTTCACGCATCTCTTTTCTTTACTGTTGATGGTGATCTTGTTCTTTATGAATCAAGTGAAAAAAACGGTTTGACAAGAGAAATGATAGAAGAGTACTCAGCTTCCCTTGACTGGAAGTCCATCCATAAAAGATTTAAGGAAATTAATGAAGCAGAGCTTCTTTTCACCAAGTTCAGAGTTTATATGAGAAAGGCTGATCACGGCTTCATTGTAATACTTATGAGTCTTATGGCACCTATTGAAATTGTAAGGCTCAATATAGACCTTATAATGCCTGAAATAAATTCCCTTAAAAAAAACAAAGGTTTTGGCAGATTTTTTAAATTTCGTTCATAAATAAAAAAATGAGGACAAAATGGGAGATATTGCAGTAAAAGATGTTGCTCATAAAATTAACGAAGCTGAAGCTTACTGCAAGCATGGCCTTTATACTGAAGCAGTTCAGATATTTGAGCAGATTCTTGAATGTGAGGATATTGATAATGAAACATCCAGGCTGGTTGTAGAGCGCATTAAGGAAATCCAGAAGGATATTGAAGAAGTTGAAAAGATAGATCAGCAGATTCTGTCTTCCCAGCAGGCAAACCAGCTTGCAGATACATGGAAGGGGAAAGGTACTGTACCAGAGATTGTTGACAGTGCTGAAGCCTTTGAAGAGCTGGGTCTCAATGAGGAAGCTGCCTCTGAATATGGAAAACTTCTTTCAATGGACTGCGAGTTTGAAGAATACAGTGCCAAATTTCTTGATTTCATGTTTGCAAGATTTAACCCTTCAAATATTTATGACCAGCTTTCCAAAATTTTTAAAAATAACAAGGTTTCCGACAAAATAAAGTCTCAGGTATTGTTCTTTTTTGGCGAAGCATTTGAAAAGAAAAATAATTCAGAACTTGCTCTTGAGTATTTTGAAAAAGTAAAAAATGTAGATCCCTCATATCCATTGCTTAAGGATAAACTTTTCAAGCATAAGAAAAAGAATAAATATAATTCAAAATTTGATTATCTGATTGAAAAAGATCTTATTGATTCTTCAAGGTTAAAGGAAGCAAGGGATATATCAAAAAGTGAAAACAAAAGCGTTGAGTTTGTATTAACAACTAAAATGAAAGTTCCAAAGGAAGAAATCGGTAAGTCTTTGTCTTATTTTTATAATGTTCCCTTTAAAACATTTAAACCAGATACTGCTCCCCCTGTTGGACTTATAAAAAATCTAAGGCAGAATTTTTTGCTTCAGAATATGTGGGTTCCAATTGACTGGGATATAGAAAAGGGAATTGATGTCATAATAGATGACCCTTTAAACCTTATGAAAACTGATCAGATTTCCAGTCTTCTTGATGCAAAAAAGATTAATTATTTTGTTGGGCTTCCAGAGGATATCAAGGCTTATATCAAGCTTTTCTACGAACAGCCCTCAGATGATGGTGATGGTGTGCCAGACGTTGATAACCTTGATCAGTTTTCAGTTTCAGGCAGTTTTGAGCTTGAAGAGGAAGAAGACGATGAGGTTCAGTCTCTTGGAGGAAATGAAAGTGAAGTGGTTAGAATGGTTGATCAGATCATTTTTTCAGCATACAAAAAAAATGCTTCCGATATTCATATTGAACCTTCACCTGGATTGAAAAAGACCAAAATCAGATACAGAGTTGATGGCGTATGTCAACAGGTTCTTCAGGTTCCAAACTCTTTTGCTGCCGGTATAATATCAAGATTAAAGGTTATGGCAAATCTGGATATTGCTGAAAAAAGGCTTCCTCAGGATGGCAAAATAAAGTTTAAAAGAAAAGGAATAAAAGAGTTTGAGTTAAGACTTGCAACTCTTCCAACTGCAGGCGGGTTTGAGGATGCAGTTCTGAGAATTCTTGCCGCATCAGGTGCAATGAGCATAGATGATATGGGCATGAATAAAAGGAATCTCGATCTTATTAAAAAGACAATTGTTCAGCCATATGGCCTGTTTCTAGTTGTTGGTCCGACAGGTTCTGGTAAAACAACTACACTGCACTCAGCACTTTCCTATATAAATAAACCAGGGGTTAAAATATGGACAGCTGAAGATCCTGTTGAAATTACCCAGGAAGGACTTCGTCAGGTTGAGTGTAAACCAAAAATAGGCCTTGATTTTGCGCGTGTAATGAGGTCTTTTTTAAGAGCCGACCCGGATGTGATCATGATAGGTGAAATGAGGGATCATGAAACTGCAGCCATTGGTATTGAGGCCTCACTTACAGGGCATATGGTTTTTTCAACCCTGCATACAAATTCAGCTCCAGAAACCGTTACAAGACTCCTTGATATGGGGCTTAATCCTCTTAACTTTTCAGACGCATTTTTAGGTGTACTTGCACAAAGACTTGTAAGAAGGTTGTGTAAAAACTGTAAAGAGGAGTTTACCCCTGATGAAGAAAAAATAGATGAAATAATTCAGCTTTATGGCGGAATTGATAGCTTTGAGAGAATATCGGGGCGTACTTTGTCTGATCTTAGAAAATTAAGGCTTTTTAAGGCTAAAGGATGTGATGAATGTTCTGAAGGCTATAGAGGCAGGCTTGGTATTCATGAACTGATGGCTGGAACTCCAAGCGTTAAAAAATTGATTAAGAGAAAAGCACCAACCGAGGAAATTTTTTCTGCAGCATCATCAGAAGGAATGAAAACACTGGTTCAGGATGGTATGGACAAGGTTTTTGAAGGATTGACAGATATTGGTGAGATAAAAAGAGTATGCGTGAATTAATAACTGAGCAAAAAAGTTTTTTTGTAGGTTTTGAGGTTTGATTCACAATTTAATTCTCAAAATACTCAATCTATTTTAAATGCTATGATTTTTATCTTTCTTAATCTGAACAAAAAATACCCGTTTGGTCAAATAACTGTTTAATGGAGGAACTGAAAATTTTTTCTCATTTTTTACATAATCTGTCAAAAAAAGAAATAGTGTTTAGCCGCTGATAGGTGTATTTCTTGTTTTAAATTATGTTTACATGTGCTAATATTTAAAATAATTAATCAAAATTTCACATTAATACAAATTTTTAAGGTATGAGGTATTGCTGTGGCACATCAAAAAGTATTTTTAAATGACAGTGGCGAAGCTTCATTTGTTTGCCCGGAATGCGGGAAAACAAGCAAGAGAAACATGGTTAAATTTTTAAATATTGACAGTCCGCTTAAACTAAAATGTAAATGCAAATGTGGCAATAATTATTTTGTTCAGCTTGAAAGAAGAAAATATATCAGGAAAAAGACAAAACTGACCGGTAAGTTCTTATCAAAAGACAAAACCAGAAAAGGTTTGATGCAGATTGTAGATATGTCTCAGTCAGGTCTTAAAATGTTTTTGAACATAGAGCCTGATTTTTTAAGAAATGATGAACTTTTGCTTGAATTTCGTCTTGATAATATGCAAAGAGATATAATTACAAGAGAAGTCAGGGTTAGAAATATCAAAGGCAGGGAGGTTGGTGTTGAGTTTTTCAATGATGAACATTATGACAGGCTTGGGAAGTATCTGGCCTTCAGCTGAAATGTCTTTGTTTAAAATTTATCTATAAAAGATGCAGAAATGCATCTTTTTTTTTGTGTGTAGGAATTATGTTTAATATAAAAAAAATTTATCTGACAAATGATTGCAAAGATTACCCGCTGGCAAATGAAATTATCAAAAAAACAGGCGCAGAATTTGAAATAACTGATGATCTTATTCCTGTTATGAAAGAGATTTCTGCTTCAAGTGACCCTCAGTCAAGGGGCAAGGAAATTTTACTTCTAACTGAAAACAGGGGGGATTTTCTTAAAAAATGTCCTGGCACTAAGTACTATCGGTGCTGCAACTACCAGATTCTACATGTCGGGAGCTACTGTCCAATGGACTGTTCATACTGCATTTTACAGACCTATTTTCATCCCCCGGCAATCACCTTTTTTTTAAATCAGAAAAAAATGGAGAATGAACTTTACGAAAGAGTGTTTAAATCAAATTCAATATGGAGAATAGGAACTGGAGAATTTACAGATTCTCTTGTATGGGATGAACTTTTTGATTATTCAAAATATCTTGTGAATCTATTCAACCGACAAAACAGGGCAATACTTGAGCTTAAAACAAAAACTGTAAATATTGAAAATCTTCTTGAACTTGATCATAACAAAAAAATTATTGTTTCATGGTCATTAAACACTCCAAGGGTAATCAGTGAAGATGAAAGAAATACTACCACTCTTGAGCAAAGGCTTGAGGCTGCAGCCAAATGTGAAAAAAAAGGGTACAGACTAGCTTTTCATTTTGATCCGATGGTTATTTATGAGGGAGCACCAGATGATTATAGAAAAACTGTGAGAAAAATTTTTGATTATGTTTCTCCTGAAAATATTGTCTATATAAGCCTTGGCACTTTCAGGTTCATGCCTGATTTAAAATCCATAATAAGAAAAAGATTTGAAAAATCCAAAATATGGTGTGGAGAGTTTTTCCCGGGTACAGATAATAAAATGCGTTATCTGAAACCTCTTAGGATTGATATTTTCAAGGCAGTTCATGATGAATTTATGAAAATAGACAAAAATCTGTGTCTTTATTTCTGCATGGAAGACGATAAGGTATGGGAAAGGGTTTTTGGCTATGTACCAAAACTCAAGGGTGGGCTTCCCAATATTCTTGATGAAAGTGTAAAAAAACATTGCAATGTCTGGACTGACTAAGAATGAAAATAAATATATTTTTTATGTTTTTTTTGTTTTTTCCAGGCCTTTGCTCAGGGATGGATTTTTTTTATTCAGATGCAGGGTTTGTTCCTGACGGAGATACAATTATTTTAAAGGACAAAAGGGTAGTAAGATACATTGGGATTGATGCTCCGGAAGTAAATCATGATAAATCAATTCCACAGCCTTTTTCAGAAACAGCCAGAGCTTTCAATAAGAAAACTGTTTGGGGTAAGAAACTCAAAATCGTAATTGGAAAAACAAGGTCAGATTCTTACAAAAGAATTCTTGCCTATGTCTACCTTCCAGACGGAAGAATGGTAAACGAACTTATTCTTGAAAAAGGCCTTGCCTGGGTTTATTACCATAAAGATAATAATGAATATTTTGAGAGATTTCTTGAAGTTCAACAAAAAGCAATGAAATCTGGTGCTGGTTTATGGTCAGATATTTACAAAATTTGGCTTCCGGTAAGGATTAATCCAGGGTCAATGAGATTTCATTCATTAACTTGCAAAAAATCCGGCAATAAAAGTTCTATAGAAAAAAATCCATTCAATGCATTTTACAAGGGCTACTCTCCTTCCAGAAAGTGTATAAAAAATATATTTGAATATAAAAATTAGGTTTTTATGCGTTATTTATTTGTTGAACCTTACTATGGAGGCTCTCACAAGGCCTTTTGTGAAGGATTGAAAAAATTTTCAAAGCACGAAATTGATATTGTAAAGCTTGAAGCAGAGAATTTTAAATGGAAGATAAGGGGAGCATCCTGGCATTTTAAAAATAAAATAACCAATATTTTTGATTATGACGGAATACTAATGACTGACATGATAAGCCTTTCAGACTTCAGGGCTTTATATAAAGAAAAAATTCCGCCGGTACTTTTTTATTTCCATGAAAATCAGCTTGATTATCCCCTGGCAACAAACCAGAAAATTGATTTTCATTTATGTTTTTCAAATATAAACTCTGCACTTTCCTGTGATTGTTTGTATTTCAACTCCAAAACCCATAAATCAAGTTTTCTCAAGTCTGTAAGACAAATCCTTTCAAGAATGCCGACCCATGGGTTTGACGTATCATGGGTAAATGATGAGATTGAAAAAAAAGCAGGGTATATTTATCCAGGATGTGATTTTACAGAATTTGTTTCTGTTAAGTCTGAATTAAATAAAATTCCAGTCATCCTCTGGAATCATAGGTGGGATCATGATAAAAACCCTGAAGATTTTTTTAAAATGCTTACATTTCTAAAACGGGACAAAATAGATTTCAGGCTCATTATTCTTGGAGAAAAGGGAGCTAAAACCAATCTTCTTTTTAATGATTCAAGGAAAAAGTTTGAAAAAGAGATTATCCATTTTGGTTATGTAGAAAATAGGGATAGATATATCCGGCTCTTATCAATGTCTGATATTGCACTTACAACTTCCTTTCAGGAGAATTTTGGATATTCTGTAATAGAGGCAATTCGTGCAGGCTGTGTTCCTTTACTGCCAAAGCGGCTTTCATATCCCGAAATAATCCCGGAAAAATTCCATCACATGGTATTAAACAAAAGTTTTTCAAAGATGTTTAAAAATCTCAAAGAATATCTTTTGAATCCGGAATTATTAAAAAAAGAGTGGGTTGAAAAATTAAGGGAATACATTGAAATATACTCATGGCAAAATATGATTTCAGAATATGATCAAATACTTGAAAATTTAGCTGATTTATCATAATAGAAAAAATAAAAAAAGGAGGAATAATGGCTGAAACCATTAAAATTCACGCAAGGGTAGAGTTAGACCCTGAAGTACTTGAAAATGTAAAAAACAGATGCAAGGAAATTGCAAAAAAAAAGAATCTGAAAATGTATGAAGTTGATCCTGCTGATATGGTAGGGGAGCTTATTTCAAAGTTCCTTGATGAAAAAAACATCAATGAATACTCAAAAGATATAAAAAATTATCCGCCAATTCTTCAGGACTGATAAAATGAAAATGATTTCACAGATATATGAGGTTCAGTCACCACAAGAAGCAGCTGAAATGGCAGACCTTGGCGTCGACCATATAGGTTCTGTTGTATTGGATAAAAAATTTTTTTTGAAGGATCAGGACTTAAAGGCAACTGTGGCTGAAGTAAAGTCTCAAAATCGGAAAAGTTCGGTAATTCCTCTTTTTTCTGATTTTGAAGACATCATGAAGGTAATTGATTTTCTTGAGCCGGATATTATTCATTTTTGTGAATCTCTTGTTCATGAAACTGAATATAAAGAAAAAAAAACAACAGAGTTTTTTTTTGAGCTTCAAAGTAAGCTGAAATCAAGAAATAAATCATTAAAAATAATGCGGTCAATTCCACTTGCTTCAGAAAATAGCTCCCTTGAAGAAAAAGAATTTTTAAGGATGAAATTTGATTTTTTTATTTCAGCTTTTTCTGATGTAAGCAATTTTTTTCTTACAGATACTTTTTTCACAGAAGGAAACGATAAACAGCCTGTTCCCGGATTCGTAGGTATAACCGGCAAACTTTGTGATCTTTGCGGAGCAAAATTTTTGGTTGATAAATCTAAAATTCCTGTTATTCTTGCCGGCGGTCTTTCACCCGAAAATGTGTTTGATGCTGCTGTCAAAGTGATGCCTTATGGACTTGACAGCTGTTCCAATACCAACATGAATGATGAATCCGGAAAAAGCGTACGTTTCAAAAAAGACCCGATGAAGGTAAAAAAATTTATTGAAGAAATAAAACGGGCAGAGAAACATTTGAATGGCTGAAAACTGAAGATTTTTATTATTTACTGGTGGTTAGAAATTTAACATAAGTGATTACTGACTATTTTTTAATGTTAAATTTTTTCATAAAGACCAGAAAATTGGAAAAAGATGGGATTTTAATTCCATATTAATATTTATTTTATAAAATTGTTTTTAATTGAATGAATACAAGTTCAGTTATCCAAACGACGAGGAGAATTTATGTTTGAAAGCGGTGATTTAAAAAAAGGTTTAAAAATAATATATGAGGGTGCTCCCCATGTTATAACCCAGTTTGATTTTGTTAAGCCGGGAAAAGGCCAGGCTCTTTATAAGTGCAGGCTCAAAAATATGCTGACAGGTTCTCAGTTTGACAATACTTTCAGATCAGGTGAAAAATTTGAAAAAGCGGATCTTGAAGAACTTGAAATGCAGTATATATATCCTGACGGTGAAAACTACTGTTTCATGAATACAAATACATATGAGCAGGTTTTTTTGACTGCAGATCAGATCGGAGAGGACAATATAGGCTTTCTTAAGGAAAATATTGTATGTAAAATATTGTTTTTTGGATCACAGGCTTTAGGAGTTACACTTCCTAATTTTATTGATCTGAAAGTTGTTGCAACAGAACCATGGGCAAAGGGTGATACTGCAACAAACGATACAAAACCTGCAACACTGGAAACAGGTGTAGTTGTTCAGGTACCTCCTTTTATTGATCAGGATGAAATGATCAGGATTGATACAAGAACAGGCCTTTATTCAGAAAGGGTAAAATCCTGATTGATTTTCTGGAGGCAGTAATTACTGATGTACTGCCTCAAAAAATAAATTTTTTAAAATTTTAATTACTGCCGTCTTCATCCTCTTCAATTTTCTCCTTAAACCCGCAATCCTTATTAATGCACTTTAGCTGTTTTCCTTCCTTTTTTGTTTCTTTTTCAACTAAAAATGGATTACTGCATAAAGGACATTTTTTGTTAACAGGTTTGTCCCAAAGAGCAAAACTGCATTCAGGGAACTTGTTGCATCCATAAAAAATTTTTCCTCTTCTTGATCTTTTTTCAACAAGTTCTCCATTGCATCCTGCCTCAGGGCACTTAACTCCTGTTTTATTTTTTTCTCCAGCATTGGCAAGGGACTGGGTGAACTTACAGTCAGGATATCCTGAGCAGGCAAGAAAAGGACCGAATCTTCCCTGTTTTATGACCATATCCTTTCCGCATTTTGGGCAGGTTTTGTCTGATTCGGGAATTTCTGCTTCAAGTGTTTCATTTTTAACAAGTCTGATATTTCCTTTTTCATCTCTTTCATAGTTTGAGGAAAATGTGCAGTCAGGATACTTGTCGCAGGCAATAAATGGTCCGTTTTTGCCAACTTTTATTTTAAGCTCTCCGGTTTTACATTCGGGACATTTCATTCCAGTGGAAAGCCCCACTCCCTTTATGCTGAGCATGTTTTTTTCAGCTTCATTTAGATTATTTTCAAATCTTTTGTAAAAGCTGTTTAACACATCTAAAAGGTCGAGTTCAGAATGCTCAATTTTATCAAGGTCATCTTCAAATTTGGCAGTAAAATCCACGTTTAAAATTTCTGGGAAATTATCTACAAGAAGGTCTGTTACTATTATTCCAAGTTCAGTAGGATAAAACTTTCTGCTTTCAAGAACAACATAACCTTTGTTTTTGATTGTTGATAATATTGTGGCGTATGTTGAAGGTCTTCCGATACCATTTTCTTCCAGAGCCTTTACAAGAGAAGCTTCGGTATATCTGGCAGGAGGCTGTGTAAAGTGCTGTGACGGAGTAATCTTTTCCCTTAAAAGCTTTTCTTTCTCACTTAGTGGAGGAAGCTCTTTCGAGTCTTCATTTTTATTTGAATCAGATTGATATACAGCCATATAGCCCATAAATGCCGTTGTTGAGCCTGATGCAGAGAATGTGTAATTACCTGCTGAAATTTCGCAGGAAACCTGATTGATTATTGCATTGCTCATTTGTGAAGCAACAAATCTTTTCCAGATAAGTTCATAAAGAGCAAACTGGTCTTTATTAAGATAATTTCTGATTTTATCTGGAGTATTGAAAACTGAAGTTGGTCTTATGGCCTCGTGGGCGTCCTGGGCTTTATTTTTGTTTTTGAACACTCTCTGTGATTTTGGAGCAAAATCATTTCCAAGATTTTCCTTAATCCATTTAAAAGCTTCATCTGAGGCATCCTTTGAAACACGGATTGAGTCTGTCCTCATGTATGTAATAAGCCCTACATGACCTTCGTTGCCAAGTTCAATACCTTCATAAAGCTGCTGGGCAAGTGTCATTGTTTTCTGAGCAGAGAACCTTAGCTTTGTTATGGCATCCTGCTGCATTTTACTTGTTATAAATGGAGGCTGCGGAGTTTTGTTTATGGTTTTTTTGCGAATTTTGTCAATTATAAAATCTTTGTTTTCAATATCCTTTAAAATCTGTTCAGCAGTTTTCTGATCAGTGATTTTAAGTTTTTGTGAGTTTTTTTTGGAAATCTTTGCTTCAAACTGATCTTTTGTGTCCTGTTTAGCAAGCAAAGCTGTAATATGCCAGTATTCCTCAGGTTCAAATGCCTGAATTTCTCTTTCTCTTTCACAGATCATTCTTACTGATACGGACTGAACTCTTCCCGCTGAAAGACCTCTTTGAATTTTTTTCCAGAGGAGAGGGGATATCTGGTAGCCTACAAGCCTGTCAAGGATTCTTCTGGTCTGCTGTGCATCAAATTTGCTTTTATCCAGTTCAAGTGGTTTTTTTATCGATTCTTCTATTCCGTTTTTTGTGAGTTCATGCAGAAGAATACGGTAAAATTTTCTGTTTTTTTTCTTTAAAACTTCAGCAGTGTGAAATGCAATCGCTTCACCCTCGCGGTCAGGGTCAGGAGCAAGATAAATTGTATCTTTGTCTTTTGCAGCATCTTTAAGTGCTTTTATTGTTTTCTGCTTGCCGTTTATGACCTGATATTCAGGGGTAAAGTTGTTTTCAATATCAATACCGATTTTTTTGGGAGGAAGATCTTTTATGTGTCCTGCTGTTGCAGTAACGTCAAAATCTTTTCCAATGTATTTTTTCAGAGTTCTCACTTTTGTAGGAGACTCGACTATCAATAGGGGTTTACTCAATTTTCATCCTCTGTCAAATAATAAAATTTTCCAGGAAGCTGTTTGATAATTCCTTCAAGTTCAAGATTTAACAATACAGCTCCAATTGTATTTGAATATTTAAAATTGCAGTTTCTGCAAATCTCATCAATATTAAGTGGTATCCCAGACTGTTTGAGAGCTTTAATCACAGTTCCCTCATCAAAATCAAGGGATTTTTTTTCAGCTGGTCTTTCAATATCCCTGATTGGCAGCCATGGGAATTCTTCAAAAATTTCAAGAGGGCTGCTTATTTTTTTTGCACCCAGTTCATTTAGGAGGTCTGTGCCTGGAGATTTTGCCTGCTCAAGATTTACAATAAAAACTTCTTTTCCCTGTTCAGCAGCAATTTTAGCAGTTATTACGGCTCCACTTTTTTCTCCAGCTTCAACTACCACAACTCCTATGGAAAGTCCCGATACAATTCTGTTTCTTTTTGGGAAGTTGTAGGGATCGGGAGGCTGATTTAAAAAAAACTCTGAGAACACTCCTCCTTTTTTCTCAATTATTTTATTAAATAAACTTTTATGTTCGCGGGGATAAATATTTAAAAGGCCGCTTCCAAGAACTGCTGTTGTGCCGCCTGAAAAATTAAGCGCAGAACTGTGGCTTGCACCGTCAATCCCAAGTGCCATTCCACTTGTTACCCTTATACCTGATTTTGATATATATCTTGAAATCTGTGATGCCTTTGCTCTCCCTTCATTGCTGGCATTTCTTGAGCCGACAATAGCAATTGATACAATATCAGGAGGGTGATTTCCCATGAGATATAAAAAAGGAGGCGGATCAATAATTTCTTTTAAAAGAACAGGATAATCAGGGTGATTAAAATGAATAAATTTTATGTTTTCTTTTAAAACAGATTTTATTTCCTGTTTTATAAAGTCATTTTCTTTTGCTTTTTTTATGGACTCTGCTTTTTTTAGAGTCATTCCATCTACTGAACACAATTCTTTAATTGTAGAAGAGAAAATTTTTTCAGGACATGAAAATTTTTCTATAAGTCTCTTAATTAGAATATTTCCTACACCATTTACTGATTTTAAAATCAGCCATGGCGAGATATCTAAGTTCATAATATCAATAATTATAAAATTTCTTTAAGTTTTGACTGTGCTTTTGGAGCTGCATTGGAAAAAGGATAAATTTTTATCACTTTTTGAAGAAGCTCTTTTGCTTTTTCATTGTTTTTAAGCATTAAATATGAATAACCAGCCTTTAGCAATGCATCAGGGCATTTTGTTCCTTCTGGATATGTTGTTGTTACAAGTTCAAAAATTTCTGCAGATTTTTTATAGTCGCTTTGTGCATAAAAGGCTTCTCCTTTCCAGTAAAGTGCATTATCTGCAAGTGTTTCATTTGGATACTTTTTTAAAAACTCATCAAAAGTATCAATGGATTTTGCATAGTTTTTATTTTTCAGATAATTATAGCCCTTGGAATATAATTTCTGAGGGCTTAAATTCTCTTCTCTGGCTTCATGTACGGAAGAAACTTTTTCTGTATTTTCAGGCATGATTTGAGAAGTTGCAGTTTCTTGTGAAGATAGAGATTCGGGCTTTGCTTTTATCATCTGCTCGTGGTTATCTACCATGAATTGAATTATTGAAAGCCTGCTGTAAAGCTTGTCAATTTTTTCTTCAACAGCGCCAAGTCTTTTATCGAGAAGCTTCATTTCAATTTCAATATCGTTTGGCTGCTTTTCATTTTTTGAAGCACAGCTGCAAAATCCAATTACAAATAAAAAAAGTAAAATTATTTTCCCGGCATTAATAGCCGGGATTCTACTCTTGTAGCAGATTTTTTTCATTTTGATTTCCATGCAAGCAGAATTGGGCTTGCAATAAAAATTGATGAATAGGTTCCAATTAATATTCCTGCTATCATTGCAAGAGAAAAGTCATGGATAATTCCTCCACCCAGTACAAAAAGAGAGATTAATACAAGAAGGGTTGTACCTGAGGTGAGAATCGTTCTGCTTAAGGTTTCGTTTATGCTTTTGTTTATTAATTGAGCAAGGCTTAGGTGATCTTTTTCAGATTTGATATTTTCTCTTATTCTGTCAAACACAATTATTGTATCATTTAGAGAGTAGCCTATAATTGTAAGAAGTGCTGCAATTATAGGAAGGTTGAATTCAATGTCAAGAATAGAGAAAAGTCCGACAGTAATAACAACATCGTGTATAAGTGCACATATCGCTCCCATGGCGAATCTTAAGTCCCTGTACCAGAAAATAACCAAACTTCCTGCAAGAGCGAAAAGAATAAGGTATGGAATACTTATATTAAGAAGTGACAGTAAATAAACAGCACCCATGAGACTTCCAGCAATTACTGCACTTTCTCCCCATTTCATTTCAAATCTTCCTGAAATGTAAATTGTAATGAAAAGAAGTGAGTAAAAAATGGCAAGAAGTGCCTTGGATCTGAGTTCATGACTGACCTGGGGGCCAACCATATCAACACTTAATATTTGTGCCTTGTTATTTGTTAAGGAAATTAGAGGTGAAAGTTTTTTTACAAAGCTGTTATCCAAATCCTCTGAATCAAGAAGTCTGATCTGAAACTGGTTTTGTCCTTCTTCTCCAAATTTTTGTATTACAGGAGATTTTAAACCCGAGTCAGTAAGCTTTTTCCTTACATCGGCAGTAGTTATTGATGATTCATACTCAACAATAAACTGTGTTCCTCCCGCAAAATCAACTCCATATTTGGGACCTTTGTGAGCAATCAGGGTAAGAATGCTTGCAATAATCAGAAACAGAGAGAAAAAAAATGCTGTTTTTCTTTGTCCAATAAAGTTTATATTGGTTCCGGGCTTGATGAATTCCATATGAAAATATTCCCCTTAGATAGAAAGTTTTTTAGTCCCTTTTCCAGAGTAAATGTAATCAAATATTACCCTTGAAACAAAAAGTGCTGTAAACAGGCTTGAAAGAATGCCCAGAGTAAGAGTAACTGCAAAACCCTTTACAGGTCCTGTACCAAACTGGAACAATACTATGGCTGCAATAAGTGTTGTTACGTTTGCATCCAGAATAGTAAGAGCTGCTCTTTCAAATCCGTTTGAAATTGCTGCATATGGTGAAACACCAAGGCGAAGTTCTTCTCTTATTCTTTCAAAAATAAGAACATTTGCGTCAACAGCCATACCGATTGTAAGAATTATACCTGCAATACCCGGCAGAGTCAGTGTAGCCTGAAAAGCTGCAAGTCCAGCACCTATTAGAAGAATATTTATTACAAGTGCAAAGTTTGCAATAAGTCCAGCACCGCTGTAATATACAGCCATGAATAGTATTACAAAAGCTCCGCCGACTGCCATGGAAATAAGGCCTTTTTTTATTGAATCTGCTCCAAGAGTAGGCCCAACTGTTCTTTCTTCAATAATTTTTACCGGAGCAGGAAGTGCACCGGCTCTTAAAACAATGGCAAGATCTCTTGCTTCCTCAACAGTAAAGCTTCCTGTGATCTGAGCTCTTCCCCCTGAAATTCTGTCCTGGATTACAGGAGCAGAGTAAACTTTTCCATCAAGAACTATGGCAAGTCTCTTCTGAATATTTTCAGCTGTAAGCTGGTCAAATATTCTTGCACCTTTAGAATTGAACTCTATTGAAACATATGGATCGTTGAACTGGGTATCAAAGCTGACCCTTGCATCTGTAAGATATTCTCCAGTGAGAATTGAGCTTTTTTTAAGAATAAAAGGAATTTTTTTATTTTCAGTATCGGAAATCTGATATGCAATTTCACTTGTCATGGGAAGATTGTTTATATCTGCCTTCTCATCTACCAGTTTGAATTCCAGCTGTGCAGTTTTTCCGATCAAATTCTTGGCTCTTTCTGGATCATCTATTCCGGGAAGCTGGATAAGAATTCTGTTTTCTCCGTGTCTTCTGATATCAGGTTCTGATACCCCGAATTCATCAATTCTTCCCCTGATTGTTTCAAGTGCCTGGTCTACTGAAAGTTTTTTGATATTTTTCAGTTCTTCTTCTTTCATTGTTATTAAAAACTTGTTTTCCAGGTCCTGCTTGACATAGGAAAGTTCGGGAAACTGCTTTTTCAGCATATCAGTGAAACTGTTAAAATCGTCTTTACTTTCAATAATGACATCAATTTTTGAAATTCCTGACTTTACTACAGACTTATATCTTATTCTTTTATCTTTAAGTTCTTCTCTTATGCCTGAAACAAGCCTTTCAGTTCTGTTTTCAACAGCTTTGTCTGTATCAACCTGCATTACAAGATGCATACCTCCCTGAAGATCAAGACCAAGGTTTATCTGTTTGTGGGGCCAGATATCAGGAAAAAATGTCGGAATTACAAGTACAGCTGAAATAATTATTGCAGAAATGACTATAATTGCTTTCCAGGGAATGGGTCTCAAGATGATGTCCTCTCAGTTTTGGCGTTTATTACGCATTTTCCTTGTTTACAACAGAAACAATATTTCCTCGTACAAGTTTGATTTTTACCTGATCTGCAACTTCAAGTGTAACACTTGTGTCGTCAAGGGAAGAAATTGTTCCGTAAAGCCCTCCGCTTGTTATTACCCTGTCGCCTTTTTTCAGGTTATCTATCATTTCCCTGTGCTGCTTTGCTTTTTTCTGCTGAGGTCTGATGAGCAGGAAGTAAAAAATAACAAACATTATTATCAGCGGTACAAAAGCTCCAAGGCCTCCCTGTGCTGAAGCTCCCCCACCGTCTGCCATTGCATAAACTTCGGAAATCAAAATCTGCCTCCTTAAAAATAAAAAATTTGGTTAAATTTAAATTAAAATATATTGTGTATAAATGAAAATTACCCAAGCGTCAATTATCTTGTCAGTTTACGGAGTCTATCCAGAGATTTTTTCCGTCAAAAACAACATTGTTTATATTGTTTAAAGAAATATCATTTAAAAGTTCGGCTATTTCTGTCATTTTATAAATTATTACCCTGCCTTCTGGTTCAAGTGTATTGATATCGTAGGTTATTTCACCGGTTTTAAGAGAATAGATGCTTACAGTCTCTTCGGAAAATTTCAGGATTTTGCCTACTCCAGAACTGTAACCATCGTTTATTGGTTCGTCTGCACTTTCGCTCAGGCTTATTCCCTTATTTTTAAAAAGTTCTTTCAAAAGCCTGAAGTGAATATCCCATAGATTGTCTCCTTTTTTAACAATATAAATTCCATAATCCTTTGGTTTTGTTTTTTCATTTATTTTAAGGTCATTTGAGATTACATCTCCCTTTAATATCAGGTCTTTTTCCTCAATGGATTTTAAATCAATGACCTGGCCGTTGATTTCAGCGGATTCGTCGGATTTTAAAACCATATCAAGACCCTGGTCTATTCCGTATTCCTTTTTTCTCTCTTCCATAAGTTTGAGATCTTCTGAGTCCTTTACAGATATCATGGTCTTATTTGCAACTTTTATTTCTTTTTTGGTTTGGGCCTTTGATATTTCAGGTGGAGTTTTTTTTGATACATAATTGACTGCCACAAGAGCTGCTATTGTTGAAACTAAAATAACAACAGTTATTAAATATAATTTTGCTTTCATTACAATACCGCCAAAGTTATATGGTTAAAATTATGTCTATGATAAAGAATTAAAATATCAATTATATTATACAAATAAAATACTTCATTCAATATTTTTATATTTGATGTGTTTTGTTGGTAAATATTGTATTCTTGCCATTTTCAGTTTGATATGGCATGAGTATAAAAATTTTAAAATTAATTTTCTGGAGGAAAAAAATATATGGAAGAAATTTATAATGCCGAAACCGTAGAAGAAAAGTGGCAGAAATACTGGGAAGAAAAAGACTGCTTCAAAGTCTGTGAAGATAAATCAAAGAAGAAATTCTATCTTCTTGAAATGTTTCCATATCCTTCAGGTAAACTCCATATGGGCCATGTTAGAAATTATACTATAGGTGATCTTACTGCAAGATATAAGAAAATGAAGGGTTTCAATGTTATTCATCCCATGGGCTGGGATGCATTTGGAATGCCTGCTGAAAATGCCGCAAGAGACAATAATACCCATCCTGCAAAATGGACTTATGCAAATATTGACAATATGAAAAAACAGCTCAAAAGACTTGGGTTCAGTTATGACTGGTCAAGAGAAGTTACAACCTGTACCCCTGAGTATTACAGATGGGAGCAGTGGCTTTTCATTCAGATGTATAAGAAAGGTATGGCATACAGAAAAATGGCAAGTGTGAACTGGTGCGAAAAATGCCAGACAGTTCTTGCAAATGAACAGGTTGAGGATGGACAGTGCTGGAGATGCAGCAGTGAGGTACAGCAGAAAAAACTTAATCAGTGGTTTTTTAAAATTACAGACTATGCCGAAGACCTTTTAAATTACTGCGACAAGCTTACAGGATGGCCGGAAAAAGTTACAACCATGCAGAAAAACTGGATCGGTAAAAGTGAAGGTGCATATATAGATTTTGATGTTGAAGGACTTGATGAAAAAATAAAGGTATTCACAACCAGACCAGACACTTTATATGGATGTACATTCATGTGTCTTGCACCGGAGCATCCTTTTGTGGAAAAGTTTGCATCAGCTTCAGGGAAACTTGATGAGGTTAAAAAATTTCAGGAAAAGGTCTCCCGTCAGGAAAGAACTGCAAAAGCAATTGAGACAGCTGAAAAAGAAGGTGTTTTTACAGGTGTTTACTGTATAAACCCTGCAAATAAAAGAAAAGTTCCGGTATATGCTGCAAACTTTGCTTTAATGGAATACGGAACAGGTGCTGTAATGTCGGTACCGGCCCATGATCAGAGAGATTTTGATTTTGCTAAAAAATACAGTCTTGAAATAATTCCGGTCATTACACCAAAAAATGAAGACCTGACTGCCGAAGATCTTGATAAGGCATATTCTTTACCAGGAATTTTAAAAAATTCCGATGAATTCAACGGCAAGGAGAATGAAGCTGCAAAAAAACTCATTGTTGAAAAGCTTGCTCTGGAAAACAGAGCTGAAATTGCTGTAACATACAGGTTAAGGGACTGGGGTATTTCCCGCCAGAGATACTGGGGAACACCGATTCCAATGATTCACTGCGAAAAGTGCGGTATAGTTCCGGTAAATGAGGAAGAACTTCCTGTAAAACTTCCGGAAGAGGCAAACATACTTGAAAACGGTAGTTCTCCTCTTCCTGTCCTTGAATCATTTTATAAGGTTAAGTGTCCGAAATGCGGGATGGATGCAAAAAGAGACACTGACACAATGGATACATTTGTTGAATCATCATGGTATTTTTTGAGGTATTGTTCCCCGGGTTTTGATAAGGGCATGTTTTCAAAGGAAGCTGCAGACTACTGGATGCCTGTTGATCAGTACATTGGCGGAGTTGAACATGCTGTAATGCACCTGTTGTATTCAAGATACTTTACAAGGGTTTTAAATGATCTTGGCCTTGTTTCAGTAAGGGAACCTTTTGAAAATCTTCTTACCCAGGGAATGGTCTGCAAGGAAATCATGAGATGTCCTGTTCACGGATATATTTATCCTGAAGAAGCAAAAAAGACTGATAAGGGTAATATGGAGTGTATGATCTGCGGTTCTGCAATTGAAGTAGGGCGTAAGGAAAAAATGTCCAAATCAAAGAAAAATGTTGTAGACCCAAACTCTTTGATAAATAATTATGGCGCTGATACAACAAGACTTTTTTCACTTTTTGCGGCACCACCTGAAAGAGATCTTGAGTGGACAGAGGAAGGTGTTGAAGGTGCTAACAGATTTTTAAACAGAGTGTGGCGTCTTGTTTCAGGTCTTATTGAGGAAATAAAGGGCAGTTCTCCTTTCAGAGGAGATTTTGACAAGCTTTCGGGCGCCTCCAGGGATATTTACAGAAAAACCAGCGAAACAATAGAAAAAGCAGGTCACGACATAGATAGATTTCATTTTAACACGGCAATTGCTGTTGTAATGGAGCTTGTTAATCTTATTTATTCCTCCCTTGATAAAAAAGATGATTTAAACCGTGAGGTTTTGATGCATTCAATTGAATCGATCATTCTTATTCTTTCACCAATGGTTCCGCATTTTTGTCAGGAATTGTGGAGCCTGACCGGTCATGATTCAATTCTCACAGAAGAACTATGGCCTGAAATTGACAAAAAGGCTCTTGTTCCTGATGAAGTTTTAGTTGTTGTTCAGATAAACGGAAAGCTTAGGGCTAAATTGAATATAATTCCCGATGCAGACGAAGATGAAGTAAAAAAACTTGCACTCGAAAATGAGGCTGTAATAAAATACACAGATGGCAAAACTCCGAAAAAAGTTATTTATATTAAAAACAAGCTTGTAAATATAGTTTTATAAGTTGAAAAAGCCGGTTTTTTATAACCGGCTTTAAATTTTATCAGGAAAGCATTTTTATGAATAAAAAAATATTATTTTTATTTTCAATTATTATGCTTGCATCGTGCGGTTATCATTTTTCAGGCGAAGGCTCTCTTCCTGATGGAATAAAAAAAGCAGAAGTAGGGATATTTCAAAACAAAACCGGTTTTTCAAGGATTGGCAGCTGTATCAGGGATGAATTCATAAGCGAATTCTCAAGAAATAATATTCTGGCATGTGATGGAAATGCTCAGGGGGTTATAAAAGGTGAGATTCTAAATATGGCTGTATCAAATCCTGTAAAAAGTTCTTCGGGGGGCTCCTATGAAAGAAGGATAAGTATTGTTTTGAATATTAGTTTCGAAGATTTGAATGGGAAAGTACTTTTCAGAAGAAATAACTTCAGTGAAAATTACGTCTTTGAAACAGGTTCTAATGACTCTTACAGCTTCGGAGTTCCTTATAATGCAATGAAAGAACTATGTTTTAAGGTTTCCAGAAGGATAGTCACTGAACTTCTCTCAGATTTTTGACTCAGGGATGAAAAAAAATAAAGGCATACCTGATATTTAAAAATAAATTGATATGCCTTGAATTTTTTTATGTAAACCGGACTTGAATTAGGAATTCATTGTTTTTTCAACAAATTTTGTAAGTCTGGAAATTTTACGTGAAGCTGTATTTTTGTGTATTGTACCTTTTTGCGCAGCTCTTGTAATAATAGAAGTTGCTTCGCTAAGAAAGTTTTTTACAGTGTCTTCCTTTGCCTGTGCTGCTGCAATGGTTTTTTTGGTGATAGTTTTAACTTTTGTTTTAACAGCTTTGTTTCTTAAATTTCTTTTTTCGTCCTGTTTAACTCTTTTTAAAGCTGACTTATGATTTGCCAATTTCCTGCTCTCCTTTTGAATTTCAAATATTTATAAAATAAAATTTTTAAATTTTTTACAAATAAAATTAACTATCTTTTTTTTAAAAACTTGTCAATTTTTTTTAAAAGTTATAATGAAAATAGCGGTTTTTTTTAACTTTTTTCTTTATATTGCTTATTCAGTGATTGGATAAAAACCAAAAATTTTGTTTCATTTCAAGCAGGATGAAAAATTTATGCGGGAAATAAATATAGAATTTATAGAGCTGGTTTTATCAGCTAAGTAATGAATTGACAAAAAAAGGCTTTTATTCATCTTTAATAAAAATAAAAATGATAATTTCAAGGTCACATATTGAGATGTCCCAGGTAAAAAAAATATTTACTTCAGCTGGTATAGTAAGCCTTTCAACTCTTTTAAGCAGAATACTTGGGTTTGTAAGGGATATGGTGATAGCCTCTTTCTTTGGGGCAGGAACATCAGCAGATGCATTTTTTGTAGCATTCAGGATTCCAAATCTTTTCAGAAGACTTCTTGCTGAAGGCTCACTTACAACTGCATATGTTCCTGTTTTTACAACAATACTTAATAAAAAAGGGAAAAAGGAAGCAAGCCTTTTTGCCGAATCTTCATTTCGTTTTTTTTCAATTTTTTTGTTTTTTTTCTGTATTTTGGGAGCGGCGGCGTCTCCTGTAATAATAAAACTTACTGCACCTGGTTTTTTTGAAATACCCGGTAAAGCAGAACTGTCCATAGTCTTGACAAGGATAATGTTTTTTTATCTTTTTTTTATATGCCTTGTTGCTCTTTGCATGGGAGTTTTAAACAGCCTTGAGCATTTTTTTGCTCCTGCAATAGCTCCTGTGTTTTTAAATATTTCCATGATTTCATCAGTTCTTCTGTTTAGTTCAAATTTTGCAGAACCAGTATACGCACTGGCCTGGGGAGTGATTGCAGGCGGTTTTGTGCAGCTGCTGATCCAGTTTCCGTTTTTATTTAAAAAAGGGATAAATCCTTTTAAGGGAATAAAGCTCTGGCATGGTGAAATAAAAAAAGTGACAAGGCTCATGGGTCCAACTGTTTTTGGTGCAGCCGTTTATCAGATAAGCATACTTGTAAATACCATTCTTGCTTCATTTCTTCAGTCAGGAAGTGTTTCATATCTTTATTATTCGGACAGGCTTGTTCAGTTTCCACTTGGAATATTTGGTATTACTGCAGGTATAGTTGTTCTTCCTCTGATGTCTTCCCAGGTTGAACAAAAAAAATTTGATGAGCTTTCAAAAACATTAACAGAAGGCCTGTTATTTATAATGTTTATTACTATTCCTGCAAGTGTTGGTCTTGCTGTTCTTGGAATTCCTGTAATAAAACTTTTGTTTGAAAGGGGAGAATTTACCGCGGAGATGACAATTTATACTTATTATGCTCTTCTCTGTTATCTTCCAAGTCTTTTTGCTGCTTCAAATTTAAGAATTCTTATTTCATTTTTTTACTCATTTAAAGATGCCAAGACACCTGTGCGGGCAGGAATAATTTCTTTTGTTATTAATATTTTTGCGGCAGTTGTTTTAATGTATTTTTTTTCTTTTGCAGGGCTTGCTCTTGCTGTTTCCATTGGAAGTATTGCAAATTTTTTGATTCTTTTTGTAAAAATCAAGTCTAAAATTAAAAATCCAGATTTCAGGGTTTTTTTAAAAAGAACTTTTTTTATTGCCTCAGCTTCTGTATTTATGGGAGCAGTTGTTTATCTGGCAGATTTTTATTTAAAAAAATTTATATATATTTCAAAGACAACTCTTTTATTAGGGATTGTATGTGAAATTTTAATTGGAATTATTGCTTATTTTATGTTTTGTATTCTTGCAAGGCTTCCTGAAGTGCAGACTTTTAAACTTCTTATCGGGAGGAAAAAATGAAATTTAAAACCTTTTCCATTTTTTTTCTCATAATTTCATTTGTTTATTTTTCTTATATTATTTTTAATGACCAGGGTTATTTGAAGGTTAAAGAGCTTGAATCAAGAAAAAATTCACTTGAAGATAATAATCAGAAAATTGAAGGACAGATTGAGGATTTATCAAGAAAAGTAGTAAGACTTAAAAATGATCCTAAATATATTGAGCATGTGATAAGAAATGAATTCAATATGGTAAAGGAAGACGAAATCGTTTTATTTATTGAGGATAAAAAACTTGATGAAAAAACTGAATAAAAATAAAATATATCTCCGTCTTTTAAAAAAAAATGGTTATGGTTCCTATGCAAAATTTATTGAAAACAAAGAAGAATCCAAAGCTTTGAATGTTTTGGAAGATTTTATAAAAATTATTACCAAAGATAAAAGTTCAGATCAGATTAAAGAAATACGAAACAGATATGTTAAAAAGATTTGAAAGGATTATTTTTAATGTCAAAGGTTTTACCTTTAAAAACCGCTCTTACAATTGCAGGCTCTGATTCATCCGGAGGTGCAGGAATTCAGGCTGATTTAAAAACTTTTCAGGCAAATATGGTTTTTGGAATGAGTGTCATTACAGCTGTTACTGTTCAAAATACAAAAGGAGTAACAAACGTTCAAAATATTGATCCTGAAATTGTCAAAGGCCAGATAGAGGTTTTGTTTGAAGATATAAAAATCGATTCTGTAAAAATCGGCATGCTTTCAAGCTGTGAAATAATTGAAGCGGTAAAAGAAGGTCTCTTTAATAAGAATATGGAATTTATTGTTCTGGATCCGGTTATGATATCAAAATCAGGATTCCTATTAATTGCGGAAGATGCTGTTGAGAAAATGAAAAAGGAATTATTCCCGATTTCATTTATTGTGACGCCAAATATCCATGAAGCTTCAAAAATAACAGGTCGGAATATAGAAAATCTTGAAGACATGAAAAATGCTGCAAAATCAATTTTTGAGCTGGGGCCTGAAAATGTTTTTGTAAAAGGAGGGCATTTAAGGGGAGAAGACTGTACAGATGTTTTGTATGACGGTAAGAATTTTTTTTATTTTAATGCAAAACGCCTTGATACAAAGAATACACACGGTACAGGATGCACACTTTCTTCTGCAATAGCGGCCAATCTTGCAAAAGGAGAAACTACTTTGAAGAGTCTTGAAAATTCCAAGGAATATATTACAGGTGCAATTGAAAATTCCATCTCACTTGGTCACGGCTGCGGACCGACCCATCATTTTTTTAATTATTACAAATGGCAGAAATAAAATTTGTTGTTTACGAAAATCAGAAATCCAAAAATATTGCAGAAGAAATTGCCTTAAAAACTTCCTGCGTCTCCATAACTTATGAAGAGTTTAAAAAAACAGATGACAAGGGGGAGTTCTATTTTTTTGCTGACGATAAAAATTTTGAAATAAGGTTTTCAAATATTAATTCAAAAGCTGTTTCAGTTGATTTTTCAGGCGGAAAAATTTCCCACAGAATTAAAACTTCCACTGTAAAAAATCCCCTTGCAAAAGCTGTGGGGCTTAAAGGAAGAATGGAGAAAAAGCCATTTATCGTGGATGCCACAGCAGGGCTTGGCACAGATTCTTTTCTCCTTTACTGTCTTGGTGCAAGAGTTGCTGGTTTTGAAAGAAATCCTTTTTTATTTTATCTTCTTGAAAAAGGACTTAAAAACTATTTTAAGGCAAATGAAAACCATAATGATCTTCTGTTTATTAATTCTGATTCATTTAATCTTTTTCAAAAGCTTATGGAAAATAATATCACTCAGCGACCTGATGTTATTTATCTTGATCCAATGTACCCCCTTGAAAATAAAAAAAAAGCAAAGCCTAAAAAAGAACTTGAAGTATTAAGAAAAATTATTGGAAGAGATAATGATTCACATTTTCTTTTCAATGAGATAGCCTCATTTAAAAATTTGCGGATTGTTGTAAAACGTCCCATTCATTCCCCCCTTATTTCAGACTTAATCAAACCTTCCCATAAAATTGAATCCAAGCTTGTTCGTTATGATGTTTATCTTGTTTGAATATTGACTGAACATTGTTTTTGATAAAAAAACAATTTTTTGTGTTTAAGTTGCTTTCAATTTTATGCGATAATACTTTTAAGACCTGCAAAAGGCTTAATTTATCCTCAAAGTTCAGGGAGGATCTTATGCTGGATAATTTTAAAAGAATAAAAAAAATCAGTGACATGGCAGAGGGAGAAAAAGCCTATATTCAGCTTGGAGGACTTGTTTCAGACGAACATGGAAGGTTGTGGCTTAATCTTGAAGGCAAGGTTTCAACTAAGGGCGGCAGTGTTATTACTCCTGTAATTAAAAGAACAGGAAAAAGAAAGTACGATTTTGAAATTGATAATAACAATGCCTACACTCCTTATAGTGTTGAATCTGAAATTTTAAAAAACGATAGTTCATGTATTTGTCTTGATGATTTTTTTGAAGTCGGTCTGAAGGCAGATATTGAAATAAAAAAAGCAGAATCAATTAAAGAAAAGTTAAGTCCTTTATATAATATATTTTTAAATGATGAAATTTTGAATCAGGTTCTTATCAATACAAATATCCCTGAAATAACAAGAGGGGAAAAGCCTGTTTTTTCAGGTGTTATACTTTATGGTGAAGGCGGAACAGGAAAAACTTCACTTCAAAAGGCAATAGGCGGTGTGTATAAAAACTGCGGTGCAATAGCAGAAGAGCTTAATGTTGCTTCAATGTCTGAAAAATTTATTGGCTCCCTTGGAAACAATCTTGATAAAAAAATTGGTGAGATAAATAAAGAGTCTGAAAAAAGAAATGTGCCTGCATTTATTTTCCTTGATGAGGCAACTTCCCTTGTAATGAGCAGGGAAACCCATAATTCATCTAGTGCAGACTACTATCAGGAGGCAGTTGATGTATTGAAAAAATATATTTCTAATTATCCGAATCTTGTATTTTCAATAACAACAAATGCAATGCCAGATATTTATGATGATACGCTTGTAAGGGAAGGAAGGCTTTTACCGGTTCTTATCCCTCTTCCTGGCATGGTAGAAAAAACAAAAATGTGGGAATTTTTTCTTGATAAATATGAAATTATCAAAAATCTTGATAAATCCTGCTACCAAAAGCTGGCAGAAATTTCATCAGAAGAAAAAGGTTCTTTTATAAGTGAATTTGCAAAAGGCTATATCCCAGGGAAAAAACTTGAAGAAGAGACAAGACTGTCAAATACAAGCTCAATTCTTGATTCCCTTTCAAAAGGAGTTTATGCAAGTATTGAAAAGGTGAAGGAAAAAATTAACTTTGACATCATTTTTGCTGATCTTGAAAAAGCAGTTAGCAAAGGAAGAAAAAGGAACAGGCTCAAAAACCAGATCGGATTTAAAAGGTTTGAAGCAGTGTAAAATTTTTTAAATAACAAACTTAAGTTGAAAAAAAGACCGGATAAAACTGCCGGTCTTTTTTTATAGTATTGATGTGTTGAAAAAATAACACTATAGCAACATGTTTATAAGATTAAAAATCAATGGAAGAGTTGCAAAACTCAATACAATTCCGCTTCCTACAAGAGCAGCAGCAAGGGCTGGTTTAATGTCTGCCATGATCGCCATTGCACCTGCTGTTACCATAGAAGGCATTCCAGCCTGAAAAATTGATATTTTTGAGGCAAAGGAATTAAAGCCTGAAATTTTACAGATAAAAAGTGCAAATACCGGCATTAAAATAAGCTTTAATGCAAGCCCGAAAAAAAGTTTTGCTTTTACATTATGGCCAAGTCGCAGTGAAAGCTGATATCCAACCGCAATCATTACAAGGGGTACCAGGGTTTGGGCAAGAGAGTCGATAACTATTGAAAATGTTTTCGGGTATTCATGGGCTTTGAAAATAAAAGCAGCAATAAGAGCTATAAAAGGCGGAAAAACAAGTATTTTTTTTAAAATATTTTTAAAAGTAGGTTTTGAAGTGTTTTTCCCGTAAATAGCAAGAATAAATGATCCATATGTTGTAAAAGCAAGAAAGGTTCCAGTCTGATCATACAAAAGTGCAAAGGGAGCACCTTCTTCACCGTAAAATGCATTTACCATAGGAAGTCCGAAAAAAGCAGTATTACCTAATGGAATAAGCAGGAGAAGACATCCTGTAACCTCTCTTTCCCAGCTAAATACTTTTGAAATAATTAAAATAAGTGCAACAGAGAAAATAAGGCACAGCCATGGAATAAGTGCAGTTATAAAAAGATTTTGATCAAAATTAAGCTCAGGTATTTTTATTAAAATCAGTGCAGGAAGGGAAAAATATATTACAAAAAGATTTAAAACTTTTCCTGTGTCCAAAGGAAAATCAGGAATTCTTTTTACTGCAATTCCTGCCAGAAGATATGTCATTGTTATTATAAAATTTTCCATTTTTTTTATTCCTTTATAAAAAACTGATTTAGACGTGTAAATTAAGGAATTTTTTTTGTCAAATTAATTCAGGAGCTAAAAAAAACTTGTTTTGGATTAAATACCATTTATTATGGCCTGAATAAGTGTCCCATATTTTAAAATTTCACATCAAAAAAATTAAAACGGCGGAAAATATGAAAGCTGAAATCATATCTACAGGAAAAGAAATTCTTTCAGGAGATATTCTAGATACAAATACACAACTTATAACATCAAAACTTACAAAAAAAGGAATTGATGTAATTTTTCACCATTCATGCCAGGACAATGAATCTGATCTCGCCACTCTTATTACTGAAGCATCTCAAAGAGCTGAATTTGTATTTATTACAGGAGGTCTTGGCCCCACATCCGATGATAAGACAAGGTTTGCGGTTTCAAAAGTTCTTAATTCCCCTCTTGAGCTCAATAAAAAAGCACTGCAGTCAATGGAAAATTTTTTTCTGAAGAGAAATATTAAGATGCCTGAGGAAAATACAGTCCAGGCATTAATCCCTGAAAAAGCCGATTTTATTGAAAACCGGTTTGGCACAGCTCCTGGAATTTATTTTAAATTTGGCAAGGCACAATTTTTTTGTTTTCCGGGAGTGCCTTATGAACTTGAAAAAATGCTAGAAATTTTTCTTGAGGAAAAAATAAAAGTTTATGATTTTTATACTTCCGAGATATTTACAGTTTTTGGACTTCCTGAATCAAAAACTGGATTTCTCTTGTCTGATTTTGAAAGTTTTTTTCCGATTGATAATTCCAGTTCAATTGTTGAGCTTGGTATTCAGGCAGTATTTCCTCATATCTTTGTCAAAATTTACGGGCGCGGCAGAGATTTAAAAAAACTAGAAGAAAAAGTGAGAAGAGCAAAGGATTTTGTTGCAGAAAAAGTAGGCAGTAAAATTATTTCAAGTTCCGGAAAAACCCTCTATGAAAAAACAGCCAGGCTTTTAACTGAAAACAAGTTAACTCTTTCAATTGCAGAAAGCTGCACAGGAGGGCTGATTTCAAATAATTTTACTGATATATCGGGGAGTTCAGCCTTTTTTAAAATGTCTGCTGTAACATACTCAAATGAGGCAAAAACAGATATTTTAAATGTAAAAAAAGAAACAATAGAAAAATTTGGAGCCGTATCAAAAGAATGTGCAATGGAACTAGCTTATGGAGCAAGACTTGAGGGAAAATCTGATTTCGGGATTTCAACTACAGGAATTGCAGGGCCCGCCGGAGGAGTTAAGGATAAACCAGTAGGTACTGTATTTATTGGGATTTCTTCAGAAAAAGAAACAAAGGCATACAGATTTGAAAGGGATTTTAATGACAGACTTTTAAATAAAAAAATGTTTGCAGCAACAGCTGTTTTTTATCTTTTAAAGGAATTGGAAACTAGATATTAACCTGCGGAGAATTGTTTATGGATAATGATTTTAAATTTGAATGCGACTCCCATAATGTTTGTGGTCTTAATTTAAGCTATCTTGACAGCGGAGGGGATAAAAAGCCTCTTCATTTTTATCATGCCAACGGCTTTCCTGTAAGTGTATACATTCCTTTTATGGAACGGCTTACAGATGATTTTCGTGTGATAGGCATGGGCCAGAGAGGCCAGGATGCTCAGACAGAAGGAAATACTTCATGGCAGAGTTCTGCAAGTGATTTAATAGATTTTCTTGAAAAGAAGATTAAAACTCCTGTAATTGGCGTAGGACACAGTATAGGTGCTGTTGCAACAATGTTTGCAGCTGCAAGAAGGCCGGATCTTTTTGAAAAAATTGTGTTAATTGATCCTGTAATGCTTCCTTACCGATATATTGCATATATGACCTTTATTAGAATAATTGGTAAAAAAAATATTTTCATGCTTGCAAAAAGGGCGAGAGGACGAAAAAATCACTGGGAAAGCAGGCAGGCTGCATATGATTATTTTAAGGAAAAGGCTCTATTTAAAAATTTTAAGGATGAGTTTTTAAGGTCTTATGTTACATACGGTCTTAAGGAATCCGAAAATGGGGGAGTAGAGCTTGTGTGTCCTCCTGAGGCAGAGGCAAGGGTTTTTGAAAATTATCCTTTATATTCGTGGTTTTGGCCTAAAAAGCTCAAGATACAAACTCTCCTTTTAAGAGCAGAATTCTCTGATGTAATGTTTTTGAGACAGCAGCATAGATTTTTAAGGAAATGTAAAAATTCCAAAGCCGTTATAATTGAAAAGGCCGGACATCTTATACCAATGGAAAAACCCGATGAACTTGTTGAAAAGATAAAAGATTTTGTTTTAGAAAAATAAAAAAAGGAAAAATTAATTATGAAGTCATTAGTACTGTTTGTTTTATTTGTTGCGGGAATAAGTCTTTTTTCAGCTCAGAATGCAGCAGCCCAAAAAAATGTAAAGGTTATTCTTGATACTGATCTGGGTGAAATTGAAATTATTTTGTATGAAAAGACAAGTGAGCATAAAGAAAACTTTCTAAAACTTGTAAAAGAGGGATTTTACAACGGTGTTTTGTTTCACAGAATAATTGAAAATTTTATGATTCAGGGTGGAGATCCTCAGTCAAAAGATGCTCCAAAGGATAAAATGCTCGGTTCAGGAGGTCCTGGATATACAATCCCTGCTGAAATACTGCCTGAGTATTACCATAAAAAAGGTGCAATTTCTGCTGCAAGAACCGGTGATAATATGAACCCCATGAGAAGATCTTCAGGGTCTCAGTTTTTTATTGTTACTGGAAAAGTTTACAGTGCAGACGAGCTTTCAATGTATGAAAAAAGGCTTAACACAAAATTCAGTGAGGAACAAAGGCAGGTCTATACAACAATAGGCGGCACTCCTTTTCTTGATGCACAGTACTCAGTGTTTGGAGAAGTAGTAAGGGGAATGGATATTGTGGAAAAACTGGAGAAAGTCAAAACAGGTGAGGGCGACCGTCCTGTTAAAGATGTAAGAATCAAGTCTGCAAAAATTGTTGAATAATTTTATTTGATTATTAATTTGATAGTTATAACTAAAAAAAGGAGTAAAAATGAATCGTATAATAAAAATCACGTTATTTGCAGGAATTATTTTTACTTTGTTTTTTCTTTCAGGCTGTTCTTCTGAAAAAAAAGGAGATCAGGTAAAACAGGTAAAATTAAATTACAGTACAAATGCACTTGAGCCATATATCTCTTCAAGGACCGTTGATCTGCACTACAGTATTCATTATAAAAAGTATGTGGAAAAATCAAACCAGCTGATAGAAAAATTTGGTTTCACTGGAAAGCCTGTTGCTGATATTTTAAGAAAAATTAAAGGGAATGAAAAATATTCTTCTTTGTTTAATAACCTTGGACAGGCATTAAACCATGATATTTATTTTAACTCCCTTGTCCCTGAGGCAAAACCGCCGGCTGGGGAGATGCTGGAAATGATAAACAGGTCCTTTGGAAGTTATGATGCTTTTAAAAAGGAATTTATTCTTAAAGGGAACAGCCATTTTGCAAGCGGCTGGGTATGGCTGGTGAAAAATAATGACAGACTTGAAATACTGACAACATCAAATGGTGACAATCCTGTTACTATCGGTCTTGTTCCTGTTCTTGGAATAGATTTATGGGAGCATTCATATTATCTTGATTATGAGAACAGAAGATCAGATTATATGAAAAATGTAACTGAAAATCTTTTAAACTGGGATTATGCAGCTTCGGTTTGTTTGAAATAAAAAAATAAAAAATAATAAATCGCTTAAGTTTTTGAAATTAGAAGGGTTTTTCAGGTATAAAAAAAATAATTAAAAAAAGGTTAAAAATTTGTTGACACAAAAGCCTAAATAACCTAAAAACTCTTTCATCGCTTACGGCGAGCCCAGGTAGCTCAGTCGGTAGAGCAGGGGACTGAAAATCCCCGTGTCGGCGGTTCAATTCCGTCCCTGGGCACCATACAAAAAAAGCCTTCAGAAATTTCTGAAGGCTTTTTTTGTATGTACTTTAAAATGTTTTATCACCTCAATGAAAACGGTGTTTTTTGATTATTTATGGCTCTGTTTTTTTACAATCCAAAATGTCCTCTCTTTGCAAACAAAATTTGCCCCCCATGAGTTAAAAATTTTATCCTGAAAAAAATAAGTATCCTAAATGTTGATTTTTTTTGTTCACTTCAACAAAAAATAGTCGTTTTCTGGCAATCAATATTAACAAGCTAAATTAATGAATATCTCCAAAAAGATGCTGGCATAAAAAAGCAGCACTTAAAGAAGCTGTCTGTGCTCTTAATATTCTTGGGCCAAGACTGATAGTTTCAAAACCAAAATTAATTGCAGCTTCTTTTTCCTCATCAGTAAATCCGCCTTCGGGACCAACAATGGCTATTATTTTTTTGGGGTTCATATATTTTTCCATCAGTGTTTTTGATGAAATGGTTGTTCTTTCATGGAACATAATTTTTAAGTCATAGTCATCTGAATTTGAAATGACATCTTCAAATTGAGAAACATCTCTTATTCTGGGAAGATATGACCTTTCACACTGTTTTAAGGCTTCTTTTGCAAGTTCCGCCCATCGTTCAGTTTTCCCTGTTTTTTTCTTTTCACCAGGATCACTTATGCTTCTTTTGGAAATATATGGAATGATTTCAAAAACTCCTAATTCTGTGAGTGGCTTAATGATCTCATCATTTTTTTTGCCTTTAATCATTGAAAACCCAAGTGATATTTTTACATGAGAATCCTTTTTCCCTTTGAAAATATCAATAACTGAGAATTCAGCATAATTTTTTTCAAGATCTTTGATTTTTACCAGGAAATCAAGGCCATTACCATTGGTGAATATGACTTCTTCACCTGTTTTAAGCCTCAAAACTGTTTTTAGATGATGGGCTTCTTTTCCGGATAATGAGAAAAAATTTGTATTTTCATCAATTTTTTCATTATAAAATCTTCTCATATGATTTGCCTCGATTTGTTTTTATGTTATTGTAAAATAATTTTATTTTTTTTTAATAGTATATGTTTTAAATTATGTAAATTCGTTGCATTAAACCCTGAAAAATTTTTCATAAACAATAGAAAATTTTTAAAATTTTGGAGTATTTCATGAACAATCCATCCAATGATTCCAACAAAGACGGCTTTAAGGATGACTTTGATCTTTCAGATCTTGAGGAAAGCGTAATAAATGAAATGAATGAAGAAAGTCTGGATGAACATACAGAGGATTTGACAAAGTTTAAGGTTGAAGATGAAGAGGACATCTTTGAATTGGAGGAAAAATTTGAAGAAGATGATGAAATACTCAATCTTGATGAATTTGAAAGAAAAGATAATGTGATTGAAGATGATTCCCTGGATATTATTGAACTTAATGATAAGGCAGATGATGAGGAAGATATACTGGAATTGTCTGAAAAAATCATGACAGATGACGTGTCCGAAGAATTTACCCTTGATTTTTCTGATGATGAAGATGATGACTTAGATGAAGACGACGAAATTTTTGTATTGAGTGAAAAAGCTGAAGAAGAAAATGACGAAACATTTTCTGATCAAGAAGATGATGTATTAATTCTCAGTGAAACCTTTGAGGAAGAAGATATAATTGAACTTACCGATAAAGATGCCTTTGATGGGATTTCTCTTACAGAAAGGGTCTCAATAGAGGACAAATCTGAAAATTCAGTTTTTGAAGAATCTTCAGAAGATGTTGTTTTTTCTAAACAGTCACTAGGCGAAAATGATTTGGTTTCTGTTAATGAAGAAATTCTTGAAAAAGTTCTTGAAAAAGTAATTACAAAACTTTTTTCTGAAAAAATTGATGCACTTTTAACAAAGACAATTGAGAGAACTGTTTCAAAAGAGATTGAAGCTTTAAAAGAAGCAGTCTTTTCTCCGGAAAAATAAGTTTGTTTTTTTAAATTTAACAAATTGATTCCATAAAACCGCTTAAAAGGGCGGTTTTGCTTTTTACCGATAACTTTTTGCTTATCTGATATGAAAGCTTTGATTTAAAGCAAGCTGTAATTTTTTTATATTAAAATAAAAAGTTTAATCTTTGATGATAATAGGCATAAACTTTTGAATTAACCATAAAGCTTTTTTAATCCTGGTTTTTGATTTGAAGTTAAATAATGCTTTTAAAATAATTTTTTAATTGCTAAAAAAATGTGTTTGAAAAATAATCCCGTGTTCTATAAGAGATACGGGTTTTGCTGTAAACTAATTTGGAGTTTAAAATGACTGACAACAGTATGGATAAAGCGTATGAGCATAACAAAGTTGAGCAGAAATGGTATGATTTCTGGGAGAAAAACGGATATTTCAGAGCAGAAGAAGAAAGTGACAAGCCTCCTTTTTCAATAGTTATACCTCCGCCTAACGTAACAGGTGTTCTTCACATGGGACATGCATTAAACATCACTTTGCAGGATATTTTATGCAGATATAAAAAACTTAACGGCTTTAATGTTCTGTGGATGCCGGGGACTGACCATGCCGGGATTGCAACCCAGAATGTTGTTGAAAAAAAACTTAAGGAAGAAGGCCTTTCAAGGCACGACCTGGGACGTGATAAGTTCATTGAAAGAGTATGGGAGTGGAGAGGACAATACGGCAGCGCAATAATTAATCAGCTCAAAAGACTTGGAGCATCATGCGACTGGGACCGAGAAAGATTTACAATGGATGAGGGGCTTTCAACTGCTGTAAAAAAAGTATTTGAGGACCTTTATAACGACGGGCTGATCTACAAGGGCGACTATATTATAAACTGGTGTCCAAGATGCAAGACAGCACTTGCAGACCTTGAAGTTGAACATGAAGAAAAAGACGGTGCTCTTTATCATATAAGGTATCCTTTTGCACAGGGTGATGGCGAACTTATAGTTGCAACAACAAGACCTGAGACAATGTTTGGTGATACAGCTGTTGCAATAAATCCTGAAGATGAAAGATATTTAAACCTTCCCTGTGATCATGTGCTTCTTCCTCTTACAGATAGAAAAATTCCAATAATTAAAGACTCATATGTTGATACCAAGTTTGGAACAGGAGCACTGAAAGTAACTCCTGCCCATGATCCAAATGACTTTGAAATAGGTGTAAGGCATAATTTACCCCACATCAAGGCCCTGGATGATGATGCCATTATGACAGAAGAAGCCGGTGAATTTAAAGGTCTTGACAGATTTGAATGCAGAAAGCAGGCTGTAAAAAAACTCAAGGAACTCGGTTATCTTGTAAAAACCGAAAATATTAAGCACAGTGTAGGACAATGCTATAGATGTGATACCGTAGTTGAGCCTAACCTGTCCAAACAGTGGTTTGTAAAGACCAAACCTTTGGCTGAAAAAGCCATTGAAGCTGTAAAAAACGGTGATACAAAAATTTTGCCTGAACAATGGGAAAAAACCTATTATAACTGGCTTGAGAATATCAGGGACTGGTGTATTTCAAGACAGATATGGTGGGGCCATCAGATCCCTGCCTGGACATGCGATGACTGTCAAAAGCTTATAGTTTCCTCAGAAGAACCACAAGTCTGTGATTCCTGCAAAAGTTCAAAACTTACAAGAGATCCGGATGTCCTTGACACCTGGTTCAGTTCTGCACTCTGGCCTTTTTCTACAATGGGCTGGCCTGAAGATACAAAGCTTTTAAATACATTTTATCCTACATCAGTTCTTGTCACAGGTTTTGATATTCTCTTCTTCTGGATTGCAAGAATGATGATGATGGGGCTTTATTTTAAACAGGAAGTTCCGTTTAAGGATGTTTATGTTCATGCTCTTGTAAGGGATGAAGAGGGAAATAAAATGAGTAAATCAAGGGGAAATGTAATAGATCCCCTTGTTGTGATTGATGAATACGGAACTGACGCCTTTAGATTTACCCTTGCAATTTATGCCGCAATGGGAAGGGATGTAAAAATGTCTGAAAAAAGGGTTGAAGGCTACAGACATTTTATAAACAAACTCTGGAATGCTTCAAGATTTTCCCTGATGCATCTTGACAGGGAATACGATGACTACAACGAAAAATTAATCTCACTTCCTGATAAGTGGATTCTTTCAAGGCTTAATTCAATTATAAGAAAAGTTAAAAACGAAACTGAGTCATATCGATTCAATGAAGTCGGAGCAACTCTTTATCAGTTTGTATGGCATGAACTCTGCGACTGGTATCTTGAAGCTGTAAAGCCAATTCTTTTCGGAAAGCAGGGCGAGGATAAGATGAATGCTTCAAAAGGTGTTCTCCAGAGAGTTATGAAAGATGCCTTAAGCCTTCTTCATCCTGTAATACCATTTGTAACAGAAGAAATCTGGAATAAGATTCCTGGAACCAGAGGTTCAATCATGAATGCAGGATACCCTGGAGAAAGGCAGGATAAAAAACTTTCATACAGCCCTGAATCAGAAGTTCAGATGGAATACATAATGAATGTTGTTTCATCTATCAGAAACATCAGGGGCGAGATGAATATTCAGCCGGGACAGCTTTTAAAGGCACATATTCAGACAAGAAACTTCATGCATACTGAAATAGCTGAAAACGAGACAGAAATGATAAAGAGTCTTGCAAGACTTTCCGAGCTTGTAATCGAAAAGCCTGGAGAAAGACCAAAATCTGCTGCAGCTGCAATTGTTGATACTGACACAACCATTTTTGTTCCCCTTGAAGGTGTTATTGATGTAGATAAGGAAATATCAAGAATAGAAAAGGAAATAGCAAAGGTTGATAAAGAGCTTATAATGCTTGGAAAAAAACTTTCCAATGATAATTTCCTTGATAAGGCTCCGGAAAATGTTGTTAAGAAAACAAAAAATCAGCATGATGAATTTTCAAAAAAACTTGATGATCTAAATGTTCATCTTGAAAAAGTCAGGGAGATGCTTGGTTAATGAAAACTTTTGATTTTACTCTGGCAGATAAACTTATAGATCTTGCACTTCTTGAAGATATAGGTTCAGGCGATATTACAACCCAGTGTGTTATAGATAACGAAAAAAAGGGCAGTGCGGTAATAAAAGCCAAAGAGCCTTTTGTTTTGTGCGGAACTGATGTTGCAAAAAGAGTTTTTTTAAGGGTTGACCCTGAAATTTCCATTGTAAAATCATTTGAAGACGGTTCAAAATTAAATAAAGGAGATGTCATACTAAAAGCTTTTGGCAGTATGGCATCTCTTTTAAAAGCAGAAAGAACTGCCCTTAATTTTCTTCAGAGATTAAGCGGAATTTCTACAAATACAAGTAAGTATGTTGAGAAACTCAAAAACTATCCAGATGTAAGACTCTGCGATACAAGAAAAACAACTCCAGGGTTAAGAGTGTTTGAAAAATATGCTGTTTTTACCGGAGGGGCTTCAAATCACAGAACAGGTCTTTATGATGGAGTATTAATCAAGGATAACCACATACAGGCTGCCGGAAGTATTTCAAAGGCAGTTTTATCGGTAAGGAAAAAGGTTTCCCATCTTGTAAAAATTGAGGTTGAAGTTGAAAATCTAAATGAAGTAAAAGAAGCACTTGAAGTGGGTGCAGATGTAATAATGCTTGATAATATGAATAATGACCAGATCCGTGAATCATGTCAGATAATAAACAAAAAGGCACTTGTTGAAGTGTCTGGGAATGTTACCCTGGAAAGACTTGAGGAGCTTGCGCTGACAGGAGCTGATATTATTTCCTGCGGTGCACTGATTCATCAGGCTGTGTCTGTTGATTTGAGCATGTCTCTTGAAGCTGTTTGACCTGAATAAGTCTTTATGTTTGCAAGGAAAATAATGCCAATTTAAAAAACCGGAAAAGCAATTGATACCTGTAAGAGACTCCAATCCTTCTTCAACAACTCCTGTTGTAAATTATTTTTTAATTGCAGTGAATGTTTTTATTTTTTTTATAGAAATTACACACCCGCAGGGAATGGACAGATTTATATACCAGTACGGTCTTGTTCCTGCAAGGTATACTAATCCCGCAATTTCTGAGTATTTTGGCTTTTTTGATCAGGCGCTTTGCTTTTTATCTTTTATGTTTCTTCATGGAGGATGGCTTCATCTCATTGGAAACATGTGGACGCTTTTTATATTTGGCGACAATATCGAAGACAGACTTGGACCTTTTAAATATTTGTTTTTTTATCTTTTATGCGGTCTTGTTTCAGGTCTTACCCATTTTATGTTCAATATACATGACAATATTCCTGTTGTAGGAGCAAGCGGAGCTATTGCAGGAGTTATGGGCGCTTATTTTGTTCTTTTTCCTGGTGCAAGGATTTTAACAGTAATTCCAATAATAATTATTCCCTGGTTTATAGAAATTCCGGCCTTTATTTTTCTTGGTATATGGTTCTTGATCCAGCTTTTAAATGCTGCCGGAGCATCTGCAACTGGAATTGCCTGGTGGGCCCATGTCAGCGGATTTGCTGCAGGTGCAATCCTTTTGGGATTTTTTACAAGGCTTCCTTCTTCAAAATTTTCTGAAAGGATAAAAGGCAGTCTTGAAAGAAAAAAATCCCCTGAAATAATTACTGTAAGAACTTTAAGAATTCCAGACAGTCTTGATGTAATGGGTAAAGTTGAAATTTCTGCATTTGAGGCAATTTCAGGGTGTACAAAAAAAGTAAATATTCCCTGGGGTTTTTATAACAGACTCTACAAAATAATAATTCCCCCCGGAATAAAGGACAGGCAGAAATTAAGACTTGAAGGTCTTGGTCTTGCAGATGATTATGGAAACAGAGGGAATTTATTCATTGAAGTAAGAATCAGACATACTTCTTTTAACTATCCTGATAAATAGTTGCTGAACTAAAACGGCTGCTGCATTCTTTCTGAGCCTCATTCTCGCTGCTCTTTGAGGCATGAGATAAAAAAACTAACTCCTGAAACCGGTTCAGAAAAAATACAGCATCCGTCTCAAAAACTCCTTTTTCTCAGTTTTTAAGCTGAATAGTTACGATACTTTTTTGAATTTTTATACTAAACGGCAATAATCATTTGGGATAAAGATTAAAGGATTTAAGAATTTTTTCAGGATAATATGATTTTTTGACTTTTCTTAATCCTTCTTCATTCATATCACTTTCCTTGTTTATAAATTTGATATTTTCGCTGAAAAGTCTTTTGGCACATTCCATATCAAAGAACTGATAAAGACCCTTAATTTCAAATTCAGCTTTCTGAAAGTGAAGTCCTCCAGTGTCTTGGGTAATTTGGGAAGAAAGTGCACATCCCATGATTTCATTGTCGATTCTGATTACAAGGGTTTTGTATCCAAGAAATTGATGATTCTCGACAGCATTTTTTACAGCTCTTTTTTCACAGGCAATATCAGAGTCCGGGTCTTTATCACAATTTTTTTTTATGCACCATTCTTCAATAAAGTCTAAAACATTTTTTTGATTTTCATTTGTTATTTCTTCAAATGAAAACCTGTTATCATATGTTTTTAAAAACTGATTTATGAGGTTTCTTTTTTTTGAATACTTTCTTCCTTTAAGTTCACTTAAATTTTCTTTTAAATAAATATAATCAGAATCACCTTCTGCTTCTTCAATTCTGAAATATTTTTCTATTTCATCATAACCAAAAATATCCATATATTCTTCAGATACATATTTAAAGTATGAAAATTCAGTTCCCTTAATAAAGGAATAAAGACTGTCTGGTGTTATTTTATCTAAATTTTCTGCTATGGGAATAATAAGATGGTTTCGGGAATTTTTACCTGTAAGATTAGCCCCAATATACAAAATATCTTTTTCAAGTCTGTATACAGGGAAATAGTACTTTGCTCTCCACACTAAAATTGTAAGAGGAGAATAAACACATAAGCTGAATTTGTTGTTTTTGAATCTGTCAAAAATTTTTTCTTTATCTTGTATTTCAAGAAGTTTAAAATCCATAGTTTAAATTTTGTATTTCATTGGAAAGGCATTTTTCATTTCATAAAACCCGTTTTTTTCATAAAATATTTTTGAGTTTTTTTCAGAAATAAGGCCAATCCAGAAAATTTTATCCTTTTTAAGTTGATTTAATAATTTTTTTAACAGAGCAGAGCCAATTTTTTTATTTCTAAATTCTTTTTTTACTGTGAAATCCTGAATATAGGCATCACTTGCTTTGTCACTTATAGCTCTTGCCATGGCAATAATTCTTTCATCTGCAAAACATACTGCAAATATATGGCTTCCTTTTACAATTTCAAGTACTTTATCCGTCAAAGGCTCGTCTTCCCACCAGCCTTCTTCAATGTAAAGGTCTAAAATATCAGTTAAATTTTTAATGGTAGGATTTTTTAAAAATTCAATTTCATATTCCATTTATCAATAATCTTTTAAAATAACGGTTATTTTGTTTCTTCCGTTTTCCTTTGATGAGTATAGAGCCTTGTCAGCCCTGTTTACAAATGAATGGGGGGATTCTGGAGGACAGTACTCTGTAATTCCAAGGCTTGCAGTTACCTTAACTTCTTTTTCCAGATGATGTACAAATGTTTCTTCAAAAAGTTTTTCCTTTATTCTTTCTCCAACAACCTCAGCCTCAGCAGCCTTTGTTTCAGGAAGAATCACAGTAAATTCCTCGCCCCCGTATCTATATGCAGTATCCATTGTCCTGAGGGATGAAGTGATTATTTCACCAACTTTCATAAGAACCTTGTCTCCTTCAAGGTGGCCGTATGAATCATTAAAATCTTTGAAGTGATCAATATCAAGCATTATTAGTGAAAGTGGGTGTTTGTATCTGTTGAACCTGTCAACTTCCTTGTCGAGCTGCTCATAAAATTTTCGTGAATTAAAAAGCTTTGTAAGGCCGTCTGTAACAGCGAGTTTTTTAAGTTTTTCCATCATTTCATTTCTTTCAAGAGTAAGTTTTCTTTCCCTCAAAACTCTTTTTACTCTTAAAAGAAGTTCCTCAAAGCGTACAGGTTTGAAAACTATGTCGCTTGCCCCTTTTTTTATGGCCTCTTCATATGAATAGTCTTCTGTATAGCCTGTAATTACAATAACATCAGTATCATAAAGGGATTTGATTCTGTCTGTCAGTTCAAGACCGTTCATTCCGGGCATCATGATGTCAGTTATTACCAGATCTGTTGAAGGGTTATTTTTGAGAAAATCAAGTGTTTCATAAGCGTTTGCAGCAGTTGATGTGTTAAAGTCAGAGAGGGTAAAAAATTCTTTCATGGCTTCTCTTATGGCCATGTCGTCGTCTACTATGAGGAGATTGCTATTTTGCATAATTATTTTCTTTATAGATTGTTAAAATCCGTATAAATTGACATGTTGGACTGAGACTGATACTAACGTTATTTTCTGTATATCATAAAATTGATATAAGATTAATTTTTTTGTGTCAATATCAGATTTTTTAATAACGACTCTTCAGGGAGCCCAAATTGAGTAAATACATTGAAAAGATAAGAAACTTCAGCGTGATAGCACATATAGATCACGGAAAATCAACCCTTTCAGACAGAATTATTCAGCATACAGGAATTGTATCTGACAGAGATTTTAAGGATCAGCTTCTTGACAATATGGAGCTTGAAAGAGAAAGGGGAATTACTATAAAAAGTCAGACTGTATGTCTGCCCTACAAGTCAAAAAACGGAGAGAACTATATTTTAAATTTGATCGATACTCCTGGCCATGTTGACTTTTCCTATGAGGTTTCAAGAGCTCTTGCCTCATGCGAGGGTGTGCTTCTTCTTGTTGATGCAAGCCAGGGAGTTGAGGCACAGACTCTTGCAAACTTATACCTTGCAATGGAACATGATCTTGAAATTATTCCGGTAATAAACAAGATAGACCTTCCTTCAGCAAATATTGAAATGGTAAAAGAGCAGATAGATGAAGATCTGGGGCTTGACTCCGAATCTGCAATACTTGCAAGTGCAAAGGACGGTATTGGAATAGAAGATGTTTTAGAGGCGGTTGTTGAAAATATTCCCTATCCTGAAGGAAACAGGGATGAGCCCTTGAAAGCTATTGTGTTTGACTCACATTATGATGCATACAGAGGGGTAATAGTTCATATCAGGGTAATTGACGGTGTCTTGAAAAAAGGTGATACAATCAAGTTTATGGCAACAGGTTCAACTCACAAGGTTGAAGAAGCCGGTTTTTTCAGGATTGTAATGAGTCCGCAAAAAGAACTTCAGGCAGGGGATGTTGGATATATTACCGCAGGTATAAAAAATATTTCTGATGTCCAGACAGGCGATACTGTTACATTAAAAGACAACCCCTGCAAAAAAGCGGTATCAGGTTTCAAGGAAGCAAAGCCAATGGTTTTTTCCTCACTTTATCCAGTGTCAACAGATGATCTTGAGGATCTGACAGAAGCTCTTGAAAAATTAAAATTAAATGATGCCTCGCTTATTTATGAAAAAGATAATTCAGCAGCCCTTGGTTTTGGTTTCAGGTGCGGTTTTCTTGGACTTCTTCATCTTGAAATAGTTCAGGAACGACTTGAAAGGGAATTTGATGTATCACTTATTATTACAGCACCATCAGTGCAGTACAGGGTTAAAACTGATGACAATGCTGAAGAGATAATAATTGACAATCCTGCTCACTATCCTGATCCCGGATGTATCCAGTATGTGATGGAGCCATATATAAAAGGAAGTATTATTGTTCCAGATACCTATATCGGCGGAGTCATGAAACTTTGCATGGAAAAAAGGGCAAAAGAAGTAAATCACTCTTATCTTGATACAAAACGGGTTGAATTCACGGTTATTTTACCTCTTGCTGAAATTATTTATGACTTTTATGACAAGCTTAAAACAATAACCCAGGGCTATGGTTCCTTTGATTATGAAATCCATGGTTACGATAAAACAGATCTTGTAAAGCTGGATTTTCTTGTTAACGGAGAAAGGGTAGATGCTCTATCACAGCTGGTTCACAGGTCTAATGCAGAAGCAAGGGGAAGAAACGCCGTAAAAAGACTTAAGGAAGAAATTCCAAGACAGATGTTTAAAATTCCTATCCAGGCTGCAGTTGGGGGAAACATAATTGCAAGGGAAACAATTTCTGCCTTTAGAAAAGACGTTACTGCCAAATGCTACGGCGGTGATATTTCAAGGAAAAGAAAGCTGCTTGAAAAACAGAAAAAGGGTAAAAAAAGAATGAAGATGGTCGGTTCTGTTGAAATTCCCCAGAATGCCTTTCTTTCTGTTCTTAAAACCAAGGATGATTAAAAACAGACAGAAAATAATAATTTGGGGGTAGTTATCATAAATCTGATAGTTCCCCCCTAATTAATTTCTGTATTCATCAGCCTCAATTTTATATCTTTTCATTATTTTTTGAAGCCCCTGTCTGTCAAGTCCAAGATTTTTTGCAGCCTGTGAAACATTTCCCTTTGTTGCCAAAAGATTTTCGCCAATGATTTTAAGGTTAAACTCATAAAGGTTTTTTTCTTTTGCATCTTTATAATTCATACCCGTGTATTCATAAGTATCAAGATCAGCATTATATTCATTTTGAGAAACAACACCTGAATCAACCGGATTTATTGCTTCTGACCTGGAATAGATTATTCCCCTGATTATTGTGTTTTCAAGCTCCCTGATATTTCCTTCCCAGGGAAGTTTAAGGAAAATATCCATAAGTTTGGGAGAAATTGACTTCAGAGGCTTTTCAAGTTTTTTGCAGTGCTTTGCCAAAAGTGAGTTTGCAATCATGGGAATATCATTAATACGTTCCCTTAAGGGAGGCATTTCAATATTTATAACATTGAGCCTGTAATAAAGATCTTCCCTGAATTTACCTTCTCTTACAAGATTTAAAAGATTCTGGTTGGTTGATGTAATAATTCTTGTATTAATTTTGATTGTTTTTGTGTCGCCAAGAGGTTTTATTTCCTTGTCCTGAATTACCCTTAAAAGTTTTTTCTGGATTGAGTGGGAAATCTCACCAATTTCATCTAAAAAAATTGTTCCGTTTTCAGCTTCTTCAAAAAGTCCTTTCTTGTTTGAAGTTGCGTGTGTGAAAGCCCCTTTTTTATATCCGAAAAGTTCACTTTCCAGAATATTTTCTGGAATTGTAGGACAGTTCACAGTAACAAAATTTTCATTTTTTCTTTTGCTTAAGGAATGAATTGCTCTGGCTGCCATATTTTTTCCTGTCCCCGATTCTCCTGTTATCAGGATTGTAACGTCTGTGGGAGCTGCCATTTGAATTGTTTCATATACTTTTTTCATTAAAGGTGAAGTAGTGGAAATTTCATCAAGGAATTCATCTCTTGAACATTCATTTAACAGCCTTGAGTTTTCCTTGATAAGTCTTGCGCGTTCCAGAGCCTTTTCAAGGCGGACAACAAGAGCATCATGGTCAAAAGGTTTTGTAATAAAATCATAGGCACCGTTTTTCATTGCATGGATCACCATGTCAATTTCACCATAGGCTGTCATCATTATTACTGTTATATCAGGATTAATCTGTCTGATCCGCTTTAAAAGCTCAAGCCCGTTTATTTCAGGCATTTTTATATCAGTAAGAATAAGGTCAAAGTGATTGTTTTTTATTAACTCAATAGCCTGTCTGCTTCTTGATTCGCAGGTAATTTCAATTTCAAGTTCTGATGAAAGGCTTCGTCTAAGAAGTTCAAGCATATCAGGTTCATCATCTATTATGAGAAGTTTTTCTTTCAATTTTGAGCCTCATTAATTATACAGCTGTTGTCAAAAGGAAGATAAATTGAAAATACACTGCCTTTTTTTAAAGATGAGGAAACTTTAATGTCTCCTCCATGATTTTTAATAATGCCATAGCTTACTGATAGTCCAAGGCCGGTTCCCTTTCCAGTTGGTTTGGTTGTAAAAAAAGGGTCAAATATTCTGGTAATATTTTCTTCTTTTATTCCTTCTCCAGTGTCTTCAATATCAATTCTTATATTTTCGTTTTCACAGGTTGTTTTGATAATGATTTTTCCATTCTGATTCATTGCGTGATTTGCATTCATTATCAGGTTAAAAAAAACCTGCTTGATTTTTTCAGAGTCAATACAGATTTCTGGGATATCATTTGAAAAATATTTGATAATTTCTATTTTTTCAAAGCTTGAATGGGTTTTTACGTAGTTTGTTATTTCTTCAATTATTGAATTGATTGAATAAAGTTTTTTTAATGGTTTTGAACTTCTTGAAAAATTTAAAAGATCCTGGACAATTGCTTTGCAGCTTTTCACATGTTTTTCAATTATTTTTAAATCATCAATTTTCTGGGTGTCTTTTTCATGCCTTAACAGAAGCTGACAATATCCAAGAATTATTCCAAGGGGATTATTGATTTCATGAGCAACTCCAGAAGAAAGTTCTCCTATTGCAGACAGCTTTTCAGCCTGAACCATGTGTTTTTCAAGCTCTGCCCTTTGCGAGGCTTCCTTTTCAAGTTTTAAGGTTCTTTCCCTTACTAATTTTTCAAGGTTTTCATTTAAAAAAACAAGTTCCTTATGTGCGTCTACAAGTTTTTTTCTGTCATCAAGAACCTGAATGTGTATTTTCCATATCTGTCTGAAAAAAATTGTAATGGAGGCAACAAGAATGAATGCAAAGGTATTTACCGAACCTGAAAAAGGCCTGATATCTTCCCATATATCCTGGTATCCGTAAACCAAGAGAAGCTGTTTTACAATATGTCCGCATGATCTTGAGACAGCAAAAAGGAGAAGCCCGCAGCAGATCCACACAAGAAAGCTTATGAGCACATTTTTCGGGTCATTTCTTCTTAATCTGATTGATTTTAAAAGGCAGGCAAATGAAAGAATTATCATCAGGACTGAACCGAAAACATCAATAAAAAAAAGAGGCAGATAAGAAAAGGTCATTTTATTAGTCACCTTTTTCAGTTTCTATTGATTTAAGCCCCTTATAAAGAAAAAAAAGTGCGGGGACGCACAAAATATGATCCATTTTTCCAAAATAATATAAATATTCGAGTATATGGGAGTTTGCAGCAGACCTGATACAAATATCAAAAGCGTTTCTTGAAACATTGATTAATCCTGATTGCTCATCGAGAAAATGCATTATAATTACATCAAAATTCCACAAAACAAGGAAAAGGCATGAAAGTCTTAAATATAGCTTGCTTTTTCCTTTAAGTGCCCATTTGCTTTTAAGCCAGTATCCAAGAGCAAGCAGTGAAAAAAGAAAAAAAATATGTCCCAGCTGGTGAACAACTATTCCCTCGCTTCCTCCGTGTGCCTGTATTGAGTAGGAAGTGTCCGGGAATAAAATTATAATAAGTGCTGTTATAAAAACTGATGCTGTTTTTTTCATATCAGGGCTTCAATATCTTTATTTATTAATCTGTTTATAAGCCAGAAATTTAAGTTTTTTTAAATAAATTTTGTAACTTTTCAGTTTCAACTGGAACGGTAGCTGCATTTTTTTTGAGCCTCATTCTCGCTTCGCTCCTGGACAGGAGATTAAAACTGCTTTTTTTGAATTTTTGAGCTGAATAGTAACTAAAATTTCTAATAAAATATATTAAAACAAGATTTAGATTATAGAAAAGTAAAAATCCAGATGAAATATTGGCAGTAAAAAATATTAACTCAAGGTTTTTTTCGCTCTCAAGTGGATAAGCAGAATACTCAAGCCAGATTAAAAATAAAAACATTGGAAAAAGATATGAAATTCCAAAATTGTAAAATTTTTCAATTAAAATATTTTCATAAATTCTGTCTGCATTTTGATTAATATTTTTTTTAAGTTCATGTCTGATTTTTTTATCACTGATTTCTTCAAGATATTTTAAGGATTTTATTTTTTCCTTAAATTCAATTGTATGATTTTTTGTATTTTTTTCATTAAAAAATATGGATAAAACATAAGAAATAATTGATGCAGCAAAAGATACAGAAAAGACCATTAAAAATCTGTCCTGATTGAAAAAAGGTGAAAATAGAATTTTCAAAGTATTATCAAAAATAATTATAAGAGGATAAACAAGGTTTAAGTAAAAATTATCCATAAAATATAAAATTTCATTAAACATAAAGTCAGTGCTCCGGAATTTTACCCTGTTTTAAAAGCCTGCCAAAGGACAGGCTTTTAAAGGGGTTAATGAATGGGGGTTATCTTAAAAATGGAATTGCTCCGGTATAGTTTAGAAAAACTATGAATAAAATAAGAGCAAGGGATCTTTTAAGGAAAATTTCAGGAAGCTTTTTCTGAATTTTTGGACCGATTTTTCCTCCAAGAATTGCACCAGCCGCAATAAGAGCAGCCATTATCCAGTCAGGCTGGTATCCGTCAATTGCATATTTTGCAATTCCTCCGACAGAAGTTGCAAATGATCCGCAAAGTGATATTGGAACAGCAAGATACATTGGATATCCCATTATTGTGGTCATAAAGGGAACAAGCATAAATCCTCCTCCTACTCCAAATGCAGATGCAAGACATCCAATTAAAAGACCTCCGAAAAAAAGCAGAACAGGATTAGCAGAAAAAGACTGACCCCAAAAGGAAAAGGAAAGTTTTGTCAAATTCCAGTGCTTATCTAAAACAACCTGACCAAGCTTTGCAGCTCTTCCTTCTTCTTTTGCAGCTTTAATTTCTGCATCAAATTTTTTTACTATTGCATTGACCGCCTGTTTTTTTTCAATGGATTTTTTTGTAGATTCAAGCCAGAGCTTGACAAACAGAGCAAGGCAGAAAAATCCAAGATAAAATTTATATGCCTTCATTGGAAGATATTTTGCGGAATATTGGGGACCAATCCAGAATGATCCAATTATAATACCTGCAATAAAAAAAAGTGCAACAGGCCAGGCAAGCCTTCCTTCCTTGAAATATGTCCATACGGAAGTTATTGGGGAGCAGAGTGTAAGAAACATATTGGTCGGTTTAACAGCATTTGCTGCATTAATGCCTGTCATACCTCCTGTTCCAATTATTGTAATCTGAAATGCAGCTGTAAAAAGACCGCCTGCAGCTCCAACAATAACAAACATTGTACCAATAATAAAAGCACCCAAAAAAACAACAACTGGATTCATATAAGTGCCACCGGTTGTAAAATAAAAACCGCTTTTTTGAACTGAAATTGTTTCTTGTAATTTTCCGTTTACTGATATGTCAAGTTTTGTATCAGGGGGTATTTTTCTGCTTAAATTAAATGAAGCCTTATATTTACCGGTTTCTTTGTCAAGTTCAATATCAACAGATCTGTTCCAGCTTTTTTCCTTGTCAGGACTCATTATCATTCTTGAATTTCCGCCGCCTATTGGCATTTCCTTGGAAACTGTATTTATTCCGTATTTGTCTTCATGGGTAAAAATAAGAAAATTCCATTGTTCCTGTGAATTTATTTTTCCAAGATTTGCTTTTACGTTTTCATCAATTTCATTCCATTTTTTTATTTTATTTACTTCAATATCCCACTTAAAAGGCTTGAACCACTGACCCTTGCTGACAACTTGAGGTGCAGCAAGTTTTTCTGGAGCTGTTGTTAAAATATAATATACTGGCGGGATTTGTGTATCTTTAAACATTTTGTAAAGTTTGTCTTTTTCCTGAGAGCCTTTTGAATCTGAGGCCTTAAAAAATCTGTTTGAACTTATAATAAGATATAGGTCTTTTCCTGGTTCTATCTGTCCGGAAATTTCCAGATTACCTCCAGCCTTTGGGTTTTTATCGGTTATTTCCATTGCAGGTGACGTGAGAATATTTAGTGGAAATATCAAAATCAGAAAAATAAAACTTTTAATAAACCTCATTATTTAAATCTCCCTTGAATTTAAATTTAAAATAAAATCCCGAAAAGCAATGTATGTGCCAATGCATTGAGTCTGTGGTATTCAGCACTTTTTAGATTGAAATGCATAATTTGATGTAACTGTTCAGTTCAATTTGGAACGGCTGCTGCATTCCTTCTGAGCCTCATTCTCGCTACGCTCCGAGGCAGGAGATAAAAAAACTATCTCCTGAAACCGGCTCAGAAAAAATACAGCATCCGTTCTTCCAGCAAACCGGCTTTTTCTCAGTTTTCAGCTGAATAGTTAATGTTTGGATTTTTAAAAAGGTCATAAAATATTCGTTTAGAGCTTTTATTGATTTATCAGTTATTATTGAATAAAGGTGAATAAAAATATGCAGTGAATAATTTTATTCTTTTAAATTGGTTGATAAAGCTTTGCAGGTTAATTCGGGATTAATAAAGGATGGGATTGTTTTCCCATGAATAAGATGGCATTAAAGTTGCTTAGTATTTTAAGTCTTAGTTAACTATACCTGAAAAGGAAAATATAATTATGGAAGAAATAGAATTATACCAAGGCGTTTGAGAGTTTTATATGGAATTTCAGGCTGGATTTTGATCCGGTAGGAGTAAATTTGTTTTCGATGAGTCAATAATTGATACACTCCCAATTACACATAAGTGCAAGGCAAAACTTTCTTATTGCCAGTATCTTGCAGCTGCAAGATCTGCAAAGCATTCAGTTTTTTAAGTCCTGATAAACTTCAGTGTAAAAATGCACAGCCAGTTTTTGGTTTCAGGCCGCTTGAAAAGGAAATTGACTGTAAAAATCATAAAAATACTTAATTGATGAGGATTTGTCATGGAGAGCTCCCCAGGAAAAGGCAAGGCTTGAGGAAGGAAAATGTAAAGGAATTTTTATGGCGCCTTTAAACGAGTTTGATAAAACAGATTTCAAACCCGATGTAAGTTTTTTCATGGTAGTTCCATACCAGGCATATCATCTTTTAAATGATTATATGGGCGCAATGAACAGGCCAAATCTTACTTTTTTGCCACTCCAAATTCAGCAGTATGCTCTGAAGTGTTTATTCCTATGTTAACAATGTTGCCAATATGACCACAATGTGCAGGCTCTAAGGCTTCCGGTAAAACGGAAATGAATTATATGAACCTTTTATTCCTGGTGATCAGGTTTTAAAGACAGCTTCTCAGCTTCTTGAGCGAATTGAAAAACTGGAGGACCTTCACTTCTTGGAGAAGGAGGACAGCCATGGCCTGGACTTGATGTCTGCTCTGGATGCCCAATGATTAAATTTACTAAGGTTGAAAACTAAATTCATACATGCCGCCTTGACTGGCGGCCTCCTTATTTTCCTGTCCCATAATAATAAATCAAAACGGGTGCTGCATTTTTTCTGAACCTGATTCTTGCTTAAGTTTGATGCAGGAGATAAAAAACTATCGCCTGAAACCGGCTCAAAAAATCCAACTTTCGTTCTTAAAGCAAATTGTCTTCTTTCTAAGTTTTCAGATAAACTATTTAATCCATCCTCGCTTTATTTACTCTTTTGAATTAATTTGTTAAGCTGTTTAAACGGTGTTTTTATGGTTTAACGTTATGATTTTAAAAAAATGGTACACTTTGCTCCTGGTCTTAAAAGCAGGAAAAATTTTGTGTCTGAAAGATTTGAAAAAAAGAGAGTTATAAGCTTTTTATAATCAGGTGATGGGTGAAATGACAAAAAAGTTTTTCCAGTTGGTGAATAGATTTTTTGATTATGATTGAAAGATGATTTAAATTCTGATATTTTAATTTTTGCTTTTTATGACTGTCGATGTTTTTACTTTGGAACGGTTTTTTAAGACTGTTATCTGGAAGTTTCTTCTTCATTAAATGTTTTTCCAGGTTGATGATTATCATTAAGATATATAAAAAATCTCACTAAAAAAATTCTGAACTGAAATTAATGTTCGTGTTTAATTTTAATAAGAGTATAAAATTATAATAATGTTTTATAAAGATAAATAAAATATAGGAGTATTTCAAAAAAGAATATAATTTTAACTGGGTTGATTTTTTTTAATTTATTTTTATTAAACACTGGTTTTGCGCAAATACCGAAAAATTCAACAGAAAGTCTCAATGCGGGGTTAAACACAAAAATATTTGAAAATAATCCAGTGCTTACCCATGAAGAAATGGATTTTTTAAAAAATAATCCAAAAATAAAGATTTCAAACAGGGTTGACTGGATACCCTATGATTTTGCAATTGCGGGACGTCCAGCTGGTTTTGGTGTTGAGCTTATGAAGCTTCTATTTGACAAGTTAAATGTTGAACCTGAATTTGTTACTGTAAATTCATGGAATGAAATTTTAAACATGTTTTATAATAATGAAATTCATATTGTTCATTCACTGGCAAAAACCAAGGAAAGACAAGCCAAGGCTCTTTTTTCAAAACCCTATTATTTCAGCAGGAATGTTCTTATTCAGAGAAATTCCGACAGGATTGTCAGGGATTTTGATGACCTCAAAGGTAAAATTATAGCACTTCCAAGGGGATGGGTTTATGTATCCTTTATGAGAGAAAAATATCCTGATATTTATATTCTTGAGGTTCCAAACAATGCAATAGCATTTGAATATGTTGAAAAGGGAAAGGCCTTTGCAACCCTTGAACAGAAGGCAATTGCAGATTATCTGATAAAAAAATTCGGGTTTACGGATCTTATTTATTCCAATGGAATAACGGATGTGGAATTACAAAGTATTTCATCTCTGCACTTTGCAGTTTTAAAAAAGAATATGATTTTAATGTCAATTCTTGAAAAAGCCTTTGCAAGTATTAATCCTGAAGAAATAAGTAAAATTGAAAAAAAATGGTTTGGTTCTGGTAAATCGGTTGAATTTTTGGAATCCATTTTTCTCACCAGAGAAGAGGATAATTACCTTGAGTATAGGCCTTAGTTCATATAAGGAAGAAGATGATGAGATATCATTTGTCAAAAGAGCTGATAACGCCTTATATGCTGCAAAGGCAAATGGTAAAAACATGGTTGAAGTTTTTTTATGATTTTATAGTAAAATATTGAGTAACCATTCAGCTTAAAAATTGAGAAAAAGCCGTTTCGGCGACGGATGCTGTATTTTTTCCAAGCCGGTTTCAGGAGATAGTTTTTTTATCTCCTGCCTGGGAGCTTAGGCGAAAATGAGGCTCAGAAAGAATGCAGCAGCCGTTCTAAATTGAACTGAACAGTTACAATATTGATCTGCTTCCGGATTTTGTGTGGAGCCTTTTTTAAGGAAAGTTAAAATCTTATTCCAATAGAAAATGATCCTGAAGATGCTGTGGCATCAATGGACTCGGAATCATAGCCGTACCATTTGTTCAGTTTGTCTTCATAGTCGCTTGAGTCTCTTATATTGAAAATAAAATCCAGAACTATATGTTCCCATTTGTAGCCAAGCCCAAGAGATAACAAAAGTCCATTAAAATCAAGGTCAAGATCTTTATCTGAGTACTCCCATGTTTCATTGAAAAAGCCAAGCCCCCCATAAAAATAAAATCCCTTTGAGAGGAAATTATTCCCAAAAAGAAGCTGCGCCTCGATCCCCTTTGATTCAAGCTCGGGGTAATCATCATGTTCATCAAAAAAATATCCTGCTCTTAGTGCAATGATTTTTGTAATGCTTCTTTGATAAGAAACCATAATTCCGGCAAGCTCATCATCTTTTAAGCCGTTTATGTCGTTGTCTATGATGATGGCATGGGTTCCAAGCATAATCTGGTTTTTTCTGGGAGCGGCTTCATCTGACCATGCTGGGGCAGATATTAAAGAAAATAAGATAAGTGCTGAGAATAGTTTTTTCATGTTTGTTCCTTTAGCTTGAAGTATAGTCTGAATATTGTGCAGTCCTTAATTAGTTGCTGAACAAAAAATTCTCGTTTTCGGCCAACCACTGATTAAGGTTAATCTTAATTTTTTTTGGTAAAAGAGGGAATATTTTTTTGTTTATAATTGGTTTTACTCTGATTGCATCCATGATAACTTTTGGCAGGAAATATTTCACATGATTCAAATAATTGTGAACTCAAAATACATTTTCAAAAAAACAGGGACGGCATTCGATGAAAAAAATAAATCTTGATCTTTCAAAGCATTGTATAAAAACAGAAATAAAAAAGCAGTATGAAAAAAAGCTTTCCCTTTGTCTTAAAAACAAGGCAGATGAGGAAACTGAAGATATGGTTGAAATTTTAAGGGAGATTCTTGAAACAAAAGACCTTGCTGCACTAAGGGGAAAGTATAGGGAACTTTCAGGAAAATCAGATAAAAAAGCAGAACTTTTTATTGAAGAAGATGAAATTTATGTTTTGATTGACGGTTCAAAAAAGATATCAGTTTAAAATATTTAATAATAAAAGCCCCTAAAATAAATCCAGGGGCTTAAAAAGCAAATCAGACAAAAATTATTTTACAACCCATTTGCCGTCTTCTTTAACAAGGTTAAGTTCTTCATTGTACTTTAGTTCAGCACATACATTAACAACAGCCTTGTCGCCTTCTTCGCTTACCTTGGTTACCTGAAGAGTTTCAGTTTTAAGTCCTGAGTGAGCTTTGATTGAGTTTTTGAAGTGAGCTTCTGCTGCTTTTTCAGGTGTTTGTTTCTGGCAGCCGGCAAAAAGCATAAGAGATGCAGCACTCATAAGAACAACAAATTTTTTCATTTTATTTTCTCCTTATAATTATTAAAAAATAAATCAGTTAAGTTTTAAATATTTTGTCTTCACCAGTATCTACTGAACTGAAGGTAAAAGTTCAATAATTGATTTTTCAACTTCTTCTGGAGTATCAACCAGCCTGAAAAGATACGGGTCTTCCTCTGATATCAGTTCTTTTGTCAGAAGTTCCTTTTTAATCCATTCTACAAGTCCTGTCCAGTGAGATTTTCCTACAAGAATTACAGGAAAGGGTTTTATTCTTTTTGTCTGAATAAGAGTCAATGCTTCAAACATTTCATCAAGAGTTCCAAATCCCCCTGGTAAAATCACATAGGCTTGGGCATATTTTATGAACATTACCTTTCTTATAAAAAAATATTTGAATTCAAGTTCAATGTTTGCATAGGGGTTTGGTTTCTGTTCAAATGGAAGTTTTATGTTAAGCCCGACAGAAGTTCCATCGGCCTTTGCTGCTCCCTTGTTTGCGGCTTCCATTATTCCGCCGCCGCCTCCGGTTATTACAGAAAATCCAAGATTTGCTATTCGATATGCAATTTCTTCGGCCTTAATATATGCTTCATTATCCGGTTTCAACCTTGCTGAACCAAAAATACTTACGGCAGGGCCAACATTTGCCATTGTTTCAAACCCGTCAACAAACTCTCCCATTATTTTAAAAAGCCGCCACGAGTCATCAAGTTTGAAATCATCTATTAGAAATTGTCTGGCGTGATTTATTATTTTTTCATCCTTCATTTTCATTCCTTTTATTGATTTTTTATAAATCAGTAACTATGAAGTGTAATATAATAAAGATTTGCAGGAAATTTTCAACCTAAACCAGGATTTGATATTTTAAATTTAAACCTAAATTGAGCGTTTCATATTTTTAAATTAAGAAATTTTTAATGAATTAAGCTATTTTTTTTTAAATATGAAACCCTGCGGGCTTTTCAATTTTACTGCATCTACGGCGTTAAATTGCATCAGGCATAGCAAAAGTATAGCCTGATACAATTTGCCTTGTATATGCAGCAAACTTGAAAATCGCTCAAATTAGGTTAAAGGAAAGTTTTTTTACCTATGGAAAAAAGTTTTCTAGAACTTGTAACTGCTCAAAAAACAATGAACATTTGTGTAATAGAAAATAATCTGCCATGGTGTGCTCCTGTTTATTTTGTATTTGATGAAAAATTTTATTTTTTTTCTTCACCTGAATCAATTCATATTCTATATGGTTTAGATAAAAAAGTTTCGTGTACCGTATTTTGTGACGGTTTTGAAACAAAAAAAATAAGGGGGCTGCAGATGAGGGGTGAAATTTTAAAACCAGGTTTTAAAGAGGCCTCAAAGGCTTTTTTAAAATATATTAAAAAGTTTTCTTCTCTTGTTAAAAATTCAGGAAAAGATTTTTCAGGTTTCAAGGACAAATTTAAATCTGAATTTTTTTGTTTTGAACCTGAATATATAGTGTATACAGATAACTCAAAAGGTTTTGGAAATAAAACAATAATAAAAGCAAAATAATTATGATTCATTCATCTTTAAAACAGGCATGCGATGATCTTTATGACAATAAAATGCTTGTTAAAATAAAATCAGAACTTGATCCAGATCTTGAAATGGCAGCAGTTCACAGAAGAATAAACGAAAAAAAAGGGCCTGCAGTTTTATTTGAAAATGTAAAAGGTTCACCTTTTAGGGCTGCTTCAAATATTTTTGGAACAATGGAAAGGGCAGAGTATCTTTTCAGGCATACTTTGGAGCCTTTGAAAAAACTTGTTGCATCCAAAAAAGATCCATTTGAAGTTTTTGCATCACCTTTATTGTGGCCAAAAATTTTAAAGGCGCTTTACAATGCAATGCCTCAAAAAAAGAAAACAGGTCCTGTTTTATATTCAAAAACAGATCTTTCAAGTCTTCCTCAGATCAAGTGCTGGCCTGATGACGGAGGAGCTTTTATTCTTCTTCCACAGGTTTATTCTGAAGACCCTTTTAAAAAAAATATTTTTAACTCTAATCTTGGGATGTACAGGGTTCAGATTTCAGGAAATGATTATTTAAAAAATCAGGAAGCAGGGCTTCACTACCAGATTGAAAGGGGAATCGGACTTCATCATCAAAGGGCAATATCAAAAGATAAAAAACTTGATGTTTCCGTTTTTATCGGAGGTCCGCCTGCACATACTCTTTCTGCAATAATGCCCTTGCCCCATAATATCCCTGAAATATTTTTTGCAGGAGCACTTGGCGGGAAAAGATTTTCATATAAAAGAACAAAAGATGAGTTTATTTCACTTGATTCAGATTTCTGCATTACAGGAGAGCTTGTTCTTGATTCAACAAAAAAAGAAGGCCCATTTGGAGATCATTTAGGGTATTACAGTCTTGCTCATGATTTTCCATATATAAAGGTAAAAAATGTCTATCACAGAAAAGATGCCATCTGGCCGTTTACTGTTGTTGGGAGGCCTCCTCAGGAAGATTCGGTTTTTGGAGAGCTTATTCATGAAATAACAAAACCAGCTGTTCCTGCTACAATTCCAGGAGTTGAAAAAATACATGCAGTTGATCTTTCAGGAGTTCATCCCCTTATGTTTGCAGTTGCCCATGAAAGATATACTCCCTATGAAAAAAGAGTGCCTGCAGAAATAATTACAGCTTCAAATGCAATTTTAGGGTTTGGACAATGCTCTTTGACAAAATATCTTTTTGTTGCAGCCCATGAAGATAACCCTGAACTTGATATTTATAATGAAAAAGAATTTTTGACACACATTCTTGAAAGGATTGATCTTGAAAATGATCTTCATTTTCATACAAAAACTACAATAGACACTTTGGATTATTCAGGGGAGAGTTTAAACAGGGGGTCAAAACTTGCAATATGTTCATGCGGTGAAAAAAGAAGAACTTTAAAAACAAAATTAAACGAAAATATAAAGCTTCCAGAGGGTTTTAAAAATCCAAAAATTGTAATACCTGGAATTATTGCTGTTGAAGGCCCGAAATTTAGTGATGCTTCAGGCTATGAAGATATTGAAAAATTCTGTTTGTCAGGTGAAGTAAATATAAGTTCAGATGATTTTCCATTTATTGCTGTTTGTGATGATTCAGGCTTTGTTTCAAAAACACTGGATAATTTTTTATGGACTGTATTTACCCGTTCAAATCCTTCACATGATGTAAATGGAATAAAAAGTTTTATTAAATTCAAGCATTTTGGGTGCAAAGGCCCTCTTGTAATTGATGCAAGAGTAAAACCCTTTCATGCAAAAGAGCTTATACCAGATGAAAAAACAGAAGAAAAAGTTGACCTGCTTTTTAAAAAAAGCGGTGAACTATACGGATTAATTTAGGAGACAAGATTTATGAAAATGACAGTTGAGATAAATGATGAAGTTGTCCAGTGGTTTGAAAAAAAGGCTGAAGGTCTTGGGCTTGATGTTGATGACCTTGTTGAATTTCTTATGAAGGGTTATTTGAGCAAGAACGACCCTAAAAAAGCAGTTGAAATGAACAACAGAAACAGACTTGCTGCGGGAATGAGCGTTGAAAAGGCAAAAAGATATGTGTCCCTTCCAATCGACAAGGTGTTGTGGGAAGAGCTGTGCACAATTGCCAAAAAAAGGGATACAGAACCTTCCCAAATGGTTCTTTCCATGATTGATGAATTTGCAAGAAATGAGGATTAAGAATGTCAGAAATCTTATCCTTTACCTTAAATGATTTGACAGGATACCTGAATCAAAATTTTGGTAAAGGTGAATTCCATGCAAAATGCATTTACAGATATTTTTTTAAAACAGGAAAAAAAGACATAGAAAATCTTGACTGTTTTAAAAATCAGGAGCTTGCATTTAAATTCAAGAAAAGTCTCAGATTCCCCACGCCTGTAATACTTGAAAAAAAAGAGTCTGAAGATGTAATAAAGTTTGCATTGGAACTTGATGATAAAGCTGTTATTGAAAGTGTTATCCTTAAAATGAAAACAAGGGATACTCTGTGTATTTCTTCCCAGGTAGGATGCAAAATGAATTGTGGTTTTTGTGCCACAGCTAAAATGGGGTTTAAAAGAAATCTTTATCCCCATGAAATAATTTTACAGCTTTATACAGCAAAGTTTGTTCTTGGTTATGACATAAGAAATATAGTTTTTATGGGAATGGGAGAACCTCTTGATAATTATGAAAATGTAAGACAGGCTGTTTTGATTTTAAATGAGCAGCATGGGTTTGACATTGCCTTCAGGCATATTACAATTTCAAGTTCTGGTCTTTGTGATCAGATTGAAAGGCTTGGAAAAGACACCTGCATCAAGGCAAATTTATCTGTTTCCATAAATTCGGCAGACAATGATTTAAGAAAAAAAATTATGCCTGTAACAAAAAGATTTGATCTTTTTACTTTAAAAAATACTCTGTTAAATTATCCTTTGAAGGAAAAAGGTATAATATTTATTACATATACCTTATTTAAAGGTTTGAATGACAGCAGGGAAGACGCCTTGAAACTTGTAAGGTTTTTAGAAAATATTCCCTGCAGGGTAAACATTATTCCTTATAACGAGGTTGAAGGGTGTGATTTCAAAGGTTGCACAGACAAAGATATTGCGGATTTTTCTTCACTTCTGGAAAGTTTTGGCCTTTTTGTAAGAAAAAGATGGACTAAGGGGAAGAATCTAGATGCTGGCTGCGGACAGCTTGCAGGAAAAATTAGAGGTGGGTTATCAGATTGAATTCAGTGTTTTGTCCTGGCTGCAAAAAGCTTGTAAGCAAAGATGAGTCAGAGTGTCCTTACTGCGGTTTAAAAAATCCTGGGGCCTGGTACAAAAATAATATTGTTTTTACTCTTTTGAGAGATGGTGATTTTGTAATTAAACTTATTATTGGGGTAAATATTTTTTTTTATGTATTAAGCCTTATTGTTTCACAGGGAATTTCCTTTTCACCAAATCCTCTTAATTTTCTATCTCCTGATACAGGTGCCCTTATTTTCATGGGAGCTTCAGGAAGGGTTCCTGTTGATACTTACAAAATATGGTGGAGCTTTGTATCTGCCTCTTATCTTCATGGCAGTATTCTACATATTCTGTTTAATATGATAGCTTTTTCTCAGCTTTATAAAATGGTTTTAAACTTTTACGGAAATTCAAGAACCTTTCTTGTTTATTCAATCAGCGGAATTTCAGGATTTGTACTTTCCTATTTATCCGGGACTTCAGTTACAATTGGTGCCTCTGCTGCTATCTGCGGTCTTATCGGTTCATTGTTTTATTATGGGAAATCAAGGGGGGGGATGCACGGCAAGCTTGTTTACAAACAGGTTACAGGCTGGATAATTTCACTTGCTGTTTTTGGGCTTTTAGTTCCCGGAATTGATAACTTCGGACACCTTGGAGGTTTCCTTGGCGGAATAATAACCGGTTTTTTGTTTGGTTATCTTGAAAAAAAGCAGGAAAATTCCTTAAGCAGAGTTTGCGGGATTTTACTTGCACTGCTCACTTTTTTTGTTTTGCTCATGTCAGTACTAAACTGCATTAATATAATTTTTTAGTTTTTTGGAGGAGTTATGTCTGATTTGAATGGTAGGGTTATAGTTCTTGGTGTTTCAGGTGGAATTGCCGCATATAAAAGTGTTGAGCTTTTAAGAGCTTTGCAGAAAAAAGGTGCAGATGTTTTTGTTGTAATGACAGAAAACGCTTTAAAATTTGTTGGAGAACTTACATTTCAGGCAATTTCAAAACACAGTGTTTATACAGATGTAATGAAAGAGGATACTCCTGACAAAATAAGACATATTGATCTTGCTGAAAAAGCTGACGGAGTAGTAATTGCACCTGCAACAGCAAATATAATTGGAAAAATTGCAAATGGAATTGCAGATGACGCACTTTCAACAATGATAATGGCTGTAAAGGCTCCTGTAATGATCTGTCCTGCCATGAACTCATGGATGTATGAGTCAAGGGCTGTTCAGAGAAACCTTGACACACTTTCAGAAGACGGATTTCATATAATTGATCCAGATGAAGGCTATCTTGCCTGTAATGTTACAGGGCCTGGAAGACTTCCTGAACCTTATTATATTGCAGACAGAGTTGAGGCCATGCTTGTAAGAAAAGATTTTAAGGAAAAAAAGGTTCTTGTTACAGCAGGTCCTACAGTTGAACCAATTGATCCTGTAAGGTTTATAAGCAATCATTCTTCGGGAAAAATGGGATATAAAATTGCAGAGGCATTTGAAAAAAGGGGAGCAAAAGTTACTTTAGTATCAGGCCCGGTTGCAATAGATCCTCCTTATAATACTGAAGTTGTTAATATAAAAACAGCAGATGAAATGCTTTTAAAATGTCAGGAAAGAATGGAAAATATTGATATAATAGTAAAGGTTGCAGCTGTTGCAGATTATAAAATCAAAAACAGGGCAGAGCATAAAATAAAAAAATCAGAAGGCGGGCTTGATCTTGTTTTAGAGGAAAACCCGGATATAATAAAAACCCTTGGAAAATTAAAGAAACCAGGCCAGATTTTTGTTGGATTTGCAGCTGAAACACGAGACCTTGAACAAAATGCCTTGAAAAAACTTGAGTCAAAAAATCTTGATATGATAGTTGCAAATGAAATAAGCGGAAAAAATTCTGCTTTTGGTGCGGAAGAAAATAAAGTAACAATTTTTACCAAAAATATGGCACCAAAAATTCTTGATATGATGGACAAAAAAGTTCTTGCAGATTTAATTCTTGATTCAATTCTGGAAATTGAAAATGACAGATAATTTTAGTTTTAATCAGATACTTGGTGATTGTGTCAATTACCTTGAAACACTTAAACAGTACGGGATTGATGATTTTTTTATAAAAGAGGACTCTTCAAAGCTTTTGAATTATGAAATTATGACCTGTAGTTTCTGCGGCAGCGGCAGCAAAATTAAGCCCATCGGGTTCAATAATTTTCCCCTGAATATAAAAGTACTTTTTATTGTGGATATGCCAAAGGAACCAGAAAACAGAAAGATTTTTTCAGAAGATGAAAGGGTGCTTTTTAAAAATATATTAAATGCCATGAAGCTTAACATTAATGATGTTTTTGTAATACCTGCATTGAGATGCCGGTTTTTACCCCATGAAATAAATGGTAAAATAAATGATTTTCAAAATCTTCCATGCAGTGGTTTTTTGAAAAGAGCAATTAAATTTACAAATCCGTTTTGCATTTGTTTTCTTGGAAAAGATTTTTTCAATAAAATTAATATAAATTCAATTGATATAATTAAGGAAAATAAGATTTTTTCAACCCATTCACTTTCCTCCCTTATTTCAGAGCCTGCACTAAAAAAAGATGCCTGGGGTATTTTTCAAAAAATTATGGATTTGGTTTAGATTTATTTATGTCAAGTTATCTTACCTGTCTTGCTGTTATCTCTGCCTTTATTTTTGCTGTTATATTTATTTATTACGGTATTTTATATAAGGTTGAGGTCAGGGAGACTGAAAGTGCTGGGTTTATTCTTGTTTATCAGCTCCATGAGGGAGATTACGGGAAAATTCAAGATAAAATAAATTCTGTTTATTATTTTCTTAAAAATAATGAAAATATTTTATCTTTAAAAGGATTTGCCCTTTTTCTTGATAATCCTCTTTACAGCTATACAAAAAATTTAAAAAGTTTGGGCGGTTGCGTTCTTCCATATGACAAGAAAATGGAAGAAAATTTAAAACACAAAAAGATTCCTTTTTTTACTTTTAAAGGGGGGAAATGCATATATTCTGAATTTTTATTTAAGGGCAATTTTTCCCATACACTTGGACTTTACAAAGTTTATCCCAAACTTTTTGATTTTATAAAAAAATCAACTCAAAAGCCTGATACTGTTCTTGAAATATATGATATTATTGATAAAAGAATAAAATATTACTCTATTTATGATTTTAAAAAAAATTATTTTGAATCTTTTTTTATTAAAGAAGAAAAGTGAAAAAAATGGATATAAGAAAATTTTATATTAAAACAGAGCCCATTGAGCTTTACAAAATTTTAAAAATTGACAACCAGGTTCAAAGCGGAGGAGAGGCCAAGTTTGTTATTTCAGAGGGACTTGTAATGGTAAATAACGAAGTTGAAACAAGAAAGGCCAAAAAGATTTATTCAGGAGATATTATTGAGTTTGAAGGAGATATTATTCAAATAGTTCTTGAGAAAAAATAAATTCTTTCTTAACCTCAGTTAATAATCTTTGCTGTGTCAAAAAGATTTGCAGTTGTTAGTTTAAAATAGAACGGCTGCTGCATTCTTTCTAAGCCTCATTCTCGCTATGCTCCGAGGCAGGAGAAAAGAAAAGCTTTTTCTCCTGAAACCGGCCCAGAAAAACTACAGCATCCGTTTTGTCCGTAAACAGGCTGAAAATTACTAAGTTTTAAAAATACAAATATGGGAGTTAAGATGATAGACGTATTAAAAGAAACTGAACTTTGCATAGAATGCGGAATTTGTCATGATGTTTGTCCTGTTTTTGAAATAACAGGAAACGAAGTTTTCACACCTCAGAAAAGAATTGAAATTGCAAAAAATGTATTTGAGGGAAAAGATATTACAGATGAAGAAAAAGAAAGTATTTATAATTGTCCAAAATGCATGCTTTGTGAAAATATTTGCCCCCAGGAAATAAAAATAGTCGAAGTTGTTCATAAAACAAGAGAAGCCCTTGTAAAAAAAGGTGTGGGGCCTCTTGAAAATCATCACAGGGTGATGAAGGGAATTGTAAAAAATGACAATTCAGTCGGCGGTGACCCTTTAAAAAGAATGAACTGGCTTGAAGACGATAGTTTAAAGCAAAAATACCTTTCATCAAATTCAGATACACTTTTATATCTTGGATGTATTCCTGCATATCTTGCAAAAGATTCATCCTATGCAACATTGCAGGTTTTAGACAGGCTTGGTTTTGATTTCAGAATAATTGAAGATGAAGGCTGCTGCGGAACATATTTTTATGAATGCGGCAATACAGAATTTGCAAAGGATTATTTTGCAAAAAATATTGAAAAGTTTAAGGCTCTTGGAATAAAAAAACTTGTTGTTCCCTGCAATGGCTGTCTTAAGTGTTTTAAATATTTCTATCCTGCAATGCTTGGTGATACAGGAATTGAAGTTGAGCATGCAGTCTGGACTATTTTCAGCCTTTTAAAAGATAAAAAAGATGTACTGAAAAAAATAGAAAGGGAACTGACATTTCAGGACCCCTGCAGGCTTGCAAGAACTGAAAATATGACTGAAGAACCCCGTGATATTTTAAAGGCCTGCGGAGCAAATCTTTTAGAAATGCAAAAGTCAAGAAAAGATGCTTCCTGCTGTGGGGCTGGCGCTGGAATAAGGTCTGTTTTCCCTGAACTCTCATTAAAGCTTGCGGAAAAGCTTTTAAATAGCTCTAAAACTAAAGATATTGCCACAGCCTGTCCATTCTGTACTTTTAATCTTTCATA
>JACKCP010000008.1 GCA_020633955.1 Desulfobacteraceae bacterium | reverse complement strand
TAGTTCTGAGATACTAGCAGAAAATTTTGCAAAAATTGTTTCCATGTTTGCCTCCATAAATAATTTAAAAGACCAGTTTAAAGGTCTCTATTTGGGTCTTATTGTAAGTCTTGAAACATAAAAAATCAATTAATAATAACTAGTGATTGGCCGAAAACGAGAATTTTTTGTTCAGTTCAAGGAAGATGAAAAATTTAACCGCAGAGGTTCTAGGGACAGTTTTTATAATTCAATAAGGCACCGATTAAAACCAAAGTTTACACTCATTATCCCCAAACAGCCATAATACCCCATTTGCTTCTTTACGAAATCAAGCCTGAAATGATAATAACTACAAATTATTATCTGAATAAGATTTGAATGAATCAAATAAAAAAGCAGGTGAGGAAATGAAAGAAAAATTTGGCTTTATAAAGGCAGCAACAGGATCATTTGAAACTGCACTTGGAAATCCCGAGGTAAATGCTGAAAAAATAATGGGTATTATTAATGATGCAGTAAATCAAAATGTAGAAGTTCTTGTTTTTCCTGAGCTTGCACTCACAGGCTATACATGCGGAGATCTTTTTTTACAGCCTTATCTTACAAAACTTTCAGAAAAAGCATTGCAAGATATTCTTGATGAACTGGAAAAGCAAAATACAGGTATGATAATGGTAATCGGCCTTCCTGTTCGTCAGCGTGGTGTGCTTTTTAATGCTGCTGCAATTATTCAGGGAAACAAAATTCTTGGACTTGTTCCAAAAAGCTATCTGCCAAATTATGGCGAATATTATGAAAAAAGATGGTTTTCTCCTGCTTCTGCAGTTATTTCAAATAGTTTGGTTCTGTGCGGTCAAAAAATTCCTTTTACAACTGATATTATAGTTGAAACACCTGCCGGATTAAGGCTTGCCTGTGAAATATGCGAAGATTTATGGGTAAGTAATCCTCCAAGCTCTTCCCATACTCTTTACGGAGCAAATCTTATTGCAAATCCTTCTGCTTCAAATGAGCTTGCAACAAAAAGTCAGTACCGTCTTGATCTTGTGAAAATGCAGTCTGCAAAATGTATATGCGGATATATTTATGCTTCATCAGGACTTGGAGAAAGCACTACAGATCTTGTTTTCAGCGGACACAATATTATTGCATATAACGGCCGGATTATGGCCGAAGAAAAAGAAAATTCAGGTCTTCTTACAGAGGTGCTTGATATTGAAAAGCTTGAAAACGACCGTATAAAATTCAACAGTTTTGTTCAAAAAATTGAAGCAGCCGGAGACAATAAGCGAAAATATACATTTATCCAGGCTGAAAATACAGCTGTTGAAGACTGTCTTCCGGCCTATGTTGATCCCTTTCCTTTTATTCCCGGAGATGAAAATGTAAAAGAAGAACGCTGCCGGGAAATTCTTCATCTTCAGGCCAGAGGCTTTGCTCAGCGTTTAAAAAACACAGGAATAAAAAAGGGTGTGATCGGTATTTCAGGCGGCCTTGATTCCACCCTTGCACTTCTTGTTGCAGCAGATGCATTTAAAATGGCAGAACTTCCTTTAAAAAATATAACAGGCATTACAATGCCAGGATTTGGAACATCTGAAAGAACAAAGTCAAATTCCCATAAACTTATGGAACTCATGGGAATTACTTTTAAAACCATAGACATAAAAAAATCCTGCCTCAGCCATATGGAAGATATAGGACATGACCCGGAGTGTTATGATGTAACCTATGAAAATGTACAGGCAAGGGAAAGAACCCAGATTCTTATGGATCTTGCAAACAAGGAAAATGCACTTGTTATCGGAACAGGAGATCTTTCTGAACTTGCACTTGGATGGTGTACATACAACGGAGATCATATGTCCATGTATGCCGTTAATTGCGGAGTTCCTAAAACCCTTGTCAAATATCTTGTTTCTGCATATGCAGATATGCACCCTGAACTGAAAGATGTATTAACTTCCATCTGCAATACAACAATAAGTCCTGAACTTCTTCCTGTTAAAAACGGAGATGAGATTCAGTCTACTGAAGATACAATTGGAAAATATGTATTTCATGATTTTTTTCTGTATCACTTTGTAAGAAACGGTTTTGGAAAGGAAAAAATACGCACTCTTGCATATATTGCTTTTAATGATACTGAAAAAGAGGAAATCGACAAAACTCTTGATATATTTTTTAATAGATTTTTTACCCAGCAGTTTAAAAGATCATGTCTTCCTGATGGTCCAAAGGTTGGAACAGTATCTTTATCTCCCAGGGGAGACTGGAGAATGCCTTCTGATGTTAAGTATCCGTTATAATTATTAATTATGTATTTATATTTTAGGGGATTTTATGTTGCAGCAGGTTTTTTTATATGAATAAATGTATATTTAAAAAAAGAAACGTTCAATTTGGGTTATATTAAAATAAAGGGGAAAGGCACAATAATCATTTTTAATTCCCACCCCTTTTTCTCAAGATGTTTTATAAAGTCTTTGCCTGAAATGGTTTTCATTTACACTGCAATCTCCATGATTTTGTCTTTTTCAGTAATGGTGGATTCTTCTATATCAACCGACAGGCAACCTTGAAATAAAACAAAAAAAGACAAAAAAATGCCATCTTGTTAGCGCTTAAAGCGCACTTTTTGACATTGAAATGATTATCATTTAGTTATTTTGAAATTTAGTTTCTAAAAAATTCCAGAAATTGGAAAAAAATTGACAAAATAAGCTCAAAATTGTTATCTAACTAAGAAAATTAAAACTTTTAAAAAGAAATGCAATACAATGCTTATTCAGTTTTCTCTGGAAAATTTTAAATGTATAGGAAAAAAACAGACTCTTTACATGCAGCCTGTCCGCAAAATTAAAGATAGTGGTCATGAATTGGAAACAGGCATTGCAAGAGAGCCTTATGTTCTTCCCTGTGTAAGCATTATGGGTGCAAATGCTTCAGGCAAGTCTACTTTAATTGAAGGCCTTTTTTTTCTTAGATGGGTTGTTCAAAACAGCTCAGAGCGTAAAAAAGACAGTATTTTCCCAGATAAACGATTCAGGCTTAATCCCAAATATAATAATTTACCAACATCATTTGAAATAAGTTTTATAGCTGATGATAATTTTCTGTATGAATATCATATTTCCTTTTTTCCGGACAAAATTGAAAAAGAAGTTTTAACCTGTGTAAAAAATATTAAAGGAAGCAAAAAAATTGTTCTCATTAATCGGGAAAAAAATAATTTTGAGCTAAACAGCATTATTCATCCCGACAGCAATATTTTGAAGGTCTGGAAGGCTGATATCAACAATCAGAGGACATTTTTATCATATCTTGGGAACAAGGGCGATGTTGATGTTTTTGATATGGTTCTTCGCTGGTTTGGGGATTTAAAAAATATAAATAATGAAAAAATCCCACATGTTATTACTTCAGCAATGATAAATGCAGGCACTTTGAAAAAAGAAAATGTTTTAAAGCTTTTAGGTGCGGCAGATATAAATATTGATAATTTCAGCATAAAAGAAGAAAAAACTGACATTCCTTCAGATGCACTTGAATTCATTGCATCAATAATTTCAAAACAGACCAGGGAATCACTAGATTTTGTTTCTCAAAAACTTCTTGACTCCAAATCTTTAAGCCTGGTTTTTGAGCATAAAAATATCAGCGGAGAATCAGTTGTTTTTGATTTTGAAAATGATGAGTCTGACGGTACAAGGCATTTTTACTCTTTGTCCGGCCCTGTTCTAGAGGCACTCGAGAATGGAAGGGTTTTGATTATTGATGAACTCAATCAATCACTTCACCCATTTTTATTGAGAAAACTTATTCAGCTTTTTACAGATAAAAATACAAATAAAAAAGGTGCTCAGCTGATTTTTACAACCCATGATGTGACTGTTTTGGATAAAACATTGCTAAGACCTGATGAAATATATTTTATAAAAAAAGATGAAAAGCTATTTGAAGCTGAACTGTACAGCCTTGCAGAGTTTGAGGGTATGGGTAAAAATGACCGGGGAGAAAAAATTTATAAAGATTATCTTTCAGGAAGATTCGGGGCAGTACCTGATATTGACTGGGAATCCGGGTTTTGAGTATGGGGAGGAAAAAAAGACCATTTAATAACCGGAAAAAAATAACCAATATTCTTATTATTTGCGATGGTGAAACAGAAGAAAATTATTTTAATTATGTTTTGAAACCCTATTTATCCGGCAAAGAAATCAATGTTAAGCTTGATACAAAAAAATTTAAAGATATAAGGGCAACAAAAAACTATATTAAAAGAAATCCAGGAAATCCTCCTTTTGACGGTGTTGTTTTTTTGAAAGACCTTGAAAATACAAGTTTGAACAAAGAAGAATGTGCCAGCCTGAAAGAATTTGAAATAGAATCGGGTAAAAAGGCTGATAATTCATTCTGGTTTGTGTTTTATAATTATCCTTCAATTGAATATTGGTATATTCTTCATTTTGGTCAATGTTTGAGAAGTTTTAATGATGCTTCTGAGTCCATTAAGCTCTTGAAAACCAAAGATTTTTTTCCTGAATATGAAAAGCCGATGCCTGAGAGTTTAAAAGAAGGTGAAATTTTTCTTGGTAAAATTGATAATGCTTTAAAAAATATCAAGTCTGCCTGTTTTTCAAATGTTCTTGAGTATTCAAGACAGATTACAAATAAAAGAAACTTAACAAATCCAATGTCTGATATGGCTTTTCTTATAGAAGTATTGAAAAATTCACCTGAGAAGTATCAAAAAATTTATAGAGATTTGAGTTTATAAATTTGATAATCATTCCGCTATAATCTCTTTATTTAGTAATATTTTTAAATTCAGTAAAAATTACTTTATTCCGTAATATATTTATCCTCATCTTGTCTTTTAAAAATTCAATAAAATTATAACTATCTGTTATTATTTGTATATATTTGATTTTTCTGCCATGGCACATTAATTGCTTTTTATTGCATGTTAAAATTTGAAATACAATTGATGTTCATGGAACAAAATTTTAGGAGAGATTTAAATGGCTGAAAAATTCATAAGCATGAAAAACCTGAAGTTTACACTTCACGATGTAATCGGTACTGAAAATATGGCTGAAAACGGCGACTATACGGAAAAATCAATAAACATGATTTTGCAGGCAGGGTTTGATTTTGCAAAAAATGAACTTCATCCCCTGTTTGAAGAAATGGACAGAAAATCACCTGAGCTTGAAAACGGCAAAGTAAAGGTTCACCCTGGAGTTAAAAAGATTTTGGATATTCTTGGAAAAGACGGCTGGATTTCAGCACTTTTTTCTGAAAAATGGGGCGGAGAAAACATGCCGTCTTCAATTATGCACGCCATAAGTTTTATTTTCTGCTCTGCAAACTATTCCGCAGCTGTTTATTCAGGGCTTACATCAGGAGCTGCTAAGCTTATTGATTCTTTTGGTTCTGAAGAACTCAAGAATAAATACATTCCAAAAATGCTTGAAGGAAAATGGCAGGGAACAATGGCTCTTACAGAACCGGAAGCAGGGACTTCCCTTGGAGACCTTTCTACCGCTGCATATCCGGATAAAGACGGAACATATAAAATAAAAGGCGAAAAGATTTTTATTTCAGCAGGTGATCACGACTGCGTTGAAAATGTGGTTCATCTCATGCTTGCAAGAATTGACGGTGCTCCAAAAGGAGTAAAAGGTATTTCACTTTTTGTTGTTCCAAAACTGAGGGTAAATGAAAAAAATGAACTTGAGCCAAATGATGTGAATGTAACCCAGATATTCCATAAAATGGGCTACAGGGGTGCTCCTATTACAGGTCTTTCCATGGGTGAAAAAGACGACTGCACAGGCTGGCTTGTTGGTGAGGAAAACAAAGGTCTTTCCTATATGTTTCAGATGATGAACGGAGCAAGGCTTGAGGTTGGAATGGGAGCTGCCGCAATTGCCGGAGCGGCTTTTCATGCTGCACTTGATTATTGTAAAGGAAGAAAGCAGGGAAGAAAAATGACAGGCGATAAAAAAGCCGGTCAGGTTCCAATAATTGAACATGATGATGTTAAAAGAATGCTCATGTTCCAGAGGGGAGTTTTTGAGGGGGCATTGTCTCTTATTCTGCAGTGCGGAAAATATGAGGACATGATTAATTATGCCTCTGAAGAGGATAAGGAAAATTATCATCTTCTTTTAGAACTTCTGACTCCGGTTGCAAAGTCATATCCTGCAGAAATGGGAATTTTGTCAACAAGTATGAGTATTCAGTGTTTCGGCGGATACGGATATTGTGAGGATTTTCCGGTTGAACAGCATTACAGGGATATGAGAATCCATACAATTCATGAAGGAACCACAGGAATTCAGAGTATGGATCTTCTTGGAAGAAAAGTTGTCATGAAAAACGGCAAGGCCTTAAAGCTTTTTGGAAAGGAAGTTTTTAAGACAATTGGTGAAGCAAAGGAAAACGGCCTTGAAAAATATGCAAAAGAGTTGGAAGATACTTTTAATCTTGTAGTTAAAACAACAGAATTTCTCGGAGAAACAGCAATGACTGACGGTGTGGATGCTTTTCTTGAAAATTCGGTTTTATATCTTGAAATGTTTGGACACCTTTGTGTTGCATGGCAGTGGTTGAAAATGGGAGCAAAGCAAATGAAAAACTTGCAAAATCACCTGGTAAAAACGACAGGCTTTTTCTATGAAGGAAAACTTGGAGTCATGAAATATTATTTTCCCATGAGCTTCCAAAAACAAATTATCTTGCCTCAACAATAAAAAAATCAGGAGCATGTGATTTTAAATACACCAGTTGAAATTTTACAATGTAAAAAGGAGATGAATAAATAATGGATCGGGTAATTTTAAAAAAGAAGGAAAAATAGGAAGAATTACACTTAACAGGCCTGACAAATACAATTCATTTGACCTTGAAATGGTAAATGAGTTTGATGCTCTTCTAGATCAGCTGAGGATATGATGAGGAAACAACTGTTCTTGTTCTTGACTTAGGTGATGCCAAAGGCTTTTGTGCAGGACTTGATACAGAAAAATATGCAACAGAAATTTTTGCAATGGCTCCTGTGAAAGCCTACGATGCACAGGCAAGAATGAGCCGTCTTTTTCTTAAAATGCGCCAGATTCCACAGCCTATAATTTCATGTGTTCATGGTGCGGCAGCAGGGATTGGCTTTTCACTTGCAATGGCATCTGACCTTAGAATTATCTGTGACAGTGCAAAATTTTCAGCAGCTTACATAAATATCGGTCTTGGCGGTGCAGACATGTCTTCGAGCTATTTTCTTCCAAGACTTATTGGAGCAGGAAGAGCTTATGAATATCTTTTGACAGGAAACTGGATGAATGCTGAAGATGCAATGAATCTTGGATTTGATCCCGATCCTGATGAGTTTAAGCTTATAAAAACAATGCCTACGGACATTGAAGGTGCCTTGACAAGAAATGAAATGATAGAAAGATACGGGGAAAAAACTGGCAGAAACATGGATGGCTTTGATTTTTATCTGTGTTTTGGGACTTTCAGATTGGCTGTAATCGCACAGCAGATTTATAAACGGTTTTTTCTTGGATATACAAGGGATAAAAGATTTGGAATGCTTATTCATGCAGTAAATATTCTGGAAAAGGTTTCAAAGTCAATTATTGACCGCTCAAAACTATAAAAATTAAAATTTGAAAAGGAGGCCGTCATGGGCAGTTTTTCACTGGAAAATAAAACAGCTCTTATAACAGGTGCAAGCCGCGGGATTGGAGAGGCCATAGCCCATTGTCTAAGCGAAAACGGAGCAAAGGTGATTTTGGTAAGCAGAAAAATAGATGCTCTTCAAAAAGTTGAAAATGATATAAAGGCAAAAGGCGGACACGCAGAATCTATTGCCTGTAACATGGGTGAAATTGAACAGATCAAGGCTCTTGTTCAGTCTGTAAAGGAAAAATACGGAACTCTTGATATTTTAGTAAACAATGCAGCTGCAAATCCGTTTTTCGGAAATATGATAGATGCAGAGGAGTGGGCCTGGGACAAGATTTTTGATGTAAACCTTAAAGGTCCTTTTTTTACAATAGTAGAATTTGCAAAACTTATGAAAGAAAACGGAGGAGGAAGTATAGTAAACGTTTCTTCGGTAAACGGAATCCGTCCTGCACCTTTTCAGGGTATTTATTCTGTTTCAAAGGCAGCTCTTATTGCTCTTACAAAAGCATTTGCAAAGGAGCTTGCACCATATAAAATAAGGGTAAATGCACTTCTTCCCGGTCTTACTGATACAAAGTTTGCAAGTGCATTAACTCAGGATGAAAATTTAAAGGGAATGATAGTTTCGCAGATTCCCCTTGGAAGGGTTGCAGATCCAGAAGATATGGCCGGAGCAGTTTTGTATCTTGTTTCAGATGCTGCATCATATACAACTGGTTCTCTTCTTGTGTGTGACGGCGGTATGATTGCATAATGGGGTTTTGAAAAAAATTTATTTTTGCAGGCAGTGTGGTTTTACTCCACTGCCTGCTGATCTTTTGTTTTTTTTACATGGTCTAAATAAAGAAAAATAAAAGTACCAGTAATCATTATTGCAAATCCGGTTGGAAACGCCGACTTAAGTCCTCTTAAATCCATGATTATTCCTGCAAGAACAGAACCGGCAAGCATTCCAAGGGAGTGGGCAACAGTAAGAAGTGACATTACCCCTCCCATTGCATTTTCATTTTTCCCGTGAATTACAGCAAGAGCCATTATTGAAGGCATTGAAATACCGCCTCCAAGTCCAAAAATTATTACAGCTCCAAGTATGGAATAAAACCCTGTTCCAAATCCTGTTAAAAGAAGACCAATGGCGCAGATAATTCCGCCTGTAAAAACAAGAATTTTTTTGTTCATTTTGTCTGAAAGATATCCAATTGGAGCGTGCATTATTCCGCTTGTAAAAACTCCGCTCATTACAAGGATTCCTATTAGTGTGGAATTCATGCTGAATTTCTGGTCTGCGTAAACAGGAAGAAAACACCAGATAATTCCAATGCAGGTTGTATATGAAAATCTGAAAACTGCAAGGCCTGCAAAGACTTTGTTTTTCATTATTTTCATAAGCTTGTAGGGTTTGTATGCTTTATTGCGGATACTTTCGTCAGATGTTTTAGGCAGAAAAATAACAGAAAGAAAAAAAGCAAAAAGAGCAAACATACCCATTGAAAGAAAGGCATACTCAAGTGAAAATTTGTCGTTTATAAATCCTCCAAGAAGAGGGCCGAGACTTAAACTTGTAAACATGGAAATATTGAAAATTCCCATTGTTATTCCTTCTTTTCCATCTTTTGTAAGGTCTCCCACATATGCCTGAATAACAGGAAGAAGCATGGCAGATGCTGCTCCGTGAAGAAATCTTATGAAAATAAGTCCTGGTACTGTATCTGAAAAAATAAATGCTATTGAAACAAGAAAATAGGCAAAAAGTCCTGTTGTAATAAAAGGTTTTCTTCCGTGCTTATCTGAAAGTTTTCCAAAAACAGGAAGAAGAAATGTTCTTGAAAGGGAAAATGCTCCAAAGATAAGGCCTATGTAAAATCCGCTTGCACCAAGATTTTTGGCATAAACAGGAAGTAAGGGAACAACAATTCCAACTCCTGTAATATTTGCAAAAACCGCAAGAAAAAGGGTTGTAAAAATTTTCTTTTCCATAAAAATCCGTTTTAAATCATTAAAAAATTTCAGGCCCTGCAGATAGCAGAGCCTGATCAAAGTGCTATGTTATAGTTTTTTTCTGTAAAAAGAAACTTCTTATTTTTCAGGAAATATTATTGATAATTGAGATTATAGGACAAAGTCACGCTTCATAAATTATTTCCATATCCTTTAAAACATTTTCCCTGATATATGGACTTAATGAATTTTCAGTTACAAGATCAACTTTTCGGCCCACAGATTCGGATAATATTCGTTCAATGCCTGCAAGAAAAATAAGGCTTTTTGGTTTTGAAAATTTTATAAGTATGTCTATATCACTTGATTCTATTTCTTCGCCCCTTGCGGCAGATCCAAAAAGACAGGCTTTGGAAATATCATTTTTTTTACAGATATCAATAATTATGTTTTTTACTTCAGGCTTCATAAATAATTCTCCTGTTCTTTTGGACTATGATAAAGCCTTTTTCTATAAAAATAAACTGCTTATATAACCAAGTTTATCGGCAATAAGGACAATTCCAAGAAGAATTAAAAATATTCCTGCAAAAATATTTAAAAATTTTATGAATTTTCTGGTTTTCTGCATAAAGCTCAAAAGAAAATGAATAAAAAATGAAAGAACAAAAAAAGGAATTGCAAGCCCTAAAGAATAAATCAAAAGAAGATATCCCCCCTGGGCCATTGTTTCCTGTGAGCCTGCAATTACAAGAATGCTTCCAAGAATAGGGCCTATACATGGCGTCCATCCCGCGGCAAAGGCATTTCCGGCAAAAAAGGCTCCAAGTATGTGAACAGGTTTTTGTTTTAAATGTATTCTTTTTTCCATCTGAAGGAATTTGATCTGAAAAAGTCCTGTTAAATGGATACCTAAAATTATAACAACAATTCCTCCGATAATTCTTAAATAATTTCCAAATTTTGAAAAAAGACCTCCTGCAGCTGTTGCAGAAAAGCCCATGAGAACAAACACAAAGGTAAAACCAAGAATAAACATTGAAGTTGAAATTATTATCTGTCTTTTAAGGGAAGAATCCTTTTGGCGGTCAAGAAGTTCTTCAACAGAAACTCCTGTAATAAAAGAAAAATATGCGGGTAGAAGGGGGATTATGCAGGGAGAAAAAAAAGATAAAAGACCTGCTCCCAGTGCGGCCGACATACTTACTGACTGTTCAAACATTGAAATCTGCTCCGGTATTTAAAATTTAAATTTTTTAGTACAGTTAAAATATTAATTTTGTAACTATTCAGCATTAAAATGATAAAAAGTCGGTTTTCTGCAAATAACATCTGCTGGCTTTTTATTAGCCTGTTAATGGCAAAAAGCTTTTTTTACTGGTCTGGAGCTTGATCTTTAATGAGGCCCAGAAAAAATTCAGCATTCATGTCCATTTCAGCTGAACAGTTATAATTTTTTTTAATGAGCCTGCAGATAATTACGGGTTACAATTATTTGCCGCTTAATTCAACTCCTCTGTCATGGGCTGCAAAAAGTGCTTTTTCAACAATTTTTTCAAAGTTTTCAGCCATGAATTTATTTAGAGCTGCTTCTGTTGTTCCACCCTTTGATGTAACTTTTTGTCTTAAAATATCTGGAGATTCACATGTTTTTTCCATTAGTGCGATTGAGCCTTTAGCTGTTTGAAACACAAGTTCAAAGGCATCTTCCCTTGAAAAACCAAGTTTTATTCCGGCATTGACAAGAGTTTCTATGAAATAGAAAAAATATGCAGGACCCGACCCTGAAACTGCAGTTACAGAATTCATCATGTTTTCTTCAACAATAATTGATTTTCCCATTGAATTCATTATTGTTTCAGCTGTTTCAACATCTTTTGTTCCGGCATTTTTTCCTTTGCATACTGCACTCATTCCCATTCCTGCAAGAGATGGTGTATTTGGCATTACTCTTATTACGGGAAAGTTCTTTGCTCCTTTTTCATCTGTGAATGAATAAATGCAGTTTTCAATAAATTCTGTTGTTATTCCTGCAGCAATTGAAATAATAATTTTTTTACTGGAAAAATCTGTTTTTTCAAATGCATCTTTCAATACTTCACCCATTACCTGGGGTTTTACAGCAAGAATAATTATATCTGATTTTTCAATAACTTCATGGTTTGACAGGCAGAGGTTAACTTTGTATTTTTCATTGAAGTATTTTTTGCGTTCTTCACTTATATCATTTACAGACAGAAAATTATTTTGTGTTATTTTTTTTTCCAGCATGGCTGAAGCAATTGCCTCAGCCATGTTTCCGGCTCCTATAAAACCTGTTTTGAAAACCATGTGTTTCCCTTCCTCATCAAAGTAGAATTATAAATTAAGGCATTATATTAAATATGTGACAATTTAAAATAAAAAATCTATTTGTTCCCCAAATTACTGATGCTCGATTTGGAAATAACTCGCAATTGAGGTGATTGTCAATTTGATGATTGAAAAAGGACTTTTGTTTCCGTAAATAAATTTAAAAAAAGTACTTATGGGTCGGTATAAGATTTATTTTATATTTCTGCATTGGCTGCAGATTCCATAAAAATTCATTTTGAAGTATTCAATCTGAAAGTGTGCATCCTCATTAATTTGTTTGACTATTGAGTCTGTTTCAATTTCAGCATCCTCGATTTTACTGCATCTTGTGCAGATAAAATGGGGATGGGGTGAAGAGCTGAAACCGTCAAATCTGCTGCCTTTATCTGAAAATTCAAGTTCAAGCAGTTCATTATATGATTTAAGAAGGGAAATTGTTTTGTAAATTGTTGCAAGACTTGTTGCAGGGTAGTCTTTTTTAATAGAGCTGTATATTTCATCTGCTGAGGGATGATTACTGCTTTCTACAAGATATTTTATTATGGCTATTCTCTGGCTTGTCAGTCTGTGACCGTTTTTTTTAATTTTATCAATTATTTTATTTAGCCTGTTTTCTTGTGTATTCATTTTAATCCCTTATTTATTTTAACCGGTAAGTCTGTCCCGGGATTTTATTTTAACCCCAGGACAAAATACTTTATCAGTTGGTTTCAAGGGGCTTATGGCAGAACCACCAGTCATAGCCTTCATTTTTTTCAAGTCTTTCCTTGGCGGTTTTTACATCGCAGGCAGGAGGAATAATTATTCTGTCTCCAATAAGTTCGTTCTCAGGCCATCCAGCCGGTACTGCTCCCTGAACATCTGAAACCTGAAGTGCCTTGAGAGCTCTTAATACCTCGTCAATATTTCTTCCGATTTCCTGGGGGTAATATAGTACAAGTCTTACTTTTCCCTTGGGATCGCCTATGAATACAGCTCTTACTGTGTTTGCACCTTTTCCTGGATGAAGCATTCCTAATTTTGCAGCTACAGAGTCATTTGCCGCTATTACAGGGAACTCAATTTTTACATTAAGGTTTTCATCTATCCAGTCAATCCATTTGATATGAGAGAATACCTGATCAATTGAAAGTCCAATAAGTTTTGTATTTAGTCTGGTAAATTCATCCATTCTTTTCTGAAATGCAACAAATTCTGTTGTACACACGGGAGTAAAGTCGGCAGGATGGCTGAAAAGAACAAACCATGAGCCTTTAAGGTCTTCGGGGATATTCATCTGGCCATGTGTTGTTTGAACCTGAAGTTTTGGGAAGTCATCTCCTAGAAGCGGCATGTTGTTATTTTCCATTTTAAATCTCCTTTTGAAATATATTTGTTATTTATTGATAATGATTATTAATAAATAATGAGAGTTTGCATGTCAAGAAAAATTTTAAAAAAATTTGTATGACTATTCACCTTGTGCTTTTTATATATGTGATGCAGTTAAACTCAGTATAGGCGGCAAAGCAGGAAGACCCCATTGGTTTATATTTTTAAATACAATAAAATTAATTTATTTAAAATTCAGTTGGTTAAAAATATGAAAGGCCAGGTTCAGGTATGTGAAAGGATTGATTCAATCATGGGGGAATGCTATTATCGGTTTACTTGATTGTTTTTAATTGATCGAAAACAAGTGGCTATTAAACTTAAAACAGTTTGCTGGAGGCACTGATATTTTTTTTGTATCATGCCTTGAAGCTAAAGCTGGATAATACCTGGAAAGAAAACAGCTGACCTTGCAGTTAAGAAGTGATCTGGTTTTTTCAGGTTTTTTAAACCTCAGATATAAGTGGTAAAAAATTTTCAAAGAGATTGATTGTATGTTTTTTACAGTCCTGGGTAAATCAAATGACTTTTGCTGAGAATAATATATAAATGATAGATATACACTCCCACATTATTTATGGAATAGATGACGGTGCTTCAGATATGGAAATGTCTGTTAAAATGGCAGATATGGCTGAGAAAGACGGAATAACAGATGTTATTGCAACACCACATATAAATGAATTTATCAATCTGGAAGATATCCGTTTGAAACTTAATCTTCTGCAGAGAAAAATATATGAAGGTGGTTTAAATCTTAAACTCCATGAGGGTGGTGAAATCCCATTTGGTATGCTCTCGGAAAAATACGAGCCTGTCAGGCTCTGTAATTCTGAGTTTATTCTTGTCGAGTTTTTTCATGGGCAGGGTTCTGTTCCTCAATATGCCAAAAATATGTTCAGAAGTTTTTTAAAAAAAGGATATAAAATTATTATCGCACACCCGGAAAGAAACCTGGTTTTTTTGAAGAACAAAGAAAGGCTTATTGATCTGCTCCTGCCTGGAGTTTACCTTCAACTTACTGCAATGAGTTTTCAAGGAGGTTTCGGGAAAAATGTCAGAATTTTTTCCGAAGAGCTTATGAAAGAAGAAATGGTGGATTTTATAGCTACAGATTCACATGATCATATTTCGAGAAAGCCCCAATTAAGTTTTCTTTTGGAATCCGAAAGATATCGGGATTATCATAAAGCATTGGATAAAATATTAAATTTTAATCCTGATATGATATTTTCAAATTTATAATAAGTAGTTTTACTTTAAGGATTTTATTAAGGTGCAAAAATAGAAATTTGATTTTCCGTAAATCAAGAAAAACTCTGGTTTAAGTCCTGTGGATACAGCAAGGTATTTTAAGTCCCCGATGAATTTTTCGGGAACTTTATTTTCTTAGTGCCTGGGCGAAAACGAGAATTCTTTGTTCAGTTCAGGGAAGATGAAAATTTAACCTTCAGGATACATTGAGTATTTTAAGGATTAAATTTTGAATCTGATTTTAGAATGGACAAAAAAAGGCCGTTTTCATTCAGCAGCTACTTAAGATTTATAATTCTTTATTTGTTTTATCCGATTGTTCATCCGTTCCAACTGTCAATCTGTCTTTATTTTTTAAAAGAGTTTTCTCACCAATACCTTTTACTTTAAGCAAATCTTCTATTTTTGTGAAATTACCATTTTTGTTTCTGTAATCAATTATTCGTTCGGCATACTTTTCACCGATTCCACTCAGCTCTGAAAGTTCTGTTTTGTTTGCTTTATTAATATCAATTTTTTGTGCAGCAAATCCTGTTCCGGAAAAAATAAAAATAATAGCTGTAAATACAATAAGTAATCTTTTGAACATAACAATTCTCCTGTAAAAAGTTTAAAAATGTTTTAATAAGATTGGATATTGTTTTTTATGATATTTTGTTGATAAAATCAACTTATTAATTTGATATTGTGAATATTTACAACCTTATGTTGATGTGTGTTTTGAATCTTTGTCTGTGACTGGAGTTTTGATGATATGGCGGGATAGCCGCAATAAGCCTTATTTGAACCTGGATTGAACGATTTTCAAGTTTGTGAATTGTATCAGGCTTATTGCTTTTTTATGAACACGGCTCAATAAACCGGTCTTTTTGGCCAATAATCAAATAAAATTTTTAAAAAATTTCGCTGACTGCAAGCATTCCTTCAAGTGTAAGGTATGGTTCAATTGATTCAATGGATTTTGTGATTTTTTCCATTACAACTGAAAGTCCTCCTGTTGCAATGACTTTTGGATTATCTCCGGTTTCTTTTTTTATCCTTTCAACCATTCCGTCAACAAGTGCTGCATATCCGTATAAAATTCCTGATTTCATACTGGATACGGTATCTTTTCCAATTGCATTGGGAGGCGGGTCATAGAGCTCAACCCTTGGTAGTTTTGATGCAACGTTGTAAAGAGCTTCTGCTGCGGTTTTAATGCCCGGAGAAATAGCTCCGCCAAGATATTCACCTTTTGATGAAATTACATCAAAGGTTGTGGCTGTTCCAAAATCAATTATTATTAATGAAGTTTTATATTTTTTGTAGGCTGCTATTCCGTTTATTATTCTGTCAGCTCCGACTTCCATTGGATTTGTGTATAAAACTGGCATAAGTCTGCTTACAGATTGTGAATTTATCCAGTAAATCTTTGCATTTTTAAGATAGTTTTTTGAAAAACCGTTTATAACATGGTCTGTTTCAGGGACAACTGAAGAAACAACAACTTTTGTTATTTCTTTTTCTGAGATGGAGCTTTCTGAAAAAAGACTTTTTACAATAACTGCAAATTCATCTTTTGTTCCCTGCTTTCTAGTGCTTACCCGCCATTCCCTAAGAATTGTCTTGTCTTTGAATATACCAATAACAGTGTTTGTATTGCCCACATCTATTGCAAGAAGCATTTTATCTCCGTTATTAAACGTTTTTTATAGCATCTATGATTTTTAAGGCTGCCTTTGTTTCCTTAACATCATGCACCCTTACAATTTTTGCTCCGTTTAAAGCTGCAGCGCAAACAGAAGCAACGCTTCCTGTTATCACATCTTTGTCATTTGGCAAATCATCTTTTTTAACAAGTTTTCTTATAAATGTTTTTCTTGAAGTACCAATTAAGATCGGGCATTCAAGAGACTTTAAAAGCTCAAGGTTTTTTATTATCAAAAGGTTATGTTCAATGGTTTTTCCAAAACCTATTCCAGGGTCTAAAATAATATTTTCTTTTTTAATCCCTTTTTTTAATGAAAATTCAATTCTTTCCTTAAAAAAATCCATAAGCTCATTTAAAAGGTGTGAGTATGAAGGGTTATTCTGCATATTTTCAGGGGTTCCAAGCATATGCATTAAAATGACAGGGCAGTTTGCTTGTGATGCAATATCTGCCATCCTGGGATCAAAAGTCATTGCAGACACATCGTTTATAATTGATGCTCCTGAAAGGAGCGCAGCTTCTGCCACAACAGACTTGTTTGTGTCAATGGAAAGAGGGATATCTGTAATTTTTTTTAAATTTTCAATAACCGGAATAACCCTGTCCAGCTCTTCCTCAAGGGAAACAGGTTTTGAATAAGGTCTGGTTGATTCACCCCCAATATCAAGAATATCTGCTCCTTCATTTATAAGCTTATCTGCATGGTAAAGAGCTTTTTCAAGGGTATTGTATTTTCCACCGTCTGAAAAAGAGTCAGGGGTAATATTTATTACCCCCATTACAATTGTTTTTTTTGTTTCAGAGATGGTCATTAATTTTCCTGATCTTCCTCAGGGTATTCCTTGGGTTCTTCGGAATCAAAGATTGCTTCTTCCTGTTTTGGCTTCTCTTCATTTAAAACAGGTTCCTGATCGTCAAGAGAAGGAACTTTTGATGAAAATTCAAATCCCGGTTTTTCACTCAGAATCAGTTCATCGAGTTCGTTGCCCATTACAGTTTCTTTTTCCAGTAGAAGATCTGCAAGTTTATGAAGAAGATTCATGTTTTCCTTTAAAACATCTTCAGCTTTTTTGTAGGAATTGGTGATTATATTTGTAACGGCCTCATCAATTCTTCTTGCAGTATCCTCTGAATAATCTCTTGAATGAGCAATTTCTCTTCCAAGAAATACCTGGTCATCATCTTTTGAATATGAAAGAGGACCCAGTTCGCTCATTCCCCAGGATCTTACCATTTTATGGGCAATGCTTGTGGCCTGCTTAATATCGTTTGAAGCTCCTGTGCTTATTCTGTTAAAAATCAGCTCTTCGGCTATTCTTCCGCCAAAGGCTACAGAAAGTGAACTTTCAAGCTGATCCTTATATCTGAAATCACTTTCATCAGGAAGAAACCAGGTAACACCTGCAGCCCTTCCCCTTGGAATTATTGTAATTTTATTTACAGCATCAGTATGAGGCAGAAGTCTTGCAACAAGAGCATGTCCGCCTTCATGGTAAGCAGTTACTTTCTTTTCATCCTCGCTCATTACCTTGGATTTTCTTTCAAGACCCATATAGACCTTATCTTTGGCATCTTCAAAGTCTTTCATATCTATAAAGTCTTTGTCTCTTTTTGCAGCAATAAGTGCAGCCTCGTTAACAACATTTTCAAGATCAGCACCTGAAAATCCGGGAGTTCCCTTTGCAAGAGCTCTTATATTAACATCTTCTGAAACTGGAGTTTTCTTTATGTGAACCCTTAATATCTTTTCACGTCCTGCAACATCCGGAAGCGGAACCGTTACCTGTCTGTCAAATCTTCCGGGTCTTAAGAGAGCAGGGTCCAGGACATCTGGTCTGTTTGTTGCCGCAATAAGAATAACCCCTTCATTTGATTCAAATCCGTCCATTTCAACAAGAAGCTGGTTAAGTGTCTGTTCGCGTTCGTCGTGTCCGCCGCCAAGACCAGCACCTCTTTGTCTTCCTACAGCATCAATTTCATCAATAAATATTATGCATGGAGCATTTTTTTTGCCCTGCATGAAAAGATCTCTTACCCTGGATGCACCAACACCTACAAACATTTCAACAAAGTCAGAACCGCTTATGCTGAAGAAAGGGACTCCTGCTTCGCCGGCAACAGCTCTTGAAAGAAGTGTTTTACCTGTTCCAGGAGAGCCTGTTAAAAGAACTCCTTTTGGAATTCTTCCTCCAAGACGTGTGAATTTTTTCGGGTCTCTTAAAAATTCAACAATTTCTGTAAGCTCTTCCTTTGCTTCATCAACTCCGGCAACATCTTCAAAAGTTACTCTTCTGGTATTTTCAGTCATGAGCTTTGCTCTGCTCTTACCAAAAGACATTGCCTTTCCTCCGCCTCCCTGCATCTGTTTCATGAAGAAAATCCATACACCTATTATAATAATGAGGGGAAGCCATGATATTAAGACATTTACAAGCCAGTGATTCTGCTCAGGAGGTTTTGCACTTATTGCAATTCCTTTTTTTCTGAGCTCTTCAACAAGGCCAGGATCATTTGGTGCATATGACCTGTAAATCTGACCTGATGCGTCTTTTATTGTAAGATTCTGGTCCTGGATGGTTACTTCGGTTATCTGCCCCTGATTTACCATAGCCATAAACTCAGAATAGTTAATCTGTTTTGAACCTGGACTCTGCTGCTGTTCGAAAATCTGGAAAAGCATGAAAAACACCAGAAGAATTACAAGCCATAAAGAAAGATTCTTATAAAAAGGATTCAATTATACCTCCAAAATATTTATTTAGCCCCGTATATCTTTTAAGAGGCAGGGTTAACCGCTAAAAGATTCAGCCAATTTTTTTATTATCTTAATCATGATTGTTGAGTAAGCAAGATATATTTGTATTTTTACCTTAAAATTCGTTTAATAACTAATGTTTTTTCACCTTTCAAGGGTAAAGCATTGAAATGGTTTCTGGCAACTCCTGATATCCAGTAAATTCTTCCATCTGCTTCGAGCACGGCAATTTTTTTCTTTTGCTCGGGAGATAGTTTTTTTTCGCTTAGAATTTTTTTTATTTTTTTTCTTCCTTTAAAGTTTTCAGGTGTAAATCTGTCGCCATTTTGAAGATTTCTTAAAGTCAAGGGGAATTTGATTTTACAGGGGTTTAGTCTGATTTCCTCAAAGTCATTATTTAAAACATTTGTTTCTTCAGATACAGTAATTTGAAATTCAACTTTATAGTCAGAGGGAATAATAATGTTTTCTTCAGGGATTTTTTCAATAATAAAATTTAAATTAAGTGCTTTATTTTCATAATCTCTAAGGCATACATCCGATAATTTGAGTTCAAGGGTATCAAAGTATTTTTCAGCAATTATCTGATCCTTCAGGTGATATTTTTTTGTACCTGAAAGAAGGGATATTTCAATTATTTTATCAATATGATCAAGTGTTGTTTTAAATGTTGTGCCTTTGAGTTTTTTTATTATCATCCTTAAAAGCCTTCTTTTTGCAGCTTTTTCAAGATTATCAAATATCTTTAGGGTAATTTCTGCCTTGTTTTCAGTCATTACAACAGCTTTTTCAAAAACTGCTTCAATGTAGTTTTCAAAAAATATGTTTTCCTCAGATGCAATATCAATAAGTTTTGCCAACCCTTTTTTAATTGAAGGGTTGTAGTTTTCTTCAAGATAGGGAATTAATATGTTTCTGATTTTGTTTCGCAAATAGTCTGTTTCAAAATTTGTTTTATCTGTGCACCAGCTGATATTATTTTTTTCAAGAAAATCAACAATATCATTTTTATATATATCAAGAACTGGTCTTATTATATTATCCCTTTTTTCAGGTATTCCAGAAAGTCCGTCAAGTCCGGTTCCTCTTATTAAATTCATTAAAACCTGCTCTATTGCATCGTCTTTGTGATGGGCAGTTGCAATAAATGTAAACTCGTTTGACTTGGAAATTTGATTTAAAGCCTTGTATCTTTCAATTCTTCCTGCATCTTCTTCTGAAATTTTAAGTGTTTTTGATATTTTTCTTATATTTTTTTTTTCATAGAAATAATTAATTCCAAGATTTCTTGAAAAATTTTGACAAAAAACAGCATCATTTTCCGAGTCATTCCCCCTGAGACAATGGTTTAAGTGAAAGGCACCAAGTTTAAACCCTATGTCATTTGATAAAAGATTAAGGTGGTGCAAAAGGAAAACTGAATCAGGCCCCCCGGAAAATGCAACAAGTATTGAGTCCTTATCTGTAATCTGGAAATCTTTTGTTATCTTTTTTTTTATTATTTCGGCAAGTCTATTTTCCATAAGCTTCTCTTTTTGAGATTTGTCTTGATTTTTTTTACTGAAAATATATTATGGAGTCAAAATTTTTAATGAAAAGACCTCAAGTCATCCTGACCGGCCGCCGTGTAACAGACGGTTGTGAACCTCGTCAGGCCTGGAAGGGAGCAGCGATAAGCAATTTTTGTCTGTGTCGCGGATCGATCCCGGTCAGGATGACTTGGGGTCTTTTTGTTTTAAGCTCTCATTTTTCTTATCTTCGAAAAAATCTGATTTTTACTTTTCTTGACAAGCCGTTTTTTGGTCTTATTTTTCCCAACAGATTGAATCTGATTGTTTTTATTAACTATAAAAATTTGAAATAATTAATAAAGTTTTAATGGGGGAGAGTTTTGGAAGAAAAGGATAAGACATCCCGGAAAATTGACATTGATGACGGCACTGAAATTGAAAACACTGCTGCTGAAGAAAAAGTCAATGCTGACCCAAATCCTGCAGGCCAGGAAGCAGAAAAGGAAATTCAGGAAAATCAGGAACCTGAAAACGGTTCAGGTGAAAAAAAAGCTGATTTGGAAGAGCAGCCTGATGAAACTGTTTTGCTTAAAAAAAGGCTTGAGCAGGCTGAGGAAAAAGCCAGGGAATTAAATGACAGGTATGTAAGAGCTCATGCTGAGCTTGAAAATTTTAAGAAAAGAACCAACAGGGAAGTAAGTGAATTTAAAAAATTTGCAGTAGAGGCAATAGTAAAACAGCTTCTTCCGGTATTTGATAATCTTGAAAGGGCAGTTTTTTCTGCAGAATCATCAGGAGAATCCGAATCCTGCCAGATAACCCAGGGTATAAAAATGACCTTAAAGGAAATTGAAAGGGTTTTTGAGCAATTCAGTATAAAGCCTGTTGATGCAGAAGGTCAAAAATTTGACCCTTTATTTCACATGGCGGTTGGACAGGAAGAGCGAGATGATGTTGAAGAAAATACTGTAATAAAGCAGTTTCAGAAAGGCTACCTTCTTCATGAAAGACTTATAAGACCTGCAATGGTCATTGTGTCAAAGGCAAAATCTGTGAAAACTGCTGAAGAAAATCTGGAAAAAGAAAATAACAACGGTGAAGAAATTAAGGAATAACCGCCGGGATAATATTAAGGAGGATAAATCATGGGTAAAATTATTGGTATAGATTTAGGTACAACAAACTCTTGTGTTGCAGTTATGGAAGGCGGTGAGCCAAAAGTTATAACAACTGCTGACGGCGGCAGAACAATGCCTTCAATGGTTGCACTTACAGACAGCAATGAAAGGGTTGTAGGTCAGATTGCAAAAAGACAGGCAATTACAAACCCTCAAAATACAGTATTTGGAGCAAAAAGGCTTATAGGAAGAAAATTTAATTCTCCAGATGTACAAAGAGACAAGAAAAATCTTCCATACGAAGTAAAAGCCGCAGATAACGGTGATGTAAGAGTAACATTAAGAGACAAGCAGTTCAGTCCTGCTGAAATCTCATCATTTATTCTGGCTGAAATAAAAAGAACTGCAGAAGACTACCTTGGAGAACCTGTAACAGATGCTGTTATAACCGTTCCTGCATATTTTAACGACAGCCAGAGACAGGCTACAAAAGATGCAGGTAAAATTGCAGGACTTAATGTTCAAAGAATTATAAACGAGCCAACAGCTGCGTCACTTGCCTATGGTCTAGACAAAAAAAGCGATGAAGTAATTGCAGTTTTTGACCTTGGTGGCGGTACATTTGATATTTCCATTCTTGAAATAGGAGATGGTGTTTTCGAAGTAAAGGCTACAAACGGTGATACTCATTTAGGCGGTGACGACTTTGACCTTGTAGTAATAAACTGGCTTGCAGATGAGTTCAAAAAAGATAATGGAATTGATTTAAGAAACGATAAAATGGCATTACAGCGTTTAAAGGAAGCCGCTGAAAAAGCAAAGATGGAACTTTCATCTTCAATTGAAACAGATATAAATCTTCCTTTTATCACAGCTGATCAGTCAGGTCCTAAACATCTTCAGATCAAGCTTTCAAGATCAAAACTTGAGTCTCTTGTTTCTGATCTTCTTGCAAGAATTGACGGCCCTTGCCTTACAGCAATAAAAGACGCAGGTGTTGCAAAGGAAAAAATTGATGAGGTTATTTTAGTCGGCGGTATGACAAGAATGCCTGCTGTTCAGGAAAGAGTTAAGAAGCTTTTTGGAAAAGATCCTCATAAGGGAGTAAACCCTGATGAAGTTGTTGCAATAGGTGCTGCAATTCAGGGTGGTGTTCTTCAGGGTGATGTAAAAGATGTTCTTCTTCTTGATGTTACTCCTCTTTCTCTTGGTATCGAAACCCTTGGCGGAGTTATGACAAAACTTATTGAGAAGAATACAACAATCCCGACAAGAAAGAGCCAGGTATTTTCAACAGCCGATGATAACCAGCCTGCTGTATCAATTCATGTTCTTCAGGGTGAGCGTGAAATGGCTTCTGACAACAAAACTCTTGGAAGGTTTGAGCTTACAGATATTCCTCCTGCACCAAGGGGTATGCCGCAGATTGAGGTAACTTTTGATATAGATGCAAACGGAATTGTTTCTGTTTCTGCAAAAGACAAAGGTACTGGAAAAGAGCAGTCAATAAAAATTACTGCTTCAAGCGGTCTTTCTGATGAAGAAATTGAAAAGCTTGTAAAGGATGCAGAGCTTCATGCAGAAGAAGACAAGAAAAAGCGCGAACTTGTTGAGGCTAAGAACCAGGCCGATGCTGTAATTTACCAGACAGAAAAATCCCTTAAGGATGTAGGTGATAAAATTGATGCTGAAACAAAGGCAAACATTGAATCACATATAGAAAAACTTAAGGTAAAAATAGAAGGTACAGATACTGACGCAATTAAAAATGCAACTCAGGAGCTTACAGAAGCATCCCATAAGCTGGCTGAGAAAATTTATCAGCAGCAGGCGGAGCAGGGGCAGCAGAATGCAGGAGGAGATGAAGGACAGTCACAGTCTGCGGCTTCTTCTGACGATGATGTTGTTGATGCTGATTTTGAAGAAGTAAAAGACGATAAAAAATAAATCGGTGTAAAAATGAATTTATTAAAAACCCGGTGGGATTTATCCCCCCGGGTTTTTGATTACATCTCCGGGCTTTTTTACTGAAGAATTAGGTGTCCGTGAAATTTTTTTAAGTCATTTCAAAACTTTTTTATTAGCTCCGTGTTTATTATCCGCCTATTGTTGCCATTTCAGTTTTTACATTGGGAATAAGATCATGAGCCGAGGCTTTCTGAGTAAGCGCATACTTTATCCTTTGAAGAATTTCTTTATCGTCGGCATTTTTTCTCAGTATCTCTTTAAGATCAACAAACGAATCCTCAAGAAGGCAGGGTCTTATGTGTCCGTCTGCTGTCAGTCTTATTCTGTTGCATTCGGCACAGAAATGACTTGTCATTGCATGTATAAAACCGATTTTACCTTTTGAATTGCGTATCTTATACATGGCGGCAGGACCTGCAAGCTGACTTAGATTAAGCCTGACAAGTTCTCCAAACCTGTTTTCGATTGTTTTTTTAACAAATGATGCAGATAATTTGTGCTTTTCATAATAATTCAGGCTGCCTATGGGCATAAGCTCGATAAATCGTATATGAAAATCATTTTCAATGGATAAAGCCGCAAGTTCTTCTATTTCAGATGAATTTATATTGTTTAAAATTACAGTATTTATTTTAACAGGAGTCATGCCTGCTTCTTTTGCAGATTGTATTCCCTCAAGAACAAAGCTTAATTCGTCCTTTCCGGTTATTTTTTCAAAAGTATGAGGGTTTAATGTGTCAAGGCTGATATTAATCCTGTCTATTCCCGATCTTTTAAGACGATCCGCATGCACTGAAAGAAGAGTTGCGTTTGTCGTAATTGTTACTTCTCTGATCTCTTGAATTTTTTTGATTTCTCTTACAAGGAGATCAATGTCTTTTCTTACAAGAGGCTCGCCTCCTGTGAGGCGAACCTTTTGAAGTCCGTTTTTTGCCATGACTGCTAGTGTTTTTACTATCTCTTCATAAGAGAGAATTTCATTATGCGGAATAAAATTCCTCTGTGAAGAAGGAATGCAGTAGGAGCATCTTAAATTGCATCTGTCTGTTACCGAAAGTCTGAGGTAATTTATGACTCTTCCCTGACTGTCAGTAAGCCTGTTTTTCATATCAAAACTCCGGTTAAAAAATTCATCAGGCTTTTTCCAGTCTGCACGGAACATATCTGTGATAAGGCGTTCCAATAAAATCTCTGTTTTTAATACTTGTAAGATTGTTCACATTTATTCCGTATACTGCATCATCACCATAGAGAAGTCCGAATCCGTGTGGGATGAGAACCATGTTTTTTATTACCTCATCACTTACTTCAAGCTCTGCTGTTTCAGAGCCCGCTTCTGTTGAAACAGTTACAAGATCACCGTCTTTTATGTCAAGTTCCTGTGCAAGCTCAGGACTTACAGCTACTGTGCATGCTCTTTTTCCCTTGTTCCATTCGGGATTCCGCATCATTGTATTGATATTTTTCGGAGTGTGTCTTCCGGCATTGAGAATATATGGGAATTCATTCTTATGATTGAGAGCCTCTTTTTCAGATTCGGCATTTATATTTTCCGCCTGTTCCATAAGTTCTGGAACAACAAGTTCTATTTTTCCCGATTCAGTCTTGATCATGCCGAGATTGTCGTTTTCATCGAGTTTTCCAATCCACATCCCCTGGGGATTGTCAAGAATTGCCTGGAATACTCTGTCTCCAATATCAAAACCGGGTTCAAATCCAATTCTTTGTGCATTTTTTCTGAATTCTTTCGGAGCTGTCATGAGAAGTCCCCACAATGCAGCAAGAGATGCGCTTTCCCATTCTTTTCCTATGGTTTTTGCAAGTATGAACATTATGGATGAAAGATATTTCGGATTTGCTCCAAGCCATTCCATAAGCTTTGCTCCGAAAGTCATCCTGTCTTTTGATGCAGCTTCCATTACCTCGTCCGGTATATTCGGAATAAATCCCATCTTGTCTGCAAGCATGGTCATTATCTGGGCTGCCTCGTAAGAATCGTTTTCATGTTTTATTATCGGTCTTCTCATCTGAAAGTATATTTCCGGAGAATTCCATGGAAAAAATGTTGCTTCCCATGATTCATAAAAGGTTCTGCATGGAAGCACATAGTCTGCAAGTCTTGCTGTTTCACTCATTACAATATCGCAGACAACCAAAAGGTCTAATGAAGAAAATGCTTTTTCAAGTGCCTTGGTATCAGGCCATGAACGAATAGGGTTGCATGAAGCAAGAATAATGTTTCTGATTCTTTCCGGGTGATCATTTAATATCTCTTCGGGAAGAACAGTTGCAGGAAATGATCCGGCAGCAGCAGGCGGCATGCCTGTAATTACAGTTTTCCATGTTTTTTCTTTTCTTTCATCTGCATGATATCCCACAGGAGCAAGAAATCCCGGAATAAGGTTTCCTCCTTTTTGTCCGAAAATTCCACATATTGCACCAAGTACATTGAGAAGATAAGAGTTTAATGTGCTGTTTCTTCCCATGTATATTCCAAGATCAGGATGATAAGACCATTTTTTTTCTTTCATAAGCCTGGAAAGCTCAAATACCTGATCATATTCAAGTCCGCACATTTCAATTGCAGATCTGTAATCGAAATTTTCAAACCAGTGTTTTATCTGATCGAAACCCTGTGTATGTTCTTTTATATATTCTTTATTTTCCCATCCGTTTTCTAAAATTATCGAGATCAGAGACTTGATAAGAAGAGAGTCTGTTCCCGGACGAAGCGGAAGATGAATATTTGCAGCCTTTGCTGTTTCGCTTTTTCTCGGATCTACGGAAACAAGTATTCTTTGCGGATCTTTTGCTATTTTTTTAAGCATTTTCGGGGCCTGTGGCATCTGGTGAGTCACCATTCCGTTCCATCCCCATGCAATGAGCATTTCTGTGTTGTGATCATCGGGAATCTGAAGAAGATACTGCTTTCCAAACATTCTTCCCTGAACCCACCAGGCCCCTGAAAATTCCTGACCTGCCGAAGTATACAGATTCTGGGAACCCATTTTTTTAAGAAGACTTACTCCGTAAGCTGCTTCAAAATGTCCTCCCTGGGAGCTGGAACCAAGATATGCAACCGATCTTGGTCCATGATCATCAAGGGATATTTTCAGTTTATCTGCTATCTCTTCAAGAGCACTGTCCCATGAAATCGGCTCAAATTTACCGTTTACCTTTTTAAGAGGAGTTTGCAGCCTGTCTTTCGGATACTGATGATAAATTACACTCAGCCCCTTTCTGCATGCATAACCCTGACTTCTCGGATTATCCTTGTCAGGGCGAACTTTTACCATTTTGTTATTTTCCACAAATACTTCAAGACCGCAGTTCTGCGCACAAAGAACGCACCCTGTTTTATGCCAGCTTCCCATTTTTCCTCCTTATATTCGGGTCTCTATTGTATTTTACATATTATGTATTGAAAATAAGGGGAAGAGTCTAATCTGCCATTTATAATGCCAGATTAGACAGGGTTGGATTTTAAACCCGACTTTTTTAGGACTTTGTTTGTTAAATCCGCATTGGAGTTTTTATGGGACTAAATTTCCCAACCCTTTATCATGCCCTTCTGGCAAATTTGATTCTGTATTCCTTGGGGGAGAGAGCTGTATGCTTTTTAAAGAGTTTTCTGAATGAATTTACATCTTCATATCCTACCATTCGTGTTATCTCATCAATTGAATGAACTGTTGTTTCCAGCTTGTTTTTTGCATCCTCAATCCTGATTCTCTGAAGATAAAGGAGAGGAGAATCTCCTGTGGCCTTTTTAAATCTTCTGATGAAATGCCTTATGCTTATTCCGAGATCGCTTGCAAGGGCATCTATTGAAACCTGGTTTCTGTAGTTTTTTTCAAGGATTGTCTGTGCCTCAAGAATTGTCTGATCTGAGTGGTCTTTCTGGAACTGAAATATGGTATACGGGGCCTGGCTGTATCTTGCCGGATCCATCAGCAGAGATTTTGAAGAGTATGAAGCAAGTTTTGCTGAACCAAATTTTTCTATAAGATAAATACATAGATTGAAAAAGGAAGTTGTTGCTCCTGTACAGATTATTCCGCTGTCTACTGTAAGCATTTTTTCAGGTTTGAGATTTACACGGGGATATGATTTTTTGAAAAGATTTGCAAAGAGCCAATTGGTTGTTGCCGTTTTGTTGTCAAGGAGTCCTGTCTCCGCAAGAAAAAAGGTTCCCGTACAGGTTGATCCAACAAGAATCTCTTTTTTGTGCCATTTTTTTATCCATTCAATAATTTCTTCAGGGAGTTTTCCTCTGAAATTAAATGGACCAAGAAATCCCGGAATAAGAACAAAATCTGTTGATTTAATATCATGAATAGAACCTGTTGGATTTATTATTATTTTATTCCCGCTGTCAACCGGCTTTCCGTCCAGGGAAACGATATCCCAGGTAAATAATGGAGGCTTCTCTTTATTTGTACTGTCAATTGCAATATTCCATTTATTTGCAATATCAAAGGAGTCGACTACTCCTGTAATACCGGACATGGAGCAGTTTTCATATGCAAGAAGAGTTATATGTGTCATTTTGCACCTCAATAAAGTCTTAATTGGCATTTTTGTTGTCATTTTAGCCTTTATGAGTTTAAAGTCAATGCCAATAAATTTATTGCCGGATTTATGCATAAATAAAAAAAGCATATAGATTGCAATCGGCTGAAAACTGGTATAAGAACTATTCTTCTGATTAATCAATCAAATCATGAATATTAAAAAGAACGGATTTGCAAATAATGAAGCATTTTTCTGAAAAACCGGTGTATCTGCTGAAATGAAATCTTTGCCTTTTGACTCAATCTCATCGGATTTATTAAAGATCCGTATAAATCCATTTACCCTGAATATGCCGAAAGAGATTGAAAAAGAGTTTATGAACACGTATTTTGATGAATCTTTTAACTCAATGCGCGTATCAATTTTTCTGGGGCTTCTTATCTGGTGGAGTTTCGGTTTTCTAGATGCAATAGTTGCACCGGAAACTAAAAATTTTCTCTGGCTTGTTCGATATGTGCTGGTCTCGCCTGTCATAGTTCTCAGTTTTTTTCTCTTATATCTGAACTCGTGCAGAAAATATATGGAGATAATTATTCCTTTGATCATCGGATTTGTCGAACTGAGTGTGGTTCTGATGATCTGTCATTATCCGGACCCTGTAAAGTCGCATTATTATGCAGGAATGATTGCAGTGTATATGTACGGATTTGCATGTGTGAAAATGCGTTTTATCTGGACGTTATGGCTTGCCGTTATAACTGTGGCCTGCTTTGAAGCTGCTGTACTCCTCGATGGTTCAATGGCTTCCCGGATTATTTTTTTAAACTCCTTTTTTCTCATAGGAGCAAAGGTGTGCGGACTGGTTGTCTGTTATTCAGTAGAACTTTATATAAGAAAATCTTTTCTTCTCAGGCGGGAACTTGAAATTGAAAGAGCTAATGTTATTTCAGTCAATAACAGTCTTGAACAGCGTGTGGCTGAAAGAACGGCTCAACTTAAATTTATCAATAACGAACTCTTTGACACCATATCCGAGCAGAAGAAAACCGAGCAGTCTCTGCTGGAAAGCCGCAAACGGATAAATTCCCTGACCCAGGAGCTTGTCAATGCTCAGGAGGCTGAACGGCGGAGGATTGCAATGGATCTTCACGATAATGTAGCACAGGATCTTGCCTCGCTTGTCATAGGATTGAATTTTTTTTCTTATAAGGAAACCGGCCTTTCAGATGAATTCAGACAAAAATTTACTCGATATTCGGAAATTCTTAAAAAGGGAATAAAGGCAATACGGGAAGCCTCATATGATCTTCAGCCTCCTGATTTAAGAAATACCGGACTTTCTGAAGAGCTGTACAGGCTTTGTAATGAGTTTTCTCTGAAACAGTGTATTGATATTGATTTTTCATCGGCAGGAATGGATGATGTAAGACTTGACTATGATGTCTCTATCAACCTGTATCGTCTTGTTCAGGAGGCTCTTAACAATATCAGAAAACATGCATGTGCAACGGGAGTCAATGTAAAGATTGTTGCAACAGGTCAAAGAGTCATTGTCCGGATAGATGACAATGGTGCCGGATTTGATTTTCAGGCTGCATTGTCAGAAGCTGCTGAAAATAAGCGTATGGGACTTAGCAATATGGAAGCAAGAGTGTCTCTTTTAAACGGCAGTTTCAAAATAAAGACCGCCCATGGCGAAGGAACTAAAATCTGTGCGGAAATACCAGTCAGCTGTTGTGCAACATGAATGTTTCCCCCTTTCTTTAAGCTGAATTATCCTTTTTTTAAAAAGTCTTATCTGGCATTTTATTTGTCATTTTAGCCGCTTTATATTCATGGTCAGTATTAATATACTGTTCTTAAAAAGAACGGAACAGAGACTTTTATAAACCGGTTATTGAGGAGACAAATTGAATCATTTTACCCATATAGACAAGAACGGCACCGTAAAAATGGTTGATGTATCGGATAAGGATATTACAAAAAGAACCGCTGTTGCAAAATCTGAAATTTATATGTCGAAAGATACCCTGGACCTTATTCTGTCGGATAAAATAGCCAAGGGTAATGTTCTTGAGACTGCAAAGCTTACAGGCATTTCAGCAGTGAAAAAGACCTGGGATTTAATTTTTCTATGTCATCCGCTGAAGATAACCGGGATTGACTTCGATTTTGTCATAGACAAGAACAGCTCGTGTATTGCTTTTTACTGCACTGTAAATGCAGAAGACAGAACCGGAGTTGAAATGGAGGCTCTTACAGGTGCAGTTGCAGCCTGTCTTGCTGTATACGACATGTGCAAAGCCTATGACAAAAAGATGATAATAAATAATGCTGTTTTGCTGAAAAAGAGAGGCGGAAAGAGCGATCTGAATTTAATTTCTGAAAATTCTGACTTAAAAGAAACCTGCTCATAAATTTAATTACGGTCTTATTCACCCTGATGTCTGTAATACAAGGCATTAAAAAAAAATAAAAAACAGGAGATTTTCATGGATAAAGTTAAGTTCGAACAAAAAGAGAATGTAGGTATTTTAACATTGTCTAACCCACCCCTTAATCTTATTGAATTTTCCATGTTTGATAAGGTTAATGAAATACTTGCCATGCTTGAGGAATCCAATGGGCTTCAGAAGAAAATACCCGGAATGGACATAAGAGCACTTATGATTGTCGCAGAAGGAGACAATTTCACAGCAGGCGTAGACGTAAAAAATATGTTTCTTGGCAGAAATTCAAATGATGCAAAAGAAATGATTCCCTCCTTTGTCCGAATGATTTCGAGACTCGAATCCCTACCTTTCCCTACAATAGCGGCTGTTCAGGGTCTTTGTCTTACAGCAGGACTTGAAATAGCCCTGGCATGCGACATGATCTGGGCTGGAGAATCAGCACAGTTTTCACAGGCCGAAGCAGTTGTCGGTCTTGTTCCTCTTGCAGGAGGAGCTCAAAGGCTCTGCGACCGTGTAGGACCTTCCAGAGCTAGGGAGATAGTCATGACAGGAAGCTTTTATCCTGCAAAGAAATTTGAGGAATGGAATATAGTAAACAGGGTAGTTCCTGACAGCGAACTTTTTGAAAAGACACTTAAATTTGTAGAAAAACTGGCCAACGGTCCCACACTTTCATATTCTGCACTAAAGGAGATAATTAGAATAACGTTAGAGCAGGGAGTTTGTGAGGCAGACAACAGACTTGCAAAAATAGCTTCTCCTCTTTTTGACTCTGACGATGTTAAAAACGGCGTAAAGTCTTTGCTTGAAAAAGGTCCTGGATATGCACAGTTTGAAGGACGGTAGCTTTTTTAAGAGCATATGGTTTAGCGGGTTGCGGAGATCATTCTTCGTAACCTTCTTGGCAGCAAAGCAAATCTGTTTTTTCAAACCTAAAATACTCTTTTTGAGCTTGACTGAGAGCAACGATCTGACTTGCAAAAAACAGAAGCTTTGCAAATCCTATTTTTTGTTAAAATCAGGCTTTCTTTTTTGGGAAAATGCAGTAAATGCCTCCATAAGATCATCTGAAGGAATGATGTTGCTGCTTATTGATGCCACATAATCAAGACCATCTTCCACACTTTTTCCTATACCGTAATTCAAAACTTTTTTGGAAGCCTGCACAGCAAGAGATGAGCAGTTTTCAGAAATTTCAAGAGCCATTTTTTCAGCCTCTTTCATCAACTCTTCATGATCTTTAAATACATGATTTACAAGGAGTATATCCTTTGCTCTTGAGGCATTTATATAGCCGGCAGTGTATGCCAGTTCCCTTGCTGCTCCCTGTCCGACAATATGTGGAATTCTCTGAAGAACGCCCATATCTGCTACAATTGCAACAGCAGCTTCACGAAGAGAGAAGACTGCGTCTTCAGAACATAGACGAATATCGCATGCTGTTGCCATATCAAGTCCTGCTCCTATGCAGTGTCCGTGAATGGCTGCAATAACAGGTTTTCTGCAATTTTCAATGCAGTTCATGGCTTCCTGCATTTTCTTGATTTTGGGAATAAGCTTCCATTTTACGCCGCCTTTCTGTTCGGGTTCCATTAATTCACCAAGTTCGGGAACCATTCCCATCAGGTCTATTCCAGCACAAAAAGATGGGCCTTTACCTGAAATGATGATTACTTTTACATCATCGTTTTTATCAAGTTCTTCAAATATTTGAGGAGCATCCCACCATGCCGGGGCGTTCATTGCATTTTTTTTGTCAGGACGATCAAGATAAACCATTGCCAGAGGCGATTTTATTTCAACATCGTAATATTTACTTTCAGTCACTATGAACTCCTTTATTGTCTTTATCCGTTAACATTAAATTTTTTCCGGTATTCCAGAGGGTTTAGTCCCGTCATTTTTTTAAAAAGTCTTCTAAATGAATTGCTGTTTTCATATCCAACATTCCAGGTAATCGATTCAAAAGACTCAAAAGTTGTTTCAAGCTGTCTTTTTGCCTCTTCTACCCTTAGTCTCTGAAGATAGATCTGTGGTGAATCTCCGGTTGCATTTTTAAATCTTCTTTTAAAATGTCTCGGACTTATACCCGATTCCTTTGCAAGCTGATCAAATGAAATAGTACCGGATATGTTTTCTTCCATATAGGTCTGAGCATTCAGAATCTTGTCATCAGAATGATCTTTCTGAAATTCAAATATAAAATACGGAGCCTGGCTTTTTCTTGTGGAATCTATAAGAAGAAGCTTTGCGCATTTTGCAGAAAGGTCTGATGATCCGAATTTTTCTATAAAATAAAGACATAGATCCATGAAAGCGGTTGTTGCACCCGAACATACAAAATTATTGTCTACTGTAAGTATTCTTTCGGGTTTTAGATTTACCTTTGGGTATAATTTCTGAAAATAGTTTGCATATGCCCAGTTTGTGGTTGCTTCATGTCCGTCAAGAAGACCTGTTTCCGCAAGAAGAAAAGAGCCTGTGCATATGGTGCCTATCAGCTTTTCTCTTTCATGCCATTTCATGATCATGTTTTTTATATCTTCCTGAAGATTTCCAATGAAATGTATGGGAGGAAGAATCCCGGGAATAAGAATAACATCTGTCTCTTCTATTTCATGTATTGCCTTGTTCGGGTAAATTGGCAATCCTCCGAATCCGTCTACTGGCCTCCCGTCGGGAGTTACAATATCCCATGTAAAAAGAGGTCCTGTAAACTCTTGCGGAGTTGTGTGGGTTTTATGCCACAGATTTGCTATTCCAAATGAATCTATGGGACATGTTAGATTTGATATGGAACAGTTTGGATATGCAAGCAGAGTTATATGAGCCATTTTTTTCTCCGTCAGTTTTTCTGCAATGGTATCGTATTATTGAACCAGTCTATAACTTCAAACCATAATTTTTTGCATTTTGTCTGGAAAAAACCGAAATGCCCTATTTTTGATACTCCTATATTTTCGGGAATAACATGTCTTCTTGTAAGATTTGGATAGGCACTCATCATGGTATTTACCGATTTTTCAGTTCCCCAGTTATCGTCGTCAAAACTGAAAGCCAGAACAGGAGCTTTGAAATTCTCATATCGCTCAACAGGAAGATCTTTGGCATCGAGAATGTACCCCGGTTTTCTGCACCAGGTTGCCCATTCCAAAGCAACGTTTTTAGGTATGTCCTCACCAGCTCCGAGTTTGCTCATGGGCATGAAACCAACAGCCCTTGATACAAGAGGAAAAGAAAGAAACATATGAAAAGCTACAACAGCCTTTTGAAAACCTCCCTGTAATAGCCAGTATCCGCTTTGGGATGAAAAAGTTGCCATTGCATCTATTTTATCACTGTTTGGCAGAAGTCCCGGAGTCTGGCCGCCGTAGCTGTGGCCTATTACAAATAGTCTTTCGGGGAACAGTTCTTTGCTGACCCATTCAATTACACAATACATATCCTTAAGAGCCCAGTCACTTGCCTTGACCTGAGTTTTTTTAAGATCCTGTGTAAGAGACTCACCAACTCCGGTATAATCGTATGTTACCGCAGCATAACCAAGCTCACAGATAAACTCTGCAAAATTGAAGTAATACTGCTGGGGTACTGCCATTGCCGAGTTTATTAAAAAAAGAGTATTGTCTTTTTTTTCGACAGGAGAATGAATTGTCAGGGACAATAGATTTCCGTCTACTGAAAAGATTCTTATTTTCTCCTGATTTATTACTGTCATGATCGTTTTCCTTTAAATAAGTTTTAAATTCTTAATAAAATTCTTTGATTAATTAATAAAGAGTCTTTAAAGACTAAAAACACGCCAAACGGGACATTGTTTTTATCGGATAAATAACTTGGCAATAAAATTTCCGCATACAACGTTGCTGTGCTTGATTCTTTCCGGGAAGAGCTTGAAAACAGATGAATAGATACAAGAGAAAAATATTATAATTCTGTTATTCTGGATGAAGAGCAGAGTGAAGATATTCATCAGGTTGTATTTGAACGCCTGAAAAGTGATAAAAGAATTTCTGCATTAATGGATTATTTCGGTAAGGGTTAGTATTATTCATATCTTTTCAAATCATCAGATCTCAAATCAAAACAAATACAGTTTGAGCATGTAAAGCTTGTTTTTTGTCTTTTGCGCCTCTTTTGAAGAAATATTGTCCGTCATATAAATGACATAAACAATATCTTCAGGAAGGAGGAAATATGGGAAAGTGGCATAAGACGGCTTGTGTACTGTGTCCTCAGAATTGCGGAATTGAACTCTTCGTTGAAAACGAAAAAATCACCAGGGTGCGTCCTGACAAAGATAATCTTAGAAGCAGGGGATATATATGCAGAAAAGGGATGAATGTTATATATCATCAGTATCCTGCCGATCGTCTTACCCATCCTTTGAAAAAAGTCGGTTCTGATTTTGTAGAAATTTCATGGGAACAGGCAATAGACGAAATATCTGAAAAGCTTAAAAAAATTGTAGATAAACATGGTCCAAGATCTGTTGCAGATATGGGGGGAAGTTCAACAGGCGGACACATGGAGGCGGGATTTGGGCTTACTCTTTTAAGAAGCCTCGGGTCCCAGTATTTCTATTCAACAACAGGTCAGGAATTTTCCGGAGCATGGTGGGTAAACGGCCGAATGTTTGGAAAACAGTACAATATCACAACTCTTGATGAAGCTCAGTCTGAAATGATAGTCGGCTGGGGATGGAACGGAATGGAAAGCCATCAGATGCCAAGAGCACCAATTGTATTAAAAGAATTTTCCAAAGATCCTGATAAAAAACTTGTAATAATAGACCCCAGAAAAAGCGAGACAGCAAGAATTGCAGATATTCATCTTGCTGTACGTCCCGGAACCGATGCGATTCTTGCAAAGGCAATGATTGCAATCATCATTGAAAACAATTGGGAAGATAAAGAATACATTAATAAAAATGTTGAAGGCTGGGAAAGAATAAAACCCTGGTTTGAGAATTTTAACGCAAGAGAAGCCATTGAAATATGCGAACTCGATTACGATGAGGTAAAAGAGGTCTGCAGGCTGATGTCTGTAAAAAAATGGTGTATTCATCCCGACCTTGGAATCTATATGGGACGCCAGAGTACATTAAGCTGTTATGTTCTTCAGGTTCTTGGCACCATATGCGGAGTATTTGGCGTAAGGGGAGGAAATGTAATTCCCGGAATGATTATGCCCATGGGATTTCATGCAGACGAAAGGGATGAAAAAACCTGGAGAACCGTAAAGACCAATATGCCTCCTGCAGCTGCGGGATCTTTTCCTCCTGCTGTAATTCCTGAGGAAATTTTAAATGATCATCCCGATAAACTAAGAGCCATTTATCTTACAGCTGTTAATCCCATGCGTTCATATCCCGATTCAAAGGCTTTTGAAGAAGGTTTTAAAAATCTCGAACTCTTTGTTGTAAACGAGATTGTAATGACTGAAACGGCAAGGCTTGCACATTATGTCCTTCCCTGCAGAACCTTTTACGAGTCATGGGATGCAACTTTTTTTCCATGGACATACCCTGAAATGTATTTTCAGTTAAGGCGTCCCATTGTAAAGCCGCCTGAAAACTGCCTTGAATCTTCTCAGATTCTTACAATGATTGCAGATAAAATGGGACTTCTTCCAAAAATTCCCGATTCACTTGTAGAAGCTGCTGAATCAGACAGAATGACTTTTGCAGTAAGTCTTATGGATTTTGTTACAAAAAATCCCAAATCTCTAAAGGTTACTCCTTTTGTACTTGCCAAAACACTTGGAAAGGCATGGGACAGTGCTGCAAAGGCAGGTTTGTGGGGAATACTGCTTACAGCCTCAAAAGCATTTCAGAAAAATGCTGCAAGAGCTGGCTTTGAAAGGGGAATTGATCAGGGAGATAAAATTTTTCAGGCTCTTCTTGATAAACCGGAAGGACTTCATGTTGGAATTGCCGATGCTGATGATCCAATGGCAGGTATTGCAACAAAATCAGGGAAAATTGAAGTCTTTATTCCGGAACTGGAAGAAGATGTTATTGCTCTTACACCTGAAACAGAAAGAGAAGCTCTTTTAATGGCAAATGAATTTCCATTTGTTTTAAATGCAGGGCGCCACATGAAATACAACGCAAATACAATGATGAGAAATCCGGAATGGAACAAGGGTAAACGGGCCTGCACTGTCTGCATGAATCTTGAAGATGCACAAAAGCTCGGTTTGACTGACCAGTGCAGTGTAAAAGTTATCACTGAAAACGGAAACGTAACAGGAGAGCTTGAAATAACAGAAGATGTAAGAAAAGGAACCGTTTTGATTCCACACGGATTCGGACTTGTTTATAACGGAGAAACTTACGGGTTTAACGCAAACGAACTTACCAAAAATACCCACAGAGATCCAATAGGAACTCCTCTTCACAGATATGTTCCATGCAGAATAGAGGCAGCATGATCACAGCAGGAATAGACATAGGCTCAATCACATCAAAGGCAGTTTTGATGAAAGATATGAAAGTTCTCGGATTTGACGTTATTTCAACAGGATACAATTCTGAAAAATCCGGAAAAGAGGTGCTTAATCTTGTTCTTGATAAATGCTTTGTAAATATTGAAGAAACAGACTCCATAATTTCGACAGGATACGGTAGAAACCGCCTGAGTTTTGCACATAAAAAAATTACAGAAATCACATGCCATGCAGCAGGAGCACATTTTCAGGATAACAAAATTCGTTCTGTCATAGACATAGGGGGTCAGGACAGCAAGGTCATAATACTTGATGAAAACGGAAGTGTAACTGACTTTGCCATGAACGATAAATGCGCAGCAGGTACCGGAAGATTTCTTGAGGTAATGGCAAGAGCTCTTGAGCTTGATCTGAATGATTTCGGAGATATATCTGCTAAAGCCAAAAAAGCTGCACATATAAGCAGCTTATGCACTGTGTTTGCGGAATCGGAAATCATATCACTTATTTCCGCAGGTGAAAAAAGAGAAAACATTATAAGGGGAATTCATGAATCAATAGGAACAAGAGTGGGGGCCTTAGCTCTTCGTGCAGGACTCAGGTCTCCTGTTATGATGACAGGAGGTGTTTCAAGGAATAGCGGTGTGGTCAGATCTCTTGAATCAAGACTTGGGGTATCTATTAATGTCTCTTCTTACGCACAGGTAAACGGAGCTCTTGGAGCCGCATGCCTTGGATTTCGTTAAAGCTGAACTTTCAGCTGATGGCGGCTTAGATAAAGGGAAAGGTTATTTTGATGAAAGAAAAAAGTGTAGAAAATCAGATTGAAAAACTTAAGAAGTCAGGAGAAAAAGTTATAGGATGTTTTCCTCTTTATCCTCCTGTTGAACTTTTTGCATCCATGGGACTTGTCCCGGCTGTATTGTGGAATTTAAAAAAAGATGTTGAAAATCTTAGCTTAAGTGATCTCCATCTCCAGAGTTATGCATGCTCAATAGCAAGGGAAATGCTTGAGTTTATACTTTCGGATAAGGGAGAAATGTTTGATGCCTTATTTGCATACAATGCCTGCGACACCCTGAGAAATCTTCCTGAAATTGTAGTTTCGGCAAATAAAAAGGCTAAAAGGGATATTCCTCTTTTTAACATCCATATTCCACAGGTGAACAGGCAGTTTTCAGATCCATCCCTGTATATAGAAAACGAAATTAATTCTCTGATAAAAAAGATTGAAGCTCATTTTGATACAGCCTTTTCAGGAGATACTTTTACTGAAACAGCAACAGCATATTCACTTATGAGAAATTTAGTTCAGGAAGCGGAGATCCTTGTTTCAAAAGGAAAGCTCTCTTTTCTATCTTTCTGCGAAACAGTTTTATCCGGATACACAGCAAGTGTTAAAGAGCAGATCGATAATCTGCATAAACTGATATCAAGAGCTTCTGATCCCGTTATGAGGAGAAAAAAGAAGATCATTATTTCGGGAATCATACCTCCTCCTTTGCCTGTAATAGAAAAAATAGAAGATTCTGGTTTTCTTATAGCTTCAAACGATATTGCCTCACTTAAAAGAACCTACGGATATTCACCTGCTGTTACGGACAATCCCGGAAAATATTATGCAGATCTTTATGAAAACAGTTTTCCCTGTACCACACTCCTTTATCAGGGTGACAAAAGAATAAAAGCCTTTTTTGATCTTATCGATTTATCAGAAGCTGATGGAGTTATCTTTGCAGGAGAAAAATTCTGCGAATACGAATATTTCGAATTTCCATATCTTGAAAAAGAGCTGAAAAAAAGAGGTATTCCATATCTTAACCTTGAATTCGGAACAGACGACAGGGAAAATTTTGAATCCCATTTCACAAGAATAGAAGCATTTGCAGAGATGATTTCAATGCATGCTGTTAAGACTGATTTTTAATTGGTTACAAAAAAGGTCAAGAGGTAAAAAATGTCTGAAAAAGTTAAAAGTATGGCAGGTAAAAACCTTTCAAAACTAATGATTAAAGGCTACATGGATCTTCACGAAAAGGCCGCCAAAGGAGCTTTTTGTGTATGGATTGCAATAAATGTTCCTGCAGAAATCTTTGCAGGCTTTGATAATGTTGTTTACGGAGTTCCCGAAAGCCATGCCGCAATGTGCGCAGGAAAGGGAATAGGCGTTCTTCAATGTGAAAAAGCCGAAAACACAGGCTATTCACAGGATCTTTGCAGCTATGCCAGAATAGATATAGGAAACCTTACCGACGGAAGCAAAGATTCCCCAAGCTTTGGACTTCCAAAACCCGATCTTGTGGTTTCAAACAACAACAATTGTGCTCTTATTTCAAAGTGGTTTGATGTTCATCACAGAGAAATGGATATACCGCATTTTATAATGGATATTCCTTTCTGCTACGAACCCCAGAAACAAAAAGATCAGAGCTATATAATAAGTCAGATTAAAGATCTTATATCTCTTATTGAAAAACTGAGCGGACAGAAATTTAATTTTAATAAGTTTGAAGAGGCTGTTTTTCACAGCTGGGAAGGGTTTTGCGAGTGGAAAAATTTTCTTGAGCTTGCAAAGGAAAAACCTTCTCCTGTAACAGCATTTGATTCCTTTGTTCATATGGCACCTTTCCTTACATTAAGGGGAACTCCGGTTCTTAAGGAGCATTTTAAAATTCTTGCTGACGAGGCAAGACAAAACATAAAAACAGGAAATCTGCCTGTTAAAAAAGAAAAATACCGTCTTTTCTGGGACAATATTGCTCCCTGGCACCAGCTTGGAAAAATGTCTAAACGACTTTCACAGATGGGTGCAAATATTGTGGGAGCCTCATATACATCGTGCATGGGAACGGTTGAAGGATCATTTGAGCTTTATAAATGGGATGAAAAAGATCCTTTTGAATATATAGCGAGGATGATGAACTCGTATATGTGTCCCCACGGAATGGAACTTAGATATTCTTCCATGAAAGGTGCCATAGAAAAACTTGGCATAGACGGAGTTATATTTGCCTCAAACAGATCGTGTAAACCTTATTCCATAACCCAGATGGATCAGCAGAAAAGAATATCCGATTATTTTGGAATACCTGCTGTCATGATCGATGTGGATCATGCTGATGCAAGAAAATACAGCGAAGAAAATGCATTTATGAGAATTGGTGCTCTGCTTGAAACCATAGATTCTAAAAGAAAAAATTAAATTTTATATAGAAGTTTAAAAGGAGAATTATAATGGATTTTGAACTTACAAAAGATCAGGAAATGATAAGAAAAGAGGTAAGGCGTTTTGCAAAAACCGAAATCCTGCCTTACACAGCAGAGTTTGATGAAAAAGGCGAATATCCTTACGAAATAATGGAAAAAATGGGGAAACTCGGATTCATGGGAATCCCTTTTCCTGAAGAATACGGAGGTTCCGGAGGAGACTGGGTTGGAATGCATCTTTGTATAGAAGAGATTTCAAAGGCTGACGGTCCGCTTGGAACCATGCTCGATATCACCACAAGCGTTATAGGTCAGGAGCTTTTTGTTTTTGGAACAGAAGAGCAGAAAAAGAAATTTCTTATACCCATAGCAAAGGGTGAAAAAATAGGAGCATTCGGACTTACAGAACCTGATGCAGGTTCAGATGCAGGAGCTCTTTCAACAACAGCAGAGCTTAAAGACGATACCTGGGTAATAAACGGTACAAAGCAGTTTATAACAAATATAGGTCTTAAAAATGCCTCAATAATTATTGCAACTGCAAAGATAATTGAAGACGGTAAACCCGGTAATATCGCAACTTTCATAATTCCAAAAGAAGCTCCCGGATTTGAACTTGGAAAAAAATATAAAAAAATGGCCTGGTCTTCTTCTGCAACCCATGAGGTTATTTTTAATGACTGCCGTATTCCCAAAGAAAATATTCTTGGAAGTGCGGAAAAAGGATTTGCCCAGCATCTTGAGGTTCTTGAAACCGGAAGAATAAGTATTGCAGCCGTTGCTGTAGGCCTTGCACAGGCATGTCTTGAAGAGGCATTAAAACATGCAAAGGGAAGAAAACAGTTTGGAATGCCTATTTATAATTTTCAGGCAATCCAGTTTATGATCGCCAACATGGGAATGAATATAGAGCTTGCAAGAAATCAGTATCTCAAGGCTGCATGGCTTAAAGATCAGGGAAAATCCCATACCTTTGAGGCAACCGTTGCAAAGCTTTTTGCATCTGAAATGGTTGAAAAAGCTGCAAGCGATGCTCTTCAGATTCACGGCGGTTACGGTTATATGGAGGATTATCCTGTTTCAAGATTTTATAAGGGTGCAAAAATACTTCAGATAGTTGAGGGAACTTCAGAAATTTTAAGAATGATTCTTGGAAGACATCTTTATAAAGCCAAATTTTAGTTTTTTATTTTGTCACCGCCTTGCGGTTTCTTTTCCTCGGTTGGAAACCGCGTTTTATCCAAAGCCTCCCGGATTTTTCCGGGAGGCTGTTTTTTTGAAGGGATATTTTTTTGTCAGATTGAAATTTTCAGTTATTCCTGCTTCTGGATTTTTTCAGGAATCGGACTGGAAGTGCATTTCAATATGCCAAGAATAAAGTAAAGGTTTTCCAATCATCCGGATTTGAAATCCTAATAATTTGAAAGGATATAATTCTTGCATAGGAACAGAGATAGCAGTAAAGTCAATTAATGTATATGCCTTTTAACATTCCTTTTTTAACGTTCTAAGTAGTGATTGGCCGAAAACTAGAATTTTTCGTTCAGCCCTAAGTAAAACATTTTTCTAATCATAGGTTTCAGTTTCGGGATTATATAATCTCTGAATAAATATGGAGTTTTATATGTCTTTGTTTGACAGGAAAATCTTTTCTGAAAAAAAAATCGGTAAAGAAATATATTTTATTCTGCCTGTTGTATTCTGGTTTGTTTTTATAATGATTTCTCTCTTATGGAACCTGAATATTGTTGAGAAGAGTATTGAACAAAGCCTTCTTTCGGTAGGACGCTCCTTTTTCAGAGAGATAATCAATACACGCCTTTGGAATTCCATGCATGGAGGCGTTTATGTGCCGGTTACTGAGAAAACTTTGCCAAATAAATATCTTGAAGACAAAGACCGTGATGTTGTTACCTTATCCGGTTTACATCTTACAAAAGTTAATCCTGCCTACATGACCCGTCAGATTGGGGAAATTGCCAGGTTATACAGCCATATTGTATATCATATCACAAGTTTAAATCCTATTCGGCCTGGGAATAAAGCAAGAGACTGGGAAGTCATTGCTTTAAATTCATTTGTAAAAGGGAAAAAGGAATACTTCAGATTAGATGATAAAAAGGAAGTCTATCTTTATATGGCTCCTTTAATAACCGGAGAGTCGTGCATAAAATGTCATGCAAAACAGGGTTATAAAATTGGAGATATACGCGGCGGAATAAGTGTTGGTATTCCTGTGAAGGAATATAGCAAAGTAATAATAAATTTCAAAAAGTCTATTTTTACATTTTTATATTTATGGGATCAGCTTTTTCTAAAAACTGCTATCAGAGCAGAGCAGGCAGGAGAATATATTAAAATTCTTAAAAACAATGAAATCCATGGGCGGAAACTGGCAATCGTCAGCACTTTTGAAGGACAGTGAGGAACGTTCAGAGTCTCTTCAAAATACTTCCTTTGAAGGGTTGTATTAATAACGAAACAAGGAAAATTCTCAAGAGTTGGCAAGAACCATGTGCAAAATGTTTGGATACGATACTTTTTGAAAAGTTTTATAAAATGGACGTAACTAATCTGGTTGAGGAAAAATATGTTGAAGACGTCAAAGGAAAACTCCAGTCAGATTCATGAATTCATTATGAGTTAGCATCAGAAAAAAAAAAACGGAGGTTCTGTTTCTGTAGGATTCTACATGCAGATGTTTTTTATAATAATAAAATCATGTGAGTTGTAATAAGGAGGATATCAGCGAAACAGAAAAAGAACGAAAAGAGAATCAAATATTTTACAAGACTGCTGCTGTTTTCAACCAACATGGACGCTCTTAATAGCATGTAACGATCTGGAAACTTCAGATGCTTATTGTTTATGTAACAAAATTACAGAAAAGACTTTTTCGGCAATTCATGGGTAAAAATACGGGAGGTTTTCAAGATGCCAATCGGAACAATGCCATTTCTTACTAAAATCATAAACTGCTGGATAACGATGGCAGCCTGTTGAAACCAAATGTATAGGAAATGCAAACACCCAGAATAAGATGGTACCTTATGAGGGATAAAATAGCCATAAAGATAAATTGGATGGTCGACTTATAAGAACAGATGTGACCAGGTAACCGGACATAAGAAATTAATGAAAAGGAAAGAAAACCTTATTTGCAAAACTTGAAAGGCTGTGGAAAAGAATAAGAACCTTAAGAGAATGACCTGCCAATTTATGTGTAAAGATCAAAATAGTGGATATTATGAACAGATAGAATCTTATATTCACAAGCATTCGGGTGTGGATTTTACTCATACAATCTGCCCTTCATGTCTGGAAAAATATTTCCCCAAAAAAGATTAAACTGAGGTTGACCTAACACCTGAATTTTTTGTTGAGTTTCATCAAGATGAAAAATTCAACCGGGTTGCCAAAGCTCCCTAATTCCCTGAATATAAAAAGCATGCGATCCGAACGGGCTCTGCATCCAAGCAACAGACTGTTAGTTGCCCTCAGGTAAAAACACGGATAATGGCTATAGGGCCTCTTTGAACTTTTCCTTGGAAGGCATAACTGTATGCAATAATGTACTATATGCTCTGAATTTTCAGATGTAATATTCATGAAAAACAATTAACAAAAGGATGATTCATGAATATTGCATCTTTTTCAATAATCTGCGTTATTGTTACATTTACTCCCGGTCCCACAAATATCGTAATACTTTCCACGGTACATAACTCCGGAACGAAAAAAGCAGTTGAATTTGCAAGCGGTGCGGCAGTTGCTGTTGGAATACTTGTAGGACTGTCTGCTGTTTTAAATAGCATTCTTATGCCTGTGATACCTAAAATTCTTGTTGTTATGCGTATTGTCGGAAGCCTTTATATTCTTTATCTTGCATATCAGATTTTTAAAATGGATGCTTCTCGGGTCGGGAGTTCGGATAGCGGCGGATTTGCTTCAGGATTTCTTATGCAGTTTGTAAATCCTAAAGTCATACTTTTTACGATTACTGTGATCCCGGCTTTTGTTCTGCCTTATTATAACGATCCGTTTTCTGTGAGTATTTTTGCCTTAAGCATAACAATTATTGGAACCTGCGCTTTATCATCATGGGTGCTTTTCGGAATGATCTTAAAGAGCTTTTTGCAGAAATACCAAAAGCCGGTTAATATAATAATGGCATCTTTTCTTGTTTATTCCGCTGCGGCAGTTTCAGGAGTCTTTTAATAAAGAGGTAAAGCTTTATGGATAGGTTTGTATATAAAAAGTCGGCAGGAATTACTGTTTTGTCTGCAAGCTTGACAGATTTTAAATATAAAAGGCACTCACACAAGGAATATGCTCTTGGTGTAACTCTTCGCGGGATTCAGGAATATAATCTTGAGGGGAGTCATCAGCTTTCACATGAAAACGGAGTTATACTTTTTAATCCGGAACAGCCTCATGACGGTATGGCCGGTGATAAAACAGGCCTTGATTATGTAATGGTTTATATAGAGCCTGATCTTTTTATGGAGCTTACCAACAGGAAAGAGCCTGGTAAATTCAGGTCTCCGGTTGTTTATAATTTTTCTCTTCAGCAGAAAATTCTCAATCTCTGCAATTCTGTTTTGAATAAGAGAGATGAAGCCTTTTCAACAGAGCTTCTTTTGGCTCTTGCAGACTGCTTCAGTAAACCGGATATGCTTGAGAACTATAAAAAAGACGATTACATCACTGAGAAAACAAAGGATATGATTCATGGAAATATGGAGTCGGTTTTAAAACTTGATGACATATGCAGAGAACTCGATATTTCAAAGTTTCAGCTGATTAGAATGTTTAAGGCAGCAACCGGCATTACTCCATATCAGTATTTTCTCAGCATAAAGCTTGAGCTTGCAAAAGAGATAATCGAAAAAACAGGGGATATCTATTCTGCTGTTGCAGAATACGGATTTACAGATCTTACTCATCTGAATAAGCATTTTAAAAGAATATACGGACTTACAGCCTTTGAATATATATCAAACCTGAATTAACTCGATGTAATAATTGGATTCCAGATGTTCTGTGATATTAAGGAGGGTTTGATTAGTTGCTGAACAAAAAATCATAGTTTTTTATATGATTAGGAGACATAAAAAATTATGTCTCCGTAAATAGATTTATCAGAATTTCCAGATGATTTCGGCAGCAAGTCTCATTGCTGTATCATCAGATTTTGCTCCAAGAGCTTCTGTTACATCTTCAATCACTTCACCTGGAAATAAAAATGCCGCCTGTCCCTGAATAAATGTATGTTTTGAAAGAACAACGGTTACAAGGTTATCCCATTCTGTACCGGCATATCCGGCATCAACTTTTGACTGCTGGCCAGGAATAACAAAGTTTTTAACCATTATATCCTCATTCCACCAGAAGCTGTTTATATTTGATTTAAAGCTAAGGGTTGGTTTTGGTGCAGCACTGAAACCAAGAGATGTCATAAGCATACCCGGGTTGTCACCCCTTCCTGCTCCAAGCGCCCCAAAAGCCGGCTGGCCGCCTGTATAAATAGGAGTTCCGTTTCCGTACATTTCAGGTATAAACCCGTAAATTGTTGAGCCGAATACAAAGTTTGTGTCAGCAAGAATTGTATTTTCTCCGCCAAAAATTCCGGAAAATCTCTGTACGTTGTTTATTCCGTTATAACCTTCAAGTTTGTCATCATTCGGGTCACTGTCACCTGAAGTATAAATAAATCCAAGATGAGGGGTAAGTTTTATTCCAAGGTCAAGATTAACTGCAATATCACCTGAAAGTGCATATGCATTTATGTCATAATCTTTATATTTTAAATCGGCACCTTCTGCCTCACCAAATTGGTAAACAGCTTCACCAAAAAGTTTTATTTTGCCAAGCTGACCGTTGTAGTACATTCCAAGATGGTGGGAATCGGTTTTTGGAGCCTCTCCTATTCCTGTTTTTGTCAAAGCACCATAAAGATCTTTTGTTGTTACATTTCTTATTCTGTCAAGACCATAAAAAAACTGATATTTGTGTTCCTTTGAAGGTTTAAGGGTAAGGTAACCTGCAATTAAGGATCTGTCAGAGTCTTCTGTATCTTCAAGTGTTGTAAAAGATGTCTGATAATTATTTTCTTCAAGTTTAAAATAACCAAAATTCCAGCTAAGTTTTTCATCTCCGCCTGTAAACCAGATACCCGGGTTATCATCTGCATAAACAAGTCCTGCCGCATAACCATGGTCAAATCCCCATATATCCCATCCTGTGTGAAGTCTTATATTAAAGGGAAGAGCCATTGTTGCATGGAGTCTTTCAAGACCATAGTCACTGTGATCGTCGGTTTTACCTCCTCTTTCATCTACTGATGCTGTGTCCAGAGGACGATCAAATTCCAATGCTGCAAAAAAACTCCATTTTTCATCTCCGGAAACAGCATTGAAGTTCAGTCTTGTTTCAGTTCTTATATATTCATTATTAATCCATCCTGATTCATTTACATGGTTTTTAAAAAATGAGGAGTTTAATTTACCTCCAAGATATCCGCCTTTTGCATTGTCTGACATTCCAAAGTCCCAGTCTGTTTCAGATGTGGGAATAAATCTTAGATGTCCTCCAAAACTCATAAGAATATTATTGTTTGTTTTAACGCTGACTGCGGCATCTCTGTTGAGACTGAGATCAAGGATATCCCTTTCGGCTGCTGTGCCAGGTGCTTGTGTTGCAATCATCATAGCAATTGCAAGTAAGGCTGTAATAAATTTCTTCATAATTTTTCCTCTTTTCCTGTTTAAAATAAAAATTTATTTTGACATAAAAAACCATGCTTTATTACGAAACAGCTTAATGAAAACAAAGGTAAAACTTAAATTGATAGAAGTTCTTTTGTTATGGTGTTTAAGTAAAAAAATAATTAAAAAATGTGAAAAGGGTTATTTATTTTTTTAAACATTGTTTTTGTGAAGTGCCGAATTGCCTGGCATATTGCTAAAAACATTAAGTTTTTTTAAAAATAAAAATAGTAAAAAAGGCCTTAATGCCTAAACCTTATAGCAGTTTTTTAATACCGTTATCAAGTCTTTTTGATTTCCCAGTTAAAAGTGACAATTTGTTAGATATTGTTTGAGCGAATGCCCATTTCTGAGTTAGATTCAAAATCTATCCTCAAAATACGTAAGTATTCCTGCGGTTAAATTTTTCATCTTTCGTAAATGAACAAAAAATTTTAGTTTTCGGCCAATCACTAGATAGAGCTTCGTGAATATCTCAGAAATACTGGTCGCAAAGCTCAACAAGCATGCGATCCAAGCCGGAGCTTTGCCCTTTATCCAGGAATATTTTTTTCAGCGAATTAAGCTAATAAAAGCTAATAAAATAAACTTGTTATAAAAGAGCTGACAGCATTGATGCAGGCTTGATCCAAAGCTTCAGCTTTGGATCGTTTGGTTTATATACTTGGCGGGTTGGTTATAAGATAAAAAATCACTGAGATTATTTTTTTTGTTTATGCAAAGGTTTTTCACTGTTTTAGCATAAAAGTTTGCACTTTTTAGATAAAATATTTCAAATTTTGCTTTGATGATAAGATTCTTTGACTTTATGTTGTGTTTTTAATTCAGATAAAAATATAAGATATTACAAAACCACCGTTTCTATTAATCTTGATGTTGAAGAATACGGATTTACAGCCTTTGAATATATTTGAGAGCTGAATGGTTCTTAATATGATTTAACTGATGAATTAAGGAAAAGTAATCAAGCCATGGAAAAGCATTATTGTCTGTTCTGGAGAAGAGTTTTTTTTTATCCCTTTTCCTTTATGGAGGTCAAACATGCTGCTGAAAAATATATAAAAGTAAGAATCCAGAGATGTATAAACTCAGGTTTGATCTCAAAGAATGACGCTCCCATATGATTGAGTTTTAAAAAACCCATAATTCCGGGTGTTGTTGGGAGAATCTGCGAGAGTAGCCTCAGAGGTTCGGGTATGGCTTGAGGAGGCCATGAAAAACCCGAAAGAAACAGAATCGGAATTGATGTAAACAGTAATATCATCATGGAAGATACTCGTTCACGGAAAAGCTGGCGCAGAGTGAGTGCAAGGCAGATACTTGACAGCAGAAAAGGGATGATGAACATTAAAAGCTCTGTGGGAGCTGTGCGCTGCGGGTATCTGTATAAACTAAAAATTACTCCGAAAAACCAGAGTGAATGAATGAGATAAAGCGGCAGATAGAGCAGAATACGGCCTATTGTACGATAAACTGCATTCAGCCATTTTGGATTTTTTCTATGAGCGATTTCGTTATTGTTTAAAGAATCTTCACCATATTCCTTCATGGTTCCGGCTACCATTCCTATGCCAATTAGTAATGTCTGATGTAAAATCAGAAGTAGTACGGCCGGTACAATGTATGAGCTGTAACCTGCTGCAGGGTTAAACAGGGAAATGGTCAGTAAGGGAAGCGGGTCCCTTGCTGCGAGAGCCTGATCATGGGTAAGACCGCGAGCAGTGAGTCTTTTGATCTCTACTCCTGCAGAAAAAGTACCGACAGCCTGCTTCACGCCAATCATAACCTGTTTATAGACCAGAAAATAACTGCCGTCACAGTAAAGTGAAATTGTTGCTGTTTTTCCCTGACGAATTTTTAGAGTAAAATCTTTTGGAATAACAATGATGCCGTTTACCTGACGGTTAAGAAACTGTTTCATTGCACTTTGCAGATCATCAGGCAGAGATGTGACATTAACGGTTTCTGTAGCATCCACCATGCGGATTACTTTACGGCTCAAGGAAGACGGGGACTGGTTTACAACAGCCACAGGAACATCGGTAAGTACTTCGTTACGATATGGCAGCGGGTAAACAAAGGGATATATGAGCTGAACTCCGAAAAAAAGAAGGAGTACGCCTCCTCCGGTGTCTTTGAAAATACGCTGAATTTCCAGCCACCATTCTTGAATTATTGTTTTCTTCTAGCTTCCAGCAATCAGGTTGTTAATCGTTTGTACTTGAGAAAAAAACTGAGCTTCTGTAATTCCAGGTATATAATACAAGTTTCAGCTTAAAGAGTTGTGCCGAATGCCTCTCATTTACTGATCTACGAAAATTTGGAGATAATGAGGTAAGAGGCCGTTTGACCATGTACCAGATAAGGCATGCCCAATGGCAGGGAAAAATGTGTTCCGACAAAGCAAGGCTGTACTGACACATAAAAAAGAGGAAAACTAGAGCATAGTTAGCAAAGGCAGCCACAAGTGCAACAGCCTGATAGGCAAGAATCATGCTTTGACAACTGCCATGCATTCATATGATTAACCAGAAAGCACCATTCATAGGACATAATGTTGAATAATGTATTCATTATAAGAGGCCACACAGAATGTATACAATTGTATATGGAAACAGTTTCCCAGTGCGGTGAAAAGGCTTTTTGTTGGCGGCCTGGAAACCCATTTATGTATTTTTGACTCAATGGTTTCGACCAATGCTATACTGCTATCCGGTATGCAAACATATATGAAACATTGTGGGTAACAGAGCGGCAGCAAGAAAAAAAAAGTAATTGATATAAGGATTAAACGGAATATGAAGATCCAGTTTTACCGGCTGAGTATGATTGCGCGCTGAATCTGCGGATTCTCCTTTTACCGCTGGTCTTTGAGTCGTGATATACTGCCTGAAAGCGACTGCATTGCAGATGTTGCGTCACGTGTGATCAGACTTGCAATAAGTACATACGTATTGTTGATATAAAGAATCGTTGCAGGTGAAAGGCCGTGGGCCGAATTCTTTTCAAGTTCGTCAGGAATTACCACCAGCGCATAGCATTCTCCGGTTTCCACCATTCGTTTCCCTTCAAGAAATCCTGACACAGTCTTATGGATGCGGATACTTGGAGTTGCATCAAGCTGTCTGATTATTGCTCTTGAAAGAGGAGAGTGCTCCTGATCCCATACAGCCACAGGCAAAATGCTATTTTGGCACAGGAAACCAGATAAAGTCCTGCAACGGAGGCAGTATAAACAAATCCAGAAACAACAACCGACTGCGGCCTATTTTACTTAACTCTCTTTGAACCACACGAATAAAACCCGAGTTTGATGAGTTTTTGTTCAATGTTTTTTCTCCGTTTCCGGTAGTTCATCCCAGTTGACAATTCCGCTCATGCCCGGCCTCAAACCGGAAATATTTTCCTTTGGACGCAAATGCACCTCAAAGGTTTTTAAATCAAAATCACCCCTTGCCTTTGTGGCACGCCAGGTGGCGAAGTCTCCCATTGGCGAAATATAGGTAACTACAAGAGGATATTTGTTCTCTCCAAGTGCCGGAAATTTAACAGGAAGTATGGTTCCCATGCGGATTCTGGTCAGGAGATCTTCCCTTAACTGGAATGTTACCCAGATATCACTGAGATCAACCAGTGAAACAACCGGAAAGCCAGGACTGACCAGTTCGCCCTGTTCGGCATTAATGCTTGATACTTCTGCTGAAACAGGAGCTGTCAGTTTTGTTTCGTTCAGGTATGCTTTTACTTCGGAAACGGCCCCCTGGGCTTTGGCAACCATTGCATCTGCGGCTTCCTTGTCTTCCCTCCTTGCGCCGGCTACTGCCATGTCGTATCTTGCTTTTGCGGCATTTGCAGTTTTTCTTGCTGCAATGTGTTTTGCCTCTGCCTCATCCATCTGCTGTCCGGGAACTACGCCTTCCTTATGCAGTTTCTTGATTCTAGCAAAGGTTTTTTCAGCTAAATCTGAGTTGGCTTCAGCTGTCTGCCATGCATTGTATGCTGAACGAATCTCCTCCTGTCTTGCTCCTTTATGTGCTTTTTCTGTTCTACCATGGCTGCTTTTTGAGCCGCACTGCTCTGAATGAGTTTTGCTTGAATTTCAGGGCTTTCAAGCTGTACCAGCAGCTCATTCTTTTTTACATTCTGTCCTTCCTTTACAGGAATTGCTGAAACTCGGGCTGCAATTTTTGAAGAGACCTGTACTTCTTTGGCTTCCACTTCACCCTGTATGAACAATGGAGGCGGTGTCAATATCCACCATATGGAAATTGAAAAAACAGCAAGTACAGCTATGCCCAAAATAATGGTTCCTGTGCGTTGTGCGGAATTCATAGATGGTTTGTCTCCTTTTCCCCTTTGATACGATACTTGTTGAAACTTGATATGTCACCGCTTGCTTCGAGAAGTTTTGAAAGTGCAAGATCAAATGAATAAAGCGCCTCAAGGCGGTCAATTTTAACTTTAGAAAAAGCCAGTTCAGCGTCAACAACATCCAGTGAAGTTGCCATTCCTTCTTCAAATCCTCTGGTTCTTGCGCGCAGATGTTCTCTGGCAAACGAAATTGAAACATCCAGTGCATCAATCTGCTCAAGTGACTGTATAAGTGTCTGATAACGGCTGACAACCAGTGTGTCGACATCCCGAAGCATTTGAGTATAAAGCTGATTGACCTGGGTTTTAACTGCTCTTGCAGATGCCACTTTTCCTGACCTTGCAAAACCGTCAAAAAGCGTAAATCTGGCACCTATGCCAGCAGCCCATTCAGGATCGAGTATTGTCAGGTCATTGGTTAAAAGAGCCTTGCTGGCAAATAAATAAACATCCGGACGATAGGCGCTTTTTTCATTTTGCAGACCTGCATCGGCAAGCTTCATCTGCTGTTTCAGGTTTTTGAGAATAATATTGTCCTTATGTGCATTTTCAAGGAAAGCCTCTTTTTCAGGAAGTTCGTGTGTCCAGAAAAGCGGAGAGACGGGAGTTATTGCAGACGGTTCGCAAAAAATAAGACCGCATAATGCAGTTGAAGCGATTTCCATGTCCCGCACCGATTTTTTATGTTCACGGTCTGCCTCTTCAGCCGCGACCTGTGCATGCAGACGTTCGGCTTTTGATATCATTCCAGTTTGTTCAAGAAGTTCGGCCTGTCTGAGATGCTCGCCATTTGCCTGACATGCACTTCATCGCATGCTACAAAACAACAGCACATGTAAGCTGGACACCGTAGTAAAGCCGCACAAGTTCACAAAACATCCGTTCAGTAATTGATATGTTTTCGGTTTTTGCAATTTCTATCCGGCTGTCGGCAGCTCTGTTTGCCGAAGTAATTTTACCGCCTGTGTAGATCGGCCATGAAGCTGTGAGATCTGATTTTGAAAAATTCTGATCCTGAAGCCTTATACTGTCTGGTATCCGGCTGGTGATAGCTTCTATCTGACCCGGTTGAAGTGATGGATGCAGGGTGCTGATAAGCTCTCCCGTCATCGTGCTAAGAGAGCTTGTATCCATTTCAAGAGGATCGTTTAAGTGTGTCCATTGGGCGGATATATCAAGCTGCGGATAATAAAGTGCTCTTGCGGCTTTCTGTTCCTCAGTCCGTTGGTTTATAATCGAGCGTGAGGCTGCCAGTTTCTGGTTTTTCTCCAGCATGCGGGACAGTGCCTGAGCAAAATCAAGAGGCTGAGCTTCAAGCAGAGCACCAGGCAATAAAAGTATAACTGCGATGAAGACCTTAATTTTGTGCTTCATAATCACTACCTTAGAGTTATGCCCTCCGGGAGGCCGGAAGGTTGATGATTCCGATACATATTATGTTTTTGTCTATCATAGTATTGTCCTACTTACAATAATTTTAGCCGTAATTTCGTGTGTATGTTTTGATGAGAACCATTCGGCATTTTACCGCATCAACAAAAATTGCTTTTGATACACCTTGATGTAATCTGACCGGAAACAAGTGTGTTATAGCCAGATGAGTAACAGTCGTAATGAAAATATTTCGTACGCAATCCAAAGCTTCAGCTTTTCGGCTAGAAGTTGTTGGATATTGTGCAAATCTTATAACGTATGAAACATGTGTTAACCTTTTAAAGGTTGTTCTTCATTACCTCTGTAACGGCATCTGTAACTTTTTTCATGTCGTCTTCTTCAATAATGTATGGCGGCATTGTATACACAAGTTTTCCAAATGGTCTTATCCATACACCTTTTTCCACAAATGCCTTTTGTACAGCACTCATATCCACAGGCTCCTTTGTTTCAACAACTCCGATTGCTCCGAGAACTCTTACATCGGAAACTGTATCTAGTTCTCTGCAGCCGCCAAGTCCTTTTTCAAGCCATCCTTGTATCGTCTTGACTTTATCTTCCCAGTCATAGGATAGGAGCAGCTCTACGCTTGCCTTGGAAACTGCGCATGCAAGAGGATTTCCCATAAATGTGGGACCGTGCATAAAGACTCCCGAACCTCCCTCAGAAATTGTAACTCCGACATCCGTTGTCGCAAGAGTTGCAGCCATTGTCATGTAGCCTCCTGTAAGAGATTTTCCAAGACACATGATATCTGGACATACATTGGCGTGTTCGCAAGCAAAAAGTTTCCCGGATCTTCCAAATCCTGTTGCAATTTCATCAAATATCAGAAGCACATTATGTTCATCACAGAGTGCTCTTATTTTTCTTAAATATTCCGGATGGTAAAAACGCATTCCTCCGGCTCCCTGGACAACAGGTTCAAGTATTACGGCTGCAAGGCTGTCTTTGTTTTCCTCAATAAGATTTTTAAAATTATCTATATAATGATTTTCCCATTCCTGATGAAATAAGCATTTGGGTGCATCTGCAAAAAACTGCTTTGGAAGAACACCTGTAAAAATTTCGTGCATGCCTGTTACAGAGTCCCGCTGAACATTACGCTCCAGTATATCTCCATGGTAGCCGGATCTGAATGTTAGGAGTCTGTTTTTTTCAGGCTTATCCTTTGAATACCAGTACTGAATGGCCATCTTGATTGCAACCTCAACAGATACAGATCCTGAATCACATAGGAAAATTTTATCCAGAGGTTTTGGAGTGATGTCTATTAAAAGAGATGAAAGAGAGACCGCAGGCTCAGCTTGGGTTCCCCAAACATTACATGGCTCATTTTATCAAGCTGTGCCTTTGCAGCCTCGTTCAGAACAGGATGATTGTACCCGTGTATGGCTGCCCACCATGAAGACATTCCGTCTACGAGTTCACTTCCGTCAGCAAGAGTCAGTCTTACACCCTGTGCAGATTTGACATGGTAGGCCGGGATCGGCTTTGTCATTGAAGTGTATGGATGCCATATGTGTTTTTTATCAAACTCAATAAGCTCTGATTTAGAAAATTGTTTTTTAACCATAGAATTATTAACTCCATATGTTTGTGCAGAATTGACTGGAAAAGTTGATTAACACCGAAGATAATTTGTATCAGCGGCACGGGCCTGATGCAAGGGGTTTGCTCGGAGAAGGCGATAAAGTTAAAGCTCCGGATCTAATGCTTTTTATATTATTGAGGTTGCAAAGCAGGAGCTTTGCAACCGGAACTTTTGAGATATTCGGTAAGCCATAAATAGTTGATGAATGAAAACTAGAATTTTTTGTTCATCCACTAAATACGTTTTTCAATCCAGGCTCTGATATCTTCCATAACCTTTTCTCTGCCGATTTCATTCAGAATTTCATGATAGAAATCGTCGTAAATCTTAAGCTCTTTGTCTGTGGATGAAATATTTTCATACATGAACTTTGAAGCTTCAGGAACAACTATCTGATCGTCTCCTCCATGGAGAATCAGGCATGGATATTTGTATGAAGATATTGAATCATGGCCATTTTACCGTTTTCAAGGCCTCTCAAGAGAAGTTTCTGGCGGAGATCCTGCTTCCGAGAGAAGATCTCATTATCGTATGCTTCAACTATTTTTTTGTCGCGGCAGATAAGTTTAGAAAGATCGTTTGGAATCTTTTCATAGGGATTTCCTTCAAAATCTATATCTTCGAATACTTCAAAAATAGGAAGCTGAATTATCGCAGCTCCTGAAAGAATCTGGCCTGAAATATTATCAGGATACTTTACTCCGTATGATGCGGTTATAAATCCTCCCATGCTGTGTCCGAGCATGAAAACAGGAAGATCAATGTTTTCATTTTTTATTTTATCAACCATAATATCTGCATCATCAATAAAACTGTTGAAATCTTTGAGATATCCTCTTTCGCCTTCGGATTTTCCGTGTCCCTGATTGTCGAATCTGTATACGCTGAAACCGAAACTGTTAAGCTCTTCTGTGACCTGGTCGTATCTTCCTAGATGTTCTGCAAGTCCGTGAACTATAAGAACTGCTGCCTTTGGATCTTTTACGGGATTGGTTTTTGTAAATATTTTTATCCCCGGATTTGATGAATCGATTTTTTGCTCTATGAATTGATTTGACATCTGAAACTCCTTTTTTTTATGAGATTGATTTGAGAGGGAAGAGTGGAGAAATAAATTTTTAATTGAATGACTTTTTTCAGTTCCTTTTCAAAAATCATATTGTTTAATTATCACCGAAGAACTGCTGCATCAAGGATATAATGCCGGATATGGAAACGTTTCACCACACCTGATTGCGATAGAAACAAATATTACTGTAACATTAATTAGTGATTGGCCGAAAACCAGAATTTTTTGTTCAGTTCAAGGAAGAAGAAAAATTTAACTGGAGGTTTGAGGATTAAATTTTGAATCTGACGCTGAAATGGACAAAAAGGCAGTTTTCGTTCAGCCACTATTTATTAGGAAAAATTCTTATCGCAAAATGGAAAAACACATACTCAAAGACATTGTGAAATCTTTTTGGTTTACTTGGGAGGGTTGCAAAAGAAATTTTTTCATTTTGCAAACGGTATTTCTGAGATATTCAGAAAGCTCTACATGTTATTGTAGATAATTTGGGCGTTCATAAAAATACTGAAGTAAAAGAGTGGTTGAGTATAAGAAAAAATTACAATGCATTTTCCTTATATATTTATATTAAACTTTTTTTTCGGGCACTCTTAATTTTATTATTGAGTCTTTTTTTTTATGTATTCACTTAAAAGCTTTTTAAGGCGAATGTTTTTTTCATTATCGTATAGTCGTTGGAAAATCCCTCTAACCCCGTTTTTTGATTGCTGAATCTTCCTATACTCTTTGTAAAGGCTTACAGCTGTTTGCGAAATTCCCGAGCAGGGGCGTCTAATGATCTTTCCAAGACTTTCCGTTTTTGTGGGGTTGAAAAAAGATCTTTAAAGGCAATAAACGAGTTTATTCGGCAGCAGGAATGTTGCCAGTAATTCTTGACGCCTCATATGCCATTATTGCTGCAACAAGAGGACTCTCCTTAAGTGATTTTGGAAGAACTTTGTTTGTTTCGGCAAGATCTGAAACACATAATGGCAGAACTTTTCCCATCTTGAACAGATTTCCGTGTTTCTTCATCAGGAATATAGATAATGTTTTCATGGGCTAGGGTTCGCTCATCTCTTTTGCGAGTTTTTCAATTATTTGTTCATCAGATCCTTTAAGTATACTTTTTACAAATTCCTTAGGGCTGTACCATGATAAGGCTTTAACAAAATCACGATGAATCTGGGTTAAGAGCACGTTTCTTGGTCCTTCCCACAATTCGTTTATTGCAGAATCTCTGTACAGTCGGGGAAGAGATGAAAAATCTTCCATAACTCCGTGTCCTCCGAAAATTGACATGGCAGACCTTAATATGTCTGTGCAGTCCCATGATGAGACAATTTTCTGGAGCATGATGAGTTCTCTTATATCAAATCTTTTTCTGCGATCTTTTTCATCTTTAAACGGTGCTGCTATGCCGCCTTCCAGTCCGGCTATATCTCTGTTTATTTTAAAGGCTGCTGCTGTTGTTCTTTGTGCAGCATGCTCCATATTTTTGAGCTGGAGTGCTGCAAGAGGGAAATCGCCTATTTTCAGTCCAAATGCAGTTCGAAAACGGCTGTAGGCCTTTGCTTCACGAACAGCACGGCTCATGAAAGCACCGCCTGAAAGTCCGACTGTCATTCTTGAATAAGTGAGAACTATACCAACTACATTGGCAACTCCACGATCCATGGGACCTACAGGATACGCAACAGCACCGTTAAATGTAATTTCAGCAGTTGTAAGTTCGCTTGTTCCCATTTTCCATTTTATCCGGTTGATGGTGTAACCGTTTCTTATCTCTTTTTCCTTGTTGCCCGGCATCCATGAGGGAACTATAAAGAGAGCTACCTTTTCACTCCCCTCTGGTTTTGCGGTTACAACCACATAATCAGCATGGGTGGCAGAACAGAAAAATTTATCTCCGTATAGTCTCCATTCCCCGTTTTCTTCCTGGGCTTCAAGAACATTGGAAGGTACATCCGATCCCCCCTGAATTTCCGAAAGATATTGTGCTCCTATTGCAAAATCACCGTCTAAACCCTCTTTGCAGTGCTCAAGTATATATTTAAGTTCATAGGAGTTTGAATATTTTTCCAGAAGAGCAATAAGTCCTTCTGTACAGGTAAGAGGGCAGGATATGCTTGCCTCTCCGTTCTGATAAATCAGAAATAATTTTATGAACTTTTCAAATGGGGAAGTCTTTGATGAGAATAGACCTTCCTTAAATATCTCCTTTTCCATAATAAGAGTTTCCATAGGTCTCTCAATACGGTCTATGCGGTTATTATGTCCGTCGTACCGGGTGAGATACGGTCTTTTTTCAGGAACAGCCGCAGCATTTGAAAGATCACGCCATCGATAAGAGGCTTTTTTTGAAACTTCTCTTGCAGCTTTGTCCGTTTCTTTCCATTTTTCGCCTGTAAAAGTTTTTACAACCTTTTGTATAAAAGGGTCGTCTTCATAATAATTTACATTATCTCTCCACTGAAGAAACTCTGCGAAACTATACTGATTGCTTGTGTCTGCATTTCCCATGGTCAAATATCCTTTCGTGTGAAATCGATATTATCCTTTATGAATTACTCATAAATTTTTTCATCTTCTGCAAATGCTTCCAAAGCGTCTGGTTCAGAGTCTCTTGTTGCTCCGGATGCTTTAAGCTGTTTGTACTCGCCGTACCATTCACTTGCGGTAATCATGGACATTACCTCATTTGTTCCTGTCCAGATGGACGCAAGTCTTATGTCTCTGTAGATTCTTTCTATTGGATATACATTGGTGTAGGCGATTCCTCCCATGACCTGCATTGAGTTATGAACTACCTTCTGGCATGATTCGGTAACGAATTTTTTTGCCTGTGAAATCATTCTTCTTGTTCTTGAAGGGTCTATGTTTGCGTCTACTGCTCTTGCTGTGGTGTAGATCATGCTTCTTGCAGCATCCATAAGCATTGTTGCTTCTGCAACCTGAAAACTTACACCCTGATATCTGTTTATTGTTTTTCCAAAGGCTTTTCTTCTTGAGGTATATCCGGTTGCAATTTCAATGGCAGGACGTGCCGCACCTATTGTCATGGCTGCGGTTCCAAGACGTTCGGGAATCATCATTGTGAGAAATACATCAAGAGCACCGTTTACTCTTCCAAGAACATTTTCCTTTGGAACTTTAGCGTCTTTAAAAACTATGCGTGATGCTCCGCCTCCGCGGCATCCCATGAGGCCGTACAGATATGTTGATTCTACTCCCGGACCCTTATCAACAATAAAACATGTCATGGCTTCGTGTGGTGCTGCATCTGGATCGGTCTTTGCGTAAACCAGAAAATAATCAGCTCCTTCGCCTCCGACAATAAACCTTTTCTGGCCGTTTAGAAGATAATAGTCTCCTTTATCAACAGCTGTTGTAGTTGCTCCGAAAAAGTCGGAACCTCCGCGGGGTTCTGTAAGACATTCTGCTGCAAAAATTTCTCCTTTTAATAAAGGCTTTACATATTTTTCCTTTTGTTCGTCGCTGCCGTGAATAACAATTGCATCACAGACAAGTTCTGCTCCCACACCAAAAACACAGGCCATGATATAACCAAGAACTCCTATCTCTTCCATAGCCATTGTGGTTGCAACCCAGTCCAGGCCTCTTCCTCCAAGTTCAACAGGATAGCGGCACCCGAAAAAATTTCTTTTTCCGCATTCACTTAAGAATTCTTTTGGAAAATTGATTTTGTCGCTGTCCATATCGAGCAGCATCTGTCTTGGAATCGATTTAACAAAACTTCTGATTTCATCCCTTAGTTGAATGGTTTTTTCATCAAACAAATAATCGAACATAATTTTACCCCTTTTTAGACGAAATTATTTTGAATTGATCACTTTTTATTGCTTAAAAAAGCGGACAATTTATCTGTTAATTCAGGTGTTTTTTTACATTATCCTGTTTCTTGAAAATAAATAGAGCCGGGCATGACAAAAAACACGCTGCTAAGGTATAATGGCAAAAATAGTGAAGATGTCTTGAAAATGGGTGTTTCTTAAAGATAGGTAAGTCCTGCAATAATGTACTATATGTTAAAAATTATCGAATGTAATATTTGTGAAAAACACTAAAATAATGGTGATTCATGAATATTGCATCTTTTTTGTTGTATTGCGTTATTGTTACATTTACCCCTGGTCCCACAAATATTGTAATTCTTTCCACTGTGCATAACTGCGGAATAAGAAAAGCCGTTGATTTTGTTTATGGTGCGGCAACGGCTTTTACAATTCTTGTGGCCTTGTCTGCAGTTTTAAATTCAGTTCTTATGCCTGTGATTCCAAAAATTCTTGTTGTTATGCGTATTATCGGAAGTATTTATATTCTGTATCTTGCATATCAGATTTACAGAATGGATGCTTCCAGAGGAGGAAATTCAGATGCCGGAGGATTTGCTTCCGGGTTTTTCATGCAGTTTGTAAATCCAAAAGTTATACTGTTTACCTTTACTGTAATTCCGGCTTTTGTTCTGCCTTATTATAAAGATCCTCTTCCGGTAGGTATCTTTGCTTTGAGCATAACAATTATTGGAATCTGCGCTTTTTCATCCTGGGTTCTTTTTGGAATGATTTTAAAGAGTTTTTTGCAGAAATATCAAAAGCCGGTTAATATAATAATGGCATCTTTTCTTGTTTATTCGGCCGCGGCAGTTTCGGGAGTTTTTTAATAAAGAGGTAAAGCTTTATGGATAAATTCGTATATAAAAAGTCGGCAGGCATTACTGTTTTGTCTGCAAGCTTTACCGATTTTAAATATAAAAGACACTCTCACAGGGAATATGCTCTTGGCGTAACTCTTCGGGGAATTCAGGAATATAATCTTGAGGGAAATCATCAGCTCTCCCATGAAAATGGGGTTATGCTTTTTAATCCCGAACAGCCCCACGATGGAATGGCCGGCGATAAAACAGGCCTTGATTATGTAATGGTATATATTGATCCGGACCTTTTTATGGAGCTTACCAACAGAAAAGAGCCCGGTAAATTCAGGGCTCCGGTTGTTTTTAATTTTTCTCTTCAGCAGAAAATTCTCAATCTCTGCAATTCAGTTTTAAATAAGCGAGACGAGGCCTTTTCAACAGAACTTCTTTTGTCTCTTGCAGACTGTTTCAGTAAACCGCATATTCTTGAAAATTATAAAAAAGATAATTACATCACTGAAAAAACAAAGGATATGATCCATGGAAATATGGAGTCAGTTTTAAAACTCGATGACATATGCAGAGAACTTAATATTTCAAAGTTTCAGCTGATAAGAATGTTTAAGGCTGGAACAGGCATTACGCCATATCAGTATTTTTTAAGCGTAAAGCTTGAGCTTGCAAAAGAGATGATTGAAAAAACAGGTGATATCTATTCTGCTGTTGCAGAATACGGATTTACAGACCTTACTCATTTAAATAAACATTTTAAAAGGATATATGGACTTACAGCCTTTGAATATATTTCCAACCTGAAAAAATCTTAACCTCCTGAAATAAAATAAGAACTGTAAAATTCTTACTAACCGGAAGCTTTTATCAATACTTTTCCGGAAAAATCATAAATGACCAGGCAGGAATTTAACTGTAGTTTTCTATTATAAAATCAAGGAATTTATGAATTGTTTCAATTTCGTTTTTATCGAATTTCTCCATCAAACGATCATTATATAATTTTACAATTGGTCCTGCTTTATGACTGATCTTCCATCCTTTATCTGTAAGAAAGATCTGTGATGCACGGCCGTCTGTTTCAGAGTTTTTTTTCTCAATCAGATCATTTTTTATCATTCGCTCTACCATGGTGGTTGTGGCGGATTTATTCTGGAACAGGACATTACTCAGATCTTTAAAAAGACAGCCGTTATTTTGTGAAATGTAGAATAAAGCTGCGATCTGATTTACTGAAGCTCCCAGTTTATCTAGCATTTCCCTGTCAAAATATTTCATGAGTAGACGCTGGGATATGTTCAGCTTATAGAAAATCCTTTTATCAATTACAGTTCTTTTTTCAGACATAGTTAATTGCCTTATCACTTATTAATATTGGAATTTATAAATGAGCAGCATATGCTCAAGACTTATACAGATAGGTTTAATATCTGTATAAGGCATTGAAAAGCAATTATTTTTTTGGACTGATTTTCATTGTGATTTCAGCTGTGAATACTTTCTTTTTATCTGCATCGTAAATAGTTACAGGAACCTTTGTATCTCCTGTCTGTGTCCAGTCTATATTTTGTCCGTTAGCAACTGCAAGAAGGTCTGTTTTTGCCTTTGCAAGATATTTAACTGTCATTTCAACAGGAATCCATCTGTGTGATTCAGGAATGGATGCCTCTGTCATGGTTCCTGCTGCAAGTTCGGCTGCATTGCACATGGCAATTGCATGAACTGTTCCCAGGTGATTATGAACACTTTTCGTGTTTGGTATTTTAACCTCTGCATATCCCGGTTTAAGTTCAGTAAAAAGTGGGTTTATGGTGCTGAAATACGGTGCAAATTCAGTCAGCATTTTTGTGAAGTCCTCGTTTCCCGCGGTTTTGTAAAGATCTAAAGTTGCATTCATTATTACCTCCAGTTGTTATTTAGTACACATGTGTACTAAATAGTTTATATGTGTACTAAAAGTCAATCAAGAATTGTTTTTTTTGATAAAGTGGATATTTAAGATTTGTTTGGGATATAATAATTTGAAATTATAGATATTTGTAGTTGGGTGTTTTTTTGAGGTTCTGGTTTTCTAAAATAAGATTCTCATTTAGGATAGAGTCTTTCAGTTTTTAGCTGAAAGAGGAAATCATTTTCAAATCTCATAGAGCTTTTTTACCGCATTCAGGTAGTTTTTTACTATATGAGTGAATTTTAGAGACTCTGTCCATCTTGTGATAGTACTTTAAAAAAAATTAATACTTTGTTTGAACCTGATCTTTGTTTATCTTACATTAAATCTGATGATAACTTTTATGGAATGCTGTCATGGAAGGGATAAAAGAAAAAAACTCGCAGGATAATGCAAGGCTCTGGAAGTCTGAGGCAATGGATGGAATATCCTTGTTCAAAGCCTGCTTCCATAATTTTGAATATAGAAAACATTCCCATGACGAATTTGCAATAGGAGTTATAGAAAAAGGGTGTCAGTCTTTTTCACATAAAGGCTCCAATCATCTTGCACCTTCCGGATCCATTATAACTGTAAATCCTGACGAGATTCATGACGGACGGCCTGCAGGAGCAGGCGGATATCAGTACAGGATGGTTTATATAGAACCTTTTGTTATAAAAGCTATTTTTGAGAAATCATGCAATACTGATATTCCTTTCTGTTTTTCAAGCCCAAAAACAATCGATAATCAGCTTTCAAAAGATATCCTGAAGTCCATGTACTGTCTTGAGATTGGTGAAGATTTCGAATCCGTGAGTCTTTTTACCGAGGCAATTTCAGAGCTTTTCAGAAGACATGCATCGCCGGTTGTCTGCCGGGAAAAAATCTATAAGGATAAGACCAAAATAAAAAAAGCATGTGAGTTCATGACAGAAAGACTTGATATTCAGCTGACTGTTGAAGAAATTTCTGATTATCTTGGAATATCCCAGTATCATTTCATAAGAACCTTTAAAAAGACCACAGGTCTTTCCCCTCATTCATACCTTGTTCATCAGAGAATCAAAAAAGCAAAGAATGCCATGGAAAAGGGGGCTTCCATAGTTGAGGCTGCCGTTTTAGCTGGTTTTTCCGATCAGAGTCATCTGACAAGACAATTCAAGTCCTATTACGGTATTACTCCGGGACAATATAAAAAATCTCTTAAGACTTCATGATCTGAAATCCGGGCTGGGAAGGATTCGATTTTCCCATCGGGGAGTTGGTTTCTAAGGGTACATTCTTTTTTGGATCAGCCATTAAATATCAGAGGCGATTGTAATCCCAGGCTTTAAAATAACTATCCTGTAAAAATTATTGTTTCAAATCAGTGAAAAGAGCAGTTTTGTTCAAAACAATTTTATTCTCAGGTGTTATAGTCCCTGAAAAATGTTTAAATTTTAATTTCCAGGGAAGATAAATGAAAGAGGATATAAGGTCTGGTTTTATTTCAAATTTACCTGTGGCAGTCAGTGTGATGGCGTACGGAAGTGTTCTCGGGATGCTTGCTGCTCAGAAGAATATTCAGTGGACGGAACTTATGTTCATGAATGTCTTTGTTTTTGCAGGTACTGCACAGTTTGTCATGGTTGAAATGTGGAAGAATTCACTTCCTGTGATAGAGATTACAATAGCGGTTCTTGTGATCAATTTGAGATATGTCCTTATCGGAGCATCACTTCGGACTCTTTTTGAAGGAAAAGCACTTAAGCATAAAATGGCTGTAATGCATCTTGTGGCAGATGAGAACTGGGCCGTCACCATGGCTGCCTTAAAAAGCGGAAAGGCAAACACATATTTTCTTCTGGGAGGAGGTCTTTGTCTTCTTACATCATGGTGTTTTGGCACTCTTTTGGGTCACAGCCTTGGAGCAGTTATAAAAAATCCGGAAGCATATGCACTGGATTTTGCCTTTGTTGCAGTATTTACTGCGCTTGCCTTCAGCATGTGGCAGGGGAAAAGAAATGTTGTTCCGTGGATTGCTGCAGCGGTTTTTGCAGTTGCAGCAGAAAAGATGCTGCCAGGTAAATGGTATGTTCTTATCGGAGGAATGGGAGGAGCTGCTGTAGAGGCTTTTTTATGGGGAAAAGGAGATAATACAAATGACAGATAATCTTATGGTTTTTATTACTATTTTATGTTCTGCAGCTGTTACTTACTCTTTAAGACTGGGAGGCCTTCTTCTTTCGGAAAAACTCCCCTCTTCCGGTAAATTCAAGATTTTTATGGATGCACTGCCTGGTACTCTTCTTTTATCTCTCATTGCTCCGGGTATTGCATCCTCAGGTCTGTGGGGCGGGATTGCAGCTATTTGTACAGCAGTCTGCACATACAGAACCGGCAATGTTTTTCTTGCAATGATTACAGGTGTGGGTATTGTCGCCTTAAGCAGGTATTTTTGTTAGCATATCCAAATAGATTTTAAATTACTGAAAAGGCTTTCAAAAACAGTATTTTTTGTCATTTGAATTTCATAGTGCTTTTCAGATTTATCAGTCATAGGCAAGACGTATTTCTCTTTTTGGTAATACATGTTTAATTTTTTCCTGCCAGTTATCGGATTTCCATGTCCCTAGTTTTTCATGGGTCAGAAAATAGTTTTCCGGAATCGGGTGGGTGCCGATGACTACTTTTAAGCCATATTTTTCCGGAATAAAACTGCAGAAAGCATTTAGTCTTGGACATGGTGGATAACCAACCACAAGTCCTGTGGCTAAATGGATTATTTCTGCTCCGTTTTTTTTCATTTCTGCTGGAGCATATTCAATATTTCCTCCGGGACAGCCTCCGCAGCTTGTAAATCCTACCAGCTCAATTTCTTCTTTTCCATAAATGGAAAAGGCACCTTCGCGGTTACGCATTGATCTGAAACATTTCCCTCCTGCACAGGTGTGATAACGGTGGCAGATAATAATTCCGATTTTTTTCATTTCAGTCCCCTTTTTTTGTCTGTAAATTTTAAACCTGACTGATGTTACTTTATGTGGCAGTAAACCATGTGTCAATGAATGAAATATTTTGATTATCAGGGAATAAATTAATTAAAACTTTGCGGGAATTCAGGTCAAAACTGAGAAAAAGTCGGATTGCTGTCAGAAAGAATGATGGATTTTATCTGAGTTGTTTTCAGGAGATAATTTTTTTATCTCATAGCTTTGAATAGATTGGAGATGAGGCTTAGAAAAAATGCAGCATCGGTTTCCAGTTTAAAATAAAAAGTAAAAAAAGGTTTTAATTATAATTTTGATCATATGACTAAAATAAACTTGAATTATCTGTTTTTTATAATTATATTTTATTTAACAAATGACAATAAAGAGAAGAGATATGCCAAGATATAAAAAAAGAAGATTTATTGCACGCGAACCTGAAAACCAGATTTTTGCACCTTCAGGAAGTTCTCTTAATGAGGAGCTTGTCTTGAATCTTGAAGGATTTGAGGCAATAAGGCTTTCAGATCATGAAAATCTTGATCAGGAGTCAGCCTCAAAAATCATGGGAGTTTCAAGACAGACCTATGGAAGAATTCTTAAAGAAGCAAGACAGACAGTTGCTGAAGCTCTTGTTACAGGAAAAAGAATAAGAATCAGCGGCGGAGATTATCAGTTAAGAGGTTCTAGAGGCAATGGAAGACGATTCAGGGGAGGAAGAAATAATACTTCTGACCTGAATAATAATACCTGACCAGGGGGGATACTTTACATCTTGTAAAGCCTGGTCTTTAAAAACTTAAAACAAAAGGAGGCAGATTATGCCAGGACTAGACGGAACAGGACCAAACGGAATGGGTTCAATGACAGGGGGAGCAAGGGGCGTTTGCTCAGGAAATACCCCGGGAAGCTACCGCAATTCAGGCTGTGGCTTTGGAAATGGAAGGGGCCGAGGCTATGGAAGAAGAGCTTTTGCAGGAAACCGTAATTATCAAAACCCTTTGCCTGTTTCTTCAGATTCATCAGAAGTTGAAGAATTAAGAGCAATGACCGAAAGTCTTAAAAATTCGGTTGAAATGCTTAATTCAAGACTTGATAAGATGACAGGGGAATAATAAAAAAGATTAATCAGGGCAGTTTTGTCCTGATTAATCATTTTTATATTGAAAGGAGATAACATGTCCCTTGTTCAGAGTGTAGAGTCAAAAGCAATTTACATGGGAAGGCTGAGTCATGGGTGTGACCTTCTTATGGAGCTCACAAGAATCTGTGAAGAAAAAAACATAACACTTGGAAAAATAACTGCCATCGGTGCAGTTAAAAAGGCCGTTCTTGGATATTACAATACAGACAAATTTGAATATGAAGATCATATTATTAATGAGCCAATGGAGCTTTTAAATCTTACAGGCAATGTTTCCTTGAAAGACGGTAAAACAATGGTTCACTGTCATGTAACTCTTTCTGATAAATCAGGAAAAGCCCTGGGTGGCCATCTTTTTCCCGAAACAATTGTGTTTGCATGTGAATACATAATTGAAAAGTTTGATGGAAACAAACTTTCAAGGGAGTTTGACAAGGAAACCGGGCTTGCCTTATGGCCGGTTGAAAAGTCCTGAAACTCAATTTAAATTTTACCCTGTCAGTTAAAAGTTCAGCTGACAGGGCAGGTGTTTAAATTTTTTTCCTGGAAAAAACCATGCTTAATGCTGTTATTGCAATAATTCCTGCAAGAGCAGCTGCAAGGGTTGAAAAATATGGTGAATTTAAAAACGGGAAAGAATAATCCGGAATAATTCCGCTTATAATTGACTCAAATCCTGTTTTTATTTTTAGAATATGCTCCACGCTGTATTCAAGTCCGTCCGGAAAAGAAGATGCAAAAGGAGAAACAAAAGCAGCAAGTATTGTATATATGGCTGCTTCTTTTATTCTGTTTTTTCCTTCAAGAATTCTCCATAGTAAAAACGCAGTAAGAATGGCTTCTCCAACAGCAATTTTTGAATGAACAAGAATCATTGTTTTTGATGTAAGAACAGCTGAATCTGCAAACGGAGATATTATAAGTCCGCATACAAATGAAGCTGCAACAACAGAAACATAAGCTCCAAGTCCAAAAAGAGGAAAGCGTATTTCCTTTAAGCTGAGGCTTTTGATATAATTTATTGAAAAGCGGGCAATAAGACCAGGAACAATACCCATGCAGATAAAATTGGCTCCAAAGGCAAGTATTCCTCCGTCTCCAAAAATTGTAGCCTGAACTGCAAGAACAGCGGCCATGGACAAAAGTCCGAAATTAAGTCCCAAAGCTCCGACCGCAAGAAAAGCTCCCACAAAATGTCCTGAAACTCCGCTTCCTATTGGGTAGTTAAGCATTTGAAGTGCAAAAATAAGGGCTGTTACTGATGCAAAATCAGCTTTTTTTATTTGTTCTTTGTTTTTTAAGCTTTTTCTGACTGCATAGGCAATTGTTCCGATTCCTGCTGCAAGTGTAACAGGACATATTGCTGTTGTTATCATTGAATCTGGTAAATGCATTTTATACCTCTGTTTATATGGGGTTGTAAATTTTTGGCTTTAAACATAAAAAGTCTGCCGGCGCTCCAATTATTTATCTTTTCTGAAGAAGTCCTCTGTCCCTTGCCATTCTCATAAACATTGCCATATGGTTTTGCGGCGGGTCATAAAGGTCTTCATCCTTTTTCTTTTCAAGACTTACTGCATCAGTCGGACATTTTGTTACACAAAGTCCGCATCCAATACACCTGTCAAGGTCAATTACAGCCTTTTCATCAATAATATTTACAGCTTCCATCTGGCATCTTTCAGTGCAAAGACCGCATCCAATGCATTCTTCATCGTTTACAACTGCAAAATAAGAGCTTCTTGTCATTAAAGATGGTTTTGGCTGCATTTTTGTGGAAAGCATCATTCCGCAGCAGTCTCCGCAGCATGAACATACGGCTCCGGCATCTTTTGCATTTAAAGGCTGAAGAACAAGTCCTGCATCATCGCTTCTTTTTATAATTGAAAAAGCCTCGTCAAGTGAAATGTATCTTCCCATTTTGTTTTCCACATAATAGTCTGCTCCCTTGCCAAACATCATACATGTTTCAACTGGCTTGCCGCATTTTTGAATGCCAAGTGATTTTGTCATTGTGCGGCATACGCAGGGTGCAACAGCAATTCTTTTTTGTTTTTCAAGGATGGAAATAACATCATCAAAAGGTGCAACAGGCCATTTTTCAACTAAATCCCTGTGAACCGGAACAGTTCTCTGGTGAGGAGTTTCAAGGCTTTGCAGTGACTGGAAAAATCCTTCAATCCCATAAACTGCAATCTGTTTTGCAAGCTCTTTGTCGTGTTCAAGTCTTTTAACCTGAAATTCCATTATTCCAACAAGAAAGGGCAGAATGGAATACATTACATTTCCTTTTGACCTTACTCTCATCAAAAGACCTTTTTTTGCCATTGCTTCAAGTTCCTGCTCAAGCTCTGCTGGATTTTTTCCAAGTCTTTCACCTGCCTGGACAGGTGTTTCAGGAAAAACTGTCATATCAAGAAAAAGCTTTGCTTCATTTTCTGAAAAAAGAGATTTTAAGATTGCAATTTCCTGCTTTGACTTTGTAACAGGATATCCTGTTGACATGGAATCAAGTCTTTTTCTGAGTGCTTCATATAAATCAGCCATATTTAACCCCTTATTTTTTGAATTTTTTGTTCAATCCAGGATGCAACCTTTTCAAAACCCTTGCCTGTTTTTGCGGATACAGGGATTATTTCAATTTTTGGATTTACTTTTTTTGCTCTTTTTTCAAGTTCTTCAAGATTAAAGTCAGTAAGTTCAATCATATCGGTCTTGTTTACTATCAAGAGTTCGCATACTGAAAAAATAAGGGGGTATTTAAGAGGTTTGTCATCGCCTTCGGGAACGCTCAGAATCATTATGTTTGAATGTGCTCCTGTATCAAATTCCGCAGGACATACAAGGTTTCCCACATTTTCAATTATTATGAGGTCCGGATTTTCCTTTACTACCTCCTCAAGTCCCTGAATTACCATTTCTGCATCAAGATGACAGAATCCTCCTGTACTTAACTGAACTGTGGGAATATTGTTTTCTGCCATTTTTTCTGCATCAACACTTGAGTCAATATCTGCTTCAATTACTGCAAGTCTGATATCTTTATTCAGGTTTTGTGCAATTTTTAAAATGGAGCTTGTTTTTCCGGCTCCGGGTGATGCCATTAGATTTATAAGGTATTTGTTTTCGCTTTTTAGTTTTTGTCTTAAATCAGACGCTTTTTTGTCGTTTTCAGATAAAATTCCTTCTTTAACTTTGATAAGTTTAAATTCGCTCATTTATTCCCCCTTAAATTATTCCAATTGATTCTATTATAAATTCTCTTCCGTTTATAAGTTCCAGATTTTTTGTTTCCTGGCATTTTGGGCATTTTGGCGGTTTGTCTGATTTTTTGTCTCCTCTAAACTCAAAAAAACAATTAAGACAAAGCCATTTTATATTTACTCTTGTGATTTTAAGGTTTGCATCTGCTGCAATTGTATCTTTGGAAATATATTTGAAATAATGATTCAGCCAGTGTTCTTCAATATCGCTTAACTCTCCAATCAAAAGATTTATTTCCTGAATTTGAACTGCATTGTTTTTTTCTGCAAAATCAATTGCTGTTTCAAGTATTTTGTTTGTAAGGGGCAGTTCGTGCATTTTTTATCCTCATTTTATAACTTAATTATTAACAAATTTCATGCCATGTGGGGAAAAACGGAAAATGCTGTTTTTTTGTTTGGTTTTCAGCATAAACCTGTCATATAAAACAGGCAAGCTGTTTTATATGACAAAAACTGTTAAATTTAACAGGTGAGATCTTGGACGAAAAAAATTTTATTGAAGAAATTACCCATACTCTCTACACAAGGCTTGATGCTTCCCAGGCCATTTATGATTCGTTTATTCTTATAAAGGAAAAGTTTCCGGCTGATAATTTTCATATGGGAATATTTAACCGCCCTGAAAGAGAATTAAGATATTTTGCATCGGCAACTGCTGCAGGAGGGCATATAGTTGATGAAAGAGTAAAGCTTGAAAGCGAAGCTGAAAAAGAGATCAAAAGATTTCCTGTAAACAGGGCAACTATCACCAATAACAGCATAAAAAGTCCTATTATCCAGTCTGTTCTGAAAAACCACCGCGAACTTGTTGAAGATTCAATATTCAGTTCTGACAAGCCTTTTTCAACAATTACCCTGACCCCTCTGATTTCAGATCTTTATGCCGGATGTTTCAGTATTGTAAGCCTTGAGCCGGATATGTACACAAGGGAGCATGCAATACTTTTTGAAAAAATTGCAAGACCCCTTACAGGCGCTTTACTGAATATGGTTCATCACAGGGATATTTTAAATAAAAATCAGATACTTCTTCAGCTGAACAGGAATCTGAGCAAAAGACTTGGTCATGAAGGCCAGAAAATAATAGGAAGAAACAAGGACTTGAAGGAAATAGATTTTTTAGTAAATCAGGTTGCTCCCCTTTCTTCCCCTGTTCTTATCACAGGTGAGACAGGAACAGGAAAAGAACTTATTGCACATGAAATTCACAGGCTTTCAAAAAGACAAAGTGAGCCTATGGTTTGTGTAAACTGCGGAGCAATTCCTGAAAATCTTATTGAGAGTGAGCTTTTTGGGCATGAAAAAGGTGCTTTTACCGGTGCTTTTTCAACAAGAAGAGGATATTTTGAGCAGGCTGACAAAGGCACAGTTTTTCTTGATGAACTTGGAGAGCTTTCCCTTTCTGCTCAGGTAAAGCTTTTGAGAATAATTCAGGAAAAAAAGTTCAGAAGGGTTGGAGGAACAAGAGAGATAACTGCTGATGTCAGAATAATTGCCGCAACAAATTCAAATCTTTTGGAACTTGTAAAAAATAAAGAATTCAGGGAGGATTTATATTTCAGGTTAAATGTATTTCCACTTCACATTCCTCCTTTAAGAACCAGAAAAAGAGATATTTTAGACCTTTTTTATTATTTTCTTTCTGAAAAATGCAAAGAGCTTCATATTGATGAAATTCCTGAAATTGATGAGGTTTCAATCAATAACATTCTTTCATATTCATGGCCTGGAAATATCAGGGAGCTTATGAATATAATCGAAAGAAAGCTTATAACTTCAGGGGGAAAAAATATTTCTTTTTTAGATTTATTAAAGACAAGTAAAGAACAAGAAGATGCAAAAATTTCAGATAACAGCTTTAAACCCCTTGATGATGTAATAACAGGCCATATCAGAAAAGCCCTTGAAATTACAAAAGGAAAAATAGAGGGAAAAGACGGTGCAGCTAAACTTCTGGGACTTAATCCCTCAACTCTTAGAGGAAAAATAAGAAAGTATTCGATTTATATAAATTAGCAGTCGTTCCCATTTTAAATTGAACAGTTACAAATTTTTTTAATTCACGAAAAAAATTATCTCATCCCATGAATCAACCAGGGCAATTTTATATGCTTCTGGAGCCAAGTTAAAAATTGCCGCAGTCAAAGGACTGCTGCTAAATTAAGACTTGTGCCTGGAGGCATTAATTTTTGAAAAGATGTGTTGTTGTTAATTTAGTGATGTAAACTTGAAAAAACAACATAAAATGGGTTATATGATAAAAACACTGTTATCTGATAGAGGAAAATATTTTTTAGAACAATAATCGGGGGATCTATGAGTAATTATTTTTTTTCGGCCGTTGACTGGTTTGTTCCTGAAAAATTTGAAAATGATGAAGATAAAAAAAGGGTGGCAAGAGTATTTATCTCATGCTGCCTTTTTCTTCAGCCGTTTTTTCTGGTAACCGGGATAAAATGGATCAAGGAAAGCCAGCCGATTTTACTGGGCAATATTTTGTTTTCAATGTTTTTAATTGCCTTATGCATGTTTTTGTTAAAATTTACAAAATCTTTGATTATTTCCATCGAGTTTCTTTGTTTTGCACTTTATTTTTATATGACTGTCTACAATATTTTGTCAGGCGGTTTATTTTCCACGTCCCTTTACTGGATGATGGCTCTTCCACTTTTCAATCTTGTTTTTTCAGCAAAGAAAAGTGCTGTTTTCTGGACCAGTGCAGTTATAGTTCAGGTGGTGATTTTAAAAAAAATGGCTGTAAGCGGGGTGGATTACAATATTTTAAACTATAATCTCCAGGAGCTTGCTGGCTTTGACGGAGGGAACTTTATAAAACAGATTCTTGCTGTTTCTGTTGTTCTTTATCTGATTGAAAAAGACAGAACAAGAGCTCAGAAAGAACAGGCTGAGGCTTTGGAGAGCCAGAAAAAAATTGCTGATGAACAGCTTAAATTTCAGGAAGAACTGGAGCATACAACTTCAAAACTAAAGAATGCCTTTGAAGAAATATCAAGTCAGTCAAAAGAACTGAATCTTCAGTCTGTAAAATTAAATGAAAGCAGTGTTCGTATTTCCGAGGATTTTAAAAAAGCTTCAGGTGAGAGCAGGGTAGTTTCAGAAAATACAGCGGAAATTAATTCAAACTTTCAAAATATTGCTTCTTCACTTGAAAAATCAGCCTTATCAATTAAAGATGTGCTGGGAAAAGTTGAAAACGCTTCGGGCGTTGCAGGAAATGCAGTTGACCAGACAAAACAGGCGGCTGAACTCATTGATAAACTTGATGAAAGCAGTAAAGAGATTGAAAAGGTTACTGAGCTTATCAGGGAAATTTCCGAGCAGACAAATCTTCTGGCGTTAAATGCAACAATTGAATCTGCCCGGGCAGGTGAGGCAGGAAAGGGCTTTGCTGTTGTTGCTTCGGAAATCAAGGCTCTTTCAATAAAGACCAGGGAAGCTACCGAAGAAATCAATATGCGTATAAGCGTGAATAATGATACCGTAAAAAAAGTTGTTGATAAAAACCTTGAAATAGAAGAAATAATAAAAAGCATAAGCAGCCTGCAATCCTTTATTTATGAAACCCTTACTTCCCAGAGTGAGTTTGTGGAAAATATTTCTGAAATAACAACTGATTCTGCAGAAAAAACAGAGGGTATAGCTTCAGGTGCTGAAAACCTTGCATCTTCTGTTACAAATGTTGAAAAAGAGCTTGAAGGGATTCTGGAATTGTCAGAAATACTTGCAGATATTGCTGTTTCAATGGATGATATGACAAAAAAGATATAATTAATATTGTAATTCTTTGTGCGGTTTCAGCATTTTTTAATTTACGAGATACTCTGAAAGTATTAATCAGAGCCTGAAAATGTTCTGGTTAATACTTTTTTTATGTTCTGGTCTTTAATTCTTATGCATTTTTCCGAGAGAAAACTGTCTTTTTTATCCATTTCTGATCTGAGTCAGTTTCAAAACTGATCGTTAAAATACTCAAATTATCTTAAAGGTTAAATTTTTTATCCCCCGTAACTGAACAAAAAAATTCGTTTTCGGCCACTTAATTATTTATTCGTTTTTGTTCGACTGGAAAAAATTAAAATTTTTTACAGGACAATTGTTTTTTATCGATTTTCAGAGGTTTTTTTATTATATATCTCTAGATAGTTTTTTCTCCTGGTGTTTTGCCCCTGGCTTTTTGCCTGAGCTTGAAACATAAAAATCTTATTAATTTTTTATTTGGAGGATTTGGTAATGGTGAGGAAAGTGGCATTGATTGTGTTGCTTGTTTGTTTTATTGGTGCCGGATGCGGCGGAAGCAGTTCTTCGGGAGGAGGAACTGAAAACCCTGATACAGTTGACACTGGAGGTACTGACACAGGGGGAACAGACAGTGGAGGCACGGATAACGGGGGAGGAACAGATAACAGCGGTACTGCAGACAGTACAGGTATTTTCCCGGGAATCTGTGATAAAATGTTCATGACATTTGATACTTTTAATAAATCAGTTCAGGCAGTAACTCCATCTGGATTTACACAGACAGCTGTAGATGATAACTGCCAGAGCAGATATTATGATATTACCCTGCATAACTCAGCTGGAAGATATTTAAATATTCAATTGCTGTCAATGTATATGATAGATTCACCCAGCTGGTCTGGTTCTCCATACAAGCTGGACGGAAAAGATGCAGAATATGAACTGCTTGCATATTCTGGTTATTCACAGGGCGTTCTTAAAGTTTATCTACCGCTTATAGAATCACTGCTTGTTATCAGGAGTGATTACACAATGGATCAGGCAGGTCTTGAAAATATTGCCAGAAATACCGGTCTTATGGATAAAAAAGTTCCCCAAGCCCAGTGGTCTGATCTTATCAACCCTGATTTCAGGCTTAAAGGCATGGTATATGATATTATCCGTGAAGAAAATCCTGCAGAAGGTCCTGATTTCAAATACAGATTTACTGTGATTGCAATGATGGACTCTGAACTTGATCAGTCGTTCAAGGATCTTCAGTCAAGATATGTAGACGATGGGAATATAAAGTTTCCTGACGGAAGCCTTATAAATTATCCTACCGATAATCTTTATGATATGTATAAAGATTATGATTGGCCGGTAAGGTTTGACTATTACATTCCCTGATAATGTTTTTTCTATCTGATATTTAAACCGGGTCATTTTAGTATGCTGATCCGGTTTTTTTATTTATGGAACATTCGGATATTAATTTCAAAGCTTAAATTTAAGCTTAACAATTTGAAATTACATGAACAATATAGGCTCACAGGAAAAACAAAACTGACAAGTAGTTGACACAATCATATTTGTTATATATCTTCAGATTTTAATCAAACTTAACTTTCCAGGTTTTTTCAATGACATATATTCAAATTATTATTCTTTGCACAATGATTGTATATTTTTTTCTTAATCTGCTTTCTTTTTATTTAAATTTAAAAAATTTAAAGGAGGAAATCCCAAAAGGATTTGAAGATTATTTTGACAGGGAGAAGTATAAAAAATCTCAGAAATATATTTATGAAAATGCAAGGCTGGAAATAATTGAAGGACTGTTCAGTCTGTCTGTTTTTTTGATATTCTGGTTTGTAAAGGGCTTTGGTTATCTTGATAAAATTCTTTCCAGTCTGGTTGCAGGAGAGATATTAAGGGGTATAATATATATCGGGATTTTGATTGTTGCCAAATCACTTCTTGATCTTCCCTTTTCTTTGTATTCAACATTTGTAATTGAAGAAAAATTCGGATTCAATAAAACAAGTTTTAAACTTTATTTTTCAGATAAAATAAAGATGCTTTTTATTTCATCACTAATCGGTATCCCACTGATTGGATTAATTCTTGTTTTTTTCAAATATTTTGGAGGCTTTGCGTGGCTGTTCTGCTGGATAGTGGTAACATGCTTTATTCTTGCCATGCAGATAATTGTTCCAGTCTGGATAATGCCTTTTTTTAATAAATTCAATCCTCTTGAAGATGGTGAGCTTAAAAAAAAAGTTATGGATTATGCCAGTGCAAATAATTTTCCTCTTGAAAATGTTTTTGTCATGGACGGATCAAGGAGAAGTCAGAAATCAAATGCTTTTTTCTCGGGATTTGGTAAAACCAAAAGACTGGTTCTTTTTGATACAATAATAGAAAAACATTCTCCAGATGAGATTGTGTCAATAGTTGCACATGAAACAGGACACTATAAGAAAAAACATATTCTTATCTCAACTTTTCTCGGGGTTATTCAGGCCGGAGTTATGTTCTACCTTTTATCTTTTTTTATAAGTTTTCAGGATCTTTTTGATGCCTTTTACGTTGAAAGGGTTTCTGTTTATGCAGGCCTTGTTTTTTTTGGTTTTCTGTACTCACCGGTTGATTTTTTTGTCAGCATGATAATGCTTGCCTTTTCCCGTAAAAATGAATACGAGGCAGACAGGTTTGCAGTTGAGACAACAGGCAACAAAAAAGTATTTGCTGATACACTCAAAAGGCTTTCAGCTGATAATTATTCAAATCTTTCACCCCATCCTTTGCATGTTTTTTTTAATTATTCACATCCACCTGTTTCAGACAGGGTGAAAAGAATTTATGATTTGTAATCAGCATCCGGATTTAAAATGTCTTTTTCGCAAGTTCTCCTGCAGCCAGAATGACTGGGTCCCATACAGGGCTGAAGGGAGGAGCATATGCCATATCAACTTCTGCAAGGTCTTTAGCCTTCATCTGAGCATGAATTGCAACGGCGCCTGAGTTTATTCTTCTTGCGACGCCTTCTTTCCCGGCCATGAAAAGGCCGAGAACCTTGCCTGATTTTTTGTCTGCAATCATGTTAACGTAAATCTTTTGAGAATTTTTGCAGGTATGTGCCTTTGATCTTGTTTTTATTACAACTTCAACCGGATCAAAACCAGCCTCTTTTGCCTCATGGAAGTTGAATCCGGTTCTTGCAACTTCATAATCAAAAACTTTAAATACTGCTGTTCCAAGAATTCCGGGGAACTCTGATTTTTCTCCGAGAATATTTTTTGCAGCTGTTCTTCCGCCTCTGTTTGCTGTTAGAGCAAGTGGAATCCATACGCATTTCTTCGTGACTATGTGTCTTGCACATGCGCAGTCTCCTGCTGTATAAATGTCTGGGTCACTTGTCTGCATAAATGTATTGGTTCTTATTGCTTTGGCAGGACCAAGTTCAAGGCCGGCTTTTTCTGCAATTTCACTGTTTGGGACAACTCCCATTGATGCAATTACAATGTCTGCTTCAAAGTTTTTATTTTCTGTTTTAATGGAAAAAGACTTTTCTGTTTTTTCTATTTCAGTGACCTTTGTGTTTGTGAAATATTTTATTCCCTTGTCATCGAGTTCTTTTTTAACAGGGTTTCTAAGATCTTCATGGAGCCAACCAAGTACTTCAGGTGCTGCCTCAACCATTGTGACTTCAATATTTCTTGTGTGAAGAGCCTCACACATTTCAAGACCAATGTAGCCCATTCCGATTATTACAGCTTTTTTTACTGTGTTTTCTTCAAGATATCTGTCAATCTGTCTGCCGTGCTCCAAAGATTTGAGCGGAAATACGCCGTAAAGGTCCAGACCTTTAACCGGAGGCATGAAAGGGCGGTTGCCGGTTGCAATGAAAAGCTTGTCATAGGTAAATGAAAATTCATTTCCATCGGTTTTTTTGCCTGAAACTGTTTTATTTTGTCTGTCAATTTTATCAGCATAATGGCCAAGATGGAGCTCAATCCCGGTTTTTCTGAATTCTTCGGGTGCTCTTACTATAAGCCTTTCTATGTCATCGTCAGGATCAGCTATGCTGTATGGCATTGTACACGCTGAATATGAAACATCCTGAGTGGCTTCAAGAACAATTACATCATTTTCAGGATATTTTCTTTTGATCTGGCTTGCAGCACTCATTCCTGCCGCATCTCCTCCAATAATTACAATTTTCATTGAAACCTCCGGATTAGCTGTTTTTGGAACGGCCCGGATATTCCGGGCCACTATTAATCAAAGTATCAGGCTTTTACATATTTTTCATACGGCCAGCACACAACCCCACCGTCCATATATTTTACATTTGTAAAACCTTCTCCTTCAAGGATTCGCTGGGCTTCATATCCTCTCAGAGAGATTTTACAGAAAGCAATTATTTCTTTTTCCTTTGGAAGTTCATTTATTTTTTCTCTTAATTTTCCAAGGGGCAGAAGTTTTACTCTTTCATCTTCAATTCTCATCATTTCATATTCCTGGGGAGATCTTACATCAAGGAATATAAAGTCTTTTCCGCTTTCAATCTGCTCCTTTACCTGAGCAGGTGTGCAGGACATGCCTGTATTTGTAATTTTGTTTTCAGCAATATTTGCAGCAACAATAATGTTGTCCATTGCAGGTGAGTATGGAGGAGCATATGCAAGATCATAGTTTTCAAGATCAAAAACAGTTCCATTGTGGGACATTGCTGCAACAACTATATCAAGCCTTTTTGCAGCCTCTCCATAACCTGTTACCTGGCATCCGAGTATTTTACCAGAGGGATTTTCTGCAATCAGTTTGATTATTATAAGTTTGGCGTCGGGAAGAAAATGTGGTTTATCAGGAGAAGGAGTTAAAACCGTTACATAATTAATGTCTTTTTCCCTGCATTGTTTCTCTGTGAGACCAGTTCTTGCAATTGTAAGATCAAATACCTTGCATATTGCGGTTCCAAGAACTCCCGGGAATTTTGTATTCCTCCTGCAGATATTGTCTCCAATAACTCTTCCCTGTTTGTTTGCAGTTGAGCCCATCGGGGTATAGATTACTTCATTTGTAAGTCTGTTTTTATTCTCGGCACAGTCTCCGCCCGCATAGATATTTTTGTCTGTTGTGCGAAGATATTCGTCTGTTACAATACCTCCTGTAATACCTATTTCAAGCCCGCAGTCCTGTGCAAGTTTGACGTTTGGTTTAACTCCTATGGAGACCAGAACAATATCGGCAGGAAAAGTTTCCTGTTCAGTTACAACAGCTGAAACCTCGCTTGAATCATCACCTTTGATTTCTTTAACTGTCTGACCGATAGCAAGTTTGACTCCGTTTCTCATAAGCTCTCTTCTGACATGAATTGAAATTTCTGGATCAGCAAGATTTTTGAGAAGCTGGTCTTCCTTTTCTATTACAGTTACATTCATTCCCTGTTTTACAAAGGCTTCTGTAACCTCAATTCCAATCAGTCCTCCGCCTATTATAACTGCATTTTTACCTTTGAATTTGGAAACCCTTTCCTTGATTTTTCTTGCATCTTCAATAGTACTTAAAATATTTACACCCTTGAGGTCTATCCCTGGAATGGGAGGTCTTACAGTTTCGCTTCCTGTTGCAAGAACAAGATCATCATAGGAAAATTCAAGTTTTTCACCGGTATCAATTTTAAGAGCATGGACAATTTTATTTTGTCTGTCTATTTTTTCTGCCACTGTTCTGTTGTAAACATTAATATCCTTTACAACCTTGAAAAAATGAGAATCTCTTACCACACCCACCGGAGTCTGCATAAGTTCATTGTGATCATGAACTTCTCCTGAGATATAAAAAGGCATTCCACAGCCTGAATAAGAAAGAATTTCGCCTTTTTCAATAAGGGTTACATCGGCCTTTGGATTAAGCCTTTTTATTCTTGCAGCAGCCTTTGGACCGCAGGCAACCCCACCTATTACAACTATTTTATGATCAGACATTATACCTCCGTAAATAAGTTTAATTGTTATTGAGCAAGTCTAATTTAGGAAAACAAAAGGAGTTTCGCAATACCTAAATTTCGGCAAGCCTAAAAAACATGTCCAAAAGGTTTGTATGGAGGTCTAAGGTTTTCAAAGGTTACATATTAAAAAATATTTTCAATATTTTTTTGCTTTTCAGTGTTTGTCTCTGCGAAAAAATTTTTTATATTTTCAACATAATAGATAACAATAAATAAATAGGGTTTGTTAAATCTGTCCAGTCTGACTTGTGAAATCATTTTTGAGTTATCTTTTTTCCACAGATAATAAATATTATTCTGGAAATTGATTTTTTCCGGTTCAGAAAATTTTTCTGTGAGATTTTTTAAAATATTTTCGTTTTCATAGCCGCTTATTCTGAAAAGAAGAGGTTTTTTTGTGAACGCAGAAAAAGTAAGGTGGATATCTTTAAAAATATCTGTGTTTTTTTGTGCATATGGATATTTTATTTTTATCGAGCCTTTACCTGATTTTTCTTTAAGGACTGGGTTTTCAAGTTCTTTTGATATGTTGAAAATATCGGAAAGATATTCTTTTAAAAAATCCTGTGGAAAATCTTCAAAGTTAATGGGTGTCCATGATTCCAAAACATCATTTCCAAATTTTTTTTCCAGCTCCTTCCTTTTCACCGAGGAAAAAAGAGAGTTTTCGCCAATATTCTCAAATGTTATGCCTTTTATTAAATTATTTTGTGCTTTTTCCGGAAGTACGACCTCAGGCTTATTCATAAAAACTGAAATTATTACAGCTGCGGCAGAGATAACTAGTACGGAAATTATTATTATTTTTGTATTTTGATTCATTTTAAGCCAATATCCTGTTTTTTTACTTACCGAACTAAGATTAATAAGATTTTTAAAAAATTGATTTTTTCTTTTTTGTTGTAAAAAGTATAAACTAAATTTTATTATTTTCAAGTTGATAGATTTTATTCAGCTTCTTGATAAAAACTGCAGTTTCAGTTTAAAACAGGAAAGACAGAAAATGGGTGCTGAAATATTTAAGAACTGGCTGTATGGATTTTTTTGCTTACCAGGCTGATATTAAGATTTTGCATATGAATACATAAAGTATTTTGCAGGTTAAATTGTGAATCTTACTTTAGAATGTGAAAAAAATGCGGTTTAGTTCAGCAGTTTTTTCAGTTTAGGCATGGCTGTTTAATTAAACCGCCCTTTTTAGGCGGTTTGGCTGTTAAGAAATATCTTGAAGAGCTGTTTCTGCTTCAACTATGGTTCCGAAAATGTTTGGTGCAATATTTGCTCCTTTGAAGCCTTTTTCAAGGTCTTCCTTAAGATGGTCAGAAGATGTATATCGTGTAACTCCTGCATAAAAGTGTTCCATTAATCTGTTAACCATTCTTGAATATGGAACAAGAAGCTCTTCATCAATTAAGAAATTTTCATAATTTACAATAGCAGAAACTTTTTTGCCAAGCTCAGAAAGATGCTGTGCTACAAGGTATTCAATCCTGTAGATATCATTGATATTATCAATTTTAAGGTTCTGGAAATTGACATAAAATCTGTTAAGTTTTGCATCATAGGAAAATCTTTTTTCCAGGGGAAGGTTTTCGGGAAGGGAATTTTTTGCTGACATGTGTCACCTCATAATTAAGTTAACGTTTTGGTAGGTTATTTAGCTGCTGAACGAAAACGGCCTTTTTTGTCCATTCTAAAGTCAGATTCAAAATTTAATCCTCAAAATACTCAATGTATCCTGAAGGTTAAGTTTTTCATCTTCCGTAACTGAACAAATAATTATCATTTTCGGCCAACCACTATTTAAGCATAAAGCGCTTAATTTTTTGGTTTTCTGATTGAATTTTTAATATTATAGAACACTGTTTTTTTATATGCAATATTTAAAATAATGATTTTCAAAACATGCTTAAATAAGACTTTTTATTAATTCAGGCCTTCTTTGCATGGCTGACTGATTGTTTTATTTTTCGTTCTGGGTGTTTTCCTTTTTTGTGCTGGTCTTTGATTTTGTATCAGATTTTTTACCCATCATCTCCATATTTTTCATTGCAGCATTCATGAACATTTTTCCAATTGGATTTGATGTTGGATTCATTGCTTTGAAAATTGTTTCTGTATCAAATTTACCTGACTGGATTTTCTCAGTCATTTTTTTTATAAGATTTTCGTTAAAAGAGTTCAGGTCTGGAAGGCCAAAGGATTCTCTGAGTTCTTCAGGAGTAATGTCTATTGTGATATTTATTTTCATTTTTTTCTCCTTTATTATTAATTTGTGTAAAATTCTTATTTGTAATTGGAATCTGCATGAAAACTGTTTTTTCAGCTATTTCGGCTTAAAATTTAAACCCTAAATATTTTATGCATCAAAATTGTAACTGTTCCTTTCATAATCCTTGACCTGGATAAAAAATTCTGGTTTTCGACCAAAAGTAATTATATCAAATAAATCATCTGAAAAGTAAGATTTATTCTTTTAAAATTCTAAATGAAATTCCTGCAACAAACTGTGCAAGCTCAGCAAATTCATCAGACATTTCCAGTGAAAGCATAAGCTCGTAGGAGTCTGTATCTGAAATTATCTGATTTTCTTTTTCTGTGTAGCTTCCCTCCCATTCATGGCATGAATTATGGCATGTGAGCACCATCCAGAGGTTGTACATTCTGCTCTGGTCTTCGTTCCACATGAGGTCAAGCTCGCTTTCAAAATCAAGTATTGTTCCAAGTGGGCTCCAGCCGTTTTGTTTAGCAAACTCAAGAGCCTTAAGCCATTTTTCTTTTGAAATTATGAATTTTTCTTTTGATATAAGTGATTCCAGATGATAATTCATTTTTTATTTAATTCCTGAAAAGAAGTTTAAAAAAGATGACCCATAATAAAAATAAATTAAATATATCTGTCCAGTATTTTATATATTTTTCGATATTAGGCGTTTTTCTTCCATATTTCAATCTGTACTGTCATAAAATAGGATTTTCAGGGTTTGAAATAGGAGCGATAGCATCACTTAAAACTTTTTCTACAATAATTTTCCCTTTGGTCTGGGGATTTTTTGCAGATAAGTTTTCAATTAGAAAAAAGATATTTGTTCTGGTTAACCTGATGTCTTCTCTTTTATGGGGAGGCTTTTTCTTTTCATCCAGTTTTTATCCAATGATGATTATTATGTTTTTTTACTCACTTTTTCATGCGCCAATTGTTTCTTTTCTGGAAACATTTACCGTAGAAATTTTAGGCAAGGATAAAAATAACTATGGAAAAATAAGATTATGGGGCTCCATTGGTTTTGTTCTATCAGTTTTTGCTGCTGGCTATGTTTCGGATAAAGCTGGTATTATTTCAGTGGTTTACATGATATTTGCAGGATCTTTGATTCATTTTTTGCTTTCCCTTAAAATTCCTGAAAAAGAAAAGATAAGCCAGGAATTAAAAACTTTTGACATTTCATTTCTTTTCAGGCCTCAAATTTTATTATTTCTTTTGGCATCTATTCTTATGCTGGGGAGTCACAGTCCTTACTATGCTTTTTTCTCCATTTATCTTTCAGATATTGGGCTTCAGAATACTTTTATAGGAATTTCATGGGCAATTGCGGTTTTTGCAGAAATAGTAATGATGCATCAGTCAGGTTTGATTTTCAAAAAGATCAGCCCGGGTAAAGTTCTGGTTTTTTCAATGTTTGCAGCAAGTTTAAGGTGGTTTGTCCTTTTTTATTCTGAAAGCAGTTTTATAATTTTATTATCACAGGTTCTGCATTGTTTTTCCTATGCAACTTTTCATATGGCTTCAATTCTATACATAGATGAGCTTACTCCTGAAGGAAGAAAAACAACCGGCCAGGCTTTAAATAATGCTCTCACATATGGTCTTGGTCTGATGGCCGGTAATCTTTTGAGTGGATATTTTTATGATTCTGCAGGGGGAAAAGCACTTTTTTTAGGAGCTTTTCTAACTTCTTTTACAGGAGCTTTTATTATGCTTTTTTCAATAAACATCAAACAAGGTCAGACTTCCTGAGAATACTTCTTGCAATGTTCACGTGCTTTAAGATATTTTCCATTCCGCCTTCCTCCCTGTCCACAAGAATTATTGCGGCAACAACTTCAAGTCCTTCTGATTTTGCCCGCTCTATGGCTTTTATGGTTGATCCTCCTGTAGTGGCAACATCATCAATTATTGCAACTCGTTCACCTTTTTTCAGGTCACCTTCTATCCATTTGCTGATACCATGATCTTTTTTTTCTTTTCTTATGGAAAAAGCCTTGAAAGGTTTGTTTGAATAGTAAGATGCAAATGAAGCTGCAACTGAAACAGGATCTGCCCCAAAAGTAAGGCCTCCGACAGCATCTATCTCAAGGTCAGTTACTTCGTTTAAAATAAGATTCCCAATAAGATACAGCCCTTCAGGACGCAGTACTGTTGGTTTGCAGTTTACATAAAATCTGCTTTTTTTACCTGAAGCAAGAGTAAATTCTTCAGTATCCGAATATTTGACCGAAAACTGTTTTAAAAGTTCAATAAGTTGATTTTTCATTGCTTTTCCCTGATTTTTCAGACAATTTGTATAAAATAATGTTAAAAGAAATTACAGACCCCTGCTGGTTTAGGAAGAAGCGTTTTCGGGTAATCAGCAGAGGTCTGTGCGGAAAAAACCAGGAGCCCTTCCCGCTTTGAAATGACTATCAAAAACACAGGACTATGACAACGGGAAAAAACATGGTAATTATTATTTGAAAAAAATTGAGCTGTTTTAAATTTAGCTGATTATTTATTGACCGAAGACGTGTTTTTTTGTTCATTTCAGATAAAAATTTCATTTTAGGGTATTTTTTAAAGATAAAATTTTTAATTTAACTTTAAAAGGGACAAAAAAGGCAGTTTTTTTTCTGCAGCGAATCAATATGTGTTACAGAATGTCAAACACTCAAGTTTAGGTTTAATAAGCCTGGAGGTTAAGTTGAGTATTTCAGAATCCCAGCCAATTGTCAGAATGTTCAATATTTATAAACGATATGAGCAAATGCCGGCTCTTTCGGATATATCCATAGATATTAATCAGGGAGAACTGATTTTTATTACAGGGCCAAGCGGTGCCGGCAAAACAACCCTTTTGAAGCTTCTTTATATGGCTGAAACTGCAACGGCAGGCCAGCTTTTGATAGGTGGAGTAAATCTGTCAAGAATAAAGCCTTCGGGATTATATCTTCTCAGAAGGAAATTCGGAATAATTTTTCAGGATTTCAAGCTGATTCCGTCAATGACAGTTTTTGAAAATGTTGCAATAGTACTTGAAGCTTCAGGTGAAAAAAAGAAGGTTATAGACAGCAAAGTTTCAAAGATTTTAAGAAATGTTGGTATTGAAGATAAAAAGAATCTTTATCCTCCAAGTCTGTCAGGAGGAGAGCAGCAAAGGGCTGCTGTTGCAAGGGCTGTTATTGGAGAGCCTGATATTATTATTGCAGATGAACCTACAGGAAGTCTTGATCCTGAATCTGCAAAAATTATTATGGATTTATTAAGGGAGTTTAATGAGAAAGGAACAACCCTGATCATCGCAACACATAGTCAGGATCTTATCAGGCAGAGCAGGGGGAGGGTCATAAGGCTAAAAAAAGGACAACTTGTGGAAGATTTGCTATGATAATTAATTCTTCAAACTTTAAAAGATCTTTAAATGATATAAAAAATAATAAATTTCTTCATGCAGTAACATTTATTACCATTATGCTTTCAATTCTTATTGTTGGTACTTTTGTTCTTTTTGCTTCAAACGCAGGCGAACTTCTAGACAGCTGGAAATCCGGTATAAAGGTTATTGTTTATCTTGAGAATAATATTTCATCATCGGAAAAGGACAGAACAAGGCTTGAAATTAGGGATTTTGAAGAAGTTGAAGATGTTTTGTATGTTTCTGGTGAAAAGGGGCTTGAAGACCTGAAAAATCAGATGCCGCGACAAAAGGCAATTTTCGAAAACCTGAAAATCAACCCCCTTCCCGATTCACTTGAAGTGTATTTAAAAAAAGATAAAAAGGATATTGGAGTTATTGAAAATCTTGCCGCTAAAATAGAGAAGTTCCAGTCTGTAACTGAAGTTGAGTATGGAAAGGAGTGGATAGGCAGATTTGTTAAAATTATTTCATTTTCAAGGCTTGCTGCAATTTCAATGGGCGCTGTTTTTTTTATGGTCACTGTTTTTATTGTTGCAAATACAGTAAGACTTGCTCTTTACTCAAGAAAAGAGGAAATTGAAATAATGAAACTTGTGGGAGCCGATGACAGGTTTATCAAGTCTCCCTTTTATATTCAGGGTATACTGCATGGTTTTACGGGCGGTGCAGGGGGGCTTTTGCTGCTTTTTATACTTTTTTTTATATTTTCATCTAATATCAGTCATGATTTTTCATCTTTAATAATAAAAATAAAATTTATTTCATTTAAAACTCTTTTATCAATATTGTTTTGTTCTACTCTAGTCGGGTGGCTTGGATGCTATATTTCACTGAAACAATTTTTAAGAAATACTTGACATTACTTGCTTTTGCAGTTTTATTTTTTGTCTTTTTAAGTGCGGATGCTTATTGTGCAAAGGCAGTTGTTAAATCTTCAAAACTCAATATGAGGGAAGGCTCTCTTTTCGGTGCTCCTGTCACTGGCATTCTTTCAAAGGGTGATGTCCTTAAAATTATTGGTAAAACTGACGGCATGTGGCTCAAGGTAAGCTTTGAGGGTAAAACAGGCTATATCAGAAACAGGCCTGTGTATATAGAAATAATAGATCAGAAGGATGATGATTCAAAAAATTTATCATATGAAAAGCAAAAGGTTATTCTTGAAAAAAAAATAAAAAAAGAAAAAAAAATACTTGAGGAGTACAGGGAAAAATCAAAGACAATACTGACTGGACTTGATGAAATTGACAAAGCGGTTAACAATGCTGAAAATAAGCTGGCTTCCGTAAAAAAAGACTATATTGATCTTACAGACAAAATAAGAGAGCAGAAAAGAAAAATAAAAGAAGTTGAAAAAGAAATTGAATCTTTACAGCCATTTGTAGATAAAAGGATTGTTTCTTTATATAAGCTTTCAAGGGTAGGCCAGATGAATCTCCTTTGCTCTGCAGATTCTGTGATGGATTTTATAAAAAGACAAAAGGCATTAAAAAAAATAATTTCTTCAGACTTATCTCTCATAGGAAAATACTCTTACTATAGAAAAGAATATATTGATTTGAGTAAAAGTCTTGAAAAAGAACAGGAACATTTAAACGATCTTTCTGAAAAAATAGCAAAATATTTAAGAATTAAGGAGAGTGAAAAAGAAAAGAAAAAGGCACTTTTAAGAGAAATTAATGAAAAGGAAGCTGTTAAGATTTCTGTTATATCCTCCCTTGAAGAGGCTGCTGAAAACCTTGATGAGAAGCTTAAAGTTCTTGGAGAAAAAAAAGCAGATAAAAATACAGAATCAGAATTAAGGACCTTTGATTCATATAAAGGGCTTTTGAATTATCCTGTAAAAGGAGATATAATTTCACGCTTTGGACAGGGGCGTACTGAGGACGGAGGAGTTTATGCCTATAAGAGCGGAATCGGACTTAAGGCTGATATTGGAGAACCTGTCCAGTCGGTATTTTCTGGAAAAGTAGTATTTGCAGACTGGTTTAAGGGCTATGGCAATATGCTTATAATTGATCATGGTAACAGTTTTTACACTATTTATGCCCATGTTCAGGAGTATTTCAAACAAAAAGGTGATAGTGTGAGAAAAGACGAGGTTATTGCAACAATAGGTGAAACCGGTTCAATGGATGGTCCTGTGCTTCATTTTGAAGTAAGGCACCATGGAACGCCTCTTAATCCTCTCAGCTGGATAAAAAAATAAAACTAAGGAGAATAAATTGAGTCATATTAACAAAAAATGGAAAACTTTTTTTCTTTTTGTATTTATTTCAGGCCTTTTTCTGATTGGTTCAGGAGTTTATCAGAACCTGAGTGCAAAAAGTGATGATGTTCCCTACAAGGAACTTGAGGTCTTTTCAGATGTATTAAATCTTATACAGAATAACTATGTTGAAGATGTTGACCCAAAAGAGCTTATAGAAAACGCTATAGAAGGTATGGTTAACGGACTTGATCCCCATTCCGCCTATCTTCCTCCTGAGGCGTTTGAAGAACTTCAGGCTGATACAAAGGGAGAGTTTGGAGGCATTGGTATTGTTATAACAAAGGAAGACGGTAAAATTACTGTTATCTCTCCAATTGAAGGAACCCCGGCCTATGAGGCAGGAATTGAAACAGGAGATACAATAATTGGTGTTGATGATAAATCAACAAAGAACATGAGTTTGTGGGAGGCTGTCAAGCTTATGAGGGGGCCGGTTGGGGACCCTGTTAAAATTACTGTATTCAGAGAGGGAGAAAAAGAGGCTCTTGTTTTTGATCTGAAAAGAGATCTCATTCCTGTAAAAAGTGTAAAATATGCGATGCTGAAAAATAAATGCGGATATATTCTTATAACCAGTTTCAAGGAAAAGACCGGAGATGAACTTAAGGAGGCCTATGCTGCACTTACTGCAGCAGGAGATCTTGATGGTCTGGTTCTTGATCTCCGTTCAAATCCGGGGGGACTCCTTGATCAGGCTGTAAGTGTGAGTGATTTTTTTCTTAAAACGGGAATGATTGTTTCAATAAAAGGAAGAAACCCAGCGGATACTACTGATTATAATGCAAGAAATGACGGTTCAGAAGGAACTTACCCAATGGTAGTGCTGATAAACGGAGGAAGTGCCTCGGCCTCTGAAATCGTTGCCGGAGCACTTCAGGATCATAAAAGGGCTATTCTTGTCGGTACAAGTTCTTTTGGAAAAGGCTCAGTGCAGACTGTAAGGCCTCTTAAAAACGGTTCGGCCTTAAAATATACAATCGCAAGATATTACACTCCAAATGGAAGATCTATTCAGGCTGAGGGAATAATCCCGGATATCAAGATTGACTATGTGAAACCAGTTGATAATAAAGATGCAGAAACAACTGCTGTTTTGAAGGAAAGTGATCTGATAAATCATCTTGAATCAGAAAATGGCGATGAAAAACCTGAGAAAAAGTCTGAACCAGATAAAGAACTTATTCATAGTAATGATCTTAAAATGGAAGTTCTGGCACGGGATAATCAGGTGCAGCATGCATTGAATATTCTTGTCGGCTATCAATTGCTGAGCAGAGATTGATCTGCTCTGAGCCTGACTGTTGATTGGCCGAAAACGAGAATTTTTTGTTCAGTTCAAGGACTTTGAAAAATTTAACCTTTATGATGCATTGAGTATTTTGAAGATTAAAATTTGAATCTGGCTCTAGAATGGACAAAAAAGGCCGTTTTCGTTCAGCAACTAATTAGTATAAAAAATGAACTCTCCCGGGCTAAAAAAGTTTGTCCGGGAGAATCAATCCCGGGTTTCTTAAAATCTTTGAATAAATTTTTCTTGAAAAAAAATATTTAACAACTTATTCTGTTAAATACTCACAGTCTGAGTTTGAAACTCGCTTTCAGTCCATTTCTTCTTTAATTTTTGTTCATTTCAAGCAATATTAAAAATTTAATCCTTTGAATACATGAAGTCTTTTGAAAATTAGATCTTAAATCTGGGGTTGGAATAAACAAAAAAGCCTTTTTTAGTTTCGCAGGTAATTAATTATTAAATTAAATGCCAATTATTATTCACTTTTAATAATTAACTGTTTTTATGATAATTTTTTGTCTGATGCTTTATCTGATATTAAATAGAGATTGGCCGAAAACGAGAATTTTTTGTTCATTTACGGAAGGTGTAAAATTTAACCTTCAGGATGCATTGAGTGTTTTGATGATTAAATTTTGAATCTGACTTTAGAATGGAAAAAAAGGCCGTTTTCGTTCAGCAGCTAGATATTTAGATTCAGGATAAACTGTACATAATACAAATAAACGGGGGGTATTATGAGTTCAATAAGAATAGAAAATTTACCAGATGACCTGTTTCGGAAGCTTAAAGCTTCAGCAGCCATAAACCACCACAGCGTGGAAAAAGAAGTGGTCTTTTGCCTTGAAAAAATTTTTTTGGGGGAAAGAATAAAAAATATGTCTGGAAGTGAAAAAGCTGCCGTTATAATTGATCAGCTTGGACTTTCTTATAAGGCATGTGATTTAAAACATTATATTGATAACTGTTATGGATGATTTTTAACCTGTGGCTTTGTTCTTATTTTAAAGCAGGCAATGTAAGCATTTAAAAGATTTTGCAGGAAATCTATCATTTCCACAAAATCGGATTTTTCGAGCTCTGCAACAAACTCGTTCCCTTTTTCATTCAGCCCTGTTATTTCCTGGTCAAAACATATTCTGCATGTGTTTTGACCTTCGCTGATAAAAGAGATCCTGTAGACTATTGTTCTGAGGCTGTTAAACTTGATAAATTTTATGAACGAAGGCGGTGCATATTCAGCAATTACCCAGATGTCTTCTCCGTCATCAGGGTCAAAGGTTTTAAAAACGCATCCTTCTTCAGCATACCCGCTTTGTGAATAGATTAAAATTGCATCCCAGTCTTCTATCCATTCATAGCTTCTAACTGGACAAAAAAGGGGAAAAACTTCTTCCGGGTTTGCTGATATTGTCTGAAAATGTGAAAAAAAACGCCTAACAGATTTAAAAATCATAAAATCTCTCCTGGATTTAATAGTTATTGATTGAAAACGAGAGTTTTTTGTTTCTTTAAAGAAGTAAAAATTTAACCTTTGTCATACCATGGTTTTTTTAGGGTTAAATTTTGAATCAGAGGCAGAACCTGTCAAAATAAACGTTTTCCTTCAGCAACTAAATACAAAAATTACCAGACTAACTTTTCAATAATAGTCCATAACATTATTTTTTTAAACTTTTTATTTGGGAAAAGTGAAGCAGTATGTAAATAAAAATGCCGGCAATTAAACTTGGGGCTGCCGGCTTTTATAATATTATAATGCAAAAAGTTAAGTATTTTAAGTACTAGTTATCTGATTCCATAAGCATTTGGAGCTTTTTTTCCAGCTCCTTTGCCTTTTCGGGTTCACCGTTTTCATAATAGTAGTTGATCTGGTTTCCAAGTTCCATAACCTGGTCCATTTTGTTCATATGCATCATGTTTTTTCTGTCCTGGTCTGAAGGCTTTTTGTATCCTTTGACTTTTGAAGGATCATATAGTGAATCGTCTGTATTCACATCTAGTTTTACTGATTTTAAAATATTAGTCTGTATTACTTTCCCATCTTCAAGTGATTGAGATTTGAAAGGAATGGATATGCCGGAAATTTTCCTGAAGTCAGAGTTTAGTTCTATAGAGCTCCCGTTTTCCATAGATTCTTTTACAAGATTAAAATCATTTACAGATATCCACATTTCACTTTTATCGCCAAAACCGTAGTCTGTTTCAATTCTGTAGCATTCAATACCTGAGACTTTTTCTTTTCCAATCAGCTTTACTGAAGGAGGACTCATTTCTTCATCCTGTTCTTCATTGTCATTTGGATAGGTATGACATTGGCCGTCAGAAGTAATGGTTGAAACACTTTTGCCGTCATCAATCATTATTGTTTTAGAGCCTTTTTTCATAAGCATTTCATTTTGAGTTTCAATAACGGTTGATTCAATTCTTGTTTTATCTCCTTTAAAATACATTTTTCCATGTATAATCATTGATTCAGATTGTGTTTCATATTCAAAAATTGCATTTTTTATTTTTTTTTCACGTTTTTTTTCATTTTCACTATATTTATTGTAAATTTCCATTCCGTTCATTGCTGATGACAGTGCAGGGAAAATTAATAAAAATACAATGGCAGCGGACAAAAACTTTTTCATTGTGTCTCCTTATGGAATTTGAATTATTTAATTTTACGGATGAAAGTTTACAATTTTATTTTGATTTTGAAAATATAATTAAATTATAATATTTAAAAAATTGAATTATGAGTTTTTTGAGTGATTTGAGATTTTCAAGTTTAAGGATTAAGTCTTTTTTGCTTTTGACCGATGGTGTGAAAAAAATAATAATCATAACCGGAATATTTTATTTATCATGCAAGAATACTTTAAAAAATTTACATATCCTGAGCTTTTGTTTAGAAATGCAGAGCTGAACCCACATTTAAGGGCACAATGGTGGTTTGAAAAAAAAGAGGAAAAGTTTCTCACCTACTCTGAACTTGCAGAAAAAGTTAAAAAAATTAGTTCCGGACTGATTTATCTTGGATTTGAAAAAGGCGACAGAGCAGCAATTTTTGCACCTACCTGCCCTGGATGGCTGTGGGCTGATGCTGGAATCATATGTGCAGGAGGTATTTCTGTGTGCCTTTACCCTGCCTTATCATCTGGAGAGCTTTTGTCGCAGCTAAATGATTCAGGTGCTAAAATTGTTTTTGTCTATGATGAGCTTATGTGTGAGAAAATTAAAGCAATATGGGGAGAGGCAAAATATCTGGAGAAAGTTGTTTTGCTTTCAGGAGTTGATTTTTTTGAAGATGAAAACCTTGTTGCGCTTAAAACACTTATGATTCACGGAGATGATTTTAATCACTCAAATCCTTTTGCATTTGAAGAAAGAAAAAAAAGTGTAAGCTACGATGATATAATGACAATTGTTTACACTTCAGGAACAACTGGAAAACCAAAAGGAGTGGTCCATACCAACAAAGGTTTCTGCTGTGCAGTGCAAAGGGACATTTCAATGATTCCCCAGATGAAAGAAGGGGAGGTGCTTCTTGCAGTACTGCCCCTTGCACATACTTTTGAAAGACAATGCGGCCATGGTGTGGCTATGGCTTGTAAAATGACCATTGCATACACAACTCCAATGAGTTTTGCAGAAGATATTCTTTTTTTCAAGCCATCTGCGTTTATGGCTGTTCCAAGGCTTTTTAAAAGGATTTACAAGGAAATCAAGGATAGAAGTACTTCCTCATTTATCAAGGCTCTAATTTTCAATGCCGGGAAAAATACTGCATCAAGGGTTCTGGAAAAAAATACAGATGACAAGGGCTTTATTGATATAAGTGAGGGCAGGAGACTTGAAAAAAAAGCCGGTTTTTTTCTAAAGTGGAAATATCGGTTTTTTGATAAAATTTTGTATTCCAGAATAAGAAAAATTTTTGGAGGTAATTTAAGATTTTGTTTTTCAGCTTCAGCAATTTTACCTGCCGAAATCTGCTGCTTTTTTGTTTCCTCAGGAGTCAGGGTTCTTGAGGGATATGGAAGCACTGAAACATACAACACTGTAACGTTAAATCCTATAAACAGAATTTGTCCGGGTTCAATAGGAATCCCTTGTACAGGTATTGAGTGGAAAATTGCAGAAGATGGGGAATATCTTGTTAAGGGAGATAATCTTTTTTTAAAATACTGGAATAAAAAGGCAGAAACATCAGCTTCATTTACTAAAGACGGTTTTTTCAAAACAGGAGATATTGTTGAGTTGATGGATAATGGTTATTTGAGGATAATTGACAGGAAAAAGGGACTTATCGTTCTTGATACTGGTAAAATAGTTCCTTCTGCAAAAATAGAATCTCTTTTTTCCCTAAGCAATTTTATAGAAATGGCAATTCCATTTGGAAATGACCAGAAGATCCTTACAGCTCTTGTAATACCAGACTTTGATGCAGTAATTAAATATTTTGAAAAAAAGAAGATTGATTATGAAAAAAACAATATTTTATATGACAAAGGCGTGTGTGTTGAGGTTGACCGCTCGTTTATAAATAATGAAGCTTTTCTTGAGCTGATTGAAAAAGAAATAATAGATGCAAACCTCAAGCTTGAATCATGGGAAAAAATAAAAAAATATTATATTTCCTCAAGACGCCTGACAGAACAGTCGGGAGAACTCACTCCAACATTTAAAGTGAAGAAAAATGTGGTTTTAAAAAATTTTCAGACAGAAATTGAAAGCCTCTACTTATAAAAGACATTTAACTGAAGAAAAAATCCCCGGGCTCCTTGATAGAGTAATTGGGGTATATGACAAAAACAAATAGGCCCCTTAAAAAAGAGGCCCTTTGAAATTAAATTATTCTTTATTCAAAACTATCTGTGCAAGATTTATTATGTTTACAGGAAAAAATCCGAATTTGTTCAAAACAGTGCCTCCAGGTGCTGAGGCTCCAAATTTGTTTATTCCAAGAATTTCTCCGTGATCTCCTGCATATTTTTCCCATCCGGAAGAGGAGCCTGCTTCAACCACAAGACGTTTTTTAACTTTTGGAGGAATTATTCTTTCCTGGTAGTCTTTTCCCTGTTTTTCAAAAATTTCCCTTGATAAAAGACTTACCACCCTTATTTTTTTTCCTCTTTTTTCAAGTTCTTTTTTTGCTTCAATACAAAGATGTACTTCTGAACCGGTCGATATCATTATAAGATCAGGCTCTCCCTCGCAGTTGTCAACAATGTATCCGCCAAGTTCAGGTTTTCCGTCCTGATTTGAGGTGTCCAGGACTGGAAGTCCCTGTCTTGAAAGAATAAGTGCTACAGGACCTGATGAATTGTTGATTGCAGTTTCCCATGCTGTCCTTGTTTCATTTGCATCAGCCGGCCTTAAAACTGTAAGTCCTGGTATTAACCTTAAAGACTGGATATGTTCAACTGGCTGATGTGTTGGGCCGTCTTCCCCAACAGCTATGGAGTCATGTGTAAAAACATAGGTTACTGGAAGTTTCATGAGGCTGGCCATTCTTATTGCAGGCTTCATATAATCTGAAAAGACAAGAAATGTTCCGGCATATGGTTTTACTCCTGAGTGCAGAAACATTCCATTTATTATTGCTCCCATGGCATGTTCCCTGATTCCAAACCTTATATTCCTTCCGCTGTAGCAACTGCTTGAAAAGTCTTTTTCATTTTCAAGTTCAGTTTTGTTTGAAGGTGCAAGGTCGGCTGAACCTCCAATAAGTGTTGGAACTATCTTGGCAATTTCATTTAATATTATACCTGAAGCTTTTCTAGTGGCAATTTTTCCGTCTTCAGGTGTAAATTTTTTAAGATTTTTATTCCAGTCCCTGTCAAGAAAACCTGTAATGGCATTTATAAGGCTGTTTGCCTTTTCCTTGTCTGAATTATTGAATTCCTGAAATTTCAGACTCCATTCATTCTCATATTCTTCAAATTTTTTTGAGATCTGATTAAAATAATCCTTAACTTCCTGGGGAATGAAAAAAGGCTCTTCATGTTTCCAGTTCAGTGCTTTTTTTGTGAGCTTTATTTCCTCTTCTCCAAGAGGAGATCCGTGTGCTTTTTCAGAGCCTTCAAAGTTTGGACTTCCATGGGCGATTTTTGTTTTTATTTTTATAAGACTTGGTTTTTTTGTTTGATTTTTTGCTTCATTTACAGCTTTTTCAATAAGGTCAAGATCTGTACCGTCCAAAACTTCAATAACATGCCAGTTTGCCGCTTCAAATCTTTTTACAATATCTTCTGTAAAAGTAAGGTTTGTATTTCCTTCAATTGTTATCTCATTGTCATCATAAAGGCAGATGAGTTTTCCAAGTTCAAGGTGGCCTGCAATGGATGCGGCTTCATAGGAGATACCTTCCATCAGGTCGCCGTCACCGCACATAATATAGGTGAAGTGGTCAATAACCTCAGGAAATTTTGCATTGAGATGAGCTTCGGTCATTGCCATTCCGACTCCATTTGCAAAGCCCTGTCCAAGGGGGCCTGTTGTGGTTTCAACGCATGGAGTGTGCCCAAATTCAGGATGTCCCGGTGTTTTGCTTCCCCATTTTCTGAACTGCTTGAGATCTTCTATGTCAAGCCCGCCATTTGAAAGGGTTATGAGAGAATAAAGAAGGGATGATGCATGGCCAGCTGAAAGAATGAATCTGTCCCTGTTTATCCAGGCAGGATTTTTCGGGTTTTGCTTCATTATTTTTGTCCAGAGAACAAATGCCGAAGGAGCCATTCCCATGGGGGCTCCCGGATGACCTGAATTTGCCTTCTGAACGGTATCCATGGCAAGAGTTCTTATTGTATTTACTGCTGTTTGTTCAATGCTTGTGTTAGTTTCTGACATGCCCCTTCTCCTGAAATTTATCCGGTGACAGCTGTTTGTATTTTGCTTGTCATCTGAAATTTAAAATTCAAATTAATGTTTAAATTCAAAGCTTTTAAAAGCTTTTTTTAAGGTTTGCTTACCTTTAAAATTTTATATATGCAAGTAAATTTCAAGGTTTTACATAAAAATTACGGCCTTGAAAGGCCGTAAATTGATAAAACCAGGATAGTAAAATTACAAAGCTCTCATGTGTTCCGGTTTAAGCCTTACTTTTCCTTTTAATGCGTCTTCAATAAGTCTTAGGGTTTTATCCTTGTCTTCAGGAAGCTTGGCTCTGATTGGAAGATAGTTTGATGCATGATTTGCATGGAAAAGGCCATTAATGTCTGTATTTGCAATCATTATCCCAATTTCTTCAAGAAGCTCCTGGGGGCTTAGGATTTTAAATTCACCCCTTGAGTATTCTTCTTTGAACAAAGGAGTTCCAGGCGTAATCATAAAGCTCAATGCTCCTACATAATCGGGCTTCATTTCTGTTAAGACTTCGCCTGTTTTTTTTGCGTGAATATATGATCTTTCAGTGCTTCCAAGTCCGTTTAAAACAGTAACTGAAAGTTTGATTCCTGCCTGTTTTATTTTTTTTGCCATTTCAATCATTTTTTTTGTATCAGCGCCCTTGTTCATCTGCTCCAGGATTACATCATCCCCTGACTCGAGTCCCATGTATGCTATATCAATTCCAAGGTTTTTGAGTTCCCTCAATTCTTCAACAGACTTCATCTTTATGCTTTTTGTGTTTGCATATGTTCCTATTCTTTCAATCCATGGCATTTTTTCTCTTATTCTCTTTAAAATGGCCACCAGTCTTTTCTGGGGAACAATAAGTGCATCGCCGTCGCATAGAAAAAGTCTTTTAATATGTCTGTAGTCCCTTGCTGCTTCATCAATATCAGCAAAAATTACATCATCAGGTTTTATAGAGAACCTTTTTGTCTTATACATTTCGCAGAATCTGCATTTATTATGAGAGCATCCAACTGTAATCTGGAGAAGAATGCTGTATGCTTCACTCGGGGGTCTGAAAATTGGCTCAACGTAATCCATATAAATATTCCTTTTTTTTATTTGAAATCTAAATTATTCTTTCCATACATTTAATACAGAAATTTAAAATTGCAAAATTTAATTTAAAAACATTATGGTTTCAAAAGCTTATGACTTTTTATATTGAAGATTATTTTGCCTCTCCCTTAAGAGACTGTGAAAAGCTTGAGGATAATTTTTCCATTGATAATAATTTCAGCTCTTTTGTTAAAGAACTGTCAGATTCAGGTCTGGATGGAAGTCTTGTTGAAGAAATTAAAATCTGCGGATTTTATTCCTCTTTTTTTCAGAAAGCTTTTTTAAGTTCAATGGGGTATTTTGATTGTTTGGAAACAGCAGAAGATTTGTTGTTGAAAGCAGATCAGAAATCCTTTGATTACATAATTGAAAAAAATGTTTCATCATTTGATGAATTGAAAATTTTTCTTTTCAAGGCAGTAAGAAAAGAGCTTGCCAGAATTGCATTCAGGGATATTACTGGAAAGGCAAATCTTCTGGAAACCTTGAAAGCCTTGTCCTTTCTTGCAGATTCTGCTGTAAAAAAAGCTGTTTTTTTTCTTCATGATGATTTGAAGAAAATTTTCGGTACTCCGCTGGATGAAAGCGGACAGGAGCAGAAGCTTCTTTCTGTTGCCATGGGAAAACTGGGTGCTTATGAGCTCAATTTTTCATCAGATATAGATTTGATTTTTGTTTATCCAAAAAATGGTGAAACAGATGGAATAAAAAGCATAAGCACTGAGGAATTTTTTATAAGGCTTGTAAGAAAATTTGGGGCTCTTTTTAAAGGTGCTGTCCCTGGAGAAGATACCTATATTATTGATTTGAGACTAAGGCCTTTTGGCAACTCAGGACCTCTTGTAATGAGTATCAAGGCTGTTGAGCACTATTACCAGACCCAGGGAAGGGAATGGGAACGCTATGCTCTTATAAAGGCCAGATGTATCACAGGAAATAAATCCGATATCAAAAAATTTTATGAAAGCATAGCTCCCTTTGTATTCAGGCGTTATCTTGATTATGGGGCCTTTGATTCCATGAGAGATATGAAAAGTAAGATTATTTTTGAAATTAAAAGAAAGAACAATGAGGATAATATAAAAAACGGTTCAGGAGGAATCAGGGAAATAGAATTCTTTGGTCAGATTTTTCAGCTTATAAGGGGCGGAATAGACAAAAGATTCAGGGAGAAGGGTATAATTAATATTTTAAGGCTTCTAGGCAGTGAAAATATGATACCAGGACAAACTGCTGCAGGCCTTGAAGATGCATATGTTTTTTTGAGAGTTGTTGAAAACAGAATACAGCAGTTGGAAGGACGCCAGACTCACAATCTGCCTTTGAATGATGATGCCTTGAAAAAAATAGCCTTCAGCCTTGGGTTTTCTTCAGCCGAGGAGTTCAGGCATTTTGTCGGAGAAAAGAGAAAATATGTACATTCCCATTTTATGGGTGTTTTGAGGGATGAATCCGAATCTGGTGAGGAAGATGAGCTTTTTTATTTTAAAATGCTCTGGGATTCGCCTGAGGAGTATGGTGCAAGATCTTCTGGCTCTTTGGAAGAAATTGGGAGTCATTCAGGTTCAAAACTTTTTGGTTTGTTTGGCAGTTTCAAAAAAGAGGTTCTAAGCTCCAGGATAACACCAGATACACTGGCAAGAATAGACAGGCTTATGCCTTTTTTAATAAGGGAAATGATAGAAGCAGATATTGATTATGAAGCTGCCAACAGAATAATGGGACTTGTTTCAGCAATAATAAAAAAAAGCTGTTATATATCTCTTCTTTTTGAAAATCCTGCTGCTGTTTATCACTTGGTAAAATTATTTAAAGAAAGCTCATGGGTTGGGAATTATCTTAAAAACCATCCGGTTTTGCTTGATGAGCTTCTAGATTCCAGGACTCTTTATTACCCTCCTGAAAAAGATGAGTTGGCTGTGATTCTTGATTCAAGGATTTCAGGGGTATATTTTGAGGATACTGAAAGACTTCTTGAAACTATATGCATATTCAGGCAGAGCATGATTCTGAGAGTGGCATCTGCTGAAATATCAGGTCAGTATCCTCTGATGAAAATAAGTGACAGGCTTACAGAGCTTGCAGAAGTAATAATTGAAAGGGTGCTCCAGAAAGCATGGGTTGAGCTTGTAGAGAAATACGGATATCCTGTTGATGAATCAGGTGAAATTCTTTTAAATCCTGGTATTGCAGTTATTGCTTATGGGAAGCTTGGGGGAATAGAACTTGGGTATGGGTCTGATCTTGATCTTGTCTTTGTTCATAATGACGTAAAAGGTCTTACCTGCGGTAAAAGGAGTATTCCCTGTGTTCAGTTTTATGCAAAGCTTGCGCAGAAAATGCTTTCATATCTCAGTATAAGAACAGCTGCGGGTAAGATGTATGAAATAGATTTAAGACTTAGGCCGGGTGGTAATTCCGGAGTTATTATTTTAGCTTTTTCCTCTTTTGCAGATTATTTTTATTCAAGAGCCTGGACTTTTGAGCATCAGGCTTTTGTAAAGGCAAGAATAATTTTTAGTCATGAGAAAATTGAAAGGGAATTTTTTGAATTAAGAAAAAAAATCCTTTGTATGAAAAGAGATGAAAAAACTTTGAAAAGTGAAATCCGTGACATGAGAAAGAAAGTTCTTATGGCTCATGGCTCTGCAAAAAATGATGTTTTTCATCTTAAGTATGATGAAGGAGCAATGATGGATATTGAATTTCTTGTTCAGTATCTGGTTTTGAAAAATTCCCATGAAAATACAAAACTTGTTGCTTTTACCGATATTGTAAGGATTCTGTCTACACTTGAAAGGGAAAAAATTCTTTCAAGAAATGAGGCCTCATTTTTAAGATTTGCTTATCTTGTATACAGATCAATGGGGCATAAGCTTGATCTGATAGAGAAAAAGCCTGTTCTTGATGCCGGAAGATTTGCATCTCTGCGTGAAGGTGTAAGTCGTCTATGGAAAAGTTATCTCGAATAATTCAATTACAAATTTGTAAATAATATTCTTGCATTTCACACTTCAATTGATTATCTTACGAAAATGTTACACTCTTATGTATTAAATATTGCAAATTTGTAATATTTTAAAGGTAGGACTGAGTTAAGATGCTGTTGCTGCGGTGGTTTTGTATTGTGGCACGGGGTTTGCTTATTCTCGATAAAAAATATGGAAACGGATATATGAGAACAAAAATACTTGCTCAGGAACTAAACGAAAAAAAAGAACGGCTTTCAGAATTTTTTCTCACTAAGGGAGATGAAAAATTTCAGAGAAAGCTGTCTGATCTTTATGATGAATATTTCATGAGAAGTTTTGAGTATATATCAGATATATCAAACAGGCTTAATACTCCCTTTGCACTGGTCGCCCTGGGTGGTTACGGAAGGCAGGAGCAGGCCCCTCATTCAGATATAGACATTCTGTTTCTGTTTGAAAACAAGCCAGAAGATGAAGCTGACAGTATAATAAAAGAAATTTTATATCCCCTATGGGATTACAAATTTTCAATAGGACATTCTACAAGAACTATTGCAGAATGTATAAGAGAAGCTAAATCAGAAGTTTTTAATCTAACAGCCATGCTTGATGCAAGATTTGTATGCGGATTCTCACCTCTTTATCTGAAATTTGCTGAAAAGTTCAGAAACTATCTTTCCGCAGCTCCAAAAAAGTTTACTGAGGAAATAATTGTTGCAGCAGAAAAAAGACACAGCGAATACGGGAACTCTGAATATCTTCTTGAACCTGACATAAAAAACGGAATGGGCGGACTCAGGGATTATCACACTATCAGGTGGATTGGAAAAATACATTTTGACCTTCAGGAACTCAAGGACTTTCAGTACCACGGATATCTTTCTGAAACAGAATATCCGGAGTTTATTGATGCACTGGAATTTATAAGCAGGGTAAGAAATCATCTTCACTTTCTGACAAAAAGAAAATGCGACAAGCTTCATTTTGATCATCAGCTTAAAATTGCTTTAAAGCTTGGTTTTACAGAAAAGGACGGCAAGACTCCCGTTGAGAATTTTCTTGGAGAGCTTCATACAAGAATGAATTTCTTTAAAGAGTTTGCTCTCATGATTCAGAATGAAACCGGAAGACCTAAAAAACTTGGGATCAAGAGAGTTTACAAAAAAATAACCGGGGTTGAAGGTCTTGAAATAAAAAACAGTCTTATAGGATTTAAGGATTCTGAAAAAGTAATAAAAGACTCTTCTCTTTTGATTAAAATTTTTAAGGAAAGCGGTCTTAAAAAAGTTCCGCTTAATTCTGAGTCAAAAAGGCTTGTATTTGATCTTGGCTATCTTGTTGATGATGAGTTTAGAAAAAACCAGGAAAATATTGCGGCCCTGGAAAAAATAATGACAATTCCGTATATGGAAAATCATCCCCTTGACTCAATGCTCAATACAGGAATGCTTTCCCATCTGATACCTGAATTTGCAGATATAACAGACAGGATTCAGTATAATGACTATCATATTTATCCTGTCGCCAGGCACAGCATAAGAACTGTCCAGTATATTCAAAAGCTTATTTCAGATAAGGCAGGTCTTAAAAATTCAGATTTATATTCCTCGGTATATTCGGAAATAAGGCCAAAAAGGGTTTTTCTGTGGGCAGTATTTCTCCATGATATAGGAAAGGGACAGGAAGGAGAAGACCACAGTATTTCGGGAGCAGAAACAGCAAAAGATATTCTTGAACGCTTTGATATGAAAAAAGAGCATATTGAAACTATTTCCTTTTTAATAGAAAATCATCTTTATCTTGTAAAAACAGCCACAAGAAGAGATATTTTTGATGAGGAAACAGTAACCGCATGTGCAATGAAAGTTAAAAGTGCCATGCGCCTTAAAATGCTTTTTCTTCTGACGCTGGCCGATTCAATAGCAACAGGACCTAAAGCCTGGTCAGAATGGAATGAGAGTCTTATCACCTCACTATTTTTAAAAACGCTTAAAGTGCTGGAAAAGGGCAATCTCTCAGCACCGAATGCAATACGCCATCTTGAAAAGAAAACTGCAGAAATAACAAAGGTTTTAAAATCCATTACAGATGATGCAGACTCTGTTGTTGCAGGAATGCCCCCAACTTATATTTTTGAGCTTTCAAATTCAGACATTCTTGTTCATGCAAAGCTATATACAGAGCTTGTAAAATCGGATCGCCCATTTGTGATGGAAGTGGAAAAAAACAAGGATTCAGGTCTCAGGAGAGTCTTTTTCTGTGCCAAGGACAGGCCTGGATTTTTTTCAAGTGCTGCCGGAGCATTTACTGTAAACAATATGGATATTCTTGATGCAAGAGCATTTGGCTGGAAAAATTCAATTGCCTTAAGCATTTTTACGGTAACAGCTCCTCTTGATACTGTATACGAGTCAAGGGTCTGGGATAAAACAAGAATTGATCTTCAAAATGCACTCAAAAATGAGTTTGATTTAAAATCAGCCGTAACAACAAGAAAAAAAGGTGTTTTAAATAACAATGATGTTTTCAATGCAAAGGATCATGTGAAAATAGACAATGATTCCTCAAGTTTTTATTCAATTGTTGAAGTTCACACCAGAGATTATCCTGGTCTTTTGTTTGATCTTACAAATGTTTTGTTTCGGTTTGGGATTGATATAAAAAGCGCAAAAATTGCAACAAAGGTTTTACAGGTTGTGGATGTTTTTTATGTAAGCTCCATTGAGGGTTCAAAACTCTCATATGAAAAAGGTGAAATGGTACGTAGTGAAATTTTGAGGGAATTATCAGAACTTAAGGAGGAAAATTATGAAGAAAATTGAAGCGGTAATAAAACCGTTCAAACTTGATGACGTAAAGGAAGCATTAAATGAAATCGGAATTCAGGGTATGACCGTTAGTGAGGTTAAAGGGTACGGAAGACAGAAAGGTCATAAGGAAATCTACAGGGGAGCAGAATATGTGGTTGATTTTGTTCCAAAGGTAAAGATTGAAATAGCACTCAAGTCCGATCGTGTTGAGGAGGCAGTCAAGATAATCAGGGAGGCTGCAAAAACAGATAATATCGGAGACGGAAAGATTTTTGTATCTCCTCTTGAAAAGGTTGTAAGGGTTAGAACCGGGGAAACTGACGAAGACGCCTTGTAATTTTAACAAACAGCTCTTGATTAACGGAGAAAAAATGAATTCTTCAGATATAGTATTCATGTTTGTATCAACATCATTTGTAATGTTCATGATAATAGGCCTTGCTCTTTTTTACGGGGGCCTTGTAAGAGCCAGAAATATTCTGAGTATAATAGCGCAGTGCATGATCTGTATTGGTCTTGTTACAATAATTTGGATTCTTTACGGCTATTCACTTGTGTTTGGTTCAGATGTCTTTGGCTTTATCGGAAACCTTGACTTTTTATTTCTTAAAAATGTAGGGCAGGATGCAGGCCCCCATGCTGACAATATTCCTCATATTCTGTTTTGCATGTTTCAGCTGATGTTTGCGGCCATAACTCCGGCTCTTATAACAGGTGCATTTGCAGAAAGAATGAAGTTCAAGGCTTTTATTTTATTCACCTTTCTGTGGTCAACGTTTGTTTACTTCCCGATTGCCCACTGGGTATGGGGAGGCGGCTGGATTGGTACCCATGGCGGGCTGGATTTTGCGGGAGGCACAGTTATACATATAAATTCAGCCGTTGCGGCACTTGCAGGAGCCATTGCAGTAGGGAAAAGAAAAGGCTGGCCAGTAGAACAGATTAAGCCCCACAATCTTGGAGTGACGTTTTTGGGTGCCGGAATTTTATGGCTTGGCTGGTTTGGATTTAACTCAGGAAGTGCCCTGGCTGCAAACGGTGTAGCAATGAATGCTTTTTTTGTAACCCAGATTGCTGCGAGTGCATCAGCCCTTTCATGGATGGCTGTTGAATGGAAAATTCACGGTAAGCCTACAGTTCTTGGCCTTGCATCCGGTGCGGTTGCCGGTCTTGTTGCAATAACTCCTGCTTCAGGATTTGTTTCTGCTTTTCCGGCACTTTTAATAGGACTTGTTGCCGGAGTAGTGTGCTTTTACGCAGTTGGTCTTAAAGCAAGATTTAAATATGATGACTCGCTTGATGTTGTAGCTATTCATGGAGTCGGCGGACTATGGGGCGCTCTTGCTACAGGGCTTTTCGCGAGCCTGGAAGTTAATCCTTCAGGAGCTGACGGGCTTTTTTACGGAAATCCCTCCCTGTTTGTAATTCAGCTGGCAGATAATGCCGCAGTGATTGTTTATTCAATGATAGTGAGTCTTATCATTTTCAAAATTGTTGATTTGTTAATCGGTCTTAAAGTTTCACCTGAAGAAGAAAATGCTGGTCTGGATATTTCCCTTCATGGTGAGAAAGCATATAATTAAAGAAAATAAGGAGAACTTAAAATGACACCAACACAGGTACTTGAATTTGCCAGAGAAAAAGGCGTAAGAGTTGTAGACATCAGATTTATGGATTTTCCCGGAATCTGGCAGCACTTCTCGGTCCCTTTAAGCGAACTTAATGAAGGAAGCTTTGAAGACGGGTTTGGCTTTGACGGTTCAAGTATTAGAGGATGGAGAGCTATAAACGAAAGTGACATGATAGTTATTCCCGATCCTTCAACAGCAAAAATTGATCCTTTTTTTGAACATACTACTCTTGTGATGATAGGAAATATTGCAGATCCAATTACACATGAACCATATGAAAAGGATCCAAGATATATTGCACAGAAAGCAGAAGCTTTCCTTAAAAGTACTGGAATTGGAGATGTCTGCTTTATCGGTCCTGAACCTGAATTCTTTATTTTTGATGATGTAAGATATTCAAGTGATCCCCATAATACATTCTTTTCAATTGATTCAATTGAGGCCACATGGAACACTGGAAGAGAAGAATTCCCGAATCTTGGCTACAAACCCAGGAGTAAAGAAGGTTATTTTCCTGTTCCTCCTTCAGACAAGTTCCATGATTTAAGAACTAAAATGATGCTTGCCCTTGAAGATATCGGAATCGAAATGGAATGCCAGCACCATGAGGTTGCTACAGCAGGACAGGGCGAAATTGACATGAGATTCAAGCCTCTTGTTGAAATGGGCGACCAGCTTGTATGGTTTAAATATATAATTAGAAACATGGCATATATGAATGGTCATTCTGTAACTTTTATGCCAAAGCCTCTTTTTGGAGATAACGGCTCAGGTATGCATACCCATGCAAGTATATGGAAAGACGGCAAGCCACTTTTTGCAGGTGATCTTTATGCAGGAATGTCCCAGGAGGCGCTTTATGCAATCGGCGGTATTCTTAAACACTGCGGAGCATTGTGCGCAATTACAAACCCCACAACAAACTCCTACAAGAGACTTGTTCCAGGTTATGAAGCTCCTGTAAACCTTGCATATTCAAGCAGTAACAGAAGTGCGGCTGTCCGTATTCCAATGTATGCAACTTCTCCAAAGGCAAAAAGACTTGAGTTCAGAACTCCTGACCCTTCATGCAACGGATACATGGCTTTTTCAGCTATTCTTATGGCTATGATTGACGGAATTGAAAACAGAATAGATCCAGGAGATCCTCTTGACAAGAATATTTATGATCTTCCTGCTGAAGAACTGGCTCAGATTCCATCTGCTCCTGGTTCTCTTGATGAGGCTCTTGACTGTCTTGAGAAAGACTGCGACTTCCTTTTAAAAGGAGGAGTTTTCACAGAAGAAGTTATAAAAACATGGATTAATTATAAGCGTGAAAAAGAAATCAAGGCTGTTAATTTAAGACCTCATCCACATGAGTATATGCTTTATTACGATATTTAATTTCTAAGCCCCACTAACTATAAGAAAAGCGGCTGTTGATGGCCGCTTTTTTTATAGCGTCTTCACAGTTGCTCAACGAAAACGGTCTTTTTTGTCCATTTCGGAGCCAGATTAAAAGTTTAATCCCTTAAATAATCCATGTATCCTAAAGGTTAAATTTTTCATCTTCCTTAAGCTGAACAAAAATTCTCGTTTTCGGCTAATTTCTACATAACAATTCCGTGAAATAAATTTACTGAGATCAGGGAATTTAAAAATACTTTGCAATTAGACTATAGTTTTAATAAATTATAAGCTGATGTTTGCTAATGGTTCCAGAAAATTATTTTTTAATTAATGAGTGGTCTAAATCAGAATTCTTAAGCAAGGATTAAAATTTAATATTTTGGGGTGCTGACCGTTTTAAGAAATAAATTTTTAATCTGGCTTCAATGATTGGCAGAATTGATGTTTTTCTTCACTCTTTTGCCAACTGGAATTTTTAGATCAAACCGGAGATAGTTATGTCCAAGAAAATACTTATTATTGAAGACGATTCGGATTTAAGACAGGTATTAAAAATTATGCTTGAAAAGGAAGCATATTCTGTGTCTGAGGCCGAAAATGGTATGAGGGGATTAAAAGCCTTTCAAAGCAATAAATTTGATCTTGTAATAACAGATATAATAATGCCCGAAAAAGAAGGGATTGAAACAATTTTTGAGCTGAAGAAAATCAATCCCGATGTCAAGATAATTGCCATTTCGGGTGGCGGCAGGATTGCTGCGGAAGAATACCTCATGATGGCTAAAAATTTCGGAGTATCAACTGTCCTTTCAAAGCCTTTTAAAAAAGATGATTTTCTGTCTTCTGTAAAAGATGTTCTTTCAGGTTGAACAAGTTTTATTCCTAAAAAATATAAAATCAGGGAAAATCCTTATGATTACAGCTCTAGGTTCTCTTGTCCTGGGTCTTGTTCTTCTTTTGTGGAGTGCTGACAAATTCGTTGAGGGTGCATCAGGAGTTGCCCGGTATGCAGGTTTAAGTCCTCTTCTGATAGGCATTTTGATTGTAGGTTTTGGAACATCTGCTCCTGAACTTATTGTTTCTGTTACAGCTGCTTTGAATAAAAGCACTTCAATTGCAATAGGCAATGCTTATGGTTCAAATATTGTCAATATTGGTCTTATACTTGGTCTGACAGCTGTTATTAAACCTGTAAGAGTAGGTTCTCAAGTACTTAAGAAAGAACTTCCAATCCTTTTTTCAATAACACTGATTTCATTTTTTCTTATTATGGACTGTAAAATTTCAAGACAGGAAGCTGCTGTTCTTCTGATTCTTTTTTCAGTGCTTATGGCTTGGAGCTTTTTTCAGGATAAAAAAAAAGGCGTTGATAATTTTGATACAGAAGTAAAAGACTCGCTGAGCTTAACCTTGCCTGATCTGAAACAATCAGTTTTTTTTACAGTTCTGGGGCTTGCAATTTTAATCATATCGTCAAAGCTGCTTGTTTTCGGAGCAGTGTTTCTGGCAAAAAAGGCCGGGATAAGCGATCTTGTGATAGGGCTCACAATCATTGCTCTTGGAACATCTCTTCCAGAGCTTGCATCTTCTGTTGCAGCAGCTTTCAAGGGTAAGCATGATATTGCACTTGGAAATATTATAGGGTCTAACCTTTTTAACTCTCTTGCTGTTACAGGCCTTGCCTTTTTGGTTCATCCATCAGATTTTCCAAAGGAAGTTGTAACCCGCGATTTTATTTTTATGATATTTCTTACAGCAATGGTTTTTATTACAGGATTTGGATTTAAAAAGCCTGGAAAAATCAATCGATATGAAGGCTTTTTTCTGATGTGCGTATATTTATTATACCTTGGCACTTTAGTTTTTTTTAGTGGTTTAAATGTTTAGAAGGTCTTTTATGAAAAAAATTTTTTTAATCTTTGTATTTGTTTTTTTTGCTTTGAATGTTTTTTCAGAAAATTCTCCAGTCTCCTCTAATGAGGACTATATGATAGAACATTTTGAGCAGGCACTTGACAGTGCCAAGAAAACAAAGACTGTTTATTTAAATGAGCTTGAAACTGAAAAAAATGCATATGAAGAATTAAAAAAACAGGTTAATGACCAGATTGAAAGACTGAATATTTACAAGAATCTTTTGATTGTCCCAGATGTCAGCATATCGGCACTTGAAAAAAGTCTTGATGAAATAAATGTAGGACTTTCAACATTGAAATCAAGAATTTCAGGACTGAATTCCAGACTTGGGAAAACAGACGAAAAACTGGCATCAGTAGAAGATAAAATTAATTTCAGCTCTAAAATTTTAGGGAAAGCTGCTGAAAACAACGGCTACATGGATGAAATAAAAAATTATAAATCAATTCTTGAAGACCAGAAAAAACTTTTAATTTCCATAAAAAACCATATCAACTCAAAAATAGAACTGACTCAATCCCTTATTTCTTCCCTTGAAGATTTAAAGCTGATTTTTGAAAAGGACATAAGAGAAAAGAAGGAAGTTATCCTGTTTGAAAACGAAGATATATCTTTAGAAATTTTTTCATTCAATGTTATCAGGCAGGATTTGGCAAGGATTTTAGAGATTGTCTCTTTATATGTTTCATATGAAACCTTTTTGAAAAAAAAAGAGCTTTTAAAGGAGCATATTAATACTGGGCATTTTGTGGCTGTTTTTGTGTTTGCAGTCTGTGCAGTATCTTTTTTCAGCATTAAAAGGTATCTGGTAAAAAATGAAAAATATCAGAATCTTAAAACCTTTGAGTGGGGATACCCAATAATCCTGGTTGAAAAATCAATTTTTCTATTTTTGCTGCTTTTTTTGACAGAAGTGTTTATTAGATCCAAGCTTTATATCGTGTTTCCAGATATTTTGAAATTTTCCAGGAACTTTATTCTTGTTTTACTTTTTACAAAAATTGCCTCTGAATCATTGCGGCTTATAGCAGTGGAAAGGGATGCTCTTTATATAGAGTCTATTTTCAGCTGGAGAAACAGGCTTTCATGGGGAATAAGAGGGTATGCCTTTGTTTATCTTGCACTTGAGAGCTTTGCTTCCTTTGAAAATACCATTTTGCTTGCGCTTAGAGTTGTATTTGAGATTTTATTGTGCATTGTTGTTTTTATTTTCTGGAGCATGTGTAAAAAATCCGAGAAGTACAGGGAAAACAATCTGTCCAGACTGATTGAATGGTGGGTCAAAGGCGTATTCATTTCAGGTCTTTTGTTTGAACTTGCCGGGTTCAGATATCTGACTTCATGGTGGTTTGTATCATGGGGAAAGACCGCAGTTTTAATTTGTCTGGTTTTTATTCTCTATCATGGACTTGATAGTTTGAAAAATTATATTTATCAAAAAAAGTCCACTGAAAATGAAGCAGAAGAAGGCAGAAAATCCTATTACTGGTTTTTTTCAAATGGAGCATATTTTTTTATAATCTGCATATTCATAACAGGTTTTGCATTTTCATGGGGCAGGGGAGAGGTCTTTCTTTCATGGTTTTTTGATTTTTTCAGCAGAAAATATGCAATTGGAAAAATAGAACTGAGTATTGCCGGATTTGTATATGCAGCACTGGTTATTTTGATTACTTATGTATTCACTTCTTTCTGGAAAAAAATAATGGGTGAGTATTTTTTAAAGGAAAGCGGTTTATCAGAAGGTGTAAAGGATTCAATAACAACAGTTTCAGTTTATCTTGTGTGGGCTGCGGGTATTTTAATAAGCTTCAGTGTTCTTGGTCTGAATTCTGCCTCAATGGCATTTGGATTTGGTGCTTTGGGTATTGGTCTTGGTTTTGGTCTTCAAAATATTTTCAGTAATTTTATCAGCGGACTTATTCTCCTGTTTGAAAGACCTATACAGGTAGGTGATGTTGTTGAGGTTGGAGGTGTGTGGGGGGAGGTAATTAAAATCAATGTAAGAGCAACAATTGTTCAAACCTACACCCATTCTTCATTAATTATTCCAAATTCTGAGTTTATAAGTTCCCAGGTAATAAACTGGAGTCATAGAGACCCTTTTATCAGGCGGGATTTAAATGTAGGTGTTTCATATTCATCGGATACAGCCCTTGTGGAAAAGCTTTTGCTTCAGGCTGCCGATAAAGTACCTGAAATAAGACTTTATCCAAAAAAACCTGTTGTTCAGTTTATAAATTTTGGAGACAGTTCACTTGATTTCAGGGTTCGGTTCTGGTCAACTATTGATGATTTTGTAAATGCTGAAAGCAAGCTGAGGTTTGCAATTACAAACATATTCAGAGAAAATAATATTGAAATCCCTTTTCCCCAGAGAGATATTTATATAAAATCCAGTGCTTCTTCAGGGGATTCAGCGGGAAAAACTCTAAGCAGTGACTTGTGATTGGCTAGGAAAGGCAGTTTTTGTTCAGCCGCTAAATAAGTGAAAACTGTTTTGTGTCAACTTCAGGCTTAAGGTTCGGGGGAGGTATAAATTGCACCAAATATTTTGATGCAATTTATCTCAGGTAATGTGGAGCTATAAAATTATTTTTCTGCATTCCATGTAAAATCTTTTGTCATCCGCTTCACCCATGGAAAAGGTCTTTCTTGGCAATGCTCCGTCCATTATAATTGTTTTAAAGAAACTGTTTTTAGGAACACATGGCATAAGAAAACCAAGGCAGCCTTTTTTTACAGACAGTTCCTCTAGATGTTTTTTACCGTGGATATAGTCAATCTTAAGGTTTTTATTACTTTCTGAAATATATTTGAGTCCGTCTTCAAGGTCTCCGGCTGCCAGATTTTTCTTTGGAGATGTAATTTTTATTACCCCAGTTCCTTTTGAGTGGCAAAAAGGAATTTCGTGGGCATTTTTTTCAATTTTTTTAATATCTTCAAAAACCTGGGTTTTGCTTATGCAGACATTTGAACCCCTTTGCTCAAAAAAAGACTTGAGGTTACTTAAAATTTCTTCAGGGTCTATATTGAACAAAACCCTGTGTATTGGTTCAAACTGAATACTTTCATCATGGATATTTACTATTTCAACAAGAGCCCATCTTGCAGGGTGGTTCATGATATTTTCATTATTCTTGTTTTCTTCTTTGATCTTTTCCCAGAAGGCTCTTGCTGTTGCAAAGGAATGATTCCCGTCACCCATTGCAAAAAGAAGCGGGTTTTTTGCAGTTTGAATATTATACTTGGAGCAGTATGTTTTTTCTTCAATAAGAGAGTAAAGACTGCTTGTCATTTTCAAAACTGCATCTTCACTGTCAGTCATGAATCCTTTTATTTTCCCGGAATTGTTCATAAGCTGAAAGTCATAGATTTTCTTTTTGTTTTCCAGGTCAAACAAAGGCTCAATAACCTTTTTTTCAGGATCATCAATTAAAACCATAATATGAGGGGTTTCAAGGGATGCACTTTGTCTTACCTTTATTCTTGGCGGGATTCTTTCGACAATAGTACCTTCAGTTGGTCTTATCAGTGATTTTGAATCCTTTGAATAATCATAATGCTCAAGGTCAAGACAGCAGATAATCCCTTTTCTGTTTTTACCGTTTGAGGTGGTTCTTTCACACATGAAAATTCCAGGTCCGTGTTTTTCAAGAATCTGTTCTTCAAGATAAACGTTCATTGATGAATGAATATTTTCAATAATAAGTGATTCCCTTTCAGAACCAAGAAAAACCTCTGGAAGAATTATATTGAGTGTTGAAGGTGAATCGCCGATAAAATCAGCTGTTTTTTCCCAATATTCAGGGTGTGAAGTATATTGATCGCAAGCAATTACAGACCATTTTTCAGGGTCAGTATTTTTTGAGGGAAGATAAACCTCCGGTAATTTAAGAGCTATTTTGTTAAAAACTGTGTTCATTTATCCACCAAGTTAGATTTTATTGAGAAAAACAGAAATTCTAAGGCCGGAACACCGGCCTTGAAATTTTACATATCCTGATAAATAAGGTGCTGGAAGAGCTCGGGAGAGTTTAGTCTCTTTTCAATATCAACATTGAAAAAGTCTGATATCGGTTTAAAAATATGAGGTGATTTTTCAAAGGCTCCCCTGGCAATTTCAAGAACTTTCTGCGCTCCTTTTGGAGACATTTTGCCAAGAGGTCTTCTGCACTCTCCTCCAGGCATACCAAGAATACCCATCAGGGTTTTAATTGGCATGGGGTTTTTCTGTTTGAATTCTACCTGCCCGTATGGAGTGTCCTCTTGTGTTATTATGGCAACAAGATGGAAGAGCGGTTCAATATCACTTAAAATTTTGGCCGCACTGCCGGTGTTGCCTTTTGAAAGCTCGATTGCCATTTCTGTAATAAAAGAGGGAATTATGTTTGATGCAACTGAAATTATGCCTGAAGCCTTAATTTCTGGATTTGACATTATCTCATAAGTGAGTGCATCGTCGCCGGAATAGATTTTAAAATCATCTCCGCAAACCTTTCTTGTCCTCTTCATATTCTCAATATCACCTGTGGCCTCTTTCACGCAGGATATATTGGGGCAGTTTCTGCTTGCAATTGCAAGATCTTCAGGCAGGAGCTTGCTGCCTGTTCTTCCCGGAATTACATAGGGAATTATTGTTGTATCAGGGCATTTTTGTGCTACAGGTTCAAGATACTCTCTTCTTATGCTCATTGAACCAGGGTTGTTGTAGTATGGATCAACGAGTAAAAGAGCCTGTGCACCTGATTTAACAGCATGCTCGGAACCAATAAGTGCTTCTTCAGTATTGTTGCTTCCTGTACCTGCTATGCAGATACATTTGCCTTTTGTTTTTTGAGCAGTAATTTCAATAACTTTATTGTGTTCTTCCCATTTCAGTGTAGGGCTTTCTCCTGTTGTACCAACAGCAAGTATGCCTGTTATGCTGTTTTTAATCTGAAAATCTATCAGTTTGTCCAACCCCTCTAAATCAAGGGAACCATCTTTTGCAAAAGGAGTTGCTAGTGCCGTATAGCAGCCTGGTATCATGATTTCTCCATATAATATTTTGATATAGTTACAATTTTAAATGGCTTTAGCATAAGTTTTTTTGAATGACAACTTTAACCAAATAAAAAACATAAACTCAAGTAAAAAAATATAATAAAGAATTATACTTGAAATTATCAAAATAATTGCAATATTAGAAACCTGTATTTGAAAATTTTATCATGGATTCTTTTGATAGAATTTAAAAATCAAGGACAAAGCCTGTAAATACAATGATTTTTTTTATTTAATATGGAGGTTAAGATGGCACCAATGGCAAAGGACGTTGATGAATATATAGCTATTCAGAGATCTGCAATAGCACAGAATCCGGAATGTGGTAATTCTCATTATAATCTTGCTGTGGCCCTTATGGGGTTAAAAAAATATGATGAGGCTGAAGCTGAGCTTCATACTGCAGTTGACTGTTCTCCTACTCTGGCGGAAGCCTATGTCCAGCTTGGAGCTATCTGTATACAGAGAGGGGATATGGAAGGAGCGATGTACTACAACCAGATGTCTGTTAAATCAAGAGCCGGTTTTGCACCTGGATATGCAAACATTGGTTTTCTTCTTCTGCAGAGCGGAGATGTTGACGAAGCAATTAAAAATCTGCAAAAGGCGATTGTGTATAATTCCAAATTTGTTCAGGCTTTTACTACTCTTGGCAATGCATACCTCATGAAGGGGCTTGTAGATGAAAGCATAGAAGCAAATAAAAAAGCCATAGAAATTCAGCCTGAATTTCCAGTACCCTATTACAATATAGGTCTTGGCTATCTTGAAAAAGGAGATATTGCACTTGCCTCTGAGAATATTGAAAAAGCAGCATCACTGGGATATGAAGTCCCTGAGAAAATAATGGAAGAAATAAAAGCAAAAAAAACATCATAAGTGTAAATTGTGAGAATTTATTTTTTTGCTTAATGGCTGGAGTATTATATTTTGGCACTGAATTTTTGCAGGTAAAATGCCTGTGTAATAAAAAGCTCAAAAAATAAAGTATTTCAGCCGTATCTTCAAAGAATTTACGTTTAATGAACATAACCGCACTTCTGCTTTTGTATTGACAACAAAACTCATCCGTCCTATACCTTCAGACTGATAGCATGTAATTAATGTTGTTTTACACTGATTTCGGGCAGTTTATAATCAGTAAGGTAAGGTTTAATTTGTTGAATTGATTAGATTTTTATCTGCTGTTTTTGCTGTGTTGGAGTTTTGATGTTCTTAAGGTTTAATAACAGGCGGTTCCACTTTTTTTGTGTTAAGTCTGCTGTAAAATTTTAAAAACTCCGGTTTTAGAAGCATGTACTTTTTAAGGTACTTGAAGCGAATAGGTATATAATTAATCAATCTTTATCTTTATGGAGGTAAGGCGATGGCAAAACACGAAACTCCCATGCTGGATGAGCTAGAATCCGGTCCATGGCCAAGTTTTGTTTCCGACATGAAGCAGGAAGCGGAAGCAAGAGCAAAGAATGTTAATAACGTTGAATATCAGATTCCTGTTGATGTTGTAGACGATCTTCTAGGCGTTCTTGAGCTTTCCTACAAGCATGGAAGAACTCACTGGAAACACGGCGGTATCGTTGGTGTTTTCGGTTACGGCGGCGGTGTTATCGGCCGTTACTGCGACCAGCCACAGGAATTTCCTGGGGTTGCACATTTTCATACAGTACGTGTGGCTCAGCCTGCAGGTAAGTACTACACAAGCGAATATCTCAGACAGATCATGGATGTATGGGATCTACGCGGTTCTGGTCTTACAAACATGCACGGTTCAACAGGCGACATTGTTCTTCTTGGTACAAGAACTGAACAGCTTGAAGAAATTTTCTATGATCTGACTCACAAGTACAATACAGACCTTGGCGGTTCAGGTTCAAACCTTAGAACACCAGCTGACTGTTTAGGTACTTCAAGGTGTGAATATTCATGCTACGATACAAACGCACTATGTCATTTCTTGACAAATGAATTCCAGGATGAGCTTCATCGTCCTGCTTTCCCTTACAAGTTCAAGTTCAAGTTTGACGGCTGTCCAAACTGCTGTGTTGCTTCTCTTGCACGTTCTGACATGGCTTTTATCGGAACATGGAAAGATGACATAAGAATTGACCAGGAAGCTGTTCAGGCTTATATCGGCGGTGAAATTCCTCCAAACGGCGGTGCTCATGCTGGTCGTGACTGGGGTAAATTCGACATTCAGAAGGAAGTAATTGATCTTTGTCCTACAGGCTGTATGTGGATGGACGGAAATGAACTTAAAATCAACAATAAAGAATGTACACGCTGTATGCACTGCATCAACGCTATGCCTCGCGCATTGAGAATTGGTGAAGATACAGGATGTTCAATTCTTGTTGGTGCTAAAGCTCCTATCCTTGACGGTCAGCAGATGGGTTCACTTCTTGTTCCTTTTGTTGAAGTAAATCCTGATAATGATTACGAAGCAATTATCAATTATATTGATAAAATCTGGGATTGGTGGATGATGGAAGGTAAAAACCGTGAGCGTCTTGGTGAAACCATTCGTCGTCTTAGCTTCCAGAAGCTTCTTGAAGCATGCGATATGGAAGCGGATGTCCGTCATGTGGCTTATCCTCGTGAGAACCCATACATCTTCTGGAAAGAAGAAGAAGTACCTGGCGGATGGGACAGAGATGTTAAAGAATTTAGAAAATATCACCAGAGATAAGATAGGGAGGAAATATAAATGGCATTTGTATCTTCAGGTTACAATCCCGACAAGCCAATGGAAAACCGTATCACAGATATCGGTCCCAGACATTTTGAAGAATTTTATCCTCCGGTCATTAAGGCCAACAAAGGCAAGTGGCTTTATCATGAAATTCTTGAGCCAGGCGTACTGGTTCATGTTTCAGAAACCGGAGACGAAGTTTATACAGTTCGTGTAGGTGGTGCTCGTCTAATGAGTATTACTCATATTCGTGAAATGTGTGATATCGCTGACAAACACTGCGGCGGATACCTTCGTTTTACTACACGTAACAACGTTGAGTTCATGGTTGATTCAAAGGATAAAGTTGAAGCTCTTAAGCAGGATCTTGCTTCTAGAAAATTCCCTGGCGGATCATACAAGTTCCCAATCGGTGGTACCGGTGCTGGTGTAACAAACATAGTTCATACACAGGGATGGGTTCACTGCCATACACCTGCTACTGACGCATCAGGTCCTGTTAAAGCTACCATGGATGCTCTTTTCAAAGATTTCCAGGATATGAGACTTCCTGCACAGCTTAGAATTTCTCTTGCATGCTGTCTTAACATGTGCGGTGCTGTACACTGCTCTGACATCGCTATCCTTGGTTTTCACAGAAAACCTCCAATGATTGACCATGAATATGTAAGCAAGAACTGTGAAATTCCTCTTGCTGTTGCAGCATGTCCTACTTCTGCTATCAAGCCTTCAAAGCAGGTACTTGCAGACGGAACAGAAGTAAAATCAGTTGCAGTTAACAACGACCGCTGTATGTACTGCGGTAACTGCTACACAATGTGTCCTTCAATGCCTCTTGCAGATACAGAGGGTGACGGTATTGTTATTATGGTTGGTGGTAAAGTTTCCAACCGTATCAGTCCTCCAAAATTCTCCAAGGTTGTTGTAAGCTTCCTTCCAAACGAAGCTCCAAGATGGAAGAGCACAACTGATACAATCTCAAGAATTGTTGAAGCATATGCAAATGATGCAAGAAAATATGAAAGAGTTGGCGACTGGGCAGAAAGAATTGGCTGGGAGCGTTTCTTTGATAAATGTGAGCTTGAATTCACACACCATCTTATTGATGATTTCCGTGATCATGCATACTATACATGGCGTCAGACAACTCAGTTCAAGTTCTAATAAAGTTCTGAGTTAAGAAAATTATCATGGCCGGAGGTTAAAACCTCCGGCTGAACTTTTTTTTCCTGATTAAGGAGGAAATTATGGCACTTCCAGATAATGCAAAAGAAATGATAGTTGAAGAACTAACAAAAAAATCAAAAACCAAAACCAAGTTTTATTTCAATGACCTTTCAAAAATGTTTCCTGAAGAAAGCCCAAGAGCTGTAAAGAAACTTGTTAATGAAATGGTAAGCGAAGGAACACTGGAATACTGGTCAAGCGGAAGTACAACAATGTACGGTCTAAAAGGTATGGGTGACCTTGGTTAGTATTTTTTTGGAGTTTTTCTGTAATGCTTAAAAAAGAAGGATGCAGTTCTGTAATTACAATTGCTGGTTTAAGAGGCGGTTCAGGCAAGACTTTTGTTTCTCTTGGACTTGTATCCTCACTTAAAAGCATTGGGAAAAATGTCTGCCCCTTTAAAAAGGGTCCTGATTATATTGATGCCGGCTGGCTGGCTTTTGCTGCAGGCCGGCATTGCTATAATCTGGATACATATATGTGTTCTCCCGAAATTGTTAAAGAATCTTTTGTCTACCACAGTTCAGGTTCAGATTTTGCTCTTGTGGAAGGCAATCGCGGACTTTTTGATGCAATTGATGTTGAAGGCAGGACAAGTACTGCTGAAGTTGCAAAGCTTTTAAATTCTCCGGTAATTGTATGCATTGACTGTACAAAGTGCACAATGACAATTGCTGCAATTGTTATGGGACTTAGAGCTTTTGATCCTGAGCTTAAACTTTCAGGCGTGATTTTCAACAAGGTTGCAGGTCCAAGACATGCAGGCAAGCTGACAAAAGCTGTTGAGCATTACACTGATGTGAAAGTGATCGGTGCAATTCCAAAGGTGAAAAAGTTTGATTTTCCTGAAAGACATATGGGGCTTGTTCCCACATGTGAAAATAAAATGGCCTCATCAATTATTGAGGAAACAGGAAAAATAATTACAGAAAACCTTGATCTTGATAAAATCCTCAAAATTTCAAAATCAGATAATCCATGTATTTCAGAAAAATCTCCCTATGAAATGTCAATAGCTGGTAAAACCAATGCCAATGTTAATATTGGTGTTATCATAGATGATTCTTTTCAGTTTTATTACCCTGAAAACATAGTTATTCTTGAAAAATATGGAGCTAAGCTGATCAGGATAAATGCTATGGAAGATCAATCTCTTCCGGAAGATCTTCATGCGCTCTACATTGGAGGAGGTTTTCCCGAAAGTTTTGCCGGAGAACTTGAGGCAAACAAAACCATGCGTGAATCAGTCAGAGCCATGGCAATGTCAGGCCTTCCTGTGTATGCTGAGTGTGGTGGGTTAATGTATCTCGGGAAATCAATAATTCTTGGCGATAGAGAGTATGAAATGTGTTCTTTTTTTGATATGAGTTTTACAATTTCAAAAAAACCACAGGGTCATGGATATGTTGATGCTATTGTCACAAAGGAAAACCCTTTTATGGATAAAGGCACACATATTAAAGGTCATGAATTCAGGTATTCAAAAATTGTAAATATCAATTCTGATGACTGTTTTTATTCATACGAACTCGACAGGGGAGTTGGTATTGAAGAAAATATGGACGGAATAACAAAAAAAAATACAATTGCTTCATATGTACATCTTCATACCTTTGGCACGCCTGTCTGGGCTGAAGCAATGATAAAAGCTGCCCTAAAATATAAAAATTCCTGAAATCAAATTCATTAAAAATAATCAAAATTAATCTCTTGATTTATTCTCATTTTAAAAATTGAAACTATCGCTACTGAAATGATCAGGTTAAGACTGTAAAGGCAATTTTATAGTAACAGTTCAGTTCAATTTGGAACGGCTTTTTCTCAGTTTTTAACCTGAATAGTTACATTTTGTATTTGTTTTTGTTTCAGGGTTTTTACTTCATCTTTACCGTCATATTCAGATTACATTAGATTTTGCTTTTTCTTCGGATTCTTGAAAAGAATCCCATAAAATCAGTGCCGCCTGAGAAGGATTCCTGTTATAGGTGCTGGTAACCTATCTTTTGGTTTTAACTGTATATCTTGACGGATTAAATTATATAAGATAGGAGATTTTAGTTTATATTATTATAAAGATTAAATTATTTATTTTAAAGGAGCATAATTATGAAACGGATTCTTTTAACTATTTTTTTGCTGGCATTTGTTGCAGTTTCTGCTTCTGCAGCACAGCTTGTTGTTGCAACAGATACGAACTTCCCCCCATTTGAATTCAAAGACCCGAAAACAGGTGAGCATGTTGGATTCGATGTGGAATTGTGGTCAGCAATTGCAAAAGAAGCCGGGATTGAATATAAACTTCAGCCAATGGCATTTAAAGGAATTGTTCCAGGCCTTCAGTCAGGACAGCTGGATGCGGGTATTGCAGGAATGTCCATTACTGACAAGCGTAAGGAAGTCATCGATTTCTCTGATGGTTACTATAATTCAGGTCTTCTTCTTCTAACCATCAAAGGCAGTTCTGTAAAAGGCCTTAATGATCTTGCTGGCAAAAAAGTAGCCACCAAAACAGGAACAACCAGCGTGGATTTTTTAAAAAAGAATGCGCCCAAGGCTGAACTGGCACTATTCCCAAATGATAACTCCATGTTCATGGAGCTTATGACCGGAGGTGTTGATGCAGTAATGTTCGACAAACCTGTTGTTGAATCGTTTGTAAGTAAAGGCGGTCAGGGAAGAGTTGAGATTGTAGGAGAGCTTTACGCAGGACAGCCATACGGTATTGGTTTTCCAAAAGGTTCTGAACTTGTTTCAAAAGTTAATGCAGCCCTTGCCAAGCTGCGTGCTAATGGCGAATATGCTGAAATCTATAAAAAATGGTTTGGCGTTGATCCTAAATAGTTATTGACCGTAGATAAAGATTTTGGGGTCAGTAAGTAAAAATTTACCTGACCAGAAAATCCGGCAAACCGGCAATTTATGGATCGCAATATGACGAACCGTTAAATTTATCAAGGGGAACCACGAGACAAATAATACGTGTTCCCCTTTTTCATGTAAATTGATGAGCTTCTGGTGTTTACCTTAAACTCGTTTTCACTCATGGATTCTTTTAGAGTGTGAACTTATACTATTTGTAAAGATACAATTATGGCATTTAATTTTGAACCAAAAGTAATGATTGAATCTGTTCCTATGCTTTTAAAGGGGGCAGAACTTACAATCTATTTAACAGTTGGCGGATTATTTTTCGGTTTCATCCTGGGTGCTTTTTTCGGGCTGCTTAAACTTTCCAGATCCTGGATTATCAGGAAATGTGCCGGAGTTTACATTGAAACTATCAGAGGCACGCCTATGCTGGTACAGGCAATGTTTCTCTACTTTGGTCTTCCCATGGCACTTGGTTTCAGAATCCCTGCTATGGTTGCGGGTATTATTATTATCGCAATAAACTCCGGAGCATACATAGCAGAAATTGTACGTGGAGCTGTTCAGTCCATCAATCCCGGGCAAATGGAGGCCGGAAGAACAATAGGGCTCAATGCCATGCAGACCATGCGCTACATCATCTGGCCCCAGGCTTTCAGGAGAATGGTTCCCCCTCTTGGCAATCAGTTTATTATCAGCCTGAAAGATACTTCTCTTCTCATGATCATCGGTGTTGGTGAATTGCTGAGAACAGGTGATGAAATTGTTGCTGTTAATTTCAGAGCCTTTGAAGTCTATCTCACCTGTGGTCTGATCTATCTTTGCATGACCATGTCCATAGCAAAGTGCCTGCGTATAATTGAAAAGCGTTTGCAAATGAGAGGAAAAGCATGATCAGTATTAAAAATCTCCATAAGTCCTTTGGACACATCAATGTACTTAAAGGTATCAATATTGAAGTTGCACAGGGAGAGGTATTAGTTATAGTTGGTCCTTCAGGATCTGGCAAATCCACGGTGCTGCGCTGTATTAACCGGCTGGAAGTACCCACCAGCGGAACTGTTATTGTGGATGGTTTGGATATTATGGATAAATCGACAGATATAAATTTTGTCAGGTCTGAAGCAACCATGGTTTTCCAGCATTTTAATCTTTTTCCCCATATGACAGTTCTGGATAACATTACACTTGGCCCAATTAAAGTTAAAAAGATGAGCAAAGCTGAAGCAGAAAAACTTGGAATGGGGCTGCTTTCCAAAGTAGGCCTTGCAGATAAGGCTAAAAACTATCCGGATCAACTCTCCGGAGGCCAGAAACAGCGTGTTGCCATAGCCAGATCTCTTGCTTTGAGGCCAAAGGCAATCCTTTTTGACGAACCAACATCTGCACTTGATCCTGAGCTTGTTGGTGAAGTTCTTGAAGTCATGAAAAATCTTGCCACAGAAGGAATGACCATGGTAGTTGTTACCCACGAAATGGGGTTTGCCCAGGAAGTTGCTGACCGGGTTATCTTTATTGATGAGGGGGTTGTACAGGTTGACAAACCTCCTAAAGAATTTTTCATCAACCCGGAACATCCACGACTTAAGGATTTCCTCGGTAAAGTCATTGTCCACGGATAATCTCAAATTAAAATAAAAAAGCAGATCAGGCTGTCTTTGTGTTTGCCTGTTCTGCTGAGCCTTGGTAATCATTTCTCAAATAGTCTGCATCGAGTTGAGTCTGGTCTGACATGTTTTTCTAAGAACTTATGAGCTGGGTGTCGTGGTGTTATAATTTGGGGTACATTCATCTGGTGAGTGAAGGAAAACAGCCTTTTTTATCCGTTCAGGCGTCAGATTTAGAAAACTTCTGTATCCCATCGTTTAAATTTTCCATTTTCATTTAAAGAATAAAAATTCTAGTCTTTAGTTATTGATAATTTTTATTGATTAATCTAAATTTATTCATTATCTAAATATAAAAACGCATTTTATTTTTTAGTGAAGAATTTTTCAAGGCTCAACATAAAATGAGCTGAAATTAATTTATATCTGACTGTTAGTTTAATTTAAGGAGGGTAAATGGCAGAAAAAAAAGCAATTGGATGTGCCAGACCAGTTGGAGGAGTAGAGCCTGATGCTTCAAAAAATGACACCTCTGAAAAAAAAGTAACTGAAAATTCTTACAAGGAGAAAAAAATGATACAAGTTGGAAGAAAAGCTCCGGATTTTGTTTCTCCGGCATTTTACAATGGTGATTTTACAAGTGTAAAATTATCTGATTTTCTTGGAAAATGGGTTGTATTATGTTTTTATCCAGGTGACTTCACCTTTGTTTGAGCTACAGAAATTTCGGCGGTCGCCGAACATCACAAAGAATTTCAGGAACTAGGTGTTGAAGTTCTTTCAATGAGCGTTGACAGTATGTTTGTACATAAAATGTGGAATGATCATGAGCTGTCAAAAATGGTTCCGGGAGGAATTCCATTTCCTATGCTTTCCGACGGTGGCGGAAAAGTCGGCTCTGTATACGGTGTTTATGATGAAGATGCAGGGGTTGAAAACAGAGGCAGATTTATTATTGATCCCGATGGAATTATCCAGGGATATGAAATTCTTACTCCGCCTGTAGGAAGAAATGTATCTGAAACAATCCGGCAGATAAAGGCATTCCAGCATGTAAGAAAAACTGAAGGCGGTGAAGCAACACCTTCAGGATGGAAGCCAGGTAAAATTACCTTAAAACCAGGGCCGGAACTTGTTGGTAAAGTTTGGGAAGTCTGGAAAACAAGTATGGAATCAGAATAAACAAGGAGCTGCTGGATTGAAGCTGGATTTTTTGTTCAGTTTAAGGAAGTTGAAAAATTTAACATTTAGGATACATAAAGTATTTTGAATCTGACTTAAGAATGGACAAAAAAGGCCATTTTCGTTCAGTAACTAAGTAAAAGGGGTGGGAAATCACCCCTTATAAATCAAATATCATCACTCTTTTTTTTTCCAAAAAAAATAGCACCCAAAATACCAAGCTCATATAAAAGTCCTATTGGGACTGCCATCATAATCTGGGTTACAATATCTGGCGGAGTTATAATGGCTGCGAAAATAAAAAAATAAGAATTGCATATTTTCTTTGTTTTTTTAAAAACAGATCTTCATATACAGCTTTATAATTACTCACCCCATACCTCTTCATGTGAATGGAGCTTAAGGGTTCCATATTTACTGTTGATTGCTGTTCAGTCATTTTAATCTCCTTATTGATCTACCGAATAGGTCTTTCTTGCTTTTACATCCCTTAACAGGCTGTTCTATGACATGGACAATTTTTTTTGTCATCCAGTTCAATCTTTTTTAACTCAAGAATGGCTCTGTTTTTTATGTCTGCTATATTCCCTGTTTTTTCTTATGGAAAATATATTATCACCTGAAAATATCAAATATATGTGTTTTTATTAAAAATTGGTGATTGAAAAGTGATAGTCAAGTCCAAAGATGAAGGACTGTGCCAGAAAAAGGTGCAGCTATTCCCTTTAGATTATTTTATGGAGGTCATAATAAGCACTGCAAATAATTCGGTTATAAAAATATTATTTTGCTGCTATTGAAAACTGCACAAGTAAGCAATATGGAGTCGTATACCGGATCTCTTTGTAATCTGATGAAAATAATATCTGATTTATTTCATGAAAAAGATTACAAAATTTTTATACACCCATACATTGATAAAAGTGAGTTGCAGGATTTAAATTAAGTTTCATAAATTTTCGGGTTTGAATAGATGTGGAGGGAGCATTTACAGATTTACTCCTTAAAATACTCTGGTATGCCTGATGTTAAATTTTGCAATTTTTCTAAATGAAAAAACTGTTTAAGTTGTCTTTGTATTATAAATGGTGTTTGTATTTATTCTTTTTTTTTACTGAAAAGAACTGCACCTAAAATTCCAAGTTCATAAAGAAGAACCATGGGAACAGCCATCATAATCTGAGTGACAACATCAGGCGGGGTGATAAGTGCAGCAAAAACAAAAAAAATCAGTACAGCATATTTTCTCTGCTTTTTTAAGAATGGGACAGAAACAAGGCCCATTTTTGCAAGACCGCTCAATATAAGAGGAAGCTCAAATGCAAGCCCGAATGCAAATAAAAGCTTTGAAGCAAAGGAAAAATATTCCTTCATCGAAGGAAGGGCCCTGATGTTTTCATTTGCAAAACCTAGAAGAAAACTGAATCCGTATGGAAAAACAAGGAAATAGGCAAATGCTGATCCTGCTGTAAAAAAAATTACTGAAAGGATTGTGAGAATAATTACAGCCTTTTTTTCTTTAGAATAAAGTCCAGGAGAAACAAAAAGCCAGAACTGATAAATAAGAAAAGGGAAAGTAATTATTATACCGGCAAGAAGTGCAGTTTTAAGATAGGTGAAAAATGCCTCGGGAAGTGAGGTGAAAATGAGCTGACCGCTTTCGCCAAGGGTATTCCGCAGTGGTTTTATAAGAAAAAAAAACAATTTTTCCTTGAAAAAATAGCAGATACCAAATCCTGCAGAAATAATAATAAAACATTTAATCAGTCTGGATCTTAGCTCTGTCAAATGTTCTGTAAGATTTATTTTTTCTTTATTTTGGTTCATCATTATTTTCTTTTGAATCAGATTCAAGTCTTTTTGCAGGTTCTTCATCAATTTCTACGCTGGTTTTTAGATCATTTACCGATCGCTTGAACTCCCCGAAAGCTTTTCCAAGGGTCTTTGCAAGCTCAGGAAGTTTCTTAGGACCAATAACAATAAGAGCCACTGCAAGTATGACTAAAATTTCCGGCATTCCGATTCCAAACATAAGTTCACCTAAAAAGTTCTTTATAAATTTAAAAAAAACTACTACTTTTTTAATTATATGTTGTCAATAATGCAAACAATTTAAGGTATAAATTATAATTATGAAAAAAGATATTATAAAAAAAATTCATGTTAATCTCCCATTAAGAATGATAAACAATTATATTGAAAAATACTTGGAAATTGGTTTAAATCCCGAATTTGGGATTGACTCTCAGGCTTTGGATGACCTGAGCCCTGAAGATATTTCTGATATATCTGAAAAATTTATTGAAAAAGGCCTTAAAATTTCCTCACACGGCCCTTTTTTTGACTTGAATCCTGTTTCTACAGATATTGAAATCAAGGAAATAAGCCGAAAAAGAATTTATTCAGCTTTAAACTATGCACAACTGCTTAAGGCCGAGTCAATGGTTCTTCATCCAGGTTATGATTTCAAAAGACATGGTTTTCTTAAGGATGAGTGGGTTAAAAGGAGCTGTGATTTTTTCGGGGAACTTGCATATGCGGCTTCTCAAAAAAATGTGGTTCTTTTACTTGAAAATGTATATGAAAGAAGTCCTGAGGAAATTTTGCCGCTTCTTGAAGCAGTTCAAGGCTGCAGTGGTGGATTTTGTTTTGATACAGGCCATCATTTTGCATTTGGGGAAGTATCCATTGAAAACTGGATCAAAGAAACAGGACCATTCATAAAGGAAATTCATTTGCACGATAATGACGGCAAAAATGATCTGCACCTTCCTCCGGGAAAAGGAAAAATAGACTTTAATCCCCTGAAGTTATTTTTAAGTAAAAATTTAAACGATATCAGGATAACCCTTGAACCTCACAGAGAAGAAGATTTATTTCCCTGTTTAGAATGGCTGGAGAAAAATAATGTTTTTTGATCTGCTTATAATATTTTTTGGTTTTCTGCTTGTTATTTATGCCTTTTTTTCAGTTTTTACCAGGCTGAGCAAAGTATCCCATGAGGCCAAACGCTATAAGGACATTCTTGATGAAGTTGAAGACGGATATTATGAAGTAGATCTTGACGGAAAATGCATTTTTGCAACAAAGCCTGTTGAAAAACTGTTTGGTTATCCCGTTGAACAGCTTGTTGGAGGAGATTACAGGGTTACAATGACTGAAGAGGGTGCCATGACTCTCTATGACAAATTCAATGAAGTATTTGTAACCGGAGCCCCTTTGAAAAGTGTTACATATGAAGCCTTCCACAAAAATGGAAATGTGATTTACCTTGAAACATCAGTTTCACCAATAAAAGATAAAAAAGGTAAAATTGTTGGATTTCGCGGTATAACAAGAGATATCTCCATGAGAAAGAAGGCGGAGAAGGCTCTTGAATATGCCAAGGAACAGGCTGAGGCTGCAAGTGAAGCTAAAAGCAGATTTCTGGCAAACATGAGCCATGAAATCAGAACTCCCATGAGCGGAGTTATTGGAATGGCAAAATTGCTCAATGAGACAGACCTTGATTTTGATCAGAAAAAACAGGTTGAAGTTATATTGAGATCTTCAAGGACTTTGCTTGGAATAATAAATGATATTCTGGATTTTTCAAAAATTGAATCAGGGCAGCTGATATTAAGATCTGAACCAGTTGAATTAAGGGGGATGCTTGAAAATATAAAAGGGCTTCTTCTGCCGGCAATAAATGATAAAAATCTTTTTTTCAAAGATAATGTAGATATTACTGTCCCGGAAATAATAATTTCAGATGAAATGCGGCTGCATCAGATCTTGTTAAATATTATTGGAAATGCAGTGAAGTTTACAATGAAGGGCGGAGTTGAAATTCAGGTTGATCTTTCGTCAGATCAGGGAAACAGATATATTGTCTTTTCAATTCAGGATACCGGGATCGGGATTTCGGAAAAAAATATAGATACAATATTTGAAAATTTTTCCCAGGCAGATGATTCCATATCACGAAATTTTGGAGGAACAGGGCTTGGCCTTTCAATAACAAGGCAGCTTATAAATTTGATGGGCGGAAATTTAAAAGTTGAAAGTACTGAGGGGAAAGGGTCTTTGTTTGTCTTTAAAATTCCTTTTATTGAATTTAATAAAAACTATTCAAGAAAGATGAATTCAAGTATCAGCACAAAGGTTCTAAACAAGGATTCTGTCTCTTGTATTATGGACTGGCAAAAGCAGAACAACAGGGAAAGTTTAAAAATTCTTCTGGCAGAAGACAATGAGGTAAATGTGGAGCTTGCAGTAAGGTATCTTAAAAAGATAAATGCCAGTATACAGATTGCAAATAACGGAGTTGAGGCTCTTGGTCTTGCAAAAACCCATGCTTTTGATGTTATTTTAATGGATGTACAGATGCCTGCCATGAATGGTGTTGAAACAACCAAAGCAATACGCCTTTCAGAATCTCAGAATGGGCTGGGAAATGTTCCGATTATTGCTTTGACGGCACATGCAATGTCAGGGGACAAGAAAAGATGCCTTGAGGCGGGAATGACAGATTATATTTCCAAGCCCTTTGATTCAAATACTCTTTTCAGGGCTCTTGCAGATTGTCTGACACTTGGAAATCATGGGGAGTAAAAATTTTTTTGAAATTGGCGTACTGTCTTTTGCTTACTCTGTGCCAGCTGTCAAAGTCTCCATTGAGTTCCAATCCAGGAATTATTGTTTTAAAAACAGGGATCTCAAGTGAGGACTGGGTAAGGTCGGAGTAAATGACCCTTATGTCATTGCCAGTCAAATATGTTTCAAGAAGTTCAAGATCTGTTTTTATTGAGCCTGTAGAATAGTCCGGCAGATCTTCAAAAAATATTTCCTTCAAAGGGTATGTGATTGTTTTTGATGGATAATTATTGAAAGTCGGATACGGGACTTCAAACAAAGCATCCAGTAATGCTTTTTTACCGTTCAGATCAGCGCTGCAGCCTTTGTAAATGATATTGTCGTTTCCATATACAAAGGCTTTATAACATGGAATTTTAGTTTCATTTTCTGCGGCTTGAAAAAAGAAATCAATTCCTCTTGATCTGTAAAATTCCAGTAAAGAATTAATCTCACCCGACTTTGATTTGAGCCTGAAGCATTTTTCAAGGTTAAAGGGAGAGGTAAATTCACTGTCTCTTTCAATTGCTTCAAGAATCCCTGCAAGCTTTGCTCTTTCAATTGTATCTCCAGCGGCAAGCCCTGTCGAATCAAGTGAGGAAAAAAGATCTGGCTCGTCAAGATTCAGAAATAAAAAGGATAATTGGGCAGGAATATAAATTTCTTTTTCTTTTTCATGGGCAGTAAGCTCAGAAGCCTTAATCCAGTAAATTGAATAGTCGGAGTAGGGAACTTCAAGTCTCAGTGAATTTGGATCAAGCATATTAAGGCCTTGCTCAATACCTTCGGAGAAACTTAGTTTAATAAGCTCAGGGTAAAATTTTTTATCAAGGATTCTCATATCTTCAACAGAAACAAATGAAGCTCTTCTTTCACACATTTCCATAAGACATGAAATCCTTGCCTTTTCAAGATCAAAACCTTTTCCATAGCTTGTCTGAACTCCCTGGAAAGTAAAATCGGCTTTATCTGTTTTGATTTTTGTTTTCATATACCACTTTCTTAAAATTCCATGTGGGGAAAGTGAATTGAAATGTCTCATCTCATTTCCTGATTCAAGTCCTGCAAAATTGAATTTATTTAAAACTTCATCAAAAAAAATGGTTTTTGTTTCGTCTTTAAAATTTTTGTTTTGACTGGCAGGCGAATGTAATCTTTCTATTGAATAATTGAATGAAATTTTGTCATCTTCAAAAAAAAAGTCAGGGCATTTTTCATCAATGAAAAGATGGCTTTGGATATTTTTTTTTATGCATGAAGAAAAAAAGCCATGCTCTTTTCTTTTTTCTAAATCAACGGCTCTTAAATATATAAGCGGTGTGTTTTCCCGCTCATGGGTTAGATCCTTGGGACTGATATTTTTCAGAAAAAGAATCTCATCTGCAAAGGATCTGATTTCAGGTTTTTGAGAGTTTAAAAGTTGTTCAATAAG
>JACKCP010000007.1 GCA_020633955.1 Desulfobacteraceae bacterium | reverse complement strand
AAAACCTGCTCTTTGAGCATTTTTTCTCACGTCTTTTGTTGCACCGAGCATTACCCCCCACATTGCAGCAAGATTTCCTGAACCAAGCTCTTTGCCAAGAGTTTTTGCTATAATAAAAGGCATTTTTTTTGCCGCACTTTTGTTTTTCGAAACATAGGAAAAAAGTGCTGTCATGTATGTAAGTCTGTCTTTTTTTGCGGCTTCATAAAGGTAGTCCGGAATTTGGGGAACAATTCCTGCTTTTTCAGCAATTCCTGTTAAAATTTCGCCTGATTCTTTTTGTTCTCCAGCAGCCTCTACAACAGGTCTTCTCATCTGGAAATAAACCTCAGGAAAATTCCAGGGGAAAAAAGTACCGTCATTTGATTCATACCCTGTTTTTGCAGGAAGAACATAATCTGAAAGTTCTGCTGTTTCAGTCATGGCAATTTCAATTGTTACAAGAAGATCAAGTTTTTCAAAGGCCTTTTCATAGGCTGTGGTATCAGCATAAGATCTTAAAGGATTTGAAGATGAAATAACAACGGCTCTCAGCCTTTCGGGTTTATCCGACAAAATTTCCTCAGGCATTACATTTGGAGGGAAAGCACCGGAAATTGCAGGAAAATCTGTTTCAACCGTTCTCCAGGTATTTTCATCTCTTTCATCTGTATGGGAACCAAGAGGAACAATTGTTCCAGGAATTACATTCCCCCCTTTTACACAGCATCTTCCGCAGACTGCTGCAAGAAGCATATACAGATAAGATGCCATTGTACTGTGGCGGTTCATATAAACCCCAAGATCAAAGTGCATACACCATTTTCTTGTTGAAAGCTCTTTGCAGAGCCTGTAAACATCGTCGTATTCAAGGCCGCAGACTTTTACTGCAGCTTTGTAATCAAAATTTTCAAACCATGGTTTTATTTTTTCAAAACCTTCAGTAAACTGCTCAAGATATTCACGGTTTTCCAGACCCTCTCTCAAAATTATTGATATCATTGCCCTTGCAAGAAGTGCATCTGTTCCCGGACGTATTGGAAGATGAAGATCAGCAATCTTTGCAGTATCTGACACCCTTGGATCAATTATTGCCAGAAATTTGTCCGGACCTGATGAAAATTCCTTTAAAACAATCGGAGCCCTTGGCATCTGATGGGAAGTCATTCCGTTCCAGCCTATTCCAAGTATCATGTCAGAAGACATTTCATCGGGAATGGCAAACCTGTTCTGTCGCCCGAACATTCTCCCGCAACCCCAGAAATATCCGGTCAGTTCCTGTGCCAGTGCATTGTAATGATATTTTGATCCAAGCCCTCTCATGAGATTTACACCGAATGCAGCTTCAAAGTGACATCCCTGGCCTCCTCCTCCCATATATGCAAAGGATTTAGGCCCGTACTCATCAACAATATTTTTTAATTTTTTGCCTATTTCTTCAAAGGCCTGTTCCCATGATATTTTCACAAATCCGTTTTCTGTTTTTTTCAAGGGGTGTGTAAGCCTGTCCTCATGGTGCTGATGGTTTGCAATATTAAGTCCTTTTCTGCACACATACCCCATGCTTCTTGGGTTGTCCCTGTCAGGAGCAACCTTTACTATTATATTGTTTTCAACCAGAACTTTCAGACCACAGTTCTGTGCGCACAAAACACAAGATGTTTTTTTCCAGTTATCCATGTATATTCCTTATTTAATGTATATTTTAACTTTAAAACAGATTATATTTCATATATGAACTACTTTTAAGAAATTAAACTGAAAAATCAATGATAAAATGAAAGAAAATATTACAGGGATAATACTCTGCGGCGGCAGAAACAAAAGAATGAACGGCCAAAACAAGGCTTTTCTTGAGATTGAGGGAAAAACTTTTTTAGACTTAATCTCCTCAAAATTCAAAGAACTTGGCATTGAATCAATAATAATTTCAAATGAGCCGGAACTTTTTCAGAAATCAGGAATAAAAGTATATAAAGATATAATAAAAAAAAGCACTCCTCTTTGTGGAATACACTCAGGTCTTTCAAATATTAAAACAGATTTTGGATTTGTTGCTGCCTGTGACATGCCTTTTTTAAAAAAAGAACTTATCGCTGAAATAATAAGCCAGACTGAAAATAAGTATTATGCCGTTACTCCAAATGAAGGGAGTTTTTTTCAGCCTCTTTGTTCAGTGTATTCAAAAAAATGCATTCCTTTTATTGAAGCACTGCTTTCAAAAGACGAGGTTAAGGTTGACAGGCTTTTTGAGCTTGTAAGGGTAAAAAAAGTTTCCTATGAAAAACTGAGACTGACTGATCCTTTGCTTGAGTCTTTTTTAAATTTTAATTATTTTGGGGATTATGAAAAAATTTTTTCAGAGAAATAAACCAACAAATTTAAACATTAATTTTGAAATAAATCATGGCAAATTTGATAATAAAGAACGAAAAGCAAATTTCAAAATTTAAGAGTTTGCCTTTCAAGCAAACCAGTATTCCATAGCTTCTTTGACAGAATAAACTTTCCACCCTCTTTTTACCATTAAATCAGAATGATTATCCTTTAATAGTACAACTGCAATTTTTTTATCAGGCCAGGCCAATTCTGCCTGTGCATAAACACTATTCCCATGGAAAATATCAACACCTACTTCCGGAACAGGGTGTTTATGAAATCTGCACATTTCAATCAATCCACAAACAGCAGGATCTGCCATATCTACCACATCATTCCATTGAAAAGATTCATTCAAAAGGCGTTTATCCTGCTCCCTTATGCGGGATTTTTTTAATTTGGATCTCAAGCTTGCAATTAATTGCCGATATTTTCTTAAAACAAATATATAATTATGGCCAGGCTCTTTGGAATGGCAGTCAATACACAAAGCCTTAAGATTTTCTTTTGCATTGTCATGTTTTACACCATTAATATGATGTGTATGGAGTAATTGTTTATTGTCTTTCAATGAAATACCGCATTTTTCACATTCCCAGTTTTTACTTTGCCTGTAATCATAGGAAATCTGATCCCATTTATCATCATATCCAAAGGATTCAGTTTCTTGTTTTTGGGGAAGATATTCAAAGTAAGAGCTGTATTTAGAAAAAAACTCATGGATATCAAAACCATCAACCACTCGTTTTTTCTGAATATATTGCAAATTTCTGAAGTTTTTGTAATTAAGAGACTCTAAACAATTCTGACAAACTTTAAGTCTTAAAATCCCCTCTTTTTTTTGCCCAAAATCATCAGTTCCATATATTTTAAAATTACCAGTCATATCATTTGTTGCAACATATCTTTCGTATCTCCTTTTCAACCTCATCTCTCTTAGAGTTTTACAATCAGCAATATGAAATTTTTTTCCAAATTTTGGAACTTTTAAAGCCTTCTCTAAAGAAACACCATGATCTGGTATATACAGAATGACCTGAAGATCTTTAAAAGTTAAAAGACCTGAATCATTAACAGCAACATCTGATAAATTAAGCTCTATTCCTTCTGCAAGTTCAATTTTAAAACGCTCAACAGGACTCAGCTCTTTTTGTCTTAATGTCCACTTACTTTCAGAAGCACTTATTTTATCAGCCAGATTTTTAAGTTCTGAAAAATCAACATCAAAATGCATATTACTCAATTACTTTCATAAGCTGCTTTTCAACAGTAGTTTTAACTCTGAATATAACCCTTCGTGATTTTTCCTTATCTTCCTGAAGTGTAATCTCATCAAAAACAAGGTGAGACGAGGAATACCCTACAGCCGCAATTTTTCTCTTAAGCCAGCCATAATTTTGGCATCCTTTAAGAGAGTAGCAGTATTGAAGAACAGATCTTGTTCTTCCCTGTGAAAGCCACATATTGTTAAAATAGGCTTCTGCAGAGTCTACATTGTTATTCCATTCGCTTGAAGTGTGTCCTTCAATTCTTATTTCTTCAATAGTGGAGCCTTGAGTTTCTTCTTCAATAAAAAGATTAATACATTTAATGTAGCGAGGAAAAAAGTCATCAAGAATTTCTTTAAACCGCTGCTGTAAATCTGTTTTACCCTGCTCAAAAAGTACTTCGGGTTCATTAAACCTTACTGAAAGATCACTTTCGATTATTTGTGCATTCCATTTATCAAGATCATATCTGAATTCGTTGTAAAGTTCCTGATAGACTCTTTTCCTTGTTGTTTCCCAGGCAACTACTATATTTTTTATACTGTCTCTTTCAACAACAACCATACGCATATAGCTTATTGCCACAAAAAGAAAAATAACCATGAGGCCTGCCATCAAATCAGAAACAGGAAGCCATTGAACTTCATCATTTTTCTTGGAAAATTTAACCCTGTTATTTAACACTAAAACACTCATCAGTTCATGTAAATTTCAGCCTTGCTTACCACTTCACCCATTTTTTCCGTAAGAATGGAATAATCTGATACAAATTTTTCTGTTATTCTTACAAGCTGCTCTCCCATTTGTCTAAGCACTCTTGTAATTTCGTTTTGCATACTTTCATCTAAGACCTTGATTTCTTTATTTAAAACATCTTCACGTTCTTTTGCAGACTTTATAATTTCTTCCTTTAAAAGTTCTGATAGTTTATAAATATTTAAGTTTTGTTCATTAAATGATTTTTTAAAATTACTGTCCATTTCTTTAATTGTATCTGAAATAAGAGAGCTGTATTGTGATGAATTGGTTTTCATTGAAGTTTCCATTTCATTATAAAAAGAAAGCATTTTATTTTTTGCTTCACCTATAAAACTTTCAAAGTATGAATCAATTTTTTTAGTTACTGTTTTTAAAACTTCTTCCTGTTCACTTGAAGAGTCTGAAATTCTTTTTCCAACCTCAGCAATCATGTTTTTAAGAGATTCTTTAGTTGATACACAAATTTCTTCAATATTTAACCCTGATTTCCTGGTAAGATCATTTATTATTGAAGTGAAATATTCACCCGAATCTTTTAGACGCTGCTCCGTGTCTTCAGCAAGACAAGATATTCTTTCGTTTACATCATTAAAAGCTCTTTCTATGCTGGTGTTTGAATGGGCTGCTATTGCATTTATTGTTTCAGTTAAAAGCTCTCCTGACTTTTCCGCTCTTTCTTCTGAATCCCTTGAAATCCTTTCAAGATTTTCACTTCCCTTTTCAAATATTTTTTCAAAGCTTTCTGATGAATGACCTACCATATCAGATATTGTGGTATTTAATGTTTCACCCGCTTTTAAGACTGTTTTTTCAACTTCACTGCTTAGTCTTTCAAGATTTTCATTACCTCTTATAAAAACAGTTTCTATTCCATCACCATATCTTGCAATTATTCCCGAAATAATTTCATGCAAATCATTCGAACTCTTTTTTACACAAGTTTGAACTTCATTAGATAACTGATTTATACTTTCAAAACTTTCCTTAATATTACTTGTAATTTTTCTATTGTTTAAAAACAGCTCTTCAGAAACAAAACTCAACTCATCAGCAATACCTTTTACAAGTCCTCCAGTATCATTTATAAATTTTTCATGAAGACTGCCTGAAGATTCAAGGAATTTATCAATAAACTCCTTTGAACCAAAAAGTAGACTCTCATAATGTTTTGATGCATTTTCTGCGGAATTTTTAACTGTAGTTATTATTGAATCAAGCCTTGACTCAATTTCTGGCATAGCTCCTGAAGCCTTTTCTTTTAAATCAGCAAAAGATTCAAGGCAAGCTTCAAGAGTTTTTATCTGGAAATCAGCAGAGACCATTAAACTGCTCAGATTAACAACAAGTTTTGAAATTTTTTCTGCTTCATGACTTACATTTGAAAGAGATTTTTCACTTTCCGAAATAGAATCAGCGGCAAGACAAAATTCTTTTTTAAGCCTTTCCATATGCTCTTTATGCTCATCCTGCCACAAAACAAGTTTCCCAACTGATTCATCAAGTTTTTTAAAATTATCTCCAAACTGTTCTGTAAGATTATGATTAAAGTCTTTAATAAGATCATTAAGTGCCTCTATAAGCTGCTTTGAACTTATTTCTGTCACTTTCAATGCAAAATCATTAAAATCATTTCTTATTTCACGGCCAAGCTCTTCCTGGAGTATATAATTTTTATCCAATCGACTATTTATTCCCTGATGATGCTCAAGGCTGATATTTTTAAACTCATTATATTTTTCATCTGCCAAAGAACTTGTTTCAGCATAATCGCATCTAAAACTTTTTAACTCATTTAAAAGATTTTGATCGTTTGTATCAGATTGAACAATTTCCTTTATTTCAATAGCCGTCTTGTTACCATCGGATAAAATATTTTCAAAGTTTTCAATTTGTTTCACACTTTCCAAACAATTATTATAAAATTCAATAGCTAAAACCCTAAAATCATAAATTTCCCTGATAGATTTTTTAAAGGCATTTTCAATGAATTTATAAAATAATTTTTTATTTTCCTGATCTTCATTCAGACTTTTTTCAAAACCATCAAGCTTTACAGCTACATCTTCACTATAAGCTTTAGCAGAATGAATTAGCTCATTCATTTTATCATTATAATCAGATCGAAATTTTAAAATCTGGGTAACAATACTCGAATCGCCATCACCTGAGATTATTTTTTTAAGTTCAACGATATTTTCATTAAGAGACTTCATAAAATCCCTTGTTTCCGAAGCAACTTCCATATTTTTTTCAAAAATAAAAAGGAACTTGCCTTCAAAATCATCTGGACCAGCAAGATTTAAATTTTTGGCATCTTTAATATTCATTGAGAACTTAAGCAACAAAGAAGTTAAGATACCGAATACACTTGTAATAAATGCAGTCTTCAAACCTTCCAGGAAATAGGGAATACTTTGATCTATGGATTGATGGGTTGAAAAATCAAAATTTATCAAACCAGAAGTAATTCCAAAAAAAGTTCCTAAAATTCCAAGAGTAGTTAAAGTTGTTGGAGAACTTTCAACAAAAGGACTTCTTTTATTTTTAATGACCAAATAAAAAGAAAGAAAAAAAATACATGAAATCAAACCAATAAAAAATACTAGAGAAATACTATATGACATAAGAATCCTCAAATAACAAAAGCCAGAAAACCAAATTCAGTAAAAATAGAAACTAAAACAAGGCCTTCTGTCTGTTAAAAGCAAATAAACACAGAAAATTCTTATAAGGCAGAATGAATATAGTCAACAGTTAAACACTGTTTCAACATTTTATTTCTACAGCAAAAATATTATTTTATAACCTCCTTTGAGCTTTTTAAATAAAAATCGCATGTTCAGACAGTTCCTCCATACAAAATCATCTGAACCGCTTCAACAAAAACATTAAAACTATTAGACCGATTTTGTTTAATATCCATATGAACGGCTATTTTACGTGCACACTCAATTTTTCGTATTCCCGTTGAAAAATAACCGCAACTTTTCAATATACGCTCAAATGCTTCCCAGGTTCCTCCTGCTATGGCATCCGAATCTCTGTAAGGTGCTTTTTGACAAATATTAGCAGGCACCCTGGGATAAGCTGTTCTGACAGCATTCCAATCTCCAAAATACCATGCTTCAAGCTCCTCTACTACAATACGATTTACCACATGAAACCTATGTCCCGGCATTGCACTTGTTTTAGTAACAAATCCGGAATCAACTGCATAATCTTCCAGAGTCTGTTTGAGAACAGTGCAGTCATCATCATCTCGATCAACCAACACAAGAATAGACCAGGTATCAGGAAGCCATGAGGTATATCCTCTTAATCGAACAGGTAATTTTTTCAGGAGATCATCCTTACACTGGAATCGAATTATCTGAAAATCAATATCAACAAGTATTTTAGGTAAAATGATTTCCAGTGCTGCTTCCATTGAGTATTCTTCTACAAATACAATCAATTTCTCCAGCATCATTTATTAACCTCTTTTAAAGATTTTGGTGCTCCAAAATTAATAAATGGATCACCAAAACCAAAGTGTCCTTCCATCCAAAGGTGGCCAAGAGCTGATCCTGCTTCCATCAATTCAGGTATACCCTGGATATCACAAGCATTTACTGCTTGAGTAAACCCGTTTTCATCCCTAAACAAAATCCTTACCTCTTCAGCACGCATTGAATTTAAAAGAAAAGGCGAATGGGTCGTTATAAGAACCTGTGCATTCTCAGATGAAGCACGGCACTCCTCTGCCAGTTCAGGCAGCAAGCGAGGATGAAGAAAATTTTCCGGCTCTTCTATGCCTATAAAGCGAGGAGGTTCAGGGTCATACAAAACAGTCAGATAAGCCAGCATTTTCATGGTTCCATCTGATGCAAACTTAGCCAGCACGGGCTTGTCAAAAGACATATCCTTGATCTTCAACAGCAATCTGCCATCGGCCATAGGTTCAGCATCCACTCTTTCAAGCCTTGGAATCCTCCTGCGGAGAATTTTAAAAATATGCTCCAGCATCTCTGGATGCTGTTCCTTAAAATATTGAATAACATTTGGGAGATTATCCCCGCTGCTGCTTAAACGTTCCTGGGGGCCGGCCTCAGATTGATTTCTGGTTTGATCAATTGAAAGATTAGAAATATGCCAGTCTTTGATAAATTCCCTCAAGGCAGCAATTCGAGGATAATCAGAAAGCTGTCCAAGTGCATTAACTGCAATCAGGTCAGGAGAACGTAGATTAGTATCCGTTTTTAAATCATCAGAATCAGGCATCTCACCACTGACAGCACACCCAACCCCTTTTTTAAACTCCATAAATCGAAAAGGTTCTCCATTACTGCCGATTCTCCATTGAAGCCACTCTTCAACGACTTCGGGGCCTTTTAGGCCTTCATCAATTTCAAGGTGGTAGGTGACAGCAGGACTTATCTGTCCTTCCCGATATTTTAATTCAAAAATAATCGGACCATCAGAACCAAGGCTTTTAAGTTCTTTACCTCGTCCACGATGATCCCAGGCATAACGAAGGCTAATATTAAAAGACTCAGACAAAAAATTAAAGACATCAAAAATAGTAGACTTACCGCTGCCGTTTGGTCCCAGGAGAACGGTTATTGGCGTAAGCTTATCAAGTTTTAAATTTTTCAAAACTCGATAATTTTCAACCCTCAAGGATTCTATACGGAAAATATTTTTTGTCTTTACAGATAAATTTGTCATGAAATAATTCCTTAATAATTAGTTACAAAGCAAAAACGGTCTTTTTTGTCCCTTTCGACGACAGATTCAAAATTTAATCCTCAAAATACTCAATTTATTCCTGCTGTTAAATTTTTATCTTCCTTGAAGGAAACAAAACCGTCGTTTTCGGCCAATCACTAACTAACTTAAAGTCACTCAATTCAGGTTAATCAAAATTAAACCAAAAACTTGCTTTTCCTGCCAAAACAGGTAACAACAACTTCTTTTTTTGCCCTTGTAGCTGCAACATAAAGAAGAGCTCTTTCGCGTGTTTCAGCATCATCTTTTACAGTCTGATCCGTAGAATTTCTTAAATAATACTTGTAAGGCATATTCCCATCATTTAATGAGGGAATAATTATTTTTTCAAACTCAAGGCCTTTTACCCTGTGCATGGTTGCAGTCCTTACCCCTGAAATTTCAAGACTGTCAGGCTCGTTTGACTTAATTCTTATTGTTTTAATACCTTTTTTATTAAGTGCTTTTTCATATTGTTCCAAGAGGGAGTTGAGCCTTAAAACCACACATATATTTTTAAGTTCTGATTCATCATGGTCTTTCAAATAATCCGCAATAAAATCAAGTTCTTCATTAAAATCATTAAATTCTTTTACAAGAGGTGGATTCCCGTGGAGAAGAGACTTGTAACCCTTTTGATCATCTAATTGCCCGTCAAGGTCGTCTATATCACAGTTTTCAAGAATTTTTACTGCCCAGTTTTTTGTTTCTTCAGTTGTTCTGTAATTGATTTTAAGTTTTTTGCTTCTTCCCATAATATTAATTCCGCAATGACTTAAAACCACCTTGTGCTGATAAATTCTTTGATGAGCATCTCCTGTTATAAAAATATTGTTTTTATTTTCCGAAGCAATTGCTTTTATAAGCTTAAAAGCCTCAGTACTCATATCCTGAGCTTCATCAACAATTACAGCCTTATAGGAAACAAGTTCCGGATTATTTTCAAGAATTATTCTTGCATCTCTTACAGCATCAATTGTTTCTTTGAGATTATTTTCATTTAAAAGAATTCTGTATTCTTCAAAAACAGGCCAGATTTCCTTTCTCATTTTTCTGTTTAAGCCAACGCCTCTTCCTGTTCTTGAAGCCTTAAAATATTCCTGAATACTAGTAATCCCCTGTGACTGAATAACATTATCCCACTCTTCCCTGTAAAAACTTTCAGGAAGAGCAATGTCTGGAGAAGAAGAATCAAGAGCAGTTTGCCAAAGTTCCTGCCATTTGTTGGAATAATCTATATTAAAATTGTAATCTCTTTTTAAAAGAAAATTTGAAACCCATTTATCAAGATTTACAACTTCAATTTTTCTCAAAATATTTTTGTCACAGATTTTTTTCAGATTTGTTTCAATATCTGTAGCAAGATTTTTTGTGTATGTTGTAAAAAGAATTTTGTCAGATTCATCTTTAAAAACTTCTGATGCAAGAAATTTTGCCCTGTGTACAGCAACAACTGTTTTTCCTGTACCTGCACCCCCAAGAACTCTTACCGGCCCGTTATAGTCATTTTCCACAATACTTCTCTGGGAAGGATGAAGAAATACACGCCATTTATCAAGAGGTGCGGATAAAATTTCCAAAAGTTCAAGCTCGTTTTCAACAACATAAAATTTTCTTTTTGAACCGTTTCTTTCAAGAGCCTTGTCAAAATCTTCTGTGTCAATTTCTTCTTCTGCAGCAGGGTTTATTATATCCCGTATTACAGTTTCAAGACTTTCACCTTCTGCAAGAAAAAACAAAGCTTCATAAACTTCGTCCGGAAGCATTGAAGAAATTTTTTCCAGACCGTCAAGATCTTTTACTTTTCTGACAATACCCATGAGTTCGTCTGGTACCCCTGCCTTTAAAAGCTCCCTCTCCCTGAAATCATCAAAAAGATTTCTTGATTTTTGGTCTTTATATTCTGACTTTTCATTTATCACCACAGCCTGTGCATCCATCATCTGAATAATTCCAGTTGAGGGATTTATTTTACAGGCTTTGTTTTGTGCCCACTTATAAGCCTTGTCATGATGATCAACCCACAAAAGAACATAAGTACTGCCTTTTTCCGGTTTCAGTAAAATACCTCTGTAAGTATCGTCAATACGAACAGATCTTATATTTTTATCTTTGGCTTTTTCAATTTTTTCATAATTAATTCCCGGGGAATCAGGATTTTTTTTAAATTTAGTTATAAAATTAATAACTTTACTCTGCTGTTTTTTAGGAATATTTGCAAAGGAAGTAAAAAATTCTTCTGATATTGCAACTTTAATATTTTTCATTATATTTTTGAAATCCTCCGCGATCATTTCATTTTTGGTAAAAATTAAAAAAGCCCTAAGACTCTTTTCTAAAAATTGCTGATAAAACAAGAAATTATGCTTTTTCGACCAATACAGATTTCTTTATTGAAAATCTCAGACACTGTATCTGCTTTTTAAATTCAATCTCACTTTTTATGTATTATTTTAATAAGTTTTCATATATTTATTTGATCCAATAAATATGTTATTTTAATTTATTCTGAAATTTAAATACCTGATATTAACCTTAAAACAATGTTAATTTTCTCTAATTTCAAATGCTTTTTAAAATACTGTTTACCAACAAAAGAAATCAATAATATTATCAAAAACCCTTTTATTCAGAAATAATTAGATTGTAATTTAATGTAAAATAAATATCACAAGTCTTACCTGAATTAAACTGCTAAATTAAAATCCATATTATCACTGCTCAAATTATTTTGAGGAGAATTTATGAAAACTAAAATATTTCTATTTATCCTATTTTTATTACACTTCCATTATCTGTTCAATGCAAAAACTGTTTAATAATTGAAAGCTATCATGCTGAACTATGAGTGGGACATAAGTTATAAAAAACCAATTTATGACATTCCTTGCACCTATTACAAAATTATTGAGTTCAGATGGACACAAAAGACTTCAAAGAATCAGCATTCCAAATGGCTGACAAGGCCTGGCATAAATTTAATGAGGTTAAGCCTGACCTTGTAATACTTGGTGATGACGCGGCACTAAAATATCTTGGTCCAAAATTATCAAAAACAGATACCCCTGTGATTTTTCTTGGTATAAACAACAACCCAAGGGAATATGATATTATTGGCAAAAAAAATATAACAGGAGTTCTTGAACGTCCTCTTATGAAGCGTTCTATAAGTTTCATCAGCAGAATTGTTAAACCCGTACCTGAAAAAATTCTTATTTTATTTGACTCAGGCATAACATCTAAGGCAAGTGTTGAAAACGAATTAAAACAAATACATATGGAAGATACTGCAACCGACATAAAACTAATTTCAAGTTTTAAAGACTGGAAACAGACAGTTCTTGACTCCGAAAAAAACGGCTATGATGTTATTATTGTTGGACTATATCAAACCCTTACTGACGAAAACGGCAAAAATGTCAATGGAAAGGATGTTTTGAACTGGACTTCAGAAAATACTCCAGTTCCTCCATTTGCTTTTTGGGATTTTTCTGCTGGAAAAAACAAGACAATTGGAGGTTACGTGCTTTTTGGCGAATCCCAGGGAAAAGCTGCTGCTGAAATGGCAGTAAAAATTCTTAAAGGAACACCGCCTGTGCAAATCAGAATTGAAATACCGGAAAAGGGGCATTTTTTATTCAGTAAATCACAATTGAAAAAATGGGAAATAACTCTGCCAGATGAAATAATGTCAAGAGCATCTTTTGTTGAATAATAAGAAATGCAATTGCACGAAAACGAGTATTTTTTGTTCAGTTCCAGAATAATTTAAATTTATAATTTTTAAGGCATAAATTTTGATCTGATTCAGAAATGAACAAAAAAGACCGTTTTTTTTGCAATAAACAGAAATTTCACACAAAATCAGGGTAAAGCTTTTTCATGCAGTCGGGACAGATTCCATGACTCAGTTCAGCATCAGAATGGTCTGAAAGATACTCTTCAAGCTGAGTCCAGTAACCTTTGTCATCTCTTATTTTTTTACAGCTGGAGCAAATAGGGAGAATACCCTGAAGGGTTTTTATCTCCTTTAGAGCTTTTTCAAGTTTTACAATAAGCTCTTCCTTTTCACGCTCAACTTTTAACCTTTCGCTTACATCATGGACAATTGAAAAAAGATATTTTTTATCCTTTACAGACATTGGGCCCGAATATACCTCAACATCTCTTATCTCTCCTGAAGAAAGCCTGTGCTTAAAAAGAAAATAACGCCTTTCCTCTTTTTTTGCACTTTCCATTTCCGACTTTATCTGCTGGGGAGTCCAGATATTTATTGAATAAATTTTCATGGACTGCATCTGTTCTTTTGAATATCCGTAATACTGGCAGGCTGCAATATTTGCATCAATAATATCTCCAGACTCAGGATTAACAATAAGCATTACAGAATGGCTGTATTCAAACACCTCCGTAAGCAAGGCCTTTGACTGCCTTGCACTGTTTCTGTAGTAGTCAAGACTGGTTTTTAAATCAATGGAGCTGGTATAGGTATTCATAAGCACCTGACTTTTTCCCTGAAAAAACAGACAGAAAAAATTTTTTTCTGTCTGTTATGGAAAACATATATAAGGTTAAATTTGGATAATTTTAATAATAACCTTTTCTTACCTCTTCTCCAATAATTTTTATTCCTTTTTTCACTTTTTCAACTTCCTGTGAATATGTGACCCTTATACACTCATTTCTGTGAACCCATGATTCATCATTAATTCCAGGGAAAAAATATTTTCCTGGAACAACAATTACTCCTCTGTCCTTAAGTCTTTCATAAAGCTCATAGGTTGTAATTTTTAAATCCTTGAACCACAGCCATAAAAAAATTGCTCCTTCAGGTTTGTGAATATAATAATTTGTACCTTCAAGCTCTTTATGAAAAAGCTCTACAGCAGCCTTTGCCTTATTATGATAATAGGGCTTTATTACATTTGTTGAAAAGGCGTTTATTTCATTATTTTTTATTAAATCAAGAGCCATCATTGGACCAAATGAACCTGGCGCAAGATTTACAATTGCATTTATTCCTGAAACAGCTTTTATTATTTCTTCATCTGCTATAATTATTCCTGTTCTTGCAGCAGGAAGGCCAAACTTTGAAAGACTCATGCACAAAATCATATTTTTTTCGAAAAAAGGTTTGGCCTGTGTAAAAATAATATCTGGAAATGGAGTGCCGTATGCATTGTCTAAAATAAAGGGAATATCGTGTTTTTGAGCAAGCTCGCAGAGTTTTTTCACTTCTTCATCTGTAATAACATTTCCAGTCGGGTTAGTTGGTCTTGAAACACATATTGCGCCGACTTCATCTGTAATTTCAAGTGAATCAAAATCTACTCTGTATTTAAAGGTTCTGTTTTCTAAAAAATCAATTTTCGGCTTGAAAGAAACAAAAAAATCATCGCACAGCCCGGCATCAGCATATCCAATATATTCAGGTGCAAGTGGAAGAAGGACTTTCTTTTTTGTGCTGTCTTCCATTTGGCCTGCAAACATATTGAACAAAAGAAAAAATGACGACTGGCTTCCGTTTGTAAGTGCAATATTTTTTTCTGTAAGGTTCCATGAAAATTCTTTATTGAGCATTGATGCAAGCTCTTTTACAAATTCCTTTTCTCCCTGGGGAGGATCATAAATGCCAGTAAGTCTTCTGAACTGATCGTGATTTAAAACAATTTTTTCAAGTCTTTTTTTGAGTGCATCTTCAATTTCAGGAACATGCCCTGGATTTCCTCCGCCCATCATTATCATATCTTTATCTCCGGCAAGTGCATTGCCAAGATCATCCATTAACTTTAAAATTCCGCTTTCTGAAGTAAATTTTTTACCAAATGCCGATAATTTCATTTTGCCTCGCAATTGAATATATTGTTATAAACAAATTTCTTTTTTATATGTTTATCATGTCAGGTGTCAATCTTTCTTGAAATTGATTACAGTAAACACTGTTTTTATCATTTGTTTCAAGCAATTATATAAAAAACCATGCAATTTAGCACATACATTAACCCGGTTTTTCTTTTAAAAAAAATTTTTTTCTGTTATCAAAAAAACAATGTAACTGTTCAGTTTAAATCGGAACATGTACAAAATAACAAACTTAAATTGAGCGAAAATTTAAAGTTCTTTAAAATTTAAAACTCTTTCTGACCAGCTTTCTTCACTCACTATTCGCCTTTAAAAAATTCGCTTCTCTTTTTCTCGATACTCAAAGCTCACTCCTAAAAAATCAAAAACTCCAAATTTAATAAATTTTAATATTTAATCACTATATCTGCATCTTTTGAACCAAACTTTTCAAACTCCTGCAGAAAGTGATTTTAAGCCTCATATGCTCAAAAAACATTTTATGCAAACCATTATAAAAAAGGAAGAATCATTAATGATTTCAAGGATAGTTAAAGAGCTTATTACAAACAACCAGAAATTTATAAAAAATGACCTTTCACATATTTACAATCCACTTCTTGAAAAACAGACTCCAAAAATTACCCTTGTAACATGTTCAGACTCAAGAATTGCAGCAACCGGTCTTTTTGCGCCAAACACAATAAACCATGTTTTCAGCATAAGAAACGTTGGAAACCAGATAAGAACATCAGAAGGATCTGTTGATTTCGGAGTATTGAAACTTCGTACCCCTGTGCTTGTAATTCTTGGACATACCTGCTGTTCTGCTGTCAGGATGTCATTAACTGATTTTTCAGGTGATACTCTTGGTATCTGCAGAGAACTGAGCCTTTTAAAAGAAGGCCTTCAGACCATGGAAAAAAGATACAAAACAGATGAAGATCCAATTGCATACGAAAGATACACTGAAATCAATATCGATTATCAGGTAAGATATGCCGTTCAAAGATACCGGGAACTTGTAAATGCAGGTGAACTGACAGTTATAGGTATGATGGTTGACCTTAACAGATCATTTCACGGTGCAACATGCGAAGAGTATATTACAAATATAAACGGTACAAGCGATATAAACCAGATCAAGCAAATGGACGCTTTGTCTGAAATCGATAACAGTCTTATTGAAGAAGTTGTCAAGACTATTTTATAAAAGAAGCAGAAACCAGCAAAAGAGGACTTTTCCTTCAGAGATCAGGTTTAAACCGCCCTATTTGAAAGCCATGCATCCATATCAAGCCCCCTGATGCAGGGCTTTTTCAATTTCTTCCGCAAGCTCATGAATTGGAAACGGCTTTTTTAAAAAACAGTTTATTCCTGCTTTTTTCATCTCTTCAATATGCTTTTCTTTTGTAAATCCTGAGGATATGATAATTGGAATTTTCTCGTCTATCCTGCGGATTTCTGCAAAGACCTCTCTTCCACCCATGGCAGGCATTATCATATCTAAAATAATAAGATCAATTTTATGACGGTTTTTCCCAAAAAGATCTATTCCAATTCTGCCGTTTTCAGCGGTTAAAACCTTATAACCGATCTCCTCCAGCTGGAGCTTGACAACTGTCCTTATAATATCCTCATCATCAATCAAAAGAATTGTACCGCTTCCAGGTTTTATTTTTGCCTCAGTTTCAGTTTTGACATCCTCTTTATAAGAGACCGGAAGATAGATATGAAATACTGTACCTTCACCTGGTTCCGAGTAAACCGTAATGGCGCCCTTGTGTTCCAAAATAGTCCCATAGGCCGAGGCAAGCCCAAGTCCCGTCCCTTCTCCCTTTTCCCTGGTTGTAAAAAAAGGTTCAAAAATACGTTTACAGACTTCTCTTGTCATTCCAATTCCAGTATCAATAACTGAAATCTCAATATATCTGCCGGACTCGATGTCAAAAGGAGATGCAAGACAATAATTTTCATCAAGAATTACATTTTCAATTACAAATTTCAGACTGCCTCCTTCCGGCATTGCATGTGAAGAGTTTATCCCCATATTCATAAAGCAATTTTGAAGCAGTACATTGTCTCCAATAATATTTAAATGACTGGCATTATTTTCTACAGAAACAGTGATCGACTTGTTGATGGTCTTTTTTAAAAGACTTACAGTTTCTTCAACAACCTCACAAATATTAATATTTGTACTTGTTTTTTCACCTTTGCGGGAAAAGGTAAGAAGCTGTCTTGTAAGAGATGAAGCACGCCCAGCAGCCTTGATAATGAGTTCAAGGTATTTTTCAACTTCATATGGATTATCTTTTTTAATTTTTATCAGCTCTGCAGTTCCCATAATACTTGCAAGCATATTATTAAAATCATGGGCTACTCCCCCTGCCAGCTGGCCAATGGCCTCCATTTTCTGGCTCTGATGCAGAAGTTCTGATAGTTTTTTCTTTTCTTCCTCAGCTTTTTTCATTTCAGTAATATCAGCACCAAGAGCAATACTTCCAACAATTTTATCATCTTGCATTATTGCATTGGAAAACCATGAAATATTTTTTATTTCTCCGCTTTTGGTTCTTATCAATGTTTCAAAATTTTCAACCCTGTTGCCATTGTTTAAGATTTCCATAACCTTTTTATTTATATTTTCCCTGTAATCCCTGTCAGGGTAAAGCCATTTCCAGATACTGTCATGGCCTGAAACTTCTTCTGAACTATACCCGCTAATTGCCTCAGCAGCATTATTCCATAAAATTACATTACCCCGGTTATCAAGGGTGTTGATCCATACAGCTGCTGTATTAAGCATCTCGTCTCTGAATTTAAGTAAGGAAGCAAGTTTGTTTTTTTCCTTTTCAAGAGATTTTTCAGCCTCTTTTTTTCTCATAACAGCTATTGAAAGAACAAGAACAAGAAAGAACAGTACAAAAAAAACTGCCAGTGCTGCCAAGAGTAGAGTTTTATTTTCTTCATATACACTAAAGGGCTTGTTAATTATCACTGAAGCATTGGGAACCATGCTTCTGGTAACTAAAAAACGGTTCATCTGAATATAATCAAACATTGTAAGCGTCGGAGTTTCCATGACTATTTTTATTTTATCAGCAGGAGTTCCATTTAATACTGATTTTGCAATTTCTCCTGCTTTTTTACCCTGCTCTCTTGCTGTAATAACTGCTCCGCACAAAGCACCCTGCCCAATATCAAAGCCCCATGGCGTCAAAACCGGCACCGGTGAATTTTCAGATATAATATTGATGCTTTCATTAATCGGAATAAACCCACCGTCAGGAATCATTAGATTGTTAAGGCGAATCAGCAGGGAACGGGAAGGAATCCTGCCAAGAACTTCAGGAGCATCTTCTTTGGTTAAATTCAATATTTTTTTGAATTTAAGCCTGCCTTCAAAATATTTTGCAGCAGAATCAAAATGTCTGCCGTTTGTAAGACCAAGCTTTGATTTATCATCAACAACAGCAAAAATATTTTCTGTAGCAGGGAATAAGTTCAGTCCAAGTTCAACAGTTTTTACAATATTAACCTGTTCATTAACCCCGGTAATATTAACCGCCCCTCTTATCCGATCAGGAGTAAAATTGTTTATACCGCAAAAAACTACAGGTATTTCAGGGAATAATCCGTCACGGACTCCCAATAAAAAATCAAGGGCATCATCATCTGAGACAATTATCAGATTCAGGGTTTTTGCATGATATTTAATTTTAAGGTATTGTTCAAAAATATCGTTTAATTCATCATTATCAAAAAAACGTCGCTTATCCAGATGCTCGATAAAAATATTTGCTTCAGGTAAATCTTCCATGGTCTCAATAATACTCTTAACTACGCTGTCATTGGTAAAATCACCATGGTGATAGGAAGTAATAATTAAAATATTATACCTTAATTTATTTGAAAAACTTAAATCTGGAATAACAGATAATCCGGAAAGTAAAAAAATAAAAAGATAAATTTGCACCAAAACACTTTTATACATCATGTCTCCACCTGACAGATAAACCTGAAACCCTGAAATAAAAGAGTTTATACCTAGGCAGCCAGATAAAAGATAAATGTAAAACTCCATTCAGGAAAAGTTAATAATAATATATAACTTGCATTAAATAAAGCCAGAAATTTGCAGAAATCTTTGAAATTTTTCAAGATAAGCATCAATAATTACAGCAAGAAAAGCCGCAAGTATTCCGCCGTGAAGTACGTGAAAGTAATTTTCGTTCATGAGCCCTGAAATCACAGGAACACCAAGCCCGCCTGCTCCAACGACTGCACCAAGGGCTGCTGTTCCGGTTCCTATAACTGCACAAATTCTCAATCCGCCGATTATTACACCTGCTGAAAGCGGAATTTCAATTTTTAATAAAATCTGAATATTTTTCATTCCCATTGCCTTTGCAGTCCCGGTTATATCTTCTCCCACTGACTCAAGCCCTGAAACAGTACTTCTCAGCACAGGGAAAAAACCGTAAATAACAAGAGCTGCAATTACAGGCTCTGCTCCGAATCCAAGCATTGGAACACAAAGTGCAAGAACAGCTACCGGGGGAAATGTCTGGGCAGCAGATGAAAATGCATTTACTGCAGGAAGAAAGCTTTTAAAACTTTTTCTTGTAAACAAAACGCCGCAGATAAAACCTGAAGCTCCTGAAACTGCAGAAGAAAAAACCACAAGAATTAGATGATCAAAAACAAGCTTTATTGTTGAAGTACGTAAATACAGATATTTATTAAAAACACTTCCTGAAAAAACTTTTATCAGGGAAAGGATGATTACAGAAAGAATAAATATGCCTGTGATAATTTCTCTTTTATCGATTCTGCGAGATCTCATTTTAATCATCGCCTGATTTAAGTTCAGGTCTTAAAATATCAAAAGCCATTATCTCTCCAGTTAAAATTCCGGCAGAATCAACAACAGGAAGCCTTGGAAGTCCTGTTTCAATTATTATTCCAAGGGCTTTTTTCAAAGAATCATCCCTTACGATTCCAGTAAAGGCCCTTGTTTTTACCATTAGATCATAAGCCTTAATATTTTCTCTGTTTTTACAGTCCTTTAAATCGATCCATCCCATAAACCTCATTTTTTCATCTGCAACCCAGAAAAAGCCGCTCATACCCGGACTTACTGGATCAGTTTCACAAAGTACGCGCCGGCAAGGTCTTACAATCTCTTCGGCCTTAAGTAAAGAAAGTCTGAAAAGCCACTTATCTGCTCCTAAGAATTTACTGATAAATTCATCATCTTCAGACAAAAGCTCATGAGGACTTTTGCAGCTGATTAACTGCCCGTTTTTAAGAAGTGCTGTTTTTGAGGCTAGTTTTAAAGCTTCCTCAATATCATGGGTTACAAAAACTATTGTTTTATCAAGAACTTTCTGAATCCTTAAAATTTCGGACTGAAGTTTTTGTCTTGTAATAGGATCAAGGGATGCAAAGGGCTCATCCATTAAAAGAATTTCAGGATCTGCTGCAAGTGCCCTTGCAATCCCGACTCTCTGAGCCTCGCCCCCTGAAAGTTCAACCGGGTATTTTTTAAGATAAACCTCAGGCTCCATCCTTAAAAGCTCTAAAAGTTCATAAACCCTTTTTTCAATTCTTTTCTTATCCCAGTTCAAAAGCCCCGGGACAACTTTGATATTTTCCTGAACTGTCATATGGGGAAAAAGACCTGTCCCCTGAATTACATATCCGATTTTTCTTCTCAGCCTGTATGACTCAATTTCTTTTACAGATTTGGAGTTTATTCTTATTTCTCCCTGATCCGGGATAATCATTTTATTTATCATTTTAAGAAGAGTTGTCTTACCGGCCCCGGAAGGCCCGATAAGAACACAGATTTCACTTTTTTCTATTTTAAGGGAAATATTTCTTAAAGCTTTTTTCCCCTTAAATGTCTTTACTACAGAATCAATTTCTATCACCTGCCGAAAACTCCGGGTTTAGAGATTTGTGTTAAAAATTCCATAAGCCTGTCGCTTATAACAGCCATGATTATAAGCGGAAAAGTTCCAAGCAGAATAAGATCGTCTGCTCCCTGGCCTATTCCCTGAAAAATAAAAACTCCAAGTCCGCCTGCACCGATAAGAGCTGCAACTGCAGTGCTTCCCACACAATGAACAAGAGCAACTCTTATTCCGTTTAAAATCACAGGCAGACTTAAGGGAAGCTCGATTTTAAAAAAAATCTCAGAACTTTTCATTCCCATACCTCTGCCTGATTCAATTACAGATCCGTCAATAACTTTCAGTCCCTCAACAGTATTTCTTACAACAGGCAGAAGAGAGTACAAAAAAAGAACAATCACGGCAGGAGCTGTGCCAACCCCTGAAATGCCGGCCTTTTGAAGAAACAGAAAACTTGTGCTCAGAAATGCCAGAGGTGCCATCATTATTGTGAAAAATGCAATCCCCGGAATTGTCTGAACAATATTTAATATATAAAAAACTCTTTTTTCATTCTTACCGGATCTGAAAAGATAAATTCCAAGAGGAACTCCCAGGCAGCAGGCCATAAATACAGAACCATATGAAATATAAAAATGATTTTTAAGTTCCGCAAAAAATCTTTTGGAGTTCAAGGCAAATTCAATTGCAACAGCAAAATCTGAAAAAAAACCATAATATGAAAAAACAAAAAAAGGTAAAAATGAAATTATCTGAAAAACCAGCCTTTGATAAATTTTTTTTTCACGGGAAATAAGTGACACATAAAAAAAAATAACTCCCCCAGAAAAGATCCAGAAACCAGAGGATAGAGAAAATCTTGCGCCATAATTATTTTTTACAGCCTCTGATGCAAAATCTCCGGCCATGAAAAGAATCGTGTAAAAAACAAAAAATACAATTACAAATTTTAAAAATCTGTTTAACAGCTTATCTGATTTAAAAATTACAGGCAAAAGCACAATAAAAAAAATAAAATAATATTTTCCCGCTATTTCTTCAACTGAGACCGGGGCAGATGAAACAATCCTGTTTTGAGCCAGAGAACAAAAACCTGAATTTAAAAGTCCTGAAATCATTATCAGGTAAGATGCAAAACAGGGCATTTCAATATTTTTTAAATTTTTAAACATATTCCTGTTATTTTTTTAAAGTTTCCAGATATTTTTTCGCCACTTCTTCAGCAGGATATCCCATGACTGCAATTTTTGAATTAAGAGCCTGAAGGGTTTCAAGATCAAGACTTAAAAAAACAGGAGAAAGAATTTTCTCAATTTCTGGATATTTAAAAAGAATTTCCTTTCTAACAACCGGACACGGAGCATAAACAGGCTGAACGCTTTTTGTGTCTTCAAGGACATAAAGTCCAAGAGCTTTAAGAGATCCGTCTGTGGAATATGTCATGGAAAAATTAACTCCGTCGGTGTTTAAGGCAGCGGCCTTAAGACTTACTGCCGTATTTGTTGAAGAAAGAGAAAGAAGCTTTTTTTCATCAAGCTTGAAACCATACACTTCTTCAAAGGCAGGAAGAGCATCAAATCTTGTTATAAAAGAATCGGAAGCCGCAAGTTTTACATGGTTTCCTTTATTTACAAACCGAGCAAAATCTTCCATGGTTTCAATTTTGTGCTTTTCACAAAAATCTTTTCTTCCGGCTATTGCCCATCCATTGCTTGCAGGAGAAGGAGTAAGCCAGACAAGGCTGTTTTTTTCAAGATCAAGTTTTTTTATTGTTTCATAACCTTTTTTAAAATCATTGAAAACCTGCCTGTCTTTTATGTCAAAAAAAAGGGGGCCGTTTCCTGTATATTCAGGATAAATATCAATCTGTCCTGATTTTATTGCAGTCCTTAAAATATTTGTAGTTCCAAGCTGGGTTTTGTCTAAAACCTCAAATCCATTTTCAATCAAGGCAAACTTTATGAGGTTTCCGAGCAGTAATCCTTCACCGTCAATTTTTGATGAAACCGTAATTGTTCCTGCCCATGCATACGGTGTAAAAAAAATTAAAAAAATTCCAAGATATAAAAATTTTTTCACTATTTTCCCCTTTTATTTAAAAATTAAAAAAGTCTGAGTTTTTAAAGGCAATTCCAAGCTTTTCCATTCTGCTTCTCAAGGTGTTTGGATGAACCCTCAGGATTTCCGAAGCACTCCCAGAACCAGATATCTTCCCCCTGGCTTTTTTCAGGACAAAAACAATATGCTTTTTCATGGCTTCATCAAGTGAGGGAATATGATCATTTTTTTCCTCAAAAGCTTTGCCGGATCTGCTGTAGAAAGCCTTGATACCTTTAAATGTAAGCCGGTTTTTTCCTGAAAGAATTATTTCCCTTTCAACAATATTCTGGAACTCCCTGACATTTCCCGGCCAGTTGTAGTCCAGAAGCTGATTCAGAGCATCGCTTTCAGCTTCAGGTATAAAGTCAAGATTCATTTCCCGTGTTTTTTTATTTATAAAATGTCTGAGCAGATCAGGTATGTCTTCTTTGCGCTCCCTTAATGGAGGAATAAAAATTGGAAACACGTTTAACCTGTACCACAGATCTTCCCTGAATTTTTCCATTTCTATCATTTTTTCAAGATTTCTGTGTGTAGCTGCAATTATTCTTACGTCGGCATTAAGCGTCTTTTTCCCTCCCACTCTTTCATACTCCCCGCTTTGTATTACTCTCAGAAGCTTTACCTGTGCACTCAGGGGAAGCTCTCCTATTTCATCTAGAAAAAGAGTTCCCTTGTCCGCTCTTTCAAACCGCCCGGGCTTTGTTTCAAAGGCGCCTGTAAATGCTCCCTTCTCATGTCCGAAGAGCTCTGAATCTATGAGAGACTCTGATATTGCTCCACAGTTCAGCCGTATAAAAGGACCTTTTGACCTCTGGGAATGTCTGTGAATTTCAAGTGCTGCAACTTCTTTTCCTGTGCCTGTTTCTCCGAGCAGAAGTACAGGAGAATCGGTAGGCGCCACATGTTCTATAAGCTTTTTTACATTTTTGAGCCCGCCTCCGGCACCAATCATCACATCTCCGTGGGTTTTGATTTCATCCATCTGAAGCGCTTTGTGTTCCCGTTTCAGCTCCATAAATCTCAATGCATTGGAAAGGGCAATAGCAAAAGGTTCATTTATTTCCTGAATTATTTTCGAATGTTCCTTTACATACCTGTTGCTTCCGGAAACACCGAAGGTAAGATTCCCTATTATTGTTTTCTTTATTTTAAGTGCGCAGGTTATACTGCTGAATTCACCGATTTTTCTGTTTTTTATCTGCGGAATGACTTTTCCTGCCGTTTTTAAAATCTCCATATTTATGGGATGGGTATGATCCCTTATCCACGGGATTGTTCCTTCCTTTGATTCGGCAAGCCATTTTCTGATTGATTTCCATGCAGACTCGGAAAGAGGGAAAAAATCGTCAACAAGAAAACCTCCGTCATCAAAGGCCAGAGCAATAACCCTTGACTGTTTTTTTTCATACTCATAAATGGTTATGAAAACTGCTTCAAGAGGCAGCTGATTTTTAAGATACAGATAAACATCAAACAGAGCTTCATCAAGATCAAGACTCCCGCAAATTCTTCCGGTTACTTCCTTAAACCTGACCAGATTTTCCATTTCACCTCTTTTGAGTAATAAACGATATTTAGTAAAAAAATACACTAAATATCGTTTATTTCAAACTCTTTTTCTGTTTTCCCCTGTTCACAGCGCTATCTGATATTGGCATGAATATTGAAAATATCTTAGAAAAATAAAAAACAGGAGATAAAACAATATGGAATGGAAAGAAAAACTTAAAGAACAGCTTGTCTCAGCAGAAGAAGCGGTAAAATCAATCAAATCCGGAGATACAATCGCCGCAGCTCCGGCTGCAAGCTTTCCCCTTGAACTTGTAAATGCTCTTACAGCCAGAAATGACATAAAAGATATTAAATTATATTCAGCTCTTGTAACCACACTGCCAGATTTCATAAACCCTGAGCATCATGAAAAAATTAATTATCACTGCCTTTTCATGGGGCCTCTTGAAAGAGCTGTTTTAAATACCGGTATAATAACACCAGTTAGCATCCATTTCAGTTCTATGGCCGACTATTTTCAGTCAATTGAATTTGACGCAGTTTTTCTTGAAGTTTCGCCTCCAGATGAATTCGGATATATGAGTCTTGGCCCATCCACTCCAATGGCTGGAAGGAGTGCCTTTAAAAAGGCAAAAAAAGTCATTGCACAGATAAACCCCAATGTTCCATTTATAAATGGCAGCGATGTTCATATTCATTTCAATGAAATAGATTCAATATGCATGGCAGACAGGCCGCTTTTCGAGCTTCCCGATATGCCTGCAAGCGAAACAGAATCAGTTATTGCATCATACATTGCTCCCATGATCCCGGACAGGTCAACAATTCAGCTTGGCATAGGCCAGCTGGCAAATGCAATAGGAGAAAATCTTCACGACAAAAAGGATCTTGGAGTACATACAGAAATACTTACCCCCTCAATAATCGAGCTTTATAAAAAAGGAGTCATAACAGGAGAATACAAGGATATCCACAAGAATAAAATGATTGCAACATTTCTCCTTGGAAAAAAGGGCGACTACGATTTTCTCCACAGAAATCCTGCTGTGGAACTTTATCCTACAAAATATGTAAACAACCCCTATGTAATTGCAAAACATAAAAATCTGATTTCTGTAAACAATGCACTAAGTGTTGATCTTACAGGACAGGTTGCAAGTGAGTCCATCGGCTTTTCCCAGTTCAGCGCAACTGGAGGACAGCTTGACTTTGTAAGGGGAGCTAAAATGTCTCAAGGGGGTAAATCCTTTATAGCTCTTGAGTCAACTGCCAAAAAAGGAACTGTATCAAGAATAAAGCTTTCCCTCGACCCTGGAACAGCAGTTACAACTCCAAGAAGCGATGTTCAGTATATAGTAACAGAATATGGAGTTGCAGACCTTCAAAATAAAAGCATTCCCCAGAGGGTAGTTGAAATGATAAAAATTGCACACCCCGATTTCAGAGACGAACTGGCCGCTGAGGCTGTCAGAGCCGGTCTTATAAAACTGTCAATGACAAAAGGGATTGACAGAGCGGCTTAAGCCTGAAAATTTAAAAGATGTCTGGTTTCAAGACATCTTTTAAAATCTAATTTTTCCTGATTCTTCCAAGAGAGCAAAAAACACCAAAAACACTTAAAACAGAAAACAAAATAAAGGAAGTTTTCATACTGAGAAGAAAAATACCCCTTGTTTCATAAGAAACTTCAGATGTTTTCATTAAAACTGAAAAAAGAAAGGTTATCAAAGTCATACTTACAAGCATTCCAAATGTTCTCATTGTTGCAACAAGGCTTGATGCAACTCCGTAATATTTTGATTCAACACTGCTCATTACAGCATTCATGTTTGGAGATGAAAAAATGGAAAAACCTGTTCCCATTAAAACCAGAACTGCATAAATGCTTGTAACAGGTGTAGTTTCATTTATAAATGAACATAAAAAAAGTGCAAATGCGCATACTGACATTCCAATTGTCGCAATTTTTGAAGATGAAAACCGATCAGAAAGCTTTCCTGTATAAGGAGACAGCACAGCCTGAACAAGAGGCTGAATTATCAAAACAAAACCTGCGTCTCTTGGAGAAAGCCCCTTCACTTCCTGAAGATAAAGTGAAAACAAAAAAGTAACCCCAAAAGATGAAGCATAATTTATCATTGTTGCAAGATTGCTTAATGCAAAAACCCTGTTGTTTTTTAACAAAGAGACATCAAGCACTGGTGACTTTAAAAATGATTCAAAAATACCAAACATAATCATTCCACATAGGCCCGAAATAAAAAGATAAAGACCCCATACTTCTGTTTCAATTCTTGCAGCACCATAAATCATGGCAAAAAGTGAGCACATATAAATAAAACTTCCTGCCCAGTCAAATTTTTCATTTTCAGCTTCTACCCACTCTCCTTTTAATTTGAATATACTTAAATAAAGAGCAATAATCTGAAAAGGAATAACAGCAATAAAAACAAGCCTCCAGTCAACATATGTAACAAAAAGTCCTCCAAGAACAGGTCCGGCCGAAAGTCCTGAATAAACGCAGGCAACAATCATCCCCATGGCTCTTCCCCTTTTGTTTGGCGGAAAAACAGAGGTTAAAATGGCAATACTTGTTGAAACAATAAGAGCAGCTCCCGCACCTTGAAAAAATCTTGCAGTAATAAAAAACTTCATTGAAGCAGAAAAAGGAATAACACAGGTTGCAACAGTAAAAAGAAAAATTCCAAGGGTGTAAACTTTTTTCCGCCCTTTTATGTCAGCCATTCTTCCTACAGGAACAAGAAAAAGGGAAAGGCCAAGAATATATGCTGTTTCAACAAGCCCAAGCTCAAATGCAGAAGCATTAAATTCCCTTCCAATGGAAGGAAGTGCAATACCAACTGCTGACATCATATAAGGAGTAAAAAACTGGACTATTGAAACTATAAAAAGCGTTGTTTTTGGATCTGATTTTTTTTCGGACAAAACTTTTCCTCCATTTTTTAAAAAGCTTTTAGCATTTTTTATCTGGAAAAACCACCAGGGTTGTTGTAGTGAATGTCTTTTCATTTGGAAAGTATTATTGATTCAAAAAAATAAAGATTTAATCATGAAGAAAAAAATAAAACTAATTTCACTGCTGACTTTTATGCATATTATCATGTTTTCAATATTCAGATTACTGAGCTATATTTACCATTTTGACCTTTATAATAATCTTAATTTTTCAAAGACTCTCTTTGCTTTTTTTGATGGAATAAGGTTTGATATTTCAATAATTTTCACGTTTTCCGGCATATTCTTCCTTGCAATGCTTTTTCCATTTAAAAAAGCTCTTCCATATAAAATCTCAGCCATATTTCTTATGCTTCTTTTCAATATATATTTTATTGTTCTTTCTTCAGATATTCTATTTTTTGAAAATGTTAAGCGCCATATTTCAGATGAAATAATTCTTATGAGCAATGATCTTATCTTTTTTATAGATTATGCAAAGGGTAATTACTTTTTTTATTTCTTAATTTTTTTTCTTTTTCTGCTGAATTATTATTCTTTGAAAAAATTATTTGCCTGGATAAATGAGAATTTAAAGTACTGGCAGCAGAAAAATAATTTTTTTTCTGAAGCAGCAACAATCATAATTTTTATATTTGTTTCAGTTTTTCTCATCAGAGGAACTCCTGACGGAAGACCAATTAATATTATTGATGCATTTTCAAACGGTTCAAACCAGTACGGGAATCTTGTTCTTAATGGAGTCTTCACGGCTTATCATTCTTCAAGAGCATACAAACCTGCATCGAAAAACCACATGGATGAAAAAAAAGCTTTTGAAAAAGCATCAAAATTTCTTGTGGAGGATTATGAATATATTCCAGATCTGAATTATCCTTTAGCCAGAAAATACAAATCCCTGGAGTTGAAAGATGAGAAAAATTACAATGTGGTAATAATCCTACTTGAAAGCTGGACATACAAATTCATTGATTCATTTTCCGGAAGCAATTACAAAGTCACTCCAAACCTTGACAGGATTTACAGCGAAGCACTGGTCTTTAAAAACTTTTATGCAAACGGCCAGAGAAGTATTTTTGGGATTACTTCCACCCTTATTTCAATTCCTCAGATACAAGGGCTTCCTTATCTTGGAAAAGGTCTTGAAATTTCAAATATTTTCAGACCTGCAAAATATTTCAATTCAAAAGGCTACAACACAATTGCAGCACAGTCTTCAACAAGAAGATCCTTCAGGGTGTCATCAATAACCAAAGCTCTTGGTTTTAAAGAGTTTTACGGTATGGAAGACATTCCCGTGATATTTGATTATGATACACATGAAACCCCAAATTTCGGATGGGATTATGATACTCTTGATTTTTTCTTTCACAAACTGAACTCATCTGAAAAACCTTTTTTTTCCTTTGTATTCACTGGAACAACCCATGAAAAATTCATTCTTCCACATAAACAATTTGAAAAATATCCCCACGAGCCATACGGACTTAACGGATATTTAAACACTTTATTTTACAGCGATTATTCACTTGGAAATTTTTTTGAGAAAGCAAGGGCAACAGACTGGTTCAAAAATACAATTTTTATTATTACAGCAGATCATGCTCTTGGTAAATTTCAGAAAGACTCAATCAATGATAAATTCAAAATTCCATTACTGATTTACGCTCCAGATATAATCAGCAAAGGGATTTCAAACGAACTTGGTTCTCAGGTCGATATAATGCCTACAATACTTGACATTACAGGAGCAGATTCTTCATTTGCAGGCATTGGAAAATCACTGCTTAGAAAATCAAACAAAAGATTTGCATTTTTAAACAACGGAAGACTAATGACCCTTTTAACAGATAAAGGGAAAATTGACTTTATTGACAGTAAAATCATATCTACAGATTTAAGGGATCAAACCAGTCTTAATTCCTTAAAAGAAATCTTTTATTCAATTGATCAGTCAATCTATCAGACAATAAAAAAGAATAAATTCTTTAAATTACAGACAGAGCAGTAAAACCAGATAGAGCTCATTTAAATTTAAGTGTTTTAATTAAATCCCTTGAGCAGGAATTGATTTTTTCAAGTTCAGACCATAAAGATTCAATTTCAGGAAGCAGCTGCCAGTCTTTTGGGGAAGTTGTTATTTTTGCCGAGTCTCCAATCAGTTTATAAAAATGGACAGTACAGCCTCTGTACTCTTCCTGGTCATGGCTCCACCTTGTATACTGTCCCGGGAAAATTCCAGCAAGTTTCCAGCCCCACACCTTAAGACATAAATACTGAGAAATATCATGCCATGTCTCACAGAATGCTGACAGATATTCCGCTCCGGAATGGTCTTCAATATCCTTAAGATAATACAATACCATTGGAACAAGCTTGTCTCCGGCACTTCCTTTTCTATAGTCAGGATGAATTCCTCCAAGCGAAAATTCAATCTGAAGGTTTGCATCATCTTTCCTGTAAAGAGCAGCTCCTGCAAATTCATTATTTTTTTCCATATCTGAAACAATTACCATGCAAAATTGACTGTTTTTTGAATCATCTTCAAAATTTTCATTTATAAGTACTTTACCCTTATATTCTTCAGGATAAAAAATCCATGAGTACTGATCTGAAGAGCCATAGAGCTCAGGATATGATTTTTTCCACAAAAGAGAAGCTTTTTCAAAGTCTTTTTCAGATATAAACTTTGCACAAAATCTTGAATCAAGAGGATGATTTTTCAAGCTTGGCCATGTAACTTTCTTGTCTTTTATTTTTCTGGTAACTATATTTTTTGTCATATTTTTGTAGGAATTAATATCTGACATATCAAGGGTTTTCATGGAAGCCTCCTGAATTAAAAAAGGTAAGAATAAATGAAAGGAATAAACCAACAGCAACTGAATTTTTATTCAGTTAAACTTTAAAGGATTTTCGTTTTTATACTAGAGCACATTGAGAATTATTTTTTGACTCTGAGGACGAATTGACGAAAAGACAGCTTGATTCAGCTGTTTATAAAAAATTATAGCAAAAAATATCTGTCTGAAAAAGAATTATATTCTCCAAAAAAGAAGTGTTTTAAAGTTTGTTAACATATTTGAGAAAGAACAACTGAGGAACAAAAAAGGCTTTTTTGACCAGATCATGAATTTTTCCAACGGGTCTTAAACCAAAGACCCGTTGAAAAATTATCACTCAAAAGGGGAATTTGGAACCATAATCCAGATTCCGCATGGACATGCGCCTGCACAAAAACCGCACCCTATGCATTTATCCGGATCTGCAATGTATTCAAAAGAATCATTTCCCTTTTCAACCCTGGAAATTGCGCCCCTTGGACATACTGTAACACATATTGAACAATCCCTGCAGGTTCCGCATGAAGCACACTGGTCTCCACAGTCCTTCACACCTGAATACCCTGTTTTTCTGGGATCAAAATATGCAATTGAAACCCTTGAGGTATCGATTACCTCTCTGATGTCTTCATCAGGATCAATACCCAGACTGTCGGAATCTATTGCCTCTGCCGACCTTCTGGCAGCTCCTATTGCATCTGTCAGAAGTCCTGGTTTGATGACATCACCTGCTGCAAAAACATTGAAATCCGAGGTTCTTCCAGATTTGTCAGTTTTGATGAAGCCTCTTTCTGTTTCAATACCATCAGGCAGAAATGAAAGATCTGTTTCATCTCCTATAGCTGCAACAACGACATCTGCATCAAGAAGCTCTCCGCTTTCCAGCAAAACACCTTTTTCAGTTATTTCCTTTGTAAAGCAGGGCCATTTGAAAACTGCACCGGCTTTTTCAGCTTCTTCCCTTTCAACCCCAAATGCAGCCGGCTTCTGGATATCAATAATTGTCACGTTTGAAGCCCCAAGTCTTTTTGCCTCAGTTGCAACATCGCATCCAACGTTTCCTCCGCCTATAACTACAACATTTTCACCCGGATTAATCTCCTGATTTTTCGCTTTTCTCAGGAATTCAAGAGAAGAGATTATTCTTTCACCGCCCTTTACTCCAGGAATTCTGGGCTTGACTGTACCTGAAGCAATTATTACATAATCGTAATTTTCCTTTAACTCCTCGAAAGCTTTTCTGTCTATTTTTTCTTCAACCTGAACATGGGGTATGAATTTTTTGACTCTTAAAAGCTCTGCCTCAAGAACATCCTTTGGTATTCTTGAGTTTGGAATTACAGAAGAAATTTTTCCTCCAAGCTCTTTTTCCAGATCAAAAATAACGGCATCATGACCTTTCATTCGAAGCTGCCATGCTGCAGAAATACCTCCGGGGCCTCCTCCAATCACGGCAATTTTTTTATGATCTTTTTTAAGCTCCGCAGAGGGTGCCTGTGCTGAAACTGAAGCTTTTCCAAGCTCTTTGATATCTACAGCAGGAAGTGAGTTTATTTTTTTAGTACATACTTCCATGCAGAGATTAGGACAGAGATATCCGCATACAGCTGCAGGAAATGGGGTATAGGCCAATGCAAGCTCAACAGCCTCTTCCATTTTCCCTTCACGTATAAGTCTCCATCTCTCCTGTACAGGAATTCCTGAAGGACAGGCTCCCTGACATGGTGCAATATATTTTCTGTTTTCCCATGAAGGTACAAACCTTCTCCATTCACCTGTTGCAATAACAGGTATGGGAGTTCTGTCAACTTCTGCAAGATCTCCGATAAGACCGCCTTTTCCAAGCTCCCTGTCCCAGACATGTTCAATGAAATGCTTCATTGAGCGCCTGGCTGTACCTTTTTTTTCTGTGGGACTTTTGGCTTCAATGACCTGCCACTCGTCTTTTTTTGAAAGCTCTTCAAAGGCTTCCTTTTTATCAGTTTTTTCAAGAAAAATTTTTAAGTTTTCCTCGAGCCATTCCCATTCTCTGTCATTTACATTTCTGAGTTTGGCATCGCCGGATGAATAACCCTTGATTTTACCCCTGAAAAAAACCTTTCCTCCAACCATTCCAACAAGGGGACGGTAACCAAGAATATTTTCTTCATCCTGAGGATTATAACCGCAGATTACAGCTTTTCCGCCTGCCATGAACTCACCGAAATAGTCTCCTGTTGAACCTAAGACCCAAAGCTCCGGCGGTTCAAATCTGGGGTTGTGCTTGGTCATTGTCATGCCTCTTGAGCCTATGCTTCCGGCTATCATGACCTTTCCCTGTGCCATTGCATTGCAGACACCGTTTCCAGCATTTCCCTTTACAACAATTTCAGCTCCTGCATTGAGCCAGCCCACATCATCCGATGCAGGGCCGTTTACCTCTATATATGTATTTGGAAAGCCGAAACACCCGACTCTCTGGCCGCTGCTTCCAAAAATCTGAACATTTATCTTTTCAGAACCTGCCTTCCAGAGCCTTCCGCCTATTGCATGCTGTCCCAGTGCATAAATTCTTAAATTTCTTTCACCCGCTTCAACAGCATTTTGTATATTTTCCTCAAGGACACGGGATTCAAGTCTTACCCCTGATTCATCCTCGCCTTTAATTATAAAATAGTTATCCGAACTCATTTTTATCTCCCAAATTATCAAGCTTTAAACAACATACTGAATACCAAGACGCTTTGCTGCGGCTTCATCGTCAATTCCAAGTGCGTCCGACATTCCGATCGGAAGAGTTGTTGATCTTCCAAGGGGTGCAAGAATCTTTCTAAGCTCAACATCAAATGAAACATACATGTCAACAAGCCTTTCAGCCACTTTTTCAGGATCGAGTCTCCTGTACAGCCTTGGGTCCTGGGAGGTTATGCCTTTTGGACACTGGCCTATGTTGCATATATTGCATCTGTCTGTTTCCGAACCAAGACATCCCGCTGCCGCCTGCATTGCATATTTACCAATCTGAATACCGCTTGCTCCCAGCATGATAAGGGATGCTGCATTTGCAGCCAGGTTTCCGTTTTTACCAACGCCTCCTCCTGCAAAAAGAGGAATTTCATTCTGTTTTCCAACCTTTACAAGGTTTGAATAACAGTCTCTTATGCTTGATGCTATTGGATGGCCCATATGATTCATTGAAACATCAAAGGCAGCTCCGGTTCCTCCGTCTTCTCCGTCTATTGCAAGACCTCCTGCATAAGGATTTCTGGTAAGGTTATTCATTACGGCAAGAGCTGTTGAAGTTGCTGAAATTTTTGGATATACAGGCACCCTGAATCCCCAGGCCATGGAAAGGGACTGGATCATTTTTGCAACTGCCTCTTCAATTGAATATTTTGTCTGATGTGTGGGAGGCGAAGGAAGACTTATTCTTTCCGGAACTCCCCTGATCTGGGAAATAAGCCTGTTTACCTTGTGCCACATCAAGAGACCTCCGTCTCCCGGTTTTGCACCCTGACCGTATTTTATTTCTATGGCGCACGGGTCAACCTTCATTTCAGGAATGGCATGGATAATTTCATCCCATCCGAAATATCCGCTGGCAATCTGTAAAATAACATACTGAAGAAACCTTGATCTCAGAAGCCTTGGAGGACATCCGCCTTCTCCAGTACACATTCTTACAGGCATGCCAAGCTCTTCATTAAGATAAGCAATCCCCATCTGGAGACCTTCCCACATTGGAGGTGAAAGGGCTCCAAAACTCATTCCGCCAATAATTAAAGGGTAAATTTCCCTTACCGGAGGCATCCATCCGTTTTTCTTCTGAAAATCTATGGATTTTTCCGGAGGGAGAATCCTTCCAAGAAGAGTTCTTACTTCAAATTCATGTCTTCCGGCATCAAGAGCCGGGTCTGTAAGCATTGAAATTCTCATGAATTTGATTCTGTCAAGAATTCCCGCAACCTGATTTCTTCGGCCTCCTCTTTTTCTTGGAACTCCTCCGATATTCGAATGATATCTCAGTTTGTCTGGTTCATCTGTGTGCATGGGCATTATTGCTTCATTTGGACATACAAGAGTACACATTGCACATCCTATGCATGCATTTGCAGGGTCTGTCTTCTGTGAAATTCCGTAATACACTGAAGGACTTGATTCATTTGCACTTGAATTAAAAAGATCAACCTTTATTTCTCTTTTTCTGAAAACACTTAGTTCTATAGCCTTTACCGGACATACAGAAGTGCACTGCCCGCAAAGTGTGCACTTGTCTTTATTCCAGTCTATCTGCCACGGCAGATCCTTTCTGCTTAATTTTGAAGGACTAATTGGTCTGTCTGCCTGCATATTTTAACCTCCTGACGGTTTTTATCTACTATTGCTGTATCAAGGTGCATGGGTTGAAAATCTTTGGACTTATCCCTTTCAGGTATTGCAGAGTCAAGTCCGCAAAGTTCGGAGGAAAATGCAAAAATTCCTTTTCTTCCGCCTACAACACCCGGCCTTAATTTTTTTCTGTCCTGAACCATAAACATTGTGCTGTCAGGCAAAGACCCTATTACACAGTTTGGTCCATCAATTATAAGTCTTCTGCAAGTCTGTTTTAAATGTCTTAAAAAATCTTTGTTTGAATGCTCTTTCATATCCTCGTCACTTAAAGGGGTGATAATGTGCTTATATGCATCCAGTCCAAGACCGAGCTTTTCCATTGTATAGTGAAGAATATGGACAAAAACCTCTGAATCGGACTGAAAACCGGAATACCCCTCAAATCCCCTTGTTCCAAGATATTCACGAATGGGAACAAAGGCTGTATTTTCTCCATTGGTCATTGTGGCATAACCCTGGACAAAAAACGGGTGGCAGGCATAAAGATTTATTGCATAATTAGTATTCTGTCTTCCCTGCGCCATAATGGTTTTTGCGAGAATATCGTCTGAAGAATCAAGCCTTAAATATTTACCAACTTTAAGGGGATCTCCAATTTCTTTTATCATCACTGAGTCAGGCCAGAAAGAAAAAACAATCATATCTTCATTTTCCATGCCGATTTTTTTCAGTTCAAGCCTTGTCATCATGAGAAGATATTTTTTTTCATATTCACTCATATCCTTCCATTCTGGAGGATAATCGTATGCACGTATCAGGTAGCAGTCCCTTTTTGGAATCCCCTCACAAGGAGTTTCAAATGTATTTATTCTGTAGTCATAAATCTCTCTGAAATTTTTTTCTCTCATGAAATCATCTAAAAGGTTAAGGCCTTTTTTGGTAAAAATTCCTGAAAGAAGAGGAAGCCCTTCAAACTCCTGAAACTTTCCCCCAAGCTCTCTTAAAAAAAGCCCAACACCTGAACCATCGTGTCCCTCTCTCATTACATCAAGGGCTTTTAAAGCCTCAAAAGGAGAAAGAGGTTCACTGCTTGTTAAAGAAAACAATCTGCACATATTAAAAACTCTCCTGAAAAAATGCCTGCAAAGGCTTAATTTTTCTGCTATAGTTTATTTGTTACCAACTTATTAAACCACTTGACAGACAGAGACATAGCAAATAGCGTGCCTTTAATTTTTTCCAGTAAATTCAACGAACACGGTAAAAACATTATTACATTTATGTAATAAAAAGCCTAAAAATTACTTTTTTGTAATAAAAAACACACTAAAACTCCATTTTCTCAAACAAAAAAACCAGGAGACATAAATGCAGACAAAAATTACAAAATTGCTTGGAATAAAATACCCGATAATTCAGGGCGGAATGCAGTGGGTAGGAACACCTGAGCTTGCCTCGGCTGTTTCAAATGCAGGAGGACTTGGAATAGTCACAGCCTTAATAAGCCCGACACCTGAACAGGCCTTAAAAGAAATTAAAAGAGCCCTTGATATGACAGACAGTCCAATAGGGGTCAACCTCACAATTCTTCCAACATTAAAACCTGTTCCTTACAGAGAGTATGCAAATGCAATTGCCGAGTCAGGAGTGAAAATTGTTGAAACAGCCGGCAAAAACCCTCAGGAAGTAATGCCTGTTTTCAAAGAAGCACAGATAAAAGTTATCCATAAATGCACTTCCATCCAGCATGCAAAAAAGGCACAGGAACTTGGATGCAGTGCGGTGAGCATCGATGGATTCGAGTGCGCCGGGCACCCGGGTGAAGACGATATACCAGGACTTATCCTTCTTCCAAGAGCCAAAGACGAGCTGAATCTTCCAATAATTGCATCAGGCGGATTCGGAGACGGAAGAGGTCTTGCCGCTGCTCTTTGCCTTGGAGCAGAAGCAATTAACATGGGAACAAGATTTCTGGCAACAAAGGAAGCGCCTGTTCACCAAAATATAAAGCAAGCACTTGTAAATGCCGATGAAAAACAGACAAAACTTATTTTCAGAACCCTTCACAATACAGCAAGAATTTATAAAAATAAAATAGCGGAACAGGTTGTTGAAATGGAAAAAAGGAATGCCTCAATTGATGAGCTGGCACCACTTGTCAGCGGACTCAGGGGTAAAAAAGTGTTTGAAACAGGAGATCTGGACTACGGAGTATGGACAGCAGGAATGGTTGCAGGAATAATCAGAGACATTCCTTCTGTTGCCGAGCTTGTAACAAGAATAGTTGAAGAAGCCAAAGACATAATAAAGGAAAGACTTATTGGAATCATAAACGATTAATCCGTCCATTGGTCATTCAGCATCAATAAAAAAACCCGGCTCATGAATCTGAGACCGGGTTTAATCCTAAAAAGATGAGAACTTATTTTCTTTTCATCAATTAGCCTTTAAGAATTGCCTTTGCAATTTCATCTCCGGCATCACCAACAAATGGAATTTTTGTTTCACGTTCGGTTTCTCTGTTACCTGAAACAAGGTCATCTCTTGAAATTTCTGACAGGTTGAATTTTCTTGCACCGGCAAGAAGCTGCTGAAGTCCTGCTGCAAGCTTGTCTGCAAGTGTCCAGATAGCCATTGCACCGTAAGGGATATTCTTCATTTCATCTGCACCGACTTTTGCCTGAATATCATAGTATCCAGCAAAAATTTCTTCTGCCTTGCTTCCTATTTCAGAAACAGTTTTTGGAAGTGCATCCCAGTTTCCGTTTACAGCTTCTCTTCTATCGGGACGTAGAACACCTTCAATATTTGAACCAAGGAATCCTGGAACCATTAAAGATCTACCCATGCATATCATTTTAGTATAAGGAGCACCAAGTGCAAGACCTTTGAATATGCTGTCCTCAAGAGCAAAACCGCCTGCAAAAGAAAGATCTGTTGTATTTTTTCCAGCTGCAGCAAGCATTGAAGTATATTCATATGCCTTTGCATGAAGAATCGGAGAAGGAACACCCCAGCTCTGCATCATGTTCCATGGACTCATTCCTGTTCCGCCGCCTGCACCGTCAATTGTAAGAAGGTCAAGTTTTGCTTCAGATGCAAACTTGATTGCCATTGCAAGAGCTTCCATTCCATATGCACCTGTTTTAAGAGAAATTCTCTTGAATCCAAGACCTCTTAAGTATTCAATATTTTTCATAAAGTCTTCTCTTACCTGGTCAACATTGCTAAGGTTTGTTGCACCAAGTCTGCTGTGACGTGCAAAAGACTTTATTGAACCATTTTTAAATGCTTCCTGAACTGATGCCTTTTCAGGATCAGGGTCAACAACATAACCTCTGTCCTTAAGGAATTTTGCATACTCAAGACTCTTAACCTGAATCTCACCGCCGATATCCTTGGCACCCTGTCCCCACTTGAGTTCCATGATTACCTTGTCACCATATTTATTGGCAATATATTCAGCAACTCCGTTTCTTGCATCTTCAACGTTCATCTGAACAATGATTGCACCGTATCCGTCATTATATCTCAGATAAGTATCAATTCTTCTGTCAAGCTCAGGTGCCTTTACAATTTTACCGCCTTCGAGAACTGACTCTTTATCAACACCAACAACGTTTTCTCCGACAACAATAGGTGCACCTACAAGGGAGCATCCTATTGCAAAAGAATCCCAGTATTTTGCAGCAATAAATGTTGAACCAAGAGCACCTGTCATAATAGGAACTCTTACCTTGGTTTTGATTTCCTGTCCAAATTCGCTTTCAAGGGAAACGTTTGGGAAAATACAGTCATCAGGATCATTTGAAAGACCTGGTGCCATGCCTTTTGAACCATAGGCATAACCCTGGATTCTTAATGCATTGTATGAAATCCCTGTATGGGTAATATTGTTTGCACCGGCAGTAACAACACCAAAGTCTCTTGGATATAGAAGCTTTCTTCCGATCATTGAAGACATCCATGTTTCACACTTGCCTGTGCAGTCTGCGCGGCAAAGTGTACAAAGACTTGACTCGGCAGGATTACCCCTGTTTGCGGTACCAAGAACATCATTTCCCTTAGTAAAACGTAACATACTCATAACAAGCTCCTCCAAAATATTTTTTGTGTAAATTTGTTGTAAAAAACTACCTTGAGCAACTTCAGCTGCTGAATGAGCTTTCTTGATCAAAAAGACCTTAACAGCTCTGCGCAAGAAAACATAACCAGCTAAATTATTTACAAATAATTTAATTCACAGCAGATTAACTCCTCAGTCAAGCAGGAAGTTAATCAGACTATTTTTAGAGAATCAAGCTTTTTTTATGACTAATTTGTTATTTATTTTTCAAAAAATTACAAATTTGTATTTATTTTAAACACAAAACATTTTCTTACTTTTTTGAAATAATCAAAAAAACAGACAACCATGGCGACCAGAACAAATATAAAAAACAAATATTTGAATTTAAAATAAATATTTAATTAGCACACCAGTAAATCAAACTGCCATCCATGAAAAAATATAAAATTTTTTTAAAAAATTACAATTTTGAAATATTACAAAAAAGACACAAGTTCAGGCACAATTTTCAATTTATTTTTTTGTGTCTGAATTTTTTAATTATTTAGTTTTTCAATGGGAGCTTAGGCGTCATTTTTCAAATGAAAAACAGGAACAAAAAAAGGAAGACCGACTATCGGCCTTCCCTGAAAAGACTAAAAAACTCTCTGTTTAAAATCAGCAGCTGTTAGCTATAAAAAGGGAACTGCTGCTTTAATATTTCTAAGCCAAAATCCAGCTAAACCTCCGAGGCTGTAGAAAAAAATCTTTACCCTGAAAAAATACAGCACCCGTTCTTATCAGCAAACAGGCTTTTTTGTCCATTTCTGCGTCAGATTAAAAATTTAATCCTCAAAATACTCCATGTATCCTAAAGGTTAAATTTTTCATTTTCCTTGAGCAGAACAAAAAATTCTTATTTTCTGCCAGTCACTAATTATGATTCAAAAAAATCAGACATTAAATCTGAAATGGATAACATCCCCGTCTTTTACAACATAATCCTTTCCTTCAATTCTCATTTTACCCACCTCCTTGATCTTTGCTTCAGTGCCAAGCTCAAAAAGATCATCGCATGAGTAAATTTCAGCCTTGATAAAGCCCCTTTCAAAATCACTGTGGATAATTCCTGCAGCCTGGGGAGCCTTGATTCCGGTTTTAAAGGTCCAGGCCTTTACTTCCTTTTCTCCTGCAGTAAAGTATGTTGAAAGTCCGAGAAGATGAAAAACAGCTCTTATCATTTTTGAAAGACCTGACTCGGAAAGCCCCATATCCTTAAGAAATTCCCGCCTTTCCTCTTCATCTCCAAGGGATGCTATTTCAGCTTCAATCTTTCCGCTTATCACAACAACTTCAGAATTGTCCTTTGCTGCAAGTTCCCTTACTTTCATTACAGATTCTGGCTCTTCTTCAAGACCGGATTCATCAACATTGCAGCAGTATAAAACAGGCTTCATAGTAATAAGATGAAGCTCTTTAAGGGCTTCAGCCTCTTTTTCATTCAGTTCAACAGATCTTGCAGGCCGGCCCTGCTCAAGTGCTGCAGAAATCTTTTCAAGAACAGGCTCGATAAATTTCGCCTTGTCAGATATCTTCTTGTCCTGATTCTTTTTCATTTTTGGAAGATTTACCACGCGTTTTTCAACAGTTTCAAGATCTGCAAGTGCAAGCTCTGTATTTATAACTTCAATATCATCTGTTGGATCAACTTTTCCATGAACATGGGTAACGTCATCATCTTCAAAACACCTTACAACATGTAAAATTGCACCTACCTGCCTGATATTCCCAAGGAACTGGTTACCAAGACCTTCACCTTTTGATGCTCCCTTTACAAGCCCGGCAATATCAACAAACTCCACACTTGCAGGAACAAGGGATTTAGGATTGAAAATTTCTGCTATTTTATCAAGCCTTGAGTCTGGAAGGTTTACAATTCCAATATTTGGTTCAATTGTACAGAAAGGATAATTTGCAGCCTCTGCAGGAGCCGAAGTAAGAGCTGAAAAAATGGTTGATTTACCTACATTGGGAAGCCCAACAATACCGCAGTTTAACATTATAAAAAAAATCTCCTGTATTCTTAATTTTAAAAATTATAATTTTTACAAACTTTGGATAATAAAAAAATTATAAAAGATTTGCCATCAAAAAATAAATCTTCTATAAACTAACAAAATTGTAACAGTTTTTCAGGGAGAAAATATGCCTGTGACACAAGAACTTGAAATTTTATACGATATTTCCCAGACACTTAACAAGTATACTGACCTAAAAAAATCCCTTTATGAAGTAATGGCCATTCTTGCTGAAAAAAAGGGAATGGTAAGGGGAACAGTTACTATTTTAAACAAATCTAAAAGAGAAATTGAAATAGAAGTAGCCCACGGCCTTTCCAAAACAGCAATGGAGAAAGGCAAATATTATCTTGGAGAAGGAATCACAGGGTCTGTAATTGAATCAGGCGAGCCTATTGCCATCCCGAAAATAAGCCAGGAGCAAAAGTTTCTTAACCGAACCCAGGCAAGGCAGAATGAATCTGAAGTCTCCTTTTTCTGCGTTCCTGTAAAAAATCAGGAAATAGTTATCGGAGCCTTAAGCATAGACAAGCACTACTCACCGGACTACAACCTTGACGAGGGCATTTTTTTTCTTTCGGTTGTTGCTGCAATGATTGCAAGACAGGTAATAAACCTTGAAAGGGTAAGATCTGAAAAGGAAAAGCTCAAGCTTGAAAATTTAAGACTCCAGGGAGAACTTGAAGATAAATACAGTTTCTCCCAGATAATAGGAAATTCAAATAAAATGAGGGAAGTCTATAAAATGATTTCCCAGGTATCAGGAAGCAATGCAACAGTTTTAATCAGAGGGGAAAGCGGGACAGGTAAAGAACTTGTTGCAAACTCAATCCATTACAACAGCCCAAGAGCAGAGAAACCTTTTATAAAAATCAATTGCTCGGCACTCCCTCCCAACCTGATTGAAAGCGAACTCTTCGGACATGAAAAAGGTTCATTTACTGGAGCAATTAATCAGAAAAAAGGAAAGTTTGAACTTGCTGACAAGGGTACAATTTTTCTTGATGAAATGGGATCAGTTGACCCATCTGTACAGGTAAGGCTTTTAAGAGTTTTACAGGAAAAAAGCTTTGAACGCGTTGGTGGAACCAAAACAGTTAATATTGACGTAAGGGTTATTGCCGCCACCAACAAAAACCTTGAAGATGCTGTTGAAAAAGGAGAGTTCAGAGGAGACCTTTATTATAGATTAAATGTTTTTCCAATTTTTCTGCCTCCTTTAAGAGACAGAAAAACTGATATCCTGCTTCTTGCAGATCATTTTCTTGTAAAATACTCAAAGGAAAACAACAAGGAGATCAAAAGGCTTTCCACTCCGGCAATTGATATGCTCATGGCATACCACTGGCCAGGAAACGTAAGAGAGCTTGAAAACTGCATAGAAAGAGCTGTTCTTTTAAGCGAGGAAGGAGTAATTCACACCTACCATCTTCCTCCGACAATCCAGATGGGAGATTCCACAGATACTCTTCCTTCAGCATCACTTGAAGAAGCTGTTGAAACGCTTGAACGGGAAATGATAATAGATTCCCTTAAAAACAGCAAAGGCAATGTTACAAAAGCAGCAGATATTCTTAAAACAACTGTTAGAAAATTTTCCTACAAGGCAAAACTTTACGGTGTCAATTACAAGGACTACCGATAAAAATGCCCTGAACCTGCAAATAATATCTGCATTTATCCGTTGAATTTTATTTTTCATTAGAGTGAATAAATAAACCTGTTTTCTTCCACAGCTATTTATCTCAATAAAAATTACTGAGCTAAATCAAAGCAAGTAATTATTTCTTTCAAACTTTGTCCAAACTTAAAAATCCTCTGTTTTTTCAATTTTAATACAAAACATTCTGATTGACTCTTAACAACAATCCGGGTTGACCAACAAAAACAGCGTTCTACTTTATTAATAAGTAATCCATTTTAACTTTTCTTTACAAAAACAAGCTATAAATATAAATAATTGACTTGGCTTATTTAAATAATGTTTTTCAGTTTTTTTACAATTCGGGGGATAAAACAATGAAATTAAAATTAAGAGAAAGACTTCTTTTGCCGGTACTTTTTCTCATAATTCTTGGCATGGGAATAAGCATCGTAATATCAAGCAAAAATGCAAAAGACTCCATTTATCAGATTACAAAACAAAATATGGTACAGACAGTTGATAATGTTGTTCAAAGCCTCAATGCCTGGCTGATGCAGCATCAATCTGTGATCAAGACCATGGCTGAAGTAACGACCTTTGCAAATGCAGTTGATGACACCCAGACATCAAAAGAACTTATTGAAACTGCAAATAAAAGACTAGAGCACTTCAACTCACAGCACAATGAGTTTGAAGCCATTTTTATTACAGGTAAAAACGGCAGGATAAAAGCATCATCAGTAGGCAGCTCAACTTCAAATATTGATATTTCTGACAGACCATACTTCAAGGAAGCTATTCAGGGAAAAACCGTTTTTTCAGATGTAATAACAAGCAGACAATCTGGAAACATTATCTTTACAATTACAGCACCCCTTGTAAAAAACAGCAAGGTTATTGGAGTTCTTGCAGGTACAGTAAGAATTGAGGGGTTCACAGATCATATAAAAGACATAAAAGTAGGTGAAACAGGTTATATTTTTATGTGCAAGGATGATGGGACAGCAATCTATCATCCAGACAAATCCCTTGTTCTAAAAGCAAGTCTTTCAGGTTATGACTGGGGTAAAAAAATGATTACCCAGAAACAAGGATACATGGAATATAACTGGGGCAAAACTCCTACCATCTCAGTTTACAAAAACTCTGAAATCACAGGGTGGCTTGTAATATCAAGGGTTTCACCTGAAGAGCTGTTTGCTTCTGCAAATGAACTCCAGAAATTAAACATTATCATTGCACTAATCACAGTTTCTGCCCTTTGTATTGCAATAATTCTTCTGACTAAATTCATTATTCTTAAACCAGTTGACCTTGCTCTCTCATTTGCAAAGGAAATTGCTTCGGGTAATCTCAAGGCTTCAGTAAAACTAGACAGAAATGATGAGCTTGGAGATCTTGTTTTTGCACTTAACGGAATGGGTGAAAAATTAAGAGACATGTTTCAGATTGATTCCTTAAGAGAACTTGTAGAAAAACTATCCAGGGATTCTGCAAAACTAAATGATATTTCAGAAAAAATGAATACTGATATAAAAACCGCATCTGAAAAATCAGAGGAAGTCTCCGTAAAATCTATAAAAATGACAGAAAATATAAAAATTGTCTCAAAGGAACTTGAAGAAAGCTCAGAAAACATGTCATCTGTTGCAGCCGGAGCTGAACAGATGACCTCCACCATAGATGAAATTGCTGAAAATACTGAAAAAACAGGTTCAATCACAAAAGATGCTGTTGAAAAAACAATGTCTGCATCTGAAAGAATAAATCTTCTTGGAGAAGCTGCAAAAGCAATTGGAGCCGTTACTGTTACTATAAAAGATATTTCCGAGCAGACAAATCTGCTTGCTCTTAACGCAACAATAGAGGCAGCCCGTGCAGGTGAAGCAGGGAAAGGCTTTGCAGTTGTTGCTGGAGAAATCAAGGAGCTTGCATCACAGACTGCCAAGGCAACAGCTGATATTGCAGAAAAAATAAAAAATATCCAGGAGTCAACTGATATAACAGTTTCAGATATAAATGAAATTGGATCAACCATAAAAGATATTGATTCATTTGTGACATCAATCTCCGCAGCAATAGAAGAGCAGTCTGTAACAACAAGGGAAATTGCTGAAAGTGTTAACCAGACTTCAATCAAGATTGCAAGTGTTTCCGAAAAAGTAATGGATAACTCAGGCGCAGCATCTCAGATTACAGATGAAATAACAGAAGTTACAGATATCAATATAAAACTTGAGCAGGGCAGTCTTGTTGTAAGGACAAGCTCTCAGGAGCTTGAAGAACTTGCACAAAAGGTCAGAGGTCTTGTGTCACAGTTCAAGATATAGCCAGAGCTAAAAGCGGAAAAATGCCTAATGCTTTTCCAGGCAGGGGTTGAGTAAAATCAACCCCTTTTTTATTTTTGATCTTTTGCAGTTTCAATTCAGGAGTTAAACATTTTAATGCCAATTTGCTAATTACAAACCCTGAAGATCCAGTTTTTTCATTCAGAAGTACCCTCTCAAAAAAACAGATTTTAAATTTTTTATAAAATATCGTTTTGTAAAACTAATGTAACATCAAATTAAGTTCTGTATTTTAAATGTCAGTTATCCTATCAAATAACTAGTTTCTTATTGAAAACTGCATTTTCTGCTCATTCTTAAGGCAGATGAAAAATTTAATCCTCAAAATACGACTATCCTGAAGGTTAAATTTTTCATCTCCGCTGAGCTGATCAAGAAATTCCAGTTTTCACCCAACCAGTAACTAGTATTTTTAAGCAAATTTAATAAGCAAAGGTAAAAAAATGAAACTGAAACAAAATGAATTATTTAACTTTTACTCCCATTTTTCAGGAGTTCTGGCTGCTGTCACCGGGTCAGTATTTCTTGCAAAAACAGCGGGATCATCTTCTTCAGCTTTTGTTGTATGTATGATATACAGCCTGTCAGTAATATTTCTTTTTTCAGCAAGCTCTCTTTATCATGCCTTCAAAAAAAAAGAAAACGAGCTGTCTTTCTGGAGAAAAATGGACAGGCTGGCAATTTTCTTCATGATAGCCGGAACATACACTCCTGTATGCTATTTTTGTCTCGATGGTACATGGAGGTGGTCCATGATTGGACTTCAATGGGGGCTTGTTGGATTTGGCGTAATTTCTCAGCTTTTTTTCCCAAGGGCTCCAAGGGTATTTTATGCTTTTGTATACCTGGCAATGGGATGGTCTGCAATTTTTCCAATTAACCAGATCCTTTCAAACATGACTCAAATCCAGCAGAATCTTCTTTTTTCAGGAGCCGCAGCATTTACAGCAGGGGGAATAATATATGCATTTAAAATACCAGATTTTTTACCAAAAGCATTTGGTTTCCACGGACTTTTCCATGTCATGGTGCTTATAGGAGGTATTTTTCACTATACAATGATTTACAGCCTTTTTAATAATTACAATGCACTAACAAGTTAAACCAATAACCCTTAAAAAAATGTAACTATTCAGCTAAAAAACTGAGAAAAAGCAATTCTAAATTGAACTGAACAGTTAGAAAAAAATAATATGAAAAATAATCAAAAAACCACAGACTATAAAACGCTTATAAAAAGAGAAATTTGTCTTTTTAAAAAAGAATACAATTCTTATTTTAAAAAAAATGAGTCCAAACCAAAAAAAATTGGCAAACCTTTTCTTTTAAAAAACAAATTATCCACAACAGGAATTTTACTTATTCACGGCTTAATGGCAGCACCTGAAGAAGTAAGGGAAATAGGAGAATTTTTTCATTCAAGAGGCTATAGTGTATATGCACCAAGACTGGCCGGGCATGGGACATCTCCAGAAGATTTATCATCAAGAAACTACATGGAATGGCTGGAATCTGTAGATTCTGGTTATGAAATAATAAAAAATATTTGCGACAGAATAATTATTGCCGGTTTTTCAACAGGTGCGGGGATTGCTCTCTACCAGGCGTTAAAGGAACCTTTAAAATATCAGGCAGTAATTTCAATAAGTGCGCCCCTTAAATTCAAAGGATTTTCCTTTAATTTTACTGAACTTGTTAATCACTGGAACTGCATAGCTCAAAAAAACGGAATGCAGAAATTAAAAAAAATATATGTAAAAAACCACCCTGACAATCCACATATAAACTACGCAAGCTGTCCTGTATCTGCCATTGCAGAAGTCCGGGCTATGATGAAAAAAGTTTACAAATACCTTCCCGCACTTTCCCTGCCTTCTCTTATAGTCCAGGCAAAAAACGATCCAAAAGTAGATGGTAAAAGCGGCAGAAAAATATTTTCAAGGATAAAAAACAACATGAAATATTACCATGAGATTAATTTTAACAGGCACGGAATTATCAGGGGAAATATTGCCAGAGAAGTCTATGCCGTAATAGATAAATTTCTTGGCTCAATTGATAACAGTTTAAATAAACAAGCTTGAAGCATTTCCTTTTATTCCGGAATAGTAAATAATTTATACTGGTTTGATCATTGAAGAATTGAAAAAAAAGAGCCTTCTGATTTTTCAGAGAGGCTCTTTTGATTTAGAAAAGTCAAATTTATTAATGAGAACAGACTTTACATTTTAAATATGATTTGGCAGGAAGATCCTGGAAAACACTCACTCCAGCTCCTATAACACTGCCCTCGCCGATTCTTACATCATGTTTTACCATTGCATTACTTCCAAGAAAAACCCCGTTTTCAAGCTTGGACTCCCCGTTAAGGACCGCTGCCGTGGAAATATGACAATAATCACCAAGTTTTACATTGTGCTCTATAACAGCTTTTGTGTTGATTATGCAGTTCATTCCTATGCTCACGCCTGCTGCAATTGTTGCTGTGTGTCCAACTATTGTTCCAGATCCCACTCTTGAATGTTTTGAAACATATGCAAGCGGAGAAATAACAGTTGCCAGACGCCCTCCAAATGCAGATATCATCTCAGCAAGCTGTCTTCTTTTTTTGCATGTTTTTATCTGCCCCATTGTAATAAGAAAATAATTATCTGTTTTTGCATATTTTTTTATTTCTGAATCATCACCAATAATTTCATAGCCAAGTACTTTTTCCCCCACCCGGTCCGGAAGGTCAATTATTCCCCCTATTTTATACTTGTCTTCCTGTTCAATTATGTCGATTGCAGAAACGCAATGTCCCCCGCCTCCAACAAGATAAATTGTCTTTTTCATTTCGGTTTCCTCCGGTAAAATGCCTGGAAGGTTAATGTTAATTTAACTGTAACTATTCAGCTTAAAAACTGAGAAAAAACCGTTTTGTCGACGGATGCTGTATTTTCTCTGAGCCGGTTTCAGGAGATAGTTTTTTTATCTCCTGCATCAAAGCTTAAGCGAGAATGAGGCTCAGAAAGAATGCAGCAGCCGTTCTAAATTGAACTGAACAGTTACATTTAACTTTATTTTGTATACCAGTCAAATGCTCGGATTTCCAGAGTATTTCTCAGCAAATGTGATTTTTTCGGCCTTTTTTCAAAATATATAGAATTTTTCAGAGTTTTTTGTAAAAAACAAGATTTAAATAGCAATTTGCAAAAAACCAGAATGTTCTGTTTATTGAGTGAAGATAAAAAATTTAACAGCACAAATAAATATAGTATTTTGGAGATTAAATTTTACATCTGACTTTAGAACTTGTAATAAAAGCAGTCTTTGTTCAGGAGCTAAAAAAATCTGATTTTCACTTTTTCCCAATATAAAAACATTGTTTATTCACATATAAACAAAAAAGATTTTCTACTTTATCCTGAATTGAACGTTTCATATTTGCAAATCAATAAATATTCAATTAAATTAAATTGTTATATTTAAAAAAATGAAACTCTGCAGGCTTTCAAATTTTGCTCAATCTTACCCGTTAATTGTATCAACCATAGCAGTTGCATAACCTGATACAATTTGTCTTGTATGTGCAGCAAATTTGAAAAGCCATAATCAGACATTATAAATTTCCGTTTTGTACTTTTTAAGGTTTTCAGGATTTGAAAACCATTTTGCAGTTATATCAATTCCTTCTTCAAGACCGATTAAGGGAGAAAAGCCTGTAAGCCTTTTCAGTTTTGAATTATCACAGCAAAGCCTGTAAACTTCTGATCCAGCAGGCCTTATTCTGTCCTGTGCCTGAATAATTTCTGCATTTGTGCCCATTTTTTCCTGGATAAGATCAACCAGGTCACCAATGGATATTTCCCTGCCCGAACCAATATTTACAAACTCCCCAACGGCCCCATCTGCTTCGGCAACAGCCATAAGACCACTGCATGTGTCTTTTACAAAATTCAAATCCCTGGTTGGTGAAAGATCTCCAAGCATAAGCTTTTTATCGCCTTTGGAAAGCTGGCTTATTATGGTTGGAATCACAGCCCTTGCAGACTGCCTGGGACCAAAAGTATTAAACGGCCTTGCCACTGCAAGAGGGAGATCAAATGACCTGAAAAAACTCCATGCAATTGAATCAGCTCCAATTTTTGAAGCTGAATAAGGAGACTGGGGTTTTAAGGGGTGTTTTTCATCTATTGGAACATAATCAGCTGTTCCGTAAACCTCAGATGTTGAAGTATGAACTATTTTCATACAATTGTTATCCAAGGCAGCCTGACAGATATTCAAAGTTCCTGTAACATTTGTATCAATGTAGCTCTGGGGAGCAATATATGAATAAGGAATTGCAATTAGAGCAGCAAGATGAAAAATTACGTCAATATCTTCTGAAATTTTCCTCACAAGATTATGGTCCCTTATATCTCCTGATACAACCTCAATCTCGCTTAAATTATCAATATCTTCAAGCCAGCCCCAGTAGTTGAAGGAATTATACTGGGAAAGAGCTCTGACAATACATCCCTTTTCAAGAAGAAGCTCACAAAGATGGGACCCTATAAAACCGTCAGCCCCAGTAACAAGAATTTTCTTATCTTTTAGATCCATAAATATCTCCGTTGGCTGTTTGCATTTTTCCATACGAAAATATTTTAAAACAAATTTATTAAAAATGGCAGTTAAAATACAAAAGTCAGATAATAGTATGAAAATCCTGAAAAAAATAAAAGTATTACCAATTGCATTAAATCAATGATCCAGATTAACAAACAAAGGATATAGGTTGTATTAAATCCCTCAGACCATATAAAATCAATCAATATCTCGGCTTTACATATCAGAGGGAAATGATTAAATGATCCAGAATCAATGTTTAAAAGCTTTTATAAATAGTCAGCAAGACTAAGTTTCATAACCTTTGCTGAAGATGACAGGGCTGCCTGGTATGCTGTTTCCGAAGCTGTAAGATCGGAAATGGCCTTTACAATATCTGCCTCTTCAATCTCTGACCTGTTTTCCTCGTATCTGAAGGAAAGATTGGAAATAACAGACTGTTTTGTAATAAGCCTGCTTTCCTTCATACCTATTTCAGTCACCTTGCTGAGCTGCTGATCATAATGATAATCAAGTCTTGTAAGAGTTCGGTTAAGCCCATCCACATCGTTATTTTCAAGATACTTTTTGAAATCAATCAAAGTGTCAAAAAGCCCCCATGAAGTTTCTTCATCACTTGTGTTTGTAAGAATTGCACTATGGTCTTCGTTTTCATCAAAACCAAGAGTAACAGCCGCACTTCTTCCTGTACCGCCTTCTGAAACAGGTCTGTCTTCTCCTGAATTCCACAAAAACTCAATCTCGTTCAGTTCGGTTCCATTTTCCCTGAATTTATACTGATGCGTAACAGAGTCATATGACACTGTGTAATCAATATTGTATCCTTCTGCAGAAGAGGCCTGCTCCATCTGGAACTCCATAAATTCTGCAAGTTCATCACCGGAATAATGACCAGGCTTTATTGTAAATGAAAGCTCAGGAGAGAAGTCTCCATTCTGGGGAAGTTCCCTGAAATTCACCCTGTCATTTACACCTGCAATTATTTCAACCCCCAAAGGTAAGTCTGTACCTGAATAGTCTAGAGCTCCTGTACTGTCAGCAGTTGAATCAAAACCAAGAGTTTCGGAAGCAGATCTTGAGGAACTGGCTCCAGAACTCCACAAGAGATCAAAAGCAGCAGCTCCTGTACCTGAAGCATCAAAATTAATTTCACCGGAACCTGAATCAAAGGTTACATCAAAATTTTCATTGCCTGTTTCAAGAATCATTGCAGTTTTTATTTCAAGTGCAAGCTCGTCAAGTGAATAATCACCGGGAGGTATTGTTACAGAATAGTTTACCGCATCAACTGAAAAATCTATTGTGTCATTTACTCCCTCTTCAATTTCTGCCTTTGGTGCAAAACTTAATCCTTTATATTCAAGACTTCCGGTATCATCTGTGTAAACAGGAAACCCCAGAGTAGTTCCAAGATCCTGGGGACCGCTGTTCCAGTAAAGTTCAAGATCCACTGAACCAGGAGATGTTTCTGTTGCATCAAACTCAAACCTGACATCCTTATTATTAAACTTAACTTCAAAATTTTCTTCAAAATCAAGGCTTCCCACAGCAAGTTTCATTTGATTTTCAATTTCCTGTGCAAGTTCTTCATTGCTGTATTTTCCAGGCCCAATTGTAATATTATGTACAGTTGTTCCACCATCAACTGAAAAACTCATGGTGTCATTTACGCCAAGCTCAATTATTTTGCCAAGCCTGTTGTCGCTTATTGCAGGTTCAAATGATGTATCTGAAACTTCAAACCCGATATCAGGCCCTATGCTTGTTCCTGAATTTTCTCCGGTTTTCCATAAAAAATCTGTTTTTATATAACCGTCATATGAGTTTTCATTGTACGTAATTGAATACTGTTTTGTTTCCTCGTTGTATTCTGCGTTATATTCAAGTTTGTAGCCGTTTTCTTCGGAAGCCTTTGTAAGAGCGTTTCCAACTGCCTGTGCAAGACTGTCCCTTGTATATGTCCCGTCAGGAATCTCAGCTTTAAGCTCTATGTCATGGGGTACAAGTGAGAACTCAACATATTCATCATGCTCTGCCGCCTGAGTCAGACGTACTTCAATATCAGCAGATCCGTCTTTGTCAAGATCAACATCAAAGGCATCTTCAGTTCCTTCAATTGTTTCTGGAAGATCATAGCCTGGATCATTATTTACCCTCCAGAGATTATCATCCTTATCCCAGACAAACTGAAGAGGTTTTAAGTCAGGAGTACCTTTGTCAAGTGCTTCATAATCCTTAACCTCAATATTCACCTGCTCGTCTTCAAGCATTTCTCCGGCTTTCACATCTCCAATCTTGAAACCGCCCCGTATAACTTCCCTGAAATCTATTGAATTGTTTGTAGAGTCAACAACTACCTGCTCATCCCAGAAAATTTTTGAACCCCTTTGGCCTACTTCCATGGTATCTTCCTGGGAAATCTTTACCTGATATCTGAATTCATCTCCATTATATTTAATACTTTGAGGGTCTTTCAGATTATCTGCCACAACAGGCTGAATATTGGTTTTATTGCCTGAAAATATATATTCCCCCTTGATCTGGGTGTTCCCAAGGTTTATCAGTTCTGCAAGAGCTGCATTTACCTGATTTATTGCATCAACTCTCTGGTCAGCATTAACAGAGTCATTTTTCATTTTAAGCGCAAGGGTTTTCATTTCAAGGGTCAAGTCTTCAGTGCTGTCCATTGCAGTTTCAACAGCTCTCAGCCAGGTTCTGCCGTTTTCAATATTTGTATTAAGCTGTGAAAGAAACTTTGTGCCTGACTTGAAATTTAAAACCTGGGTAAGTCCAACAGGGTCATCTGCAAGCCTGTTTATTCTTTTGCCGGTTGAAACAGTTGTATTGTCTTCTGCAAGTCTTTTATAAAGACCTCCAAGCTGATTTTTCTGAAGCTCAAATATTGTTCTTGAGGCTATTCTCATAATTATCCTCCCCTATCTCATGCTAACAAGGGTCTGAAGCATTTCATCGGAAACCGACAAAAGTTTTGATGCTACTGTGTATGCATGCTGAAATTTAATAAGACTTATCATTTCCTCATCAAGTGAAACCCCTGAAACTGTATCCCTGTCCTGGGTAAGCCTTTCAACCATTGTTTCAGAAAATGAAAGTCCTCTTTCAACACTTACCGCCTTTACTCCAAGTCCGCCCACCATTCCTCTGTAGTATCCTTCTATTGAGGCACTTACAGGCTCTGAAAATGGATCTTTCCCTCTTTCATAGGTCCACTGGGAAATTGTAAGCTGCCTGTCCTGAACCTGAAGAAGTTCCATTGCATTGGAGTTATCACTTTCAGAAAGATCACCTTCGGGAACATCAACTGGCGGATGGATAAAATCATCATCTGGATCAAATCCAAGACTTTCTCCCATTGAACTCAAATTCCAGTGAAAGGTAATTTCCTCTTCAGCGGCTCCCCTTTTCTGGGTTATATCAAAAACCTGATTTTCCCTGTTATATGTCACCTTATAATCAATTCCGTAATAACTTGCATCTTCAAGTGCCTTCTCAATATCTGCGGCAAGTATTTCCAGCTCATTTTCATTTTTATACACACCGCCTGAAATTGAAGGCTTTACTTCTGCGCTTAAAATAGAACTTTCACCCTCGGAAAAAGAAATAATATTATTTGTTCCCTCAGTTATTGTAAGAGGAGAAAAAACCTTTTTATCAGATGAAACCACATCCCTTTGGGCGGCAGTAATATCTGCAGCTGCAATATTATTAATATCGGATAAAAGGGAGTTTACCTTCATTGTTTTTATGTCAGAACCTGTAAAAAATGTATTTATTCCTGCAGCAGCCATAATTCCAGGCCCGCTTGACTGGTCATCTGAAAAGGCATAACCATAGTCAGAATCATCTGGAGTAATATCAAAGGAAAGACTTCCCTGTCCCTGAACAGGAATAATGAAATCAATATCTATATCCTTAATTCCGTCTCCTGTAAGATCTATTCCAAAACCCTTGTCATGAGGGACCTGAGTAGTTGTTGCATTACCGGCAGCATCAGTTTCCATGGTAAAGGTATCACCTTCATACAAACGACCTCCTGCCGCAAAATCAAGGTCCATGCCGTCAACTCCCGGTGCGGCAGGAACACCAAGGGGAGGAGTAAGGGTAATTGTACCGTTTGTTCCGTTATCTGCATTTGACCAGTTTATTATAACTTCGTCAGTTCCAATAACCCCGCCCTGTGTAACTTCAAAACTGTATGATGAATCAGTGGCTGCCGCAGCTCCCCCTGTCTGTGATACATCCAGAGGAGAAGGAACAATAGAAGCGGTTATATAATCTTGAGCAGTTATTCCAGACATTGTCCATTTACCGTTTGAATCCCTTGTAAGTACAATATCTTCCTGGGTTGCAGTAAGAGCAGAATTATTGTGAACACTAACCCTTGTATCAGGAAGATGAATTTCTCCTGTTCTTTTTAAGTCAGTAATTTCAAATCCATCTGTCTCAGGTGAAATTGAAAGCTCATTTTCAGGAGTAACACTTGCTCTTGCACCTTTCACATTTTTATTGAACTCATCTGCAAAGGTTCTTAAAGTCCATTTATAGTCCGTCTGATCTTCGAGAGTAGGCACGCCTTTTTCATCTGTATTTACAACAAACATGTCGCCTTTTATCATTGTGCCTGAATTAAAACGAAATCTCATTCCGTCTATTTCAGTTTCAAGGGGTACAAAATAGGGATCAAGGGGATCAAGGGTAAAAGTTCCTGTTTTACCTGCATCATTTGACCATTCAATTGTTATGGGATCTATGCCTACTTCTCCAAATGTTTCTCCAAGGTTTGGATTACCGGCCTCAACTACCTTGAAAGTATATTTCTGCTGGCTTAGAATTGATTTTTTATCAACTGTCATTTCAAGTGGATCAGCAAAGGCAAGCTTGTTTGTATTAATACTGAAAGTATTCCCGGAAACAAGATTTCCTGTTCCTATATCAAATGAAATACCAGGTGTTGGCGGAGTTGTTGTTGAATCAACATTAACAGTTCCTTCATTTATTTCAGCATACCCGCTTTTAAGCCTTATTCCCTCATTTGAGTATTTTTCCCACAAAATAACAGGATCGTCTCTGGATTCAAGATTATCCACCATACCTGACTCAACAACCGTAAATTTATAAACATAAGGAGGATAGCTTCCAGCAGTTCCTGAAACGCTGCCCCGGAAATTTGAAATTTCAGCTGTTGAAATTCCCATATCAACTTCATAATCTTCATAGCCTGCAGGCTCTACTGAAGAGTCTTCAATCCAGATTTTAAAATCCTTGGAATAGTCAATCCTGTTTCCAAAATCAAGGGTTGAAAGCCAGAGAGAATCATCTGATTTATACTGTCCTGTCATTTCTGTATCAAAATAATCCGCCCCTGTTCCCTGGCTGTGAACAAGATTTATCTGCCAGATCATTTCATTTGTAATTTCTTCAAGGTCTGAACGAAATTTCGGGATTGTTTCATCCCTCATGTCAAGCCATCCACCGAGCTTTCCGGTCTGAACCTTGTCAGTTATATCCTTGTCATTTCCGTATGAGCCTTTCCACATTACCTTGCCTTCAGTAAAATTCAGGCCGTATGTATCATTGTCGTAAACAAGAGTAAAACCGCTCTTGGTTGTAACAACCGTAGAGCCTGAGGGCTGCTCAAAGGTCTTTACATCAATATATTCACCAAGCTCTCTTATCAGAGCAGTTCTCTTGTCCCTTAAGTCATTGGCAGTCTGGTTAATTACCTCCTGGGATAGAATTGCCTGATTTATTGAAGCGATTTCCTCAGTAATCTGGTTAACTTTAGCAACTCCTGCCTCAATTTCCCTGGTAAGATCAGTCTGTAAATCAGAAAGTGAGTTATTTAAAGTTTTCAATTCTTCCGAAAGCATTACACCGCTCTCATAAACAGCTATCCGTTCTGCTGCCCCCCCTGGATTGTTTGAAAGATTCTGCCATGAATTAAAAAAACCTGACAAAAGGGAACTGATTGAACTTTCATCGTTTTCATTTAAAAGTGAGTCAAGAATATTCATATAATTCTGACTCTCTTCCAGGGAAGATTTGGTTGAAGTATTATCTGTAAGACGATACTCCATGTATTTGTTTACAACCTGATTTATATCATCAACAGTTACACCGGTTCCAAAAATGAGTCCTCCGTAATTAATGGGGTATGTAGACTCCATTGGAATTCTCTGGCGGCTGTATTCAGGGTTATTTACGTTTGCAATATTGTGACCCGCAACATTGAGTCCATACTGCTGAACCTGAATTGCACTTTTGGCAATGCTTAAAGTATTGTTAATACCGCTCATTTCAAACCTCCTGGTTTAAAATCAGACCGCCGGATTTTGCAGGATAAGCATTTTTCCTTGAGTAGGTTTTGTTAAAACCGCTGTTTGCAATAACAGAAACAAGCTCTTCAAGCATTCCAAGATATTCTTCAACAAACTGCCTGTTTACAGCCTGGGAATTATAGACTTTTGTTTTAATGTTTTTCAGATCGGCAACGGGCTTTAAAAGGATTTCATTGCCGCAGTCTTTTTCTGTAACAGACAAAAGCTCATCAAGATCAAATTTTTTAATTTCAAGGCTGTTTTTGATACCGGAAGATTTCAGGATTTTGATGATAGAAAATCTTAAATTTTCTATATCTCCAGCAATATCATTTTTTATATCATTCATTTTCCATAGTGCATCAAGATCTGAGCGTTTGAGAATTTCTCTTTCTTCCTCAAGTGCTGATAAAAGTTTGGAATAAAGTGTTTTTTTGTCTTCAAGAATATTTTTTATATTTTCAGTGATGCCGCTCATAATGTTTATCTCCTGATGTTTGTACTATCGGCAAATGAATTATTTTCTTAATCAGACACCTATGATTTAAGATTTAAATTCGCTCCTTTACTAAGTTCTTCATAAAGAAACTTTGCAAGACCCGTGCCTTTTTCTTCGCCAGAAACCTCAAAAGATATTTTTTCGTCATAAAGAGATTCCCAGACATCCGAACCATTTGATTTTTCAAGGATACCGCCATCAGGTACAGTTTTTCTCATGGCCTTCAACATCTGATGAATCATTATTGCTTCAAAATCCTCACATGCCTTTTTCAGCTCATCACCCTCATTTTTTCCTGTTTTTGCATTCAAGCCGGAAATTTTTTCCGGGTTATAAACTGATTTTATTTCCATTAATTTAGAAATTCCTGAATTATCCACAACGGCCTCCTTTATTCAATAAGCAAAAACTCAGATTTGGCGTTTATGCTCATCAGAGAAATAAATTACTGCTGAACAGAAAATTTTTCACTTGAACTGAAAATCATTGTTTTCCACTGATACTAAATAATTTCCAGTTTTGCATGAAGTGCCCCAGCCTTTTTCAGTGCCTGAAAAATACTGATCATATCCCGTGGTGTTACTCCAAGAGCATTCAGTGCTCTGGAAAGCTCCTCAACTGAAGCAGTTTTTTCCATGATCATTACTTTTCTGTCTTCTTCGTTTACTGCAACATCTTTTTCTTTTTCAACAACAGTTTCCCCATCACTCAGCTCGGGAGGCTGTGAAATAATATTCTGCTCCCTTACGGTTATGCTCAGACCTCCGTGGGTAAGTGCCACCTTACTGATTTTCACATCTTTTCCAATTACAATTGTTCCTGTTTTTTCATTTACAACAACCTTTGCAGTACTGTCGGTTTCAATTTCAAGATTTTCAATTGCTGCAATAAATACCGGAACATTATCTTTAAGGCTTTCAGGAACATTAATTTCTATCCCGCCTGAATCAACAGCCTTTGCATGTTTTTCACCTATTGAATCATTTATTGCCTGAGCAGCTCTTACAGCAGTTGTAAAATCTGGGCTGTCAAGTGAAAGCATAAGATTTTTTCTGCCCTCAAGACTTACTTTAACTTCCTTTTCTACTATTGCCCCACCTGGAATATTACCAACAAGAAGATGGTTTTTGACAGTTCCCACATTTCCGTCTCCCGCAGAATATCCTCCAAGGACAAGAGAACCCTGGGCAACTGCATAAACATTTGAATCAGCTCCTTTTAGAGGTGTCATCAAAAGAGTACCTCCCGACAGGCTCTGTGAATCACCAACTGAGGCAACACTTACATCGAGCCTGTCACCAGTCCTTGCAAATGGTGGAAGATCCGCGGTTACAATGACAGCGGCAACGTTTTTTGGCTTTACATCATTTGTGCTTACATTAACTCCCATTCTTTTAAGCATATTGGAAACAGCCTGTGCTGTATATACAGTGCCTGCCTTATCACCAGTTCCGTCAAGCCCCACAACTATACCGTAACCAACAAGCTGATTGCTTCTTATCCCCTTGAACTGTGCAATATCCTTCAGCCTTACACTGAATGAAATGGATGGAAATACAAATATTATTGCAATACAAAAAATTAGTTTTTTCATTTATCCTCCTCTTAGAATGGCCAGACCTTGTCAAGCACCCTCGCCATCCAGCCGGGTTTCTGCTTGTCAGCAATAACTCCTGAACCAGATATCTCTATGTCAGCATTTGACAAATAGGAAGACTCAACCCTGTTGTCAGCACCTATATCCTTTGGTCTTACTACTCCTGAAAGCCTTATTATCTGAGTTTCATTATTAATTTTGACATCTTTTCTACCCGAAATTACAAGATCTCCGTTTGGAAGTACATTTACAACCCTTGCACCAAGAGAGGCCTGAACACTTGAAGTCCTGCTGCTCTTTCCGCTTCCGTCGTAATCATTTACTGTATTTGCAGTTAAAAGATTTGCCGCATTCATTCTTGGATACATTCCTGTTAGATGAGACATAACCCCAAAGGCATTGGGAATTCCAGCACTTACATCTGTTTCTTTGGTAAGTGATGTTGCTGCAGAGGTGTTTGAGCTGGTATTTTCAACTATATCAATGATGATTGTATCACCTTTTTTATGAGCCTGTCCGTCTGCAAAAAGTCCGCTGTTGTCTCCCTGCCAGAGTGAACCTTCTTCAGATTTGTCTGCATAACCAAAATCCCCGTAGTTCACTGCTGGATCCTGCTTTACAACAGGAACCGGCTTTAATGAGCAGCCCGCAAAAACTGTGACAGCAATTATTAAAACAATTTTTTTCATTTTCCCCCCTTAAAAAGAAACCCTGACACTGTTTGAAGATATTATTTCACCTCTTACCTCTTTTCCCGATTTAAGGTTTCTTACAGGAATCATATCTCCAATATGTCCGTCTCTCAAAGCTTCTCCCCTTGTCACAATGAAAATGCCATCTGAAACAGCAGCAATCTGAACCTCATCTCCCCTGTGAATTAAAGAAGGCCTGTAAGTCATTGCAGAAGTTATAATTTCACCTTTATAATAATTTTTTCTAAGTTTTTTACCTAAAAGGAATTTTTCGTCGGTGAAATAATCACCTTTTTCCATTTCCAGCCTGAAGCTTTTAATTTCAAGATCATCAGGTGCAAGTATTTTATCTCTTGGTAAATCCTTTGAAGCACAAACAATTTCCACATCCAGGGTAAAGGAAGCCAAAAACTTTATAACTGATTCATTTCCATTGGAATAAATACGGATTTCTCCCCTGTTGTTGCCGGGGCTTAATTCCTCTGACAGAAATTTCACATCCAGTAAATCAAAGTCTCTGGAAGCAAACTTTCTGTTTCCAATTAAAAAAAGTTTTTTTAAGTCAAATTTTATATTTTCATTATTTTTTGAAAGATATTCCAGGATTATTTTTTTTGCGTCTTCTTCTCCAAATTCGTAAAACAGGGCGTTAAGCTCAACTCTGTTTTCCATATAAACTTTAAAATCCAGTACCCCGTATTTTTTCAAAATGGACTCAAGTTTTTTTTTGTACAAATAGCTTTTCTTGCCTGGCTCAATTTTCTCATGAACAATAATTTCTGAAATTAAATCCGGTTTTGAATCAAATTCTGCAATATCGCCAAGCTTTATATTTTTTTCACTTTCCACTGACACCTTTTCTGGAATTGTCAAAGTCACGGCAAAAACATTTGAACAAAAAACCACAAAATACAAAAGTATCATGAAAAATGTTTTCATTTTAAACTACCTCTTTAATCCATTTGCAAGCCCAAGCATTGTATCAGCTGTCTGAACGGATTTAGAGTTCGCTTCATAGGCTCTCTGGCCTACAATCATTGCAACCATTTCCTCAACAACGCTTACGTTGGACATTTCAAGATAATTATTGGCAAGGGTTCCAAATCCTTCTTCTCCCGGAATTCCTTCAATTGCATCTCCTGAGGCATCGCTTTGCCTGAAAAGATTCTGCCCTATGGCATAAAGCCCGGAGGGATTTACAAAATTGTAAATTGGAATCTGCTCCTGCATGAGAACTGTATCCCCCTGCCCATGGGCAGTAAGAAGACCGTTTGACTGAACTGTTATCAATATGGTTTCTTCTGGAATTGCAATTTCCGGCTGGAGCCTGTCTCCTGCAGGTGTGGTAATAAATCCCTCACTGTCCTTGGTAAAATTTCCGGCTCTTGTATAAAGCTCTTCATCTCCATGCATAACCCTGAAAAAACCTCTTCCCTCAATTGCCATATCAAGCTCATTACCAGTCTGCTTATAATCCCCCTGTGTAAATATCTTCTGAACGCTTGAAGGCTTTGCACCCATACCAACCTGAATTCCTGAAGGAATCTGACCGCCTCCAGGAGTTGTAGCTCCTGCCATTAAAATTGTCTGATACATCAGATCCTGAAAATTGGCCCTGCTTTTTTTAAATCCTGTTGTATTTGTGTTTGCAAGGTTGTTTGCAACAACATCTGTCTGCATCTGCTGTGCATCCATGCCTGTTGCAGCCGTCCATAATGCTCTTATCATAACTAAAACCTCCCTTAATTATCCGACTATACCGACACTTGTAACAGCCAGGCCGTCAACCTCGTCAAAGGTGCGTAACATTTTTTCAACTGTTTCATAGGTTCTTGACACCTGGATCATTGATGTCATTTCCATGACAGGAGATACGTTAGAAAGCTCCAGTGCTCCCTGTTCAAGGCTGATGTTTTGCGGCACAACTTCATCTGCCTCATCTCCCCTGTAAAGATAAAGATTACTGCCGTCCTTATACAAATTAAGTTTATCCTCAAATGTAACTATATCAAGCTGTCCGATTTCTTCACCGTCTACTGAAACCATAGCGTTTTCTGCAACAAAGATTTCATCCCCGTCAACCTGGACAGGAGCGCCTCCCATTAAAACAGGAAAACCGCTCTGATTTACAATAAAGCCTTCACTATCCAGAGTAAACGAACCGTCTCTTGTGTATCTTGGCCCCTGTGGAGTTTCCAGTTTAAAAAAGCCCTCATCCTTCAAGGCAAGATCAAGTGGATTCATGGTTTTCTTCAAAGGTCCTTGTGTTAAATCAGTTGTAATGATTGAATGCAGTGTTTCACTGAAAGAGAGAATATCTCTTTTAAACCCGGCTGTATCTGCATTGGCAAGATGGTTTGACACAACATCAAGCTTTCTTTGCTGCCTGAGGCCTCCCTGAACCGGTCTTGTCATTTCCAAAAGCATAAATCTTCTCCTTTCATTTTACATATTTCAAAAGCAATGATTATGCCATGATAAAAAAAGGAAACACCAATACATAACAGCTTGAAATTACAATATTTTAACCAACAGGCTAATATTTTTAAATTGATGATTTATTGACACAGGGAGGAAAAATTTGCCGGATCAGGCTTTTTTATTTTGTGAATAAACATAGGCAAGGAGTTCTGCAACAGCTTTATACAAATCAGGAGGGATCTGCTCTTCAAGATCAAGCTTTGACAAAACCTCTGCAAGATCAGCATCTTCTGCAACAGGAACATTATGAGCTTTGGCTGTTTCAATAATTTTCTCAGCAGTTTTACCTTTTCCAGAGGCTTTAACCCTTGGAGCAGAATCATTTAATTTATCGTATTTCAAGGCAACAGCCTTTTTAATTTTTTTTTCTTTTGTCATGCTATTATACTCAAGGTTGAATTATCATTTTTGTCCTGAAGAAAGTCTTTAATGAGAGACTCTCTTATTTTTTTTCCCTCAACAACAGAACAATGAATCAGAACTTCATTAAAACCTGAATTTTTCAAATTAAGCTTCAAATTTTCAAGCCCGCTTTCAATTATTTTTCTGGCAAAAAGTGATTCCACTCCAAAAAAAATATTCAATTTTTTTTCATTTAGTCTAAGGTCTGCCATTAGAAGTCCAAGCCTTGACATATCAAGTCTTACAACCGCTCTAAGCTCTTTTGTGCCATTCTGATTTTTTTTACCCTGATCAATAAAAAACTCACCAAAATCACCCTGAGCACCGTTAAAGGGAATAAAAAAATACATTTTTGAAGAATCTGAAAATTTCACCGAATTCAAGCTTTTCTGGTTATGCATTGATTCAAGAAACTTGTCTGTTTTTTCAATTGCATCGTTTAAATCTTCAAATCTAAAAGAAGGGCTTTCGTTTTTAAGTCTCAAAAGATTTTCCTTTAAAGACTCAATATCCTTTTCAAAGCTTTCAAAGGAAGATCCAATAAAATATTTTACCGAAGACTTGATTCCCTGTTCCTGATTATTTAAAGGCGTGACAAATTTATCCAAAATTTTATCAACCGCTTTTAAATTATCCTTTGACTCAATTTTAAGCACTGACCTCATAAATTCCAAAATTGTTTTTTCAGGATTTTTTTCAAGAATTCTTAATATTTCCCTTGAAGGAATTTTTGAAAGAAGACTTGGCTTGATATTTTCAAGAACACGCGGTTCCTTGGAAGCCAGAAAATTTTTAACATCCTTTGCATCAAGTTTTAAAATATCACCTTTGCTCAATAGAGCATCAGACTCAACTTCAATATTTCCAAATTCTGTTGAAACAACAAACTTTGGAAAGGATAAAATTTTTTCCATTGAAGCATTTATATTTAATGTTGTCTGACCAAAACCTTTAAACGAATCCATAAATTCAGGTGAAGCTTTGAAATTTATGGGAGAACCTTTTTCATCAAAAATCATCAGTGGGGTGTTTTTTACATAAGCAGCCTGAATCTTTAATAAATCTCCCTTTGAAAAAGCCTGATCTGAAAAGATTGAAAGCTTTCCAAGATTTGTTTTAAATGAAAATTCAAAAGTGGACAGTTTTTTTTCCACCACCCCTTTGATTAAATTACCGCCCTTTAAATCTCTAAGATCTGAAACAGAAAAGGATTTTAAAATATTTCCTGAGAAAGGATTGAATATTGAAGACATTTTATCTGCCTTTTTTAAAAGGACTTTTTAATTTTTTTCTTTAGACTCAGTATCATTGATACTTCACCTGCACTTATTCCAAGTTCTCTTGAAATATCTTCAGCCTTATATCCTCTATCGGCCAGTTCAAAAATTTTTGTATTATTGGAATGAATAGGAGTTATATCTTCTGAGTCAAAGCTGTTTGGTGGTGAAACTGAATTTATTGAATTTTCAGCTCTGTTTACGAGAAAAGTAAGGGTGGAAATTCTACTGTCCAGTGCTTCATTCAGATCTCTAACAATTTTTCTTTTTTCTTTTATAAGGATATCAAATTTTTCAGCTGTTTTCTGAGCTTCATCAAAAAGAGGGGAAATAAACTTCAATGCATCCTTTGATGCTTTTTCAAAAACTTTCTTTTCCATCTCTCTTTTTATTCCCGAAAGATAGAAGAAAATTCCTGCAACAATTAAAAAATCAATAACCAGAAGAATTGAAAGCCATATTTTAAATTGCGAGATATCCATATTTTCAAGCTATAGTGTCTAAAATTCGATTTGAATCATTTTTTCCTTTGCCGGTTTTTTTACCGGAACTCTCACCCTTTTTCCTGAACTTCCTTCTGTCCTTTTCCCTTTGATTCTGTTTTTCCCAGGCCGATTTTTTTGAATCAGGGGTCTGTTGAACCTGTGTCCGTTCCTTTACAGCCTTATCCGGAACAACAGAAGCTGCCACCTGGTTTGAGTCCTGATGTGTGGATTTCAGCTGTTGAGCATCCCTTGCCACATCGCCCTGTTGAATAACTATATTTATTCCTGATATACCTGTCATTTCAGACCTCCTGTAATAATTAGAAAGGAGCTGTTATTTTATCCTTATACCAAATAATATGTCCATTTAAGGTTTTATTGCAACAATAACTTTAAAATCAAATAGTTTGGCAGATAAAGGATAAGCTTAAGATAAACAATCAGACAGGTTCAAATCTTGTAAATACAAGACCTTTTACAACATCATTTTCTTGAAAGTAATTTGATAAAGTCTTTAAAAGCAAAGACTCAAGTTGATCTCTTTCAAGTTTTTCGTCGTCTTTTCCAGATATTTTCTTAAATTCTTCATCAAGAGTTTTAAACAAAACATCTCTGAAAAAAACATTATTTTTATTAAAAACAACAAGGTTATTTTCACCCTTGATATCAACTGAAACATCAACTTCAAGATACGAATATTTTTTGGAACTTAATGGAGCAGGAACAATGAGTTCACCAAAAATAACAGTTGAAATTACTGCTGGCTCAATAAAAGGTTGTTCAGGAATATCTGCTGCGGGTTCAGTAATCAAATCAGTGGCATCCTGTGTTTTTTCAGCAATTTCAACTGGAGCCTTGGCATCTTTGCCTGAAATGAAAAAGAATACAGATGCTGCAGAAATTAAAACAATAAATGAGGCCGCAATTGAAAAAATTATTAATTTTTTCTTTTTACCACCACCTTTTTCTTCTTCAACAGCAAGCTCCTCTTTTTCAAGAATAACTGTTTTTTCAGGAATATGATCTTCCTTTACAGGCGCCTGATCAAGATTTGCAGCTTCCTTTGGAGAATCATCCTGCTGATTTAAAAGCCTGTCAAGCTCTTCCTGTGACAAAACACCTTCAGATGGCTCTTCCTGACTTTCGGTAAAGCTTTCATATGTATCATCGGCTTCTTCTGATTCATCCTCTGTAACAGCACCAAGCAGTTCATCGATATCATCCTGTGAAATAAAATCGAGTTCATCCCCAGCATGGTCCGCAACAACATCATCGTCAGAAGTTTCTCCAAAGAGGTCATCAATTTCATTATCCGATAAAATATCATCACCGGAAGATTCATCCTTGAAAATGTCATCAACATCAAGATCATCTGAGTCATTTTCTTCCTTTTGAGCAAGGAACTCATCTTCAAGATAATCGAGAAATTCCTGTGAAATAAGGTTTGAACCTTTTCCATCTTCAAATTCAGGACCAGAATCCCCGGTATTTTTTCCATCTGAGTCATTGCTGTCGCTTTTAAGAAGTGCATCAAGCTCATCCTGCTCTATTTCAAATCCATTTGCTTTTGGGATAAACTCATCATCTTTTTTTTCAGACTTATTTTCAGAATCTTCACTACCAAGGAGACCGTTGATTTCATCCTGACTCAAATGCCAGTCATCCTTTGGCACAAAATCATCCTCAGCTTTGTCCGAAGCTTCGGATTCAAGGTCTACATCTTCAACCGGTTTTTCAGAGTTTTCACTGGAAATTTCAGAAGCACCTCCAAACAAACTGTCTATTTCTGACTGAGATATCATTTCAGCAAGGTCTGAATCGTTTGTGGCACTTACATCATCCATATCATTATCAGCGTCTTCTTCATCAATAACACCCAGATCTTTTGCTTCAGAAAGAATTGCTTCAATATCTGCCTGAGAAATTTCTCCAGACTCAAGCTCTGTTGAAAAATCAGAATTTACACCTTGATCAGCTTTTCCCTGTTTTGGACTTTTTCCTTCAAGAAGAGCATCAACTGCGTCCTGAGAGACTGAAGAGAAATCATATTCCTCATCTCCAAAATCAGGCACTTTTGAATCTTGCGGCTCTTTTTCAACATTTCTCTCAGAAGGCTTATCATTATCTTCATCAAAAAGATCCGGTATGGAATTTTTTAGAATATCATCAAACTCATCAGGAGAAAATTTTTCTTCTGATGAATCCTGAGCTGTCTCTGAATCAAATAATGAATCTATATCATCCTGGGATACCTGACTTGAACCACCACCTGAATCTGATTCCTTTCCCAGATCATCTGATGCAAACATTGAGTCTATATCGTCCTGGGATACCTGACTTGAACCAGCACCTGAATCTGATTCCTTTCCCAGATCATCTGATGCAAACATTGAATCTATATCGTCCTGGGATACCTGACTTGAACCACCACCTGAATCTGATTCCTTTCCCAGATCATCTGATGCAAACATTGAATCTATATCGTCCTGGGATACCTGACTTGAACCACCACCTGAATCTGATTCCTTTTACCCCAGATCATCTGATGCAAACATTGAATCTATCTATCGTCCTGGGATACCTGACTTGAACCACCACCTGAATCTGATTCCTTTTCCAGATCATCTGATGCAAACATTGAATCTATATCGTCCTGGGATACCTGACTTGAACCACCACCTGAATCTGATTCCTTTCCCAGATCATCTGATGCAAACATTGAATCTATATCGTCCTGGGATACCTGACTTGAACCACCACCTGAATCTGATTCCTTTCCCAGATCATCTGATGCAAACATTGAATCTATATCGTCCTGGGATACCTGACTTGAACCACCACCTGAATCTGATTCCTTTTCCAGATCATCTGATGCAAACATTGAATCTATATCGTCCTGGGATACCTGACTTGAACCACCACCTGAATCTGATTCCTTTCCCAGATCATCTGATGCAAACATTGAATCTATATCGTCCTGGGATACCTGACTTGAACCACCACCTGAATCTGATTCCTTTCCCAGATCATCTGATGCAAACATTGAATCTATATCGTCCTGGGATACCTGACTTGAACCACCACCTGAATCTGATTCCTTTTCCAGATCGTCCTGGGATACCTGACTTGAACCACCACCTGAATCCGATTCCTTTTCCAGATCATCTGATGCAAACATTGAATCTATATCGTCCTGGGATACCTGACTGCCGGATTTTTTATGTGATACATCTTTATCCATCTTTTCCTGCTCCATATCAATTGAGCTGAAAAGAGAATCAATATCATCCTGTGATATTACTGAGTCTGATGTATTATTATTCCCGGAAGCCATAATATTTTCCTATGCTACAGCATTAGTGAGTTAATTTTTGATTTCAGTTTTACTATTGCGGCCGAATGAATCTGGCAGATTCTTGATTCAGTTCTTTCAAATATCTCGCCAATTTCCTTCAAGGTAAGTTCTTCAAAATAATAAAGAGTAACTACTTTTTTCTCTGTTTCAGAAAGAGTATCAACAGCATTTGCTATTAACTTTTTAAGTTCCTTTTCACCAAGCTTTTGTTCCGGGTTATCGTCACCTTTAAGCTGATCCTGAAATGTAGTTTTTGATTCCTGAGTCTGCTTGTAAGAATTTCTAATTGAGGCATCAAGACTGAAAAATGCAATTGAATGTACATCTTTTAAAATATCGTGGTACTCTTCAAGGCCAACTCCGAGTTCTTCAGCAACTTCTGACTCATCGGCTGTACGGCCTTCTCTTTTTTCAACCTTTACAACTGCCTTTTCAAGCTGCTGAGCCTTCTGCCTCAAGGATCTTGAATAGTTATCAAGATTTCTTAACTCATCAAGAATTGCACCTTTAATTCTAAAACCAGCATATGTCTGAAAATTCACATGACGATCAGGGTCAAACTTACCTGCTGCATCAATAAGTCCCAAATGCCCTGCACTCATAAGCTCGTCAAGAGTCACAGACGGAGGAACTCTCATGGCAAATCTTGCTGCAATTTTTTTCACCAGAGGAATATATTTTCTGATAAATTCATTTTTTTCATGAAGTTCAAGGGCTTCCTTTTCACGGTCAGATATTGTATTTTCCATGATTTCAAGCCTTTCTCTATTATTATAATGGTCTTACTTCTTAGTTTTTCTTACTGATTTTCCAGTTTTTTTAACTGCAAATCTGCTCATAAAAAGTTTAAGATTCCCAGAATCAGTATTTTTAGGAACAGATCTTGAAAGAACCCCTGTAATTTTTGTCATTGCCTTTGTAAATTCAGAATTGGGATTTGAATTAACATATGGTACCCTTCTTATAACAGATTCACTGATACCCGGTTCAACAGGAAGATACCCAATATATTCAATAACAGCTGAAGCAAGAAATTTCGATGCAGCCTGACTCAATGAGAAATAAACCCTTTTTGCATCCTTTTCAGATTTTACCATATTGACAATAAGTTTAAAATATTTGTATCCATGTTCCAGAGACATCACCTTCATAAGAGCATAAGCATCTGTAATTGCAGTAGGTTCTGTTGTAGTAACAATTATACAGTCATCTGCCGCAATATTAAAATACAAAACATTGTCTGAAATGCCAGCTCCTGTATCCACAAGAACATAATCAAAATCACCGTCAATAGCATCGAATTCATTAAGAAGAGCTAATTTCTGTGCATCGCTTAACCTTGTCAGGTCACTTATTCCAGACCCTGCGGGTATAAGTGAAATATTCTCCTGTAAATCTACTAAAATTTCCTTAATTGTAGCTTCTCCGTTCATTACGTCACTTATATTGAGCTGAGGTCTTACATTGAAAAGAATATCAATATTTGCAAGGCCAAGATCAGCATCAATAATCAGAACCTTTTTACCTGTACGAGCCAGTGACAAGGCAAGACCTGCAACAACATTGGTTTTACCTACGCCGCCTTTTCCACTTGAGACCGCAACAACCCTCAAGGAATTATTGGGGGATACTTTTTTTCTCCCTTTTAAATTCTGCTCTCTTTTAACCATCTGTCTTAGACTGCTTGCCTGGTCTTTCAATTTGACTCCTGATTTTTTTATTGTTGCTGAAAAAACCCGTTTTCTGTTTAATAAGTGAATTAAACGAAAATCCTTTTTAAAATCAGCTTTGAACTTGCCTTTTCTATATCTTCGGGAACTCTCTGACCGTTTGTTACAAAAGAAACGGGAAGATTCATATACTCTATCTGATCAAGAATATGACCTTTATTTTTTGTTTCATCAATTTTGGTAAATACATAGGAACATGGATTTAATTCAGAAAACTTAAGAGATGCTTCCCTTAAATTTTCCCTTGAAGAAGTAAGGGACAATACAAGATGAGAAGAAACAGAAACAGATTCTGAAAATATTTTTTTAAGTTCATTTATTTTTTCTGCGTCATAGCTTCCTGTTCCTGCCGTATCTATGAGAATAACATCCCTTGACCTCATTCTGGACAGCACTTTTTCAAGCTCACCCCTGTCAAAGGCAGGCATAAAAGGAACTCCAAGAATGGCTGCATAGGTTTTGAGCTGTTCCAAAGCGCCTATCCTGTAATTATCAACAGACACAAGCCCTACTTTCATACCTTTGTTTATTGTAAGATCCGCAGCAATTTTTGCGATGGTGGTTGTCTTGCCAACTCCGGTGGGGCCTATGAATGCGGCTGCATATCTTTGTCCCTGCTCTTCAAATGGATCTTTTGTTTCAACAAGGGAAACTATATCTTCAAACACCCTTTTTCTGAATGAATCAGGAGTGGATTTAAAGTTTTTTTCCATTGAATATGCTCTTTTTATTATTTTACCTGCCAGCTCTGAAGACACTCCGCTTTCAACAAGCCTTGAATAAACCGAAGATGCACCAGGGAATCTGAATATATACTCAGGAAGATTTTCATTTTTCTGCAAAGTAAAAAGGATATCCTTGATTGACTGAATTTCAGTTAAAATATCATCCTGATTTTTATTTTCAGAGGGTTTGAAATCAAAATTCTCCAGAGATTTTTTAAAATCCTTTTTATAGTAAGACTTAACTGTCTTCTCAGCCAAAGTTTTGACGGGTTCTGTACAAGGTTCATCTTCAGGTAAAGAAGCAGTTACTTCAAAAACCTGCTCTCCATAGGGATTTGTCCGGTTTTTCGGCACCCTTTTTGTGGAAAGAATAACTGCATCAGGGCCAATTTCAGATTTTATCATTGAGACGGCCTGCTGAACAGACCTGCCCCGGAAAGTTTTTACCTTCATATCAGATCTCCGCCTTTCCTATGGTTTTAAGACTTATATTCTGTGGAACTTCAGCATATGAAATTATTACAGCTGAAGGAATATACTGCTCTGTAAGCTTTCTCAAATGCCTTCTTACATTTGGAGAACATAGTACTATTGGCTGAATATTGGCATTTAAAACATCTTCTGCCTTTCTTTTGATTGCACTTATAATCTGTTCAGCCATTTTAGGTTCTAATGCAATATATGAGCCATGATCGGTCTTCTGAATACTGTTATTTAAAAGGTCTTCAATTTTACGATCAAGCACAATAACATTAAGATTGCCGTCGCTTGCAAGATACTGGGACAGAATGGATCTTGACAGTTTTTGTCTGACATATTCAGTCAGTATATCAGGGTCCTTTATCATGGGAGCATAATCTGCAAGTGTCTCAACAATGGTTAAAAGGTCTCTGATTGAAACTCTTTCAGAAAGAAGATTCTGCAATACCTTTTGAACCATTCCAAGTGACATGAGAGAAGGAACAAGCTCTTCAACAGCCTTAGGACTGGATTTCGAAAGATTGTCAAGAAGATGCTGTACTTCCTGACGTCCGAGAAGCTCAAAGGAATTATTCCTGATTACTTCAGTAAGATGTGTTGCCATAACTGTAGAAGGGTCAACAACTGTATAACCTGCAAGCTTTGCATCTTCCTCTCTGTCCTTTGGAATCCAGATTGCGTCTAGCCCAAATGCAGGTTCAATAGTTGGAATTCCGCTGACTCTCTGAATTACATCCCCTGGATCCATGGCAAGAAAATGATCAGGCATAATTTCAAATTTTGCAGCCTCCACACCCTTAATCAGAAATCTGTACTCAGATGAGTTAAGTTTAAGATTGTCTCTGATATGAATTGGAGGAACTACAATACCCATTTCAGTTGCAAACTGACGCCTTATGGATCTTATCCTCTCAAGAATATTTCCAGGCTCTGATGCATCAACAAGTGGAATAAGACCGTATCCGACCTCAAGCTCCATAAGATCCATTGAAAGAAGCTCATCAACCTCTTCGGGACCAGCCGGCTTTTCTTCTGCCTCTTCTTTTGTAGCAGCAGCCTGATCTTCCTTTTCTCCAGAAGTTTTTGAAATAAAAAATGCAGCAACTCCAAGGAGAATACCAAGGGTTGTAAAAGGAATTGTTGGAAGTCCAGGAACAAGACCAAGCAAAAAAACTATTGCCGAACCAACATATATAGGAGTTGTTTTTGATGATAAAAGCTTGTAAAGATCTCCACCCAGCTTGCCGTCTGCTCCCCCCCTTGAAACTAGAAGGCCTGCGGCAGTTGAGATTACCAGAGAAGGTATCTGGCTTACAAGACCGTCTCCAACAGTTAAGATAGTATAGTTCTGTGCCGCGTCTGCAAGGGGCATCCCCTTCAGCATCCCAATTATCAGTCCGCCGATAATGTTTATTATTGTAATTATTATACCAGCAACAGCATCACCGCGTACAAATTTACTGGCACCGTCCATTGCTCCGTGAAATTCAGATTCCCGCCTTATTGTCTCCCTTCTTTCCCGGGCTTCTGTTTCATCAATTATTCCGGCATTAAGGTCGGCATCTATGGCCATCTGCTTTCCAGGCATGGCATCAAGTGTGAATCTTGCTGCTACTTCTGCAATTCTTCCAGCACCTTTTGTGATTACTATGAAGTTTATAAGAACAAGGATAACAAAAATTATCATACCGACAATATAGTCACCGCCAACAACAAAACGACCAAAAGACTGAATAACAGCTCCGGCAGCTGACTCTCCTTCATTTCCTTTCAAAAGAATAAGTCTTGTTGAAGCAACGTTTAAGGAAAGCCTGAAAAGAGTAAGCATCAGAAGAACAGAAGGAAAAACTGAAAAATCAAGAGGTTTTTCAGTATACATGGTGGTTATAAGTATTATGATTCCAAGGGTGATATTAAGGGCAAGAAGAAAGTCAAGCATAAAGGCTGGAAGGGGAATTATCATTGCCATAAGTATTCCCACAATGGCAACAATCATTCCGATATCTGCTGCATCAGCTCTTAAAGATTTAAAAATTCCCTCACCAGATTCTGCCATTATTTCCCCGCTTTTGATAAATACGTCAATATTATGACATGAATTATTTTAAATTTTTCAGGCGTTTCCCTTCATGTTGTATACTTTAGCAAGAATTTCAGCCACTGCCTGAAAAAATTCTGAAGGGATCTGCTCCCCTATGTCTACTATCTTAAACAAATTCCGTGCCAACTGTGGCTGTTCAACAATTGGAATTTTTTCCCTTGTTGCAATCTCCTTTATCCTTTCTGCGATGCGGCCTGCTCCCTTTGCAAGAACCTTTGGAGCGCTCATGTTCATCTGGTCATATCTCAGGGCAACTGCAATGTGAGTCGGATTTGTAATAACAACATCTGCCTTTGGAACTTCTGACATCATTCTGTTCCTTGCAGCCTCTGCCTGAAGCTGCCGGATTCTTGACTTAACATGGGGATCTCCTTCAGTCTGCTTCATTTCATCCTTGACTTCCTGTTTGGACATTTTTATTTTCTGCTCAAAATCCCATTTCTGATAGAGATAATCCATTACAGCAAGAATTGTCATGACAATTAAAATCCACACAAAAATCCTGAAGGAAATCTTCATCAGGAAAAGAAAAATATTTGCCACATCATTGTCATAGAGCCTTAAAAGATTTTCCTCATCTGCAATTACAGCAAAATAGGCAAGTGAAAAAATTATGGTTATTTTTAAAATACTTTTGACAAGATCAAACAAAGACTTCATTGAAAAAAGCCTGCCAAAGCCTTTTATTGGGTTTATCTTGCTTCCCTTTGGTTCTATGGCCTTCCACGAAACAAAAAAACCCACCTGAAAAAGATTTGAAAAAAGTGCTGCCAGAAAAACAGCAAGCAGTACAGGTGCCATGGCCATGGCGCTGTATTTTACAACTGCATAGAACGAAAAAAGAAATGATTTGGTAGTTGGATCGGTGACAATACCGAAATTAAGGGAATCATTAAAAATTTTTTCCATATTGGAATAAATGAATCCAGATGCAAGATTCAATGCTGCAACTGCAAAAAATAAAATCGCAACTGAAACAAGCTCAATGCTTTTTGCAACCTGACCGTCTTCCCTTGATTTCTGTCTTTTCCTGGGCGTTGGGTCTTCGGTTTTTTCCTGTCCGTCATCTTCTGCCATTATTTACGGGACTCCAGCTTTTCCTGACAAAAAATTTAATGTGTGAATCAAAACTCCATAAAAATCAGAAACATATCTATGGGTAAAATATGAAGCAATTTCAAGCATAAAACCAAACAATAAAAGACCAATTATGATTTTTACAGGAAAGGCAACTATCATTACATTTATCTGGGGAGCAAATTTTGAAATAATACCAAATGCAACCGATGTAAAAAAAAGAGAGGCAATAACTGGAGCACCAAGCTTGATTGCAATAACAAAAATTGCTCCTCCAAATTCTCCCATCATGTCAAAAAGGCCTTTTTCCAGAAACATTCCTCCGCCTATTGGCAGAATTCTGAAACTTTCCACAAGAGCAGTTATTATTACATGATGTCCGTTACAAAGAAGAAATACAACAAGAACAACCCAGTATGCAACCTGATCCATTATGGAAACCTGACTTCCTGACTGTGGATCTACAACGTTTATCATTGAAAACCCCATCTGAAATCCAATTAAAACCCCTGCCACCTGGGTTGCAGCAAAAAAAAGCCTTACCCCAAGAGATAGGCAAAGGCCTACAAAGAGTTCAGTCACAACAAGAACCGGAGCACTGAAAACCTTTTCAGGGAATACTGCCGGATCAGCGTAAACAATTGAGTAAAGGCAAAGAGTTATAACAAGTGAAAGGCCTGCCTTGACCATGGCGGGAACAACCTCACTTCCGTAAATTGGAAAAAGAAACAGTATAACTGAAACTCTCAGAAGTATTAAAAGAAAGTGTTTGAACTCTTCAGGGGAAAAAAGATTTAAAATTTCCATTTTTATCTTATATATGTCGGAATATTGACAATAATTCTTGTAGTAAAAGCTGTGAGTTTGTCAAGCATCCATGGAGCAAACAAAAGAAGAGCAAGAAAAACGGCAATGATTTTGGGAACAAAAATAAGCGTCATTTCCTGAATTGAAGTTACAGCCTGAAATATGCTTATTGCAACACCAACAATAAGCCCCACTCCAAGCATTGGCATGGAAATTATTATTGTCAGAATTATTGCTTCCTTAATAAAACTTACTATAAACTCAGGAGTCATAAACTTTCCTTTCAGGGGACTGCAAAACTTTTTATCATGGATCCTATCAAAAGATTCCACCCGTCAACCAGAACAAAAAGCATAAGTTTAAATGGAAGAGAAATCATGATTGGAGGAAGCATCATCATACCCATTGATAAAAGGACACTTGCTACAACCATATCTATTACAATAAAGGGTATATAAATCATAAAACCTATTATAAATGCGGTTTTAAGTTCACTTATCACAAAGGCGGGAATGAGATGCAGTATATTTACATCCTCCTTTGTTTTTGGCTTTACCTCCTTTGCTGAACTTATAAAAAGAGCCAGATCCTTTTCCCTTGTATTTGCAAGCATAAACTTCTTTAAAGGCTTTTCTGCATTGAAATATGCTTCACGATAATTGAGCTTGTCATTCAAATATGGATCAAGTGCATTTTCATATACATCTGTCCACACAGGTTTCATAACAAAAAAAGTCATAAAAAGTGCAAGCCCCACAATTACCTGGTTTGGAGGACTGGTCTGTATTCCCATTCCCTGACGGAGAAAATGGAACACAACAACTATTCTTGTAAATGAAGTCATTAAAATTAAAATGGCAGGAGCAAGTGTCAGAATAGTTAAAAGAGCAAGAACTTCCAGTGCAACAGCTACTTCAGAAGGAGTTTGTGCAGCTTTGACTCCAAGCTCGATTGAAGGAATGGGAAAGGTTACGGCATAAGCCTGTGCCTGACTAAAAAAAACATAAAAAAATATCAATATTTTTAAAATCTTATACCTTACCATTTTATTCCTTTTTCTCTTTTTTTAAAAAGAATCCGCTTTTAAGATTTTTTTTAAATATCTGCGAGAACTCAGGCCTGATTTCGTCCTTTTGCTCTACAACATCACCAGCTCTGCCGAGTTTTTTGATCAGGGAAATATTTTCCCTGGTAACGCCTAAAAGGAGTCTTTCTCCTTCAACATCAATTATCAGGAGTTTCTCCCTGCTTCCAAGATAAAAGGAAGAAACAATTCTTATTTTTGACTTTTCTCCCATGGAAAAATTGCTGGAAATAAATTTTTTAACAAAATACAGGGCAGCAACAATAATTCCAAGAACAATTGCAAGCATCCCAAATGTTTTAAAAAGCTCAGCGTAAAGATCCGTGGTACCTGCTTCCATAGAGATTCCTATTCTCCAAGGGTTCTTACCCTTTCCATTGGACTGATTATATCTGTAAGCCTTACTCCGAATTTTTCATTTACAACAACAACCTCACCCCTTGCCACAAGTTTGTGATTTATATAGATTTCAAGAGGTTCCCCGGCAAGTTTGTTCAGCTCAACAATTGATCCCTGCCCAAGCTGAAGAAGATCATTTACAAGCATTTTTGAACGTCCCAGTTCAACTGAAAGCTCTAAAGGAATGTCAAGAATAAAATCCAGATCCCTTCCGGCATCATCATGGGAATCCTCTTTTTCCTCATCTTCCGGATTATCTTTTTCTTCTTCAGACATTTTAACTCTCCTTATTTAATATTCTTTAAAATTTACCTGAAATTCTGAAAGCCTGAAAACCTTTCTTCACGCCTGCAAATCCTTTAAACTTTGCAACACCTTCCACATATCCCCTAAGTGGTTCAGAGGCATCCTGATCAAGGGGTATAACATCCCCTTTCCTCATTGTAATAAGCCTTTCACCCTTTATCGTGGTTCTGCCAAGGACAACCTTGAAATTAACGGAAGACTCCCTTATTATTTCTGTCAGCCTTCTCTGCCATGTGGAGTCTACCTCTTCAGTTTCAGCCTGGAACCCTGATGAAAGTTTACCCCTCAGGGGTTCTATCATTGCATAGGGAAGACAGATTGTAAGCTTTCCTGCCGCCTGTTCAAGTTCAACCTCAAATCTTGCTACAATAACAAGGTCTGTTGGCGGAACTATTGCTGCAAACTGTGGGTTTACCTCAGATCTCTGCAATGATGTTGCAATTGGTTCAACCGGCTGCCATGCAGTTTCAAGGTCCCTCAAACATGAAGACACAACCTTTTTTATCATTTTATCTTCTATTGATGTAAATTCACGTCCCTCAACCTTGGCCTTACCTGTCCCCTTTCCTCCGAAAAAAGTATCAATAAGGTTAAATACCAGTTCAGTATCCATAACCAATAGTGCATGTCCCCTCAAAGGGTCCATTCTGTATACATGAAGGCTTGTTGGAACAGGAAGTGATCTTACAAACTCAGAAAACTTCAATGTATCAAGAGATTCAGAGCTTATATCAATATTGGTCTGTAAAAGAACTGAAAGTGTAGATCTCACTTCCCTTGCAAATCTTTCATTTATAACCTCAAAAGTTGGAAGTCTTCCCCTGATGACCTTTTCCTGTCTTGCAAAATCATATTTTGCAACACCGTCAACCTCCTGGGGAACACTGGACTCTGCCTCAACTTTTCCAGCACTGAGACCGTCTAAGAGACTGTCAACTTCTTCCTGGGTTAATACTTCACTCATAATCTCTCTCCGCCGTCAAATTTATGACATCACCAGTCAAGAATAAGGAATTCTGTAAAATAAATATTTTTCATTATTTTTTTACCTGAAATCTCATTTATTTTTTTGAAAAGCTCCTGTTTAATTATCAGTTTTTCAGACAGGTCATCAATATCAGAAGGTTTTTTTGAATTAAAGTATGAAACTAAATATTTTTCTATTGTATTTTTTTTCTCCATTAAAATAAACTTGTCGCTGTCTTCAATAACTTCGGCATATATTGTAATTCTTAAATTTCTTGGAGGCTCTTCTTCGAATTCGGGCTTTAACTTAATTGTCATTTCCCTGAAATTGAAAAGACCTGGATAAAAATCCTCAGGACCGGGTTTATAAACTGACTGGATTTCAGCAGGCTTTTCCTTCTGCTCGTCTTTTTTTTCTTCCGGTTTATCCGTACCTGTAAAGAAAAAAATAAAAACAGCAGATAAGACAACAGCAAGAATCAAAATAATCCCGCCAATTATAATAAACTTTTTACTGATTTTAAATCCGGTTTTTTTATTTTCTTCAGCCATTTTTTCCCCTGAGATTTTTTTCATTAGCAAATACACATATACAATTTATATGCCATAATTGTAAAAATATAATTTCAAAATCAAAATAATAGTTGAATAGTGAATATTCTTCAAAAACCTATTTAATTTCAAATTAAATACAATATATAAGACATGTGAAAGCCTTTAAGTTCAAATTTTGAGCCCCAAAATAAAAGAAAGAAAAAACCTACACATAACTGTCATATACAGGATCAAAAATCTGATCTTTAATAAATTCCCTTAAATCATTAGGTTTTGGAAATCCTGCAATATTTCTGGCATAGGCAATCTGTGCAACATTTACTGCAATATCTTCTGAAATACTGCGAATTCTTGAAAGAGAAGGATATAAACAGCCGGATTCAAGCTCTTTATCTGTAACATGTGAAGCAACGGTTCTGGCTGCGGAAAAAAACATTTCATCTATTACATGTTTGGCATTTACAAGGGCTGCACCCATTCCAAGACCTGGAAAAATATAAACATTGTTGGCCTGTCCGGGAACAAATCTTTTTCCATCTGTTTCAACAGGTTTAAAAGGACTTCCTCCGGAAAATAAAGCTCTGCCCTGAGTAAATCTGTAGGCATCTTCTGCACAGCACTCGGCTTTGGATGTGGGATTTGACATTGCAAATATTAAAGGTCTTTCATTAATCTCTGCCATTGTTCTTAAGACATCCGGTGTAAACATGCCGCTGCATCCGCAGACACCGATTACAGCATCCGGTTTCAGGGTTTTTACGGCAGATATGAAATCTGAAATATGATGGTGATTATGTGCAAACGGCAGCTGTTCTTCGGAAAGGTCTGTTCGGCTGCTCACAACAAGTCCGTTAATATCGAAAAACCAGCAGTTTTTTCTTGCTTCTTTTATGCTTAGTCCTTCCTGAGTCATGGCAGATGCAATGGTTGAAGCTATTCCGGTTCCGGCTTCTCCTGCTCCAAGGAACAGAAATTTCATATCTTTGAGATCTTTTTTAATGATTTTTAATGCAGAATAGACTCCTGCAAGGGCACATGCACCTGTTCCCTGAATATCATCATTGAATGAGCATATTTTACTGCGATACTTTTCAAGAAGATTAAAGGCATTTGAAGTGGAAAAGTCTTCAAACTGCAAAAGAGATTCGGGAAAAACAAGCTTAACAGCATTTATAAATTCATCCATGAAAGAGTCGTATTCTTCTCCTTCAAGTCTTGGTCTGTTCAGTCCTACATAGGCAAGATCTTCTATAAGATCTTTGTTGTCTGTTCCAACATCGAGTGTGACGGGTAAAGTCTGGGATGGATGAATACCGGCACAGGCCGTATAAAGTGAAAGTTTTCCCACAGGGATTCCCATACCGTTGGCTCCAAGATCTCCAAGGCCGAGAATTCTGCTTCCGTCTGTAACAACAATTACCCTGATATCCTGATAAGGCCAGCTTTTAAGAATTTCTGCCATGGACCCTCTGTTTTCTGCAGAAATATATATTCCCCTTGGTCTCTTGAATATATGGCCGTATTCCTGACATGCTTTTCCAACCGTAGGCGTGTATATTATCGGGGTGATTTCCTCAAGATTTTCTGTCAGAACTTTGTAAAACAGTGTCCTGTTTCTGTCCTGAAGTGAGATCATGCTCATATATTTTTCAAGATCGGTTGACTGATTCCTCAGCTGACTTAAAAATCTTTCCGCCTGCTGTTCCAGGGTTAGAATTCTTGGAGGAAGAAGCCCCCATAATCCAAAGGCTGTTCTTTCTTTAGCAGAAAAAGCCATTCCTTTATTGAGGAAAGGGTCCTGTAAAAGGTCGGCTCCTGTGGGAAACCCGTTTTTATGATTCTGTTTTTTCAAGTGGCATATGTTGTTTGGCATCAGTTCTCCTGATTTGCTGAAGAAATTTTTTTCAGTATTATCAAAAAAAGAGATAAAAAACGTTAATTTTTCAAAATAAATTTTTTTATGGTTTTATAATCAATGGGTTTTTCATATGGAGGCGGAGTTTGAGAATGGTTTTGTTTTTTAGATTTTAAATAATGAAGATGCCTTATTTTTAAATCCGGAAGACTATAGCTTTTATCAGAGCAGCTGAAAAAATACCGGCTTTTTTTGCAGGCTTTTACTGCTGAAACCTTACCTAAGTTTCCTTGACAAAAACCAGCATCCCATACAAGGTATAGGCTACATAAAAGTCATGAAACTTTAATTGCAGGATCATATGGAAAACCCTCTGGAAAAGCAGCTCACCTCGTGGTTAAACAGACAGAAAAAAGCAAGCGGCTTTTATCTTTATTTAACCGTTATTTTTGGTGTACTTACCGGCTTTTCGCTTATTATTCAGGCTTATCTTATTTCTGTTATTCTCCACGGCATTATTATTTTTAACCAGCCAAAATCTGATTTTACAACAGAATTTATAATCTTGCTTTTGCTTATACCAATACGTGCAATACTTGCCTTTTTAAGAGAAAGAAGCAGTTTTGAAGCCGGAAAAAGACTGAGGCTTTATATAAGAAAGGCAGTGCTTGATAAACTTGGTAAGTTAGGCCCGGCATTTATAAAGGGTAAACCGGCAGGCAGCTGGGCAAGCATTGTTCTGGAACAGGTTGAAGATCTTCATGATTATTATGCAAGATACCTGCCTCAAATGTTTGTGGCCGGTTTTGTTCCTTTGTCTATTCTGGCTGCTGTATTTCCGCTGAACTGGGCAGCAGGACTTATCTTTTTATGCACAGCTCCTTTAATTCCATTATTCATGATTCTTGTCGGTATGGGTGCAGCAAGTGCCAACCGTAAAAACTTCAGTGCACTGGCAAAGCTGAGCGGTCATTTCATGGACCGTCTGAAAGGTTTAAGTACCTTAAAATTGTTTAACAGGGGAGAGGCAGAAATAACAGAGATTGAAAAAGCCTCTGAATCCTTTCGTGAAAAAACAATGGCAGTGCTTCGCATAGCTTTTTTAAGCTCCGCAGTTCTGGAATTTTTTGCTGCATTATCAATTGCTGTAATAGCCATTTATTTTGGTTTAACATATCTGGGAATGTTCGATTTCGGAGACTATGGCAATGGAGTTACCCTTTTTACAGGTATGTTTGTATTAATGCTTGCACCCGAATTTTATCAGCCTCTGCGGGACATGGGTACACATTATCATGCCAAGGCACAGGCCATTGGTGCTGCTGAAGAGCTTATGAAGCTGCTGGAATATCGGGCAGAAAACAATGTAGCCATATCTTCAGGAGTAAAAACCATAAACAAAAACAGCAAAATAGAGATAACAGCAACTGATTTTTCCGTTAAAAGCTATTCCGGCATAACCCTTACAGGTCCCTTAAGTTTTGAATTGAAAAGCGGACAGCATATGGCAGTTGTGGGTCCGAGCGGAGCAGGCAAAACCAGTCTGTTAAACGGCTTATTGGGTTTTTTACCTTATACAGGCTCCATTAAAATCAACAATATAGAATTAAACCAATTGAATATGGAAAAATGGCGAACTCATCTGGCATGGCTTGGTCAGGACCCTCAGCTTTTCCATGGCAGTATTCGTGATAATGTTTCAATGGCAAATCCTGAAATGGATGATGATATTATTTTATCTTTACTTGAAAAGGCAAATGTGGCCGATTTTGTAAAGAAACAGCCTGGCGGTCTTGATTATGAAATTGGAGAACAGATGGCAGGTGTTTCAGTTGGTGTAGCACAGCGTATTGCTCTGGCAAGGGCACTGGCACAGAATGCAGGCCTGTTTTTGCTTGATGAACCGACTGCAAGTCTGGACAGCCACAGTGAAAAATCAGTACTTAATGCTTTAAACGATGCAATGAAGAACTCAGCCTGTATTATGGTTACCCATAGATTAGATCAGCTTGATCGCATGGATAATATTTTGGTGCTGGACAACGGAAAAATTGTTCAAAATGGCAGTTTCAATGAATTAAACACAATAGACGGACTGTTCAGGAAAATGCAGTCAGATGATCTGCCCCATGATAATTCTGATTCGGAAAATAATTTCAATAATAACAGCAGGGAGCTTTAAAAATGAAAGCTCTGATTCCGTTTATTAAATTATTTAAACACCAGTGGGTTATGATGCTCACAGGATTATTCTTAAGTGTTTTAACCCTTATTGCAGGTATAGCATTACTTTCTCTTTCAGGATGGTTTTTATCGGCGGCAGCTGTTGCCGGGTTAACCATTGCAGCAACTCAGGCGTTTAACTATTTCACACCAGCCGGCGGTGTGCGTATTCTTTCCATGTTAAGAACGGCAAGCAGATATGGCGAACGGCTTGCAACCCATGAAGCAACTTTCAGGCTTCTTACCAGTCTTCGTGTATGGGCCTGGCGTAAAATTCTCCCTTTAAGTGCACGAAATATGCAAAGTTTAAGACAGGGTGAACTGCTCAATCGTTTAGTATCTGATATAGATACCCTTGATCACATTTATCTCAGACTGATCACGCCTGTTTTATCTGCGCTTATTATGACCGGCTGTCTTTATCTCTTTGTTTTCTGGATAGATGTATCATTGGCAAACCTTTTGTGTATAAGTCTTTTATTAATCTGGCTTACTTTGCCGCTGGTATTTTATTTTCTTGGTAAAAAACCGGGTATAAATCAGATTAAAGCCAAACGTTTATTACGTGTCAGACTGCTTGAATTTGTTCAGGGGTTTGCTGAGATATCTCTTTTTTGTGCAACAGACAGTTTTAGAGAGAAGATAGAAAAATCTGAATCAGAGCTTCTGGAAAGCCAGTGTGCAATGGCAAATGTTATGGCTCTCAGCCAGGCAGTACTTATTATGTGTCATGGAAGCCTTGTTGTAATTGTTCTGTATTCAGCAGCTTCAGGCATTGGTGAACACCAGCCTCCAGGGCCAATGCTTGCATTAACCGCTTTTATGGTACTGGCCTGTATTGAAATGCTTATGCCTGTTTCAGCGGCATTTCAGCATGTTTCGGCCTGTATAAATGCGGCAGAACGTATTAATGAACTTGTAAATCAGAAGCCTGATATTGAATTCAATGATGAAAGTACAGCCGTAATAACCACGGGAAATTTGCAGCTTAAAAATATAGAATTCTCTTACAATAAAGAAACAGGAAAAGTTCTTAAAAATATTAGTTTATCTTTAAGGCCGGGAGAAAAAACAGCATTGCTCGGCAAAACAGGGTGCGGCAAATCAACTCTGCTTTCTATGATTACAAGGGAATGGGAACCCGATTCAGGGAGTATATTTCTGGATAGTGAAAATATTAAAGAATACAGCCAGAAAGCCTTAAGGCAGGGAATATCACTTATGTCCCAGCGTATTTATCTTTTCAGCGGTACTCTTAGAAGTAATCTTACTCTGGCTCAGCCGGATTCTCCCGAATATGAAAGCGTGGAAGAACAAAAAGAAGCTGAAAAACAAAATGATAAATATTTAATAGAAGTGCTTGAAAAGGTTGGGTTATCAGCATTGACTAAAGGAGAAAACCCTCTTGATACCTGGATAGGAGAAGGAGGCAGGCAACTCTCCGGAGGTGAGCAGAGGCGTATAGGAGTTGCAAGAGTACTACTTCGCAATGCTCCGCTGTTATTGCTCGATGAACCAACAGAAGGCCTTGATAAGAGAACGGAAAGAGAGATTCTTTCTTTGCTGTTTGAATTTGCCGCAGATAAAAGCCTGTTAATGATAAGCCACCGGCTTACTGCAATGCCGGAAATGGATAGAATATATCTGATGGAAGATGGCGTATTAAGGGCTTTTGGCAGTCATGATGATCTGCTGGCAAAGGATGAGTATTATAGAAGTCTTTATCGGCAGCTTAATTGAAGATTTATTTATGTTGCTTTTAAATAAAAATAAATATTGCGTGTGCAAAATTTAGTACGTTATAATGTACAAAAAATATTAATTATTGAGGTTCAATATGCAAAGGATAAAAATTAATCAGGATATAAAATCTCTTTCAGAATTCAGGACAGGAATAGCCAGGTTTATCAAACAGGTACATGACACAAAAAGACCTGTAGTGATAACACAGCATGGTCAGGGGGTGGCTGTACTTTTAGATGCGGATGAATATGAAAAAATGCAGGAAAAGATAGAGCTTTTAACAGATATCCAGACATCCCTGGATCAACTGGAAAGGGGTTTGGGAGTTGAGCATAACTCTGCCAAAGAAAAAATATTAAAAAGAGTTCTTAAATGAAAATAGTATGGTCGCCTCTGGCAATAGACAGAGCTTCTGAAATTGCTGAATATATTGCTTTAGACAAACCTTCTGCTGCTGAAAAATGGATTAATTCGATTTTTGAAAAAGTTGATCAATTAGAGTTCTCACCGGAAATCGGACGAATAGTTCCCGAAGTTAATAATCAGCAGATAAGAGAACTTATTTACGGAAATTACCGCATTATTTATCGAATAGAATCCTGCCAAATATCTGTTCTTACTGTAAGCCATGGAATGCAGATATTACCGGTAAATGACATTATGGACTAAGAGTTAGAAATTCCGCTGACACACTACAGTTTTTTTATTGAATATTATTTTATATACAGATATAAAAAACTTTATGGCAAGGATCAAAAGAATAGTAATCCCCGGTTATCCACATCATATAGTTCAAAGGGGAGTTCGTTCCCTGGAAATTTTTTTAAGGATCAGGATCGGCTGGAATATATTAATTGCTTAAATGAACAAAGCAGCAGGTTCGGTCTTTCTATTATCGCTTATTGTCTGATGACAAACATATACATCTTCTTGTTGTCCCTGGAAAGGAAGAAAGTCTTGCCAAAGCAGTTAGTTAGGCTCAACGGCAATATACACGAGGAATGATAAACTTCAGGGAGAATGTGTGAGGATTTCTGTTTCAGGGTTGTTTTTCATCCTGACCGGTTTTTACAGATTAAGACCTTTTCAGGGTGGAAATATAAATGATCCAGTGCAGCCTATCATTGCGGTGAAGCCGGTTCTGACCCATTGGTGAAAAAGAACTCCTGGTTTTCAGATATTGAAGACTGGAAAGCCTTTTTATCTTTAACAGATCCAGCTGAATCAGAACCGGAAGAAAAGATAATAACCGGAAGACCTTTTGGTCCGGATAACTTCTATTCTACTATTGAAAGTATTACCGGATGGAACCCGGCCGGGAGTACTTTGGAGACCTGAAAAAAGTCTTATGTCTCCAGAATTTTATCGAAAAATTCTTTTATTTTATAAATAAACAACTTGAATAATGATGACTCATTTTTATGCAGTTGATGGACCAGGAGTAATAAATGCAACAAGTTATAGGTTTTTTAGAATTAAATGACAGGGGTTTTGGATTCCTGCGCAATATTGACAATAATTTTCAAAGTAGTCCTCAAGACACCTTTGTCCCTGTGGGTCTTATAAAACGCTTTAACCTCCGGGAAGGCGTCATGATAGACGGGTACGGTGTACCCGGAGATAAGAGAAACTCCAATTACAGGCTGGCTGATATAACAAGGATAAGCAACCTTTCTGTTGAAGATTATTTGAATATGGTACCATTTCGGGATCGGGTGAGTATTGATCCCTTTGAGAAATACTCCATGATTCAAGGTCCGGATGATGTAACCGGCAAAGCTCTTGATCTTATAGTTCCGGTTGGAAAAGGACAGCGTGGGCTTATCATTTCACCGCCTAAATCTGGAAAAACAACAATTCTTAAGCACATGGCAGATTCAATTGTAAAGAATCACCCGGAAGCTGTTGTTTTTGTTCTTCTTGTGGATGAGCGGCCAGAGGAGGTGACAGCATTCAGAAGGGAGCTCTCAGATGCGATTGTTCTTTCATCTTCTTCAGACCAGGGTATATCCAGTCACCTGAGAATGGCAAGGCTGACCATAAACAGTGCTATCAGGTGTGCCGAAGCCGGCAATGATGTTGTGGTTCTAATAGATTCTCTGACCAGAATGGCCCGTGCATTTAACAGCGGCACAGACAGCGGTGGAAAAACAATGTCAGGAGGTGTGGGAGCAAAGGCACTTGCCACTCCACGCGCTTATTTCGGTGCAGCACGAAATCTTGAAGGAGGAGGCTCTCTGACTAATATCGCAACCATATTAAAAGATACCGGCAGTAGAATGGATGATGTTATTTTTCAGGAGTTTAAGGGAACCGGTAATATGGATCTTGTTTTGAGCCGCAAATGTTCTGAAAACAGAGTATGGCCGGCGATCAATATCAGAGAATCAGGTACACGCAAGGAAGAGCTTATACATGATGAAGAGGAGCTGAAGCAAATAAACGAAATCCGCAGAAGTATTTCATCCCTGGACGAAAAAGATGCAATGGAACAGTTTTTGAGTTTTATATAGTACAGATTGTCATTATAAATTATTGAACTTTATCAATAGCCTCTTTTAGGAATAAAGAGAGCCCGACTTATGCAAGATTCGTGCATATTATAAAGGCTTTAAAAGGTAAATTTGTCAGTCTTTGAAAGAAATTATTTCTGAGGCCAAAAACTGGTGAATACCGCCTGCCCCCAGCACTAAACTCTCACTTAATAGATGTATGGGACCATGCCCCAAAAAGCCTCTATGAAAATGTATTTTGCTTGTTTTTTATGATTTGAATAAGTAGTTTATCCTGAAAGTTTTTATCTTCAATTTAGAAACTGGAAAAAATAATGAACAATCTTTTAAAAAGATCTGAAGAAATAAAAACCAAAGGTCTTAAAATAATAGAACAACTTAATATTATCAGTGCATTTGAGTCCAGAGGTGCGGAGATCAATCTTGTAGGCTCTATGAGAACAGGACTTATTCTAAATAATTATGATATAGATTTTCATGTTTATACCGATCCTTTATCTTTAAAGGAAAGCTTTTCCATAATTTCTGAAATATCAGAAAACCCCTCAGTAAAGGAAGTTCTTTTCAGAAATCTTCTTGATCAGCCCGATCAATGTCTTGAATGGCATCTTCTTTATGAAGATGAAGATAAAAAAATGTGGCAGATTGATATAATTCATATCCTGAAAAACTCTCCATATGCCGGATATTTTGAAACGGTTGCAGACAGAATTTCTTCTGTTCTGACACAGGAAACAAAAAATATAATTTTAAGTATAAAAAACAGTTTAAATGATAAGGAAAAAATCCCCGGCATTTTAATTTACAAGTCTGTACTTGAAGGCGGTGTTAAAGATATTGAGTCGTTTAATTTGTGGATGGAACAAAACAGTTCCCATGAAATTGTTGAATGGATGCCATAAAAGATTTTTTACACAATAGCCTTATTAATGCTGTATTCGGGTTTAAATACAGAAAATAAGTTTTTTTGACCGAAGTAAAAGGCGCTTTAAAAAAATTCAGGGTAAATCCATTTAATAAGGATAATACTATAATTTTCTTTGCTGCTTTTGTTACCAGACATTTCAGCACCATAAGGAAAAAATTACCCTCCCCTTTTTAAAGGGGAAGGTATTTTTTACTATCTCTTCATATTTATTACTTCGGAAAGCATGTCATCAACTGTTGTTACAATTTTTGAGTTTGCCTGAAAACCTCTCTGGGTTGTAATCATTGAAACAAACTCGTCAGCAATATCAACGTTTGACATTTCAAGGGAGTTTGGAGATATGCTTCCAAGTCCGTTTTCTCCAGGTTTTCCTGTTATGGCATCACCGCTTGATCTGGTTTCACGGTAAAGGTTTCCTCCTTCTTTATAAAGTCCCTGATCGCTTAGGAATTTTGCAAGTGAAACCCTGTAAAGAGGAATCTGCTCACCGTTTGAATATACGCCTGTGATCATTCCGTCACCTGAAACATTTACACCTTCAAGATCTCCGGCTCCGTAGCCGTTTGCAGACTGAAATGTTGTAGATGATGATTTTGCATACTGGGTTGTTGAAAGTGAACTTTTCTTGAAACTGATTCCATCATATAAAACACCAATGTCAAATTTCATGTCCTGCTCTGTTGTTTCAAATGTCCCGTTTGGACCAAATTCTCCTGTTGCTCCGAGAAAATCTGCCATAAAGGAAAAATAACCTTCTGTTGCAATATCCGCCTTTTCAATTTCAGTCCATGAAGTGCCGCCTATCAAGTCAAAATTTATAAGACTGTTTTCAGCGTCAGTTCCTGTTCCAAGTGACTCTGTAAAAGTAAATACCACATCCTTGGTATCATTTTCTCCGCCTGATCCGTCAAGATCTATGTAAACACTGTCTTTATCCCCTTTAACAACAGCATTTGGGTAGTCTTCCGGAACAGCCCTTGGGTCAACGTTAAATGTTACAATGTTGTTTGCTGCAGCTGCAACAGGAGCTCCAAGTGTATCAGTAAGAGAAAAACTCATGTCAGGTGTTGCATTTCCGTCAAAATCTATTGCAAAGTTGCTGGCATCGGTTGTGATAATCCTTGCTCCCGGATATTCAAGGTTTGGGAAAGGATCTATTTTAAATGACATTGTACTTGGAGTTACGCCGGTTGTATCAAGCGGAGCAGCAAAAGCATAAGTAAGATCAGCAGCGTTGTCACCGTCAAAATCTATCTGAACCTGGTTTTCATCACTTGAAGCTGTCAAAACCTGAACCGCAGGATAATCTGTTCTTACGGCATCAATATTTGCAAAGCTCCAGTTTCCGGAACCGTCATAATTAAGAGCATAGTTAACTGTAGATGCTTTTGTGAAAACCGAAGGATTGTTATGAGTTACAGTTGGAGTTGTTATTATTTCTCCAGTCCCCCTAACAAACTTGGCAGGATCTTCAAAATACCAGTTTGTACCGCTCCACACAGCATTTATGTTTCCTGTTCTGTAGGTAAGAACTTCCGGGTTGTTCACAGTTATTGAAGCCTCATTATCAAGGGCTGGAAGAGTACCGGTACCATCATCTATTTCAAATATTCCAAGGTTATTATCAACTATTCCTTCCTGAGTCGGATAGGAAAGGTACCATGATTCATTTATTGGATCCCAGACAAGGTTCATATCTTCAACATCTCTTATCATTGCGCTTGGATCATTAATCATAAGAGTTGTATTATCATTTCCGGTATCACCTTCGTATCTTAAATTGGTAACATCCTGTTTGTGAATATCAAGAGTTCTGTTTATATCAAAATGAAGCGAATCTGTTGCAGCAGCATCATTATCCATATAAATAACAAGATCAGGCTCAGGTTTGGGGTCTGTAAGATCAGGATCAAATCTTATTTCTATTTTCTTTTCATTGCTTGTTGTCATTATTTCTGCGTTTGGATAATTTGCAGGTTTGTCAAATGCATCAACAACACCGTCTGCCAGTCCAAGAGGTCCTGACACGTCCTGGAACTTCCAGGTATTGCCGTCAAACTCAAGATGAAAATCAAATCCGTCCAGGGCCATGCTGTCATATTTTTCTATTCTAAATGTTATATCTTCTTCTTTATTGACTCCGTAAGATCTTACATTACCTACTATTCCCGTAAATTTTTCCATTGTCATATCTCTTACAGAGCCGTCGCTTTCATTGAATTTTATTTCTCCTCTTGCAAGAAGGCCTTTTGCAGATGTACCCTGAACAAGATTTCTCTGATCTTCATCAGGATTGCATGTAACAAGATATTCCCAGGTTGAACCTGCCTTTTTATCATAGTATATTGTAAGGTCATGGGTACTTCCAAGTGAGTCGTATACTTTTACAACACTCTGATATTCATAGTTGTTTGGGGCAATAAAATCATCATCAGTTGAATCCCAGGCATTGGCAAGAACAATTGTCTGGCTTTCGGCATCTGCGTCAAGGTTGGTTACCATATTTATGGTATCTGTCTTTTTTGGCGGAGATGTAAATGAGTCAAGTACAATATCTTTTATTGCACCGATATCATCTCCAGTTTCCTCATCCAGTTCCCAGCCCTGAAGGATAAAGCCGTCAGGATTTATCAGCTGACCATTTTTGTCAAAGGTAAAATTCCCGGCTCTTGTGTAGTAAACCTGCTGTGAGTTTTTGTCCCTCAGCTGAAAAAAACCATTCCCGCCTATTGAAAGGTCAGTGGTATTACCTGTTGATTCAAATGAACCCTGCTGGAATGAAGTATCAACAATCTGAATTGCTGTTCCTCGTCCAACCTGAGAGGAACCAGACTGAGTTGCTATACTCTGGTTCAAAAGATCTGCAAAAAGCGACCTGTTCCCTTTAAAACCAACAGTATTTACGTTGGAAATATTATCGCCTATTACCTGCATGGAGTTACCCATGTTAGTCAATCCGCTTGTGCCTGTATACAATGAACTTGTAAGGGACATGATCCACCCTCCTTATTTAATTACCCGGAATTTCCGGTGATTATCCTTTAACAGCCTCTATATATTCGGGAGAAACTCTTACTCCGTCAATATCAAGAAAATGCCTTCCGTTTTCGTAATATACCCCTGAAACCTCACCCTCAACAGAAGTATCGATCTTAGTACTGCCTGATGTTACGCCATTGTAGTAATAATAACCGTCAGGTACAGGATCTCCGTTCTGATCCATACCATCCCATTCAATCTGAACCGGTTCTCCTGCTTCAATATTTCCGTTATAATATGAATATACAATCTGGCCTGTTGAGTTCATTATATTTATTCTTACAGATGTGTCATTTTCCGACACGAAAGAAGGAAGAGTACTTTTAACATTTCCGGAAGCAACTGATATTGCAGCTGTTGAAGCTTTAACTGTTTTTCCCAGATAATCAAAAGTTGTTCCAGGTTCAAATTCGGATGATGTTTCGGTTTTTGCCTCAACTACAGAATCAGGAGAAACAAGAACTCCCTGAACAACGAGATATTGTTTATCCCCCTGATACATTATAGATTGAACTTTTCCACTTACAGATGTGGTAACCGGGGAATAACCTGAAGATGTAAGAGCTTCCACATAATATTTATAGGTACCGTCTTCAAGGGGATTACCTTCTTCATCCCTTCCGTCCCAGTCTATATTGTAGGAACCTGCTTCCTTTTGACCAGCATCTATTTTCTGAACAACCTTGCCATTTTTATCGTAAATTGTAATTGTTACATCTGCAGCTTCTTCAAGAGTATAAAACCCTCCTGTTGCCGTTGCATTTGTCACATCTATTGTGTCTACGGAAGCTGTAACATACTTATCAAGGTAGTCTTCAGCACTTTTTCCAGTCTGCATGCTCAAAGCCTCCGAAATCTGTTCAAGAATAGTGTTTGACTTGAACTGAGCTTCAAGCTGGGAAAACTGAGTCAGCTGAGCTGTAAAGTCCTGGGATTCCATTGGGTTCAGAGGATCCTGGTGCTGAAGTTGTGCTACAAGCATGGTAAGAAAATCATTCATTCCCAGATCATCATCAGACTTGTTTTTTTCAGCCATGTAGTCACTATAGTTTGTAATACTGTTTAATGATTCTGATACAGCAGTCATAGCTCCTCCTAAACCATAAGATCCAAGGCATTATCAGAAAAAATACTTTTCCGGCTCACAATTCCAGATACTGTTTCGGATTTGTTTCCACTGTTAAGACCTCTTATTTCAGGCGCATTTTTATTTTTTGAATTATTTTCAAAACTGTTTTTTCTTTCCCTTGCCATTGCCTGATCAAAATTCTGTGCAAGTTCCACATTTACCTCAGAAACCTGCATTCCCTGAGACTGAAGCTGATTTTTAAATTCCTGGGCCTGTTGGACCATAATTTCATGGGTTGAACTTTTTTCTGCAATTATTTTTATATTCAGTCCGTTTCTCACACTTTCAATTTTCAAATGCAGCCTGCCCAGATCTGGAGGATTAAGCCTGAATGAAACTTCTTTTTCTCCAAGCTTTACAGTTCTTAAAATCTGTTTTTCAATCTGCTCCATTACCTGTTTTGAAAGATTTGTCCCTGAGCTTGACTGAGTACTTTTCAAAACCTCTCCTGAGCCTTTTGAAGAAGACCTGTCCATATAATCTGATCCGTCTTCTGAAGAATCCCTTGAAAACTCCTTCTTAAGATTCTTCACAGCAGACTTGAAAAGTGTGTTTAAATCATTGTCACCATTGTCTGAATCTTTGATATCAAAGTCAAAGTTATCAGACAGAGTCTGTGACTGAATCATTTCATTTAATACAGAATTTAAAAGAGGGTTATTAAAATGCAATACACTGTCAATACCTGACTGACCTGATGGATTACTTGTAAAAAGGGAATACTCGCCAGATTTTTCAAAGAGTTTCTGTTCATATTCTGATTTTTGAATATTTAAATTCTCCTCAGATAAAAGTCTTTGATTTCTCTTCCATGCCATGAAAGACTCTTCAACAATTTTTTTATTAAATTCATTAGTTATAAAATTTTTTTGAATAATGTCAGACTCACCGCTTATATCCCCTTTTATATCCAAAAGACTTTTTACAAAATCAGACTCTTTCTCTTTGGAAGAGCTTAATATTGATTTTTTATAAAGATCCAGGTCTGATATTTTTGAGTTAAGTCTTTTTTCCATGGCTGCAACAAATTTATTAAGAGAATTTTTATCAAGCTTGATTAAAGATTCTTCAGAGCCTGAAAGACTGAAAACCGATTGAATTGTCTCAATCCCCTTTACAACAGATTCAAGCCTGCTGTACTCAATTAAATCCGTATCGTTTTTCAACAGTGCTTTTTGATCAAGACCTATCAGGGAACTTACTGACTCATCATTTGCCATGCTATTAATTTTTTCAATTGACTCCGCTTTTATCCTGTCAAGATTTTCAAGAAAACTTTTCAGTGAAAATCCTTTTTCAACGTCAGATGAAGATTCAATGGTTTCTGTTATATCAAAGGGCTTAACGCCGATACTTTCAAGTGCAGTTGCAAAATATGGAACAAGGGAAAAAGGAAAATAAACGTTTTCAGAGTTTATCTTCTCCTGATTTATATTATCAAGGGAAGATAAAACATCTGGAAGGTATGAACCTGAACTTGCATTTGCATTTAAAAAGCTGTTTATTTCATCAATAGATAAGTTCTCCGATGAGACAAGAACCTGCCTTAAAGAAGAAATTTCAGTAAATGAAAAACTAACAACAGATGAACCTTCAGAGATATTTCTCAAAACCTCTTTCATATGATCAACCAGAAGACTTATAATTTTTTCATTAGGGTCAGAAATATCCTTGAGCTTATTCAGCTTTGATGTTGCACTGGAAGAAGATGCCTTCACAAAATCAAAATCTCCACTCTGATATTTACTCAAGAATGAATCAAAACCATTGCTTTTTTCTGATCTGACAGATGTTTTAACAGAAGCCTCAAACATACTTGTCTGATAAAATTCCGAAAAAAATAAATTGGTATACATAGCAAGCTCCCGTATAATTTTTGTTGGTTATTGAAAAGCAATGTGTGTGCCAATTTTTTGACACAAATAAAACCATGTTATTTCAAATAGTTATAAAAAAGAAAAAATAATGCGCCAAAATAACAGAAACTTTTTCCATAATTTTCAGGTAAAAACAGGAAAAACTTTCCCACCACAAAAAAAAATTACCTAAATCGATAATTTTTTTTTCCGATATCTTGTCTATGACAAATAGTGATTGGCTGAAAACGAGGATTTTCTGTTCAGTTCCGGAGGATGAAAAATATAACCATCAGGATACATAGAGTATTTTAAGGGTAAAAGTTTGAATCTGACTCCAAAACAGAGCAATAAGACCGTTTTCGTTCGACAGCTAAATATATTGATTCATTATTCAGCTGATAAGACTTAAGCTCAAGCCAGATGGAGATAAATAATTATGGAAAACAAAATGAATTTTATTGCCGGAATATGTTTGTTTACTTCCGGCTGCCTGATTTACGCACTGGCAAGACAAACCTCACCATTTTTTATTTCAGAAATAAAACTGTTATTTCATCTTCCAGAAATTGTTATATTTTCATCACCTGCTTTTTTTCACACTGTTTCCATGATTCTTATATCCTCCCCTTTTATTGAAAGAAAAAAAAAATCAGCTGTTTTTATTTGTGTTTTCTGGACAGCAATCCAGATTTTTTTTGAAATCGGCCAAAAATACCCTGATTTATTTATCAATTTTTTACCTGGAGATTTTTATTACCTTAAACAGTACTTCAGAAACGGCACTTATGACCCGCTTGATATTGGCATGGCTGTTGCAGGAGGTTTAACGGGGATTATAATTTTATGTAAATCCCAATTTGATTTTTTCATTTTCAAAAAAGGTAATAACTTATGTCAGAAAAAAACAAGGGCATAATTAAAAAATTAATTTTAGCAGGAATAATAGCTTTTGGACTCTTTACAATAATTGCAAGCGGAGGCGGTTCAAGCAGTGTGTCCAACAACGGCCAGACAGACACAGGAACGACTGACCCCGAATCTTCCCCGCCAACTGTATCAATAACATCTCCAAGCGACGGATCAACTTATAATTCAGGCTCTTTTATAAATTTTACCGGATCAGCAGCCGATTATAAGGGAGAAGCAATTTCAGGTGCAAATCTTGTATGGTCCTCCAGTATAAACGGCAGACTTGGGACTGGAAATATTGTCGAACTTGTCCGGCTCCTTGACGGAAGCCATGAAATCACCTTAAGGGCAACCGACAACTATGGTAATTCAGCAAGTACAAAAATAAATATTTCTCTCCAGGAAGAGGAGAACACCCCTCCTGTAGTGACTATATCAAGACCACTGGACAGCTCTGTTTACAACTCGGGAGAGCTCATACTTTTTGAAGGAAGCGCTCTGGACAGTGAAGATGGTTATCTTACCGGAGAAAGCCTTAAATGGTTCTCAACAATAGACAGTGAGATAGGAAGCGGAAGCACCATAACAAAAAACAATCTTTCAGGCGGAACCCATATTATTACTCTTATTGCGGAAGACTCAAAAGGCTTAAAGGCCACTGCAGCTCCTGTTACAATAAGTATTGCAAATACAAGACCTCAGGCACAAATCACATATCCTCCAGACGGAACATCTTATAATCAGGGGGATACTATAACATTTAACGGAGAAGGAACTGACAGTGAAGATGGGGATATGTATGGACAAAGCCTAAAGTGGAGATCAAATATTTACGGTGACTTTGGCCAGGGACGGGATCTTGCGGTAAGCTTTCTTCCATCTGGAACCCATAAGATAAGCCTGACTGTAACAGACAAGAATGGTGCAGTTGATACAGATGATATTAACATCACGATAAACTGATTACTTAACTGAGCTTTTTATACTTCATGATTATTTACCAGAAATCAGAATTTTTTGTTCAGCTCAGATAAGAAAAAACTTTGGATCATGCAAACAAATACTCAGGAAAACAAATGACAAAACCTAAATTTTTTCTGGCCGCAATATTTTTAACGCTGATTGCGTTTTCGAATGCATTGGCAGCTCCACCGGTTGTACAGATTCTATTTCCAGCCGATGGAAAACAATATGACCTGGGAGACAGTGTAACTTTTACAGGTACTGCAACTGATCCCGAAGATGGGGTGCTTACAGAAACAGCACTTTCATGGAGTTCTTCAAAAAACGGTGCTCTTGGGAGCGGACCGACTGTTACAATATCAAATTTGAGAGAAGGCGATCACGAAATCATCCTTACTGCAACCGACAATGACGGTGAAATTGCACAGGATGTTATATCCATAACAGTAACAAACCCAGCACCCCAGGTAACAATCACTTCACCGGCAGACCTTGCAGAATATACTGCAAATGACACAATAAGCTTCATTGGAAACGGATATGACGCTCAGGACGGAAATCTTTCAGGAACAATGCTGCAATGGTCTTCTGATAAAGACGGTTCAATTGGAACTGGTAAAAATTTTACATCTTCAAATCTTTCTATTGGAACCCATATAATAACTTTAAGGGCAACAGACTCTGCAGGTGCATCCTCTGATGCAACAATAACCATTACTATTATAAATACAAAGCCTGTTGCTGAAATTTTAAGTCCATACAATAATTCAATATATACCTCAAGGGATACAATAAGCTTTCAGGGAAGAGGTGTTGATAATGAAGACGGATCAATAACAGACTCAACTTTAAGGTGGTCATCAAGTATCGATGGTGAATTTGGCACAGGCCCCGAAGTTTATATCAGCGAGCTTTCACCTGGCAATCATATAATATCTCTTACAGTAAAAGATTCAAACGCACTTATAAGTGATCCTGCTGAAATAACAATTGAAATTACAAATGAAGGACCTGTCCCTGTAATAGCAACTCCTGTTCAGGACAGAGTTTTCAATGAAGGAGAGTCAATTATACTTTCAGGGTCTGCACAAGATAAGGAAGACGGTGCAATAACAGGAACAGGACTAGAGTGGAGTTCAGATCTAGACGGATTTCTTGGTACAGGAACAGAAATAAAAAATCCACAGTTAAGATCTGGCAGACACACAATCACACTCACTGCAACAGACAATGACGGGTTCACTAACTCTGTTTCTGTTTCCATAGTTACAGGCAATAAATACCCTGTGCCAGAAATTGTCTCACCTGAAAACAATCAGGTATTCCTTGAAGGAGAAGATATTGAGTTTTCAGGAAAGGCAAGTGATTTTGAAGACGGGACAATTACAGGAACAAATCTGATATGGCTTTCAAGCAGAGATGATGAAATAGGAAGGGGTCCCACTCTTTTCAATCCTCAGCTTTCACCTGGAACCCATACAATAACACTCAAGGCTGTAGATTCTTATGGTGCATATGCAACTGCTGAAATAAGAATTACATACGGGAACATTATACCCGAGGCTAAAATCTTAAATCCGCAGAACAATGCAGAATATGAAACAGGGGAAGATGTAATTTTACACGGAACAGGCACTGATGCTGAGGATGGCGATCTTTCAGGAGAAAACCTTTCATGGGTGTCAAATCAAAACGGATTTCTTACCAATCTTGGAACAGGAACATCTTTTAAGGTTAATACCCTCAAAAGCGGAACACATACTATTATCCTGACTGCAACAGATTCAGGCAACGGTCAGGGAACAGATCAGGTTACGATAATAATCAAGGAAATGTATCCAGACAAATACACCATGAATATAAGTGAAGGCTCGGGAGGCACTTTTGAAATAACAGGAGGAGTTCCACCATTCAGAGCCTTTTCAAGAAGAGCGGATATTGCTTCTGCCGAGATAATTGAAAGAACAGTCCATGTAACAGGAAAGAAAGCTGGAGACTCTGAAATAATAGTAACAGACCAACAGTCAATAAACTCTTTTTCCGTAAATATAAAAGTTCTTGAATTGAACCTTTCAATACCCTCCCCTTCTGCTTTTCTTTCAAAAGACGGAACCAGAACATCAATTGCCTATGAAGGAGATAATCTGGTTCTTGACGGCTCAGAGTCAACTGACAGTTCAGGTATTTCATCATTTAAATGGCATATCTCCAATGGTAATCCTCCAATATATCTGACAGACAATACTTCTGAAAAATCAAGCTTTGTTGCCCCGCCAGTTTCGGGAACCCAGAAATATCTGGCATCACTGACAGTAAAGAACAGATATCAGGTTGAATCAACCACAAGCTTTGAATTCATTATCAGGGAAAAAAATGATCCCTTTGAAGGAAGCAGCCAGGGAATAGTTCCCCTGGAATCAGGAACTGAAAATGTTTTTTATGGAATAAAATATACAAGCGGGCTTTCCGGACTAAAATCAAAAATTCCCGGAACAGACACAAGAAACAGACCTGAAAATCTGTTATACAACCTGGTTGAAGTTACCCGGCAGCTTGAAGAAAATGAAAATACAGCGCAATTTATTATTTATCTGCCTGATCAGGCAAAAGAGGAAGATAAATGGTACCAGGAAAACAACTATATCGGATGGCAGGAGATGACAGCTTCGCAAACACCATTGACAAATGGTGCTTTTTTCAATCAATCAAGGGATCAGGTTTTTATTAACATTGAGGACAATGGAAGCTATGACCTTGATCCAGACGATAAAAAAGTTAAAACTGTTTCAGGAATAGGAAATAATATAAAAAAAAATGAGCCTCAGCCAAAAACTTCAGGCGGATCTTCAGGCTCATGTTTTATAGATTCTATTTTCTGACAGAGTTTTCCAATAATTCGTCATTCCCAGAAAACCAGAGTTTTTTGTTCGGCCGCTAATCTAAAAAATTTGCCCTTAATAATTCAAGGGCAAATTTAAGAAGGCAAACCTGAACTTATCAAAAATGGCTGAACATAAGATCAAGGATAGATCTTAAAACCGATTTTACCTGAAAAGAAATCTATGGGGTTAAGGTCCTTAAATCCCTGGGAATAGTCTGCTTCAAGAAAAAAAGTTATTTTATCAGATACAACAAAATCACTTCCTACTCCAAATTTTCCCCACATGTCATCCTCTGTTCCGCTACCTTTTTTTACAGCAGAACAGTTTTTGGACATCTCAGCTTCCATCCATCCAAGCCCAACAGTCAGATATCCGTTAATTTTATCTCTTGTTTTTGCCGGAAAATATTTCACATTAAGAGAATATGCCTGAAGATCTGCATCTCCATCATAAGTAACCGGGTTATTTACCCCAAGTTCATTTATTTTATCAAACTGTGCCTCTATAGCCAGATGGTCGGTCAAATCGTAACCAAGTACAAAATTAAATCCATAGGCATTATCATCATCCATCTGTCCATTGAAAGCATCCATATTATATGCCATTGCCGGCCCCAGATAAACCTTACCCTGCTCAGCCAGGACTGAAGAAGGAATCACAAGTCCTGCCACAACAATTGCAAAAGTAAAAATTCTAAAAATTTTTTTCCTCATTTACTGCCTCCATATCAAATCAAAATCAATTATACACCGGACACTCCCATTAAATGCCGTCGTATCAAAGACTTTAATTTCTTATGAATAATTTTCAAGATAATTTTAATAAAAAATAAATATTATAGTCATTAAGATTAAGTATTTATTCTACACATGTTAACTTTTAAATCTTTGTTAAACACTAAAAAATGTTATTGTTTCATGTGAAATTTAATTTTCTTTTTTTAAAGAAACAGGGTTTACATATTGCTGATTTTTATTCTTTTTTAAGCAAAAAAAACACAATTAACAACCAGAAGATATAATAGCAGTAAAAACATTGTATTTTACAATTAACATATCTATAGGCATTTAAAATTTACCATCCAGGATGAATGAGTAATTTTTTGACTTCAATTTTGAATCTGATTTTAGAATGTACAAAAACAACAGTTTTAATTTGCCTGGTAAATATTCTATTGTTTTCTTTTAAGAAACAAAAAGATTATTATTAATGAAAAACTTTAATTTAAGAAAAAAAAATATTATAAAGTTTAAAGACTGATTAACGATAAGCTGGAATTTTTTCTGCCTAATAAAATTAAAGATTATATTTTTATAATTTCCGCCAGATTACCAATTATATTTCCAGTTCTTATATCAGACAATATATGAAGCTTTCAGCAGATATTTTTAAAACAATAAGACAATCATTTTTATCAATATTTTATTATTTGACCTGAGGTCAAAGTTTTGTTCAGCCACTATTAATTTAAAAAAGACACTGATAATACCCTTAATCTTGGATATTACTTTAAAACCAAACAGGCTGGTAAAATGAAAAAATTTTTCTGTTCAAATCTAAAACATAAATATTCGCTAATAATGTTTTTAAATTCATCACTTATTCTAATCCTTTTTTCTGCAATTATCTTTTTTAAAAATATATATGATTTAAACTTACAGGCCGAAAAATACCTTGAAAAAAAGATCTTATTGTCTGCAGCAGCAGTTTCAAACGCTCTCTGGAATTTTGATTCCGAGTACATAAATGAATTTGCAGATGCTTTAATTTTTGATTCACAAACTGCCTACCTGAAAATTTCCTCCAACGGAACAACAATTACTGAAAAAACAAATAAAGATTTTATTTCAAAAGACTTTGGATTTTTTAAATCATCTTCCAGATTTATCAGCAAAGAAAAAACAATTTTCCACAAAAACTTTGAAATTGGAAAGCTGCAGATATCCATTCCCAAAAAAACTGCTTACGATTCCATGATAAATATTCTAAATTCAACATTTATAATTGTGGTCCTTATAATTTCATCAATTCTGCTGTCTGCCGTTTTTATTGCAGATAAATTAATATTCCGCAAAATAGAACATATTCAAAAGGGCATGGAAAAAATTCTGATTGGAGATTTTAATATCAAGCTTTATACCGGATCTGATGACGAACTGGGACTGCTTTCAAAAAAAATTGATAATACAGTTAAAGACTTAAAAAAAATAACTGATATAAAAAATGAGCTGAACAATCAGATTGAAGAAAGAAAAAAAATTGAACTCTCCCTTAGGGAAAGCGAGGAGAGATTCAGGGAATTTGTTGAAAATACGGATAACCTTTTCATAAGGCTTGATGCAAAGGGAAAGATTATATACGCAAACCCCGTTGCAGAAAAAATATACGGGAAAAAATTATCGGAACTTTACGGAAGAAAACTCATTGACTTTATCCATAAAGACGACCTGAAATACTCAGTTGACTGGTTTAACGAGGCTGTTAAATCAAAAAAATCTAAATCCTATCTGGAAAACAGACAGATAAACCTTTCAACAGGAGAAATTTCAGACTGGCTATGGTCGGCAAAATTTTTTTATAAAAACGGTGTTTTATCAGGATTAAACTGCATAGGCCACGATGTGACAAAACTAAACTCAGCAGAAAAAGAAAGAGCTTTTCTGGAAGCAAAACTGTTTCAGTCCCAAAAGATCGAATCAATAGGTACTCTTGCTGGAGGAATTGCCCATGACTTCAACAATATTCTTGGAATAATTATGGGCAATGCAGAGCTTGCAATGCAATATATAAAAAATGATACAAAGGCACTCAAAAAGATTAATGAAATAATAGCAGGTGCCAATAGAGCAAAGGAAGTGGTTGCCCAATTATTAAACTTCAGCAGGAAAACAGAGCTGAAAAAAATAGTTATTAAACCTGAAATTCTTGTAAGAGAATCTGCAAAATTTTTAAGGGCGTCAATTGAATCTTCAATTGAAATTGAAATTTTAATCAGCCCCTTTATAAGATCAATCACTGCTGAACCAACACAGATCCACCAGATTATAATAAACCTTTGCACAAATGCGGCAAATGCAATGCCTGATAAAAAAGGAAAAATCACAATTGAAATTAAAAACATTGATATCAATAACAGTCACAAATACCCTGACCTGCCCAATGGTAAATATATTGAACTGATTGTCTCAGATACAGGCACAGGAATACCCGAAGATATAATCAACAAGGTTTTTGAACCTTATTTTACAACAAAACCCTTTGGTAAAGGTTCAGGTCTTGGGCTGGCAGTTATCCATGGAATAGTCAAAAGTCATAATGGCGCCATCCATATTTTAAGTGAGGAAAACAAAGGAACATCCGTTTCAATTGCATTACCATCAAATGAGCCGTCAGAATATCCGGCTGCGGAACAAACATTTCCTGTAAAGGGAGAAGGCACAATTCTCCTTGTTGATGACGAAAAGGCACTGGCTATTATCACAGCAGAGTTTTTAAAAAGTATTGGTTACAATGTAGTATTTTTTACAACCCCCCATGAGGCTATTTCCTATTTTGAAAACTTTAAAAATGATATTGATCTTGTTGTCACAGATATGACAATGCCTGGCATGTATGGAAATGAGCTGGCAAAAAGAATCTGTGAGATAAAAGGCAGTACACCTGTCATTCTCTGCACGGGATTCAGCGATAAGCTTGAAAATGAAAAATCAGAAGAACCATGGATTTCTGCATATCTTGAAAAGCCAATTGATAACAAATACTTTGCAAGAGTAATAAAAAAGCTCCTTGACTGAAAAAACCTTTCCATTTACTGACCTGATAAATAAAGGTTAAATTTTTAATCTTCCGTAACTGAACAAAAAATTCTTGTTTTCGGCCAGGCACTAACTATTCAAATGAAAACTAAAAAAAACAGTTTACCGGAAAAACTGATTCTATATTTTGCTGAAACGATTTCAGGTAATAGTTTTTTTATTTCCTGTCAGGAGCTTAAGCTGGAATTTGGGCAATAAAAAAATTCATCAGCTGTGCCGATTAAAACTGAAGAGTTACAAGCTAAATTGAGTTATCAGTTCAGTTTTTTCCCAAGATAATCGGAAATAAAAAAATCAAACCCGTCTGCATCAGCAAGAGCATCCAGTACCTCAATTTCAAGTCCTGGATACTTTTCTTTGAACTTTTCCTGGATTAATGGAATATCTACCGTGACATGGGAACCGTTAAAAAGAAAATACGGAAAAATATATATCTCAGTTGCTCCGTTTTCAATTTGATCTGTAATGGCCTCCTCGATACCCGGGGTCCCAAACTGAAGAAAGCAGCAGACACTTCTGTCAATTTTATCTTTTAATTTATCAGCAACTTTTTTTTCAAAAAAAACTGATATTTCCAGATTTGAATTTTCCTTTCTGCTGCCGTGTGCAGCAAATAAAAGTACTTTCATATTTTTTTCTCCATTTCTTTTTTTAGACAATCATATAAAAAATATTCTTCCATCTTAAACCTTTTTTTACACCCTTCCATATAAATAACACACTTTTCAACAATCTTATCAACGGCACAAATTTCTTTTTTTCTATCACAAATACCGTTATCCAGAATTTTTTTTATGGAATATATTCTGAACTTATCAAGAAGAGGAAGGGAAGACAGCTGGTCACAATGTCCTCCTCTTTTTATTACAAGAGGACTTTCAATCAAATGAAAATCGAATAAAAGAGAAGATCTGAGCCAAAGATCATAATCCTCACAAGCTGTCATTTTCTCATCAAAACGCCCTGCTTTTTCAAAAAACTCCTTTTTCATCATAACAGCGGAAGGACTCACAAGGCAAAGGGATAGAGATGGAACAAATATATCTCCAAAAGGCTTTTTGTGTCTTTTTTTAGGATTAATTCTTTTATTGTTTCTTATCCATATCTCCTCGGTCTGACATACAACTGCATTTTTATTTTTCATGAAATAATCAAACTGAACTTCGAGTTTCCTTGAGTCCCATAAATCATCTGAATCAAGAAAAGCTATAAAACCACCCGAAGAATTTAAAATCCCCAAATTTCTTGAAGCACTGACTCCACGGTTTTTCTGAAAAAGAACCTTGATATTTTCATGATTGTCTTTATACTTTTCCAATATCTGTCCTGTTTCATCGTCAGAGCCGTCATTAACGACAATGAGCTCAAAATTTTTGTAAGTCTGCTGAAGTACGCAATCAAGTGCTTCCTTTATGCACCACGCTCTGTTGTAAACAGGAATAATTACACTTATTAGATTATTATTCATATTGCCTTTTTTGGGTTTAAATATTTGTGACTAAAATTTGCTTTATTACCATTGTTTAACTTTATTTAAAAATATTAAATAATTAATAATAACGGAGGTGTCATGAGAAAAAAAAACAAAAGCCTAAAAACACTAACTGCCTTTTGTATTGCAGCGGTTTTAACATTTTCAGGGTGTTCCAAAGATAGCCAGGAAACAGGTGAAACAGAAAAAAGAACTTCCTTTGTTACAATAGGAACAGGCGGTATTACAGGAGTTTATTATCCAACTGGCGGAGCTATTGCAAAGACAGTAAACAACAAAAAAGATACTTATGGAATAAGATGCACAGTTGAGTCTACCGGAGGCTCAGTTTACAATATAAATGCAGTTCTTGCAGGAGATCTTGAATTTGGAATTGCTCAATCGGACAGACAGTACCAGGCAGTAAAAGGTCTTGCTGAATGGGCGCCAAGGGGACCTCAAAAAGATCTTCGCGCTGTTTTTGCAATTCACCCTGAATCTGTAACACTTGTTGCTGCAGAAGATGCAGGAATCAAGGATATTAAAGACCTTAAGGGAAAAAGAGTTAATATAGGAAACCCGGGATCCGGACAGAGACAAAATGCAATAGATGCTCTTACAACTGCAGGACTTGATGTTGAAAAAGACCTGATGGCAGAAGGAGTAAAGGCATCCGAAGCAGCAGGACTTTTACAGGACAACAGAATTGATGCCTTTTTTTATACAGTAGGACATCCAAACGGATCTGTTAAAGAAGCATCTTCAGGTAAAAGAGATGTTCGGTTTGCAACAATCAAATCAATGGAAAAACTTCTTGAAAAATTCCCATATTATGCAAAATCATATATTCCAAAAGAATTTTATCCCAATATAAAAAATGAAGAAGACGCTGAAACCTTTGGAGTAAAGGCAACCCTTATCACATCTTCAAAAGTTCCGGCAGATGTTGTCTATGCAATAACAAAAGAAGTTTTTGAAAATCTTGATACATTCAAGGAACTTCATCCTGCCTATAAAGTTCTTACAAAGGAAAACATGCTTGAGGGTCTTTCAGCTCCTCTGCATGAAGGTGCTGTAAGATATTATAAAGAAGCCGGTCTTATGTAGTTAATAAAAACGGCGGGGACAGCCTTTTCCCCGCCTTTTATTATGCGGTGAAACAAAAGCAGCTTTTTTATCGGAACTGAGTATTATGTGATTGCCCAAAATCATAATTTTTGTTCAACACCAATTACATTTTAAAATTTAAACCTGCAGAATTCCGGTTCATGTATGCATAAGTCAAAAAGAAATTTTTGCTTCAACGCTTAAATCAAAGAATTTAATGAGGATTTATGACTGAAAAAGAGCTTAAAATAGAAGGTATTGACAAAATCAAACAAATGGCCAGAGCTGAAGAGGGAATGGGAAGAGATCCAAAAGGCTTTGGAAAATATTTAATATTTTTAACAGGGCTTTTATGGTCTCTTTTCCAGCTTTCCATTGCAAGCTGGCTTATTCTTGACTCAATATTTATAAGAGCAGTTCATCTTGGTTTTGCCATGACACTGGTTTTCCTCTGCTTTCCAATGTTTTCGACCCCATTACCAAAGCTTAAATTCTTGTCAAGAACAGATAAAATCCCTGTTTTTGATTATATTCTTGCAGCAACTGGGGCATTTTGCGCTCTTTATATTCTTATAGACCACCAGGGAATTATTCTTAGATACGGACTTCCAATAAAGCGGGATATAATCATAGGCATAATGCTTGTAATAATTCTTCTTGAAGCCTCAAGAAGAGTTATTGGACCCGCTCTTTCAATTGTTTCAATCGTTTTCTGCATTTATGCTTTCTTTGGGCAGTATATGCCCTCTATTATTGCATTCAAAGGTGTTTCAATTAACAGGTTTATTGGCCAGATGACCATGTCCAGCGAAGGAATCTACGGTATTCCCCTGGATGTTTCAGCAAACATTGTTTTCCTGTTTGTTCTGCTTGGAGCAATGCTTGACAAGGCAGGTGCAGGAGAATATTTCATTCAGCTTGCATTGAGCCTTCTTGGAAGATACAAGGGAGGCCCGGCTAAGGCAGCTGTTCTTGGGAGCGGCCTTACAGGAACAGTTTCTGGATCAAGTATAGCAAACATTGTTACAACAGGAACATTTACAATCCCAATGATGAAAAAAGTCGGCTATCCGGCCACCAAGGCCGCTGCCATTGAAGTTGCAGCAAGTACGGACGGCCAGCTTGCTCCTCCTATTATGGGAGCCGCCGCCTTTATAATTGCCGAATATTGCAATGTGCCATATCTTGAAGTAATAAAAGCTGCTGCAATTCCAGCCTTCGCATCTTATGCGGCACTTTTTTACATAACCCACATTGAAGCATCAAAACTTGGGCTCACTGGAATGAAAAAAAATGAACTCCCTTTATTTATTAAAACTTTTTTATCGGGAATTCACTTCATTCTTCCCCTGGCAATGCTTGTCTATGAGCTTGTCTACCTTAGAAGATCTCCTGAAGTTGCCGCTTTTCATGCTATCTGGGTAATGGGCTTAATAATGATTATTCAGCCGGTTTTTAAGGCCGTAAAGAACAAAACAGAAATAATGCCTTCTTTTTATTCCGGCATAAAAAATCTCCTCAACGCACTTTCATCAGGTGCAAGAAACATGGTTTCAGTGGCACTTGCAACTGCTGCCGCCGGAATAATTGTTGGTGTTGTAGCACTTGGACTTGGGGGATTAATAACCCAGATAATTGAAAAAATTTCAATGGGAAATATTTTTCTCATGCTTGCAATTACAGCACTGGCAAGCCTTATTATAGGAATGGGACTTCCCACAACAGCTACATACATTGTTATGGCTTCTCTTACTGCTCCTGCAATAGTTGCCATAGCAGATGCACAGAATTTCTTTGTTCCGCTTATGGCAGCACATCTTTTCTGCTTTTACTTCGGAATACTTGCAGACGACACACCGCCTGTTGGACTTGCAGCATATGCAGCCTCGGCAATTGCCAAATCACCTCCGATTCCAACAGGAATTCAGGCCTTTACCTATGACATAAGGACAGCAATACTCCCCTTTATGTTTATTTTTAATACAGACATAATTTTACACAACATAAACAGCTGGACAACTGGAATCCTAATTTTTATAATGACATGCATAGGTAATTTCACCTTTGCATCAGCTACCCAGGGCTGGCTTATCACAAAAAACAAATGGTATGAAATCCCTCTTCTTCTTATGGTTACCCTTATCCTGATGAGGCCTGAACTGATTTCATCCTGGGTCGGCATTTCATATGAAAACAGACATTTTGCATATATTTTCGGTATCATTCTTCTTCTTGCTCTTTATGCTGTTCAATATCCGAGAAAGAAAAAATTTATTTATACAAAAACAGGCTTTTAACTTTTTTAAAAAATTCTGACTTAACAGATTTTCACGGAGCATCTTTCATGAAAAAAATTATTGCGGCAATTGATTTTAAGGATACTTCACAGGAACTATGTTATTTTGCGCTTGATTTTGCCTCAAAACTTAATGCGGAACTTATTTTTGTAACAGTACTTAATGACTGGGATGTTGCTGCTGTTGGCAAAATAAGTTCCATGGGATACAAGGTTGACGGAGACCATTATTCAGAAGACATAGAGCATGATTCAATTGAAAAAATAAAAAACATAATAAAAGAATGCGGGTTTCCAGAAGTTGAAAAAAAACTGGTACTGAAATCAGGAAGACCGGCAAAGGAAGTTTTGACACTTGCTGTAAAGGAAAAGGCTGACGCAGTTATTGTTGGAGAAAAAACACACAAAGACCTTGAACACACCTTTGAAATATCAGTTTCAGGAAGGATCTATAAAAAATCCCCCATAACAGTAATAAGCTTCAGAACAAAGCAGTATTCGGAAAAACTCAAGAAAAAACTTAACATTCATTGATGATCTGGCAGATGTCTTAAACTGGGTTTTCATTACGGAGGCACCATGTACTTCTGGCAAAAAAAATTCAAGAAAAGCGTTCAGTATTCCATTTCAGCGGTCATAATTTTTTTTACAACAATTTTTCTTATTTCATTTGCGTCCTACTATGCATGGAAAAACGAAAATGAAAAGCTCCACAAACTTGATATTGAAGCAGACATTTGCATTGAAAGACTTATTCTTTCACTGTCTACCCCACTTTATAATTTTGACATAAATCAGATCAAAAAAGTCATTCTTTCAGAAATGAAAAACAAAAATGTCAAAACAATAATGATAACAGATCCTTTGAATAAGGAAAAAATAGTAACTGCATACACAAGAGATAAAGACTGGAAAGCTTATGAAATATTTTCGAAAGATTCAACGGGCTCACAAAAAAGCCGATATCTTAAATCCGGTGAACTTTACTATGGAGAAGGTCTTTCATCTACATTCCTTGGAAATATTCAAATTGATTTTACAAAAGAATTTATTATCAGGGAAATAAACGATACAAAAAAACAAATGCTGGCAGGAACATTTATGCTAGATATTATGCTGATTCTTATTCTTCAGCTGAACCTTGGGAAAATAGTCATAAAACCTTTAAGGCAGACAGTAAATTCACTGGCTGATATTGTTGAGGGTCAGGGGGATCTTTCAAAAAGGATAGAAGTAAAAAGAAATGACGAGCTTGGCGAACTTGCATACTGGTTCAACAAGTTCATTGACGAACTTGAGCAGAAGGCAAAAATAGCTGACAATATTTCCAACGGAAATCTCAAGGTAAATGTCAAGGTTTTGTCTGAAAATGATACCTTTGGCATAGCAATTGATAAAATGATTAAAAACCTTAGAGAAAATACAACCAAAATTCAAAATGCCGCAGAGCAGATTGCAATGACAAGTGAAGAGGTAAGCGCTACTGCGCAAAATGTTGCAAAAGGAGCCTCTGAACAGGCTGAAACTGCCGAAAGACTTTCCTCCTTCATGGATCAAAGCAAAAAAGTTGTTCAAAGCAACCTTGAATATACACAGAAAGTCGATGCCACAGTTAAGAAAACTTCCATTGAAGCACAGGAAAGCTCTATTACCATGATAGATGCAGTTGAAGCTCTAAAGGAAATTGTTGGCAAAACGACCATAATAAGCGAAATTGCAAGACAGACAAACCTGTTATCCTTAAATGCAGCAATTGAAGCAGCAAGGGCAGGAAAACATGGAACAGGATTTGCTGTTGTTGCAGATGAAATACGTCAGCTTGCTGAAAAAAGCCAGAATGCAGCAGATGAAATCAGCAAAAAAGCTGAGAAAAGTCTTGAACTTGCAGATAAAACAGGTGAGGTCCTTGCAGGACTGATTCCAAAGTTCAGCGAAAATGCAGAGCTTATGAATGAAATAAAACTTGCATCGGAACAGCAGGTTTACGGAATAGAAAAAACAGACTATGAACTGAAACAGCTTATGAATGTAATAGATCAGAATGCACAAATTTCAGAGGAAATGGCAGCCTCATCAGAAAGTATGGCCGGTCTAGCTGAAGAGCTGAAAAAACTTATTGAATTTTATGAAGTCACCACCAGATTATAAATAAAAACAGCAACTGCCCAGTTCAATTTAGAACGTCTGCTGCATTCTTTGTGAGCCACATTCTCGCTAAAGCTCCGAGGAAGGAGATAAAAAAACTATCTCCTGATACCGGCTCAGAAAAAATACAGCAGCCGTCGCCAAAACGGTTTTTTCTCAGTTTGGTGGAAAAATGACTCAATCCTGGCACTAACAAAAAAATGAAAGAAATTATAAATAATGATTAAAATTTCCATACCAGGCTTTAAAGATCTGGAAATTGATCACATAGTAATGGACTTTAATGGAACAATTGCAGCTGATGGTAATCCACTGCCGGGCTTGATGGAAAAATTTGACATTATTGCTCAGTCAGCCAGTATTCATGTTATTACTGCAGACACAAACGGTAGTGTTGAAAAAAAGCTGAAGAACTATAACTGCAAAATTGAAGTAATCTCTGGTAAAAATCAGGACAGCCTTAAACTTGAATATATTGAGAAGATCGGCAGCACCAGGACAGCTGCAATCGGAAACGGTTTGAATGACAGGCTCATGGTTAAAAAAGCAGCTGTTGGAATCTCAGTAATAGGAAGTGAAGGAGCCTTTTCCCAGACTCTAATAAATTCAGATATAATTGTCAGTTCTCCAAATGATGCCCTTGACCTTTTCATCAAAACAAATAGACTGATAGCCGGACTTAGAAACGAATAATAACAGGAGAAAAAATGCCGGTTTCAGTTGATCATGAAAAATGTGTCAGAGATTTCAAATGCATAGACGAGTGTCCAGTTAAAATTTTCGGATTTTCAAAAGAAGAAAAAAAAATTGTAATTGCACCAGAGCCGCAAAATATTTGTATTAAATGCGGGCATTGTGCAGCTGTATGCCCTGAAGGAGCCATAACGCTTCAAGATTTCACAGACTCTGATTTCATTGAAAAAAATAAAAATGAAATACTTTCAATGGAAAACATTGAATATATACTAAGGTCAAGAAGATCAATAAGAGCCTACAAAAACGATCAGGTTCCAAAAGAAAAAATTGAAGAACTTCTTGGGCTTGGATTTGCTGCACCAACAGGCCATAATTCAAGATGTGTTGATTTTAAAGTTGTATATGAAAAAGAAAAAATCGACACTTACAGAAAAATGGTAATTGACTGGATGAAGTATATGGAAAAAGAGCAGCCTGACACAGCAGCCCTTCTCGACTTCAAACATATAATTGAGGGATTTGAGGCAGGCTTTGACGGAATATTCAGGGGAGCACCGCATCTGATAATCGCCCATGCGTCAAAATATGCTCCAACTGCAGCAATTGACTGTGCAACTGCAATTGCATATCTTGAGCTTGGTGCACAGGGACTTGGGCTTGGAACATGCTGGGCAGGTTTCTTTAACATTGCTGCATCTTTCTGGCCTCCTCTAAAATCAGAACTGAATTTCCCAAAAAGCCACAAAAATTACGGCACAATAATGCTTGGTTTTCCAAAGCATCAATATGCAAAAATAATCAAGAGAAAGCCTGGCAGCATAAGCTGGGTTTAATTCGGTGATTGAGCTGTAAAGACCTTTATGGTTACAGCTTATCCATTTTTAATCTGCAGGCTATATTTATTTCCGGATGAAATTTATGTTTTATCCGGAAGTATACATCATTAAAAAAGGCCTGCATTTTTCCCGGCACTAAAAAGAATAACCAGAAGCTTAATAATATCTGGTTTCAGGCAACACCTCACCAAAGATTAAAAAGCAATTAAAAATAGATTTCAACTGCTTTTTAGGTTGAACATAAATCGAAAAAAAAATATAATCAGAAAAAACAACTGATCGAAAACAAATTTTTCTGTTCATTCCAAATATCAATTGAAAAAAGAAATATTAAATTTTGAATCTGCACTGGTAATTGGCAAAAAAAATATTTTTCGTTCAGCCGCTAAATATTTAATTTTCAAATATATTAAACTCAAACCAAAAAAATAATTTTTTTAGCCCCAGCTTTACTTTAACTAATCAAAATTTAAAGAATCATCAAAAGGAGTCATTTTATGAAATTAAGTATAAAAGCAAGACTTCTGGCAGCAGGCATAATCTCAATACTTGCCATACTCATACCAATGGAGCTGTACATCTTATCGGGAGAATCATCAAGCCTGAAAAAAGCTCTTTCCACATCAGCTGAAAATGTATCCCTGAGACTTGCCAAAAACCTCGCAAACCCTCTATGGGATATGGACGATAATCAGGTCTATGAGGCAATCAGTTCAGAAATGATGGAAGAAAGAATTTTTGCAATAACAGTATCACCAAAGGATGGGGATAAAATTACCCATGGGATGAAAAGAAACAGCGAATGGAAACCGGAAAAAACTCTTGATGCATTTGATTCAAAAGGGCTAATAAAATTTGACGCACAAATTCTCAAAGAAGAAATACAACTTGGCTCTGTGCATGTCTTTGCTACAGAAAAATTCATGAAGCAGAAAATTAAATCCTCAATAATTGAGTCTGCACTAACAATAATAATTCTTTGTATTTTCCTGAGTGCAGCTATTTTTCTTTTATCAAACTTTTTGATTTTTTCACCATTAAAATATTTTCAGAAAAGACTTATAGATATTGCCAAAGGAGAAGGAGACCTAACAAAAAGGCTCCCTGAAAAAAAAGATGAAATCGGAGAGCTTGCTTTCTGGATTAACAGTTTTATAGAATCCCAGCAGTCTCTTATAAAGGAAATTGCAGTTAATGGTGAAAATGTACTTGCTTCTGCAAAAAAACTTTCCAATGTTTCAGAAAAATTAAATACAGGTGTAAGACAGATCGAAGATCAGGCAAATTCAGTTGCAAGCGGATCTGAAGAAATGAATGCAAACATGAACTCTGTATCAGCATCTTCGGAACAGGCAAACCAGAATATAAACATGGTTGCAACAGCCGCTGAAGAACTGGCCTCCACCATAAAAGAAATTTCAATAAACAGCAGCAAGGCAAATGAAATAAGTGAAAAAGCTGTTGAGTTGAGTTCTACTTCTTCAAGAAAAGTTGAAGAGCTTGGAAGGGAAATAGAAAATATTGGAAAAGTAACAGATGTTATAACAGACATTTCCGATCAGACAAACCTTCTGGCATTAAATGCAACAATAGAGGCAGCAAGAGCCGGTGAAGCAGGAAAAGGTTTTGCAGTTGTTGCAAACGAAATAAAGGAACTTGCAAACCAGACAGCACAGGCAACAAAGGAAATAAAACATAACATAGAAATGATCCAGTCAAGATCAAATGAAGCAACCAGGGGTATTGAAGAAGTAACAAAAGTAATAAACGAAACCAATGAACTTGTTTCAGGTATTGCAGCTGCAGTTGAAGAGCAGTCAGCAACAACAGATGAGATTGCTAACAATGTTAATCAGGCCTCAACAGGAATAAGTGAAATAAGTCATAATATTGCTGAGATTTCCAATGTAACCTCAGAAATCTCACAGGAAATTGCAAATACAAGCATGGAAATCACAAATATTACCCAGAATTCCACTGAGGTAAACTCCCATGCCGAAAATCTTGCAAAACTTTCTGATAACCTTAAAAAACTGATTTCAAAGTTTAAAGTGTAGAATTATACGGTTTTTTTTCAGTTTTTAAGCTTAATAGTTACTAGAATCTTAACCAATATTGTTACATCAACGTCAAGAATTAAAGGAAATTGAATTATGAAATTAAAACTGATTTTTTTTGTTTTGCTCCTTAGTATTCCCCATAATGTTTTAAGTGCCGAAAAAATTACTCTTGCTTCACTTGACTGGGCTCCATATATTGGTAAGGAATTAAAAAATGAAGGCTATGTTGCAGAACTTGTCAAAAAAGCCTTTGAAGTTTCAGGATACGATGCAGAAATAACCTATCTGCCTTGGGCAAGAACTGTTGAAATGACAAAAAATGGAGAATTTGACGGATACCTGCCTGAATATTATGCAGATTCACTCCATGAAAATTTTCTGGTATCAAAACCTTTTCCTGGAGGTCCTCTTGTTCTTTTCAAATTGAAATCAAAAAACATTTCCTATTCAAAACTTGAAGACCTTAAACCATACAATATTGGTGTAGTCAGAGGTTATGTAAATACACAAGAGTTTGACAATGCCAGTTATCTTAAAAAAGACGAGGCAAAAGATGATCTTACAAACCTTAAAAAACTTGGGGCTGGAAGAATTGATCTTATGGTTGCAGACAAATTTGTTGGACTTTATATTGTTAAAACCGAGCTTCCAAACCTGAACAATAAAATTGAGGCTTTAAACCCCATTCTTGAGCAAAAAGATCTTTATTTATGTATTTCCAAAAAAGCAAAAAATCCTGAAATTAAAATAAACGCTTTCAATAAAGGGCTTGAAAAACTTACTGAAAGCAAAATGATGGATCAAATTTTAAAAAAACACGGATTTTAAAAAATTTAAAAAAAATTAGTCCCAATAAAAACCTGGTTAAAGTAAAATCAGGTTTTTTTTATTTTAAACTTTCAAGATTCTGTATTAAACTTATTTCTTTCTAATGACGAATCAAATTATTATAAGCCCTGAACATTTAATATGTTTTGGTCTGTGAAAATCAGTGATTGGACGAAAACCATAATTTTCATCAGCTCAGCTGAAAATTATAAACTTCAGGAAACTTAACCATTTAAAAAAATGATTTTAAATCTAAAGCTTAGAGGTGCAAAAAAAGGTTTTCGTTAAACTGCAATTTTAAAGACTTAAAATTTTTGGTACAAATATTTTTATGCTTAAATTCAAAAACTTGTTCCAAAATTATAAAAAATTCAGTTTTCACTAAACTAGTTTAAAACAAAAAAAGCAGGTAAAAATGTCTACAAATCTTTTTTCAAAATGCCCAAAATGTGGTGAATCAATTAAATCAAATGCCATAAGCTGCACAAAATGCAACTTTCAAATCACCTCTTCATTTGGTTCAGAAAAAGATTTTTATTCAAAGCTTTTTTTAGACCTTGCAGCAAAAAACAATATTTTGTCAGAAAATGATACAGAAATTATTTATGAGGAATATAAAAGCCTTTTAAATACAGAATACCCAATGGCGATTGAACAATTACTGCTTAATAAAAAGGTAATAAATCAGCAGCAGACTTTAAAGCTTATTGCAGGGACATTGAGAATAATTGACAAGGAATTTTGCAAGAAAGCATTCCAGAAAAACTGGCTGACTCAGGAAGAAGCAATTACTGCCCTTGAAATCCAGAAAAAATTATACAAGGAAGGGATTTTAAAATCTGTAGCTGACATTTTTAAAGAAAAAAAAATCTTAACTGATGAACAGATAAATGAAGTATTAAAAACCCACTCACTTGGCCAGACAGAGAAAAAAGACACCGGTTACAAGCCTCTTACCCAGATGTGGCAGGAAGAGGATAAAAAAAAGGTTCAAAATACAATTAGAAATAAACTTGATCAAAAAAGTCAGAAAATTGGCAGACTGGCTGTAAAACATCAATTCATCTCCCAGGAAGACTTTGATCAGTCTGTATCACAATGGTCACAGCTCCCGCCTCAAAATGAAATCAGTTTTCTCGATTTTCTTGAAGAAAAAGGATTTCTAGACAGAAAAAAAACTATTATTCTGACAATACATTATGAATATGAAACAATTAAAGAAATTGACATAATGTTTTTAAAGCTTGCCATTGTCTACAAATTCATTAAAGAGGCTGATGCTTCAAAAATACTTAAGGACCAAAACTCAATATTTCAGAATCAGCATAAAATAATTCCTGTCTGCGATATTATTCATGAAAAAAAACTTATGACAAATATCCAGATAAAAAGAATTCTGATGGAGCAGCAGAGAACAGAACTTGCCAAAAAGTTTCTGTCTGACACCCAACCTGAGGAAACCTCCAATCCTGATTCAGCAAAGGAAATAAAACCGATACCAGAGTCTGAAACTGTAAATGACATAAAAATTGAAATTTCACCGGATTCAATGAGGGCAATGCTTCATCCTTTATCTGCTAAAGTCAAAATAGAGGCTGTAAAATCAAAACTAAATGAAAATGGAATAGTTTACGGAATTGTAAATGATGACGTGATTACCAGTCTTATTGAAGAAGGATTTGATTCTCCTATAGCAATAGCAAACGGCAGACCTCCGGTATTACCTGTAAATGCAGAAATCAAATGTCTTTTCTCGGAAAACTATCTTAATGTAGGCCATATTGACGAAGAAGGAAATATCGACTTTATGGACAGGGGAGAAATCCCTGTTGCCGAAGAAGGCCAGTTTCTTGCCGAGAAAATACCTCCCATCCCGGGAAAAGACGGAATTGATATTTTTGGAAACGAAATTCTGGTAGAAGAACCAAAGGACATCAGCCTGACTCCCGGAGAAGGAACAAGAACAGATGAAAGCGGAGACAAGATTTATGCAGCTCAAAAAGGTCAGCCGCATATTTCAATAGACGGAAGGGTTTCAGTTTTCAATATTCATGAAATAAAGGGAGATGTTGATTTCCACACAGGCCATATTGAGTTTGACGGAAACATAATCATCCACGGAAATATCAAGCCAGGCTTCAGAGTTACAGGCAACAATATAACAGCAGAGTCTGCTACTGATGCAATTTTAAATGCAAAAGGCCATATTGAAATAAAAAACGGACTTGCAGGAGGAAAGGTTTTTGCTCAGCAGGGACTTTCTGCCAAGTTTATAAATCAGACTGATATTACAGCCTGCGGTAATGTAAATATTGAAAAGGAAATACTGGAATCAAAAATAAAAACAAGCGGTATTGTCACTGTAAAATCAGGTAAAATAATATCATCTCATGTTTCAGCAAAAGGAGGAGTAGATTCAAAACAGATTGGAACAGATGTTTCAACTCCGTCTACCATTGAAATTGGAACTGATTCATACCTTGAAAGAATTCTATCCCCCTATATTGAAAATCTTGAAAACACCGACAAACAAATAGAAGAGATTAAAGCAAAGCTAGAATCAATTGCAGAAAAGGATAAACAGACTCATATTGAAATTGCCCAGAAAGCACAGGTTCAGGACAAGGCAAACCAGGCTCTGGCCAAACTTAAAGAACACTATGAGCTTGTATCAATGTCAGGAAGGACTTCAGCCGGAGATGAAATAAAATCAAAAATAAATGAACTTAACCATAAAGTTCAGGAATATGAAAAAATTATGGATTCTCTTTTTGAATCCCAGGACGAGTATCAGAAACTATCTTCTGAATACAGTTTAAAAATAAAAGAGCTTAACGAAAAAAAAGAAGAGATTACTCTCCAGATAGAGTCTGTAAACAATTACAATAATTCAATCCCGCCTTCTCCGGTTTTAATTGTTCAGGGAACCATTGAAAAGGGGACAAAAGTTATAGCTCCAAACTCAATATGGAAAGTCCATGAAACAACAAAAAATATTAAGGCACATGAAATAAAAACAAAGGATCAGGACGGAAATTCTTTCCATATTATTAAAGTTGATAAAAATAAATAAATTTTAGCCTCGGCTAAATTATTTCCCCCTATCACTATTTTTTTGCCTCTCTTTTTCTTATTGGACAAAGATTTTTTAATATTATATATTATCCAACTGAATTTAATTTAAAATTAACGTTTAAAATTTTTTTGGAGTTTCCCTGTTATTATGAAAATAAAAGAAAATAAATTAAGTGCCAGTCTTGAAGACTATCTTGAGGCAATTTACCGTGTTGTATGTGAAAAACAGGCTGCCAGGGCAAAGGACATTGCTTCAAGACTGAAAGTTAATAACTCGTCTGTCACGGGAGCATTGAGGACACTTTCTGAAAAAGGCCTTGTAAACTACGCGCCATATGATTTAATTACCCTTACACAGTCAGGCAATGAAATTGCAAAAGACATAATCAGAAGACACCACGCTCTTAAAAATTTTTTTATAAAAATTCTTTGCATAAATGAAGATACAGCAGAAGAAGCAGCATGCAAAATGGAGCATGATGTTCCAAAGGAAATCCTTGATAAACTTATTCTTTTTGTTGATTTCCTGCAGATTTGTCCACGGGCAGGAGAAGAACTTATCAAAGGCTTTACAAGGCATTGCGAAGAATCAATTTTAACAGGAGACTGTAAAAACTGCATAGATATCTGCCTCTCTACTCTTAAGGATAAAAAGGACATATACGAAAACACCCCTCAAAAGCAGGTTCTGCTTAAAGATATGGAAGTAAATGATCTTGGTAAAATATCTGAAATAAGCAAAAATTCCTCTGCATTCCAGCAATTCCTTGAAATAGGTGCAGGTCGGGGATCAATTCTTCAGGTACTAGAAAAAGACAAGCAGTCAGTTCTCATTAAAACCAGAGGATATAATCTCCATATTCGCGGTGATGAGGCCGAAAATATCAAAATACTGCCTTACTAAAAAATGTCCGGGAATAATTTAAAAAAATACAGGTTTCTTTTTTACATTCTTATTTCAATTGGTCTAATTTCAGGTTTCAGCAAAAAACTTGAAAAGTCTGCCATTTATATACTCGATTCTTACAAAACCTGCCTGACTGGACAGGATCTGATATTAATAAAAAAGCACCTTGACATTGAAAAGGAACAATCCGGTCTCTACCCTCCTGTTCACAGATTTTCCCACTGGTTTAAGGAGAATCTCTCAGATAAGCTTGAATACAACTTTCCAATTGACAGATGGGGAAAACCTTATGTTTACAAGGCAATAAATGAAAGACGTGATTTTATTGTTTCAAGCTCAGGAAAAGACATGGTACATGAAACAAAAGACGATATCAGAATTGGGAGCATTGAATAAACATAACCAGGGAGCAGATACGCTCCCTTAATATTTATCAGAAGTTTACTGTGAGTTTTGCAGCCAGAAGAGTCCAGTTCTCCTCGAGATCCTTGTCTGGAACACCTAAAGGATCATAGTGTCCCCATCCGTTATTCTGACTTGCTTCCAGCTTGAATATAAGATAAGGATTTATGTCAAATCTTGTAGACAGAGTGACTGTTCGAAGCCATGCCTTAAAATCCTTTTCACCTATTTTTTTAAACTCTTCACCGTCTTTATCATCTGTATTCGGGGTATAATCCGAGTATGTAAGTGCAGCTGAAAAAAGCTCAGTGAATCTGTAAGAGCCTGATAGATACCAGCCTTGGGCAGGTGCTCCAGGCCTTTCGACTCTTGTGTCACCAAGTTCCATATAACTCTCAAAATCAGATTTCATATATTCCCCTGCCAGTAAAAAATCTCCTCTGGAATATTCAAAGCCCCCGATAAGACCCCACATTTTTGTTGACTGATACTTGAAATCGCCAAGAGCTGTGTAAGGAACAGGAAGTCCGGGTATAGTCTGATTAACAATATAGTTACCTTTTGCAGCAAAATCATTAACATTATACATTGTATAATTGAGCTTAAGCCCTCTGACTGGAGTGTCCCATCCAATGCCAAAAGTTGAAATATAACCAGCATCAACATCTGTAATATCAACATTATACTGCTTCAGTGCAGGTCTTGCCTCAAGAAGATCAGCAAACCCTGTATCCTCATCTGTAGGAATCTGCCCTATTTGAGCTGCATAGGAAAATTTTCCAAGAGCTCCAAACCTTTTGTTCCCATAAAATGTAACGCCCTTAACCGCAGCAAAAGTATCTCTCCAGAGTTCAATATAAATTGACTGTGGAAGAAAAACAGTTGTCCTGAGCATATCCATATCTCTGTATTCATTATAAAGGCCAAGCACCAGCTTGACATTACCAACTCTTACGCCAAGCCAGTCACGATATCTGTAATCAAGATATGCCCAGTCCAATGAAAGCTCATCATTGCCTGTTTTTCCAAGGTCTCTTCCAAAAAACTGAAGCCCGAATCTTAAATTATCCGTAAGATCAGTGCTTAAATTTAAGCCGTATTCATTAAACTGAAAAGTTCCGCTTTCAGTTTCCGCAAGATAATCATTATCTGATGTCCACATATAACCCTGGGAGAGGAAACCGTGAATATCAATATTTCCAAATTCGTATGCACTAATGCCTGAAGCAGAAAAAACAAAAATCAGTGTTATAAAAAAGTATATTTTCTTCATTTAAAGCTCCTTATTTTGGTTCAATTATCTTCACTTCAGCAGTTTTTTCATCACTTGAAATATAACCGATTGCCCCATCTGTTGCGGCAACATAATCAACAAGTTCCTTTGCAGATGAAAAAGTTGTGGGAGCTTTTCCTTTGCCAACAAAAACAAGTTTTTTCCAATAGGAGTTATAACTCATTGGAGTCTTGTTAACATATTTTTCCAGAAACTCTTTATGAACCCCTGAATCCTTTAATATGACAAAATTAACTTTTTTATTGTCCTGCCAGTTGGTTTTCTCGCCAAGGAAAATGTCTTTTATCTCATCAATAGTCAAACTTGACTCACTGACATTCTTGTTTGCAATAACAATCACTTCCCCGGCAAATGAAGAAAAGGAAAATACAATTAAAGTAAAACAAAAAGTCAAAACAAAAACAAAAAGCCTAAGCCGAAACATGAACCCCATACTCCCTCCTTAAAATGTCATTAACAACAACGATCAAAATAAATAATTTTAAATAGCAAACATTTACATTGTTCGCAATCAATATGTAACTACGAAAAGAAAACAGCTTTTTTGCAAATCTCAGAGACGTATGCAATGGTTGTCAGCATTTTAATTAGTGAAGAAAACGAGAATTTTTTGTTCAATTCAAGGAAGATAAAAAAATTTAACCTTCAGGATATATTGAGTATTTCAAGGATTAAATTTTGAATCTGACTTTAGAATGGACAAAAAAGGCCGTTTTCGTTCAGCAACGAATTAATACTCTCCAGGGATAAAATTTTTTTGTTAACGAGCAAAAAGGCCTTGATGCTGAGTAACTATATGAATTTACATTTGATCATCAGATTTTTTTAATAAAGGGAAGCAAAGTATGAGCACACACAAAAAGCTGCAGTTTCTGTTCTTAAAATTCGTGTACCAAGACTTACAGAAAAAAAACCTTTTTCCATAAAACTTGATCTTTCAAAATCGGAAAATCCGCCTTCAGGACCATTAAAAACAGATACTGTTTTAATATTATTGAAATCAATATCCCTGAGCTTTAAATGTCTTTCGTATTCATTTAAAAAAAGTTTTACATCACTTTTAACTTCGCTTAAACAATCTTCAAGCTTTTTCTCCGGGCAGATCTTTAAAATGCTTCCTCTCCTGCATTGTTTTGAAGCTTTCAGAGCTAGAACTGGCCATTTGTGGGATTTTTTCTGCTTTTCATCTCTTTTATCTATAGTCGAAGACCTTGAACTGACAACCGGAATTATTTCCATAACTCCAAGTTCTGCAGACTTTTCAATAATAAGCTCCATTCTTTCCTTTTCAGGAACAGCCTGATACAAGCGAACCAAAAAACCGGGCTCTGGATTTTTTATCCTTTCAAAAGATTCCAGTAAGCAGTTTTCATCAGAAATATTCAAAAGCCTTGCCCGATGCCATTCAAAGTAATCATCCATGACTGTCAAGGCTTCACCTTTTCTTAAATTCCAAAGCTCAATAAATCTTTTATCACAAACAAGAAGCCTGGTTTTACTATCAATTATTTTTGCTTTAATAATGGTTTCATCATAAACCATTCCCTTTATCACCTACTTTTGAAAAAAACTTTTTTGAATGAATTTAGCATTTTCTTTGTTTTTAAAATATTCTATAATATCTTCATTTTCAACACAGCTGATTTTTATATTTTTAAATTTCAGCCCTGTTTTTTTTATAATATCTAACAATTTCTGTTTTTCTTTCATCAGAAAAAAGCTCTTTCTCCTTTGGGTAAATAATAATTGGCCGAAAGCTGCAATTGTATTCAGCCGAGGGTTAATTTATTTTTTTCCATTTACTGAAAAAACGTTTCAACAACAAAGAACAATTATTTTAATCTGTACATTTTTCTTCAAAAAAATGAAAGGTCTTTAAAATGAAACTCAGTCTGCGTAAAAAAATCATTATTTCAATGACATCCTTAACTCTCATCCCCCTGGTATTGATCTGTATTTTTCTTGGTATAAATATTTATAAAACAAATCTAAAATCTTTTACCGATTCAGGTATTAGAGAAATGACCCAGATTGAAACTGCATTCAATTTTTTCTTTACAGACCTTAAGGAAAACATTGATTATTTTGTTTCCGATCCTTTGGTAAAAGAGCTCAAAGGAAACATGACTTCATACCTCAATACTAAATCAAGCATTAATATCCCTCCAGAATCTGCAGGAGAAAAAGCCTTTAAAATATGGGACAAAATGAAAAGGTTTCTTGATACCCACAATGCCTATGTTGAAGTATTTGCCGGTTCATCCGATGGTGGAGTCCTGCTTGCAACAAATGGAGAACTGCCTGCAGGATATGACCCAAGAATCCGCCCCTGGTACAAAGATGCGTAAGTGCAGGAAAAACAACCATAACAGAGCCATATCTTTCCACCAGCAGGGAAATAACCATATCAATCATTGCTCCAATATTAAAAAACAATGTACTTGAGGGAGTAGGCGGAGTTGATGTTTCCCTTGGGACTCTTACAAAAATCATAGAAAAAATAAAAATAGGCAAAACCGGTTTTATGATTCTTGCTAAAAATGACGGAACAATTCTTGCTAATCCCCATGATAAGGATACAATCTTTAAAAATTTTTCAGAAACTTCTAAAAAAGGTTATAAACAGCTTTCAGATAAAGACAAAAAAATTACTCTGGACGGAACAAACTATTACACAATCCACTACAAAACTAATATTCTTAACTGGGAATTTTTTGGTCTCATACCCGAAAAAGAAGTTATGGAAGGCGTAAACCAGTTTATTTTTCTTATGACAATGCTTGCTCTTTTTTTCTTTGCCGCAGCAGTAACCGCAGGAATTTTCCTATCAGGAAAAATTACAAGGCCAATAATAAAAACCACAGAAATTCTAAAGGAAATTGCAAAAGGCCAGGGAGATCTGACAAAGAGAATAAATGTTGAAACAAATGATGAAACAGGAGAAATGGCAAAGTATTTCAATGATTTTCTTGAAAATATGGTTGGTATGGTAAAAGATATTTCACAAAATGCCATTGTTTTGAAAAAATCATCTGAAAATTTTTTGCAGCTTTCTGAAAATATGGCAGGAAAAAGCAGTGAAGCCTCAAGTAAATCTGAATCTGTTTCTGTATCCGCAGAAGAAACAACCGCATCAATGAACGCAATTGTTTCAAGCATTGAAGAAGCTTCAGCAAACTTAAATATGGTTGCTTCTGCTTCAGAAGAGCTTTCTTCGACCATAAGAGAAATTGCAATGAACTCGGAAAAGGCAAGGGAAATTTCCGAAGATGCAGTTAATCAGTCCGGCAGTGCAATCAAAAAAATGGAGGCTCTTGATGAGTCTGCTGTTAATATTGGAAAAGTAATAGAAGTTATCAGTGATATTTCAGCACAGACAAACCTCCTTGCACTAAATGCAACAATAGAAGCTGCAAGAGCCGGAGAATCAGGAAAGGGATTTGCAGTCGTTGCCTCTGAAATAAAAGAACTTGCTTCCCAGACTGCTGTTTCTGCACAGGATATTAAGAATAAAATCAATGAAATCCAGTCAAGCTCAAAAGAATCCGTTGATGCAATTAACCTGATAAGCAAAATCATATCAGATATAAATGAAATAAATGGCTCCATAGCAGCAGCCATAGAGGAACAAAATTCCGCAACTGATGAAATTTCAAACAATATAACCCAGGCTTCATACGGCGTTGACGATGTCAGCAAAAACGCAGCTGAAACACACAAGGTAATCGAATCCATATCCAATGATATCTCAGTGGTAAGCAATGTTCTTGGCAATATAATGAATTCATCTGAAACCGTCAGAAAAGATGCGTCAACACTTGACAAAATGGCCATGGAACTGAATAAGCTCATGGAAAAATTCACTTTTTAACATCAGTCCATTCAGAGGATACTGTAAAATTAATTTTTTATCAGGATAAAAAACTAAGAGTCTTGAATTTAAAAGATAATCAGAAGTTGAAGGAAAACCTGACTTTTTTATTCAGTTGAAGGAAGATGAAAAATTTAACTTTCAGGATATATTGAATATTTTGAGGGTTAAATTTTGAATCTGACTTTTAAACAAACATCAGTAAATGCTCATTTAAATTTAAATTTCCTTAATATCAAGGGGCTGCAATGGGTCTAAAGGCAAAACTTAATTTCAGTATACTATTGATACTTGTTATAACTTTTTGTTCACTTGCCATAATAATAAACAGTGAAATAAAATCTAACAATTCAAAGCTGTTATCTTCAATATTATCAAGAATAAATGCGGATAATTTAAGCCAGCTTCAGTCTCTGGAAAAAAACTTTCAAGAAATAGAAACCCAGCTGAAACAGGCAGGACTGAGTGCTAAAAGCATTGTAACTGAACTGTATCTAAATCATACGGCAGTTATGAAAAAGTCCTCAAAAACGCAGTTATAACCCTTCACTCAGAGAGTCTTGTTAATGCAATTAAATCAAACAAGGCAGATCTGAGCATAAACTGGTTTGCAGTCTCTACATGGCCTGAAAACAGCAATGATATTGAAGCACTTGACATTGATGAAAAATATGCTCAAAAGAAAATACTTGTTCTGGCTGCTTTGAAAGACTCAAAAAGCCCTGATCTGGCTAAATCATTTCTGGATCTGGCAGCATCTGACAATGGCAGATCTGTTTTTAAAAAATATGGTCTGGCTGATTAATTACTGGAAAATCCCAGTTTTTTTGTTCAGCAGCTGATTTGTTGCTGAGCAAATAATTCAAGTTTTCTGCGAATCATTATTTAAAGGACTTGATATTTTTACCTTATCACTGACAATTTAGTTTTTGCAAGATACAACACCTTCAATAATACCTGTCAGTACAGCTTTTTTAACAGGTTTTTCAATATAATAGTCGCAAACTTCCTTTAAGGCAGAAATTATAAAATCTTTTTTCTCTATACCAGAAACAACAACAATTTTTGAAGGTAGTGAATTTTCAATGGAATATTCTTCCTCCAGTATTCGAAATTCCCTTATCACATCATAACCGTTCATTTCAGGCATCATAAGATCCATAACAACAAATGAGTATGGATTCCTGTCCATCAATGCCTTCAAAAAAATGCTGACAGCCTGGGAACCATCCGAAACAATATCAACTTCATCAAAAAAACTTTCCATCCACTTGAAATAAAGGGAACGTGAGGAAGGGTTATCCTCTGCAATAAGAGCTCTCATTTTTAACTTCCTGTTATTTTATCTTTAAAAAAATCAGGGTAATATAAAAAAACATCCGGGTAGTACTTCCTTACAATTTTTTCGTAGTCTCCGTTTTTAAAAATTTTCAGAAGATATTTTTCATAGGCCTCTTTAAGATCTCTTGAATCTTTTCTAAAGGCACTGGCCATTTCCTGCTCAAGGCTTAAAGGGCCTATCACCTTGATTTTTCCAGGCCATTTTTCAAGTGCAACAAGGGTATCTGCAACATCAAGAAGACTTGATTTCGCTATTTTGTTTATTATTGCCGGGGCAAGGTCATTAACCCCGCCATCATAATAAACAGAAACCGCACCTTCATCTTCTATTCCATATAAATCGGGATCAAGACAGGTTTCTTTAATGCCTAGAACAGTAATTCCAGATAAAAGAGACTTGACCTCAGCTATATCATCTTCCAATGAAGCTCCGGGTTTAACAGGGGAAACAGATAAATCAGCTGAAGCAACAAACCATACCTGGGTTGGAAAAACAGGTGTTGCAAAACTTACATATTTTTTCCTTTCCTCAAGAACTGTAAATCCTGTTTCAATTATATCCCCCTTTATTACAGTTTCTGAAGAAGTCTTTGGGTCAACTCCTGTAAGATCTGAAATTATTGTTGAAAAATCACTTTTTACAAACTCATATCTAAGCCCAAGGTATTTGGCAAAACCTTTGACAAGATCGGCACTGAATCCATCCCCAAATCCGGTATTAAACCTGGCATAGTAAACTCCAAGATGCTTTATTACCCCTCTTTTTCTTATTTCTTTAAGATCTCCGCCCTCCTCGCCACTGGATGCTCCTGAAAAAACCAGAACAAAAAAAACAGCTGCCAACAGACTTGTTATTTTTAAAAGTTTCATTGTATCCTCCGTTGGGTTTTGAATTTAACGGCTGAAAGAAATTAATCTTTTTTATCCATTTCTTCGTAAGATTTAAAAATTAATCCTTAATTAAGTTCAATTTAGAACGGGTGCTGCATTCTTTCTGAGCCTCATTCTCGCTTAAGCTCCGAGGCAGGAGATAAAAAACCATCTCCTGAAACCGGCTCAGAAAAAATACAGCATCCGTCGCCAAAACGGCTTTTTCTCAGTTTTCCGCCAACCATGAATCTAGAGCCATTTTTCAAGAATTTCTTCTATGTCGCTTTTTTTCAAAGGCTTTGAAATATAGTCATCCATTCCTATTTCCAAGCATTTTTCCCTGTCTCCTTCCATTGAGTGTGCTGTCATTGCAACAACAGGAGTTAACGATATTGCGTCAAGATAGTCAGGTGAAACAGTATCAAAGTCAATTATATCCCAAAATGCCTTTTTCCTTAATCTGCTTGTTGCCTCATATCCGTTTATTACTGGCATCTGGCAATCCATAAAAATAAGATCATATTTTTTTTGCAGCATACCGATTAAAAGATCTCTGCCGTTTTTAAAAATATCATGCTTTATTCCAATTGTTTTTAAAAAGCTTTCAACCACTTTAATATTTATCAGGTTATCTTCTGCTACTGCAATAATCTTTTCCCCGTACTTATCCTTTAGATAAACATTTTTTTCTTCAGCAGTTTTTTTTCTTTCAAAGTATGAATCCCCCGCAAGATCAAAACTCAATACAGACTTAAAAAGATTTATAATACCTGATGTTTTAAGAGGACTTGACCTTGTATATAAAAAATTGCCGTATTTTTTTTCCGTGATTCGTTTGTTTGTAAGGACAATGAAAAAAGCATTTTCATCATCAATGTTGTCTGGAAAATTTTCATCAAAAATACAGAAATCTGAATATTTTATAATTGCGGATGAATCATTTGGATCTGAATATAAAACTTCCTTTGCTCCAAGAGAAGGCAGAAGATTTTTAAAAAACAGCTTTTTATCCTCAGCAGAAGAAAAAACCCCGATTGTCAAATTTTTCAAAAGATTTTTATCAAAAACAGGCATTGTTTTTTTCGGCAGTTCAAAATCAACCTCAAATGTAAAAGCAGACCCTTTGCCGACAGTACTGTCAAATCTGATTTTTCCATCCATACTTTCAATAATTTTTCTGGAAATTGCAAGTCCAAGGCCTGTTCCTCCATATTCTCTTGTATAACTTGAGTCAGCCTGAACAAATGGATCAAAAAGAGATGTTTTATATTTTTCATCAATTCCAATTCCAGTGTCTTCAATAATAAATTCTATTCTTAATTTTTCCTTGCTTTTATATTTTGGCTGAACCCTTATCAGTACCCCGCCTGTTTTTGTGAATTTAACCGCATTTCCGCATATATTGATCAAAACCTGACGAAGTCTAAGCTGATCTGAAATAACCACAGCAGGAATTTCTTGGTGGATTATAGGGGTAAAGTAAATTTTTTTTTCAAAAACCATTGATGAAAAAAGCTCACTTATATCCTCAATAAGTGAGAGGATAGAAAATTCATTTTTTTCTATCTCAAGTTTCCCAGACTCAATTTTTGAAAAATCCAGTATATCATTTAAAACAAGGAGAAGATTATCTGCACTTCTTTCCATTATTGAAAGAAACTCATGCTGTGACTCATCAAGCTCTGTTTCCTTTAAAAGACTCAGCATTCCAATGAGTCCGTTCATCGGAGTTCTGAGCTCATGGCTCATATTTGCAAGGAACTGACTTTTTGCCTGATTCGCAGCTTCAGCTGCATCCATCATTTTGAGAGCAATTTCCTGGCTTTTTCTTAGTCTCATCGTTTTGTCTTTCATTTCAGAAAGAGCCTTATCCTTTTCAACTTCAGTTTCAACCAGTTTCTCGATATCAAAAAAAGTTTCAATCATGCATTTTTCCCCATCAACTTCTTCAATTGAAACACTTTTCAAAACAGGTATTTTTTTACCTGAAGCCGACTTAAGCATCCTGCGCGTACGTGCTAAAGTTTTGTCTCCTTCCAGAAAAAGACAGCGTCCTTTTTCAACATCTTCAAAAATCTCATGGCAGAAACATTGCTCAATTCTTTCAGGTGTCATTTCCAGGTAATCCAGAGCCTTTCTATTGGCGTAATTTATTTTAAATGTAGTGCTGTCAATTATAAGAATTCCGGCATTTACGGCCTCAAGAATTTTCCTCTGCCTTTCCTCGGACTTTAAAAGTTTTTCCCTTGAAAGAACTTCTTCAGTTATATCCACTGCGCAGCCGACAATATATAAGACCTCATTATTTTCGTTAAATTTGGGTATCTGGATAATTGAAAAGCATTTTCTGCCTCCCTGAATCGGGTCTATCCAGTATTTAAGATCAACTACTTCCCCTGTTATAAACTGTTTTGTGTTAATTTCTATCCACTTCAGGGCATTTTCCCTTGAAAGGATTGTTCCTATTGGATAGCCCACAGCCAACTCAGGTTCCAGTCCAAGATATGCTGCATGTTTTTTATTTACTCTTGCATAATGCCTGGGATCTTTAAGGTACCAGACATGGACAGGTATATTGTCAAGAATTATACCAAGTTCCTCTGCCCTGTCTCTGATTGTTTTTTCAATATATTCCCGTTCATCAAAAAAAATCCTGATGTCCTCGTTTAAAATATCAAGAGCCTCATAAACTTTATTTAAAGGATGATTTTCGTTTGTTTTTTTTATACATTCAGACCCAAAGCCAGATGAAATTTTGCTGATTTCCATAAGGAGTTCATCATAATGCCTTGCTTTCCTGCAAAATAATCCGACAATAAAGTTTTTAAAAAAAGATAAAGGCCTAAAAACCTTTTTTGATTTTGGCAAATCTTTGAAAAGACAAAAGTCTCTTATCCAGATAAAAGCTTCTTCCGGAGTTTTTAAAAAAACTTTCTCGACCGGATTTAAAGCGCTAAAAAGCCTTATACTTGCATTTATCTTTTTATCTCCTCCGCAGATAAAAACTTTTCTGGGAAATAATCCTGAATCATTGTAGGAACGATACACCTCTTTTGCCAGAAACTTCTGTTCCATAAGAGTCTGTGATGTTGCCTCAGAATAATCAACTATTCTGTAAAAATCCTTCTCTTTTGAAAAAAGGCCGCTATTAAAAATCCTGTCCTGGATTTTAACTGCATTTTTTATATCAGAAACATCAGCACTGCCCTTTATCTTGATAAAAAGTATAAAATTTTTTACCACCTTAAAACTTACTTCAATGTTATCACCTGAATAATCCCAGTCACTATTGGAAATAAGAGCTCTATACGAGCATTTCTTTTCCAGACTTATTTGCCTGGAGACTTCAAAAGCCTTTATGAATGCTTTTTCACGATTTCGAAAACGAACAAGAGGATATGACTCTTTTTTTATCAAGGATTTGTTCAGCATGAAAAAAAAATACATTAGAACAGGTTTGCTGATCCAGAAAAAACCCTTGCAAAATATTGAATCTCTTTCAAGAAATCCCTTTTCAGTTTCTGCCTGCTTTTTTGAGTCTATGAGCCAGAAAAGCTCGGAATAGTCCCTTAATTCCAGATAAAATTCATTTTCACCGATTTCTGACTTAATAACAAATCTCCTGAACTTATCCCAGGCAACCAGATCTTCAGGATAGACAATTCCCTTTATTGAAGAAAATACAATATTATCTCCAATAATTTTAAAGTCTGCACTGAACTCTCTGGAAAAAGACTTGTCTATCCATTCCTTTTTGTAACGGATGGGAAGTCCTGTATATCTGCATTTTTCTCTTATATAATGCAAGTTTATCTCCGGACTTAAAATTAAATTATTGATTAACGGATACGGTATTTTTTGTTAATTTCAGCACAAGACTCAAAATTGAAATACTCAATCATAACAAGATCTTAATTATTTATCTTCCGCAAACAACAAAAAATTCTAGTTTTCTGCCAATTAATATCTGACAGATAAAAGATCAGCTGATGCCAAGAATAGTTTCTGCCTTTAAAACGGCTTCCTCCATATCTTTGATTATGGAAAAAACATCATCTAAAGAAAATCCAAGCATTTCCCATATTTCACTTCTAAATGATGAATCAGAGCATTCAACTCCGTATGAAAACCCCTGGCTTCTGCAGATTGAATCCGCAATGTGAATCAGACCTGCAGCGTTCTGGATATCTGCATTGGTGCTGACAGGCAGATGGTGACCCCTTACTGCACCGACAATTTGAACCGGCAGATTCCATTTTTTTTCAAGAAAAAAAGCTCCAAGTTCGGCATGATCAATTCCAAAGGCTTCCATCTCAGCCTGTTCAAGAGGAAGTGTCCCGTCAAAATTTTCAAGAAAATCAAGATAGGCTCCAGGCATTATATAAAAAAATACTATAATTCCAATATCGTGCATAAGCCCGGAAAAATAGGCAAGATTAGCAGAGGCTTCAGATACGTTAACATACCTGGCAAGCCTCTGGGAAAGCTCCGCAACACTCAGATTGTGTTTCCAGAAGCTGTGAATGTCAACCATATCCAGTTTAACAAAAACATCTTTGACTTTAAGTGAATAGGCGATTTTTTTCAGCTCATCAAGCCCAAGCCTTGCAACTGCGGTGGAAAAGCTGTCCACTTTAACATTCCCGAAAACAGATGAGTTTGCATATGACAAAACCTTTCCGGAAAGTACCGGATCAAGCATTACTACTTTTGCCACATCATCAAGATCTGCATTTTCATCATTTAAAATAAGATTAAGCCTTGCCAGAACATTCGGGAAAGCGGGGATATCAACTCTTTTTTCAAGCTCTTTTAAAATTTTTTCTTTCATGAAAAGTTCCCCCGATATATTTGTTATTTTGTTTCTGAACCAGAAAATCCTCGTTCTCGGACATCAAGGTATTTATTTTTTATAATTAATTATAATGTTATTTTGTGAAACAATATCAAACCTGTCGGAAAAATCCCTTATTGACTCCGTAGAACCAAGAATCAAAGGTGTTCCAGATTCCATACGTTCAGAAGTTTTTTCAATTATTTCCTTTTTTGTTTCAGGTGAAAAATAAATCAGAACATTTCTTAAAAAAACCAGATCAAGGGAGCCAAGCCAGCTATAGCTGTCCTGGAGATTGAACTTTTTAAAAGTAACCCTGCCTTTGAGGTTTTTATCAAAATGCCAGATCTTATCCTTTTCAGTGAAATATTTGTTTTTAAAGAAAAGAGGCAGCCCTCTTTCCATGGCAATACCCGAATAACTGCCTGCCTTGGCCTGAAAAAGAACCGATGGAGAAATATCTGTGGCAGTAAAATCAAACACGTCCATTAAATTTTTCTGCCTTGTTTTTTCAAGGTGCTCGTTGAGCATCATAAGGAAAGAATAAACCTCCTGTCCTGATGAGCATGCTGCAAACCATACCCTTGCTTTTCTTTTATTTTTTGCCTTTTCCACTATATATGGGACTATTCTGTCTGAAATCACCTGCCACACTGCAGTATCTCTGAACCAGAATGTCTCGTTTGTGGTCATTGCATCAATTATTCTTTCAATAAGTGAAATATCTTTTTCAGCCTTTTTATAAAAATCAAGATAATTGGAAAATCCATATTCCAAAACCAGATCCGAAAGCCTTGTTTCTATGAGATAAGACTTGTTGGCACCAAGATTGATTCCGCACTTTTGTTTGATAAATGCTCTTAAAATGTCATATTCACTGGAGTTTATTTTTATCATTTGGCTTTTTTAATCCGGATTTTTTATTGTTAAGTATCAAAAGAAATTATTCAGCATCTGAAACAACGTTTATTTTATACTACAAATCACCTTAAAACCATGTTTTTTTATTTCATTTTCAAATGAAAAATTTCAGTTGTATATATTCCAAAATAAAGTTAATAATCCTTGACTATTAAATCACTTAATTATTATATAAAGGCATATGGATATATCAATATACTTAAAAGCACTGGCAGATCCGACCAGAATAAGACTTTCAAACATTCTTTTTTTCCACGAGCTGAGCGTCAACGAGATTGTCTCCATAATGGATATGGGCCAGTCAAGAATATCAAGACACTTGAAAATACTTACTGATGCAGGGATTTTAAAATGCAGAAGAGACGGAGTCTGGGCATTTTATTCAACCGCAGATTCAGGGGGAGGAAAGGACATTATGAATGCACTTTCTCCTGTGATGATTGCTGATCCAGTTCTGGAGGCCGATCTCAAAAAAACGGACCGGGTACTTGATAAAAGAAGAAAGCATACTGCAAATTTTTTTGATAATGTTGCTCCCAAGTGGGACACTATGAAAAAGGAACTTCTTGGAGATTTTGATCTTAACAGGGCAATTACCGAGCTGATGGAAAACTGTCAGACATCACTTGACCTTGGATGCGGAACAGGAGAACTTTTGTGCCACATGGGCCCTTATTCTGAAAAACTCATAGGAGTTGACTGTTCGCCTGAAATGCTTGGAGAGGCAGAAACAAGACTTAGAAAAAAAGGGTTTAAGGCTGATTTGAGACTTGGAGAGCTTGAGCATCTTCCAATGAGAGATAATGAAGCTGATCTTGCCGTAATCTCAATGGTTCTCCACCATCTTACAAATCCCGAAGAAGGCATAAAAGAAGTCTCAAGAATACTTGAGCCCGGAGGCATATTTATTTTTGCGGAATTTGGAAAGCATAACCTTGAAAAGCTGAGAACAGATTACGGAGACAGATGGCTTGGGTTTGACCATGACTATATGGAAAAAATACTGGAAAAAAACGGTTTCAGAATTACGGTGAGAAAAGAGCATGCCCTTTCCCAGGGGCTTTCTCTTAACATAATAAAATCAGTAAAATCATTTTAAATTTAAAATAAGGAGTAAAAAAAATGAGTTATATAGAACTTGATCTGAATCTTAAACACAAAGTTAAAGATATTTCCCAGGCAGAATTTGGAAGAAAAGAAATGATAATTGCAGAATCTGAAATGCCGGGCCTTATGAATGCAAGGGAAAAATATGGAAAAGAGCAGCCGCTCAAAGGACTTAAAATTGCAGGAAGCCTTCACATGACAATCCAGACTGCAATGCTGATTGAAACACTTACAGCACTTGGAGCTGACGTAAGATGGGCTTCATGCAACATTTTTTCAACCCAGGATCATGCAGCTGCTGCAATTGCAGACAATAACTCAGCAGCCGTTTTTGCATGGAAGGGAGAAACCCTTGATGAATACTGGTGGTGTACAGAACAGGCACTTACCTGGCCTGACGGTTCAGGTCCCGACCTTATTGTCGATGATGGTGGAGATGCCACACTTATGGTTCATGAAGGGGTAAAAATTGAAAAAGACCCTTCACTTCTTGATCAGAAATTTGATGCTGAAGATGAAATCAAGCTTTTTGAAAGACTTAAAAAAACATATGAAAAAGATCCGTTAAAATGGACAAGAATTGCAGAAAAAATCAAGGGTGTTTCTGAGGAAACAACAACAGGTGTTAACAGGCTTTACCAGCTTCAGGAAAAGGGAGAACTTCTTTTCCCGGCAATAAATGTAAATGATTCTGTTACAAAATCAAAATTTGACAATATTTACGGATGCCAGGAATCACTTGCAGATGGAATAAAAAGAGCAACAGATGTGATGATTGCAGGAAAAACAGTTGTAATCTGCGGATACGGTGATGTTGGAAAAGGCTGCGCAAAATCAATGAAAGGATATGGAGCCAGGGTTCTTGTAACTGAAATTGATCCAATCTGTGCCCTTCAGGCTGCAATGGACGGATTCCAGGTCTGTCTTCTTGAAGAAATTGTTTCAAAGGGAGATATTTTTGTAACAGCAACAGGAAACTATCATGTTCTTCGGGGAGAGCATATGGAGCAGATGAAAAATGAAGCAATAATCTGCAATATCGGACATTTTGACAATGAAATTGAAATGTCATATCTTACAAGAACCCCTGAATGCGTGAAAGACACAATAAAGCCCCAGGTTGACAAGTGGACATTAAAATCAGGCAGATCAATTATTGTTCTTGCAGAAGGGCGCCTTGTAAACCTTGGCTGTGCTACAGGCCATCCAAGTTTTGTGATGAGTGCAAGCTTTACCAACCAGACACTTGCACAGATTGAACTTGCAACAAAAAAACATGAAAATAAAGTTTACACCCTTTCCAAAAAACTTGACGAAGAAGTTGCAAGACTTCATCTGGAAAGACTTCAGGCAAATCTTACAAAACTTACACAGAAACAGGCTGATTATCTTGGAATTTCAATTGACGGACCTTATAAGCCTGAGCATTACAGATACTAAAATCAGATTGATTTGATTATTTATCACTAAAAGCCTTACTCATTTTTTTGAGTAAGGCTTTCTTTTTAAAACAAAAAGGTAACTGTTTAACAAAAAGTTAATCATAAATTAATAACTATGCTCTTCACCCGGGAATTTACCTTCTTTTACATCCTTTGCATATTGTGCAAAGGCTTCAACTGCAAGATCACCAAGATTTGAAAACTTTTTTGCAAACTTAGGAACATGTCCCCTGTTCAGTCCTAAAAGGTCATGCATGACAAGGATCTGTCCATCACAGTCAACTCCTGCTCCAATACCTATTGTAGGAATTTTAAGCTCTTTTGTAACTCTTTTTGCAATATGGGAAGGTATTCCTTCCAAAACAACTGAAAAAGCTCCAGCCTCTTCAACAGCATGTGCATCATTGACAATTCTGTCCTCATCCCTTTGCACCCTGAACCCGCCCATCTGGTGGACAGACTGGGGAGTAAGACCGATATGGCCCTGAACAGGAATACCAGCTCTTGTTATGGCATCGATTTTTTCTGCAACATCTGCTCCGCCCTCAAGCTTGACAGCTTCACCAAAACCTTCCTTTAGAAGAAGACCTGCATTTATAACAGCTTCTGATACTTCAGCCTGATATGAAAGAAAAGGCATGTCAGTTACAATCATACATGAAGGATTTGCTCTTGCCACTATTCTTGAATGATAAATCATTTCATCCATTGTAACGGGAATTGTGCTTGAGTGTCCCTGGATCATCATGCCAAGGGAATCACCCACAAGAATCATATCTATCCCCGACTCATCTATAAGCCTTGTAAAACTGTAGTCATAGGAAGTAACTGCGGTTATTTTTTCACCTGATTCTTTTTTCTTCATAAATGTTTTTGTTGTGACTTTTTTTGCCATTTTTACATCCTTAATTAAGTTTGTTGCAAACCAGCTTTCCGTCACCGGAGATATTATAAAATGAGTTTTTTTTTGCAAGTATGATTTTGTGGTAAAAAATGAAGTCTTTTATTAATACCTTATTTTATCCAAGAAATATTGACTATAAAAGCTCTCTGGGCTAATAATATTCGGTTACATATTAAAGATATAAATAAGGACTTACATTAATGATTCAGACAATAAGAGGTTTCCGCGATATCCTGCCCGATGAAATTCAGGTCTGGCAAAGGATTGAACAGGAAGCAAAAAATATATTTGAAAATTATGGCTTTAAGGAAATCAGGCTTCCCATCCTTGAAAAGACCGAAGTTTTTGCAAGGGGAATTGGAGAAAATACAGACATAGTTGAAAAGGAAATGTTCACATTCCCCGATTCAAAGGGAAAAAACCAGACAATGCGTCCCGAGGCTACAGCATCAATAGTAAGATCCTATATTCAGCATAAAATGTATGCAAGGGACCCTGAGCAAAAGCTTTATACAATAGGGCCAATGTTCAGAAAAGAAAGACCTCAGAAGGGAAGATACAGACAGTTTTACCAGATAAATGCAGAAGTTCTTGGCATAGACTCTCCGATTCTTGATGCACAGATACTTGTAATGCTGAACCTTCTTTTCAAAAGACTTGAGGTAAAAAATCTTTCAACAAAAATAAATTCCCTTGGGTGCCCATTATGCAGAAAAACATACAATGAAGCTCTTTTAAGTTTTATTGGAAACACAGAAAACCTTTGTGAAGACTGTGAAAGAAGAAAAACAAAAAATCCTCTAAGAATTTTGGACTGCAAGGTTGAATCCTGCAGAAATCAGCTTGAGGGAGCTCCTCTTTTAAAGGACTATCTCTGCGATGAATGCAAAATTCATTTTGAAACCCTTAAAAACTGCCTTGAACTGGAAAACATTTCCTATGAAATTGATGACTATCTGGTAAGGGGGCTTGATTATTATACAAAAACAGCTTTTGAAATCCAGACCAGGGAACTTGGAGCCCAGTCTGCTGTTGCAGGCGGGGGAAGATATGACGGGCTGATTGAAATACTTGGAGGTCCAAAAACTCCTGGAATAGGTTTTGCCATAGGCTTTGACAGACTTGTGGAAATAATTGCCGCAAAAAATGGGGAAAACAACAATATCGGACCAATTGTATACTTTCTGGCATTTGGCAAAAAAGCATCTGAAAAGGCATTTAAACTTTGCAATGAACTTGCCTCAAAAAATATCCGGGCTGAAATGGATTTTTCGGATAAAAGCATGAAAGCATCAATGAAAAAGGCAAACAAATCAAATTGCAGGTTTTGTGCAATAATTGGGGAAACCGAAGTGGAAAAAGGCATAATAAGCCTTAAAAACATGGAGCTTGGATCCCAGGAAGAAATTTTGGAAAAAGATTTTATTTCAACAATGGAAAAAAATATTTAACAGGAGAAATTATAGTGGCTGATTTACTTGGAGACCTTAGAAGAACCCATCATCTTAACCAGCTTACTGCAGCTGACAAGGGAAAAGAGGTTGTTCTCATGGGCTGGGTTCAAAGAAGAAGGGACCACGGCGGAGTTATTTTCGTTGATTTAAGAGACAGGGAAGGAATTACCCAGGTAGTATTCAACCCTGAAACAGATGCAAAAATGCACGAAAAGGCTCATACAATAAGAAGCGAATATGTTATTGCGGTAAAGGGAATGGTTGATGAAAGACCTGACGGAATGATAAACAAAAATCTTTTCACAGGTGAAATAGAAATAAATGTGCAAGAGCTTAAAATTTTAAATGAAGCTGAAACACCTCCTTTTCTAATTGAAGACAGGGTTGAAACATCTGAAAGCATAAGGCTTAAAAACAGACACCTGGATCTTAGAAGACCTTCCATTCAAAAAAACATAATAAAAAGACACAAGGCAGGATTTGCAGCCAGAAAATACCTGAATGACAATGGTTTTTTAGATATTGAAACTCCTTTTCTTACAAAATCCACCCCTGAAGGTGCAAGGGACTATCTTGTTCCAAGCAGGCTTCATCAGGGAAATTTTTATGCACTTCCACAGTCTCCCCAGCTTTTCAAGCAGCTTCTTATGATTGCAGGATTTGACAGATATTATCAGATTGTAAAATGTTTCAGAGACGAAGACTTAAGAGCAGACAGACAGCCTGAGTTTACCCAGATAGACCTTGAAATGAGTTTTGTTGGTGAAGAAGATGTAATGTCAATGGCTGAAGGACTTGTAAAGACAGTATTTAAAGAAGTTCTTGATATGGATATAAAAACTCCTTTCCATAGAATGGACTATTCAGAGGCCATGGACAGATACGGACTGGACAAACCGGATTTAAGATTTGGACTTGAACTTGTAAATCTGTCTGAAATACTTAAAAATACAGGATTCAAGGTGTTTGCCGACACCCTTAAAAAAGGAGGGCTTGTAAAGGCTCTAAATGCAAAGGGATGTGCATCATTTTCAAGAAAAGACATTGATGACCTTACATCATTTGCTGCAATTTACGGAGCAAAGGGACTTGCCTGGATTAAAGTCAAGGAAGATGGAGAATGGCAGTCTCCCATAACAAAATTCTTTTCTGATGAAGAAAGAGAATCAATGAAAAATGCACTTTCCATGGAACCAGGAGATATTGTATTTTTTGTTGCAGACAGCCCATCTGTCACAAATGATACCCTTGGAAATTTAAGAAATCATCTCGGAGCAAAGCTTGGTCTTGTAGATAATAACAGATATGAGTTTTTGTGGGTGACAAGATTCCCAATGTTTGAATGGGATGAAGACGAAAAAAGATACCAGGCATTACATCACCCTTTTACAGCACCTCTTGAGTCAGATTATGACAAAATAGACAAATCACCCCTTGAAGTAAGATCAAGGGCATATGATATGGTATTGAACGGCTCAGAAATAGGCGGAGGAAGTATTCGTATCCACCAGCCTGAAATTCAGGAAAAAGTTTTTTCAATACTTGGAATGGAAAGGGAAGACTATGAGGAAAAATTTGGATTCCTTGTTGACGCTCTTAAATCAGGTGCTCCTCCACACGGAGGTCTTGCATTTGGCTTTGACAGACTGGTAATGATTTTGTGCCAGGAAGAATCAATAAGGGATGTAATGGCTTTCCCAAAAACTCAAAAAGGAACATGCCTTCTAACAAATGCTCCTTCTAAAGCATCTTTTGCACAGATGCAGGAGCTTGGGCTTAAAACTGCTGTTAAGGAAGCTAAAGAAAAAGAAGAAGAATAAAAATTTCTTTTTTAAAAACAGCTGCAGTTCAAAATAATTCCGGAGATAATTTTCATCTCCGGAATAAATTTTTTTTCATTTTTTACCTGAATTAGTGATTGTTTGAAAACCAGGCTTTTTATTCACTGCAGCGTCGGTAAAAAATTTAACCCTTAGGATACATTAACCCAGGTTGATCGTTTCATATTTTTAAATCAATAAATCTTTAATGATTTAAGCTTATTATGTTGTAACTATTCAGCTTAGAAACTGGGAAAAAGCCGTTTTGGCGACGGATGCTGTATTTTTTCTGAGCCGGTTTCAGGAGATAGTTTTTTTATCTCCTGCCTCGGAGCTTAAGGGAGAATGAGGCTCAGAAAGAATGCAGCAAACTTGAAAATCGCTCAATTTAGGATTAAGTATTGTGAAGGTTAATTTTTGAATCTGACGCCAAAATGTGCAGAAAGGACCTTTTTCGTTCAGCCACGAGTTAAATGTTTTTCAGTTGGGCCATGCTTCAGGATTTAAACCAAAAATCCAGAAGATTTTTATATTTTAAAACAAATGACTTGATACATTAAAAACTTTTTGATTTAAAATTTACTCATGGCTTAAGTTCAGGTTTTATTATCTTTCTCCTATCAATAAACAGGGAGGCATCACGTGTCATATCTTTTCCTTGTAGCGGGTTTTATTCTTCTTGTAAAAAGTGCTGATTTCCTTGTGAACGGTGCATCGGCAATTGCAAAAAAATTTAATATCTCAGACATGGTAATCGGGCTCACAGTTGTAGCCTTCGGATCTTCTCTTCCAGAACTTTTTGTAAACGTTGTCGCAAGTACGGAAGGAAGCACAGGGGTTGCTACAGGGAACATCCTTGGAAGCAATATTGCAAACATTTTACTGATAATAGGCGTATGCGGGGTAATAAAACCTTTAAAAGTTCCAAAAGGAACTGTAAAGGCAGATATCCCAATGGGGCTTCTTGCAGTAATAGTTCTTGCTGCCTCAGTAAATGACCAGTTCCTTGATCACTACAACTATTCACTATTGAGTAGAAGTGACGGCCTTGTATTTCTTGGTTTTTTCCTGATTTTTTTCCATTATTCTTTTTCACTTTCAAAAAGAGATCCCCTTGAAGACATACCTGAAAACCTTAAAGAAATGCACTGGGCTCTTTCAGGAGGTCTTATAATAATAGGAATAATCGGACTTGCCGGGGGAGCAGAGCTTATTGTAAGAGGTGCTGTGGATATTGCACAATCATTTGGAGTCTCAGATGAAATAATCGGACTTACAATAATTGCAATCGGCACTTCACTCCCCGAGCTTGCAGCGTCTGTTGTAGCAGCATACAAAGGCCAGTCAGAAATGGCCGTAGGTAATGTTGCCGGTTCAAATATTTTCAACATCTTTTTTGTACTTGGAATAAGTGCAACTATTAAACCTCTTCCATTTTCAAGCAGTAACAACCTTGATATTTTAATGGTGGTTTTTGCAAACATTCTTTTACTTCTATTTATGACCACAGGAAGAAAAAGATTTGTGGACAGATGGGAAGGAGGTTTTATGCTTTTTGCTTACTTTGCGTATCTTACTTTCAGGGCATTAATAAAAATTTAATATTTTTTTATTTTTTTTCTTGACGCAGATATCAAAGAAATGTATATGTCTTCTCGTTGCTGAGCAAAACAGCAAACGCCGAATTTAATCCCCAGTAGCTCAGTCGGCAGAGCAGATGGCTGTTAACCATCGGGTCCGCGGTTCAAGTCCGTGCTGGGGAGCCAGACATCAAGCCCCTTAATCAAGGGGCTTTTTTTATTCCCTGCTGCACAAAAATACATTTCAGTTTTCATAATTGTTGACCGGAAAAAATCATCTTCATATAATCCTTATTTTTAAAATAACCGTAACTGTTAAGTTTAAATGGAGAACGACTGCTGCACCCTTTTCAGGCCTTATTGGGGCTTTTACTCCTGGACAGGAAAAAATTATTTCCTGAAACAGGCTCAGAAAAAATACAGCATCCGCCATAAAACTGGCTTTTTTATAAGTTTTCAGCTGAACAGTTACAAATAATCACAATTTAAAATTCAATTTTCGGGAGAATCAATGGGTATTGCCGCAGATATAATTATTTTAATTGTTGCAGCCTTTTTTTGCGGACTTTTAATGCAAAGAATTGGGCAGCCTCTAATATTGGGATACATAATTGCAGGAATTTTTCTGGGACCTCATACCGGAGGTATAACAATTTCAAACACCCATGAAATTGAGCTCCTCGCAGAAATAGGAATAGCACTTCTTTTATTTGCTCTTGGACTTGAATTTTCTTTAAAGGATCTAAAACCAGTAAAAATGATTGCCCTCATTGGGACACCAGTCCAGATAATTCTTACAATTCTTCTTGGCACGGGAATAGGAATTATAATGAACTATGACTTAAAGCAGTCTCTATGGCTTGGCTCAATTATATCCCTTTCAAGTACAATGGTTATTTTAAAAACCCTTATGAACCAGGGTTGGCTTGGAACACTTTCAAGCAAGGTTATGATAGGAATGCTCATAATCCAGGATCTTGCAGTTGTGCCAATGATGATAATTCTACCCCAGCTCAACAATCCCGAAATAGGAATATCAGCCCTTGGATTTGCGGCCTTAAAGGCTGCTGCATTTATTGCAGGAATGATAATTCTTGGAACAAGACTTCTTCCCGGACTTATGTCACATATTGCAAAGCTTGGATCAAGGGAGCTTTTTCTCCTTGCAATAACTGCAATCGGTCTTGGAATAGGCTACGCAACTCATATGGCCGGACTTTCCTTTGCCTTTGGAGCTTTTGTAGCCGGAATGGTCTTAAGTGAATCTGATTACGGCCACCAGGCTCTAAGCGACATAATCCCGTTAAGGGATCTGTTCGGACTTCTTTTTTTCAGTTCAGTTGGAATGCTCTTTGATCCAATGTATCTAATAAAGCACGGTGACAAGGTTATTATCCTTGTTCTTGCGGCAGGCATTGGAAAAGGTCTTATTTTTGCCTCTCTTTCAAAGCTTTTCAGATATACAAATGTAATCCCTCTTGCTGTTGGACTTGGACTTTTCCAGATCGGTGAATTTTCATTTGTACTGGCAAGGGTTGGAATATCTACGAATTCAATTTCAACAGACCTCTACTCACTTGTTCTTACAGCTGCAATAATCACCATGGCACTTACACCTGTTATTTCAGGACAGACTGCCAAACTTTATTCAATTAAAAAGAAATTTTATCCTTCAAGGGATCTTGAAATTTCAAACATTCCTGATTCAGGTCTTGAAGACCATATTATTATTGCAGGAGGAGGAAGAGTCGGCTCACAGATAGCAAAAATGCTCAAACGCCTTGAAATGAAATTCATCCTGATTGAAATAGAACACAGACGCTTTGAGCAGGCTAAAACCCAGGAAATATCTGTTATTTACGGTGATGCGACCCATGAAACAGTTCTTGAAGCTGCCGGAATAAAAGAAGCTTCCCTTTTAATCCTTACAGTTCCATCAGCTACAAATGCAAGGTCAATAATTGAAGCATCAAAAAAAATGAATAAAAATATTGAAATTATTTCCAGAACATCTTCAAGAGAATACTTTGAAATGTTTAAGGAACTTGGAGTTTCAGAAGTGATTTTCCCTGAATTTGAAGCAAGTCTTGAAATGACAAGACAGTCATTAATTCACTTCAATATTCCTGCTCCTGAAATCCAGAGATGTACCAATACAGTCAGAAGTGAGCTTTATGCAGACTGGTTTGCAAAAAAAACAGACTATACAAAACTTTATCATTTGAAAAATGCAGAAGATCAGTTTGATATTCAATGGTTCAGACTCAGTGAAAAAAGTCCAATATCCCAAAAAACCATTGGACAGAGTGAAGTCAGAAAAAAAACAGGAGCATCAATTGTAGGAGTTGTCAGAAAAGGCAGTCTTGTATCAAATCCAGAAACAGATTTTATTCTCATGCCCGAAGATTTGATTGCCGTAATAGGAGATGAAAACCAGCGTAAAAATTTCTGCCATATGACTGAAGGTGAAGAGTGTTTGAAAGCAAAAGCTGGAACCAAATAATAATTGACTGAAAACGATAATTTTTTGTTCAGTTCAAGGGAGATGAAAAATTTAGCAGCAGGAATACATTAGTATTTTGAGAATTAAATTTTAATCTGAAGCAGAAATGAACAAAAAAGGCCGTTTTCGTTCATTAACTGAATGGAAACGACTGATGCATCCTTATTTAATCTTGATTTTCTCTGAGCTCCGGGCCAGGAGATAAAAAACTATCTCCTGAAACCTGCTCAAAAAAATACAGCATCCCTAATAAAACTGATTTTTCTCAGTTTTAAGCTGAATATTTACAGATTTTTTTCATTTTCTGAAGATGAAAAATTTAATCTACATTATAAATGGAGTTTTTAAGGTTTAAATTTTGAACCCCCTCCCTGAAATTCCCCAAAAACATAGTTTTCCTCAGCGATTAAATAATAAACCACAACTGATTCAACTGAGTTTTAATCTTGTAAAGATTATTTACATGTTATAAATTATAGAAATTAATTATTTTTATTCAGCTCCTTGAACGTTTTTTCAGTTCTGGCATACAGACAGACTTTCTTGACAGATATTAACCGAAAACAAAAATTTTTTTCTTTAGAAATACTTATGTATTTTGAGATTAAGACTTTGAATCTTTCGCAAAAATTGGTAAAAAAAGGCAGTTTCCGGTTTTAATCAGAAAAACAAAAACAGCTTTTGTTCAGCTGACGATATCTAAACTGCATAATTTCCTTATTTTTCTTTATTATTTCTGCAAATCGGGGCATTAATATGAAAAATATTTTTTATCTTATTGAAACCGAAGCTGTTCTAAACAAATTTTTAAATGCATTCAAGCTTCTTGATATTGAGTCCAGGCAACTAAATCCCCCATGGGCAGAATTCACTAAACTCAATGATCTTGCTGTAATTGAAGACAGCTGTTTTGACAAAATTAAAAATCTTTTTTTAAAATCGCAAAAAAAACATATTATACTAATAATACAGAAAACACCCGAAACGATACTGACTACCCAGGACAATATTATCGCAGATTTCATATCCTTTGACGAATCATCTGAAAATATTGCCAAGAGAGTCAAGTTCAATCTTAGTTTATATGATATGTTAGAACCTATAAAGACAATGCATTATGAAACATCACAGGATAATAACCAGGAGCTCCTGAAACTTGAGATGGAGCGAAAAAATACCCTGTTTGAGATTACAGACAAAATAGCAAAAGAACTGACACAGCCGCTTACTACACTGATCTGCAATGCAGAACTGCTGAAGGCTGAAGGAGAAAAAGATTCAAAAATTCATAAGAAAGCAGAAAGAATAATTGAATCCAGTCATCGAATAACAGAAAGTGTAAAAAAAATTCAGGCATTAAACCTTGAGGAATCATATATAAACAGATCCTCTGAGAAAAACTGCACAAATTTAAAAATTCTTTGCATAAGTCTTGATAAAAACATAATCAAAAAAATCAGACAGTATCTTAAAAGCTCACCTAATACAGAAGTGTCAGAAGCAGATTCATTTGAGTCAGCAGATAAAAAAATGCGGGAAAAATATTTCGATCTTATTTTCACTGAAGAAAAAATTGATTCATATTCTGTTTTTGGTTTTCTTGAAAAACTTAAAATAAATTACAGGCCTTTTTTTGTAATACTTTTAAAAAGACAGACAAAATCAAAACCCTATGGTGATTATAAAAACATACCATTTGAATTTGTTCAGAAGGAGAGAATCAAAAGAAGCCTTGTTGAAAGAATTATTTTCAGGGCAAGCGAAAAGGCAAGGCTTGAAAAAAAGCTTTTGGAAGCAAAGTCAAGATTCACAGAACTGCCAATGAGAGACGAAATAACTGGCCTTTACAATAAAAGATGGTTTTTTGAAGTAATACCCAAGGAAATTTCAAGGGCAAAAAGATACAAGTCTGATCTTGCTGTTTTGATGGCAGAAGTTGTTGATTACCCAAAAATAAGAGACAAGTCAGGCCATATTTTCCTTGAAAAGATTCTTTCGGAAATAAGCAGTGTTCTTTTGACAAGCTCAAGAAAAAGCGATTATTGCTGCAGATATGACAACAGCTTTGCAGTTGTACTTACAAATACACCGGTCAAAGGCGGAGAAATATTTTCGGCCAGAATAGATAAAGCCATGGAAAATAAAAGTTTATTGCAAAATGAAAACATAAGGTTAAAATGGAAAATCACCCAGTTCGACCAGTTCTCTCAATCAGATTCACAGTCAATAATTGAATCTGTAATAAAATCATCTGACAACAAGTAAAAAAGGCCGAATCAGCGCCGCAACCATATTAAAAACAATGAAATTCATTAAACAGGAGGCAATATGGAAAACACCCCAAGAGACCAAAGGACTTCAGACTCCAGTGATAAAAGTATTGACAGTAAATTTCTCACATTTTCTCTTGCTGATGAAGAATATGGAATAGGCATTTTAAAAATTAAGGAAATCATAGGTCTCATGCCCATAACCTCAGTTCCCCAGACCCCGGAATTTGTCAAAGGAGTAATAAATCTGAGGGGCAAAGTCATTCCTGTACTTGATCTTAGACTCAGATTTTCCCTGCCCCCCCTTGAATATACTGAAAGGACATGCATAATTGTAGTTGAAGTTGAGGGGAAATCAGGAATAATTACCATGGGAATAGTAGTTGATTCTGTATCAGAAGTACTTCCTGTAAAGCCAGATGATATTGAACAGGCGCCTTCCTTTGGAACAAAGGTTGATACCACCTATATTCAGGGCATTGCCAAAACCGGAGGAGGAGTAAAAATTCTTCTTGATATAGACAAGATCCTTACAACAGAAGAACTTGAAATGATTCATGAAAAAGCATAGATAAAGAATGCCGCCTTGTTTGACAATTTAACTTATTGAATATAGTCTGATAAAAATCAATAATTTAAATCTGCGGGGTAAAAAATGATAATCGGTATAGACGTAGGCGGCACCCATACAGACGGTGTTCTTCTGTCTGAAGATGAAATCGTTAAATCAGTAAAAATACCTACCAAAAAGGACAATCTTTATGAATCCGTGATTACGGCCATTGATTCACTAATTGAAAATACAGATCCGTCAAAGATTAAAAGAACTGTCTTAAGCACTACACTTACTACAAATGCTGTAGTACAGAAAAAAACCTCACCTGTTGCAGTGATTGTATCAGCAGGGCCAGGCATAGACCCTGAATTTTATAAAACAGGAGATTATTACTGCGTTGTAAAAGGAGCTCTTGACCATAGAGGAAGAGAACTGGCCTCTCTTGATGAACAGGAAATAAGGAGTATTTCAGAGGAAATAAAAAAAAACGGAATAAAAAATATTGCACTTATATCTAAATTTTCTCCAAGGAATCCCTCCCACGAAAATCAGATGGAAAAAATATTTTCCTCAAACTTCAGGAACATATTTAAAGGACACAATGTTTCCGGACATCTTAACTTTCCAGGAAGAATAAATACAACCTGGCTCAATGCGGCTGTGCATGATTCCTATGATAATTTTTTCAGATCAGTCAATGAGAGCTTTATTGAAAGAAAAATAAAATCTCCGGTTCACATATTAAAGGCAGACGGCGGAACCATGCCACTTTCCCAGTCAGTAAAGTTCCCTGCTCAGACCATATTTTCAGGCCCTGCTGCAAGTGTAATGGGAGCTATTCCATGTGCAGATAAAAATACAGATTCAATTATTCTTGATATTGGAGGCACAACAACAGATATTGCAGTTCTTGCCAAAGGAGTTCCTGTAATAGCCCAGAACGGAATAAAGATCCAAAACATCAAAACCCTTATAAGAGCAATTGAAACAAGATCTATTGGAGCAGGCGGGGACAGTTTTGTGAAAGTTGAAAATTCAAAAATATCAGCAGGACCTGAAAGAAAAGGGCCTGCAATGGCCTTTGGCGGTGAATTTCCAACTCCTACTGACGCATTTGTTTTTCTTGGAGAAATAAATGATGGAGACTTTGAAAAGGCCAAAAAAGGTATAGAAGAAATTGCAACCCCCCTTGGTATTTCAATGGAAGAAGCCGCAGAACAAATCATTGATATTACCGCAAAAAATATAGTTGATGCATTTACTGAAATGATTTCAGACATAAATAACAAGCCTGTATACACTCTCCATGATTTTCTGGACGGTTATGTTTTAAATCCCCAGTCAATACTTGTACTTGGAGGTCCAGCTGGTGTTTTTGCAAAAAGAATAGAAAAACTGTCTGGAATAAAAACCATTCCGGTTGAAAACTTCAGCATAGCAAATGCAAAAGGGGCTGCAATGGCAAAACCCACATGCACAGTTACTCTTTTTGCAGATACAGCACAGAAAAAAGCATATGCCGTTTCAGAAAATTATGAGGAATCAATTCCTTCAAACTATACCAGGGAAGACGCCTATGCAAAGGCAAAAGCTCTTTTATATGCAAAGGCTGAAAAAATGGGCGCAGACATGAAGAATATAGAAATTGAAACCATTGAGGACATGTCTTTTAACATGATAAGGGGATACAGATCCTCAGGAAAAAATATTAGAATAACTCTTCAGGTCAGACCAGGACTTGTATCTGAGTAAAGGAGAAAAAATGCTGAAAGCCAAAAATAAAACAGGTCTTGTATTTTTCCCGGCCTTTGACTGGGCCATAGATCCAACACACCCCGAAAGAGAGGAAAGACTATTATATACAAAGGATCAGGTCTTTGAAGAAGGCATTATGGATATTGAGGGAATAATTGAATACAAGCCTTTGAAAGTAACCAGAAATGAAATAAACCGGGCTCATTTCTGTGTGCCTGACATTGAATCTGTAACAACAAACTCACATTTTATCAGTGCAGGCGGTGCAAAGGCAATTGCACAGAAATTTGCCCAGGGTGAAATAGACAAAGGCTTTGCTCTTGTAAGGCCTCCCGGACACCATGCAATGAGAGTTGTCCATGGCGGAAGGGGATTTTGCAATATAAATATTGAAGCCGTAATGATTGAATATTTAAGAAAGGAATACGGATACAGAAAAATTGCAATTGTTGACACAGACTGCCACCATGGGGACGGAACCCAGGACGTTTACTGGCACGACCCTGATGTTTTATTTATTTCTCTTCACCAGGACGGAAGAACCCTTTATCCAGGTTCAGGTTTTACAGATGAGCTTGGAGGGCCCAATGCCTGCGGTTACACCCTTAATATCCCCCTTCCACCAAACACTTCCGAGGAAGGATATTTATATACAATAGAAAACTGCGTTCTCCCGGTTCTGGAAGAATTCAAACCGGATATAATAGTAAATTCCGCCGGACAGGACAATCATTATACAGACCCCATTACAAACATGAACTTCACAGCCCAGGGCTATGCAAAACTCACCACACTTCTTAACCCTGATATTGCAGTTCTTGAAGGCGGATACTCCATAGAGGCCGCCCTGCCCTATGTAAACGCAGGAATAATTCTTGCAATGGCAGGAATTGACTACTCAAAGGTTAAGGAACCTGACTACAGTCCGGAAAAACTCAAGGAATCTGCTGATACAATGAAATACATAAAAAATGTCTGCGAAAAAGTTTTAGCAGTATGGGACTCAAGAAACGACCTGAAGAAAAAAATTTACGGGAATGATCCAATATTCAAGACAAAAAGAAATATAATGTATGACACAGACGGAATTTATGAAAGACAGTTCCAGCATATTACAAACTGCGACAAATGCGGAGGAGCTTTAAAAATTGACTCAGAATCTGACAGGGGATGGAAAATCACAGGAATTCATGCTCCGGTAAATGTCTGCGAAAAATGTCTTTTACAGGCTGAAAAGTGGTATGAGACCTCAAATTCAGAAATCAACTATTTCCACGACAACAAAAATGACAGGTTTGAAAGAAAAAAACATTAAACTTAAATTGACAGCATCTTAAATATGATTTTAAATTGCTCCGGATCTTTTCGGGGCAATTTGCTGTTATATGCCTTGATTCTGAATTTGGAATACAAATTGTTTCAGGCTTATTTTTGCTATGGCTGATGCAGTTTAAAGCAGTAGATAGAACAAAATTAAAAACCCCTAACGGCTTGATAATTTTAAGTTTAGCAAGATAATTAATTGAAAATTTATTAAATGAAAAAATATGGTCCCCTTTTCTCAGGTTTAACTAAAAGACAGGCATTATATAAATGAAAGAAACCCTTGAAAAAAGAAGCAGAATTATTTTTGAAATAAGAAATTTCTTTTTTAAAAACAATTATACTGAAGTTGAAACACCACTAAGACTGCCGTCCATTATACCTGAAGATCATATTGAACCGTTTTTATCTGAAAAATTTTTTTTGCAGGCTTCACCTGAAATATGCATGAAAAGACTTCTTGCAAAAGGACATGAAAAAATATTCCAGATCTGCAAGGCATTCAGGAAAAATGAAAGAGGCAGATTCCATATCCCTGAAATGACCATGCTTGAATGGTATCAGGCAGGCAAAAATTATTTTGACATAATGGAAGAAACCCAGGAACTTATTATTCACCTTGCAAAAACATTTTCCATCAAAAAAATAACAAGGCAAAACAAGGATACAAGTCTTGATAAAAATTTTGAAAGACTCAGTGTTTATGATGCAGTAAAAAAATACACAAACCGATCTTTTAATGAAGTTTTAAATAATTTTGATGAAATTTTCGGTATGGAAATATGTCCAAGGCTTGGATTTGGCAGACCTGTTTTTTTATATGATTTCCCGGCATCACAGGCATCTCTTTCAAAACTGTGTGAAAACAGCAAAAATTTCTGCCAGCGTTTTGAGCTTTTTATTTCCGGAGTTGAAATATGCAACTGCTACACTGAACTAACAGATGCCTCTGAACAGGAAAAAAGATTTAAAGATTCAATTAATTTCAGACAGAAAAAAAACCTGCCTGTATCAGATCTTCCGTATAAATTTTTAAAAGACCTTGATAATATGCCTGATGCTTCAGGAAATGCACTTGGTATTGACAGACTCATAATGGTTCTTTTAAATAAGGAAAAAATTGACGATGTGCTGAGTTTTACACCTGAGGAGCTTTAAACCTGAAAATTGCTCTGTCCAGGTTAAAAAAGATCTGATTTTTTTGTGACTATTCAGCTGAAAAACGAGAAAAACTCAGTTTGCTGACGGATGATTTATTTTTTCTAAACTGAACAGTTACTATTATTTTAACAAAAACCAGGATTTACAGATGAATACTCCAAATGTTTATATTGCAATGTCTACCTACAATGGTGAAAAATATCTTGAAGCTCAGATTCAAAGCATTTTAAATCAGACTTATCCAAATATAAAAATTTTAATAAGAGATGACGGCTCAAATGATTCAACCTTAAAAATTCTAAAATCCCATGAAAAAAAACATGAATCAATAAAAGTTTTTTCAGGAAAAAACAAAGGAGTTATTGAAAGTTTCATGACTCTGCTCGATAAAATACCTGAAGATGCAGATTTTACAGGATTTTCAGACCAGGATGATGTCTGGTTCAAGGATAAGGTTGAAAGAGCTGTTTCTTTTCTGTCACAAAAAGATCAGAGCCTGCCATTAATGTATTTTTCAAGGCTCAATATTGTAGACAATAATTTAAATTTTCTCCACGAATCACAGAAAATAAATAAAATTTCCTTTGAAAACAGCTTACTGGAAAATATTGCAACGGGATGCACAATTTTGCTTAATAAAAAAGCAGTTCAAATTCTTCGGGGTAAAAAAACAGACTATTCAAAACTTAAAATGCACGATGCCTGGATATATACAGTCATTTCAGCCTTTGGAACAATAGTTTATGACAATAGTCCTTCAATCAATTACAGACAGCATGAAAACAATCTTATTGGATCATCAAAAGGATTTAAATTCTGGCAGCAAAGATTTGAAAGATTTAAAAAAAACAACAAGGAAACAAGAAAACAGATTGAAGAATTTTTAAAAGTTTATCTTCATGAACTGCCAGAAGAAAAAAAACAGGAAATATCTTTTTTTCTTAAAATGGCAGGCCATAAAAACGTTTTTAAACGTTTTTTTTATGCACTTAATTTCAAGCCTCAGAGACAGTCAGAGCTTGACAGTCTTATTTTCAGGTTCCTGATAGTAATGAACAGAATCTGAAAAACAATATATCTGATTTGTGGAAAACTATTTTTTTATATCCTGAATCAAGGCTTAATCGGAAACTGGACTCATAAAGAAACCAGCAAAGGTTACACTTTAAACTAAAGGGTTAGATTTTTTCAAATAATTTTCCACTGTAAGATAAAGTCCCTTGTCAATTGAAACACCAGACTTAAAGCCAAGAGTGTTTTTTATTTTTGAACTATCAATTTCAAGAGATCTCCACAGACTGTCATACACATTTGCTTTTCCAAAAACATAAAATAATTTTCTGGCAAGTGACGAAGAAAAAGAAAAAATCCTTGTTTTTTTATTCATAAACCCAGAGATTTTTAAAACCAGCTCTTTTGTAGAAATATCAGTGCCATCACTAACAGTAAAAATACCTTCAACTGACTTTCCATGACCTGTGCACGATATAATTGCATCACAAAGATTATCCAGATAAATAAAGCTTTTTTTGTTTGAAACATTTCCAAAAGGAAGAAGACTTAACCTATTTACAAGGTTCAGGAGTTTCAGAAAATTTGCTCCAACTCCTGGCCCGTAAACAAGAGGAGGCCTTAGAATTACAATTTCCATTCCTGTTTGTCTGCCAGTTTTTAAAAGTTCAAGTTCAGCCATATATTTTGACATGGAATAATTATTGTGGGGAGATATCTTTGAATTTTCATTGAAAGGTGCATCCGTTGTAAAACTTCCGTTGACTCCTATGGTGCTTAAAAAAATAAAACGTCCTACATTGTTTTCAGCAGCCTGTTCTGCAAGTTTTCTGGTTCCTTCACAATTCACCTTCAAAAATTCATTTAAAGGATTTTCTGATTTTTCTCTCATCACATGAACCCTTGCAGCCAGATGAACAACTGTATCAATATTTTCAGATTTAAAGGCATCCGACCAGTCTGTTTCTGAATCAAGGTTTTCAAAGCAGAAACTTTTATCTGAAAAAACCTTATGATTTTTACTCCCCTTCCACACGGCCGGTTTTACATTATATCCCCTTCTTTCAAGAAGAAATTTGAGCCTTTTTCCCACAAAACCTTCTGCACCTGTTAAAAGCACTTTTTTCATATCACTTATCCGCATTTTCATTTACGAGCAAATTATAAAGATCAAGATATTGATCATACATTTTTCCAAATTCAAACTTTTCCTTAAAAATCTGCCTGCTTCTTTTGCCAAATTTTTTCCTCATATTTTTATCTTTACTCAGCATTGAAAGCTTCTCAGCAATAATATTTATATTGTTTTTTTCAATTAAAAAACCGTTAACACCGTCAAATACTTCTTCACAGCACCCGCCCACATTGGATGCAACAACAGGGAGCCCTGCCCTCATTGCTTCAATTATTGAAATCGGCAGTCCTTCCCAGTTTGAAATCAGAATATAGCCCTGATACTTTGTAAAAACTTTTTCATCCACGAGAAATTCACCTAAAAACCTTACCTGTTCATCAAGTTTAAGCTCTTTTGAAAGACTTTTCATTCTTTCAAAACTACTTCCGCTTCCAATAAGATCAATCTTTAAATTTTCTATTTTTTTTGCTGCATAAAAAAGGGACTCATGATCTTTTTGTTCATCAAATCTTGCAATCATTAAAAAAAAAGGAATATCAGACTCAAAGTCTGCAAGATTCTCAAGATTTTTCAACTCAGTTATTCCATTATGAATTGTAATGATTTTTCCACTTCCGGCTGTAAGCTTCATATCAAGTGCAAGGTTTCTGTCATAGTCTGAAACACACACTATCCTAGAAGTCAGTGGCACAAGTATTTTTTCTAAAATAAAAAATACTTTTCTTTTAAAAAATGATATCCCCTCTGTAAAAGACCAGCCGTGGACTGTGAATATAACCGGAAATTTTAAATTTATTGAGGCAATACGCCCAAGAATACCTGATTTGGATGAATGTATTGTCAATAAATCAGGGTTTATTATTTTAAGCTCTTTTCTGATTTCCAAAAGAGCAAGTGCATCATAAAATGGATTGATATGTCTTTTGAGGTACTTTAAATTTCTGACCATTACTCCAGATTTTTTTAAAATATCTGAAAAAACACCGTTACCGCCTATAAGAACAGCAACATCATGACCATCATTTCCAAGCTTTACAGCGAGGTCTTTTACATGAACATGTGCCCCTCCTATTGTATCCGACCTTGTTATTAAAAACGCTATTTTCAATCTGGCTCCTTAACTCCAAAAATTTTACACAATGCTTTAAAATATCAAATCTTGACATAAATCAAGGTTAAGATTATTTCTCCATATGAACAATTTATGAGGATTTTAATAGTATTTAAAAAAAACATACAAACAATAATTAATAAAATTTAATTTTCCCTATGAAAATTAAGAAACTGAAAGGCAGAAATGAAAGGCATAATATTAGCAGGAGGAAGCGGAACAAGATTATATCCTGCCACAAAATCCATATGCAAACAGCTTTTACCTGTATATGACAAACCAATGATATATTACCCTCTTTCAACTCTTATGCTTGCAGGCATCAAGGATATACTTATAATTTCAACTCCTAAGGATACATCAAGATTTGAGGATCTTCTTGGAGACGGCTCAAAGCTTGGAATTTCAATTTCATATAAAATCCAGGAAGAACCAAAAGGACTTGCCCAGGCATTTATAATTGGTGAAGATTTTATTGGAGATTCTTCAGTCTGCCTTGTGCTTGGAGACAATATATTTTTTGGCCACGATTTTCCAAAATTACTAAAACAGTCTTCACAGAAAAAAGAGGGAGCAACAGTATTTGGGTACAGGGTAAAAACCCCGCAAAGATACGGAGTTGTAGACTTTGACTCAAAGGGACAGGTACTTTCCATTGAGGAAAAGCCTGAAAATCCAAAATCAAATTATGCGGTTGTAGGTCTTTATTTCTATGACAACAATGTAATAAATATTTCAAAATCAATAAAACCTTCAAAAAGAGGGGAATACGAAATAACTGACGTAAACTCAGTCTATCTTGAAAAGGGTTCTCTCAATGTGGAATTAATGGGAAGAGGATTTGCATGGTTTGACACAGGAACCCATGACTCTCTTATTGAGGCAGGTAATTTTGTAAAGGTAATTGAAGAACGCCAGGGGCAAAAAATTGCATGTATTGAAGAAATAGCCTGGAGAATGGGTTTTATAAACGATACAAAGCTTGAAGAGCTTGCAAAACCGCTTTTAAAATCAGGATATGGAGAATACCTTATCCGTATTCTGAAGGAAGAGCATATTCAAAGAAACAAGTATAACCAGAACTGAAACGTATCGGTTGCAAATTACTACAGGAAATTAAAAAAATGCCTTTTGAAATATTAGATACTGAAATTAAAGAAGTAAAACTTATTAAACCAAAAGTGTTTGAAGACAACAGAGGTTATTTCCTTGAAACATATAAAAACTCTGACTTTTCAAAGGCAGGGATAAATGATCTTTTTGTTCAGGATAACCAGTCAAAATCTGCAAAAGGAGTTTTAAGAGGACTGCACTTTCAGACTTATCCAAAAGAACAGGGGAAACTTGTAAGGTGTATAAAGGGAAAAATTTTTGACGTTGCAGTAGATATAAGGAAAGACAGCCCCACGTTTTCAAAATGGGTTGCCTTTGAACTGTCAGAAGAAAACAGATTTATGCTTTATATTCCAAAAGGTTTTGCCCATGGTTTTCTTACTCTTTCACAGGAGGCTGAAATAACCTATAAAATTTCAGGTTCGGAATATTCTCCTGAAAATGATGCAGGAATAATCTGGAATGATAAAACAATTAATGTTAAATGGCCTTTTGAGGAATACAAAATTTCAGAGCCTGAATTGTCACAAAAGGATCTTGTGCTTCCTGAACTTAAACATTTAAAACTGACATCAAAAAACCAGGTATAAAAAATGTACAATAATATTCTTGTAACTGGAGGATGCGGATTTATAGGATCAAACTTCATACGCACCCTTTTTAAAAATAATAATTTTAAAGGTAATATAATAAATATTGATAAACTTACCTATGCGGCAAACCCATTAAATCTTTCAGATATAGAAAAAAATTATAAAAGCAGATATTTTTTTGAAAAATCATGTATATGCAATTTTGATAATACAGATAAAATTTTCAAAAAATACAATATTGACTGCGTAGTACATTTTGCCGCAGAATCCCATGTAGACAGATCCATAGAGTCTCCTCTGGAATTTATAAATACAAACATTACAGGAACTTTCAGCCTTCTTGAAACTGCAAGACAAAACTGGAAGGAAAAAAAAGATGTACTTTTCCACCATATAAGCACAGACGAAGTTTACGGCTCCCTTGGAGAAACAGGTTTTTTTTATGAATCCACATGCTATGACCCCAGAAGTCCATATTCAGCAAGCAAGGCATCAAGCGATCATCTGGTAAGAGCTTATTTTCATACGTATAATCTGCCTGTTACAATAACAAACTGCTCAAACAATTACGGTCCTTATCAGTTCCCTGAAAAACTCATTCCTTTTATGATCTTAAACATGATTAAAGGAAAAAATCTTCCTGTTTACGGAGACGGAAAAAATGTAAGGGACTGGATTTATGTTGATGATCACAATGAAGCTGTAATAAAAGTCATTGAAAAAGGCATTAAGGGACAAACATACAATATCGGCGGTGAAACCGAAATGTCAAATATTGATATTGTAAACCTTCTTTGCGAGTCAGTTAATGATCTGATACCTGCATCTGAAAACAAAAATATGGAAAAAGGAAAAAATTACAAAGACCTTATAAAATTTGTCAAGGACAGACCAGGTCACGACAGAAGATATGCAATTAACTGCGATAAAATAAAAAAGGATCTTTCATTTAACCAGTCCATACCCTTTGAAAAGGGAATAAAAAAAACAGTTGAGTGGTATTTAAATAATACAGACTGGGTTGACTCCATATTAACCGGGGAATACAAAAACTGGATCAAAAAAAATTACTCAGACAGGTAAAAAATGAAAAAATACCTTATTACAGGACATAAAGGTCAGCTTGGAAATGAATTTGTAAAAGTTCTTGAAAAAAAAACAGACATAGAGCTTTACTCTTTTGACTATGACCAGCTTGATATTTCAAATGCAAACCAGGTCATGGATTTTTTTTCAAAAGTAAAACCGGATTTTACTATAAACTGTGCCGCATATAACCTAGTGGACAATGCCGAAAAAAATCCATGGGAAGCATTTAAAATAAATACCATAGGCACTTCAAATCTTGCATTTGCCTGCGAAAAATACCAGAGCTTTTTTGTTCATTTCAGCAGTGACTATGTTTTTGACGGAAAAAAGGAAAATCTTTACACTGAAGAAGATGAAACAAACCCTTTAAATGAATACGGAAAAAGCAAGCTGTTTGGAGAAAATGCAGTTTTAGAATCAAAATCAAAAAATATTTTATTCAGAACAAGCTGGGTATACGGAAACGGAACCCAGAACTTTATTTACAAGCTTATGGAGTGGGCAAAAAAAAGTGACGCACTTAAAATTGCCTATGATGAAATGTCAGTACCCACATCAGTAAGAACAATTGTAGAAATAACCTTAAAAGCAATAAATGACGGATTAAACGGGCTTTTTCATCTTACAAATTCAGACTATTGCTCAAGATATGAATGGGCCTGTGAGGTTTTCAAGATATTTAAAAAAAATCAGACCATTTATCCTGTATCATCTGATATATTCAGTCTTCCTGCTAAAAGACCGGTTTTTTCTGCAATGAGCAATTCAAAATTAAAGTCATTTTATGAAATAAATGACTGGAAAAAAGAACTTGATCTTTTTTTAGGTCAAAACAAGTACTAAAACAACCCAGGGCTTAAAAATGCAAAAAATCAGTGATTCAATAAAAAGCTTTATTTTTTTTCTTTTTGCAATCTGGCAGAACAGATTTGTAATTGCACAGCTTACAAAAAGAGATTTCCAGAACAGATATCTTGGGTCATACCTGGGGCTTCCATGGACATTTCTCAAACCACTTGCTGTTATTGGAGTTATGTGGTTTGCATTTACCTATGGACTTAAAGTCGGCAAAGTTGATGATACAATTCCCTTTGCACTATGGCTTGTTATTGGAATAATCCCATGGTTTTTTCTTTCTGAAAATATTATGGGATCAGCATATTGTCTTGGGGAATATGCCTTTTTAATAAAAAACATTAGTTTCAGGCCTTCAATAATCCCTTTGATAAAAATACTTACCAATTCAATTATTCATGCCTTTTTTATTATAATAATAATGATTACAACTATTTCCTATGGAATTAAGCCGTCAATTATCTGGATTCAGGTTTTTTATTACATGTTCTGTGCCATAGTTCTTACAATTGGAACAGCCTGGTTTTTTTCCTCCATTCAGTTATTTGTAAAAGATGTTGGACATCTGCTTGAAGTGGTTCTGCAGCTTTTTTTCTGGGGAACTCCCATCATATGGTCAACAAAAATGCTCCCTGAACAAATGCTTTTTTTTATAAAATTAAACCCTGTTTACTATATAGTTGAAGGATACAGAAACACCTTTATTTATAATGTCTGGTTTTTTGAGCATTACCGTTTGACCCTGTATTACTGGTGTGTTACCTTATTTGTTTTTATTTTGGGGGCTTTGGTTTTCAAAAAACTTAAACCTCATTTTGCAGATGTTTTATAAAGAGACCAAAAATGAACCAATTTGCAGTTGTAACTGAAAACCTCACAAAAATATACAAACTTTACAATTCACCATCTGACAGGCTTAAAGAAACATTCAATCTGTTCAAAAAAAAATATCACCATAATTTTTATGCCTTGAATAATATAAGCCTTAAAATTGAAAAAGGAAAAACTGTTGGGATTGTAGGAAGAAACGGTGCCGGTAAATCAACTCTTTTAAAAATTCTTACAGGAGTTTTAACTCCGTCGTCTGGCAGTTACCATATTAATGGTAAAATTTCATCCCTTCTTGAACTGGGTGCAGGATTTAATTTTGACCTTACAGGACTTGAAAATATTTATTTCAATGGCGCAGTTCTTGGATATACCAAAAAAGAAATGGAAGAAAAAATTGATGATATTATAAAATTTGCTGAAATCGGTGAATTTATTCATCAAAAGGTAAAAACATACTCAAGCGGAATGTTTGTCCGTCTTGCCTTTTCTGTGGCAATAAGCATAAATCCGGACATTCTTATAGTTGATGAGGCTCTTTCAGTAGGTGATGAGCTTTTCCAGAGAAAATGCTTTTCAAGAATAAGAGAGCTTAAAAAAAAGGGAACAACAATAATAATTGTATCCCATGGAACAGATATTCTTGTCCAGCTCTGCGATGAAGTCATGCTTCTGGATAATGGAGAACTTCTTCTTCAGGGCAAACCCAAATATGTAATTGGAAAATACCAGAAGCTTTTATATGCTGATCCTGAAAAAAAAGAAATTTTAAAAAATGAGATACTAAACAGCACAATTCAATCAGATATCCAGACTGAAAAGAATGAAGATAATATAAATGCACCAATTTCTTATCCAAAACACAGATCAGAATCTTTTTTTGATCCTTTGCTTGTATCGAAAAGCTCACAGTCCTACACACCAAACGGCTGCCATATATATGATCTTAAACTTACTACCCTTGATGGAAAACAGGTCAATCATCTTGTAGGAAGAGAAAAATACCTGTTCAGGTATAAGGTAAAATTTGACCATGAAATTTTTAACGCCAGATTTGGAATGCTCATTAAAAACATTACAGGAATTGAACTTGGAGGAAAAACAACAGATCATCCAGATCAGGGATTAAAAACTGTAAAAAAAAATGAAATTTATGAAATTTGTTTCTGCTTTCAATGCTTTCTTCTTCCAGGAACGTATTTTATAAATGCAGGTGTTGGCGGAAAAATTAACGGCAGGGATACAATTTTACACAGAATTCTTGATGCTCTTGCCTTTAAAGTTGTAATGCAGGAAAAAGAGCTACAGACACTAATGATTGACTTTAACATTGAGCATAAAATCAACAGTTTGAAAAATGAGGAATCAGTATGAAAAAGTGTATTGCTGTTATTGGAATGCACAGAAGCGGCACAAGTGCAATCACAAAATCACTTGAAGTCCTTGGTGTAAGTCTTGGAGATAATCTATTACCCCCTGCTGAAGATAATATAAAAGGTTTTTTTGAAGACAGAGAAATTGTTGATTTTAATGATAAAATACTTTCTGCAGCAGGGATGACATGGTTAAGCTGCTGGGAATTTCCCCAGATATTAATGGAAGCAGGTGAGGGAAAAGAACTGAGACATCAGGCAAAAAAAATAGTTTTGAAAAAAACAGAAGAAACCAGTTTATGGGGGATCAAAGATCCAAGGCTTTGCATTCTTCTTTTTTTCTGGAAGGAAATTTTCCAGGAACTCAACATTAAAACCAGCTATATTTTTGCATTGAGAAATCCCATCGATGTCTGCAAATCACTTGAAAAAAGAAACAATTTTGATTTTTTCATGGGCCAGATCTTATGGCTTATTTATAATTTCAATGCGATCAGAATTCTTAAAAATACAGATATATGTTTTGCCCAATATGATAATTTCCTGTCAAACCCGGATTATTATCTTGATCTTTTTTCCAGAAAATTTGATTTGCCTTCTGACTCTGACAAGCTTGAAGAGTTTAAAAAGGATTTCATTGACAAAAACCTGAGACACAGCAGCTCTTCTTCTGAAGATTTAAATAATAACAGTGAAGTTATTCCTTTTATAAAATTTTTTTATGAAATACTCTGCCATGCAGAAAAAATACAGTCAATGGAGCCCATTACAAAAAACTGGAATAACCTGGAATATGAGTATTTAAGAACTCTTGGTGAAGCAATGAATAAAATGACCTGGTCAAGGCATTCCACAATAAATATGTTCAATGACCTTGAAAGAATCTATAAAGACCAGCTTGATATTAACATTGAACTCAATAATGCAAACCTGAAAGTATTTGAGGAAAACAAGAGTCTTGTCAAATCAAACAATATGCTGAATGAAGAAATTGATCAGCTTCAGACTCAAATTACTCAGCTTGCCAGGGATATTGAAAATCTTAATTCACAGATAAATACTATTTATAATTCGAACTCATGGAAAATTACAAAACCTGTAAGAAATCTGAATAAGTTTTTTTCAAATATTAAAAAAATATAAAAGATTATATATTCTGATATGCACTTAAAAGTACAAGTGCATTACAATAATATTGACTCAGCCCAGTTATTCCTTATTATAACAAGGCAGAGTTTCATACTTGAAATATTTCTCAAGTGTATGTGCCTTTCCTCCTATAAAAGAACAGCTGCCGGCAACTGCTGTTTCGGGATATTTAGATGCTAAGTAGTTTAAGCCTTTAAAATATCTTTCAGTAATATTTCCGTATGAAAAATGGTGAAATTTCAATGGAAAGGCATTTATTTCAATATTAAAATTTTCCTTTGCATTTATACAGAAATCCTCCACATACAAATCAAAATTCAAATTTTCATCAAATCTTAAATTGCAATTACTTCTTAAAAGAGAAGTATGAACTGCAACGCTTTGACAGTCAAGACTCTGAACTTTAACAGGTGTATCTATTTCAAGTCCTACCTCAATTGGTTTAGAACCATCCTTGTTGCTGCAAATATGTTTCCCTATAGCCAAAAGGAATAAAATCACAATTATGTTTTACTCCAAATGTACCGTAGATATTATTTTTATCAAGGGAATCAGGATATTTAAACTCTCCTTTATCATAAAATCTTCATGGCAGAAAAAAGCCAGCATTCATCATCAATATATTCTTGAATAATCTGATTATAAAGAATGGAAAGCCCAAGGTTTAATTTTCGGTTGTCAATTCCTATAAGTTCATAGCAGTTGACATGGTAATTATCTGTAAAAAAATTATTGTACATTTTTCATTTATAAAAAACACTTATAACTTTTATATCGGATCTAACAATATCGTTTGGATTAATATTCATAGACAACAGGGATATCATGTTTCATCACCAATGCCAGCAGAATGCTTTAGCTGATATAAATGCCTTATATCTGCCGGAGACGGACTGTCTGAAAGAAATTTGAAAAGACTTGAAAAGTCTGTTGATTTAATTATTGACAAGTCAATATCAAATTTTTTAACTAGATTTGCAAAATCTGTTATTCCTTCCTGAACAGATGAGGAAACAAGCTGTCTTTTCTTTTTCCAGCATATTATAACTACTAGTTACAGGAAACAATAGACCCTTCTTTGTTTTCAAATTTATCAATCGGATCCATTGGCGAAGAGCAAAGCAATTCCATGAGATTCACGTATTTTTCATAAAAAATCTGAGCCTCAAAGTCTTTGTCAAACAAAAATCCTTTCATGGAGTTTTTCTCAAAAGCACTGTCATTTACCCCAAAATAAAGACCTGTTAACTCAACATCTTCAAAACCCCATAATTTAAGAAGCTTTGCCAGTGCGGTCTGTATACTCCCCCCCCACCCCACATCTGCAATTATAAGATTCCTCTGTCCAAAAAAATTATTTTCAGTTAAATAGTCAAAAAGGATTTTCCTCTCATTTTTAACCTTTTCAATTATGCTATTTCTATTTTTTTTCAGGCAGTAATGAATATCATCCGATGACCACATACAAGGCTCTTTCCCAATACTGTTCAAATCTTTTTCAAGTTCTGAAAGATCAAAGTATCCTATTCGCTCAAGTATTGTTTTGGCACCTTTAACATTCTGAGGGCGAATAAAATTAAGAAGCTCATTTTTATCATTTTTGGTGCTCAAATCAGTTAACGCAGGGAATACAAAACTTCTCCTGGATGCAAGTACATGTACAGACTCAATATCAGATTTATCAAATAAAATCCTGAAAACCTTGTTCATGATATCTCCGTCACGACCCATAAAAAATACTTTTTTACATGACGGCTTGTTTTCAAGAACGTAATCATGAACATACTTACAAAAACTGCAAACAAGAGCCCCCCCATAAAAAAAACCGAATTGACGCCAATAAAGGGGAAAATTATCATTGAAACTTAATTTCCAGTAACGAAAAACTGAAAAGATCATAGAAAGCCCAAGACTTTCATTTGATTTTAAAAAATTTATGCCTGAATTCAAAAAAGGATCAAGCCTGTAAAATGATTCATTATCCAAATAATGAAATGAATCATATCCAAAGGCCTTAGGCTGTTCATAATCAGAAATGATATTGTCTCCAATCATTACAGCTCTTCCGGAAATATCTGGGAAATGAATCTTGAGCCATTCATATCTGCTTCCATCACCTTTAATTAAATCATCCTCAGATGAAACAAATATGTCTTCATAAATATTGTATCCGTTTTTTTCAAGAAGGCCTGAAATTGTTTTTTTATCCAGATACATATCTGAAATAAAATATATTTTTTTCCCTGCTTCAATGAGGTCTGAGTAAAACCTTAAGACCTGTGGGTTTGCGACACAGAACCGATTTTCTGCTTCGATCTCATCTTTTATATTGTATGAATCTTCAAGTCCTTCATATATGTCTGTCAATCTAATGTCTTTTTGAAGGGGTTTTCTTTTCCTTGCAGAAATTTCCTGGCCTACCCTTTTAGATGCAAACTCTTTTTCATTTTTTTTATATGAAATGTATTTAAAAACGTCTTCAGGCCTGAAAAAAAGCCTTATAAGTGCTGTGTCAAAAACATCGAATAAAAAATAATCAAATTTTTCCACATTAATTAAACAAAAGGGATTATTGTCTATTTCTGTAAATTTATAATCCAGACTTTCAAAGCCAAAATAATTTTTACCCATAAATGAGCTTTCCAGCTCAAAACGGCTCTTATTGGAGGAATAATAAAAAAACATTTTTTCTATTGTAGATCTGTAACCCTTGGTAAAAAAAGTTTTAAAAAACTTTTTCAGTAAAACTGGATTTTTGCATAACTCCTTAAAAAGGAAAAATAGTTTTTCTGCCTTTGAAGACTTATTTCTATAAAAAACGGATCGTTGATGAGCTGTTTTTCTTCCCTCTTTCCAGCCATTTTTAATATAGTGAACAAGGGGATTAATTTGAGCCTTTTCAACGTCCTCGTTTGAATCCAGATAAAACTCCGTATCGAAGTATTCGCATGGATTTCTTTTTTCTTTCCATCCAGCTTTGATAAAATGCATAAGCGGGTTAATTCCTGCTATTCTAACATCAGGGTTGCTTGATAAATAAAACTGTGAATCAAATAATCCGCTTTTTTTTATTATATAATATTCATGTAGTATTCTGATCATAAGTACTCCCTGGAAGTATCCTTGAGTAGTATTAAAAAATACCGCAGCCTATGTTAAGAATTAGACTGCACAAGGAAGTATTTATATAAGTTAAAAATATAAACATCAAATAAAAAATAAATATCTTGAAAAAGATTAGAAGATTAAATATATATTAAGATTTATATTATAATCTGGTTTAAATTTTTTAAAATATCGGAAAGGTGAGTTTATGTTTAAAAAGATCGAAGCATTCGGCAGCAGCGGCCATCAGGACTTAAGATTTTCAAAATCAGACAATTTTTCATTTGCATCCAAAGTAAATCTTGTTCAGCTTTCATTTTCTGAAATTAAGACTGCATCAAGATTTTATCCAATTGTATTTCCTTCAATACAGCCCGAGCTTCCCCATGCAGTTCTTTCTCTTACACCGGAAAACAACAACTATGTAACATCCGAAGGAAAATGGACTGTTCCTTACATACCCTTTTTTATCAGAACTTACCCATTCACCATGATAAAAACTGCAGACAAGGATAAATATGCTGTATGTATTGATGCTGAAGCACCACATTTCCAGAATCAGTATGGAGAAATATTGTTCACAGCGGACGGAAAACCAAATGATTTCAGTGAAAAAATTATAAATGGTTTAAAAATTTATCTGGGTGAAATTGAAAATACAAAAAAACTTTTTTCAGGGCTTGCTGAAAAAGACTTAATGGTAGACAAACAGATAACCTTTGGAAAAGATTCAGACAAAAAGAGTATTGGAGGATTCAAAGTAATTGAAATGGAAAAAATTCTTGAACTTCCTGATTCAGAAATTGCTGAACTTGTAAAAAACGGAGCAATGGGACTCATTTATGATCATTTAAGTTCTCTTTCAAATATGAATATGCTTGCAGGAAAATAAGCACACCATATATTAAAAAAAATATCAGTCTCAATAAACGAGACTGATATTTTTTCAGTAATCAGATATTTTTATTAAAACCCTATTCCCTCATAGCCATATCAACATTTCTTAAAAGAGGATCAAGAATATAGCTCATAATATTTCTTTTGTCAGTTGTTATATAACAGACAACCGGCATACCTGGTGAAAGATAGGCAGAGCTTTCCTCTAACACCTTAGGGTCAATTTTTACATGAACTTCATAATAAGGAATACTTCCCCTTGGAGTTTCATCTGCCTTAAGGTCAGCCGAAACATAGGAAACTTTTGCAGGCAACGGAGGAAGCTCATCTCTTTTGAATGCAACAAGCTGAACTTTAGTTTTCTGATCTTTTTTTACAACAGTAATATCCTTTGGATTAACTTTCCCATAAATTACAAGTGGTGTATTTTCAGGAATAATTTCAAGAAGAGGCATTCCAGGTCTTATTACTCCGCTTTCCTCTGTGTTTACCATGAGGTTTATTACCTGACCGCTCAACGGGGCTCTTACTTCAAGTCTTTCCCTTGCATCTAGATAAGGCTTGATCTGTTCATTGACTTCAAAGATAACATCTTTTACTTCACTCATTCGCCCTACAGCTTCTTCACGGTAGTTATTTTTTAAATTTTCGATTCTAAGCTTGAACTCTTCTATTTTCTGGTGAAGTTCGGCAATATCCTGTTTTAAACGTCCTCTTTTACCCTTGTATTCTGAAAGACGCCTTTCCAGTTCAAGAATCTGAACCTTTCCAACATAATTATCTTTTAAAAGCTCCTTCTTTGCATCAAGCTCTTCATTGAAATTGTCAATTGTTTCATTATGAGCCAGAAGTTCCTCATTTACACCTTCAATCCTGTTTTCAAGCTGAATAATCTGAGAATTATATAAAGCAATCTCTCCGCTTAATGCAGATCTTCTGGATTTGAAAATTTCAGTTTCCTTTTCAAGTATCTCCTGAACCTCTTTTTTATCCTTGTTCTCAAGCAGTAACTCAGGCCATTCAATTACATCTTTCATTGAAAGTTCTGCATTGAGTCTTCCAAGCTGACCAAGTTTTGTCCAGAGTCTACCCTGAAGCATTTCAACATTTGAAGTCACCTGGGAGCTTTTAAGCTTGATTAAGAGCTCGCCTTTTTTTACAAAATCCCCTTCCTTCACATAAATAGAATCAATTATTCCACCTTCAAGATGCTGAACAACTTTTTTCTTTCCGTCAACCTTTACAGTTCCAGAAGCAATTACTGCACCTTCAAAAGGAAAGAACAGCGACCATACAGCAAGTCCTCCAAAAAAGATAAAAACAACAGCCAGACCTGCTGCAATAAGAAATTTTGGATTTGTATTAAGTAATTTATTGTTATCCATCAAATACTCCTGTTTTACATTAGCTGTTTGTTAATTTGCTTAAAACTTCTTTAGCAGGTCCAAAAATTGAAATCTGACCATCCTGAAGAACCAGAATCTTGTCGGCATTTACTGCTATTGCAGGTCTGTCAGAAACTGCCACTAAAGTTGTTTTCTGCTGCTTTAAAGCCTGCATGGTTAAGATAAAATTTTTAAGGCCCCTGTCATCAAGGTCATTATGTGGACAATCCATAACTACAAGTTTTGGTTCATCATAAATTGCTCTGGCAATTGAAATAAGCTGACTTTGAGATGATGAGATATTATATCCGTCTTCCGAAAGATTTGTGTTATATCCTTCAGGAAGTTTTAAAATCATATCATGGGCGCATGCTTTTTTGGCTGCATTTACAACCTTATCTGAATCAGGAATATCCATTCCTGAAATATTTTCATCTACCCGTCCTTCAAACAATAATTTTCTGGAAGGAAGATAACCAGTATATTTGCCTAGCTCCTTTTTATCCCAGTGGGAAATCTCAGCTCCGTCTATCCTGATTTTTCCTGAAGCAGGCTCAATTATTCCAAGGGCAAGTCTTGATAAAAGAGTTTTACCAGAGGCCGAAGGTCCAATTATAACAAGGGATTCTCCAGGCTCAAGACTGAAGGTGATATTTCTTAAAACAGGCTTTCCATTAAGGGAATAAATAACATTTTCAAAAGAAAGAGCACCTGCTGGCTGAGGAAGCTCAAATTTTTCTGTTTCAGGTTCAGGTACTATATAATTTTTCAGACGTTTAAATGCAGCAAGTGCTTTTATGGATTCAGCTGAACTCTCAGCCACTTTTTCCAGAGGATAAAAGATTCTCATTGCTATTACAAAAATTCCAATCAGTGTACCTTCAGTAACCTTGCTCTCAAAAAAAAGAACAGCACCATAACAGAAAATACCTGAACAGGTAATAATTGAAATAAAATTTATACATGCAGAAATTGCAGACTTAACTTTCTCGGCCTGACTGTTTTTGCGTATTGATTCTTTTGACACCTGAATATAATTGCCGCAGATATTGTCCGTCAGTCCCATTCCATGAATAATTTCTCTTTTTTTTGCAGAGCTTTTAATAAAAT
>JACKCP010000006.1:102500-175165 GCA_020633955.1 Desulfobacteraceae bacterium | reverse complement strand
GGAAATTATATAATTGAGGCAGGAATTGACCTTAATAATGATAATGACTTTGAAGATATTGGAGAAACAAAGCAGATAATCAATGTTGAAGTTTATGATGATGATATTGAGGCAGATAAGGCTTTGTTGTCCTTTTGAAAATTAAGGTAACTCTTAAGTTTGAATTTGAACAGCTGCTGTATTGTTTCTCAGAAAAAATACAGCAGCCGTTCAGCAGCTAAATAGTGATTGGCCGAAAGCGATAATTTTTCGTTCAGCAGCTAACTGGCGGAAAGCATTTTTTGAACGCTTCCAAGAGCCTTTATTCTGATATCTTCTGGAACATCAACCTCGCCAAAGCCTGTTTCAAGTGAATGTAAAACCATTTCAGGAGTAATTTTTTTCATATCCCTGCAATATATTTTTTCAGATGCTATATGAAAAATTTTGTCTGGACAGGCATTTTTTAAGGGGTAAATGTGTCCGGTCTCGGTTGCAATTATAAATTCTTTTTTATCTGAATTCCTGGCAATAGTTATCATTCCTGATGTACTTGCTATTTCATCTGCAATTTCAAGTGTTTCAGGAGGACATTCAGGATGGGCTATTAAAATGGCCCCCGGAAATTTTTCCCTGGCTTTTAGAGCATCCTCTTTTTTCATGTCATTGTGAAAAGGACAATACCCTTCCCAAAGGTGAATTTTTTTGTCGGTGTGTTTTGCAGCATACTGTGCAAGATTTTTGTCCGGTGTCATCAAAACTTCTTTTGCATCAAGGCTTCTTACAATTTTAACAACATTTGCAGATGTACAGCATACGTCTGAAATTGCCTTTACAGCAGCTGTTGAGTTTACATATGTAACAACCGGGATGCCTGAAAGTTCTTCTTTTCTTTTGAGAAGAGCTTCAGGAGTTACCATGTCAGCCATGGGACAGCCAGCATCAGGGTTAGGCAGAAGAACTTTTTTGTCCGGAGACAGAATCTTTGCGGTTTCAGCCATAAAATGCACACCGCAGAAAACTATTATGTCAGCATCTGTTTTTGATGCCTTTATACTGAGTTCAAGTGAATCACCGCAAAGGTCGGCAAGATCCTGAATTTCAGGGGGTTCATAATTATGTGCAAGAATAATTGCATTTTTTTCTCTGGCAAGTTTTCTTATTTTTTCCTTCATTTGAGTATTTCCTGTATTTAAAAATTTGTAATGCTTACATCTTTTGGAGGAATAAAGTTAAAGATATTTTCATCAATATCAGTTAAAAATTCCTCATTTTTAAAAATAAGAACAGTTTCATCACTGCTTTGACTCAATGTTTTTACAGAAAGAATTTTTCCGTTTTCCTTTAAAATAAGCACTTCTATTTCTGCAATGGCGCCTTTTACCAAAGGTTTTAAAATAACAAGAGCCTTGTCATTATCTTCAATATTTTTTGATTTAATTTCATAGTTTTTACTTATTGAACCAATATTTGAGAGAAAAGAACCTCCCATTCCCTCCTTAAAATAATCTCCGGCAGAGGCAATTGTAACCTGATTGTCTTCATGAACATAAATCCAGACTGTTTCAGAATTTGTTATTATCTCCTGTTTGTCCGGAAAATTATACTGCCAGTACATTTTTCCGGGATGGGAAAAGATTACGAATCCTCCTGCATTTTGTCTGATATCAAGAGCTTTTAAAACTGATTCCTGAAAAAAATCAGCTTTAAAGGTTTTTTTTGAATATCTTTTTTCAACTTTTTCAACAAGTTCGTCTGTACTCGATGCCATGCAAAAAGATGGAATCAAAAGAATGATAAGAAAAATATATTTAAATTGTTTCATGGGTTTTAATCTCCGTTTTTTATGGCTTTTTTATTTGACTCTTAATAAAGTCAGGCTTTATGTAAAAATCAAATTTTTTATACTATGAAAATAAAAATAAAGTGTAAACATATAAAACATGAAAAATATTAACCGCCTGAAAATTTCTGAAAAAGACTTCCCTGAAATTAAAATTATTAATTTTACTGACAAATTATTTGAATGCTCTGATTTATCAGGTGTTCATGTCTGGAAAATCAATATTACTCATTTAAAAGAGGACTTTATTTATTTTGAATCTCTTCTTTCTTTGGATGAAAAGGAAAAAGCTTTAAGATTTAAGTTTCATGATGACAGAAAACGTTTTGTTGTTTCAAGGGCATGTCTTAGAATTTTATGTGGAATGTATTTATCAAAATCTCCAGAATTAATTGAAATATCACACACTGGCAAAGGAAAACCATATATCAGTGAAGCTGATTTTTCCTTTAATGTTTCACATTCCAAAAACATTGTACTCATAGGTTTTTCAAGCTCTGAATATTTGGGAATAGATGTGGAGTATAATCGTGACATGAATGATTTTATGTCTATTTCAAAAAATTATTTTCATGAAAAAGAAATTGAAGTCATTGAATCTCTTCCAAAAGCTTTGAAAAAAAGCTGGTTTTTAAGATGCTGGACTTTAAAGGAAGCATATGTCAAGGCTATTGGAAAGGGACTTGGCAAGTCGTTAAAGTCATTTTACGCTGAAGGAAATCTATTTGAAGATAATTTTCTGGAAATAACTGACATTAAAGAATGTCAAAAATTTCTTGTTCATTCCTTTATTCCCGATAATGATTATTTTGCTGCAGTATGTTTTTCCCTTGTTTGATAATTTTTTTTGGATTTTTCCATGTAACTTTTAATTTTCCGGACAAAGGAAAAATAAAATAAAGTTAGTGTTCTCTTTCTGAATTAAAGTTTCCATCTTGAAAATTCTTGACTTTTGTTTGGGTTTCAAATAGTTTGAAATTCAAAATTTATGTATTTCAAACAACACTGGGGGGAGAATGATAGGTCGATACGGCAATTTAAGCGTTTACAGAGAAATTTTCAGGTCTAAGGATTTTATAAGAATTCTTTTAGGCGGGTTTTTAATTCCACTTGGGTTTTATTTTTCAGGATTAAAAATATTTCCTCCTCAAATTTATATTTTTTCCATAATGGATATTTTTTTTCTGATTTCAGCAGCTTTAAATGGACTTCCTGTGATATCTGGTGCTTTTCTTGGACTGATAAAAAAACAGGTTAATGTTGATGAGCTTGTAAGCATCGCACTTATAGCATGTATTTTTACAGGGAATTATTTTGAGGCTTCTGTGATTGCATTTATAATGTCATGCGGTGCCTTTGCTGAAGAATTTGTAAGTGACAGGGCAAGGGGAGCAATTGAAGCCCTTGTAAACCTTAATCCTGAAAAAGCAATGATAGAAAAGGATGGTATCTGTTTTGAGAAAAATATTGAGGATGTAATAAAAGGGGATATTGCAGTTGTGAGGGCAGGAGAAACAATTCCTGTTGATGGTTTTGTCGTAAGCGGATCAAGCCTTGTAGACGAATCTCTTCTGACAGGAGAGCCTATGCCCGTGTTTAAAAAAACAGGAGATAATGTTTCAGCCGGCACAATCAACACAGACGGCTATATGAAGCTTGAAGCAATATGTGATTCAAATAATTCTGCACTTGCAAAGATTATCGGTCTTGTTGAAAATGCAGAAAATTCTAAAATTGAAACAACAAAACTTGTTGACAGATATGCCGCTTTTTTTACCCCGCTGATTCTTTCTATTTCAGTTTTAACATATATTTTCACAAATGATATTCAACGGGCTGTAACAGTGCTTGTGGTGGGCTGTCCATGCTCATTTCTTCTTGCAGGTCCTGTTGCATCAATTTCGGCTGTTGCAAGGGCTGCAAAATCAGGGATTATGGTAAAAGGAGGTGTTTATCTGGAAAATATTGCCGATGCCTCATCATTTTATTTTGACAAGACAGGTACTGTTACAAATGGTAAACCTTCTATTGTATCTGTTAAAACATACAATGGATATGATGAAGATAGGCTGATCAGCCTTGCTTCAGCTGTTGAAAAGGGAAGTACTCATCCAATAGCAAAAACACTTTTGGAAAAAAATCAGGAGGCAGGATATAAAAATTTATCAGCAGAAAACATTGTAATTATTCCAGGCAGGGGAGTGAAAGGGTTTGTTGATGGAATGGAAATTGAAGTTAGTTCAGGCAAGTCTGATCCTGAAAGCGGTAAGACCGTTGTATCGGTAAAGGCTGACAATGAAGAAATAGGCGAAGTTTCTCTCTTTGATCAGGTAAGGCCTGGTTTACGAGCTATGATTAATGAGCTGTCAGATCTTGGAATTAGAAATTTTGGAATTGTTTCTGGAGACTGCGAAGGTGCTGTCAGAAAAGCTGCAGTGGATTCAGGGATAAGCGAGTTTTATTCTGGACTCATGCCTGAAGAAAAGCTGAAGCTTATAAAAGAAAAAAATAATCAAAAGCTTGTTTTTACAGGAGACGGCATTAATGATGCTCCTGCTCTCAAGGCAGCATCTGTTGGAATATCAATGGGATTTAAAGGCTCTGAAACAGCACTTGAGGCCTCTGATATAGTTCTTATGAATGACAGAATTACTCTTCTGCCTTTTCTTGTAAGGTTGAGCAGAAAAATGAAAAATATAATAGGAATTAATATTCTTGCAAGTCTTGGAATTAATCTTGTTGCAATAATATTGAGTATTATGGGATTATTGAGTCCGGTTGCAGGGGCTGTTGTACATAACGCAGGTTCGATTTTTGTTGTTCTGCTTTCTGCTTCAATAATATTTACAAAAGAAAATGAAAGCTCAGTAAATGAAGGAAATCAGTATATTATCGGATTTGATTGTTGAATTTTATGAAAAACTATCCTCATGGGAGCAGTCTGTGGTTGAGGGTACAGGGCTTACCCTTGCACAGACCCATACAATTGAGATTCTTGGAACATCGGATTCAATGAAAATGAAGGACCTTGCTCTTAAGATGGGGGTTACAACAGGCACACTTACTGTAATGATAGATACTCTGGAAAATAAAGGTTTTGTCAAAAGAACAAAAAATCCTGAAGACAGGCGTTCATATGTTATCATGCTTACTGAAAAAGGCCGTATTTACTATAAAAAACATTCAGATTTCCATGTTGAACTGACAAGAGAATGTACTTCAGGGTTTTCAGAATCTGATATGGAAAAATTTGAATTTTTGCTTAGAGAATTTATAAAGAATATTTAATTGCAGGAATATCCTGAATTCCAATAGTAAATCTTAAAAAATTTTATTTATGCCAAATCCATCATATGCCTATTATGGAAATAGGCATAAATAAAGAATAAAAGTGTTATTTAGCTGCTGAACGAAAACTGACTTTTTTGTCCGTTCTAAATTCAGAATCAAAATTTAATCTTCAAAATACTCAATGTGTTCATGCGGTTAAATTTTTCATCTTCCGTAACTGAACAAAAAAATTCTCGTTTTCGGGCAATCACTATTTAGAAAACATGGAAACAAATTTTTTAAATCCCTTTTCCTCTTCCCTGAGACATTCATCAAAGGAAAGATAATCTCCTTTTTCGCTTAGTTCTTTCATCTGCATCATTATATTATGGTTTACTCCGGTTATCATTTCTGCAATTTCAACAGCACGCTTCATAAGGTCATCTCTGCATACAACTTCGTTGACAAGGCCGCATTCAAGAGCTTTTTTTGCAGAAACAGGCTCACAGGTCATGGACATCTGTTTTGCCATTCTTCTTCCGACCGCCTGGGGAAGAAGCTGGCTCATTCCCCAGCCGGGATGTATTCCAACAACTGCATGGGTATCTCTGAAAAAAGCATTTTCAGAGGCAATTAGAAAATCGCAGTTAAGCGCAATTTCAAATCCGCCTGTGATTGCGTATCCGTTAACAGCTCCAATAATTGGTTTTTTACAGGATTTGAATACTTCAACCATACCTTTTTGATCTCCAATGGGATCAAAAAGATTTTCTCCGTTTTGAAGTGCCTTGAGATCTATCCCTGAACAGAAAGAATCTCCGTTGCCTGTAATTATACCAACTTTTATTTCATCATTTTCTGCAATTTCATTTACACTTTTATATAGCCCTGCAAGCAGTTCCTGGTTAATTGCATTTTTTCTTTCGGGTCTGTTTAATGTGATTATGCCTATGTTGTTATGTACCGAAAATTCTACAGCCTGCTGCATTTTTCCACCTCTTTTATTTTTTTGTTTAGCTTTGTGTAACTATTCAGCTTAAAATTGAGAAAAAGCCTTTCTAAATTGAACTGAACAGTCACAGCTTTGTATCTATAATATAGATGAATAATAAAATAAAATTATTAAACCTGAATTTTTTGAGTGACGGCTAAATTGTAAAAAGACAGTTCATTTTGAGTTTCATTTAAAAATCAAAAGTATATAATGCTTTATTAAGTTTTTTTGATTATTTTCTATACATCGAAGTGATCATACATTAAAATATTAGAAATTTAAATCCACAGTCCTTAAAAAACAGTAATTGACCTGAAAAGAGTTTTTTTATCTGGCTTTAGAATGTGCAGGAAAGACCGTTTTCGCACATCTGCTGAATAAACATTTTATTTTCCCGGATTCAGTTTAAACTTAAAACCCGAGCCAAAATATGAAACAAAAATTTTTTTCAAAAATGATTGAGCGCTCTCCCTTTGGTTTTGCCATATTAAAAACTGTAAAAGGTGAAAATGGTGATGCTGAAGATTTTGAGTTTATTGAAGCCAATCCATCATTTTTAAGTCTTGCAGGCATAAATTCCAAATCAGCTGAAGGACATACTTTGAAAAATCTTATCCCTGAAACATCTGGATTTAACTGGATTGAGTTTTACAAAGAAATTGTATCAAAAGGTCAGGAAGGTATTTTTGAACAATATTTTGAGTCTTTAAAAAGATGGTATAAGGTTCATTGCTATTTATTTGAGAAAGGATATGTTTCAACGGTTTTTATTGATATTACCAGTGATAAGCAAAATTCTGATGAGCTTGAGAATTTTTTTTCGGTAAATCTTGATCTTTTATGTATTGCAGATACAGAAGGCAATTTTTTAAAGCTCAACAGGCAGTGGGAAAATACACTTGGGTACAGTCGTGATGAGCTTTATAAAAGAAAGTTTTTAGATTTTATCCATCCCTGTGATATTGAACCTACAATTGATGCAATATCAAAACTTTCCAGCCAGAAAAAAGTGACTAATTTTATAAACAGATATAGGGCAAAGGACGGTTCTTACAGGTTTATTGAGTGGAGATCATATCCAAAAGGAAGTCTTATTTATGCAGCTGCAAGAGATGTTACTCAGCAGATACTGGGGCAACAGTCTTTGAGAGAAAGTGAACTAAATTTCAGAAATTTTTTTGAAACAATTGATGATATGATTTTTATTGGAAAAAAAGATGGGAAGATTCTCTATACTAATCCTTCTGCACGCGATAAACTTGGTTATACTGATGAAGAACTTAAGAAAATGAGTGTTTTTGATATTTACCCGGATAAGGCAAAAGGCAAGGCTGGAAAGATTCTTTCAGGAATGAATCAGGATAAAAAACGCATATGCTCCCTTCCTTTTGAATGTAAAAACAAAAAGGAAATACCTGTAGAAACAAGAATATGGTTTGGCAAATGGAACGGAGAGGACAGTGTTTTTGCAATATCAAAGGATCTATCGAGACAGCAGGATGTTTTGCAGAAATTTAACGGGCTTTTTGAAGGAAATCCCGCCTTAATGGCTGTTACCACAATTCCGGAAAAAAAATTTTCAGAGGTTAATGCATCGTTTTTAAAAACTCTAGGTTATTCAAAGAAAGATATAATAGGTAAAACAGTAAAGGAACTCAATATATTTGATGATTATTACAGGCTTAAGGAAATATCGCGGCTGATAAATGATAAGGGCTCAGTCAATAATATTGAAGTCAGAATAAGAACAAAATTCAATAAAATATTAACAGGCCTGTTTTCCGGGAAAATAATAAGAACCCCGGCAAAAGACTATGTAGTAAATGTAATGACAGATATTTCTGCCCAAAAGGAAGCTGAGAATAAACTGATTTATTATTCAAAAATGCAGAATATTCTCATGAAAATAGCTACAAAGTATATAAATATCTCAATTGATGAGGCAGAGTGTTCCATTAACAAAGCATTGTCGGATATTGGAACACATTTTAATGCAGACAGGGTTTATATTTTTGATTATGATTTTAAAAACCATACAACTTCAAATCTTTTTGAATGGTGTAATTCAGGAATAGAGCCCCAGATAGAAAAACTTCAGAATATTCCCTTTGAAGTTGTTGAGTATCATCTGGAACTCCATTCAAAAGGGATTCCAATGCTTGTTAAAGATGTATCTAAACTGCCTTCTGGAAAACTTAAAGATGTTCTGGTAAGTCAGAATATTAAAACACTTCTTACAGTCCCCATGAAAAACAGGGATAATCTTACAGGTTTTATTGGTTTTGACTGGGTAAGGGAACATCATGAATGTACAGAAATAGAAATAGATATTTTATTTCTTTTTGCAGAGGTACTTGTAAATATCAACCTGAGGATAGAAGCCGAAATTCTGCTTGCAAAAAACAGGGAACGGCTTGATCTTGCACTTGAGGGAGCAAACGTAGGTTTGTGGGACTGGTATGTCCAGACAGGTGAGGCTGTTTTTGACAATCGCTGGGCTGAAATGGCAGGTTATGAATTGGCAGAGCTTGAGCCTGTAAGCATTAAGACCTGGATTGATTTATGTCACCCAGAGGATTTTCTTGTTTCATCAATTGCTTTAAATGAACATTTTTCAGGAAAAACTGATTTTTACGAAGCCGAATTGAGAATGAAGCATAAAAATGGCGAATGGATATGGGTTCTGGAAAGGGGACGTGTTGTTGATCGTGACATTCAGGGAAATCCATTGAGGATAACAGGAACCCATATTGACATAACAGCCAGAAAAAAAACTGAGGAAATGATTCGCCACCTGGCAAACCATGATGCACTTACAGGACTCCCAACCTTAAGGCTTGCAAAGGACAGGGCCTGTATTGCAAATAAAAGGGCATTCAGATATGAAAAAATGACAGCTTACATGTTTGTAGATCTTGACGGCTTCAAGCTTGTTAATGATACTTTTGGACATGAAGCAGGAGATGCCCTTTTAAAGGAAATAGCTTCAAGGCTGATGTCAGCAATTCGCAAGTCTGATACCGCAGCCCGTATTGGTGGAGATGAATTTTTAATTATAATAACTGAAATCGATTCACTTGAACCTGTTGTAGATATTTCAAAAAAGCTTATAAAAAAAGTTTCCGAGCCTTTTCTCTTTAATGACAATCCTTTAAATGTAGGCTGCAGCATTGGAATTTCAATTTATCCAAAAAACGGGAATGATATTGAATATTTGATCAAGCAGGCAGATGCTGCAATGTATTCAATAAAGAAAAACGGTAAAAATAATTTTGCCTTTGCAGCGGACAATGAATAATTCTTCGTTTGACAGGTAAAAATATAAAAGGCATTATATTTCAATACCATACATTTCTATTTTTATTTTTTTCCCTGATTTATACATAAAGTATTGTTTCAATTATTCAGAATTTTGACAATTCCAACCATTATGAATGGAGGCTATTCATGTCTGAAAAAAATGAAATGACAAGCAATTTCGGGGCACCTGTACCAAATGATCTTAACTCTGTAACAGCAGGAGAAAAAGGTCCTGTACTTATTCAGGATGTGCATTTTGTTGAAAAAATGGCTCATTTTGACAGAGAAAGAATTCCAGAGCGTGTTGTTCATGCAAAAGGTGCAGGAGCATACGGTTTTTTTGAAGTCACAAGCGATGTTACAAAGTATACAAAGGCGGATTTCCTTTCAAACCCAGGTAAAAAAACAGATCTTTTCGCAAGATTTTCAACAGTAGGCGGCGAAAAAGGCTCAGCTGATTCTGAAAGAGATCCAAGGGGATTTGCACTAAAGTTTTATACCAGAGAGGGTAATTACGACATGGTAGGAAACAACACCCCTGTTTTTTTTATCCGCGATGCAATGAAATTTCCGGATTTTATCCATACCCAGAAAAGAAACCCGAAAACCAATCTTAAAGATCCTGATATGTTCTGGGATTTTCTTTCCCTTACTCCTGAATCAATTCATCAGGTTACAATTCTTTTTTCAGACAGGGGAACTCCAAAGACTTTCAGAAATATGAACGGTTACAGCAGCCACACTTTCATGTGGTACAATGAAAAAAAGGAATATTTTTATGTGCAGTACCACTTCAAGACAGAACAGGGAATTGATAATTTTACAGGAGAAGAGGCTGATAAAATGAGAGGCATTGATCCTGACTGTGCAACAAGGGATCTTTATCAGGCAATTGAAAGGGGAGAGTATCCGTCATGGAAACTTGAGGTTCAGATCATGACACCTGAACAGGCAAAGGATTACAGGTTTGATCCATTTGACATAACAAAAGTATGGCCTCACTCTGATTTTCCGCCGATAGAAGTTGGAAGGATGGTATTAAACCAAAATCCTGAAAATTATTTTGCAGAAGTTGAACAGGCGGCATTTTCCCCTGGAAATTTTGTGCCGGGAATAGGCCCTTCTCCTGATAAAATGCTTCAGGGAAGGCTTTTCAGTTATCCAGACACCCACAGGCACCGTCTTGGAACCAATTATCATCTTATTCCGGTTAATTCACCTAAAAATGCAAAGCTTGAAAATTATCAACGAGACGGTCACATGAGAACAGATAATAATCTGGGCCCAGGACCAAATTACTGGCCAAACAGTTTTGGGGGAGCAAATCCTGAGCCTGAAGCTGAAATGCCAGATATTAAAATTGAAGGCCATGCAAAAAGATATTCCTATGTTCTTACAGATGATGATTTTGTTCAGCCAGGTGAATTATACAGAAGAGTCATGACAGAAAAAGACAGGGAAAACCTTGTGAGAAATATTACAGGTCATCTGGGAGGAGCCCGGAAAAGAATTCAGCTGAGACAGACTGCTCTATTTTACAAGGCAGATCCTGATTATGGAACAAGGGTTGCCAAAGGTCTTGGTCTTGATGTTCAGAAAGTAAAGGAACTTGCAGAAATGAGCCAGGAAGAAAGGGTTGCTGCTACAAAAGAGTGATTTGTTTGAAGAAAACTTTTTAAGTTTTTAGAAACTATTCAGCTGAAAATTCATAAAAGCCGGTTTACTGACAAAGGCTTTATTTTTTCTGAGCCGGTTTCAGGATGTTTTTTTATCTCCTGCATAAGGAGTTTAAGCGGGAATGAGCCTCGGAAAGAATGCCGGAGCCGTTCCAAATTAGAATGAGCAGTTACATTTTTAATACAATTAATTTAAACCCGATACCTGAATTTAATATTCCTGTATCGGGTTTTTATTTGAAAAAAATTCAGGCTCAGGTTGAACTTTGTTTTTTGTTGAAAAAAATAGAGTTTTATTTTGAAACCAGGCACAATATGGTAAATTCTCAAAATATATTTATCTTTTTTTCTAAAGCAACCTTTTCCAAAGGATTAAACCATTGCAATCAGTAAAAAAAACAGCAGAAGTTTTTATTTTCATCTGCATACTTCTTTCATGTATTATTATTCCAATAGACTATATATTTCCAGCATACAGAAGTCTCTGGATAAAAATTGAAATATTTTTTGCTCTGCTTTTTTCTGTGGAATACATAATAAGATGGTGGTTTGCGGAAAATAAATTTAAATATCCGTTCACCTTTTATGCGGTTATAGATCTTCTTGCAATTCTTCCTTCCATTCTTTTGCTCAGTACAAATTTCATGATGTTCAGGCTTTTCAGGATGGCAAGACTTCTGAGGCTTTTAAGGCTTATAAGATACAATGATTATCTTTATAACTCGCTTAATAATTTCAGGAATAAAATTTCCGCACTGCGTGATGAGTATCAGCTTGATAATCTTTATAATCTTTTTGTGATGTGTGTAATTGCGCTTATTGCCGGAGCAAATATTGTTTATTTTACAGAAATTGAATTTGCCGATTCAGAAGGTCCTTTCAGCGACTACTGGAAATCCTACTGGCATATGATAATAGTTCTTGTTTCAGGAATTGAGGACAAGGAACCGGTCTCTTTAGCCGGAAAAGCTGTTGTAACAATTTTTTTAATTGCCGGTATCTGCGTTGTGGGTATGGTAACAGCTGAAATAGTTTCAATTCTTGTTAGAAAGTTTAACAGGAAGGGAAAAATCCGGCTCAAGCCCTTTAATTCAAAAATGGAAAATCATATTGTAATTCTTGGCTTTAACAAGCATCTTGATTATGTGATAAGGCAGCTCTACAATGCGTTCAGCGGCCGATACTATATTCTTGCGGTGTGTACCAATGCAGATGAGCTGATGGTTTCAATTCCACTTGTGTATAAAAGAGTTGTGGCTTTAAAAGGAGAACCTCTAAATCCTGAAATACTCAAAAAGGCAGATATTGATTCCGCAAAAAGGGTTATTGTACTGTCACAGAATAAAGATGAAAAAAATATTGAATCATCCGATCACAATTGTCTTATGAAGGCTATTGCTTTAAATGCTGTAAATAAAAATGTTCCGGTTACTGTTCAGCTTAATCTTTTAAAAACAATGAAATTTGCAAAAGTAATGAATAATACAGATTTTGTTGTAAGTTCTGTTTATTCTGAAAAACTTATAAGCCAGGGGGTTTTAAACCCTGGAGTAACAGAAATTTACAGGTCTCTCATGACTTTTTCGTCTGATTCCTGTGAATTTTATAAGGTTAAGCTTCCTGATTTTTTTGGGGAAACAAGTTTTAATGAGATTCAGAAATATTTTTTTACGGAAGATAATAATATAATTCCTGCAGGTGTATATAAATTCAATAAAACAACAGGTCTTTATGATTTAATAATCAATCCCTTTGCAAATAAATTTCGTCATAATAAAAAACATGGCTTGGATTTTAGGATTGAGAGCTGTGATTATCTTATTTTAATTGCATATGAGGAGCCGTCCATTGAGTCAGACAAAAAACATGAAAAAAAATTAAAAAAACACGGGTTTAAATATTTTAAAAACAATAAATTTGTTTGTGTAGATGACTATTCTGTTAATTCGTCTTTCAAGAGCCTTGAAAATAATAACATTATTATATGTAATATTAACTCAAATCTTAAAAGCATTTCAGATGAACTTCTTTACGGGAGCAGGGAAAAGGATTTCAAGCTTTCCATAATAATTCAGGATGAGAATTTAATGAAAAATAATCCATCCTGGTGCCCTTTTGAGCATGAAAATCTAAGGCTTTTTTTTGGTGATCCTGCAAATGGCGAGGTTCTTGAAAAGGCAGGAATCAAAAACTGCGGTGCTGCAATTATACTTGCTGATCCAAACTACGGAGACTATGCTGATGCTCCTTCAACCCTTACAGCTATGGCAATTGAAAAATTTAACCCCGCAATACATACTGTAATGGAGCTGATTGATTCCTCAAACAGGGAATTTATAAATATGAATGTTATAAATGAAGCTGTATGTCTTGGGGATATTACAGAAAAGCTTATTGCACAGAACTCATTTAATCCAGGTGTTATAGAAATCTTTGATAATCTTCTGACTTCAGGCAAGGGTACTCCTGAAATTTTTCTGCCTGAAATTCCGCCAAAGCTTAAAAATAAAACCTTTTATGAAATTTATAAGGCATGTTTAGATGCACTTCCTCCTTTTATAGTTATAGGGTTTATTGAGAATAATCAGTATTTTATAAATCCAAGGGAAAAAGATGCAAAGGAAAGGCTTTTATCTGGAAGAGGTTCAAGGCTTATTGTTATTGCCCATGATTTTAAAGATATTGTTTTTGATGAGTTTAATCTGTAAATTTTTTACAGGCTGAATTTAAAAAGACCGGGAAAATCCCGGTCTTTAATTAGATATATGGTAAGACTTATTAAAGAAAGTTTTCAACAGGTGTGTATTCAAGGTTAAATGCTTCGGCAACTTCTCTGTAGGTAATTTTTCCGTCAACCATGTTGATTCCAAGCTTTATTGGTTCGCTGTCTTTTGCAGCCTGTTTCCAGCCTTTATTTGCAAGCTGAACTGCATATGGAAGTGTTGCGTTTGTTAAAGCCATTGTTGATGTCATTGGAACTGCACCAGGCATGTTTGCAACACAATAATGAACTATTCCTTCAACCTCATAAACTGGGTTGCCGTGAGTTGTAGGCTTTGAAGTTGTAAAACATCCTCCCTGATCAATTGCAACGTCAACAACTACAGACCCTTTTTTCATTGTTTTAAGTATTTCTTCATCAATAAGCTTTGGAGCCTTTGCACCTGGAAGAAGAACAGCACCAATAACTGCGTCTGCTTCTTTTGCAAGTTCCCTTATTGTTGCAGGGGAGCTCATTAGAGGAAAGCAGTTTTTGGGCATGAATTCGGAGAGTTTTCTAAGTCTGTTGAGGTTCATGTCAAGAATGTATACTTTTGCTCCAAGTCCGCAGGCCATAAGAGCTGCGTTTGTTCCAACAATACCGCCTCCTATTACAAGAACTGTTGCAGGCTTAACACCTGTAACTCCGCCCATGAGAACGCCTCTTCCGCCCTGTGCTCTTTCAAGGTATTTGGCAGCTTCCTGAGTTGCCATTCTTCCTGCAACTTCACTCATCGGGGTAAGAAGTGGGAGGCTTCCGTCAGGATTTTCAATTGTTTCATATGCTATGGCAACTGAGTTTGTTTTCTGGAATTCTTTTGTAAGGGATTCATCTGCTGCAAAATGGAAGTAGGTAAAAACTATCTGATCTTTTTTTACCATTGAATATTCAGAAGGCTGAGGTTCTTTAACATGCATTACCATGTCTGAGGCTTCAAATACTCCCTTTGGAGTGTCAATTATTTCTGCTCCGACTTTTTTGTAGTCCTCATCGGAAAATCCGCTTCCGACTCCGGCATTTTTTTCAACCAGTACTTTATGACCGTTGTTTTTCATGACTTCTGCTCCGGCAGGAGTCATTGAGACTCTGTTTTCTTCTGATTTAATTTCCTTTAGAATTCCAACTATCATAAAAGACCTCCTCATTAGGTTTGTTTAAATTATCTCCTGAAATATTATCTTACTGGTCAGGAGTTTGGAAAGTATTAAAATAACACTGTTTACTCAAAAAAATGAAAAACACTGAAATCTATATATATTTGAATTTATGATAAATTTTGCTTTATAAATAATTAAGAAAATTAAGTTTTATTTATAAAATAAATATTTTTTAAATCTGGAAAGGCAAAAATGATCTTTTTAATAAAATAAGGATTTACGATTTAGTAAAAGTTAATTTTACAAGTTATTTAAATATTCCTATAAAATTTTTTATAAAAAGCTAAGGTGACAAAAAAATAATTGAAGTAAAGATAAAAAAAGATTGTTTAGTTTACTGACAAAAAAGTTTTTTTTAAAAAAATTGAGTTTTTTTGAAATTTAAAGAAAAAATAAAATTATAAATAATGTATATTTTAGTTTTTTATTAATTTTTTCTAAAAATACCGTTTAAAACAAAAACCAATACTCCAGATATTAATAATAAGATAAAAATCTGGAGATTGAACAGCTTGTCAAATCCGTTCATGACAAGTTCTGAAGGAAGTTCTGATATCCACCGGGTTTTTTCTTCTCCAAGAAACTCATAAAGAGTTATTGTATGAAGGATTGATTCCCTGTGCAAAATATCTGATATAACACCAAATAAATACATGATTCCGCCTGAAAGACATAAAAGGCCTGCAAGAGTATTCCATTTATTCATAATTTTAAGCTTTATATTTGTTTATGTTTTAATTTTTATTTTTTACTAAGAACAAAAAAACAGTTTTTTTTTCAATCAAATCAACAGGTAATAATTTAATATTTTTTTGATTAAAAATATATACTTTTTTCGTGTTTAGTAACAATTCCTTCAGTTTCAAAATCTGGAAAATGATAAATAAGCACTCCTGATTCCGTTACATGAAGCCTGCATATTCCGTTTTTATACATGTCATCGAGCCTGTGTTTAGACTCGTCCTGGTCAAGTCCGCTTTCTTGTGAAAATTCAGTTGGAGTGATTTGTCCGCTGTATTTTGTTAGAATTTCAAATATATCTATATTGTCTTTTTTCACCTTGTGTTTTTTATAAATCCTGAAGGCATGAGCTGAAAGTGCTGCTCCTGCAATTCCAGACAAAGCCGCTGGAATATAATATACAGGCTGCCCAAAAGACTCTCCTGCAAGTACAATATTTGTTCCTGCAAGTGAAAGTAATGTTATTGAACCTGTGATAAGTACCCAGCCGGCTATTTGAAAAAACCAGATTTTCCTGTTCATTAATAATTTCCTCATATCAGTTTAGCACGGGGCAAAGTCTTTGTTTTAAGTATGAAAATCTTTTTGAGGCTCTGTTCTCATTTACTGCAATTTCAAGTGCACGTGAACTTCCGACAATAATAAGAAGCTTTTTACCCCTTGTCATCCCTGTGTAGAGAAGGTTTCTCTGTAAAAGTGGAAAATGCTGGGTCATAAGAGGTATTATCACAGCAGGATATTCAGAACCCTGAGATTTATGAACTGAAATTGCATAGGCAAGGGAAAGCTCCTCAAGCTCATCAAAACTGTATTCAACAATTCTTTTTTCAGGATAGTCCGGATAAATAACTTCAACAATTTCATCCTTAAACTTTACTGATTTAATTTTACCTATATCTCCGTTAAAAACTTCCTTGTCATAATTGTTGACAAGATGCATTACCTTGTCGCCTTTTTTAAAAATATTTGAACCTGACTTTACTTTTTCCCTTGAGCTGTTGAGTTTTTCCTGGAGAACTTTATTAAGGTTTAAAGTACCGGTTTCGCCTTTATGCATTGGAGTTATTACCTGAATTTCCTCCATTGGATCAAACCCAAATCTTTTTGGTATTCTTTTTGTAAGAAGTTCAACTATTGTTTCAACTGCTTTTTTAGGGGTTTCGTTTTTTATAAAATAAAATTCCGAAAGCTCGCTGCCGTTTTGATCCTTTACAGGGAGCATTCCCGAGTTAACTCTGTGTGCGTTCATTATAATAGGGCTTTGCTTTGCCTGTCTGAATATTTCTGTGAGCTGAAAAGAAGGAATTTTTGAAGAGCCGATTATGTCTGAAAGGAAATTTCCAGGACCAACTGAAGGCAGCTGGAAAATATCTCCCACAAAAATTATTCTGGTGTTTATGGTAAGGGCTTTTAAAAGATGATAGCACAAAATTATATCTATCATGGATGATTCATCTATTATAAGAACATCACAATCAAGCGGGTCGGTTTCGTTTTTGTCAAACAGCTCTGTTGAAGGATTGAATTTTAAAAGCTTATGTATTGTTTCCGCCTTGTTTCCTGTAACTTCAGATAGTCTTCTTGCAGCCCTTCCTGTTGGTGCTGCAAGTGAAACTGATTTGCCAAGATGGTCAAAAATATTGCATAGAGCCTTTATAATGGTTGTTTTACCAGTGCCTGGTCCTCCTGTTATTATTCCTGCTTTTTTATCAAGAATTCCCTTTATTGCATTAAACTGTTCCTTTGATGGAATAACTCCAAGGTGAGAGGCTGTTACAGCCTTGATTTCATCATCGGTTATGGGAAGTCTTTCTGAAGGAATTTCAAAAATGGCATTAAGCTTGTCTGCGGCTCCTTTTTCTGCCTTGTAAAGATGAAAGGGGTAAATAACTTCTTCAGGATCAATTTTTTCCTTAACTATAAATGATTCTCCAAGCAGGATTTCCATTGCATTTTCAATTGCACTTTCTTCTGAGCCTGTCAGTTTTTTTGTTCTTTTTTTAAGGTCTTCAAGCTCAAGGTAGCAGTGTCCGCTGTTTGAAGCCTTTTCAAGAACACAGACTATTCCTGCAGCCAGTCTTGAATCATCAGATAATTCAATCATGGCTTTTTTGCCCAGCCTGTCAATAATTTCAAAGTTGAAATATGGGTTTTCCTTTACAATTCTGTAGGGGTCTTTTGTAACAACATCAAGGGAAAGATTTCCGTATCTGATAATTATCTGTGGAGTATATTCAGAAGGTATTCCAGCCTCGTGGAGGTATTGTCTCAGCTGCCTTGCATAGTTGTGGTTTTTCCATGCCGAGGCAATTGACTCTGCTTTTTTTTTGCCTATTCCCGGAATATCTGCAAGAGATTCAGGACTTGATTCTATGACTGAAATTGTGGATTTGCCAAAAAAATCCACAATCTTTGAAGCAGTAGATCTGCCTATTCCCTCAATTATGCCGGAAGTAAGATAATTGATTATTTCTTCTTCACTGTCTGGAATAATTGATTCATAGGAATGAACCCTGAACTGTTCCCCGAATTTGTCATGTTCTTCCCAGTTTCCCGTAATCTCAAGTTTTTCTCCGGGAAAAACCTCATCCATTATCCCAACAATTGTAATTGATGATGAAAAATCAGACTGTTTGAGTTTAGCAACCGTGTAACCGTTTGCGGGATTGTGGAAAGTTACATTCAAAACTGTTCCGCTGACTGTAATCATCGGGGTCCTGTATTTTTAATTATCCAGTTATGAGCATCATAAAGGTTTTCTGCAATATAATCAGGAGCTGTTTTTTTTTCTTCAAGTTCTTTTTGCGCTTTTTTCCCATTCCCAGTGAGAACCAGAATTTTAAATTTCACTCCTGCATTTTCTGCTGCAATTATATCCTTTGAACTGTCGCCTATCATCACTGAATTGGAAAGGTCAAGTCCGTATTTGTCTCTTGCCTGAAAAAAAAGGCCTGGCGCTGGTTTTCTGCATGAACAATTATCCTTTGGTATGTGGGGGCAGAAAAAAATTTCTTTAATGTTTCCGTTTTTTTCCTTAACAGCATCAGTCATTTTCGCAAATATTTTTTTCAGATCCTCAGGTGTAACCATTTTTCGACCGATTACAGACTGGTTTGTGATTACAAAAACATCATGTCCTGCCATGCTTAAGTTTGCAATGGCATCAATGCTTTGGGGTATAAAGAAAAGTTCATCACATGATTTTATATAGTCAGGGGAGTCAAAATTTATAACTCCATCCCTGTCTATGAAAACTACTGGTTTTTTATCCATAAATACAGGCCTTTTTCAGTCCAGAGCCACTGCAAAGGCATTTGGAAAACCATTATTTCTCAATTTTTCCTCATTTACCTGTGCCTGTTCCAGGCTTTTGAATTTTCCTGCTCTGACTCTGTAAAATGTTTGTCCGTTTATTTCAGCACTTGTGATAAAAACATGGCTGAACTGTTTTAAAAGCTCTTTTTTTAAATTAAGTGCATTGTCATGGTTTGCAAATGAACCAGTCTGAACACTGAAGTCTCCCTTGTCAAAGTTTCCCTTGTGCAATGATTTTATGGTTACAGGTGCTGTTCCGGATATATCAATTCCAAGCTCTTTTGCAGCCTTATATGAAAGGTCTATTATTCTTCCTTTGACAAAAGGCCCTCTGTCATTGACCCTGACAATTATTTTTTTATTGTTTATAAGGTTTTCAACTTCAAGTTCAGTATTAAAAGGCAGGGTTTTGTGTGCACAGGTCATTTGATGCATGTTGTAGGTTTCGCCGTTTGCAGTTTTTCTTCCGTGGAATTTTTTTCCGTACCAGGAAGCTGTGCCTGACTGATAAAAACCTTTTGAACTGGTTATTGTAGTGTATTTTTTTCCATAAACATAATAAGACGAACCCGTACCTTTTTCCTCATAACTTTTTTCAGGTTTTGAGGAACATGAGCTTAAAACTGCAATAACCAAAATAAATATAAAATAAAATTCAGTTTTCATAATAAAATCCGCACCCCTGAAATTAGGGATGCGGCCATTGTTTTTTGTGTGTTAGCAACTGTTCAGCTCACAACTGAGAAGGAAGCCAGGTTGCTGGAAGAAAGAACGCAGCAGCCGTTCCGGCTTAAACTGAACAGTTATGTCTGTTATTGTTCTATGGCAATTTTTACCACATCCATCATTTTTCTGACAAAGTGAAATGTCATTTCCTTTTTAACTTTTTTTGGAATTTCATCAATGTCCTTTTCATTATCCTTTGGAAGAATAACAGTCTTAATTCCCATTCTGTGGGCTGCAAGAACCTTTTCCTTTATTCCCCCAACAGGAAGCACTTCTCCTCTTAATGTTATTTCTCCTGTCATTGCAAGGTCTTTTATTATTTTTTTGCCAAGTGCAAGGGAAGTGATTGCTGAAAGCATTGTAACTCCGGCTGAAGGACCGTCCTTTGGTATTGCACCTGCCGGAACATGAATATGTATTTCATGGTTTTCAAAAAAGTTTTCAGGTATATCAAGCTTTTCCTTGTTTGCCCTTATAAAGGTCAGGGCCGCACTTACGGATTCCTTCATTACATCGCCCATCTGACCTGTCAGGGTCAGACCTTTTTTCCCTTCCATTGCAGCTGCCTCAACATATAAGACATCACCTCCTGCAGGAGTCCATGCAAGGCCGAGGGCAACTCCAGGGGAGTCAATTTTTGGTTTTGATTCAGGAGTTATTTTTGCCGGACCAAGATATTTTGAAAGCGTATTTACCTGAATGGTTGCTGTTTTGATTTCCTCCTGTGCAACTTCTGTTGCAACCCCTCTTATAACTGAAGCAATCTCCCTTTCAAGATTTCTCAGTCCTGCTTCCCTGGTATAGTCTTCAATTATATGCTTTATTGAGCCCTGGGTAAAAGATATCTGTTTTGAATTAAGACCGTGGGCTTCTCTTTGTCTTGGTATCAGGTATTTGTTGGCAATTTTTATTTTTTCATCTTCAGTATATCCTGAGAGTTCAATTATTTCCATCCTGTCCCTTAATGCAGGAGGAATTGTATGTATTACGTTTGCAGTTGTTATAAACATTACCTTTGAAAGATCAAAGGGAACATCAAGGTAATGATCCACAAAGGAATTGTTCTGCTCAGGGTCCAAAACCTCAAGAAGTGCTGATGAAGGATCGCCCCTGAAATCATTTCCAAGCTTGTCAACTTCGTCAAGTATAAATACCGGATTGTTTGTTCCGGCTCTTCTTATTCCCTGAATTATTCTTCCCGGCAATGCACCAACATAGGTTCTTCTGTGTCCTCTGATTTCGGCTTCATCTCTTACGCCTCCAAGTGCAATTCTTACAAACTCCCTTCCAAGTGCATTTGCAATTGATCTTCCAAGTGAAGTTTTTCCTGTTCCCGGAGGTCCTGCAAAGCAAAGAATCGGACCCTTTGAATCTGGTTTCAGTTTTCTTACGGCAAGGTATTCAATTATTCTTTTTTTGGGCTTTTCCAGGCCAAAATGATCTTCATCAAGTTTTTTTCTGGCTGCCTTTATATCAAGGTTGTCCTTTGAAGACTCATCCCAGGGAATTGCAGTCATCCAGTCAAGATATGTTGAGGCAACCGTATATTCTGAAGAAGAAGGGTGCATTCTTGAAAGTCTTTTAAGCTCCCTTTCAGCTTCTTTTTTTGCTTCTTCAGGCATGTTGGTCTTTGCAATTTTTTCCCTGTATTCTTCAATATCAAGGTTTGTATCGTCTGTATCTCCAAGTTCCTGCTGAATGGCCTTCATCTGCTGGCGAAGATAATATTCCTTCTGCTTCTGGTTCATGTCTTCTCTTATCTGGGACTGAATCTTTGAACCTATCTGTAAAATTTCAAGCTGATAGTTTACAAGTTTTGTAACTTCCTTTAAGCGTTTTTTTAGTTCTATTGTTGAAAGAATACCCTGTTTTTCTTCTGGGGTTGCATTTATGGTTGAAGCTATCATGTCCGCAAGCACTGCCGGCTCTTCAATTGTTTTTGCAAGCTGGATCATTTCCTTTGGAAGGCCGGGAGATAATTCAATTATATTCTGATACAATTCCAGAAGATTGTTGCTTATGGCCTCAATTTCCTTGTCATGTTCATCTGGCTCGTCTATCTGCTCAATTTCAGCAGTTAAATACGGTTCCTGCTTCACAATTTTGTTGAGCCTGAACCTTTTTACTCCCTGAACAAGAAGCTGAACTCTTCCGTCTTCAGCCTTTGCCATTTTTAAAATAATTGCACCGCAGCCTATTTCATAAAGATCATCTGCTGTTGGATTGTCTTCGTCTTTTCCTTTTTTTGATACAACAAATCCAACAATTCTGTTGGTTGCCATTGCATCGTCTATAAGTTTTTTACCCTGTTCATGTTTAACAACAAGGGGAAGCACCATTTTTGGGAATAATGTAACATCAATTAGCGGCATTATGGGTATTTGTGCCGGAAGGTCCTGCTGGCTGAGTTCAATAGATGGCTGCTGTTCCTGCATATTTTTTACCTCCAAGGTTAGATTGATTTCGATTTCAGTCAGAAATACAGGTAATTTTTATTCTAATAATTTATTTCTCTTCTTCAATCTCTATTGTATGAAATTTTTTTATTGAGGCCTTGCCCATTCTGAGATGAAGAAATCCGTTCTGATATGTCGCCGATATTTTTTCGGTATCAATCTGAGCAGGAAGAAAAATTACCCTTTCAAATTTTCCATACTGGATTTCGGCAAGCCTGTATCTTGCATCTTTTGCAGGAAGCGATGGTTTTCTTATCCCGCTTATTCTTGCCGCCTTATCGTCTATTTCTATTTCAAGCTCTTCTTTTGTAACTCCTGAAATTTCTGCTGTAAGAATAATCTCATCATCAGTTTCATAAATATCCATCTGGGGTTTCCATGTATCTTCAAATGAAAACATTGGATTTATTGTCTGGAACATCTGATATTTGTTGCTGCCGGCACAGTCCACCGGATTTCCAAATCTGATTTTGATGTAGCTCATTTATAAGGCTCCTTCTTTTTGAACTTTTTGTTCTTCAGGTGTGTTCTCTATGTAAGGCTTAGTATTTAAAATATAGATTAATAAAAAAGTTTTTCAAGATTTTAAGTTTTTTATTGGGCTAATAAATGAATTTTGATATTGCAGCCACAACAGAAGTTTCAACCTTTAAAATCCTTTTTCCCATAAAATAAGGTTTTGCGCCTGCTTCAATTATTTTTTTGTTTTCATAGTCTGTAAATCCTCCGTCAGGGCCTATGATGACAATAGAATGTGTTTTTTCCGGCTCTCTGGGGAATGGGACTGAAGAGTAGGGATCAAGAAGATATCCCTTAGAATTTTTTATGATCCGTGGAAGCTCGTCTTCGCAAAAAGGCTTGAAAAGATTTTTTTTTATAACCTGAGGCATGACAGTGTCTACGCTTTGCTCAAGTGCATTTATAAGCTGTTTTTCAATTTCAGGCTCATCTATGAGGGGGCTTTGCCAGTAGCTCTTTTCAACTTTTGATGAATTTATAAGATAAATTTTTTTTACACCAAGCAGTGCTGCAGAATAAATAATTCTTCTTGCGGCCTTTGGTCTTGGAAGTGCTGTTACAAGTGTTGTTTCAATGGCTGGTGCAGGGTCTTTGTCGTGGCAGGGTTTAAGGAGAACCTTGTTGTCTTTTATTGAAAGAATTTTTGAAATGCCTGTTTTCCCGTTTATTTCTCCGGTTTTAATTGAATCGTTTTTAGAAAGTTTCAATACTTTTATAATATGAAGGGCCTTATCACCTGAAATTTCAATTGTATTGTCAGGTCTTAAATCCTTTGAGTCAAATAAAAGAATATTCATGGAATTTCAAAAATTTCGCCGTTTTTTAGACTGCGCTGAATCTGTCCCTGATGAAATATTTTTCCGGGTTTTTCTATGGAAAAATACCTGGCTTTTTTCCCGTTTGTTTCAACAAAAAGCCCGCTTCCCTCGGGTATGGCCGCACAAAATACATTTGGATTTACAATTGAAAATTCAGTGAGTCTGTCATCCCTTGATTCACCTCCGTGGTTTTCAAGTGCCTTATCAGTATAATGGGGATTAATCTGGAAATGTGCTGAGCCAAGGCCATTAAAATCAAGGGGCTGAACTATTGGCATGTCATTTGTGGTTTTTATTGACAGACCTCCAAGGTTTGCTCCTGCACTCCAGCCCGAGTATAAGAAATCCGGGTCTTTGATTTTTGCCTTTATTTCATTGAATAAATTTTCATCCTCAAGTCTTTTTTTCAGGACAAAGGTGTTTCCACCGCCTGTAACAACTGCATCGCAGTTTTTTATCTCCTTTATTTTTTCCTTTAATGCATGAATTGAACGAAATCTTTTTTTATCAATGGAAAGACCCTTTAAAACCATGTTTTCATATTCATCAAAGGAAAATCTTACGGCAGCATATGGTATGAAAATGATATTTTTTTTTGATTTTAAAAAGTCGTTTAAAATATCCCTGCACCATTCAAGATATGGAGTTCCAGGCATTGATGAATTGCTGAGCAGAAGTGACTTGTACATAAAATTATCCTGAAATTACTGGTCTATCCTTATCATTTTTCCATCTTTATAAATTGTCTTAGCCATTTTTTTCTTAACTGCGCTGTTCTCCGGCTTTCGATTTAAAGGCTTTGGAGCAGTAATTATTTTAGCTGGCGGCTTTTTTATTTTCCTTGGCTGGGAAACTTCCCTTGTTTTTTTAACGGCTTCCTTAACAAGCGGCGGAGGAGGGGGTAAAATGAGCCATTCTTCAGGCGGGTATTCACAATGAAATTTTGTTTCTGTAAACTCTTCTATTGCAGGAATGTAGAAAGAATCCTCCTGGCATGCAAAGCTTATTGACTTCCCTTTTTTTCCTGCACGCCCTGTTCGGCCTATTCTATGCACATAGTTTTCTGCCTTGTTTGGCATGTTGTAGTTTATTACATGGGTTACATTGTCAATGTGAAGCCCCCTTGCTGCAACATCTGTTGCAATGAGTATATGTGATCTTCCCTTTTGAAAATCCTCTAAAGCCTTTAATCTTTTATTTTGTACTACATCGCCTGTTAAAAGCCTGCAGTTTACCCTGTATCTTCTCAGTTTGTCATAAATTTCCTTGGCAACGTATTTCTGGTTTGTGAATATAATAGTGTTTTTTGCTTTTTTCTTTTTTATAAAATTCAGAAGCAGGGGAAATTTTTGTTCACTTGTTGCAAGGTAAGTTTTCTGCTCAATATTTTCAGAGGTTATATGTTCGGGATCAATCCTGATTTCTTTCGGGTTTACTGTCCAGTTAAGTGCAAACCTTGTTACCTTTTCAGGAAGTGTTGCACTGAAAAAAAGTGTCTGTCTTTTGCCTTTTGCCGGAAGTTTAGACTCTATTCTTCTTACGTCAGGCATGAAGCCCATATCAAGCATTCTGTCTGCTTCATCAATAACAAAAATCTCAGTTCTGGAAAGATTTATGATACGTTCTTCCATAAATCCCAAAAGCCTTCCAGGAGTTGCAATTATTATCTGAGGATTTTCTCTCAGTACCTGTCTTTGTCTGTTCATGTCATCGCCGCCGTAAATGCATACAGACTTTAAATCTGTATATACCCCAATTTTCAAAGCCTCATTGTAAATCTGAACAACAAGCTCTCTTGTTGGTGCAAGAATAAGGGCCCTTGGGTGATTATGGTCTGACTTTGATTTTAAAAGCCCGGAAAAGAGTATTGTAAGATAGGCAGCTGTTTTTCCTGTGCCTGTCTGTGCCTGACCTATAATATCTCTTTTCTTGATGCCTTTTGGCAGTGCTTTTTTCTGGATAGGGGTGAGACCTTTAAAATTAAGGTCATAAAGGGCTCTTTTCAGCTGAGGCTGGATTTCAAGTTTTCCAACGGGGTCTTTGAAAAAAAGGTAGAGATTTTTTTTTAAGCTTTCCAAAAATAATTTCATTTTATTTTACCAGTTCTAAAATCTGTTTAAACTCTTTTCTTTCACATGTTTCAAGTATTTCAAACAAGGCTGTTTCGCAGGAAGAAATAACTGCATTTTCATAAATCATTCTTTTTATGCCTGTTTTCAAGTCTTTTTTTCTTCTTGAGGATACGCAGTCGGATACAAGATGGACACCAAGACCATTTCTGATCAGATCTCTGGTGCACTGCATAACACAAACATGGGCTTCTATTCCGCAGATGAAAATGTTTTTTATTTTCATTTTATCAATATGGCTGAAAAATTTTTCATGTCCTTTTATGCCGAATGTCATTTTTTCAAATTTTTCAGGCATGAATCCAAGGTCTTTTATTTCCGGAATTGTATTTCCAAGGCCTTTTGGATTTTGTTCAAGAAAAACGGCAGGTATTTTTAATATTTCAAATCCCTTGATAAGTTTTATGAGATTATTTTTCAATTCCACTTTTTCAAACATGGAATTAAACAGTTTTTCCTGAACATCTGTGACAACAAGAGCTGAATTTTTTAAGTTTAATTTATTAGTCATGATCAGCAGATTATACCAAACTCTTTTATAAGTCCAATAAGAAGATTCCAGCCTTTATCAATGGAATCCTTATTTATATATTCGTTTTCCGTATGAAAATTTCCGCATTGGCAAAGGCCTGTGCAAAATGATGGCCAGTGATTGCTCAGTGATGCATTTATATTGGTGCTCATGGATTTTATTTCAGGTGAAATATTATTTTTCTTAAAAACAGGCATGATTTTTTTAAAAATCTGATCCTCATTTACTGAAAAAGCACCTGGTCTTGAGCCAAAGTCTTTGATTGAAATATTTATGTCCCTGGATTCAATGGCTTTGGCAGTTTTAAAGGTAATATCCTCTGCCTTTTGAAGTATTTTTTCAGATTCAGACCTGAATTCAAAGATACAGGAACAGTAATCTGCAATCATATTTACTGATGTTCCTCCTGTAATTCTTCCAGCATTGAATGTAGGTCTTTGATTTGAAAACTCATGAGCAGTTTTTTCCTTTATGGATGTTACAAGAGAACACATCACTTCTATTGCATTGGGATTTCCATAGTCTTCAAAACTGTGTCCTCCTTTTGTTGAAATTTCACATTCAAATCTTTTGGAGCCAAGTCCTTTAAATGAAAGGGTGTTGTATGACAGATCAAATGATACAAAGAGCTCTGGAATTGAATTGAATTCTGCAATAAAGTTTTTTACGCCTTTCAGGCTTCCATTACCTTCTTCAGCAGATGACAGAAGAATTGTAAAAGGCTTTTTAATAATTTTACTCTGGAGTTTTTCGGATAGGACAAGAAGCATGGCTACAGCAAGAAGGTCATCTGCACATCCCTGGCCTTTTATAACAGACGGGGTTTCTTCAAATTTTTCACAAAAACCTTTTCCTGCAACATCTGTGTGTGCATCAAAAATAATTGTTTCTTCTTTTTTTCCCTGATGAATCGGAATGATTATGTTGTCTGTCTTGTCCCTTATAAAAAATATTGATCTGGAATTTAAGAACTCTTCAATTAATTCCACCCTTTTTGACTCTTCAAGGCTTTTTCCGGGTGTTAGTGCAAGTTTTTTTATGAGTGAAATTAAAAGTTTTTTGTCAATATTCATGGCTAAGCTTTTATTTGTGGTAACTATTCAGATTAAAAACTGAGGAAAATCCGTTTTGGCTACGGATGCTGTATTTTTTTGAGCCGGTTTCAGGAGATAGTTTTTTTATCTCCTGCCTGGGAGCTTAAGCGAGAATGAGGCTCAGAAAGAATGCAGCAGCCGTTCTAAATTGAACTGAACAGTTACTGTTTGTGTAAAAATAATCATTTTTCAATCTGCTTCTTACAATAAAAAAAATAAATTTTCCATATAAGATTGGAACCTCCCGCTGCTGTTGACAAGGTCTGAAATGTGATTAATTTTTTCTAAACCAAAATTTTATTATTTTACTTACCAAGTTATCCGGTAGTTTTTTATTAATCTTCTGTTATAAAAAGATAAATCAGAAAAAAATAAAAAAAATTTTTAAAATAGTATTGACAGTATCCAGCCTATGATTACTTTTAGTTCAAAACAAAGACAGATATATAACTTACTGTAATTTATATTTAATATTAAGCTGTTTTGGCTGATTTTTTACAAAACAATAAGTAATAATGGAGGTATAATATGGCAATTGTAAGATGGGAACCCTTTAGAAATGTAGCAAGTCTTCAGGACAGAATTAACAGAATGTTTGATGATGTATTTTCCAGAATGGATTCCTCAGATATGGATGAAGCTGCTGTAGGAGCATGGAAACCGGCATCAGATATTTATGAGACAGCAGATGCAATTATTGTTGAAATTGAACTTGCAGGAGTCAAAAAGGAAGATGTAAATGTTGAAGTAAATGACAATGTTCTTTCTATCAAGGGTGAAAGAAAAATAGAAAAAGAGGAAAACTCAGACAACTATTACAGAAGAGAAAGATTCACTGGAAAATTCCACAGGGCATTTACAATTCCAATGGATGTTGATGTAGAAAAGATTTCTGCAAAATTCAAAGATGGTGTTCTTGTTCTGGAAATTCCAAAGCCTGAAGAGAAAAAGCCCAAGAAAATCAACGTGGCTCTTGAAGAATAAACCTGATAATGGCGGTTTTAACCGCCATTATTTTTAAAGCCTTAAATGAAAATCCTGTTAATAATCAGTTGCTGAACGAAAACGGCCTTTTTTTTTCTAAGAACGGTTTGTATATTTTTTTATGAGCCGGTTTCGGTATAAAAATTTTTTCTTTTTTCCTGCCTCTAAGCATTGACGGGAATAAAGCTCTGGAAAAATACAAAAGCCCTTAATGTTTTAGCTGAACACTTGCAACTCTTGGCTTTACAAATCAAAAACTAAATTAGATAATGCCTTTTTTTAAAAAAGGCAGGTTAAATTTGCATCAAAAAGACCAATGGAAAAACTATGTTTCCGACCTTGTGACTCCTGAGGAAATTTGTGATAAATTTCAGGCTGATAAAGAAATCTTTAAGGTTCACAGGGTTTATCCCTTTAGAATAAACAGATATTTTTTCTCTCTCATAAAAGAAAAAAATGATCCTTTGTGGCTTCAGGCAATTCCCGATGAAAAAGAACTTTGCAAGTCCAATGGGTCAGAAGATCCTTTTCTTGAAGATAATATTTTATCTCCTGTTCCAAATCTTATTCACAGATATAAAAATCGTGTGATCCTGCTTGTGTCGGACAAATGTGCAGTTTATTGCAGACACTGCATGAGAAAAAGAAGAGTCGGTCTTCACGAAGAGACTTTTTTTGATAATTTCAGTGATATTTTAAATTATCTTGAAAGTCATGATGAAATAGATGACATCATTCTTTCAGGGGGAGATCCCCTTCTAGTTTCCGATGAAAAAATTGAGTTTATTCTTGCCGGTTTGAGGAAAATCAAAAAAGATTCCATTTTAAGAATACATACCAGAACCTTTTCAACCCTTCCCCAGAGAATTACAGAAAATCTTTGTAAAATAATAAAAAAATATGAGCCTGTTTATATAAATACCCATTTTAACCACTCAATGGAAATAACCGGAGAAACAAAAAAGGCTTCTTTCAAAGCCTGTGATTACGGAATCCCTCTTGGTTGTCAGAGTGTCTTTTTAAAAGGTGTAAATGATAATTTCAAAGCACTTTCAGACCTTTTTACAAATCTTTTGAAAATCAAGATAAAACCTTATTATCTTCATCATCCTGATCCAATAAAGGGAACTGATCATTTGCGTCCTGATATTGAAAAGGGTATAAAAATCATGAAAATGCTCAGGGGCCAAATAAGCGGTTTGGCTGTTCCCTATTATATGATAGACTTGCCAGACGGAGGCGGAAAGGTTCCTCTTCTTCCTGAATATATCAGGGGAAAGGGCGCAGATTATATAGAAGTTGAAAACTTTAAGGGGAAATTGTACAGATATCCATTGTAACTTTAAGGATTGACAAAAAAGGCTGTCTTTATTCCGCACCTGACTAACCCTTTGGGGAGAAATGGCACTATGCTGATCAAGCTTTCTAAAATGCACGGAATCGGAAATGACTTTATTCTTTCAGATGACAGGAAATCCTCAATTTCAAATGAAATTGATTATGGAACGCTGGCAAAAAAATTATGTCATCGAAGATTTGGACTTGGAGCTGACGGGTTTATTGTTGCGGTAAGCTCCAAAACCCATGATATTGGTTTCAGAATTTTCAACTCAGATGGTTCTGAAGCTGAGATGTGCGGTAACGGGATAAGATGTTTTTCAAAATATATCTATGAAAAATCAATACTCATGCAAAAGATAATAAATATTGAAACAAAGGCGGGAAGTATAGTTCCCCTTCTTGATATTAATTTTGAAGGAGTTGTTGAGCTTGTCAAGGTTGATATGGGAGAGCCGGTTTTTGAGGGGAAACAAATTCCATGCACTTTGAAAGAGGGCCGGATTGTTTCTGAAAAAATAGAAGTTCTTGGAAATGAGCTTGAAATAACTGCTGTTTCCATGGGCAATCCTCATGCAGTGATTTTTATAGAAAATGATATGGAAGATTCACTCTTTTTTAAGCTTGGGCCTGCAATTGAAAATCTGGAAATTTTTCCAAAGAAAACAAATGTTGAATTTGTTAAGGTTCTTTCGGAAAATGAAATATCAGTAAGGGTCTGGGAACGGGGAGCAGGAGAAACACTTGCCTGCGGTACAGGCGCATGTGCCTGTGTTGCCGCCTGTGTGCTCAATAACAAGACCTCAGAGGAAGTTGCTGTAAGGCTAAAGGGAGGAAGCCTTGATATAAAGTGGAACAGGGCCAACAATCACATTTTCAAGACTGGTCCTGCAAAATTTGTTTATGAAACAGCTCTTGAACTGGAAAGGATAAAAAATGATTTATAGCAGAGCTTTAAAAGCAGCCGAGTTTGTTGAAGATATTTTTGCCGAAGCTGAAACAGGTATTTTTCTTGGGACAGGGCTTGGCAGTTCTGTTGATTTTATGAAGATTATTGAATCTGTTCCATATTCTGAAATTCCACATTTCCCAATTTCAACGGTTGAAAGCCATGCCGGAGAAATGATTCTTGGAGAAATTTCAGGTAAAAAAGTGATTGCCATGAAAGGGCGCTTTCATCTTTATGAAGGCTATACAGCGGATCAGGTTTCTTTCCCGGTGCGACTTATGCAGGTGCTTGGCGTAAAAAATCTTATTGTCACAAATTCTGCGGGAGGATTAAACCTCAGCTTTAAGCCGGGGGATTTGATGGTTATTGAAGATCATATAAATCTTACGGGTGAAAATCCCCTTGTGGGAGTTAATGACGAAAATCTTGGTCAGCGGTTTCCTGATATGAGCCGCACCTATGACCTTGAACTGAGACAGCTTGTATTTGATGCTGGTGAAGAGCTTGGGGTTTATGTTCAGAAAGGTGTTTATGCAGGACTTAAGGGACCTTCACTTGAAACCCCGGCAGAAAACAGGTTTTTAAGAACAATAGGTGCAGATGCTGTCGGCCTGTCTACTGTATGCGAAGTTATAACTGCAAAACATGCTGGAATGCGTATTCTTGGAATCTCTGTAATAACAAATATAAACAACCCTGATGAACCTGAAGAGGCAAGGCTTGAAGATATAATTGAAGTTGCGGGAAGTTCGGCGGAAAAACTTGAAAATGTTTTAAAAATTATAATGAGAAAGTTGTAATTTATGAATCAGAGAGCGGATCTTTTACTTACCAACGGAATAGTTGTTACAGCAGACCAGAATAATACCATAATCCATAATGGTGATATAGCGGTAAAAGACGGTAAAATTATTGCAATAGGGGAAAATCTTGATATTGAGGCAGACAAGAAAGAATCTCTTAACCGTTCAATAATAATGCCGGGTCTTATCAATTCCCATACCCACGCAGCCATGACCCTTTTGAGAGGATATTCAGATGATCTGCCATTAATGGAATGGCTGGCTGACATAGCTCCTGCAGAAGGCTCCCTTGTGGGCGGAGACGTTTATGCCGGGACTTTTCTTGCATGCCTTGAAATGCTTAAAGCCGGAACCACATGTTTTGCTGATATGTATTTTTTTGAGGAAGAAGCTGCAAAAGCTGCTGTTGATGCTGGGATTAAAATTATAGCCGGGGAGGGAATCCTGAATTTCCCTACTCCAAGTGCTGCTGCTCCTGAACACGCACTTGAAATAACTGAAGCTCTCTGCTCAAAATATAAAAATCATCCCCTGGTAAAAATATGTGTTGCCCCGCATTCTGCATATCTTCTGGACGAAAAATATCTTCTCCGTTCAGGTGAAATTTCTATGAAATATAATATTCCCTTAATGATTCATGTTTCGGAAACAGCCTCAGAAGTCGCACAGATTAAAGAAAAGACAGGTAAAACACCAATCAGATATCTTGACAGTCTGGGGCTTTTAAACAAAAATCTTCTGGCTGTTCATTGTGTTGTAATGGATAATGAAGAAATTGAGCTGTTCAGAAAAAACAATGTCAAGGTTTCTCATAACCCTGAAAGCAATATGAAACTTGCTTCAGGAATATCACCTGTTCCTGAAATGCTTGAAAAAGGTATATGCATTGCACTTGGAACAGACGGTGCTGCAAGTAATAATGATCTGTGTCTTTTAAGCGAAATGGATACTGCAGCAAAACTTCACAAGGTAAACAAGCTTGATCCAACTGTTGTTTCTGCAAGGCAGGCTTTGCGTATGGCAACGATTGATTCTGCAAGGGCACTTGGCATAGAAAATGAAACAGGTTCACTGGAAATTGGAAAGGATGCAGACCTTCTTGTACTGAACCATAATCTCCCGGGGCTTAATCCTCTTTATTCCCCTGAATCTCATATAGTTTATGCAGCCTCAAGAAGAGAGGTTGGAGATGTATATGTAAAAGGGAAAAAAATGGTTTCACAAGGTAATATAGTTCATTCGGATACAGTTTCAGCAATAAGAAATGTTAATAAAATTATTTCAAAATTTGAAAAAAAAATTATTAAAACTCAATAAAAAATTTACCATAGATTATCTTTGATATATAATTCAGCTTAAATTGTGAGTTTCATATTTGGAAAAGAAAATTTTTTCATGTTTTAAAATATGAAACTCTGCTGGATTTCCAAAAAATCCAATATATTCTTTCAGCACTCTGATTTTTAAACTTTATCGGTCCTCTGTTTTTTTAATGGTTCCTTTGGCCTGGTCAGGAAATTTTAACAATTAAAATTGGAAAAAGTTTTGAAAACAGATTTTTATTCTCCATCGTTTGAAGAAAGCCGGGAATTTAAAAGAAATTATGTGATGAAAAACCTCTGGTATCAGAGAGTGTTGATTTTTATTGCAATTTTAATTTATATTGGACTTGGTTATTTTCATGCAAAGGAAAACCCATATCTTGCCAAATACATATATGTCATTCGCCTTGGAATTGTTGCACCCCTGGCATTTATAATAATAGCCTGCAGCTTTTTTAAAATTTATGAAAAATTAGCCGGGTTTCTCTTTTCTCTGGGAATCATTGCTGCTGGTTCAGGTGTTATTGTTCTAATAAAATTTTGTGATGACTCAGCAAAATATTATTTTTTAACAGGACTTATACTTATTGTTTTTATGAATTATACCCTGAAAATTCTGCTTCCCTGGTCTTTTTTGTCTGGTGCGGGGATTGCAGTGGTATTTAACCTTTCGGATTTTATATTCAGGATAGACAGTTCTGCAGCTGTTCACAGTACATTCACTTCAAGTGATTATATCTATGTAAATGTATACCTGCTTGTAGCAAATGTTTTAGGTGCATATCTTGCGTTTGTGTTTGAGCTTTATGAGAAAAAGGATTTTTTCTTCAAGCGAAGACTTGAAAAGGAAAAATTCAGGATAGGCTCGCTGAATAAGAATCTTGAGTCAGCAGTAAAAAAAACAAGATCAGATCTGATTGAGAAAAATATCAAGCTCAGAACTTTTTATGAAGAAAAAAAAGCAATTGAAAAGGAACTTAAAAATAAGAGCAATGATTATCTGAATCTTATTGCAAGTATTGATGATGCATGTTTTGAAATAAATAAAAGCGGCAAAATTATTCTTCTTAACCCGGGTTTGTCAAATATTCTTGAAACCGATTACAGCAATATCAAAGACAAGTCGTTATTTGATTTTTTGGACGAAGAAAGTTCAGCAGCTGTAAGGTCTGGAATGGAAAAGTTTTGTGAGTCCAAAAAAACAACATTGAGAATTAACTTTAGAATAATCTGTTTAAACAAAGAAAGAACCATAAAGCATATTGAAGCCTCTGTAACCAAAAAATTTTCCTCCAGGGGAAAACTCTCTGGTTATCTTGGTATTGCAAGGGATGTTACTAAAAGGCATAAAATTGAAAAGGAGCTTGAAAAGGCAGACAGGCTTAAATCTTTTTTTCTTGAGAACATAAACCATGAATTAAGAACTCCTTTGAATGGAATGACCGGATTTACTCATATGCTGATTGGATCAGACACACTTCTGGAAGAAGACAGAAAAAAGGCTCTTATGATTAAGGCCAGTCTCGATCATATGACTTTTCTTATAAATGATCTGCTTGACTTTTCAAAAATTTACGCAGAAGAAATGGTTGTTGAAAAGGAAAGATTCATTTTTTCAGATTTGATAAGGGGGATTGAAAGGCAGTGCAAAAGATATTCTTTTTCCTCGGATTTTAATATTATTTTCAATAAAGATAACACTATTGCAGAATCATATATTGGAGATATCAAGACCCTGACAAATGCCATAGGATCACTTCTTCAGACTGCACTGAGATTCTGGGGTCCTGAAAATCTGATTATGCATGCTTTTTGTGAAGCACATCTGGATGGAAAAGATCTTATAAAAATAAGCATCCATCCCCAGGACTGTGAAAATAAAAAACTTTTACTGCCATGTAATAATATTGACAGTGCACTTAACTTTAATCGTGATCTGGACTGCAGCGGTAAATCGGATTTTCTCTTTTCTGTTGCAGGAATAATGCTGGAAAAGATTGGAGGAAAACTTATTACTGGCGAAGAAAATAACAACGGCTTTTTTGTGGAGATTCCTCTTGAAAAGGATTATTCTGTGATATCTGAAAATGGAAAGGAAAAAAAAGAGCAATTGATTGCAGATAAAAATATTCTCGTTGTAGAAGATAACAAAATAAATCAGATGGTGCTTGAAGCAATTTTAAAAAAGGAAGGCGCCAATATTTTTCTTGCAGCCGATGGAAAAAAAGGCATTGATCTTCTTTTGTCCACAGATATTGACCTTATTTTAATGGATATTCAAATGCCTGTCATGGATGGAATAACTACTGCAGAAAAAATCAGGGCTGGAGAAGCCGGAGAGCATAAAAAAAATGTTCCTGTTATTGCTGTTACAGCCCATGCTGTAAAGGCTGACAGAACAAGATGCCTTGAAGCCGGAATGAATGACTACCTCACAAAACCTGTAAATCCTGATGTTTTAAAAACTGCCATAATAAAAAACTTATTCAAAAAGGTGTGATTAAAAATGGCTGAAAAAGTTGATTTGCTTCTTAAAAATTTAAAATTGGTAAATGTATATACAGATCAGATTGAAGAAAAAAATATTGCACTGAAAAACGGAAAAATTGAAGGCTTTGGAGATTATCCTGCAAAAGAGGAAATTGACTGCAAAGGATTTTTTGTATGTCCCGGCCTTATTGATTCCCATGTGCATATTGAGAGTTCAATGGTTTCTGTCCCAGAATTTGCAAAGGCGGTTTTAAAAAGTGGTACAACTACTGTTGTGGCAGATCCCCATGAAATTGCAAATGTTCTTGGAACCAAGGGGATTGATTATATGATTGAGTCTTCAAAAAATCTGCCTGTTGATGTTTTTTTCATGATCCCTTCGTGCGTTCCTTCAACCAATATGGAGACTTCCGGAGCTGTTATTGAAGCTGAAGATATCAGGCCTTATTTTGAAAATCCTTCTGTTGCAGGGCTTGGGGAGGTTATGAATTATCCTGGAGTTATTGGAGAAGATCCAAAGGTTCTTGCCAAAATCAATGCCTGCCTTGAAAGCAAAAAGGCTGTTGACGGTCATGCTCCTTTTGTAAGTGGAAAAGACCTTTGTGCATATGTAAGAGCAGGAGTATCAAGTGATCATGAATGTGTTTCCCATGAGGAAGCACTGGAAAAGCTCTCCCTTGGAATGAAGATAATGGTAAGAGAAGGTACATGTGCAAGAAATTTAAACGATCTTTTCCCCGCAATAAATGAAAAAACATCGGAAAGAATGATGTGGTGTACAGATGACAGACATCCCCATGATCTTTCATCCGGTCATATAAGTGAAATAATAAGAGATGCAGTTGCACTGGGACTTGATCCAAGTATTGCCATAAGAATGGGAACACTGTCGCCATGCGGGCATTTTAATTTTACTGACAGGGGAGCCATTGCTCCGGGTAAAACAGCTGATCTGATAATTTTTAAGGATTTATCAAATTTTACACCTCACATAATTTACAAATCAGGCATCAGGGTTTTTGAGAATGGAAAATATACAGATTCGGTAAAATTCGGATCTTTGCCTGAAAGTCCCGGAATAATGAATGTTGATCCAAAAAGCCTGGATTTTTCAATTCCATGCATGGATAATAAAAAAATCAATATAATCGGAGTTATTGAACACCAGGTTATTACAGAAAGGTTTGAAGAGTTTCCAAAAACAGAAAACGGATTTGCTGTTTCAGATGTTGAAAGGGATATCTTAAAACTTTGTGTAGTTGAACGTTATTCGGGAAAAGGGCGTACCGGAAAAGGCTTTGTAAAAGGTTTTGGAATAAAGAAAGGAGCCTTTGCCTCAAGTGTAGGTCATGACTCACACAATATTATTGTCTGCGGAACAAATGATGAAGATATGAAAACCGCAGTAAAAAAAATAATTGAAATGAAAGGCGGATTTGCAGTGTGTGAGAACAATGAAATACTTGCCAGTCTTCCTCTTCCCATTGCCGGACTGATGTCTGAAAAAACTCTTGATGAGGTAAAAATTGAGCTTGACCATGTTCTTGAGTCTGTAAAAAAACTAGGAGCACTGCAAACAGATCCCTTTATAAGTCTTGGTTTTTTGTCTCTTCCCGTTATCCCCAGACTCAAGCTGACAGATTTTGGGCTGGTTGATGTTGAAAAATTTGAAAAAATATCTTTGTTTACTGATTAAGCCGGATTTAAAATGAAACTCTGCCAATTGAAAGAACCAGTATTTGCTGCACACAGGGGGCTGTCATCTCTTTTTCCTGAAAATACCATGCCCGCCTTTATTGCAGCACTTAATCTCGGCTGCACAATGATTGAGCTTGATGTTGGAGTAACAAAAGATAATGAAGTAGTTGTTATCCATGATGACAGTCTTGACCGGACAACAACAGGACGTGGAAAAATATGCGATAATTTTTACTCGGATATTTTTTTCAGGGCTGATTCTGGTGTGGTTTTGAGTTCTGGAAAAATTTCTGCAAAAGTTCCAAGGCTTGAAGATGTTTTGAATCTTGTAAAAAACAGGGCTGTTTTAAATATTGAAATAAAATCTGAAGTATATAAAAAAGGCGAGGATAAAAAATCTCTGGAAGCCATGATTGTTGAGCTTGTTGAAAAAAAGGACATGATTGACCAGGTGATTTTTTCCTCATTTAACCATAAAATTCTTTTAAGGATCAGGAATATATCAAAAACTGCAAATATAGGGATTTTAACTTCCGGGGAGCCAAGGCCTCCGGTAGGTCTGACAAGGTCTCTCAATGCTTTTTCATGGCATCCTGGTCATGTAAATCTTTCAAAAAAACATATAAGATACTATAAAAGGCACACTGGCAAGAAAGTAATTCCCTATACTGTCAATAAACCCAAAAAGGCTGCAAAGCTTATAAAGTCCGGAGTAAGCGGTTTTTTTACTGATTATCCTCAAAAGTTTATCTAAAATTTCGGGAGAAATATGAATAGATTTTCCTTTTCAGCAATTTCACTCGGTCTTGGGTGTTTTTCAGCATTTTTTCTGGTATTTTTTTTCCATTACAAATACCTTACCGCAGTTTTTTCAATCTGCCTTATTCTCTCATTGTCACTGCTTGTTTATTTGAATGCTGAAGATCTTAAGGATGAAAATTTTGGTAGTTTTTTTCCTGTATCATGGGTGATTCCAGCAATTGATTCCAAAAAAAGAATAGGTTTTTTTTCTGTATTCTTTTTATCTGCCATTTTATCAATTTTTTATCTTTTTAATTTATTTGAGCAAAGAGACTATATTACTAATGTTTCCAGGTATGACATAAGCTATATGCTCAAATCTGTTTCTCTTAAAATAAGGGATTTGAATGAACTTAGACAAGATGTTTCAGCTGTTTTAAAAAAAAATAATTATGTGTTTTTTGGTGTTGAGGAATATCTGGATATACCCGAAATTTACAATGTCAGATTTGTTAATGATGAAACCAACCGGATATTAAGACCTGAGCGACAGCTTAATCTGGATATTAAAAATTTTCAGGCAGCACTTAATGAAAATGAAAAAGTATCTCTTATAAGCATAAAAAATGACAAAATTCTTTTGAATATTATATCTTCGGATATTTCTGATTCGGGAGTCTATCAATATTTAAATGTAGTTTTTGATATAACTCCGATTGTCAGCAATTTAAAAGAGCTTTTTGGTTATGAGTTTATTTTTGTTTCCTATGAAGGTTCAGAAATAAGGCACGAAGAAATTTATTCAACAGGTTTCAGGGATATAACAAAAAAGATATTTCAAAATGCTGAAAAAGATGATTCCGAGCTGTTGTTTTTTAAACTTGAGGGCAGGAAATATCTTGTGGCCAGAGCAAATTTTCACAGTGATTTATTCAGGGTATTTTCAAGGGGATATTTTGTAAAAGAGATAGACGGATCATATCCCGGAGGAAAGTATTTCATTATTGAAGTTTTTCTTGGAACTCTGGTCTGCATGATTATAATAATGTTTCTTTACACCTATACTGACAGGATGAACAAAACTGTTTCAGATATTATTTCTGAAAAAGATGAGTATTATAACTTGAGTCTTGAAAAAGACAGAAACCTGAGAGCCTCACTGGATGCAATAGAAGACGGAGTAATAATAACTGACATAAGCGGGTTTATTACAGCTGCAAACATATCGGCCCAAATGCTGACAGGTTTTTCTTTTGAGTATGAAGGAAGCAGAAACATCAGGGATATTTTCAACTTCAGGGCTGCTGTATCATATCCCTATGTTGGAGACAGTGATGATATACTTGAGTCAATAGTGAAGACCAAAAAAATAATTTTTGAATGTTCTCCCTCTGATTTTACAATGAGGGATATACAGATAACCTTGAAGGCCTCTGTAATAACATCTGATTTTAATGAATCAATTGGTGTTGTTTTTGTTATAAAAAATATGTTCAATGAAAATTCTGTTGAGCCTGATGTTTCAAAAATGATCTGTGAAGCCATAGATATAACAGATACCGGAGTCTGGGAGCTTTCACCTGTTTCCGGAAAAATTGTATATTCAGATTCATGGAAAAACTTCCTGGGATTTTATGAGAAAAAAAATGTAAGCAGCCTTGATGAATTTCTGTCTGTAATCCATCCAAATGAAAGACACTCTGCAAGGGAAGCAATAAAACTCCATGTTGAAGGAAAAACAAATTATTATATAAGCGAACACAGACTGATGAGAAAAGACGGCACTTTTGTATGGGTATGTGATAAAGGCCAGGTAATAGAGAGAAATGAAAACGGAGATGCTGCAAGAATGGTTGGCATTACCTATGAGATTTCAAGGCACAAAAGCGAAGAAAGATTTTTGAGTGAAATGAAATATTTTTTCAACCGCGGTCCTGTTGCCTATGTTATCTGGAAAAATGATAATGATCTTCCTGTTGAATGTGCCAGCTCAAATATTGAAGAGCTTACAGGTTATTCTGATACAGAATTTTTGTCAGGCTCGGTTTTTTATAAGGATATTATGGACATAAAAGACTACTCAGCTGTAATGGAAGATTTTAAAGATCTTGAAAACTCAGATCTTTCATCTGCAGACAGGGTAGTATCAATTTACACAAATGGAGGCGAGAAAAAGGATTTTCGTCATCATGTTAAAAAAATTCTTGATGATAAAGGCTCCATTTCCCATTTTATTGGTTATATAATAGAAGCATAAGGCTGAACCTGTTCAAATTTATCTTGATTAATAATAATTTGATGATATTGGTAAATAAATAATAAAACTGCCGGTATTATCAAATGAACAAAACAGAACGAATTTACAGGTTCCATACCCTTATAAAAAATCTTCATTATCCTTCCCTTAAAAGAATAATGGAAGAACTCGAATGCTCTGAATCAACAGTAAACAGGCTCAAGCAAAATCTTACTGATTATTACGGAGCTCCATTAAAATACGATCCCGAAAAAAACGGATATTATTATGATGAGTCGGAAAAAAAATTCGATCTTCCCGGTTTCTGGCTGAGTCCCGATGAAATTTATGCTTTATTTGTCTGTTTTCAGGTTATTGAAAAAAGTGAAGAAATTGGGATTTCATCGATAATAAGCCCTCTTACCGAAAAAATTGAAGAAATAATTTCAAACTCAGGCCATTCACCCCAAAATTTAAAATCATTGATTAAAGTAATGCCCCTTTATTCAAGAATAATGAAAAAGGGCAATTTTTCAAAAGTCTGTTCTGCTTTGATAAATTTTGAAATTATTGAAGCTGAATATTTTACAAGATCATGCACAAGAAAAAGTACAAGAAAACTCCATCCCCAAAGGCTTGTCCACTATAAAGACAATTGGTATTTGTGTGCCTTCTGCGAAAAAACACAGGAACTCAGAATTTTTTCTGTGGAAAAAATAAAAATTTTAAAAACAGAAAAAAATGCTAAAAAACTTGATTCTAAAGAAATAGACTCCTTTCTTGAAGACGGCTTTGGAGTTTTTTCGGGAAAAGCCCAGCACATTGCAAAATTAAGATTTTCTGAACCAAACTCAAACTGGGTCAAAGACGAAATCTGGCACAAAAACCAGAAAAAATATTTTGAAGGCAAAGACCTTGTTTTAGAAATTCCCTTCAGTAATCCAACTGAGCTTGTCATGGAAATTTTACGCCACGGTGACTGCGTGGTTGTTGAATCTCCTGAATTTTTAAAAGAGCTTGTTATTGAAAAACTTAAAAAAAATTTAAAAAAGTATTTGGGGTCTGTCAGTTTTTGACAGACCTTGTGTGTTATGGTCGATATGAAAAATAGAAGGGAGGCTTAAAATTCAGCTTATTATTAATTCTCCAGGTACAATGATTAAGCAGAAAGATGAGTGCTTCAGAATTCAAAATGAAGCAAATAAGATGGATATTGCTGCATCAAAGTATAATGGACCCCAAAATTTGAACCATTTGCTAAGCGACATATAAGCTGGTAAAAATTTAAAAAAAATAAAAGAGAATAGGAGGTCCATGAGGAAAAGTTACAGTGGGAGCTTCAAGGCAAAAGTAGCCATTGATGTAATAAAAGAGCATGAAACAGTAACAGAACTTGCTTCAAAATATCAGGTTCATAGAGCTCTTTTGACGAGGTGGAAAAAAGAAGCAATAGAAGGGTTGCCTGGAGTTTTTTCTCAAACAAATAAAAACAATAAAGATCATGAAAAGTTAATTGAGGAACTTTATAAACAAATAGGCCAGCTCACAGTTGAAAATGAGTGGCTAAAAAAAAAGGTTGATTCAATCAATTCCTGAGAGAAGACACCTTGTTGATAAAGAACATGACAATATCAGTATTAACAGGCAATGTCAGCTTCTTGAAGTATCTAAAGGAGCTCTTTATTATAAGCCCAAATTAAGAGATCCAAAAGACCTTGAGCTCATGGATATGATTGATGAGCAACATACTAAAACACCTTTTTATGGCAGCAGGAGGTTTACAAATTTTTTAAGACAGAAAGGCTATATTGTTAATCGTAAAAGAGTTCAAAAATTAATGAATGAAATGGGGATAGAAGCTATCTACCCTAAACCCAAATTTAACAGGAGGAATGAAGACCATAGAATATATCCTTATTTACTTAGAGGACTGAAAATACAGAAACCAGACTGTGTCTGGAGTACTGACATTACCTATATTCGCATAGGTAAAGGATTTGGTTATTTAACATCGGTAATTGACTGGCACAGTAGATATGTGCTGTCATGGAAACTCAGCAACAGTCTTGACAACTCTTTTTGTATAGCGGCTCTGGAAGAGGCATTGGATATATCAGAGCCTGAATTTTTCAATACTGACCAGGGATGTCAGTATACAGCACAAAATTTTCTAAAGCCGCTTATTGAAAGAGGTATTAAGATCAGCATGAATTCTAAAGGAAGAGCTCTTGATAATATCTATGTTGAACGGTTATGGAGAACAGTAAAATACGAAGAAATTTATATAAAAGATTATACAAATATGAAGGATGCATACAGCTCTCTTAAAATGTATTTTAAATTTTATAATCAGGAAAGACCTCATCAGTCTTTAAATTATAAAACGCCTGAATACGTTTATCTTTCCACCTGATCTTTAACAATAAGGTAGTTTGTCTGATTTTAATGGGGGCCAGCCCCCATACCCCCGGGATTTAACGCTTTAAGGACAGAAGCATGAAAAAGGGCAGTCATGAAAAACTGCCCCATGCTTCCGTCATCAGCTCGGCGCTCAGGTTGCTTCCCAGCATTGCCTTATCCTCCGAACTGATTTTTTTATGGTAGCAGGGATTTTTTTTATTTCAACTTTTTTAAAAAAATACAGGAGACGCATTTATTTATATGTAACTTAATTTTTATTCAAATCGGTCTTGACATGGGGTCCACTTTATTCTGACGTTTATAGAGGATAGGGATAAAATTGATATTTTTGAAGTCTTAATCCTCTCGAAGCGAGGCTTATTTCTGACTCCCACCCTCTGTATACCTTTATTGACAAGGGTTTTCAAGGCTAAAATGAGGCACCCCCCTGATTTTTGCCTCCCGTGTAATTTTTACACACCCTTAAAATTGTCAAAATTTAAACAACTATTTGAAATTATTATAAAAAGTTAGTGGTGAGGTGGATTTTAACTTGTAATTAAGTTAACTGATTGATTTTATTGTAAATTTTAAAAAAGAAAACAAAATTTTTTTACAAGCCAAAATCCACCTCACTATTTTTTGGATAAATATTTGATATTAAAGACTTTTTTAAGTTAGATTTCAATATTTGAATGTCACAGAGCAAATTTATCTATAGGAAAAAGGAAAATATTTTTCTTTGTTTTCCCTTATAATTTTTAAAATTTCAATTGTTTTTTTATCAGAGAATAAATCCTGAAAATGAAGATAAGCAAGTTTTAGAGCTGAATTTTTCACTTCTTCAATAGTTGCATGGAAATTAATTGAATAATTTTCAATTAATACAAGTTCGCATACTCCTAAAAGAGCCATAACTCTTATTGAATCACCGTTAGTTTTATCCATGCATATATTTATACTGGTTTCAAACAAATTTTTTGCATTTTCAAAGTCTTTGAATAAAACAGCCAATAATCCCATATTGTAAAACCAGAGTTGGGAAGGGTGGTATTTGTTTATTTTTGAAGGATATGTTTTTTTATATTTTTCAAAATAAATTTTTCCATATTCCATATTCTTAGTTCTGGCTAAAAAGGCAGCACAAAGAAAATGTCCCCATTGATCAAAATTTGAGTTTACTGCCTGTTTGAGATCATTGGAGTATGAATATTTTAAAAAATATTTTTTTGCTTCATCAAAATTTTTAGCATCTAAATATGCAAAACAAAGGTAATTGTACTGTCTTTTAATATCTTCGCTGTATTTGGAATTATAAAGATTTATTTCACCGCCAAAATATTTAATTGCTTTGAGAGCATATTCTTTTGTTTGATTTATATATTTTTTCCCGCAAAAACCATAATTTTGAGCAATAGTTCCACATAAAGCTCCAGTTGTATCATCAGCAGCTCCAGTAATAAATTCGCATTCTTCCCTGAAGTTTTTTTCAAGTTTTTTTAGAGTATTTTTAATTACAATTGGAATTTCGGGGTTAAATATATACTTGTCATGGTGTGAATTTATAAGGCAATGGTTAGAAAACCAGATAATTGCAGTTCTGCCTTTTTTGGTTTTTCTTGCTTTATCAATATATGACTCTGCTTTTGCAATCCAGTTGTTGTTTTGTGAAGGAATGCCTTTTTTAGAAAGTGTAAGACCGGCAATTGAAAAAAACAAAAATACAAGATCGCAAAATGGAGATTTCAAAAGAATATCATCATGTCTTTCAAAAACTGAAATTATTTCAATTGCCTTTTCAGTATCAGTGTTTGATGTTTTTATAAAATTTTTTATAAAATTAGAAAATAAAGGCTCGCTAAAAACAATTTTTTTAACTATTTGTTTTTCATCAGTTTTTTTTAAAAAAGCTTTTAAAATATTGGCTGGGACAGAATTAAGATTATTTGAAACCGCCTCGCAGGGAAAAGAAATAAAGTTCATATAATTTTTTGAAAAACCTTTTTGAGATGCAAGCAAAAAAATTTTTTCTGCTTCTTTTATGTCAGATGCCGGAAGAACCTTTAAATCTTTTGAAAGATTTGGATTATTATAATAATTGATTTGCGGAACTATAAAAAAATTATAGTTTTCATTTATTACAGCCTGGATTTTTTTGTTTAAATATTTTGTATCGCAAATTTCTCCATTTGAGTCCAGCACACCTGAACAGATAATTTTAGAGTTATATTCGATTTGATTTTCAAGGCAGAAAAAAGCCAGGTAAATTGATAAAGATGTTGATTTGCCTCTTAAATCAGAATTGAATTTTAAAGCCTCTATAAAAAAAGATTTTTCAGTATTTAAAAGGTTAAATGAGTTTATAACCGAATTTTTAAAATCATTGCAACTGTTGTTTTTTAAATAATTTCCAAATAGAACTTTTTTATTTGATTTAATCTCTGAAACGAAAAAATGGATAATTTCATTTTGGTCTTCATTTACAAATATGCAGGGGAGAAAGAGATTTTTATTTAAAAATTTGAAATTAAATGAAAAATTATCTTTAAAATATGAATCAAAAAAAGAATAATTATTTTTTTGATGTGAATTTAAATATTCAAATAAAACATGATTTAAAAAAAGATTTTCAAGATTTTTATCAAACCTGAACATGGATAAATATTTATCAAAAATTTTTTTATCAAATCCAGGTTCAATTAATTTAAAATGTGGGTTTTCAAGAAGTTTTACAAGATCTTTTAATCTTGATTTTGTTTTTAGGCAAAAATCAATTTTTTTTAGATTTGAACTTTTCATAATAAATTTATCTAAATCCTGTACCAGTTGAAAAACCAAATGTTTTTACCTTTTGAAAATGTAAATTTTGCCTGAAAAATATTTGTTTCATCATCAAAATCAGCTTGAATTGACTCAAATGTTTTGCCGGAATTTGTCTGGAGCAGAGCACTGCTTCCTGAATAGAATAGTTGGTTTTCAGGAGATTTTGCAATTCCTGAAATAATTCTTGAATCATTATCAATAAAATCATCTTCAGCTTTTGCATTATCAACTTGAATGACATCTTTTATTTCATTGTTTTCAACTATTACAGAATAAAAATACAGGTTAATACTTTCCGATGCTCCGTGAACTGGGATTTTATTTAGAGATGTCGCAATCTCCCTGATAAGAAATTCTGGCTGCTTAAAAAGATTTTCATTAAACTCAAATCCATTTGAAATTAAATTTAGTGCTTTATTTTTTATGGCATTTGCAACTAAAAATGCAGGCGAGGAAGAAAATTGAGAAGCAGAAAATTTTTCTAAATTTCTAAATATTTTCACTTCTTCCATATTTTTGTTTTTAAAGTTTTTTTTTGACCAAAAGGGAATTTTTCCCAAATCAAGGAACAAGTCAATATCTTCTTTAAATTCACTTAAATTGCAAATTGAATGGGAAAAAAGGCTTTTGTGGATTTTGAGTTTATTCCAGCCTTCTATTATATAAGGTATGAATTCTGAAATTGAATCGGGAATATAAAGGTCTTTTTCAGAAAAAAGCTCAGTAACTGGAGAAACAAGAAAACATTCAAAAAAATCATTTGTTTCTTTTTTCACATATACCAATGGAGGAATAAGGTAAAAATTGTTTTTCCATTTTCCAAGCTCACTTTTTAAAACTCCAATATGATTTTCCAATACTTTGGGAAGAGTTTCCTCTGTTTTTAATGTCAGAGCGATATCATAAAAAGGGTCAGGGGTTCTTTCCATACATAAAGGACAGGTTTTAAGGTGATGTTCAACCTTTGTTTTAAAATATGGATCTCTTATGGTTTCCTCATCAGGACAAAACCTTAATTCAACTGTTTCTTTGAGATAGGTATTCTTTTTTATTTTATTGTAATCTATTTTCATTTTTATTTTTTCCGTTTTTATTTTTTATTAACGGTTTTTTTTGTTTCAATTTCAAAAAAATTTAATCTTTATCAAGAAGGTTTTTTATTTCATAAATTATTTCAGAGTCTTCATCAGTTATTTGATTTTTTGTAAAAATTATTTTTAATTTATCCATAGTTTTGTCTTTAAAGTGTGTAAAGCCAGATGGCTTTGAATATCCAAGTTCTTTTGAAAGTTTTGATTTGCTTGTTCCAAAAAGAAGGCATTTTAAAACTTTTTGTTCTTTTTCATTAAATTCAGAAAGAATTTTTTGAGAAATTTTTTTAAAATCCTCTGAAATAACAGAAATTGGATTTGAGTCTTTGATTTCATTTATCATTTCATCTGTAGAAACAAAGTGGGGTTCAAACATATTGTTTGAAAAAATCCATAAATTAAAATCATCTGCTTTTACAGCTGTTTCCTGTTTTTTATGTCCAAATTTTTCAACTTCATCCATAAAATGAAAAAAAAGAGTCTTTAAATTTTTTTTCTTTGAAATCTGGGTTTCATTTCTGAAATCATTTTCTTCTGGATAATAAATATCATCAAAATCAATTAAATTTTTATTGAGAAAATTTGTCGGATTTTTTGAAATGGAAAAATATACGAAGTTGTTGTAAATTTCTGAAATAATTTCATCTGCTTTTTTAAAATCATCAATAATTTTTTTTCGAAGATATGAAAAAAAATCATTATTTTTTGTTCTTTCCTTGTCTTTTAAATGGTTTATAAAAGCTTTTTTTAAGTATTTTTCTTTATTTGGCAGTTTGGTAAGTTTTAAAGATAAAGTGTCTTTATTTTCCAGATAATATTCAGCAAGATCAGATTGTAATTCCGCAATTATCTCCGCTTTTGTCATGTTTTTAAATCTGCGGAAAATTCTTTTGTTTTCGTTTATTTCTTTTGCTGTTTCAATTGCTGCCTGTTTTATTAATTCGTGCATAAGCATATTTCTTTTTAGGTAGTTGCTGAATAAAAAATTCTCGTTTTCGGCCAATCATTAAGCAGTTCTTTTTGTAACTCTTCAGCTGAAAACTGATACAGAAGCCAGTTTGCTTGAATAACGGATGCTGTATTTTTTTTGAGCCGGTTTCAAGAGATAGTTTTTTATCTCCTGCCCGGAAGCTTAAGCGGGAATGATATCTAAAAAGAATACAGCAGCTATTCAGGTTTAAACTGAAAAGTTCTTATTTTTTTATTTCTATTAGGAAAAATTCAAGATGTAAACCTAAATTGCAGTCTCTTTTGATTGTATCTGAATAACATCTTAAAATAAATGTGCAGACTATAAAACTAGACCGTTTTTTATTGAACATGGGGTTTAGATATGAAATAAGGCTTTTGATTTCTATTGTCTCTCATGATTTTGTATTCAGACCATATTTAAAATATTCTCACTAAAATCATTATGATTTAAAATTTTTCAAAATTAATGTATTTTTTGTTGCTTTGTAAGGGTTTAACTATAAAAATAAAAACCCTTGTTTAATTTAAATGGTAAGGCTGATTTTTTTATGGAATTATCGATTTTTATGATTTGTATTTTAGCATCTTTGTTTTCAGGGATTTTAGGTGCTTTACTGATTAAAAAATTTGGATATAAACTTGAATTGATTGATATTGCAAACGAAAGAAGTTCCCATAAAGGAATAATACCCAAAGGCGGGGGCGCTGGAATAGTTTTTTCCTTTGTTATTTGTTCTGTTTATCTTGGTATTCCTTTTTTTTTCTGGATTCCTGCTGTAATTTTGGGATGCATAAGTTTTTTGAATGACATAAGAGAAATAAAACCAAAAATTCGTCTGCTGATTCAGTTTTTTTGCAGTTTATTATTTTTGACAGGATTAAATTGTTTTTTTGAATCTGCTTTTTTCTCAAATTTATTGTTTATTCCCATATTGGCTGTATTTATTTCGGGAACTGCTAATTTTTATAATTTTATGGACGGGATAAACGGAATAGCCGGAATAACAGGTGTTGTGGCATTCTTTTTTTTAGGATGCTATTCTTATATTTCAGGATTTGAAACCGGATATACGATTTTATTTTTTTCCATAATGTTTTCATACCTTGGTTTTTTGCCTTTTAATATACCTGGTGCAAGTGTTTTCATGGGAGACGTCGGAAGTATTTTTTCAGGGTTTGTATTTGCATGTTCTGCAGTTTTATTATCTGAAAATCTAACTGATTTCTTATGTATATCAGGATTTATTTTTCTTTTTTATGCAGATGAGCTGAGTACAATGTTTATTAGAATAAAAGACAGGCAGTCCCTTGCAAAACCTCACAGAAGACATTTATATCAGCTGCTTGTAAATGAGCTTGGTTTCAGCCATTTTAAAATTTCTTTTTTCTTTGGTATTGTTCAGTTTATTATTTCTGTTTTAATTATAAATATTAAGGTCTATGGTATTAGTTATATACTGATTTTCTATTCACTTATTTTTGTAATTTTTTGTCTTTATTCTTATGAAATAAGAAAAAAAATTACTATTCAGGAATAAACTCAGAAAGAGTGCAGCACTCGGTTAATTTTAAACTGAAAAGTTAAAAAACAGAAAATACAGATTAAAGCCGGAGGTGAAAATTGAATAGCTGGCCGTCATATACAGAAGAAGAAGCAGAAGCTGTAAAACAGGTGCTTTTGTCCAACAAGGTCAATTACTGGACAGGTGAAGAATGCAGAAAATTTGAAGAAGAGTTTGCTTCATATTTTGGGTGCAGATATGCAGTTGCACTGGCAAATGGAACAGTTGCCCTTGATCTTGCACTTAAGGTTCTTGAAATTGGTGAGGGAGACGAGGTTATTGTTACTCCAAGAACTTTTGTGGCCTCGGCAAGCTGTGTTTTCAATGCAGGAGCTGTTCCGGTATTTGCAGATGTTGATCTTGATTCCCAGGTTATTACAGCTGATTCAATTGAAAAAGTAATAACCGAAAAAACCAGGGCAATAATCTGTGTTCATATAGCAGGGTGGCCATGTGAAATGGATGAAATAATTGGTCTCGCAAAAAAGCACAGGCTTTATGTAATAGAAGACTGTGCCCAGTGCCACGGAGCTAAATACAAGGGTAAATATGCCGGAACCTTTGGAGATATTGCAGCCTGGTCTTTTTGTCAGGATAAAATCATGACAACTGGAGGCGAAGGCGGAATGCTTACAACAAATAATAAAAAAATATGGGCAAAAGCCTGGTCTTACAAAGATCACGGCAAATCCTGGAAGGCAGTTTACAAAAAAGATCATCCTCCCGGCTTCAGATGGTTTCATGAAGATTTCGGAACAAACTGGCGAATGACTGAAATGCAGGCTGTAATTGGAAGAATACAGCTGAAAAGACTTGAGTCATGGGTTGAAAAACGGCGGGAAAATGCATTGTTTCTAAATACAAGTTTTAAAGATATTGAAGGCTTTCGCCTTACAATACCCCATTCTCATATTTATCATTCTTACTACAAATATTTTCTTTTTGTTAATGAAGAAAAATTTAAAAAAGGATGGGACAGGCACAGACTTATGATGGAAATTTTAAAAAAAGATATTCATTGTATGAGCGGGGGAGTATGTCCTGAGGTTTATCTTGAAAAAGCCTTTAAAAAGCATGGCATCAAACCTAAAAAAAGGCTTGAGAATGCCAAAAAACTTGGGGAAACAAGTCTTATGTTTCTTGTTCATCCAACCCTTACGCTTGAAAACATGGAATCTGCTGCTTCAGTTGTAAAAGATTGTGCTGAAAAGGCCTTCAAATAAATTAGTTAGTAATTTAATCAGTGTATTCTTTAAGCTGTGCCTGGTTCAGCTTTATATTTTTTAAATTTATGAATAATAAAAAATCTGAAGGGAAGACATGACCAGAAAAAATAAAGCAGGTATAATTATAGGCAGTATTTTGGTATTTTATGCAGTTCTTGGTTTTATAATTATTCCTTTAACTGCAAAGTATACGGCACCTGAAAAAATAAAAGAAATAATAAAAAGAGATGTTGAAATTGAAAAAATAAGATTCAATCCTTTTGCATTTTCCTTAAAAATTGAAAAATTTAAAATTTATACAAAGGATAAAAATAATATATTTGCAGGTTTTGACAGTTTTTATGTAAATATTAATCTTACTTCTTCACTCTTTAAGTTATCACCTGTAATTTCTGAAATTTATCTTAATTCACCTGAGTTTTATGTGGAAAAAGGCATAGATGAAAAGTTTAATTTTTCAGATTTAATTCCACAAAAAAAAGAAGAGGCCGAAAAAGCTGATGAAGGAAAAAATGATAAAAAATTTGGGTTTCTTATAACAGATCTAAAAATTGAAAACGCGGGTTTAATTTTTGCTGATAAACCTTTTAATACAACCCATAAAATTGAAAAATTAAATCTTTCAGTTCCATTTATTTCAGGGTTTGAAAAAGACAATGAAACACCTGTTCATATTTACCTTTCTGCAGCTGCAAACGGGGCAGATATAACTCTGGATATTGAATCAAGGCCTTTTTTAAAGAGTCTGAAATCTGGTGCTGATATAAAAATAAATAATGTTTTTCTTCCTTTTTATTACTCATATTTAAAAGATTTTGTAAATTTTACTGTAAGTTCCGGAAACATAAATCTTGAATTAAAGGCTTTGTTTGAAAAGGCTGATAACAATAATCAGCTTGAAGCAGAGGCAAAATTTGATTTGAATGATTTTTTAATAAATGATGGAAAATCTTCAAAAATTGCTTCTCTAGACAAAATTTCAATTGAAACAAATAAAATTTACCCGTTAAAAAATATCTATTCCATAAAAAATATTTTGATAGATTCTCCACAGTTTGAAATTATTCAAAATAATCAGAAAATAAACATTTTAAATCTTGTAAAAGAAAATAATTCAAAAAAAGATGAAAAAATTCCAAATAAAAAAGATGAAAAAAAAGAAGAACCTTCAGATTTTCATGTTGGAATTGATGAAATTTTTATAAAGAATGGAAATATTTCTTTTTCAGATTATGATGCTCCACTGGTTTTGGCAAAAGATTATGACGAACCCGTAAAAAATATTATTTCAGAACTAAATTTAAAAATAGATAATTTTTCCACAGAAAAGAATAAATCTTCAGATTTTGATTTCAAATTCAGTCTGAATGAAAAAACTGATTTTAATTTCAATGGAAATTTTGGGATTAATCCAGTTTTTGCCAATATTAATTCAGAAATTGACAAACTTTATTTTGAATATGCAAATGGTTATATTCCTTCAAATCTTAAAATTTTAATAAAAAACGGCAGTGCAGATTTAAAATCAAAAACTGATCTTAAAATTGAAAATAATGAGCTCAAACTTTCAGCAGCAGGTGATCTTCATGTTAATGAAATAGAAATAATTGAAAGGGAAACAAAAAAAGATTTTTTTAAACTCAATAACTTTGAAATTAATAAATTAAAATTTAATCTTGTTCCCATGTCCCTTGACATTGAAAATATTTTAATTGCAGGGATAAATCAGCAAATATTTAAAAATAAAAATGGCAGGTTTAATTTTCAAAATGTATTTCCTGAAAATATTGAAAAGGATAAAGTTGAAGAAAAAACTCAGAAGTCAGAAACAGAAAAATCCAAACTTTTTCCAATAAATATTTCAGCCATCACACTAAAAGATATTGGTGCAGATTACACAGACTTTACTCTTGAGCCTTATTTTTCTACAAGTTTTATAATCAATTTTGCAAATATAAAAAATTTATCCTCAGATGCATTTGAAGGTGCAGATCTTTCTCTTGATGGAAAAGTTGACAATACAGCCGTTCTTACAGCAAATGGTAAATTAAATCCTTTGCTTGAAGATTTGCTTGTTGATTTGAAAATAGATCTAAAAAGTTTGAATCTAACCGATTTTACCCCATATTCCGGTAAATTTATTGGAAAAGCAATTCAAAAAGGGCAGCTTAATCTTGATCTTGATTACAAGATAGACCAAAGAAAAATAAATGCTGAAAACAAGGTTTTTCTGGATCAGTTTGAACTGGGTAGGACAATTGAAAATAAGGATGCCACAAATCTTCCTGTTGGACTTGCTGTTTCTCTTTTAAAAAATAGAAAAGGAGAAATAAACCTGGATATTCCTGTTTCAGGAAGTTTTGATGACCCCAAATTTAAGGTTGGTAAAGTAATAGTTGATGTTTTAAAAAATCTTGTAGTCAAAGCAGCTTCATCGCCTTTTTCCCTTGTTGCATCAATTGCCGGCGGTGGTGAGGAAATAAAATATATTGAATTTTTAAAAGGCACAACAGAGTTTGACCCAAAATCAGTAAAACGACTTGAGGCAGTTGAAAAAATTCTCTTTGAAAGACCCGGGTTAAATCTTGATATAAAAGGCTATTGCGATACGAAAAAAGATAGTGATGCATTAATAAATGAAAAATTTGAAGTTTTGGTAAATAATAAGAAAACTGCTCTTGGATATGAAAAAAATCAAAACCTCTCTGAAAAGGATTATCTGAATATTCTTGAGAAAATTCATTATGACGTTTTTAATGAAAAATTTAATTCTGAACTTGATGTTATTAATAAAATTTCTGAAATAACAGAAAAGGTTAAATCATCATTTAAAATTACAGATGAGGATTTAAGATATCTTGCATCGAAAAGGGCAGGGATTGTTAGAAATTTTTTGGCTGATTCTGGAAGAGTTGATACTTCAAGGCTTTTTATCAATGAAACCAGAATAATAAGTCCTTCAAAAGTTAATGATATTTCAAATTCCAGAGTTGAACTTGATTTGAGGTGATTTTAAAAAAAACTTATTCAGACCTGAATTCAGGTCTGAATAAGTTTTGTAATTGTTATTTTGGCTGATAAAGGCAGAAAGGTTCTTCTTCCATATAATTTCCGGTTGCCTCATATGCCCTTGCCCGGCATCCTCCGCAAACGTCATTGTATGAGCATATTCCGCATTTTCCCTTTAATGCATCATAGTCTCTTAAATCATTGAATATTTTTGAGTTTTCCCATACTTCTGAAAAAGATTTTTCTTTTATGTTTCCGCAGTCAAGCTCAAGAAAACCACAGGGCTGAACCTGGCCTGTATGTGAGATAAAGCAGAAACCTATTCCTCCTAAACATCCCCTGGTTACAGCATCAAGCCCGAATGAGTTAAAATCTACTTCTTTTCCCTCTTTTCTGGCCCTTTGTCTTAAAATTCTGTAATAATGGGGGGCACAGGTGGCTTTAAGCTGCAGTGGAACCTTATCCCTTTGATCATAAAACCAGTTAAGTGTTTTTTCATATGTTTTTGCATCAATTGTTTTTTCAGCAATATATTTTCCCCTTCCTGTTGGAACAAGAAGAAAGATATGATGGGCAACAGCTCCTAGTTCAATTGCAAGATTTAAGATATCTGGAATTTCATCTAAATTGTCTTTTGTTATTGTTGTATTTATCTGAAATTCTATTCCTGCTTTTTTTGCATTTTCAATTCCCTGCATTGAGCCTTTGAAAGCTCCGGGCATGCCTCGGAACTCGTCATGGGAAATTTCATTTGAACCGTCAATGCTTATGCTTATTCTTTTAATTCCTGAAGCATACATTTTTTTTGCATTTTCTTCTGTGACAAGTGTGCCGTTTGGGGCCATGACCATTTTAAGGCCTAAGCTGTCCCCGTATTCAGCCAGTTCAAAAATATCATCCCTTAAAAGAGGTTCTCCTCCGGTAAGAATTATTATTGGTTTTCCAACCTCAGATATTTCCTTTAAAAGCTTTTTAGATTCATCTGTTGAAAGCTCGCCTTCATATTCATGATCTTCTGCTGATGCTCTGCAGTGTTTGCATGAAAGATTGCACCTTCTTGTGGTTTCCCAGGCTACAAGTCTTATCATTGGAGTTTTTGAGTCTTTTATTGCATGTGGGTGATTCATAAATTATTCCTGTAAATATTTTGCAGCATCAATGGCAGAGTAGGTAAGTATCATTTTTGCGCCTGCACGCTTGATCGATGTAAGGGTTTCAAGGGTTATCTTTTTTTCGTCCACCCAGCCTTTTTCAGCCGCAGCCTTTATCATGGCGTATTCTCCGCTTACATTATAGGCTGCAACAGGAAGGTCAATTTCTTCTCTTACCCGATAAATTATATCAAGATATGAAAGGGCAGGTTTAACCATTATTATGTCTGCACCTTCTTCAACATCCATTGTTGCTTCCCTGATTGCTTCATCAGAGTTTGCAGGGTCCATCTGATATGTTTTTCTGTCTCCGAATTTGGGGGCTGAGTGGGCAGCATGCCTGAAAGGTCCGTAAAATGCACTGCAGTATTTTACAGCGTATGACATTATTGCTGTGTCAAATTTTTCATTTTCATCAAGAGCTTCTCTTATTTCTGCAACCCGTCCGTCCATCATGTCTGAGGGTGCAACCATGTCGGCTCCTGCCTTTGCATGGGAAACTGCAATTTTACCAAGGAGATCAATTGTAATGTCATTGTCGATAATACCGTTTTCAATAAAACCGCAGTGCCCGTGATCTGTGTACTGGCAAAGACATACATCTGTAATTACAACAAGGCCCGGGATTTTATTTTTAATCTCTTTTACAGCTTTCTGGACTATTCCGTTTTTATTGTATGCAGCTGTACCAAGGCTGTCTTTTTTATCCGGAATTCCAAAAAGCATGATTGCAGGAATTCCAAGATCACTTGCTTCTTTTGCCTTTTTGACGGCATTTTCCACTGAAAACTGGAAATGGCCCGGCATTGAGGGGATGGGATTTTTAACATCCTTTCCTCCAATAACAAAAAGAGGGAGAATAAAATCATCTGGGAGAAGGTTTGTTTCCCTTATCATTTTTCTTAAGTTTTCGTTTGCCCTCATTCGTCTTGCTCTGTACTCAGGAAAAATCATTTTATCCTCCTTATTTTCCGGAAATTTCTTCGTCGGTAAGATAACAGGCAGGATCAGGAGCCCATACATCGCCTGTTGCAGCCTCAGCTCTTACCCTGAAGTTTCCGCCGCATATGTCAAGCCAGGTACATGTTGCACATCTTCCTGTAACGTGTTTTTTCTTGTCCTTTAATTTTAAAAGAAGTTCATCGTCTGGCTCTGACCAGATTTTTGAAAAAGGCCTGTCTTTTATGTTCCCAAAGATTTTATGTCTCCAGAACTGATCTGCATGAACATCTCCGTTCCAGCTTACACATCCTATTCCCCTTCCTGAATTGTTTCCTTCATTCATCTGAAGAAGTTCAAGAACTTCTTTTGCACGTTCAGGGTTTTCTTCTTTCATTTTAAGATAAAGGTAAGGGCCGTCTGCATGGTTATCAACTGTTAGAACTTCTGTTGGCTGGCCCATGTCATGGAGTTTTTTTGTACGCTCCATTATTATGTCAACGGCTTTTCTTGAATCTTCAAGAGACAAATCCTCCTCAATCATTTCAGAGCCGCGTCCTGCATATACAAGATGATAAAAGCAGATTCTCGGGATTTTCATTTCTTCAACAAGATCAAAAATTTTGGGTATTTCCTGTGCATTGTGTTTGTTTATGGTAAATCTGAGACCAACTTTAATTCCTGCCTTCTTGCAGTTTTCAATACCCTTTAGAGCCATCTCATAAGAGCCTTCAAGACCTCTGAACTTGTCGTTTACTTCCTTCATTCCATCAAGGCTGATTCCAACATATGAAAGTCCGATTTTTTTAAGTTCTTTTGCCTTTTCCTCTGTAATAAGTGTTCCGTTAGTTGAAATAACTGCTCTCATTCCCTTGGATACTGCATATTCTGCAAGGATTGGGAGGTCTTTTCTCATTAAAGGCTCTCCACCTGAAAAAAGAACAACCGGAACTCCGAAATCGGCAAGGTCATCAAGAAGTGCTTTTCCCTGATCGGTTGTAAGCTCATCTTTGAATTCTTCATTTTTGGCCTGGGCATAGCAGTGGATACAGTTTAAATTGCATCTTCTTGTTATATTCCAAACAACAACAGGTTTTTTATCCTTTGAAAACTGTAAAAGGTGTGAAGGAAGAGCCTTGGAATCCCTTCCGTATCTTAATGCGTCTGAAGGTTCTACAGAACCGCAGTAAAGCTTTGAAATACCAATCATTTTCTTTCCCTTTGTTTAAAGCGGCAAAAAAAAATTTTATGCCTGTATCTGAATTAATAATTAAGCCGGTTTGTTGAATTAAATTCCGGTTTAATTATGATTGTCTGTCTTTAAAATTTCAGAAATATATCCTTCAGGATCTGTCAAACCTTTTTTGGTTACAACAAATCTTTTTTTGTTTGTTTTTTCACTGGCAAGCATAAGCCCAAGGGAAAAGTTTTCCAGAAACGATTTTTTGATATCAAGGTAATTGTGGTGATTGAAAAGATATTCGTTAACCAGAAAATCCGAAGCCTCTTCAGAAAGTTCCACATAAAGATGCTTGTCTGTAAATGTTTCGTCCTCAATTGTTTTTACTTCGTAAAATGCTTCCTTAACGCTTAAAAGAGCATCTTTTACAGTTTCAATATTTATGCAGTAATGCTTTGCTGATGTTTTAATCATGCATTCAGAGAGCATAAAGCCAATTGATGCTTCAAGGTTTTCCCTGTTTTTATATATGTAATCAGTAATTTTTTCTTCTTCCTTTTTTATAGTTTCGTCGTAAAGACTGTAAAAATAACTGATCGATTCAGGTTTGTCGGTTGTACCAAGAAAATTTTCGGATTTTTGTATGATTTCTTCTGTAAATACAAATTTTCTCAATGCTGTTGAAGGAAGATTTGTTTCAAAAGTCATAAGAGCGTTTTCTATTGCATTTACAAGTCCTCTTGCACCAGTTTGCTCAGATGAAGCATTCTTTGCAATGAGTTTAAGTGCATCGTCAGTAAAACAGACTCTGATTCCATATGCCATGAAATCAGATTTTTTACCTAAAATTACAGGGTTATTTGGGTTATTCAATATATCATACAGATCATTTTCATTTAATGGATCAAGAACAGCCCTTACTGGAAGTCTTCCAACAAATTCAGATTCAAATCCAAAGTTTATAAGGTCTTCACTCATTACCTTGTGAAGAATGCAGGAGTCATTTTTTTTTGAGCCTGGATTTGCATTAAAGCCAATGGCGTCTTTTTTCAGTCGTTTTGCAATTATTTCTTCCATCTGGCTGAAAGCACCGCTTACAATAAACAATATATTTTTTGTATTTATTGTTTTTCTTTCCCTTGTTCCTGTTTTTTGAAATTCGGCAAGTGCTTCCATCATGGAAACAGGATCATGTGGAGGCTGAAGTTCAACCTCTGTTTCCTCCATTGGCTTTAGAAGAGCTCTTTGTACTCCTGTTCTTGAAATGTCTGCGCCTGAAAAGTTTTTTGACGATGCTATTTTGTCAATTTCATCTATATAAATTATTCCATATTCTGCAGAACTTATATCGTTGTCTGCCTCTCTTGCAAGATCCCTTACCAGATCTTCAACATCACCCCCGACATATCCGGTTTCAGAAAATTTTGTTGCATCTCCCTTTACAAATGGAACTCCAATTTTGTTGGCAATAAGTTTTATCAGATATGTTTTACCAACACCAGTTGGTCCGATCAGCAGTATATTATTTTTGATTCTTCCAAGAGTTGCTTCAGAACTTTGAGGATTTTGCTGTAATTTTGCAAGACGATTGAAATGGGTACAGATTTTTGTTGCAAGAACAGCCTTTGCATTATCCTGCTTTATAATGAACTGATCAAGATAGTCTGTCATTTCTTTTGGAAGCAGATTGAAGTCAGGACTTTTACCGCTTTTTTTTCCATCAATACCTTCTTTTTTTCCTCTTATCACGGCTTCAGGATCTCCATACTGGGGAATCAGCTGAACCCTTCCTCCAAATTTCTTATTCAAGAACTCACCTATTTCTTTTTCTATTTTACCCGGATCCGGGATATCTGATTTATCTGTCATTTAAAATTATAACCACATGTTTTATCAGTTCAACTTTATTGAACCAAACAATATATAACTAAATGATTCAATATTCAAACTAGGTTTTAAAAATTTGTTTGGTAAAAGGCAATCAATTATTTTGTAAGATTTAAACTTTTGTTTATTGATGAGTAACTATTCAGCTGAAATTTGAGATGAAAGCCGGTTTTCTGGCGGATGCTGTTTTTTTACTGAGCCGGTTTCAGGAGACAGCTTTTTTTCTCATGTCTTGGAGCTTAAGCAAGAATAAGGCCCAGAAAATCCAGCAGCCGATGCGATTTAAGCTGAACAGTTACATTAATGCCAGCATTTTCAAGATTCCATAAAAAAATTGGTTTTTGGCCAATCATTATTTAAAAAGATGTGTTAAAATTTAAAACACATGAATTCTTATGTTTCCAGACCAAATTATTTCTTCTTTAATTGAGCTTTGCAAAAAGTTTAGTCTTAGATCAATAACTGTTTTTTTAGTCTTTATTGAAGCAAATTAAATTTAATTAGATGAATAATACAAAATGTTTGTACAAATGAACTTTGTTATTGTATAAATATTATGTTCTTAAATGTAAAGGAGGTTGCCGTGGCACGTGATTCTGCATTCAATAAACTTAGAGAAGAGGAAAGAGAAGTAAGAAGACAGCTTATAATAGAAGCAGCCTTGAGTCTTCTTGAGAAAAAGTCGTTTGATCAGATTGGAATGAGGGATATTGCTTCTGAAGCCGGTATTTCACCTGCATCTTTATACAGATATTTCCCAGGACAGACAGATCTTTTGATGGAAAGCTTTATTTATGATCTGGAAAGTCTGGTTCTGGAGTTTAATCAAAGGCTGAGTGCCGATGAAATAGATACTGTTGAAAAATTTGCAGTGGAATTTGTAGACATTCTGATCAAAAATGAAGCTACCTTTCAGATGATGAGTTATATGATGGTAAAGGCCGATATTCCGCCTGAACTTTTAGATAAGTTTAATTCAATTATGAAAAATCTTTTTTCAAATATTGAAGATGTATTTAAAAAGTCAGGTATAGATTATGGAGACAGAAACATAATTCATGGATTATTTGCATCGCTTGCAGGTATTGTAATGACTTTCAGAAATTTTCCGGTAAAGGACAGGGAGCTTTTGAAAAATCACATAATAAAGCTTGCACAGATAAGTTCTTTTGCTTTTACAAGAAAAGATGTTTTTGAATTTGCAAAAGAAACAAAAAAATAATTAACTTTTCTGTGAACATGAAATACCGGCAGCAATTTTTTCCTGAATATTATTTAAAAGTAAGCATCCTTTCTGACAATGGGGAAGTTTTTCTTTTTGGGGACAATCAGTACATGGACTTTTTATAAGATAACCTATTTCAAAGTCGAATTTGTCTCTTTTGATATATTCTTTACCTAGTTCCAAAATATCCTCCTGAAAGTACAGTTTAATGCTGAAAAGTTATTTATTATTATAAATGTAAATCAATATTTTATTCTGAAACCTTAATGGAATCACTTTTTTAATTTCCTGAAGCGGAAAAAATATTCAGATTATTAAAAAACAGCTTTTTAAGGAGATTTTAATTGGTTGCTGAACAAAAAATTCTTGTTTTCGGGTAATTACTTCTTAAAATGTCCCTTAAAATTATGGCGCCATTTTATATCTTTTTGAAGTAACCATTCAGCTGAAAACTTAGAAAAAAAGGATAATCAAATAACGGATGCTGTATTTTTTCTGAACCTGTTTAAGGAGAAAATTTTTTCACCTCTTTTCTATGAGCTTAAGCGGAAATGAGGTTCAGAAAGAATCCAGCAACCGTTTCTATTTAAACTGAACAGTTACTTTTTGAATTTAATTATAATATTGGATAAAGGTCAAAGATTTTCTTCCTTGAATTTTTTATTCCTCATCTGCTGTCTCAATTGAGCTGAAAGCACAGCTTTTCTCAGTCTGATATTTTGTGGTGTAACTTCAACCATTTCATCTTCTCTTATAAAGTTCAGTGCATGTTCGAGAGTCATTTTTTTAACGGGAGAACATATTGTACTTTCATCTTTTCCTGAAGCTCTCATGTTTGTAAGCTTTTTTTCCTTGCAGGCATTAACGTTTATATCACCTTCCTTGTTATGTTCTCCAATTATCATTCCCTCGTAAACAGGAGTTCCCGGCTCAATAAAAAGTCTTCCCCTTGGTTCAAGATTGTAGAGTGCATATGGAACTGCGCTTCCTCTTCTGTCTGAAACAATTGAACCTGTGAATCTTGTTGGAAAATCACCTTTATATTCTTCATATCCTGCAAAAAGTGAGTTTAAAATTCCTGTACCCCTTGTATCGGTAAGAAATTCATCTCTGTATCCGATAAGAGATCTAGAAGGAAGAAGAAATTCCATGTTAACCCTTCCTTTACCGTTGTTTACAAGGTTAACAAGTTTTCCTTTTCTTATAGTGATTTTTTCAGTTACAACGCCTGTAAAGTTTTCGTCGCAGTCAATATAAACATGTTCGCAGGGCTCAAGTCTTTTTCCGTTTTCAAATCTGTAAATTACCTCAGGTCTTCCAACGCAGATTTCAAAACCTTCTCTTCTCATTGTTTCAATAAGAATGGCAAGCTGAAATTCGCCTCTTCCCTTTACTATGAAGGAATCCCTTTCATCGGTTCTTTCAATTTTTATTGCAACGTTTATAAGTGTTTCCTTTTCAAGTCTTTCATAAATTTTTCTTGACTGAACAAGCTTGCCTTCAAGACCTGCAAATGGAGAGTCGTTTATTGTAAATCTCATTGAAACGGTTGGTTCATCAACATTGATTCTAGGAAGAGCTTTGGGCTTTGATGAAAAACAGATTGTGTCTCCGATTCTGAAACAGTCGCTTCCTGAAATAACGGCTATATCTCCTGGTTCAATTTCCTTTGCCTCGTTAAGTGTCATTCCGTTGTAGCTTTGAAGTTTTGATATTTTAAAGGATACATTTTCATTTTTTGAATTTATGCATATGAACTGATCTTTGGAGGTTATTTTCTGGTTGAAAACCCTTCCTATTGCAAGTCTTCCAAGATAATCCGAATAACCAAGATCAGAAACAAGCATCTGGAAAGGCTGGTTTTCAGGATATTCAGGTTTTGGTATTTCCTTAAGAATAAGATCGAAAAGCGGATCAAGGTTTTTGCCTGTTTCTTCAAGAGAATTCATTGCAATTCCGTCTCTTCCCACTGCATAAAGATATGGAAAATCGAGCTGCTCGTCAGAAGCGTCGAGGTCTATGAAAAGATCGTAAATTTCGTCTAAAACTTCATCAGGTCTTGCATCTGCTCTGTCTATTTTATTTATTACAACAATTACCTTGAGGCCTGCATCAAGGGTTTTTTTGAGTACAAATCTTGTCTGTGGCAGGGGACCTTCTGAGGCGTCAACCAAAAGGACTGCACCGTCAACCATTGAAAGAGCTCTTTCAACTTCACCGCCGAAATCGGCATGGCCCGGTGTATCAAGTATGTTTATTTTTGTATTTCCCCTTTGAACTGAACAGTTTTTTGCAGATATGGTTATTCCTCTTTCCCTTTCAAGGTCCATACTGTCCATTATACGTTCGTCAACTTCCTGATTTTCTCTGAAAAGTCCGCTTTGCTTAAACATTGCGTCTACAAGTGTGGTTTTGCCGTGGTCAACATGAGCAATAATTGCTATATTCCTGATGTTTAAATCAAAATTTTGTGTCATTAAGTCTTTCCGTAATTAAAAGTGTTAAAAATGCAAAACGCTATATAGCACCTTTACAAAAGATAATAAAACTTTTTATTTTAATATTTTAGAGGTTTTTATGATTACTCTTCTGGGTACTTCCAAAACAATGAAAACTGCTGAAAAAAATCAGGTTTCAGAGAAGTTTACAAAGCCTGTGTTCAATGAAAAGATCAGTTTTCTTTCAGAATTTATGAAAAGTTTTTCCATTGAGCAAATTTCAGAGGTAATGAAGACAAGCGGTAAACTTTCAAAAGAAACTTTTGAACTTTTCCAGAAATTTTCAAATGGAAAAAATGAAAAACTATTAATTCCGGCAATTTATGCATTTACTGGAGATGTTTTCAAGGCAATGGATATTTCAGGCTGTAATGAACAAGATCTTTTGTTTGCACAGAAAAGTTTTTTTATTCTATCGGGAATGTACGGACTTTTAAGGCCTCTTGATATGATTGAGCCTTACAGGCTTGAAATGGGTTATAATCTTGGTATTAAAGGCTATAACAAAGTAAGTGATTTCTGGAAAAATGATATTACGGATTATTTAAATTCGGTTATTGATTTAAATAAGGAAAAATTTATTATTGACCTTGCCTCAAAGGAATTTACTGATTCAATTGACAGGAAAAAGCTTAAATTGAAACTTACAGATGTTGTGTTTAAAGACAGAAAAGACAATAAGCTTAGAACTGTTGCAATTTATGCAAAGCAGGCAAGGGGAAGCATGGCCGGTTTTATAATAAAAAACAGGATTGAAGAAAAAGAAGAACTGAAAAAATTTAAGGGACTTGGATACTCTTACAGCAAAGAACTTTCAGGTGAATATAAACTTACTTTTACAAGATAGCGGAGAATCTTTTATGAAAAAACTGAAAAAAGGAAAATTCCATTTTTTACAAAAACCTGAAAATTTCGATGAAAATAAAAAATCCATTGTTTTTATTCATGGAGCATCGATAAATTCATATTTTTTTATCAATCAGCTCAATTTTTTTTCAGATGAATTCAATGTGTTTGCTCCGGATCTCCCTGGGCGGAACAGGGGAGATGAAAAACCGTGCAGCAGTGTTTCAAAATATGCTGATTTTATAATAGGGTTTATTGAGGAAATGAACCTTGAAAAGCCTCATATCTGCGGGATTTCCATGGGAGGTGCAATTGTGCTCGATATTCTTGCAAGACCCTATGAAAACATTGAAAATGCAGTTATCATCAACTCCGGAGCAAGGCTTAAAGTTCTTGACATGGTTTTTGACTCAGTAAGAAACGCTTTTGAAGACTTTAAGAAAGGAATGATTAAATTCGGGGTTTCTAAAAACTTTGACACTTCGAGAATTGAACCTGATGCATACAGAGCCTGTGTTGATAATCCAATGACAGCTCTGGCTGATTTTACTGCATGCAATAATTTTGATCTTATGAACAGTCTTGGAAAAATTGAGAAAAAAGTTTTAATTCTCGGTGCTTCCGACGATGTTTCAACACCCTTGAAATACGGAAAATTTCTTGAAGAAAATATTAAAGACTCGAAATTTGTAATAATTGATGGCTGTGGTCATTTATCTCCAATGGAAAAACCCGAAGAAGTAAATAGTGTAATATATGATTTTTTAAAATTTTAAAAGATTCAGTATTTAGTGATTAGCAGAAAACGAGTTTTTTAAAGATGCTGCTGAAAATTGTTTTTCTTTTAAAAAATGAAGTTTTTAAACCGATAAAACCGGATTAAGCTTATTAATCCGGTTTTTAGTTTTTAAAATTATTTTTTTGTTAAATTATTAAGTCAGTCTGAACCAGTGATACCAATCCAGTGCTTATCTGAAACTGTCATAAAGAACAGAACTTGAAACATCAGATACAGAAGCGGTTCCTGTAAGAATCATTGCCTGAACAAGCTCAGACTTTATTTTGTCAATAAGTTTTTCAACTCCTGCCTGCATTCCTCCCATGGCAGCTATTGTAAAAGGCCTTCCAAGCATTACAGCGTCTGCTCCAAGAGCGAGCATTTTTAAAACATCGGTTCCTGTTCTGACTCCGCCGTCAACCAGAATTACAACTTTGTCTTTTAAGGTAGATGCTATTGCAGGAAGAACATCTGCTGTCCCGGGACTGAAATCAAGAACCCTTCCGCCATGATTTGATACAACAATACCATAAGCTCCTGCTTCTGCTGCAAGTAAAGCATCTTCAACTGTCATTATACCTTTAACAATAAATTTCATTGGAGTTGACTGTATAATTTCTTTCAGTTTTTCAGGGGTTTTAGGAGATACAGGTCTTCCCATAAGTCCAAGGGTAATAAGCCCTGCGGCATCTATGTCCATCCCGACATATTCGGCTCCAAAGCTGTGAGCTTTTTCAAGTTTTTGAAAAAGCTCCTTGTCTTCCCAGGGTTTGATAAAAGGGATTGCATGCCCGTGTGCTTTTTTCATGGCATTGAGTCCGGCCATGTGGATTTCCTCTGGAACTCCGTCTCCTGTTGTTCCCATTATTTTTTTTGAAAGGCATCCAAGAACAATAGCTTCTGCATATTCATCTTCTGAAATTTTTCCTCCCATATTATATGAAACTCCCCCTATTGGAGCTGCAAGAACCGGCATGTCAAGACATCTTCCAAAAAGATTTATGGACGTATCCGGTTTTGTGATATTGTGTATAAGTTTCATGTTGAGTTTTATTTTTTTAAGGGAATTGAAATTTTCCTCAAAAGATGAACCTGTTCCGATTCCTCCCATTCCAGGCACTTCACCCCGGCATGCTTTTCCATCACAGACAGGACACACTCTGCAGTATCCCTTCATCAGATCCCTTGCTTTTTCATATATTTCCTTCATAAAAATTCCTTTTCTGCAGATTTTTTCCAAACGTGATTTTTAAATGGATGAAATTTCCTTATAAATATTAACCTCTGGCGGCATTGAACTGAAAGCAGCAGCCTTTTTCATAAATTCTTTAAAATGCGGTGTGCTTGAATGGGCGGAAATTGCATCCATATCTTTATATCTTTCCATGAATACAATTGTTGAAGGATCTTTTTCACTTACTGAAAAAGAATAAAAAAGTGTTCCCTCTTCATCTTTTACCTTTTCTACAAGTTCTTTTGCAGCATTTATAGCTTCATCTGTTTTTTCAGGTTTTACGTGGATATATGCGATGACCGACAACATGATATTTTCCTTTTTTTTAATATTAATGCCGGAAAATTTTTCCGGCACGTTTTAAGGAAAACAGATTTATCAGGAATTTTCAACTATTTTTGCATGTGGCTTTACCATTTCGGTTTTGAGCATTTTTCTTATTGCTTCTCGCATATTGGGGTCACTTGTGAGTTTTATCATATTCTCACTCATTTCAAGTGCTTTTTCATCGTATTGTGGGAAATCGTAAAATCCGTTTTCTTCATACCATTTATGATCTGTCTGGAATACGAACCTGTGTCTTGCAAAAATATCATCTCTAAAAATTTTATGGCCGCCTTTTCCCGGGAATCCCTGTGGTGCAGCAAATTCAAGTTCCGATTCAATTTTCAGCCTTGTGGCAAGATTTTGAATGGCAGAGTCTGTTGATTCAACAAATTCATCTGTCACAATGTCGCAGAGATTTGCCCTCTGCCATTGAATGAAAGATTCAATAATTTCCTTTAAATTAGCCTGTTCTGAAAGACCGCCGGAAATTAAGAACCCTACCTGTTTGCCCATCATGGATGGAATATGGTTGTGGAAAAAACTTCTGTCAAAAAACTCCTTCCACTTTGATGAAAGCCATCTGTCTTTTATTTCTCCTGCAATTATCATAATGTCTGCTTTTTTGACCTTTTCATTGAAAAAATCAATAAAATCATCTGCACCTTCATACATGCAGTGATGATCAAATCCACACTGAACGCAGCCTGTGCAGCCTCCCTTGATATCAAGAGCTGAAAGATCTATTTCTTCAAATTCTGAACTTATGCATTCTTTGAATGAATTTATCATTTTATGAAGGTTTTCTCCCTCATATGATCTATCTTTAACAATAAGGATTTTTTTGTCTTTAAAGTCAGTTTTTTCAAAGGTCTTTTGTGGATTATAAGGTTTTGGAACAAATCCGGTTTTAGAAAAAAATTTCTGAAGAGGCATGTTTTTTTCAGCGTTTGCAAAAAGAACTTCACCAAATTTGAAAAGCCTGCTTCTTTCTTCTTCATTTAAAAGGTCATATGAATCTGCACTGAAGCTTCCGCAGAATTTCATCTCAAGATCATCGCTTATACTTCTAAGGTAGTTATGTGCACAGTTGTCAAAAAAATTTATCGATGTTGTTATTGCTCCTGCAAATTTATTTTTGAAGGCGTACTCCGCTTTTTTTTCAAATATCAGCTCAATAAATCTTTTATACTGGGATGGGACCAGAAATGAATATACAGGTGTTACCCATATAACCATATCCGAAGAGTTTACATCATTAATGATTTTATCGAATTCATCATTTTCTGATTCAATCTTTTTAATTGATTTTGATATATGGAAAATATTGTAGTCATGGTCTTTGAATTTTTTTGAAAGATAAAGAAGGGATTGAAGACTTACACTGTGTTTCCCCTTGGGACTTCCGCTTAAAACCGATATTTTCATTTTGTTCTCCTGAATTTGTTTAATTTTAGCAACATAATACAGTTGAGGGTATAAAATGTAAAGTGTTAAGTTCAGGTTAATACTTTTAGAAAATTGACACTGAACTGATATCCTGTTAATCTCTTTCTACAAGAAAAAAATTAAAAGCCTTTTGAATTCAAGTCTTAATCCCAGTTCCATTTTGCCAACAATAAAAAATATTATTTGGAGGAACCATGACAGAGAAAAAAGGATTGATAACAAGCTCACACTACGGACCTTTTCAGTTTGTAAATGTGGATGAAGCCTATGATTCATCCGGGAAAAAGGTTGGCCTTGAAAAAGTTGCATCAATATGCAGATGTGGCAAATCCAAGTACAAGCCAAACTGTGACGGATCTCACTGTAATGAGGCTTTTGCAAATGAAAAAGACGACGACAGAATAAGTGATAAAGTCAAAGACTATGTCGGTGAAAATATAATAATTCATGACAACAGGGGGGTATGCTGTCATGACGGTTCATGTACAAAATTTCTGCCGGAAGTTTTTAAAATGAATGAAAGGCCATGGATTGATCCGGATGGTGCATCTCCTGGAAAAATCATTGAAGTTATCCAGAAATGTCCATCCGGAGCATTGAGTTTCAGTCTTGGAGCAAGAAGATATAAGGAATTTGGGCAGAAAACTGAAAAAGTTATTTTTATTGATGAAGGGCCGATTCAGGTCGAAGGTGGAATAAGCTTTGTTGATTATGCTGGCTCAGCTCCTGAGTGCAGTGAACATTACACTCTATGCAGATGTTCAAGGTCTAAAAACAAACCTTTTTGTGATGGCAGTCATGATGATTAATATAATTGTTTAAAGTAAAATGTAGTATTATGCTTTAAAAAAAGATCCGGGTCTTGGATCTTTTTTTATGTTCAATTTAATTTTTTGGAGAAAAAATGAAGCTTCACTCAAAAATTGTTTTAATCTGTTTTCTTGTTTTTTTCACAGGATGTTCACAAAAATCTTTGAAAAGCAGGCTTTATCAGGTCTCAACGATAGATGCTCTTATTGCTGGAGTTTATGATGGGGAGATAAATCTTGGGGGTCTAAAAAAACATGGTGATTTCGGGATTGGAACCTTTGATGGTCTTGATGGTGAAATGATTTTTCTGGATGGTATTTTTTACAAGGTGAAATCAGACGGAAAAGTATATGGAGTGTCAAATGAGGAAAAAACTCCCTTTGCATCGATATGTAATTTTAACCCTGAAATTTCATTTAATCTTGAAAAAGAGTTTGATTTTAATTCTTTAAAGGAAATTTTGGATGCAAAAATTTTAAACAAAAATCTTTTTTATGCAGTTAAAATGACGGGGAATTTCAGTTATGTAAAAACAAGAAGTGTTCCAATGCAAAAAAGACCATATCCAAAACTTATTGAAGTAACAAAAAATCAGCCTGAGTTTTACAGGGATAGTGTAAAAGGTACAATTGTTGGTTTTTACTGCCCAAAATTTGTAAAAGGTGTAAATGTCCCTGGTTACCACCTGCATTTTTTGAGTGAAGACAAGAATTTTGGAGGTCATATTTTAGAGTTCAAAGCCGAAACCAGTGTTGTTGAAATTGATGAAATAAATGAGTTTTTAATGGTTCTTCTGGAAAAAAGTGAAGATTTTGCTTCAAAGGATTTTTCTGAGGATAAAAGCAGAGAGCTTGAAAAAATAGAAAAATAAGTCGGTTTTAAGCCAGGTCTGAATTACAGACAAAAAAATATTAATCAGGATTTAGGTTGCAATTTATTGGAATTAATTATATTTATAAAAGTTTGCCGATTTTGGCATTAATTAAAACTATTTAAGAAAAAGAGAAATTTATTGATGAGCTTTGAAAATTTAGGTTTGAGTGATGAGGTTTTGCGTGCAGTTAAAGCTATAGGTTTTGAAAATCCCACCCCCATTCAGGAAAAGACAATTCCAGAAATTCTGAAAGGGAATAAAGACCTTATAGGACTAGCACAGACAGGAACAGGTAAAACTGCATCATTTGGCCTTCCAATGATTGAACTTACAGACTTTGCAGTAAAAAAAGTGCAGGGTCTTGTAATTTGTCCCACAAGAGAACTCTGCATCCAGATCTCAAATGATTTTAACAATTTCACCAGATTCATCAAAGGTGCTGAAATTGTATCTGTCTACGGAGGAGCAGGTATTGTAAAGCAGATGTCATCGCTTAAAAAAGGTGCACATATTGTTGTTGCAACTCCAGGCAGGCTCCATGACCTTATCAGAAGGAAAGCTGTTGATCTTTCAAATGTAAAATATGTTGTTCTTGATGAAGCAGATGAAATGATGAGCATGGGATTCAAGGAAGATCTTGACATTATTCTAAACCAGACTCCAAAGGAAAAAAGAACCTGGCTTTTTTCAGCAACCATGCCTGCAGAAGTATCAAGAATTGCAGATAATTATATGGACTCTCCTGTTGAAATCATTGCAGGAAAGAAAAATTCCCTTGCTCAGAATATTGAGCATCTGTGCTATTGTGTCAGGGAAAAGAACAGATACGAGGCTTTAAAAAGGGTAATCGATTTTTACCCTGATATTTATGGACTGATTTTCTGCAGAACAAGAAATGAAACAGGTGAAGTAGCAGAAAAACTTATAAGAGACGGATATAATGCAGAGGCTCTTCACGGTGATTTGTCCCAGATGCAGAGAGACGCTGTAATGAAAAGCTTCAGATCCAAAACTCTTGATTTCCTTGTTGCAACAGATGTAGCTGCAAGGGGCATAGATATTGATGATGTAACCCATGTTATAAACTATAATCTTCCAGATGATGTTGAAGCATACACCCACAGAAGCGGAAGAACTGCAAGAGCCGGAAAGTCTGGTATTTCAATTGCAATTATAACACCAGCAGAAAAAAGAAAGCTTGCAGCTGTTGAAAACAGAACCAAGGTGAGTTTCAGACAGGAAAAGGTTCCTTCAGGATCGCTTGTATGCGAAAAACAGCTTTTTGCACTTGTTGACAGATTTAAAAACGTGGATGTTGATAAAGATGCAATTGCAAATTTTATCGAGCCGGCATATGAAAAGCTTAAAAAGCTTACCAAAAATGAAATAATTGAAAGATTTATTTCAATGGAATTCAACAGGTTTCTTGATTATTATAAAAATGCCGAAGATATTAATATTTCTGATGCTCCACAGAAGAGAAAGGCCTCTTCCAAGCAGGCATATACAGGGAATATGAAATATAAAGGCGGTAAAACATCAAGGCTTTTTATTGGTGCAGGTAAACTCGATAACCTTAACAAGGGTGCAATAATCAGGCTTGTATGTGATAATGCAGGAATAAAATCCAACCATATTAAAAAAATTGATGTACTAAGGGAATTCTCATTTTTTGAAGTTGAATCAGGTTATGCTGATGTTGTTATATCCTCAATGAAAAATGTGAATTTTGACGGGAAAAAAGTTTCAGTCTCAATGTCCAAGAGCAGAAGAAACTAAAGAAAGAAAAAGCCTGTCAATAGTGTGTTGTCAGGCTTTTATTTTTTATTCCACTCAGCTCCTTTGAGAAAATTTATGAGGTGATATCTTGAGTTTCCAGGTCTGGATAACCTATTTTTTTACTGTGTTTGTTCTGATAGCGATTCCCGGCCCTACCATCCTTTACGTAATAACCCAGTCTGCCGCAAACGGCAAAAAAACCGTCTTTCCTCTTCTTGCCGGAATAATACCGGGAGATATTATGATAATGACATGTTCAATAATGGGGCTTGGTGCTGTGATTTATGCGTCTTCTGCAGTATTTACAGTTTTAAAGTGGGCAGGGGCACTGTATCTTGTTTTTTTAGGGGTTAAATTTTTTTTTGAAAACCTGATTCAGAACTTTTTTCAGATTTGAACGGGCCAAAAAGCTCTAATGGAAAAATAATAAAAAGAGCTTTTCTTGTAACGGCTCTTAATCCTAAGGGTATTGCATTTTTATTGCTTTTTTCCCGCAGTTCATATCCGAAGAACAAAGCTATTTTATACAGGTTTTATTCTCTGCGCCACATTTTCTGCTGTTTCAATCTTTAATGTTGTCATGTACAGTCTTTTTTTCAGGAGCCGTCGGAGATTTTCTGGGAAGCTCAGGGATTAGAAAAGTATTCAATATGGCCGGAGGCACAGCTCTTTTTACGGTGCGGGAATATTTACAGCTGTAATGGAAAAATAAAAAACGGCAGGAGAATTTATGACTAAAAATTATAAATGCAGTTTTTTTGAATTTTCTGAAGAAGATGTTGTTGATGCAATGAAATCAATGGAAGGTTATATTGATATAACAACTGGTACTTTCAGGGAGATTTACGAGCTTGCATATCAGCATGCAGTCAAACGGATGCTTGGAACTATGCCGGTAAAAAACATCATGACCGCTCCGGTACATTGTGTCTCTGATGATACTGATGTGGCCGATGCCGCAAGGTTTCTTGCAGAACGCAGGGTAAGCGGTGCTCTGTTACAGACAGGGAAGGTAAAGTTTCCGGAGTTATATCAGAAAAGATTTTTTAAGAAAAATGGGTTTTGATATTCAACCGTCTTTTATGGGAGTGATATCAAGGTGTCTTAATACTTCAGGGTGTATGGTTTCAGGTCTTAAAAATATTTCACTGTCTGATCTTGTAAGTTCTCCTGCAGTTACTGTTCTGGAGGATGCCTCTGTTTCGGAAGTTTCGTCAATTTTATTGAAAAATCAATAAACCGTCTTCCTGTCTGTGATAAAAACGGTTTTCCTGTAGGCATTGTCACTCGTTCCGATCTTGTTAATGCAATCTGTCTTCAAGGGGTGAATATGAATTATTTTAAAAAAATGTCAGGACAGGGTCAAAGCCCTCCTGCTGTAAGTAAAATGAAGTATTCTGGTCATGGCTTGGCTCTTTTTTAGGTATTGGTGCTGTAGGTTTTGTAAGCTCCCGCTGGCTTGAGCAAATGGAGCTCACTCTTGTTATTGGTTCTTTTGGAGCTACTGCCGTTCTTGTTTACGGTGCTGTAAGAAGCCCTCTTGCACAGCCGAGAAACGTTTTTGAGGTCATGTTCTTTCAGCTCTCACAGGCGTGTTTTTTCAGCAGCTTTTTGTTTCGACACCCTGGCTTGCAGGTGCAGCGGCTGTTTCATTTGCCATAGCCTTGATGCACATAACAAAAACCCTTCATCCGCCGGGAGGGGCAACAGCACTTATCGCTGTTATAGGAGGAGAAAACATTAAAAGCCTTTGGTTATTTTTATGCTGCAGTTCCTGTGGGTCTGGGTGCTTTTATTCTTCTTCTGATTGCTCTTTTTGTAAACAATATCCCAAGGACAAGAAGATACCCGGAGTTCTGGTTTTGAACTGATGGAATTTTGAGTGGGAAGAAAATTTATGTTTTTTATGGAAAGAGATGCATCAGCCAGGCAACTTCAGGCTGATGCACCCGGATAATTCTATGCTCCGCCGTTTATTATATGTATGTCTCTTTGCGGGAATGGAATTGAAATCCCTTCTTTGTCAAATGCTTTTTTGACGTTTTCCATCATATCAAAATATACATCCCAGTAGTCATCAGCTTTGACCCATGGTCTGCATACAATATTTATGCTTGAATCAGCATGTTCAAGAACTGCAATTTTGGGAGCAGGGTCATTGAGAAGTCTTGGATCATTTTTAACAACCTGACTTAATACTTCCTTTGCCTTGTCTATGTCATCACCATAACCGATTGAAAATACCATATCAAGGCGTCTTGTTCCCTGGGTTGCGTAGTTTACAATATTGTCACCTGTGAGTTTGGAGTTTGGGACAATTATTGTTTTATTGTCTGGAGAAGTCAAAATTGTTGTAAAAATCTGGATTTCTTTTACTGATCCGGCAACTCCACCGCCTTCAATATAATCGCCTGCTTTAAAAGGACGAAATATTATTAAAATTACACCGGCAGCAAAATTTGACAAAGACCCTTGAAGAGCAAGACCAATTGCAAGACCAGCAGCACCGATTATTGCTACAAAGGAAGTCGTCTGGATACCAAGTTGACTCAATGCTGCAATAACAACAAAAGCCATTAATGCAATGTATGTAAGGTTTGTGGTAAAAGAAATCAGTGTGTGGTCGACTTTTGCTCTCAGCATGGCTTTTTGACGATTTTTTTATTAAAGCTTTGCAGCCCATCGTCCTATTATGAAAATAACCAGAGCAGAAATTGCCTTGATTCCAAATTCTGTT
>JACKCP010000006.1:0-97500 GCA_020633955.1 Desulfobacteraceae bacterium | reverse complement strand
AATGCCCAGACAACCAGGAGGTTGGCTTAGAAGCAGCCACCCTTTAAAGAAAGCGTAATAGCTCACTGGTCGAGTGAGTCTGCGCGGAAAATGTAGCGGGTCTAAGCATGATACCGAAGCCGCGGCTTGTACGCAAGTACAGGGGTAGGGGAGTATTGTGTACGGGTAGAAGTTAAACCGTGAGGTTTAGTGGACTGTACAGAAGAGCAGATGCTGGCATGAGTAGCGATAAAGCGGGTGAAAAACCCGCTCGCCGAAAACCTAAGGATTCCTGAGTAAAGCTAATCTTCTCAGGGTTAGTCGATACCCTAAGCCGAGGCTGAAGAGCGTAGGCGATGGGAAACAGGTAAAAATTCCTGTACCACCGTATAATCATTTGAGTGACGGGGTGACGCAGGAGGGTAGATGATCCGTCTGTTGGAATAGGCGGTGTAAGCGAGTAGGGAGGAATATAGGCAAATCCGTATTCCACGAATCCTGAGACGTGATGCCGTAGACGTAAGTCTTGAAGTCATTGATCCCATGCTGCCGAGAAAAACCTCTAGCGAGATTATAAGGTGATCGTACCGTAAACCGACACAGGTAGGAGGGGTGAGAATCCCAAGGCGCTTGAGAGAACCCTGGTTAAGGAACTCGGCAAAATGATACCGTAACTTAGGGAGAAGGTATGCCTTTAGTACGTGAAGGAGAGCATCTGGAGCGGAACGAGGCCGCAGAGAATTGGTGGCAGCGACTGTTTACTAAAAACACAGGACTCTGCAAAGTCGTAAGACGAAGTATAGGGTCTGACGCCTGCCCGGTGCCGGAAGGTTAAGGGGAAATGTTAGAGTAATCGAAGCTTTGAACCGAAGCCCCGGTAAACGGCGGCCGTAACTATAACGGTCCTAAGGTAGCGAAATTCCTTGTCGGGTAAGTTCCGACCTGCACGAATGGCGTAACGACTGCCACACTGTCTCGACCAGGGACTCAGCGAAATTGAATTGGCGGTGAAGATGCCGTCTACCCGCGGAAAGACGGAAAGACCCCGGCACCTTTACTACAGCCTGATATTGGATCTAGGTGCATAATGTGCAGGATAGGTGGGAGGCTTGGAAGTGGAAACGCCAGTTTTCATGGAGCCATCCTTGAAATACCACCCTTTATGTATCTGGGTTCTAACGAGTGAGCCGTAAACCGGCAATCGGACAGTGTCAGGCGGGTAGTTTGACTGGGGCGGTCGCCTCCCAAAGAGTAACGGAGGCGCGCGAAGGTTCCCTCAGGCTGATTGGAAACCAGCCGTAGAGTGTAAAGGCAAAAGGGAGCTTGACTGCGAGGGAGACATTCCGAGCAGGTACGAAAGTAGGTCTTAGTGATCCGGCGGTTCTGAATGGAAGGGCCGTCGCTCATCGGATAAAAGGTACGCCGGGGATAACAGGCTTATCGCCCCCAAGAGTTCACATCGACGGGGCGGTTTGGCACCTCGATGTCGGCTCATCACATCCTGGGGCTGTAGCAGGTCCCAAGGGTTCGGCTGTTCGCCGATTAAAGTGGTACGCGAGCTGGGTTTAAAACGTCGTGAGACAGTTTGGTCCCTATCTTCCGTGGGCGCAGGATATTTGAGGAGATCTGTTCCTAGTACGAGAGGACCGGAATGGACGAACCACTGGTGCTCCTGTTGTTTCGCCAGAGGCATAGCAGGGTAGCCAAGTTCGGTGTGGATAACCGCTGAAAGCATCTAAGCGGGAAGCCCTATCCAAGATAAGATATCCCAATAGACCCCTTGTAGACTACGAGGTAGATAGGTCGGGTGTGTAAGAGCAGTAATGTTTTGAGCTAACCGATACTAATAGGTCGAAAGGCTTAGCCACAATATTGATGGTCATAAAAAATAAATTGCGTAAGTTAAGAAGCTGTTGTAGAAGTAAGACTCGTTATGAATTGTAAGTTAACAAATTCGGTGGCGATGGAGTAAGGGTCACACCCGTAACCATCCCGAACACGGAAGTTAAGCCTTACATCGCCGATGGTACTGCATGGTAGACTGTGTGGGAGAGTAGGACGCTGCCGGATAAAATATATAACCCCTGAAGATTTTTCTTCAGGGGTTTTTTATTTTTAAGAGAAGTGTTTTATTTTAAATTATTTGTAACTATTCTGCTTAAAAACTGAGAAAAAAGTGTTTTGGTGACGGCTGTAGTATTTTTTCTGAGCTGGTTTCAGGAGATAGTTTTTTTATCTCCTGCCTGGGAGCTTAACAGTTACAATTCTATTTAAAATCAACTGCTGAATTATTGAAGACTCTGTTTTTTTCTTATAAAACTTAGAATATATTTGGCTGAGGTAAAAAAATTTTTATGAGTTCTTTATTTATATTATGATTATTTCCGTAAACGAATAATAAATCCAATTTTATCCATTACTTTATCGATGTTTTGTCTTGCAGATCTGAAAATATATTTCGTTTTAGTATATAATGTTGACCTTAAAGCATCAATTTGTTACATTTTGAAAAAACAAAGTTCTTATTTTTTTTGGCCTCACTGTAAACAGTGTTTATCTGTGTGTTTGTGGTTTATGTTAATGATAATTTTATGGAGAAAAGCAATGAAAAAATTATTCAATTCAATTTGTTTGTGTCTTTTAGTTTGCCTTCTTTCATCAAATAATGTTTTTGCTGGCGACGCCTCTACGAAATATCCTGTTGTTCTTGCGCACGGCATGGGTGCAAGTGCAGAAATTTTAGGAATTGTTGATTATTGGTGGAGCATTGATGATGAATTGGAAAAAAATGGTGCTGCGGTATTTAAAACATCTGTCAACGGCATGGATGGAACCATTGCAAAGGCAGAAGATTTCAAAAGACAGGTTTTAGACATTCTTGCTGCAACAGGAAAAGAAAAGGTAAATATCATTGGACATTCCCATGGAACTCTTTACTCAAGGTATGCGATTTCAAACCTTGGACTTGGACCATATGTTGCAAGTTACACTAGCATCGCTGGTCCACACAGGGGAAGTTCCATCGCGGATATGGTAATTGATACACTTCCTGATTCACTCCATGATGATGTAGGCGGAGCTTTTGATTTTATTTATACCTGGGTGTTCGGTGATACAAATCCAGATAGTCTGCAAAATGCAATTGATCTTACAACGGATTACATGAAAAACGTTTTTAACCCAAACACACCTGACATAGATGGTATTTATTACCAAAGTTATGCTGCAAAGGCAAAATGGAGTTGTCCCAGTTTAATTCTACAGCCCACCTGGCTTATTATGCTTGTAAAGGAAGGAGCAAATGACGGTCTTGTTGGAGTTGAAAGTGCAAAATGGGGAAATTTTAAAGGTGTAAAAAGCGGCGCATGGTACAGTGCAGGAGTTGATCATCTTAATATTGTTGATCAGATGTTTGGTATTACTCCTGGATTTGATGCTCCTGCATTTTATGTTGGTATAGTCAGTGATTTAAAGAACAGAGGTTTTTAGACTTGGAAAGTCTTAATCAAAATTAAAGGGCCTTTTTCAGGGCCCTTTTTTGGTTTGAGGGAGAGTTTTAGATGGGAATTAAAACTTTTTTTTCATTTTCAGCAGGTTTTATTTTAATTCTGCTGTTTTTTATTTATTTTGCTGGATTTTACAATTTCAATAATGATTTTGAAATTAAGAGAACCAAATCAGCTCAAATTATTAATGATGAAGAACTAAATTCTGCAAAAAAAAATGCTGATAATCAAAATAATAAAATAATAAGCAGTATGAATAATAAAAGAATAAATAAGAAAAATGAGAGCAGTTTGATTGAACCAGATAATTTAATTGAACTTTTTAAACTCATTACTGCAAAATTTAAGGATTCAATTAATATGTCTTCCCATTTTGAAGATGTTTATAATTATTTGGAAAAAAATTATGATAAAGATACAGCCGATTTTATTTTTTCAAATTACAGTGAATTTGTAAAATGCAGTGAAGAGCTTTCTGTTAAACTAAGCCTTCTTCCAATGCCTGTAAATAAAAATGAAATATTAGAAAGAATTGATTATGTAGAAGAATTTAGAAAAGAATATCTTGGAGAAGAGTTATATAATGCTTTATATAAGGATGAGGCAAAAATTAAAAAATATCGTATTGAAGTAAATTCTGTAATTCATGATAAAGATCTTTATGCTTATGAAAAAAAGGCACTTTTACAAGAAATAAAAGATAAATATAATTTGGAGGAAAAAATAAAGTCTTCATATGAAAAATATATGGAAGCACTTCTGATAAATCAAAAAGATATGAGTGAATTAGATAAAGATCAATATGAATATAGGAAACAAGAGCTGAAAAAAGAGTATTTTACTGAAGATATGCTTGAAAAAAGAAAAAATATTGAAGACGAAATGAATCTTTATGATAAGGCAGTAACTGATTTTAATGAAAAAAAACAAGTTCTTCTTGAAAACGGGGCACTTACAAAAGAAGAAAAAGATATTGAAATCGCAAATTTAAAAAATCAGATTTTTACTAAAAATCAGCTTGAAAGATTTGAAAGAACAGAAAAAATCAAATATGAAAGAAAAAAACTAATCGAAAAATACGGGCTTGACTGATTTTTATAGTTTTAAAAAAATTTTTCTTAGAAATTTTTTTAAAACTGGTGTTCCGAATCCAAGTGAAATATTTTCAATGAGTTGTTCTTCATATTGAGGAATAAAATGAGAGCCAGCAAGAAAGCTAACCCTGGTTTCCTTAAAAGCTTCTTTTGCCATGGGGGTAGTAGGACCTGTAAGAAAAATTTCAGTATTTTCCCCTGATTCATCCATTATTTTTTGAAAACTCGAGTTTAAAAGAGAAGTAGAAGTAAGAATAAGATAATCAGCCGATTTTAGATTTCTAAAAAAATCCTTTTCTGAGCCAATATTTTTTCCGTAATCCAGGACATCAATATTTTTGGCTTTGCACATAATTTTTTCTGCCAGAGGTTTAATAAAGCCAGCCATTGATACTTTTGTATTTTCATTAAATACAATTTGATTTAATAAACCACTATTTTTATTGTCTTCAGGCATTTTTAAGCATTCGGTAAAGTTAAGAGCATTTATAAGAGCCATTGAAACAGTTTTATCATAAGAGCTGTTTCCAGTAATGAGAGATAAAATATCAAGAGTTGTTATTTCTGAATAATAATTTGATTTTTTTGATACAAAACTTCCCATGGTATATGAAATACCAATGCTTGAATCTTTCAGTTTTACAGCTGTGTATGAATTTCCGGTAACTATCTTTTCAATTGTTTTTTCTTGTGCAAGGCCTTTAAAGGCTGTGAATAGATTTTCATAAATATTCATTTTATACCTACAATGCAATTTCTGCTGATTCAAGAAGCTGAAACAAAAATAATGAACTAAATTTATTTCTGGTAATTTTTAATGCAAATATTGGATCTCCCTCAATATCTTTATTTTGAATGGCAGTTATTAACTCGTATATTATTTCAAATTCAAGTCTTTCTTTTTCTGAAATCAGCCTGAATTTGAAATTATTGAGTTCCTTAAGTTTTGCAAGGGTTTCCTTTGCAATTTTTGACTTAACTGGAGATGATGAAAAATTTCTGAAAATGTAAAAATCTGTTAAAGGATTATTAATACAAAGTGTATAAAGGTTTTTAAGCCTTCCTGTAAGACTGTTTCCAGACATATGTAAAAAGCCTGCAATTATGTCATTTCTTGATCCTTTAATGAGAACATGCTCTGGAAGTTTTCTTGCACCTGCCTTGAGCCTTCCGGTTTCTGTAATGATTTTGCCTTTAAACAGGTTTATAATCACAAGGATTTTTCCTGCATCGTCTGTTTCAGAATAAACTCTTTTTTCTGTCTTTTCCTTTAAAAGTTCCTGTTTTTTTTCTTCAATGAAAAAATCTATACTTTCAGATTCTATTACTTCACGAAAAGTTGGAAGGCTGATATTAAGATATTTTTTAAGCTGACTGATTTCCTGCTTTAGTTCTTTAATCTGGTTCTCAATTTTTTCTTCAAATGATTCGTATGTATCTGCCAGCGGAAGACTGCCTGTTTTGTGTCTGAAATGGTTTGATGCAGATACAAGCATACTTCTTATTGAATAATTATTGGTTATAACCCTTAACTCATCTTCAGAGAAAAAATTTTCAAGGGAAAAGCCAGCTTCCTGTGCTCTGATTTCAAGAATCTGGATTTTTTTTGTGAAATCAGGAGCTTGTAAATGAATAACAGACTGGGAAAGCCTGTCAGTTATTGAAGGGTCAAGAATTTTTTGCCAATTTTCCCACCTGTCTGAAAAAAGATTAAAAATAAAAAGTGAATTGGGAAGATGAGTGAAAAGTTCTTTTACTGATTCAAAAAATTTAAAAAGAAGATCTTCATTATACTTGAGGCCTTCAAGCTGGTCAAAAATTATAACAAGAGGCTCATCTGCAAGGGAAAGCCTTGAAATTACAATCATTGCATCAAGTGCAAACTCTTCGTGCATATCATTTTCTTTATGGGGCATAAGACCTGTAAGTCCGGCTTCCTGCTCTGAAATATCCAAAAAATTAAGCCATCTGTATATCAGGTGTTTTCTTTTAGGGTCTGTATATGAGCAGTATTTTATAAAACCTTTTAAAATGTCTTTGGAATGTCCGCCAAGTCCGTAATTTGATTCCCACCATTGAAGAGTTATATTTTCAATATATTTCCAGTTTCTTCTTCTTGTTTCAGTACCTTCTCCACCAATTTTTTTATAAATATTCATGGGGTCAGCCTGAAGGATTTCAAGGATGCTTTTATCCTTCAAGCTCAGGTTTTCTTTATTTTTTATCTGATTAATAATAATTGCAGAAAAACTTTTTCCAAGGAGATAGGCAAGCTGTGAATATGGAGTGCCAGGCACATTTTCGACCATTGATTCAAGAATTCTTGTGTAAATGTGCAGATAAACAGAATCCCTGTTGTTTGGCTGTCTTATGAATAAAAGCCTGTTTGAAAATAGAATTTCATTGGCAAGTCTCATGGCAAGATGTGTTTTTCCGCAGCCTGGAGCACCGATAATTGTAATTGCTCTGCTTTGTGAGTTTGTGTCTTTTTTAATTTCACTTATTGCCTGACAAAGAGTTTTGAATTCATTTTCATGAATGGATTTAATATCTGGATGGTTTTGAAAGGGATTGTCTACCCTTGATATCAAAAACGGGTTGTTAAAGGTTGTGCTATTCAATTTTTTAGCCTTAATTTGTAAAAATAATAAATATTCACTTCTTAAATATAATATGAGAGATTAGTGATAAATTTAATTTTTGTAAAGATATGTAATTGGTAAATTTTTGCGGGAGTAAATCTTGGATATTAATGAAAAGATAATAAATGAATTTGAAAAAGGTTTTCTTATTGAAGATAATTTTTTTGAATATGCTGGTAACCTTGGAATTGATTTGGGTTTTTATGACCTGAAAAAAGTTATTTCAGATTCGTCCTGTGAATTTTCTGATGAACTTAACTTTTTTCTTTTTACACCTGATTTTGAAACCAGAAAAAGATTTTCATTGATTTGGATTGAAATTCAGTGTGAAAACAAGGAGTTTGACTTAGATTCAGTTTGCCGGAGAATTAGTAAAATTAATATTAATTATAAAGGGCTGACTGATAGTATACTTGCAGATAAAAAATTGATTTTGTTTTTTTTAGAAAAACTCGATTTCTCTAAAAAACTTAACACTAATGTTTTAAGTACAGTGAATTTGTTAAATGATAATGAAAAAGAAATAGTTGCATCTGTTCTCTGGAAAAATGTAAATAACCTTCAGGGTAAAAAAGAAAAAATTTTAACTGGTTATCTTGAAAAGTCAGTACTTCCTTTTTTATTTTCCGAAAAAGAATTTAATTTTTTTATAAATATACTGGCAAGCTTTAATATTAGTGACTCAGATTTTGTTTTGTATCTAAAAAAACTGTTTATAATTTATCACAAGGCTTACCGGCAGGCACTTGAAACAAAAGATTTTTTAAAAAATAATAATATTGAAACATTGATGATCCAGGGAGGGCGTGTCAGTTTTTCAAACCCAGATAAAATCTCTGAAAAAAAGAATCTTATCTGGCAGATTGCCTTAAGGCTTGGAATACACAATGAAATTTTCATTGAAGACGGGTTTGATATGATCTTTAATATAGATGATACTGCTCCTGTGACTGACGCAAAACTATAATTATTTCTTCAGTTTAATTGAAAAATTTAATCTTTTTAAACTTAAGTGTTTTTAAGATTTAATTTTCAATCTGGTTCAAAAATGAACACAAGATCCAGTTTATCCATAAATAACTATGCAAGCTCCTTTTTTCTAGAGTTACTGAAAAAGATCCATTTAATGATTATTGCATAGGACAAAACAGCTAAAAGAGCCGATAATGCCGAAATTGAACCAAGAGGTGCAAAAATAAGAGATGTCAGCCAGTGAAGTGCAATGAATTTTTTTGAGTGAAGTTCGATTGGAAAATCCTCAAATCTGATAAGAACAGCAAGTCCGCTTAAGTTCCACCCGTATACAGATGTAAAGGAATGCATTCTTAAAAGGATTTCTCCTGCTTCAGGAGTGTAGTATGGAGTCATTTCAAGAACAATATATGCTATTCCGCTTATTCCTGTGAAAAGGAGAAAACACATTCCTGACACAAGAAAGGTTCTTTGCTGCTTGTTGAACTTGTCTGTAAGAAAAACATAGAAAATCAGAATAACTGCAAAAAATAAAATTACTGATATAATAAGCTGTAGCGTCATAAGTTCAAAAAGAATAAAAATAAAGAATATAATTACTCCAAGGTTTACAGTCCAGAACCCAATGTTTTTTAATACTCTTGTTCGATAGATTCTGTTGTCTCCGGTAAGCTTGAACATTACGCTCATTGTTATAAGAGACAGGGGAAATGAAAAACCCAGGAAAAAAGTATTAAGCTCAAGCTTTTTCATTTGGACCATGTGAAGGTATTCATTATTGATCATAACAAGTGCTGAAATTAAAAGACCAAGCGAGAGGCAGAGCATAGAAGCATTATGGAATTTTTTATGTACTATCATTCTGTTGTCAAAGAACATCCAGGGGAAAAAACCAAACCTTTTTGATCTTGCAAGCTCTGTTGTAAAAGAAAGAAAAAAAGCGCAGCTTATTGCCAGAATATAAAGCTCTGTAAATGCAGCAAAAGCAAAAATAAGTGAAACAGATATAAAAAGCATTCCTGGTTTTGAAAATATTGTTTTATTCAATGTGTATGAATAGATAATTGTTCCACCGGCACATAAATTAAAAAGAAAAATATGGAGGCGATCAAAGTGAAGACCATTAATCTGTGGTAAAATATGGTCGCTAAATCCAAAGGCAAAGGCCGTCCACATAAGAAGAGCAAGAAAAATTTTATCCCAATATTTCATTTAGCTGTCCTTTCCAAGCATTTCGTCAAAAGCTTCTCTAGGAGAGTTATGGAAAAATTTAAAATTATTTGCAAGAAGTTTGTCTGGAAAAACTTTTGCACCGCATAAAACTGTTTCATATCCTTTCTGGCCAATAAACAGTTTTATTATGACTGATGGAATTTTAAAATAAAATGGAAGTTTGACTGAATTTGAAATATCAGACATAAGCTGACTGAAAGTAACAGGGTTATTTGAACAGAGATTTACAAATCCCTTAATATTTTTATTAAAAATTATATTGTATACTCCATTTATCCAGTCCTCATGTGAAATCCAGCTTACATACTGGTTACCACTTCCTGGAACTGCTGCTGTTCCTGTGAAAAACCCTTTTAAAATAATTGGAAGTGCTCCTCCTTCAGGAGTTAGAACAACTCCTGTTCTTAAAATAACTACCCTTGTTTTTTTGTTTGTACAAAAAAGAGCAGAGTCTTCCCATATTTTACAAACCTCAGAAATAAAGAGATTTCCTTTTTTTGAATCCTCGTTTAGTCTTTCATTTCCCCTGTTTCCGTAGAAACCTGTTGCAGAAGAAGAGATAAAAAGTTTGGGGGGATTTTTAAGGTCGTTTATTGTTTCTGCAAGAAGAGAGGCTGTGTTTTTTCTGCTTGAAATAATTTTTTCTTTTTTCTTTTTTGTCCATAACCCTTCTCCAATGGGTTCTCCTGAAAGATTTATTACAACATCTGTATTTAAAAAGGCCTTTTTGTCTATTATTTTTTTATCTGGATTCCAGTAGAATTCATTTTCATTTTTAGGAAGTCTTCTTACAAGTTTTTTTACCTCATGTCCTGCTGTTGTAAGCCTTGGAATTAAAAGATTTCCAAGAACTCCACCTGATCCTGTTATAAGAATTGTTTTTTTTTCTTTAAATTTTGAGTTTATTTCCAGGTCTCTTTGTAAAATCTTATGTCTGAACTTAAAAATTGAATTAAGTTTTTTTAATAAAAGATTTTTAAATAAGGGAAAGGTTAAAAAATGAAAAAAAAGTTTAAATTCAATTTTATCTGTCATTTCGCACAAACCTTTTCCATCTTCTTTAAAAATATGCTTGTGCTTCCACTTTGAAAAGGGACCAAAAGTCTGGATATCCTCAAAATAATTGTTTTTTTCATATTCAGTGTGTACAGCCTTCCAGGTTATTTTAAAAGGGTCATAAAGGTGCATTTTGACTTTTGCACCTTTTTTAATTCCGCCTTTATGGAGTTTAACAGAAATTTTCTGCCATGGAGGCGAAAGTCTTTTAAGAGCTCCTGGGTTTTCATGGAATTTGAAAACATCACTGGAACTGAAATTAAGTTTAATTTTTTTTTCAAATACATTCATAAATTCAGCTCTGGTGTTTTTGTTTGTAATTAAGTTTTGGCTCCTCAAGCAAAACCATTGTATCCGGAGGAACAGATTTTGTAAGCCACACGTTACCACCTATTACGGCCCTTTTGCCGATAACAGTATTTCCACCAAGAATTGTTGTACCTGAATAAACAATTACATCATCTTCAAGTGTCGGATGTCTTTTAACTCCCTTTAATCTTTCTCCTGCGTCTTTTGGAAGTGAGAGAGCACCAAGGGTTACTCCCTGATAAAGTCTGACATTTTTACCGATATCTGTTGTTTCGCCTATTACAACACCTGTTCCGTGATCAATTGCAAACCTTTCATCAATATTTGCACCCGGGTGTATATCTATTCCTGTGGCGCTGTGTGCATATTCTGTCATTATTCTTGGAATAAGGGGAACTTCCATTTTAAAAAGTTCATGGGCAATTCTGTATACCGTAATTGCAAATATTCCTGGATAGGAAAAAATTATTTCATCATAGTTTTTCGCTGCGGGATCTCCGTCAAATGTTGCCTTGACATCGGTTGCAAGTATTTTTCTTAATTCAGGTATTTTTTCAAACAGGCAAAGGGCTGATTCATATCCTTTGTTAATACACACTTCACAAGGTTTGTCATATCTGAAACATTCATGGCGAAAGCTTTTTATTATCTGTTCTGCAAGGCGGGGGAATAAATTAGAAACACTTAAACCGATTTTATACTTGAGATTGTATTGTTCAATTTTTTGTTTTGAAAAATACCCGGGGAAAAGAATTTTAATAAATTCATTAATAATGTTGACAATCTCAGCCCTTGAAGGGATAGGCTCATTATTTATATGAGTAAATGAATCCTTGTCAAAACACGATTCAATTATTGTTTCGGTAATATGATGTAGTTTTTTTTTATATTCTTCAAGTGAGTCTTTAGCTGGTTCGCAAAGCTTTGGGTCCCGGATAATTTTTTTCATTTTTCTCTCTTTTTCTGGTCTGTTAGACTCTTGTATTATTAATTTTTAAATTTAATTTTATAATCTAGTAAAGATATTAACAACAAAACTGGTAAATTCAACAAAAACAATAAGAATATAACCTTGTTTGATGGTTTAAAATAATATAAATTAAAAAATTTTGATATATAGACTGGAGGACAAAAATGAGAATTGTAACAAGACCAGATCTCGATGGAATTGTCTGTGCTGTTTTATTGTATGAAGCATTGGATATAAGGCAGGATGTATACTGGGTTGAACCTAACCAGATTCAAAATAATGAATGCGATATAAAAAAAGGCGATATCCTTGCTAACCTCCCATACCATGAAAATGCATCAATGTGGTTTGACCATCATGTGTCAAATACTGCTGTAAAAGAGTTTGAAGGACGGCATGAAATTGCGCCTTCGGCTGCCGGGGTAATTTATGGTTATTATTCAGATATTTTTAAAGACAGGTTCAAAGAGCTTATTATAAATACTGATAAAATTGATTCGGCAGACCTTTCAATTGATGAAGTAAATTTCCCTGAAAAATATCCATACGTTCTTCTTTCAATGACAATAAAAAACAGACAGTTTGAAGATGTACCTTACTGGGAAAAACTTATAAATCTTCTTCGAACAAAAGATATTAATGAAATAATGAAAGACACAGATGTTGAGAAACGGTGTAATAAGGTCATTGAGGAGAATATCAAATGGAAAAACATTTTAAATGAAAATACAATTATTGATGAAAATGTTTCCATTTTGGATTTGAGACCATTTGAAACAAAAGCACCTTCTGGGAACAGGTTCTTGATTTATTCCATGTTTCCAAAGACAAATGTAAGTGTTAAAATCAGGTATGCAGATGATAATCCTGAAAAAGTAATTGTAAGCATAGGCCATTCAATTTTTAATAAAACCTGCAATGTAAACATCGGGAAACTTCTTTCAAAACATAATGGAGGGGGCCATAAGGGCGCGGGTGCTTTTTCAGTTGAAAAAAAATTTTTTGATGAAAAAATTAAATTTATTGTTAGCGTCTTAAAAGAAAACAAACCTTTTGAGGATTAGTTCTGGCTTTTTAAATGAAAATTAATTTTTTAAAAAATGATAAAAAATATAGAATAAAGAACTCATTGTTAGAGTTTGAAGAAATTTTTTCAGCAGCGGAATCATGCCGCAAATGCGGAAAATGCCAGTCTGTATGTCCTGTATTCAGACAGACAGGACTTGAGCAGCATACTGCAAGAGGGAAACTTGCTCTTTTAAGAGGGCTTAAAAACGATTTTCTTTTTGATTCTTCTTTAATAGAACATCATTTAAGATTTTGTCTTTTGTGCGGAAGATGCTCTAATGCATGTCCAACTGGGATTGATACTGTTTCCTTGTTTTTAAGAGCAAGAAATTTAATGCATGAATTTGATAAAAAATCTTTTATAAAAAAGTTTCTGATTAGGGTTTTTATAAAATTTCCTTCTCTTTTCAGTTTTTTCAAAAAACGCCAAGTAGAGTTTAAAAAGAATTACAGGCATTGCAAATCATATGAAAAAAAGCTTGTCTTTTTTACAGGCTGCCTCTTTGACAGATTTTTTCCTCAGACAACCGAAAATGCCCTGAGTTTTTTTAAAAAAATTGGGTTTGACCCTGTTGTTGTTTCAGGAGAGTGCTGCGGTCTTCCTTTTTTGTCTTCTGGTGATGAAAAAGGATTTATGGCTTCAAGTGAAAAGCTTTATGAAAAGTTTGTAAATATTGACTCAGATATTATTGTTTCCGGATGTCCCACATGTATTTCAACTCTCAAAAAAATCTGGCCCTTTTTTTCAAAATCAGGAAAGGAAATAAATACCAGGTTTGATATTCTTGATTTTCATCAATTCGCAGCCCAGCAGCTTAAAGCAAAAGACTTTGAAATTAATCTTTCTTCAGATTTTAAGGGCAAATGGCACCTTCCCTGCCACCTGCAATCTATAGGTGGTAAGAAAGATGCGGATTTTATCTTGAAAGATATTTTAAGACTAGAGCTTGATGAAAGTTCAAGACTTGATTCCTGCTGTGGATTTGGAGGTAGTTTCAGTCTTGATCACCCTGGAGTTTCAAAGAAAATTCTTAACCTGAAGTGTGAAGAACTGAATTTAAAATCAGGGGAAACTCTTTTAACAGGTTGTCCTGCCTGTATTTTGCAGCTAGAAAGATCTGCAGGGGGAAAAAACAGAATTTGTCATACAATTGATATTATTTCTGAAAATATGATTTAAAATATAATAGATAATGCTTGGAAATATTCAGTTTATTTTAATGCACTGCTTATTTTTATTTGAAATCTGGTTTTAAAGGAGAATGTTTATGGCTCTTTCCAATACAGAAAGGGTAAAAAAATTTTTTGGTGTTTTTTCAGGTGAAGATCAGGTTCTTATTTTAATAAATGCTGACCCGGATGCCATGTCATGTGCAATGGCAGTAAAAAGGTTATTGTGGAGAAAGGTGGCAGGTGTTTCCATTTGCAGTATAAATAAGGTTAAAAGGCCAGATAACCTTTCAATGATAAGACTTCTTGGAATAAAAATGATCCATATAGACGATCTTGACCGTACCAGATTTTCAAAGGTTGTAATGGTTGATTCACAGCCTGATCATAGTGAGCTTTTTAAGGCATTTAAGCCAGATATTTTAATAGATCATCATCCCGACACAGGATATAAGGCAAAATTTACAGACATCAGACCAAATTATGGAGCAACAGCAACTATTCTTACTGAGTATTTAAAGGCTTCAGGCATAAAACCTTCAGTCAAGCTGGCAACCGGATTGTACTATGGCATAAAAACAGATACCTCAAATTTTCAGAGACAGACTCTTCCAGAAGATATAAGGGCTTTTCAATATCTTTTCAAATTTGCAAATATCCATCTTGAGCGGCGAATTGATCAGGCTGAGGTTCCTCTCGACTTTCTTCAGTTCTATGAAAAAGCATTTCATGCAAAAGTTATAAAGGGAAACAGGCTTTATGTCCATCTTGGAGATGTTCCCACGCCTGATGTTCTGGTTCAGATAGCAGATTTTTTCATGAGGGTGGATAAAATCAACTGGACAATAGTTTCCGGCAACTGCGAAGAAAAGGTGATTATTATTTTGAGAAATGACGGGATAAGAAAAAATGCAGGGAAAGTTGCGGAAGCAAGTTTTGGACAATATGGATCTGCCGGTGGGCACAGGGGAATGGCAAGGGCTGAGATTGAATATGTATCAATAGAAAAACATATTTCCCCAAGGAATCAGAGAAAACTTGGACTCTGGATTAGAAATCATATTGAGCTTCGAACTGCCAGAAAAGGGAATTAATTTTGAAAGTCACAATTCTTGGCTCTGGAAGCTGTGTCTTTTCATTGAAAAGAGCTTCATCATCAATTCTTATTGAAACTGGATCAACAAATCTTTTGCTTGACGCTGGAACTGGATGTACAAGAAGGCTTCTGGAAAAAGGTTTCAGAATAGAAGAGCTTGATGGTATTTTTCTTTCTCATTTTCACCCTGATCACAGCTCAGAGCTTGTTCCAATTCTTTTTTCTTTAAAATACGGCAACTATTCAAATCTTAAGGATAAATTTTATATTCTTGGGGGGAGTGGACTAAAGGCTTTTTATGAAAACCTCACAAAAGTCTATGGACACTGGATTGATCTTGAAGGGAAAATTCAAATTTTGGAGTTTGATAAAAATAATAGTGAAAAATTTGAATTTAATGATATAACCATGAGTACTTTTCCTGTAAATCACAGGCCGGAATCACTGGCATTAAAAATTTGGGATAATAAAAAAACATTTGTTTATTCGGGGGACATGGATATAACCACCGGATTTGAAATGTTTATTAGAAATTGCGACCTTTTGGTTATAGAGGCTTCTATGCCCGATAATTTAAAGGTCAAAGGGCATCTCACACCTGAAATTGCAGCTGAAAAGGCAAAAGCTGGAAATGTCAGAAAGATGGTCTTGACTCATTTTTATCCCCAGTGTGAAAGAAAAGACTTTCTGGTAAATGCCAGAGATATATTTAAAAATGAAATAATACTTGCCAAAGATCTTATGGAGATAAAATTGTAAATGGAATATTATCCGGTATACCTGAATCTTCGTGGAAAAAAAGTCCTGGTGGTTGGAGGCGGGGCTGTTGCTTTAAGGAAAACAAAGAGTCTTCTTGAGGCTAAAGCCTTTGTCAAGGTTGTATCACCCCTGTTTCATGAAGGATTTGAATCTATAAACTCAAACTCTAACTTAATCCTGCAGTTAAAAGCCTTTGAAGAAAAAGATGTTTCCGATGTTTTCCTTGTTTTTTCTGCTACTGATGACAGGGAACTTAATTATATTATTTCCCAGATCTGCGAAACCAGTGGAATTTTGTGTAATATTGCTGATAATCCCGAAAAATCCGGCTTTATTGTTCCTTCCTGTATCAAAAGGGGGGATCTGATGCTTGCAGTTTCAACAGGGGGGAAAAGTCCGGCTCTGTCAAGAAAGCTAAGGAAAGATCTTGAAAAGGAGTTTGGAGATGAATATGAGATTTTTTTGTATTTTCTGGGAGAAATAAGATGCGCAATTTTAGAAAAAAGCAGGGGAAATCCGGATAATCGGGATATCTTCAGGGAAATGGTTTTTGGTAATTTGTTGAAATCCATTAAAAATAAGGATATTGAAGGAATAGAAAATGAGTTAAGGGAAATTTTAGACAGCCGGGATCTAGCCGAGGTACTTATGGATAAATTGCTTGAAGAAAAAAATGAATATTTTTTTGACGTTGAAAGAAACAGCTTTTCCTTTTTATCAAAAGAGAGTGATTTATGATTTCAGTTGCTTTATTTCTTTATATTTTATCCTTTTGTTTCTATGTGATTTCTCAGGTTCAAAACAACCCTTTTTACAGAAGGCCTGGGTTTTTTCTCCTTGTACTTGGATTTATGTGTACTGGCATAAATCTTTTCCTGGATGCAGTTTCCATTGGGCATATTCCGGCCTTTGGAATTAGAAATTCACTTGTTATTTTTGCCTTTTCAGTTTCATTTTTTTTTGTCCTCCTATATTTAAGATTTAAAGTTGATTTACTGGGCGGGGCTGTGGCAGCCTTTTCAGGCTTACTAACTGGATTGGCTCTTTTTTTTGATAAAATCCAATACATAGGTCAAAAAGATTTCAGTATTTTTATGACAGCACTTCATGTCTTTTTTACTTTTTTTGCAAATGCCGCTTTTTTTACTGCCTGTGTAATTGGGCTTTTTTATCTTGTGCAGGAGAAGAACATTAAACTCAAAAAACACGGAATAATATTTAGGAGACTTCCATCCCTTGAAATTCTTGAATCGTCTGGTAATTTCTGTATTGCGTGGGGCTTTTTCTTTCTCACTGTTGGTCTTGGGATTGGAGTGGTCATGTCAAAGCAGGTATTCGGACATTTTTTAATGCTCGATGCAAAAGAGGTCTGGTCTTTTCTGGTATGGTTTTTATACGCTGCTCTTATTCACGGCAGGCTTAGTTCAAGATGGAGGGGAAGAAAAGCGGCTGTTATGGCAATAATCGGTTTTGGTATTGTTGTTTTTTCCTTTATTGGTATAAATATTTTTATGGATACATCCCATGGTGAATACTTCATGGGTAATTTAATAATTCGGGGTTAAGCGTTATGAGTGTTATGAATCAGCAGGAAATTGTTGTAACAGGAATGAATCACAAAACAGCTCCTGTGGAAATAAGGGAAAAACTTTCCCTTAGTCAGGATGAGATTAAAAAGGCTCTTGGTCTTATAAAGGAAAAAAAAGCTTTTAATGAAGCTTTTTTATTTTCTACCTGCAACAGGGTTGAGGCTGTTTTTGTTTCTGACTGCCCTGAAGAAGGCGTTAAAAAGATTTTTGAAATTTTAGCTCTTGTCAAAAATGTTCCAATGTCAGATTTTATTTCCTGTTTTTATAAACTTACCGGAATTGATGCTGTAAAACACATATTCAGGGTTGCATCTAGTCTTGATTCAATGATTCTTGGAGAACCTCAGATTTTGGGACAGGTTAAGACTGCCTATAAGTGTGCCACTTCTGCAGGAAGTTCAAAGGTAATTTTAAACAGGCTTTTCCATAGAGCCTTTCAGGCTGCAAAACGTGTCAGAACTGAAACAGGTATTGGTGGACATGCGGTTTCAATAAGCTATGCAGCTATTGAACTTGCAAAAAAAATATTTGGAAATCTTTCGACTAAAAAAGTTCTTCTTGTAGGTGCAGGTGAAATGGCTGAGCTTGCAGTTGAGCATCTTGTTCAGAATAATGTTGCCCATGTTTTTGTAGCAAACAGAACCTTTGAAAAAGGGCTTGATCTTGCAAAAAGATTTTCTGGTTCTGCAATAAGATTTGAGGAAGTAGTCTCCTCTCTTGAATGGGTTGATATTATTATTTCTTCAACAGGTGCTCCAGATTATATCATTAACGGTAAAGATATGCGCCAGGTAATGAAAAAAAGGAAAAACAGGCCTCTTTTTTTTATTGATATTGCTGTACCAAGGGATATTGATCCAGATATTAATAAAGTTGATAATATTTACCTCTATGATGTTGATGATTTGCAGGATGTTGTTGAAGTTAATATGGAGGAAAGAAAAAAAGAGGCTGCTCTTGCTGAAGAAATAGTTGATGAGATGGCCGTAAAGTTCCTTGGATGGAAAAAGAGTCTCCAAATTGTTCCGACAATAGTTGAGCTGAGGAAAAAAGTTCAGGATGCGGTTGAGTGTGAAATCTTTCGTACAATGAAAGATAATAATCTGGAAAAGTCATTTCAAAGCGAAGCTGTTTACAGAATGGTAGATTCCATCTGCTCAAGACTTTTGCATGATCCAATAAACTTTCTTAAAAATCCAGGCTCTCACCGGGATGTTCAGTCTTATATTCTTCTTGTTCGTAATCTTTTTAATCTTGATGATAAGGGAAAAGATGAATGTGTGGTTAAAAAAATTGAGAATTAATTTTTTATTTGACCTTAATTATGAAATCGCTAAATGTGTCTGGAATAATGTCAAATGAAATTAACAATGTTATTTTAACTTTACAAGTTTCTCTTGATTTGTTACAAAACCGCTTTAACTTATATCTGACAGACTGAACCTAGATGAAAGGTGTAGCCCGATGAAAGAAAAAGATGTTCAGTATTTTAAAGAAATTTTAACAGAGCAGTTAAAAGAACTCCTTGCCCATGGTGATAATACTGTAGTAGGAATGACCGAATCAAAGGAAAATTTTCCTGATCCGACTGACAGAGCATCCCATGAAACAGACAGAAATTTCACTCTAAGAATTCGTGACAGAGAGCATAAGCTGATAAAGAAAATCAAAAAGGCACTCGGAAGAATAGAGGAAGGAACTTTTGGAATCTGTGAGGCATGCGGCGAAGATATTTCAATTGAAAGATTAAAGGCAAGACCTGTTACAACAGAATGCATTGATTGCAAAATTAAGGCAGAAGCAAGAGAAAGAGCTCTTGGTATCTGATTTGGATGATAGATTTACATATACATACAACGGCATCTGATGGTGTCTACTCTCCTGAAAAAATATTGGAAATGGCTGCAGATCTTGGTCTGGAAGCCATTTCCATTACTGACCATGATACTCTTGATGGCTCAAGAAAAGCTTTTGAATCAACCGGGAAAAACTATCCAGAAGTCCTTACTGGTGTTGAGATAAGCACTTGTGCATCAAAAGACTTTAATATCTTTGAAAGCATACATATTCTTGGATACAGAATAGACTTATACAATAAATCTCTTGAAAAAGATCTTTTGCTTCTGCAAAACTCAAGAAAAAATAGAAATCCATTAATTGTTGAAAAATTAAGAGAGCATGGAGTTGATATTTCCATGGAAAGTCTTGAGGCTTTTTCCGGTAATGTTCAAATTGGAAGAGCTCATATTGGCAGATATCTTTTTGAAAAGGGTTATGTCAAAAATGTTGAAGAGGCTTTTTCACAGTATTTAGGGAAAGGCAGACCCTGCTATGTTGATAAATACAAAATACCTGTTGAAACTGCCATAGAAAAAATAATTCTTGCAGGAGGTGTTCCAGTGATAGCACATCCAGGGCTTATAAAAAATTATCAGAAAAAGGATTTTGCATGTTTTTTTGAGTATTTGAAAGATCATGGACTTAAAGGTATTGAAGTGTTTTATCCTTCCCACTCTGAATCTTTTCGCTCTTTTTGTGTAAATGAGTCAAAACGACTTGGTCTTATATCAACTGGAGGAAGTGATTTTCATGGTTACAAGAATGAAGGACTTGTTTTGGGAAGAGGAAGAAATAACCTGAAAGTCCCATATTCTGTTTACAAATCAATATTAGAACTGTAAAAAAGATTTTTTGGACTATTTACCCGAAAAGATAATCTGCTTGTCTTTCCTGGTAAATAATCCCGAAACCTGAAGTGTGTTTATTATGTTAACTTAATTGAAAGGTTATTATGGGATTATTATCTGATGAATATAAAAAACTTGAAAAATCAATAAAATATAAGTTTAAAAACAAAAAATATTGTTTTAATGCACTTTGTCACAGCTCCTATGCAAATGAGTCTTTTGAGCCGGTTAAAGACAATGAACGCCTTGAATTTTTAGGTGATTCAGTTGTAAACTTAGTTGTTGGCGACATGCTCATGAAGCATTTCAGGGATATGGATGAAGGCAATCTATCACGAATAAGGGCAAATCTCGTAAACGAGGTCATGCTCTCAAAGCTTGCAAGAAAAATTTGCCTTGGCGACTACTTGAATCTTGGAAAAGGTGAGGAAGGTTCTGGGGGAAGAGAAAAAAGTTCTATTCTTGCAAATGCCTTTGAAGCTCTTGTTGCTGCAATATATAAAGACGGAGGCTTTGAAAAAGCATACAAGATGGTAGAGTATATGTTCTCTCCGGTAATTGAAACTGCAGGCAAGCCTGAAAATTATCTTGATCCAAAAAGCAGGCTTCAGGAGCTTGCTCAGATGAAATACAAGGAGCCTCCTGTTTACAAAGTGATTTCCGAATCAGGTCCTGATCACGACAAGATTTTTAAGGTTGAAATGAAAATTGCAGATATCAGGGCTACTGGTAAAGGCAGAAGTAAAAAAGCGGCAGAACAGGAAGCTGCAAGGCAGGGACTTGATAAAATAGATGATGAATAATCATATTATAATACCTGTTTTTATACCATTTTACGGCTGTCCCAATAAATGCTTTTTTTGCAATCAAAATCTTGTAACTGGCAAAGCTGCGCCTGCTCTTCCTGAAAAAGGCGAGCTTTTATCTTATTTTGATACTTTTCTTTCCTATTCTAAAAATTTGCAATCATCAGTTGAAATAGCTTTTTTTGGGGGTAATTTTTTGGGAATGGAAAATAATGTTATTTTAAAATACCTTGAAATTGCTGATACATTTTGCAAGGGAGGCAGCAACAGGGGGATAAGGTTTTCAACCAGGCCAGATACTGTTTCCAGGGAGAAAATTGCTCTGTTGTCCGGTTATAATATTCAGACAATTGAGCTTGGAATTCAGTCAATGGATGATAAGGTGTTGAGAAAATCAGGAAGAGGGCATACAGCAAAAGATTCTTTTAATGCTGTTGAGCTTATAAAAAGTGAGCTTAAAAATATTAAACTTGGACTTCAGATTATGCCTGGTCTTCCAGGAGAAACAAGGCAGAGTATTTTTAAAACTTTGAAATTTCTACAATTTGCAAAACCTGATTATTTGAGAATATATCCCCTGGTTATCTTAAAAAATACCCAGTTGGAAAAATTATACAACAAGGGTTTATTCAAGCCTTTGACACTTGAAAAGGCTGTTGATATTTCATCCTTGATAAGAGATTTTTCAGTAAAAAATAATATAAAAATAATCAGAATGGGTCTTCCTTCTGAGGCCGCACAAAATGATAATATTGTAAGCGGCCCATGGCACCCGTCATTTGGTGAACTTGTTATTTCAAAAAGTTTTTATAAAAAAGCAGTTATAAAAATAATTGTTTCAGAAAAAGAAACTTTTGAAAAAACTCTTTTAATCCACCTGAATCCATCCTTTGAGTCTGCAGCAAGAGGTTTAAAAAATTCTAACTTTCATAATTTGAAAAAAAGATTTGGATTTAAAAATATTGCTGTAACAAAAGATTCTTCAATTATTCCTGAGTCATTTTTTATTGAAATAAAAAGTGATTGATTTTTATTAAGTAATGATCGACCTAAAACTGGTTTTGTTTGTCTGGGGATGATGAAAAATTCAGCCCCGGGAAGACATGGAGTATTTTGAGAATTAAATTTTGAGATCTACGCCGAAATGTGCAAAAAAACATTTTTTGTTCGCCAGTAAATAGATAAATTCTTTGTAACTATTCAGCTGAAAAACTGAGAAAAAGCCATTCTAAATTGAACTGAGTTACAATTCTTTAAGACTATCAAAGTCTTTACATCCCAAATTTAAGGAAATCTGTCTTATCTTTTATTTTTTCCTTAACAGGACTTGTTTCAACAGGTTCGGTTCCTTTAACAAAACATTCAAAAATTGTTTCTGTTGTTTCAGGTCCAGGTAAAAGACCGGTTTCTGCATCTATTCTCTGGAAAATAATATTGTCTGGAACTTTGAAATCATTTTTTGGAAGCCCTCTGTGGATTTCCTCCATGAAATCTGTCCAAATAGGGCAGGCAGATTTTGAGCCTGTTTCTTCTTTCCCAAGTGATTTCTCATGGTCAAAGCCTACCCATACTCCTGTAATATAATCAGTTGTGTATCCTACAAACCATGCATCATTAAGGTTGTTTGTTGTTCCAGTTTTTCCTGCCACTGGCCTGGAAAGTCTTTTTGCCCTCCATCCAGTGCCTTCCTCAACAACACTTTTAAGCATACTTGTCATTATATAGGCCGTTTCTTCAGGAATGACTCTTTTTGACTCATTTTTAGACTGAAAAAAAAGTTCACCTTTTTTATTTTCAATTTTTTTAATGAATACAGGCGGAATAAAATTACCATTGTTTGCAAATACAGAATACGCATTTGTCATTTCAAGCAGAGAAAGGCCTGAAGACCCGAGAGAAAGGGACAGATCCCTGTCAAGGTGAGCTGTTATTCCCATTTTTCTTGCATAATCTATTACATAATCTATTCCTATTTCTTTCATGAGCTTTATGGTAACAAGATTGCGTGAAAGAGTAAGTGCTTTTCTAAGTAGTGTCGGGCCGTAAAATGTTTCATTGTAATTTTGTGGTTTCCAGGTAAAGTCCTGTTCCTTGTCATGGAAAACAAAGGCATTGTCCATTATTACTGATGCTGCCGTATAACCCTTATCAATAGCTGCTGAATAGATAATGGGCTTAAAGGCTGATCCCGGTTGTCTTCGAGACTGAATGGCCCGGTTGAACTGGCTTGATTTGAAGTCTTTTCCTCCGACCATGGCCCTGACTTCACCTGTTCCTTCCTCTATGCACAATATTGCACCTGAAACTTCCGGGATCTGTTCAAGTGAGACTTCCCATATGTCAGTTTTTTCATCTTTTGCCTGAAGTTTGATGATTATCAGGTCATTCTTTTTTAATGCCTGTCCCGGTTTTTCGATTCTATGGTAAAGATAATATTTCTCAGGATCAGGCTTTCTTGCCCAGGACATGTTCTGGATTGGAATTTTTCCAGTGTATCCGCAGAATTTTACAAGGGCAAATTTATCATTGTCGTTTACCAGTGTAACTACTGCATTTGTTTCAAATCCTTTTGCAATATCATTTGGGTTGATTTTATTTTTTTGTTCTTCAAGAAATGGCTGGATTTCGTCTTTACTGAGATTTTTCAGGGGACCTCTGTATCCCTGCCGTTTATCAAGATCTCTAAGACCCTTATTGAGGTTTGCAAGGGCACTTTTCTGAATATCAAGGGAAAGGGCTGTGTAAATATTGAGGCCTCCCTTATAAAGCATTTCTTCTCCGTATTCTTCAAGAATAAGTCTTCTGATATGTTCTGAATAATAAGGAGCTTTTTCCATAAAAAAGTTTTTGTTCTCAGATAATATAATTTCCTGTGAGAGAGCTTTTTCTGCATCTTCTTTAGTCAGGAAATTGTTATGTACCATCTGGTCAAGAACATATTCCTGCCTTGCCTTGGCCCTGCTGAAATATTTTATTGGAGAATAACGGCTTGGCGCCTGGGGTAGTCCGGCAAGCATGGCACTTTCGCTCAGTGTAAGATTTTTTGCATTTTTTCCAAAATATGTTCTGGCTGCTGCTTCAACGCCGTAGGCTCCATTGCCAAGATAAATCTGATTCAGGTAAAGATATAATACTTCGTCTTTTGAGAAATATTTATCAATTCTGTAGGCAAGTATTGCTTCCCTGATTTTTCTGGTGTAACTTTTTTCAGGCGAAAGAAAAAAAGACTTTGCAACCTGCTGTGTGATGGTAGATCCTCCCTGAACTATTTCCCCTGCATAAATATTTTTGTAAAATGCTCTTGCTATACTGACAAGATCTATACCTCCATGCTCATAAAACCTTGAGTCTTCAGCTGCGATGAATGCTTCAATAAGGTGGTGCGGCATTTGGGCAAGTGGGATCAGTATCCTTTTTTCCTTATAGAACTCTGCTATTTTTTCACCTTTGGCATCAAAGACTTCAGTTACCTGTGGAGGATAATAATCCGACAGGGTTTTGATTTTAGGAAGATCTTTACTGAAATAGTGGTAAAGACCGGTCATTACCACTATTCCAAAAACAAAGCTTGTAATAGACAAAATAAAAAAGGCAGCGGTTATTTTTTTTAAAATGGATGATTTTCTTTTTTGAGGCTTTTCGTTTTTTTCTTTTGCAGTCATATTTTTATTATTTTATAGTTAATGTTTGTTCAAATATTTTGATTATCACTATCAGATAGAACATAATAAGGCAATATCAACTTGACAGCCTGTGCTGTGGAGTATGTATCGGACTTTATAATAAAGGAATTAAGGATTTGGGTAAATTAAATATTGACTGGTCTGAAACCATGACTTTGTTTCAGTCGGAACAAAAAATTTACCATGGATTGAGTTTTTTAGGATTTGATTTTAAATATTATTTTATAATGGTCAGAAAAAAATATTTTTGTTCAGCGACTTAAATATTTTTTAAGCAAAGGAGATCTGATGGGTGAAGAAAAACTGTTTGTTGATTTTGAAAAGCAAAACGGACTTGTTCCTGTTATTACACAGGACAAGACAACAAAAGAGGTTTTGATGCTAGCATACATGAATAAAGAAGCTTTTGATGAGACTCTTCGTACAAAACAGGCTACCTATTTTTCAAGATCTAGAAATAAATTATGGGTTAAAGGAGAAAGTTCGGGGCATATACAGACTGTTTCTGATATACTGATTGACTGTGACAATGACACAATACTTCTTTTGGTAGAACAAAAGGGAGCTGCCTGTCACAAAGGTTATAATTCATGTTTTCATACTTCTGTTAAAACCGGAGATCCTGTAGTGATTGCAGAAAAAGTTTTTGATCCAGAAAAGGTATATAAATAAATATGGAATCTCAGAACGAGAAGAACAGCTATGTAATAAAAACTGCTGAATTTTTGACAAGTGCTGGCAGCAAAAAAGAGTATCCAGATGGTACACTTCCAGAGATTGCATTTGCTGGAAGATCAAATGTTGGAAAGTCAACTCTTATTAACTGCCTTGTAAACAGAAAAAAGCTTGTCAAAACCAGTAATACTCCTGGAAGAACCCAGAGAATAAATTTTTTTGAGGTTAATAATCTTTTAAGATTTGTAGACCTGCCTGGATACGGGTATGCAAAGGTTTCTAAAAAAATGAGAGCAGAGTGGGAAAAGATGATTGAGGATTATCTTTTGACAAGAAGTAATCTTTGCTGTCTTGTCTGGATAATGGATATCAGAAGGGATGTTGCGGAGTTCGAGCACAATTTTGCATTATGGCTTGGTCAGAACAAAATCAATTATATAAATGTTCTGACAAAGGCGGATAAACTTTCTAAGACAAAGCAGATTGCCCAGAGGAAAAAGATAGCTTCAAAATTAAATTTTGATGAAGATTTGTTTCTAACTGCTTCAGGTATAAAAGGGACCGGCAGAGAAAAAGTCTGGGGGAAAATATTAAAATATGCAGGAGTTTTAAATGATTGATTCAGATTTTTTGTTCAAGGGTAAAATAGATTTCAGGGCAGGCTATGTTTCAATTATTGGAACACCAAATGTTGGCAAATCAACCCTCCTAAACCGTATTTGTGGTGAAAAGTTAGCTATAACAGCTGATAAGCCTCAGACAACCAGAAATAAAATTCTTGCTGTGATAAACAATGAAAACTCCCAGATTGTTTTTCTTGATACTCCGGGAATTCATTCATCTGAAAAAATAATGAACAAAAAGATTGTTGAAAAAGCAATTGAAGCCTCTGAAGAAGCCGACTTGATTTTATATGTCGTGGATCTTTTAAATAAAAATCCTGATGATGAAATGATTGTCGAAAAACTCAAGTCTGTAGATAAAAAGGTGATACTTCTCTTGAACAAGGCTGATGAGGTCAAGGTTAAGGAAGATATCCTTGATTCTATCGCTGAATGGAAGGGAAAGCTTGATTTTGAAGATATTATTCCAATTTCAGCTGTAAACGGTGATAATCTGGACAGGCTGATCCCGATAATTGAGCAGAGATTACCTTTTTCACCACCATTTTATCCTGAAGACTTTTTGACAGATATGCCTATGAAATTTTTTGTTTCAGAAATTATACGGGAGAAGGTTTTTAATCTTACACACCATGAAATACCTTATTCAGCGGCAGTTACAATAGATAAATTCAAGGAATCATCAAGGCAGATAGAAATTTATGCAAACATTAATATTGAGAGGGAATCACAAAAAGGGATTGTGATTGGCAAAAAAGGCTCAATGCTTAAAGAAATTGGTACTCAGTCAAGGCTTGAAATTGAGGAATTTACAGGGAAAAAGGTCGTTCTCCATCTTTTTGTAAGAGTCCATAAAAACTGGACTAAGAAACCGGGAGTTTTCAAGGAGTATGGAATAGAATAAATGTTTGTTGATGATAAGGATATTAAAAAGGAAAAGTCAAAGGCCAGGGAGCTGAGAAACAGTCAATGGTGGAAACGTAAACTTTCCAAGGGAGTTTGTTTTTATTGCGGAAATTCATTTTTACCTGAAGATCTTACAATGGATCATGTTGTTCCCATGTCAAGAGGCGGAAAAAGCACAAAGGGAAATCTGGTATGTTCATGCAAAGAATGCAATAATAAAAAGAAAAATCTTCTTCCTATGGAATGGGGTGAATACCTTTCACAGATTAAGAGATAATTTTTTTGTGGTTTGGATAAGGCAGGGTTATTCCTGCCTTTAAGAAAACTATGGTTTTTAATGTCTCATTTTTTTTGCTTTGGCTTTTTTAATTTCCTGACAGAGTCTGTGGATGGTTTGTGCGTGCCATCTTCCTCTTCCTGAAAAAGTAGGGAAGTCATTTTCTGTAAGATAAAGAGCAATTTCATCATAGGTTGAGTTTTTGTCTCTGAGACTCTGGATTAAATTAAGAATATATGTCCTGCTTGTCTTTTTTACCTGGTCAGCTTCCTCGGCACTCATCATCAGGTTACTTTCATCAAGAATTTCTGCTTCCCTTGGAATAGCTTCCTGGTGTACTGCTGGAGCATCATCAAGTCTTTCAAGAAAAACTGCAAACATATCTGCTATATGTTCAAGAGCTTCAGCCTGTCTTTCCTGTGCGTCAGTATTTCTTTCCAGTACAAGGATATGATCCTGAACGGCATTTTGAATTTCATCAATTGATTGTCTCAATGCAGTTATTGCTTCTTCTTTTATGCCTGATGGCTTGGGCGCTCTGAGTCTTCTGTCATTCCCGCTTCTTCTTTCGGGATGGTGATTACCTATGTTTCCATCATTGTTTTTATAGTTTTTATTGTTTCTTCTTCGATCATTACTTGTTGCTCTTAAATGCTGAAGGAATTCATTCATAACGTTAAGTCCTTACTCCCTTTTTTGGGGTTTTTTTGTATTATTTATTTAATAAATAATCATTGTTAAATAAAAAACAATTAAGATGGTTATTAATTCCCCCTCTTAGAAAACTCTCATCTTAATATTTGCGTAATTTATTGAATATTAATCTGTCTGTCAAACAAAAATTAGTTTTTCAACAGATATTAAATAGTTAATGGTAACAAATTGTCAATGAAATATTGCTGAATCTATTGATATATAGTGATATATACTGATTTATTTTAAAAATATGACTTTATTTGAATTTTTTGTTTTGTTTTCATAATTGGTAATTATAAAACATTTTATTAATATCTAAACCGGAGGTTTTTTAAATTTGAGGTTTAACCAAAATTTTTTAGTCCATTGAAAGCCTGATTCAAAATTTAATCCTCAAAATACTTAATGTATTTCTACGGTTAAATTTTGAATCGTCGTAAATGAAACAAGCTTTTGTTTTCCAAAAAATTACTTATTATCTGAAAGGCTTTTTTCAAAGGGGATAATAATAATTCTGGTTTCAGGATTTTTAGTAAAACTCTTTGCTTTTTGGGGGTTTGCAATAATTATTTCTTTTCTGCCGTCCATATCAATATCACAGATCTGGAAATCAGATATCCATCCTTTGAATATTCGTGATGAAAAAAATTCTTCAAATGAAATTTTATCCCACATAAGACCGCTGATTGAACCTTCCTTAAAAAATCTTAGCCGTTGGAGCAGTCTGCTTCCTCCATCTTTGTTTTTTATGGTCAAAAGCATGGTTTTTCCATTTCCCATAAGAACAGGAATTAATCTGGTTGGGAAAAAATATCTTGAATCAATTTCATCTCTTCCCTTGGTTTCGTAATTTGCATAAGTAACCGAACCGCCAAAGGCTGAATCAGTTTCAAAAACCTTATCAAAATTACTTGTAAAAATTGTTATTGAACCTTTTGAATCAAGGCTTACCCATTCTTTTCCATCATTTTTTGTATAATTGCCTGTTACTAGTGAGGGAAAAAATTCAAACTCTTTTTGAATTTCCATGTCCTTAAAGCTGAAATCTTTTGAATCAAGTATCTTGATATTCCCTCTGAAAAGGCTTGTTTTGAAATTATCACCTTTTCTGGCAATTATGAATTTTTCACCGGAAACTGAATATGAAGATTTGTAAAAATAATTGTCTGGAAAGCTTTTATCTTCCATAAGCATTTTTGATTTGTCATCAAAATAATAAAGTCTTGCTTTGAAGTTTTTTGCCTTATCATCAAACAGGTTTGCAATCAGCATTTCAGTTCCGCGGATTTTCAGGGACTCCAGTGAAAGAGGAGTTAGTTCAGTTGGGATATCAACTGAAGAAATCACATCAAGTTCATTGTTCAAAAAGGAAGAAATTGTGAGTTTTTTTTCTGTAATCCAGGCTAACTCTTTTTTTTTATCATTGTTTATATCAATACATGAAATACTTTTAATCTCTTCTGTAATTGGATTGCTTACAAAAAGTATTTCCATCTGGGTTTCATTATATGAAGGTTTAATTTCATTTAAAGGCATCTGAGGTTTTTGATTAACGGCTTTATTTTCGATTATTTTTTTGCATATTAAAGCAAAATCATTGATATTATTTAAAATATCAGATTTTTTTTCGTTTTTTTTGTTAAATGACTCCAGAATTTGCTTATTGTATTTTAAAGATGCCGATGTAATGGAAGAGTTGTCTATTATTACAATGCTTCCTGAAATTATAAAACCCTCATTTTTATATTCTTCGCTTATTTTTATCCCGTTTATGGGGGATATCAATCCCGTAAGAACAGAATTGATACCCTCTGAAATATATTCATCATTCTTATCAGAAGAATGAATTTTAAACTTTTCAATATAAACAGGTGTTTTTTCTCCTGAAAAAACATACAACGGAAAAAATAAACAAATCAGAATTGAATATATGATTCCTGTTGTTTTTTTCACTTTATACCCCAAGTTCCAAAGCTTTATCAAATCCTGCATTAAAAGCCTTAAGGTTGGTTTCTGCAAATTGCTTCTTGGTTTTTTCCCTTATTGTTTTTTCAATAAGATCTTTTCCTATGGGTATAAGATTTCTTTGTGCAAGGGCACCAAGCAAAACCATGTTAAGACTAAGTGAAGTTCCAGCTTCAATTGCAAGTTTTGTTGCATCGAATCCAAGGAAGTTTTTTGACTTTGCCTTTAACAGTTTTTCAATTTCTTCTGTTTCAGGATATTTCGCAAGACCTATTGCCGACGTAAAAGGCTGTAGAGGTCTCATATTTGTAATTATTTCCGTGTTCTTGTTGCACTTTGCAACAGCCCTTAATGATTCAAGAGGCTCAAATCCAAGAAGAATATCTGCTTCTCCGTCTGCAATTATTGAGCTTTTTGCATCACCAAAAAGGATGGAAGATTCTACAACTCCTCCTCTTTGTGCCATTCCGTGAATCTCACTCATCTGAACCTGAATTCCGGCATCAAGAGCTGCTTCTCCAAGAATTTTTGAGGCAAGAAGGTTTCCCTGTCCGCCTACTGCAACTATTATAAGTTTAGTTATATTGCTCATGGTATTTATCCTTGTGTTTTTATTTGATTTTTACCGGAGATATTGCATTTTCAGGGCAAATCTGGGCACAGACCGAACAGCCTGTACACATATCAGGGTTAATATTGACCTGGTCATTTTCTATGTAAAATGCGGGACATCCAAGGTCGTTCACACAGTTTCTGTGGTTTTTGCATTTATCCTGATTAACCTGGAATACGGTCTTTTTACCCTGACCTAGCTGCTTGGCGTAAAGAACACATTTTTCCTTGGCAATAACAACTGAAACTCCTTTAAATTTCATTGCCTCTTCAATGGCTTCCTGGGTTTTTCTGATATTGTATGGTTTTACAGTCTGAACATATCCAACCCCAAGACTTTTTACTACAGCTTCAATATCTATCTGATTGTAGTTTTCAAATCCAAGCTCTGTCATGTCAACACCCGGATTTGGCTGATGACCTGTCATTGCTGTTGTTCGGTTGTCAAGAATTACAACTGTAATATCATGATTATTGAAAACTGCATTTAAAAGGCCGTTAATTCCTGAATGGAAAAAAGTTGAATCTCCTATAAAGGCAAGTGTGTTTTTTCCTGTGCTTTTTGAAAAACCGCATGCAGTACCAATTGAGGCTCCCATGCACAGAACAAAATCACCCATTCCTACTGGAGGAAGGAATCCAAGTGTGTAGCATCCAATATCTGAAGGGTAAAGTGTTTCAGCTCCGCCTGCTTTTTTTGCAGCATAAAAAACTGCTCTATGGGAGCATCCTGCACAAAGGTTTGGAGGTCTGTTTGGTAAAACAGGAAGATCTGAAGTATCTACAGGCTTTGCACTTTTGTTTTCAAATCCGAAAAAATTAGCAACAGCGCTTCTTACTATTGATGGATTAAACTCATAAAGCCTTGATAAAAGGTCTTTGTGTTTACCCTTAATTTCACATGCTATTTTTTCTGTCTGTGCAACTGAACGTACATATTCCTCCATGATAGGTTCACCTTCTTCAACCACAAGAACTTTTTCAGTGTCTTTCAAAAATTCTTTTATGAGAGCATCAGGCATTGGATGGGAAAGACCTGGTCTAAGTATTTTTACCTTGTCTTCAATTCCAAGGTCTTTCAGTGAGTCGCATACATATGAGTAACTAACTCCATTACAAATAATTCCAAGACTGCCTTTTCCCTTAATAAAATTATATGAGCATGAGTCTGAAATTGTTGCAGCTTTTTCAAGGTTGTCCAGTAAGACCTTATGTCTTTTTCTTGATACTGCTGGTACAGAAACGTAATTCATCGGATCCTTGATGAATTCTCCCTTTGTTTGAGGAGCAGCAATGTCTTTGAATTCAACTATTCCAGAAGAATGGTTAACCCTTGTTGTTGTTCTGAAAATAACAGGTTCATTGAGCTGCTCTGAAAGATCGAAGGCATATTTAATCATTTCCTTTGCCTCGTCTACTGAAGAAGGCTCAAGAACAGGAATCCCGGCAAGTCTTCCATAATATCTGTTATCCTGTTCATTCTGACTTGAGAACATGAACGGATCATCTGCTGTAAGAAGGACAAGACCTTTTTTAACTCCAAGATATGCAAGAGTCATAAGAACATCGGCCGCAACGTTTACTCCAACATGTTTCATCAGGCAAAGAGTTCTAAGCCCTGAGTTTGCTGATGCAGATGCAAGCTCCAATGCTATTTTTTCATTTGAGCTGTACTCAAAATAAAGATCAGTTTCCTTTGAAATTTCAAACAGGTTTGCGGAAATTTCAGATGATGGTGTGCCAGGATAGGTTGTAGCAAATGCAACTCCTGCTTCAATAGCACCTCTTGCAATAGCTTCATTTCCAAGTAGGAAGTGTCTGCTTTCGGGTTCACCCTGTAAAAGTTTATGCATTGTTTTCTTCCCTGCTCTTTTAAGTTGTTTTAATTAAAATACTGAATACTGTCATATAACATGAGGTTTTTTTGTGTAAAGATTTAATTACTTAATTTCCAAAAAACTCTCAACCTAAATTGGAATTTTATTTTCCAATTTAATTGATTTGTTTTAAAACAATAATGACTGGCCAAAAACTGGAATTTTTTGTTCATTTATGGAAGAAGCCAAATCTAACAGCAGGAATAAATGGAGTATTTTGAAGATTAAATTTTGAATCTTACGTCGAAATTGGCAAAAAAGACAGTTTTGATTAAGCAATTATATTAGGAAAAGTCATGAAACAAGGAAATATTTATGAATATGTTCCCATTGGAAACTATTGCATTCCTCCAATACCTACAGTAAGTCTGGCTGAAAATACATTTAAATCCCTAAAAAATTTTTTTGCTTTCAATAATAACAAGCATGAAGAAATGTTCAAAGGCAGTGAGCAGGACTTGTTTGTCCTTCCTGACAGGCTTGAAAAATTTGTTGCACCTGACGTTAATTTAAAGGATTTATCAGATGCGTTGGGAGAGTGCCTTGAAGGCTGGCTTGAAAATCATGATACAAAAAATTATGTGACTTATGTTGTAGGACAGCACTGTTCTAAAAATTCCGAAATATTAAGGTTATGGGCAGAAAATAACGATGCATGTGTTATTTCCCCTCCATCCAGTGAAGACATTTTTTCTGATTTTGATAAACTTTCTTTTAATCTTCCTGAAGAGGGCAGAATATGGGTAATACCGGAGCTTGAAAAATATTTTATCCGTCATGTGAATGGATTGAAAAAAATCAGAAAATTACTGCATTTGGCAGAAAATGGTGAGCTTGGAAAGGGAGTTATCGGGTGCCATAGTTTTCCATGGGCTTATCTCCAGATGGTTTTGAAACTCCCTTTAAAAAATTCAATAACCTTACAGTCTTTTGACGGTGAAAAATTAATCAGAATGATTGCTGCTTCTTCAGGTGGGGCAAGTTATACAAAATTCAAATTTTTAAATATTTCAAACGGCAGGAAAATAGGAGGGACCGTCTCAAAAAATGAAGCTGCAGATCCATTAATTACAAAAATTGCTGCTTATTGCAGAGGAAATATTTTTCTCTCTTTAAAATTCTGGAAAGACAGTCTTCGTCTGGAAAATAACAGCTCAGGTCACAATGACTTGATTCCCTCTGTTAAAAAAGGATTAAATGAAACTCTTATCTGGGTTATTCCTGATATTTCTGAACCGGTTTTTTCATCAGTACCTGGAGATGAGTCCGTAATTATTCTTCATACAATTATGCTTCATGGGAGTATTTCTCATGATATTCTTATAAAAATTCTTCCATTTTCAAAATCTAGCTGTAAAAATATGATTTTGGATCTCTTAAATTCTGGCTTTTTAAAAAAAAGAAATAATGAGCTCAGTGTATCTGAATCTGCTTTTTTTAAAGTGAGAAAGCTTTTTTTTGAAAGGGATTATCTTGTAGATAAATTCTAACTGCATGTAATGGAATAAAATATGGAAAATAAGGCTTTTCATGTTTTTAAGACAATAGATATGTGGACAATTATTGAAATTGTAATAATTGTTATTGTATCTCTAATGATTATTTCTGGGGTTCAGAATGGATTAAGATGGATCAGTAAGCGTCTTCATGGTCAGAAAAAGCTTACAACTCTTGCTCTGGTTCCTTTTGCAAGGCTTTTTCTTATCATTGTCTCTTTTATGTTTATTCTGCCTATTGTAATTGAGCCATCATTTGAGAACATGTTTGCTCTTTTTGGTACAGCAGGTCTTGCGATTGGTTTTGCATTAAAGGATTATGCAAGCAGTCTTATTGCAGGAATTGTTGCTGTTGGAGAAAGAAATTACAGGAATGGAGACTGGATAAGAGTTGGTGACATATATGGAGAAGTATACAACGTGGGGATGAGGACTGTTGAAGTTATAACACTTGATGATGACAGAGTCATGATTCCTCATTCCACTCTCTGGAATCAGCCTGTTATTAATTCAAATAATGGAGAACCAAGGCTTCAGTGTACAGCAGATTTTTATGTGGATCATCGCCATGACAGTGATAAAATTATTGAAATACTTGAAGATGTTGCCTTGACAAGTCCATATCTGTTTTTCAATTCTTCAGTAAATGTTGCTGTAAAAGAAAAACCCTGGGGAACTCATTATCGGCTCAAGGCATACCCTGTTAATTCAGTACACCAAACAAGGTTTATTTCAGATCTTACAAACAGGGGAAAGTCTGAATTGGTTAATCAGGGAGTTGAGTTTGCACACTATGTTAGAAGATCTTGAAGTGCAGATTTTATGTTAATCTTAAATTTTTCCTGAGAATGGACAAAAGAATCAGGTTTCGTTGAGATGTAACCAAGCTGCACAAAAACATGCTCTAGTGATGATAAAGATATAATTTGCTCCATATTTAAAACTTATAGTTTGCTTTTGCTGTTATTTTTTTGAATAAAGAATTTCCTGGCAGTCGGGGCAAAGAGTATGGCTGAACTTTGACTCTGATTTTTCTTCAATGTATTTTTCAAAAGGCCACCATTTTTTGTCTGAATTATCTCGTATTCTTCTGCAGGAAGCACAAATGGGTAAAAGGGTTTCAAGCTTTTTTATCTGATCTAAAAGCTTTTCTTTTTCCTTAAGAGCGGTTTCAAGCTCAGAAAGAATTTTTTCCTTTTCTTTTTCAGCAGCCTTTCTTAAATTAATGTCCTTTGAAAGACCAATTATTTTGAGCCGGCCGTCGTCTTCATCTTTTACAAGCTTTGCACTTATTTCAATCCAGGTTGTTGTTTGATCTTTTTTTATGATTTCAGTTTCAAGCTTATGTGAGGTTGTAATTCCAGTCTGAAATTTATTTTTTGCTTCATTTACCAGTGATTTTAATTTTTCAAAGGAGTCTTTTGAAAAAAAGACATCGGCAGTATGGCCTATAAGTTCCTTTTGGGTATATCCCCTTGTTTCATATGCATCTGTACTTATATATAAAAACCTGTATGTTTCCGCATCTATAACCCACACATTATCAATAAGAGACTCGGCAATTACCCTGTATCTTTTTTCATTTGATGCTATTTTTTGTTCTATTGTTTTAGTCATCTTTTTCCTTAGCAGAATTAATGTTATCTCATATTTTTCTTTGTTATTTAATTTATAAATATGTAATGTTATGCAATTTCAAGCTAAGCATTAATTTTTAGAAAAAAAGGTTTTTAATAGTTAGAGCTGAAATTAAGAAAGAATCTGTACTAAAATTTTAAATTCAGGATTTGAGGGGTTAAGAAAAACAGTTTTATCTGAAAATTTTTGTAACTATTCAGCTTAAAAACTGAGAAAAAGCCGTTTTGGCCAGGGATGCTGTATTTTTTCTGAGCCGGTTTCAGGAGATAGTTTTTTTATCTCCTGCCTCGGAGCAAAGCGAGAATGAGGCTCAGAAAGAATGGAGCAGCCGCTCTAAATTGAACTGAACAGTTACAAATTTATAAAGGTCTCAGAAATAAAACTATGCCTTTTTTGCCGCTATTATTAAGAGTTAGAAATTTAATTTCCAAGCAGTCAATAGTATACATTTTTTTTTGACTAAAATTAAGGATAAATATGTATAATCAGCAAAAAAATAAGTCATGGAAAGAGGTCTTTCTTTCTTTTTTCCACAAAAGAGTAATAACAATGTTTTTTTTCGGGTTTTCAGCCGGACTTCCAATTCTTTTGATTTTTTCATCCCTTTCTTTGTGGCTCAGGGAAGCAGGGGTTGAAAGATCTGCCGTAACCTTTTTCAGCTGGGCTGCTCTTGGTTATTCATTTAAATTCATCTGGGCTCCTGCTGTAGATGTTATACCTGTGTTTTTTCTTTCCAGAAAACTTGGCCGAAGGCGAGGATGGATTCTCTTTTCCCAGTTTATGGTTATTTTATCAATAATATTGATGGCACTGACAGATCCTTCAAAAGGAGATTCAAATGTTTATCTAATGGCTTTTGCAGCCGTTTTGCTTGGTTTTTCATCGGCGACCCAGGATATTGTAATTGATGCTTACAGAATTGAGTCTGCACATTTAAGTCTTCAGGCAATGATGGCATCTTCTTATATTGCAGGCTACAGGATAGGAATGCTTACAGCCGGAGCAGGAGCTCTTTTCATGGCTGATTTTCTCGGTTCAGGGATGGGACATTATAATTACAATGCGTGGATGTTTACTTATCTGTTTATGAGTATTTTTATGTTTACCGGAGTTTTTACAGTACTTCTAATAAAGGAGCCAGACGTTTATTCAGAGAAAAATTATAAATATGAATCAAAAGATTATCTAGGAGCCTTTGTAGCTTTTGTCATTGGAATATGCGGATTTGTATCAGTATTTTATTTTACCGGCTCTATTTTTGAATTTTTATCTGATTTTTTGAATAATATTATTTTTTTTAAATATTTAAGCGGTTTTATTACTGCATCACTTCGGCTTGCAATTTCGCTTTGTGCCGGTTTTTTTCTGGCATATACTTCAGGTAAAACCAGGCTTGTTAATCAGCAAATGATAGAACATACATATATTGAGCCTGTTAAGGATTTTTTTACAAGATACACAAAAAATACTGCAATCCTTCTTCTTATGCTCATTGGTCTTTATAGAATTTCAGATATAGTTTTAGGTGTTGTATCAAATCTTTTTTATCAGGATCTTGGTTTTACAAAAACTGAAATTGCAGGAATTGTTAAAACATTCGGACTTTTTATGACAATAGCTGGAGGGTTTTTAGGAGGAATTTTTTCTCAGAAAAAAGGGGTTGTTAAAATTTTATTCTGGGGAGCTTTTTTTTCAGCTGTAACAAATCTTTTGTTTATGGTTTTAGCACATCTTGGACACAATACCTTAATGCTTTACGTTGTAATTTCAGCAGATAATCTCGCTGCAGGACTTGCAGGAGCAGCCTTTGTTGCTTTTTTGTCTGCTCTGACAAGCGTAAAATTTACCGCTGTGCAATACGCAGTGTTCAGTTCTCTTATGACTTTAATTCCAAAACTTTTCGGCGGGTACTCAGGAACAATTGTTGATTATGCCGGATATCAGATTTTTTTTCTGATAACTGCAGTTCTTGGAATTCCTGTACTTTTTCTTGTTTTAAAGGCTGGAAAAAGTTTGAAAATTGAAGGTTGATATTTATATTGTTTAACTGTTAGATTTGATGACCATTTTTAATGAATATAAATTCGGAGTATAAAATGAAAGAACAGATAATTGTACTTGCCACAAAAAATCAGGGCAAAAAAAAAGAAATGGCAAAACTGCTTGAAGGATATCCTGTTAAAATTATGACACTTGAGGATTTTGGTCCCATTCCAGAAATAATTGAAGACGGTGAAACCTTTGATGACAACGCCTATAAAAAAGCAAGCCTTACAGCAAGATATCTTGGCTTTCCGGCTCTTTCAGATGATTCAGGTCTTGTTGTAAAGGCCCTTGGCGGAAGGCCCGGAGTTCATTCTGCAAGATATGCAGGTGAGAATGCAACAGATGAAGAAAATGTAAAAAAACTTTTAAATGAAATGAATGGGATTGAGGAAAGAGATGCCTTTTTTGAGTGTGTAATTTCAATTGCTGTTCCAACAGGCCCCGCACTTACATATGAAGGTAAATGTGAAGGATTTATAACAAGAGAGCCAAAAGGTGAAGGCGGTTTTGGTTATGACCCTGTATTTTTTTATCCAGAGTTCAATAAAACATTTGCAGAACTTTCAATGGATGAAAAATCAGAGGTAAGCCACAGGGGAAGGGCACTTGGTGAAATAAAAAAAGAAATAGATAAAGTCCTTTTATGGCTTGAACAGAATCTTCCCAGACAGGAGAAGTTCGAATGCCAGAGGTAGACAGTTTTTTTGACCTTGTGATTAAAAACAGGTCATACAGAAAATTTGATGAAAGTGCTTCCCTGACTGAAGAATTTTTAAAGGAACTTGTTTTTACGGCAAGGCATACTGCTTCAGCTGGAAATCTTCAGCCTTTACGCTACAGGCTTGTTTTTGATCAGAAGGAAAAGGAAATCCTTTTTAAAAGTCTTTCATGGGCAGCCTATCTTAAAGATTTTGAAGGGCCTGAAAAAGGTAACAGGCCTGGTGGATATATAATCATGTTGAGGGATCTTTCCTCAATAGGAAATCATTATATGTTTGATGCAGGGATAAGTGCACAGACAATTTTGCTTGATGCTGTTTCAAAGGGATTTGGAGGATGCATGATTGCTTCATTCAACAAAAATAATCTTGTAAAGGACTTTGAAATAGATGAAAATTTTGAGCCGGTTCTTGTAATTGCCATTGGAAAGCCTGCGGAAAAATGTATAATTGAAGATGTAAATGAGTCGGGAGTTATAAAATATTATCGGGACAGTGAAAATATTCATCATGTGCCAAAAATAAAGCTGAATGACCTTTTGATTTAAAATTGCTTTTGGTCGTATTGTGGAGCAGGTCATTATAAAATGACCTGTTTCTGCTTTTTAAAGAATATACGGGGAAATTATGACGGAAAAAAATGCTTTGAACATTGTTGAAAAAAAAATTGAAGCTTTAAGGAAAAAAAGGGAATCAATTCTTAAAATGGATCCTGCCAGGGCTATAGAAGAGATTCTTGACCATAATGAAAGTTACGCTCTTGTTCATTCTTTCCCGGAACAATCCCTTTACATGCTCATGCATGAAGCCGGGCACGAAGATTTTCTGCCGATTTTATCCATGGCCAGCAAAAAACAGTGGGAATATATTGTAGACCTTGAAATCTGGGAAAAGGATGAAATAAATATATCAACTGCTTCTTACTGGCTTGGAGTGCTTCATATGGCAGATCCCAAAAGGCTTTCAGACTGGCTTCTTGATGATCAGGAAGATTTTCTGACATATTTTTTAAGAAACAGAATTGATGTAGTCTTACGTGAGCATGACCAGGATCCTTCTGAAATTCCAGATGATTTTGTTACATTTGATGATGTTATTTATTTTAAAGTTCTTGAATCTGCGGAAGACAAGAATCTTCCAATTGAAATAAACAGCCTTGTTTATGATATTCTTGGAAGGATTGCAGACAGGTCATACAGGGATTTTCAGACTATTTTATTTATTTCCGCCGGTGTAATAAACGCCGAGCACCAGGAACACCTTTTCAGGTTCAGAAATGCAAGACTCGAGGAAAAAGGAATTATTCCATCCCATGAAGCAGTTGAAGTTTTGGCTCCGGTAAATTTGAAAAATATTAAAAAAAGATCAGCAAAAAACAGCTCTTTTGATAATATTTTTGTTGATGAGAAAGGAGATATAAATTCGAGCCAGGTAATTGATATTTTTTCAGTAAATAATTATCTGCTCAATCCAGATGATTTTTCCCTTGAATTTGTCTCTTTATTTAATCAGATAATTTCTGCTGAAAATAAAAAAATCAGAACAAGGGAGGATCTTTCACGACTTGTGAAGCGTATATCAGGGCTGCTGAAAATTGGTTCCCAGTATCTTGGCGGTTTTACTGAAAAAACAAGTGAAAAAAAATATATGGAATCAGTTCTGTCAAGTTATCATGTTATGGATATTTTTAAGGCTGGAAACACCCTTGTCAGAAACTTGAGGGAAAAAGTTCTGAAATGGCAAAGTAATTCATTTATTTTAAAAAATTCACTTAATTTAAGTTTTCTTGGAGAAAAATGGTTTGGAATAACCGGTGGGCTTCTGGCATGGCCTGCTGTTTATTTTGATAATTATGAAAATTCATCCAGCCTGTACAAAGATTTTTCTTCAATAGATGAAATAATGAATACTCAAAAAGAACTGGAAAAAATATCTGCTGTTGATGATCTTCTCGGTCTTATGGGAGTAAAAGAAATAACAACAGATGACATTTTCATAAACTGGCAGAATTTTATTTTGACTCTTTGGGCAAGGGACTGGCTTCACCTTGATGATAATGTTTTTCAACCCATTGAAATTAAAGACTTCAGAAAATTTTATCAATGGCTGTGGGTTGAAGATAAGGGTATAAAAACTCCTGGAAAAGAAAAAAAGCAGGACTTTTTAAACTGGATTGTAAGAATTACCGAAATAAATCCGGAACATCTTCTTGAAAGACTTGGAAAAGTATTTGATGAGCTTTTCGTGCAGGTTGAGGAAGAGCTTGGAGCTGTTGATTTGAAAAATATTGATGCAAAATATATTTCATTATTTGTTTTAAAGTGAAAAACTACAAATTATTTGACGAGCGAAAACAACCTTGATTAACATTTTTTTGTGATTTTATATAATGGCCGGATAAAATAGATTTTTTATTTTCCGGCCTTTTTATGATAATTGTAATTTAAAATGTCTCAAGTTCTATTAACAGATCTGTTATTACACTGCCTGCTTCTCCCAAAAGAGTAATATCTGCAATTGAATCTGAAAGAGGGGTTGGTTCAGGGTTAATTTCAATAACAAAGGCTTTTGATGTTTTTGCAACAACAGGAATTGATGCTGCTGGCTGAACAAGTGCTGATGTTCCAATCACAATAACTACTTCGCATTGAGAGGCAAGCATACTTGCTCTTTCAAGAGCATCTTGAGGTATCATTTCTCCGAAAAAAACACAGTCAGGTCTTAAAATGCCATTGCATTTTTTGCATTTTGGAGGGATCTGGGAAAGATCAAGACCTTGAATGTCTACTCTTTCAAAGCATTCAAGACAGTAAAAATTGGCAAAACTACCATGAAATTCTATAACATCGTTACTGCCTGCTTTTTGGTGAAGTCCGTCAATATTCTGGGTTATTATTGTAGTTAGAAGTCCTTTTTTTTCTAATTCAAAAAGCCCTTTGTGCCCGGAATTTGGTTTCGCTTTTTTAAGTGTTTTTTCAAAGTCTTTTAAAAAAACTTCCCAAACCTCATTTGGATTTTTAAGAAAATAGTTTATTTCAGCGTATTTCATAGGATCAAATTTTTCCCATAAAGATCCTTTTCCCCTGAAGGGAGGGATTCCGCTTTCAACAGAAATTCCAGCTCCTGTAAGTGCAATTGTAAGTTTTGAGTTTTTGATTTTTGAGGCGGCTTTTTCAATAAGATTTTCCACAATAAGTCCTTATATCTAATTTTTTGATTTTTACCTTACTTAATTGAGGGTGTTATGAATTTAAATTAAAGTTTTTCAATATATGCAGCAAACTTGAAAACCCATCAATCCAGGTTATAAAAGCTACAGTGAAATTTCCATATCCGCAAAAACTCCAAATACTTCAATATCTGTATTTTCCAATTGTTTTTTTACTGAGTTAACTAAAAGGTCAACATCATTATCTGTTTTGTCCTGATTATGATGAAACAGTCCAAGTTTTTTTACTTCTGCAAGTTTTGCAAGTTCTGCAACCTGGCTTACACTTGAATGACCCCATTCTTTTCTTTTTAGGTAATCTTGATCTGTGTATTCACAGTCGTGAATAAGAAGATCACATTTTTTGGAAAAGGCTGCATATTCTTCAATTGTTTTTCCGTTTTCATGGATATGTCCAAGCTCATTATCTGTAAGAAATACAAAGCTTTTGTCCTCTTCAGTGAATTTGTAGCCGCAGCCGGAATTTGGATGACTCAGGTTTATTGGCAATATTTCAATTGTGTCAATCGTAAAGCCGCCGGGACAACCCTCTTCATAGGTAATGGTTGCTTTGATATCTGTGTATTTTATTGGAAAATTGGGAGGTGACATTACTCTTTTCATCATTTCTTCTGCATACTTCCCAGGGTGAGGGCATCTTACAATATTAAGTTTGGTTTTTGAAAGAAATATTGGCTTGAAAAAGGGAAAACCCATAAGATGGTCCCAGTGAGCATGGGTAAAAAGCATATGATAAGATGATTTTTTTTCATTTATCAGCTTATTTCCAAGTCGTCTTATTCCAGTACCTGCATCAACTATGATAATTTCATTGTTTTTGCTTCGTATTTCAACGCATGTTGTATCTCCGCCGTATTTTGTAAACTCTTTTCCGGAAACAGGTATGGAACCCCTTGCACCCCAGCATTTTATAAACATTTATAACCTTCCTGAGATTTTTTGTAATGAGCAATGAAAAGGAAATTGATATATTACTACTTTTGCCCTAAACAAACTTAATTGTCAACTTTTCACAATCATTTCCAGATTATATCTGATTTGTTTTGCAGATTAATTTCTGGCTGAAGGTAAACGGTCTTTTTGTAAATTTCGAAGTAAGCTGAAAAATTTAATCTTCAAAATATTCCATGTATCCTGAGAATTATATTTTTCATCTTCTATGAAATAAACAAAAATCTTCAATTTTGGATCAGCCTGATTTTATTCACCTGAAGTCATTTCCGATTCTTCAAGTTACTAAGTTTAAAATATTAATCATTAATTTGGTATAAAATTTTTCATGTTTTTTTCAATTAATAAAAATTTATGAATTAAACACCATTATATTGACAATGCATGTGGCTTATTCTATTGAATTATGTTTACAGTCATGAGAAAAGAAACACATTCGGACAATGTGTAAAAAAATATTCATTAATTTAAAAAATAAACAGTAAAGGAGTTTTGTATGGCTCAGCTGATTGCAGACAAAAGAGATGTTGATTTTGTTTTACATGAACAGTTTTCAATCGGAGATTTTTCAGAATATGAAAAATTTTCAGATTACAATAAAAAAACAATAGATATGATAATGAAAGAGGCTGTAAATCTTGCCGTAAAAGAAATTCTTCCTTTGCAGAAAATCAGTGACGAAGGTTGTGTTTTTGATGCAGGCAAAGTAAGTGTTCCAAAGGAATATCACAAGGTTTATAAAAACTATTGTGAAGGAGGCTGGCTTGCAATGTATGACGACCCTGAATGGGGCGGACAGGGAATGCCAAAAACTGTATCTCTTGCTGCTAATGAATATTTTTATGGTGCCTGCAACTCATTCATGCTTTTTCACATGCTTTCACATGGTGCTGCAAAACTTATTGAAAATTACGGGACTGAAGATCAGAAAAATAAATGCCTCAAAAACATGTATTCAGGCAAATGGTCTGGAACCATGCTTTTAACAGAGCCTGAAGCAGGGTCAGACGTTGGTGCACTTACAACCTCAGCTGTAAAAAATCCAGATGGAACATACTCAATAAAAGGCCAGAAAATTTTTATATCAGGCGGGGAGCAGGATATGGTTGAAAATATCATTCATCCAACCCTTGCAAGAATTGAAGGTGCGCCTGAAGGTACCAGAGGTATTTCACTTTTCCTTGTTCCAAAATTCAGGATCAATGACGACGGAAGCCTTGGAGAATTCAACAATGTTGAGTGTACAGGTATTGAACATAAAATGGGACTTCACGGAAACTGCACATGCTCCCTTGATCTTGGTGGAAAAGGCGAGTGTATAGGAACTCTTATTGGTGAAGAAAACAAAGGCATGGCAGCAATGTTTCAGATGATGAACGAAGCAAGACAGATGGTTGGACTTCAGGGTTTTGCCAATGCAACAGCTTCATATATCTATGCCATGAACTATGCAAGGGAAAGACGTCAGACCAAGCATATGACAGCAGCACCAGGATCTGGCCCTGCTTTTATTATTGAACACCCAGACGTTAAAAGACAGCTTCTTTTCATGAAATCCCATGTTGAGGGAATGAGAAGTCTTATTTATTATGGTGGTCTTCTATATGATAAAATGGCTGTTTCCGACAATGCTGATGAAAAAGCAGCATTAAGCGGAATACTTGAAGTTCTGACACCAATTATAAAAGGCTACATTACTGACAGGGCTTTTGAAGTATGCAGCTACGGTGTTCAGGTTTACGGAGGATATGGTTTTATTGAAGAGTATCCTGTAGCACAGCTTTTAAGGGATACAAGAATTTTCCAGATCTATGAAGGAACCAATGGAATTCAGTCCATAGACCTTCTTGGAAGAAAGCTTGGAATGAAAAAAGGCAAGCCTTTCATGGATTTTCTAAATGAAATTCAGAAAACACTTTCTGAAGCAATGAAGGTTAATGAAGTAAAAGAAATTGCAGCTGATTTTTCAGCATATTTTGAAAAATATGCAAAAACAGCAAAAATTCTTGGAGAAAAAGCAGGCTCTGATGATGTTTTAAAGGCATTTTCTTTCTCACATCCTTTCCTTGAAACAACAGGTGATCTTTCAATGGCATGGATGCTTTTGTGGAGAGCTTCTGTAGCTGCACCAAAAGTAGGCCAGAAGAAAAAAGACGATAATTTCTACAAAGGCCAGATAAATACAGCAAGATATTTTATAAAAACAATTCTTCCTGTTTCTTCAGGAAAACTTGATGCTATAGCTCAGACTGACGGCTCAATAGCTGATATGGAAGATGCAATGTTTGGAAGCAAATAATTTTGTTTTAAGTTAATTGAAAAGACCGCTTTGATTTTTAAAGCGGTCTTAAATTTTTTTCCCACATAATTAACCAATCCATAACTAGTCAAAAAAAAACTTCATTTAGCATAAATCTAACAATCCCCATGTATTAGTATCTCTTTGGTTTTGCCTGTTTGTTTTTCAGGTTTAACAAGTTTTACCATATTCAAGTATTGGAGATTTTTTATGTTCAAGGATAAAGAGATTGTTGGAATTTTTGGCTTACTGATATTTGTGATTGTTTTTATATCTGCATGTTTTTATTTTGTTTATAATGACTTATCACTGACCGAAAAAAATAAAATCGAAAAAGAAATGGTTGTTTTGGAAAGTCCAGGCAAAAATTTACCTGCGGATGCTTTGCCTGCTGCTGAAAATAATAATTCTTACAAAATAAATGAAGAAAAAGAAATAAAAACAATATTAAAGCTGAGCGGGTCAAACACAATAGGTGCTTTTTTTGCGCCTTCTCTTGCTGCTGGTTATCTTGAAAAACTTGGATGCAGTGAAATATTTCAAAAGACAACAGGAAAAGAAGAAAAAATAATTACAGGTATGAGAAATAATGAAATCCTTGCAATTGAAATAAAAGCCCACGGATCTTCAACTGGTTTTTTGGATCTTGAAAATAAATTATGTGATATTGGAATGGCATCAAGAAAAATAAAGGAAAAAGAGGTTTTAAGTCTTTTGGCTCTTGGAGATATGGAATCCTTTGCCTCAGAGCATGTTGCAGCACTTGACGGTATTGCAGTAATTGTACACCCTTCAAATCCAATGACTGGTATATCGGCAAATCTTTTGTCAGAAATTTTTCAGGGAAAAATAAGAACCTGGAAAGAAGCAGGAATTGATATTGAAGGAGAAATTGAAATATATGCAAGAGATGACAAATCAGGTACCTTTGATACTTTCAAGTCTCTTATTCTAAAAAAGAATAAACTTTTTTCCGGGGCTAAAAGATTTGAATCAAATGAAATACTTTCAAAATCCGTTTCAAATGATCCAAATTCAATAGGTTTTACTGGTCTTCCATATATTGGAAGCTCAAAAGCACTTGCAATATCTGAAGGAAACGGAGCAAAAATTCTTCCAACCTTTTTTACTGTTGCAACTGAAGATTATCCTTTGTCAAGAAGGCTTTACTTTTATACTCCTTCTGTTCCTTATAATTCACACACATTGGAATTCATAAATTTTGCACTTTCTGAAAAAGGGCAGCAAATGGCAAGGGAAAATGGGTTTGTTGACCTGACAGTCAATGCGTTCAGTCACGAGTTTGAGGAGAATCAGGCATTTCAGGATAAATCTGTTCTGAATAATTACATGGAAAAAATCAAGGGTTCAAAAAGGCTTTCCCTCAACTTCAGATTCAGACCAAACAGTTTTATCCTTGATAACAGGGCTTTAAGGGATCTTTACAGGGTTGTGGACTTTTTAAAGCAGCCTGAAAATTCTGATAAAAAAATAATTCTGGCTGGTTTTACAGATTCAAACGGAGATTATTTGTATAATTATGATCTTGCATCAAAAAGGACTAAAATTGTATATGATGAACTAAGGTCAAGGGGGATTTCAGGCATTTCCATGTTAAGTGCAGGGGAAGAAATTCCTGTTGCTTCAAATGATTCTGAATCAGGAAGATCAAAAAACAGGCGAGTTGAAATCTGGATTAAATAGCGGTTTCTCTGAAAACATAGAAAAAGCCAGTTTGCTGAGGGATGCTGTATTTTTTTTAAGGGGATTCAGGAGATAGTTTCTTCTATCTCCTGGCTCAGAGCTTAAATAAGGCTCATAAAAATGCAGCAGTCGTTGCAATTTAAACTGAATAGTAACACTTATACCTGAATTCAGGGCTTTGATATGTTAAACTGAAAAAATTCTCAATTTTAAGAAGTTCTTTGTCCGATTACTTTATGTTTTCTCTAAAAACTTTATATGTTTATTCCCTTTAGAATAATATCATCTTCTTTTACTCCAATATCCTGTGCTATTACCTGGCACTTTGCCTTTAAAAGAAAAAAGACTGTTCTTTTTTCCAAAGAAAGTCCTTCATAATTACCCTGGCCTTTGCTTATTACAAGATCTGCATTTTTAAATAAATCTTTAAAGTGATTATTTGCTTTGGATAAAACAGCTCCGGGAGAGTCTACTCCTGAAGATATAATTTCAGATACCTTATCAAGTCCTGAACTGATTGCATCATCATATGTTACATCATTTATAACCGGAACGTCTCTTACTGCATAATAAATTTTTTTTCCAAGCTGTTTTATTAAAAGAGTGTCAAACACAGATTCTCCGCAATTGTCTCCAATAAAAAGAACTGTTTTTGAACTATTTAAATTTTCTTTAAATGCTTCATAATCAAAAATTCCAAAATCCTGATCAATGATTTTATCCAAGTCATTTGAAATATTAAATTTTTTGTCTACACCAAGATCAATAACATTTCCGGCAATGGAAATTCTAATAGCACAAAGAAGAGGGTCTTTTGCTGTATTAATCTTTTTTTCAAGTTCAGGCAGAAGTTCTTTTGCCTGTAAAATATTTTCATTTTTAATTTTTTTGTATGGGTCCTTAACTCCTGTAATCCTGCTCACTGTTTTGTAAATATCTGCCGCTGTTTCAACAGGTGTATTTTCAAGTGGAATGTTTTTTATTAGAGATCCTGTTTCATCAAGAATTCTTTTTAGTGTTTTTTCATCTGCACTGGTTTGCCTTCCTGCACGAAGAGCCTGTTTCATAAGGCAGGGTATACAGTCAAGAAATGTTTTCATATAATGCGCTCCAAAACATGAATTAATACCGGTTAAAGTTCAAAACCATCTTCTGGAATCCCCGATTTTAAGAATTAATTTTTCATGCGAAACTCAAATGGACAAAAAAGATAATTTTGTTGAATTATTAACTAATAAAGAGTTTTTAATGTGTAAAGTAATAAATTTTATCCTGCCTTTACAGAAAAATCAGGCAGTGGTACTAAAAGCTATTGGGTTTGTAACTGTTCAGTTCAATTTAGAGTGGCTGCTGCATTATTTCTGAGCCTCATTTTTGCTTAAGTTTTGATGCAGGAGATTAAAAAACTATCTCCTGATACCCCGGCTCAGAAAAAATACAGCAACCGTCGCCAAAACGGCTTTTTCTCAGTTTTCAAGCTGAATAGTTACTTGGGTTTTTATTAAAACCTGAATTGTGCGGTTAATGTTTTTAAATTTTCAGTTTATTTTCTATATGCAGCAAATTTGAAAATAGTAGTTCAATCCAGCAAAATATATGGGAGAGTCATTATGTATAAATATATATTTGGTCCTGTTCCTTCAAGAAGGCTCGGGGTTTCACTTGGCGTTGATCTTGTTACTCACAAAACCTGCTCACTTGACTGTGTTTATTGTGAATGCGGGAAAACAACAGATCTTACAGCCATAAGAAAAGAATACGTTCCTGCAGATGAAGTAAAAGAGGAGCTTAAAGATTATTTTAAAAAAAATCCCAAGCCTGATTTTGTTACTTTTTCAGGTTCAGGAGAGCCATGTCTTAATTCTAAGATTGGAGAGGTGCTTGATTTTATTAAATCAAATTTTGATGTCAGTGTATGCGTTTTAACAAACGGAACTCTTTTTAATGATCCAAATCTTAGAAAAGAGCTTTTAAAGGCTGATCTTGTGATGCCTTCTTTTGACAGTGCAGATGAAAAGTCTTTTTTGAGGATAAACAGGCCCTGCAAGGAAATAACACTTGAAAATTATATCAAAGGTCTTTGTGATTTTAAAAAGGAATTTAAAAACAGGTTTGATCTTGAAGTTTTTATTCTTCCAGGCTTCAATGATTCTCAAGATGATATTTTAAAATTAAAAAAAGCTGTGCAACAGATAAATCCAGATCTTTTGCTTTTAAACTCCCTTGACAGACCAGGTGCCCAGCCAGGACTTACTGCTGCCTCCGAAGCAGAACTTATTAAAATAAAAAAAGACCTTGATTTTAAAAACACACAGATAATTTCTAAAAGTATTCAAAGGAAAAACATTGCCTCATACAGGGAAGACAGGGAAGAGGCCGTTTATGGAATGATTTTTAGAAGACCGTGTACAATTGAGGATTTAACTGAAATACTGGGTCTTCACAGAAACGATATTGGTAAATATCTTGATGTTCTTGTTAATCAGGGAAAAGTTGAAGCTGAGGAGCTTGAGAGAGGTGTTTTTTATAAAATTAAAAAAGACAATTAAAAAGTAAGTAATTGAAAAAATTAATTGTATCAGACATACAATAATTTTGTCTGATACAATTACATATTTATTTAGGCAATAACAATTTAATCTTATAAAAATGTCTTGATTAGTGTTTATTTTCTTCAAGAATATCTCTTATTGCAGTGTTAAGTTCCTCAATATTAAATGGTTTTAAAAGTTTTTTTCTTATTCCTGTATTTTCAAATGATTTTTCCGGGATAGCTTCTGAATATCCAGTGCATATTATGGCAGGAATATCCGGTCTTACTTTAAAGATTTCCTTGCAGAGTTTAACTCCTGTCATTACCGGCATGGTCATATCAGTAATAATTATATCATATTTATCTGGATTCTCATTAAACAGGTTCAAGGCTTCAACTGAACTGTTGACACATTTAACTTTGTAGCCTGATTCCTGAAGCAGCTCTTCCATGAGTTCGGCAAGAATCTCCTCATCGTCTACAAAAAGGATTTGCTCGCCTCCGGTTATTGGATTGTAGTGTTTTTTCTGCTTTGGCTGTTTCATGAATTCCTGGGCAAGTGGAAAATAAATTTCAAAACAGGTACCTTTATCTGGTATGCTTGAGAATTTTAAATATCCTCCATGGTTTTTAACAATTCCATGTACCATTGAAAGTCCAAGCCCTGTTCCTTCGCCTGTTTTTTTAGTTGTGAAATATGGGTCAAAAATTTTTGCTCCAATTTGTTCCTGAATTCCGTGGCCCGTGTCTTTTACGCTTATTTTCAGGTAATCTCCTGGGGTGATTTCTCCAAAGCTTGTTTCAAACAGGTTGTTTTTATTAATATTAATTGTTTCTATTCTTGTTGTAAGCACACCTCCGGTTTCTTTCATTGAGTGGGCTGCATTGGTGCAAAGATTCATTATCACCTGATGAAGCTGGGTTGTGTTGCCTTTTATAAGAGGTGCCTTTGTTTTAATTTCCTCCACCATTTCAATGGATGAGGGAATCGATGATCTTAGAAGTTTCAATGCTTCCTTTATAACTGGAAGAGGGTTTATGTTCTTTCTTTTTGTTTCGGTGTTTCTTGTGAAAGATAAAATCTGGCTAACAAGATTTTTTGCTCTTTCACCAGCCCTTGATATTCCATCAAGGTAGATGGGGATTTTTTCAGGTTCTTTTTTCAGCTTAAGTTTGGCAATATCTGTATATCCTGTTATTCCTGCCAGGATATTATTAAAATCATGGGCTATTCCGCCTGCAAGAGTTCCTATTGCCTCCATTTTCTGTGAGTGGAAAAGTTTTAACTCAAGCTGTTTTTTTTCAGTTATGTCTCTTATTGAGACAATTACTTTTTCGGGCTTTCCATTTTTGTCTTTTATTACCATTGCATTTATTGAAGAATCTGCAAAGTTGTTGTTTTTTGTTTTGCACTTTGCTTCAAAATTTGAAACTTTGCCGAATTTAAATAAATTTTCCATTAAACTTTTTTGATCAGCGGGATCGATATATCTTCTGCTCACTTTTTCACCAACCAGCTCTTCCCTTGTATAGCCAGCTGATTCAACAACTGAAGGACTTACCTCAATGATTGTTCCGTCAATTGCAGTTTCAATGTAAATATCTCTTGTATTTTCAAATATTTCTCTGTATTTTTGTTCGCTTTTTTCAAGTTCTTCCTGTATTTTTTTCCTGTGTTCAACTTCTTTTTCAAGGCTTTTTGTTAGTTTTGCAGTTTCTGCAAATATTATGGCATTATCAATTGATATTGCTGCCTGTGGTAAAAGATATTTTAGAATTCTAAGCCTTTCTCCTGAAAAAACCCTGGTGGCAATACTGTTTTCAAGATAAAGGGCTCCAATTGTTTTGTCCTTATACTTTAAAGGTGTGCACAAAAGAGAGCCGGAATTGTTTTTTCTAAGCCATCTGTCACTGTTAAACTTTGTATTTGTAGAAATATCATCTACTATTACATCTTCAGAAGTATGAATTACATATCTTACAACTGACTCTGCTATTTCATCTGTTTTGTCAATTGGTTTAGCCTGAAGTACATTTACTGTTTTGGAGTCGGAATAGGCCTGGATGTAAAGAGACTCTCCCTTTTTTAAAATAATGAATCCCTTTTGTGCTCCTGCACTTTCAATCATTATCCTCATTAATTTTTTAAGGAGTTTTTCAATGTTGACTTCGCTTGAAATAACCCTGGATGTTTTTGCCACTGACTCCATATCAAGTGCTGATGAATAATCAATTTCAGAATCAGGGTAACTTGAGGTCTGGGTATTGAATAGCTGGAGTTTGGTGGTTTTTGATGAATAACCCGGCAGATTTTTTTCAAGGCTTTTAATTTTTCTCAGAGCACCCCATTTTTCATAAGCTTCGCAGGCATCTTCAAGGTATGGCCTTGAGAGTTTCTTTTTATTCAGGTCTGTCCAGAAATTTGCGCAAAGTTCATTTGCAATGGCCTCAATCTGAATAAAATCATATTGAGATGCTGATTCAACTGCCTGGTCATAAAAGTTTGAAGCTGTTTCATTCTCTCCTTTAATCCTGTAAAACTCTGCTTCAACAAGATAGTGTCTTGAAAGATGATTTTGAGGTGCGGTCAAAGACTTGTGCTTAAGAATCTGGGAAATATTTTTTATTGTTTCAAGTATTTCCTGTTTTTCATCATTATCTGAATCCTTGAACACTGAAGCCAGTATGAGTGCCTTCAAAAAAAGGTATTCTGTGTCTGAAAAATATCCTGTTGTTGCAGCCCAGTATTTTTCAGCCTTTGATATTGCATTTGCCGCGTTTTGTATTTTGCCGTTCAGATACAATACAAATGCCTTTAAAAGCCATAGAAGAAAAAGTGCAGGCATGCTTTGATTTTTTGTCATTTTTTCATAATAGTCATTGAATGAACAGCATTCATCTGAAAAATCAAATGGATTTTTTGTTTTTTTTCTTAGATTCAAAACTGCAAGTCTAAATGGTGTTATTACATCAATTGCTATGCTGTTTCCTGTTTTTATGCAGAAGTTCAGATCATCATTAATTTCTTTTTCCAGATAATCAAGTCTGTATCCCTGAAAAAATCTGTTTAGAATTTTGTTGAACAAAAGAAGTCCTGCATATTGAATTTCACCGGATTCAAGTCCCGACTGATATCCCTGAAAAATATGATCCTCACCTTCTTTAAGATGATCAACACCGTGAATAAGAAATGCGGCAATTGAAAGCCTTGACTGGCATTCAATCTTTTTGTCCCTGAATTTTCTACTCAGGTTCAGTCCCAGTGTTCCAAGTTCGTAGGCCGTTTTATAATCTTTTGTTTTGTTTGAGTAAATATTGCCAAAACTTGCATAACCTTTAGCAGATTCTGGAGTATGTCCGTAATCTAGTGATAAGTTAACCATTTTTGCAAGAATAAAGGGATAAAGGTTTGTCTTGAAAAAATATGAGGTTGCCTGAAGTCTTATGAGAATTTTCATTGCAGTTCTGATTTTAGGATCTTTGGCTTCAGGTGTGTTTATAAGTTTTTTTATTTGGGATTTTTTTAGTTTTTTAATTGCTTTGGCAACTTCTGTTGAAGTTTCAGACTCAATATTTTCTATTGGCAGATTTACCTCAAGAAGATCAAGGGCTGTTTTACCAGTTATGAGTGCCTCGTCATAGCTTGCGCTCATTGTGCATATTAAAATTAAAAGCTCATAAATTCTGCATTTTTCTATTATGTCTTTTTCGGAAACTAAAAGATCTTCAAGTATTTTTCTTGATTCCTGAAGTTCTCCGCACAGATATTTTGTTTCAGCAAGCTCTTTTAATACTGTTTTGTAAAAAATGTCATTATTGTTTTGGGGCAGAATTGACCGGGTGATTTCAAAATATTTGAGAGCTCTCTGGTAGGCACCTGAATTTTTAGCTTTTTTGCCTGAAATATAATTTAGGTGAACAAGAAGGTCAAAGTCGTCATTATCTGCTAAAAGCTCTCTGCCTTCGTTCATATGGTTTACAATTTCAAAAAGGTTTTGTTCAAAAAAATCTTTATCTGCAATTTCAAAGAATTTCTTTCCTATGGAAAGATGGATTGATGTTCTATTTTCCTTTTTTATGGTTTCATAGGCTGCCTGGCGCAGTCTGTCGTGCTGGAAAATATAATCGGGCCTTATATTTTTTTTTATGTCAGTTTTTTCAGGATCAGTATTTTGATCCGGGCTGTATCCGGAAACAGGTATAAGCATACCTTGTTTTAATATTTCAAATAGATAAATGTTAAACTCTTTTTCTCTCATCTCACAGACAGAAAAAAGTTTTTTGTAACTTGTTCTGCTTCCAATGCATGCTGCCTTTTTTAAAATATCAAGTGATTTTTCCGGTAGTTTTTCTATTCTGTCAATAAGGAGTGAAACAACGTTTTGGGTTATATTCTGTGACTTTATTTTTTCAATATCCCATTCCCATTTTTTTGTATTTTTGCTGAATGAAATAAGTCTTTCTCTGTAAAGAGACATGAGAAATTCTTTAATGAAAAATGGGTTTGCTCCAGTTTTATTGAATATAAGTTCGCATAATTTATAGGCCCTGGATTTTTCGCAGATAACTGTGTCTGAAACAAGATCAAGTGTATCCTTAAAAGAAAGAGGCTTCAGTTCTATTGTATTTACATTTTCATTTTGTTTTTTTGTTTCTTCTAAAAAAATTGAAACTGGATGGCTGCTGTTTACTTCGTCTTTTCTGTATGATCCTATAAATAGAAAATTTTTAATTTTTTCTCCAGAAAAAAGAGCCTTTAAAAGACCTAGAGAAGCAGAGTCTATCCACTGCATGTCGTCAAGGAATAAAATTAGTTTTCTCTGGTTTTTTGTGAAAATCTTGACAAACTCCCGGAATGTATAATTAAATCTGCTTCTTGTTTCAGAAACCCCAAGGTTTGGAATTTCTTTTTGAGGACCTGTAATAATTTGAAGTTTCGGAAAAAGATCAGTAAGTATTTTTCCGTTTTCACCTATTGATCTGGAAATTTCACTTTTGAAATTATTAATTGTATCCTGGTTCTCTCCAAGAATTTCTGAAATAAGCTCTTCAAAGGCCTGGATTATCCCTCTGTATGCCTGACTTTCAGAGAATTCCTCGTATTTTCCTGAGATAAAATAACAGTCTGGATCAGAAATCTGTTTTTGCAGTTCCTTAACAATTACTGTTTTTCCTGATCCTGAATAGCCTTCAATAATTGCAATCTCATCTGATCCTCCTTTGATTTTGAAAAAGGATTCAATTAAAGAGTTAAGTTCTTTTTTTCTACCGTAAATTTTTTCAGGTATTGTAAATTTTTCTGAAAAATCTGTTTTTCCAAGGGCAAAGGTTTTATTTTTTTCACCGCTTTTAAATATCTCTTCAGATTTTTTAAGGTCAGATAAAATTCCTTCAATACTCTGGTATCTGTCTTCAGGGTTTTTTGAAAGGAGCTTCATTATAATTTCAGAAAGGGAAAAGGGGACATCTTTATTGACCAGATAAAGCGGCATTGCCTCCTTTGCTAAATGTGCGTGGATCATTGCCATTGGCGAATCTTCGGAAAAAGGTGGATGGCCTGACAATAGAAAATAAAATGTTGCGCCAATTGAATAGAAATCTGTCCTATAGTCGAGGAACCTGTTCATTCTTCCGGTCTGTTCAGGAGAAATAAAACCAATTGTGCCTTCAAGTGATCTTGGATTAAGAAAAGATGGATGCTCCTGAAAAAGCATAGTTGAGATGCCGAAATCAGTTAATTTCACAACTCCTGTTTCATCATTCAAAAGTATATTGCATGGCTTGATATCTTTGTGGATGACTTCTTTTTTATGGATGTATTCAAGTGCTTCAAGGCTTTTTTCAGCAATGGAGTAAAACTGTGAGACATGTGGCTGACTGGTCTTGAAGAGTGTATTAAGACATTTTGCATTAAAGTCTTCCATTACAATGAAGGGCCTGTGGTGATAAAACTGGAAAGTGTATGCTTTTACAATAAAATCAGATTCAAGGTGTTTTCTTATTTCAAAATCCTGCCTGAACCTCATTGTCTGAATGGGTGAAACTTCTTCCGGATTTAGTATTTTAATTACAACAGGCTGCTTCTTTAAAGTGTCAAAACCTCTTATTATCTTTGAGATTTTACCCTCATAAATTATTTTGTTGAGCTTGTACCCAGATATTATGAGATCAGTGATTTTCTCATTTTTTGAATTGTTAAGATGGGTTTCAGTGTTAGGGTTTGTTGGATTATTCAAATCTTTCTCCAAAAAAAACAGAAATTAAAAAATATCAAATAAGCCCTGATTGAACGATTTTAAAATCAGTCATATTCAGTGCAGGCCAGGCATTTTATTAAACTTTTATCTGATATATCAGCAAGTTTTTTTTAATTGAGTATTTACCTGCTGAACTAAAAAGCTTTGCTTCCGGTTAATCCGTATTCAGGCCATTCTTTAATATTGCAAAACAGCCTGAGGTCAATTTTATGCACTCACTTTAGCCCCGAACAGGCAAAATATCAAATTCAGTTTGTAACTATTCAGCTTAAAAACTGAGAAAAAAGCGTTTTGGCGACGGATGCTGTATTTTTTCTGAGCCGGTTTCAGGAGATAGTTTTTTTATCTCCTGCCTCGGAGCTTAAGCGAGAATGAGGCTCAGAAAGAATGCAGCAGCCGTTCTAAATTGAGCTGAACAGTTACTTCAGTTTAATGGTATATCCCATTTTTTCATATATTTCCATATTGTTGTTCTGCTGAGCCCCGCTTTTCTTCCAGCTTCTGCCTTATTCCAGCCGCATTCTTCAAGTAATTTCAAAAGCTCTTTTTTTGAATCGGGTTTTTTTGGGTTTCTTTGAATGGCAATTTGATTTTTTTTGCTTGAACAGACTGTTTCTGGAGGAAAATCGTCTTTTGAAAGTATTTCCTGGCCTGCAACCACAAATGCATAAGAAACTGCATTTTCAAGTTCCCTGACATTTCCCGGCCAGTCATGGTTCATCAGGGCATTTACAGCTTTTTTGTCAGCCTTGAGTATATTTTTTTTTGTTTCCTTTCTTAATTTTTTTATAAAAAAATCAAGAAGAAGGGGGATATCTTCTTTTCTGTTTCTTAATGGGGGAATTGTTATGGGAAAAACCCTGAGTCTGTAATAAAGGTCTTCTCTGAATTTTTTTTCTTCAACAAGCTCTGAAAGATCTTTATTTGTGGCTGCAATTATCCTTATGTTTGTCTTGATTTTTTTGGAATCTCCAACCCTTTCGATTTCTCTTTCCTGGACTGCCCTTAAAAGCTTTACCTGAACTGAAAGGGGAATTTCTCCAATTTCATCAAGAAAAAGTGTACCGTTTTCAGCCTCTTCAAATCTTCCTTTCCTGTCTTTAAATGCTCCTGTAAAAGAACCTTTTACATGGCCGAAAAGCTCACTTTCAAGGAGATTTTCTGGAAGAGCCGAACAGTTTAAGGTTACAAAGGGAAATGCATTTCTTCTGCCAAGATAATGGACTGCATTTGCACATAATTCCTTACCGGTTCCGGTTTCGCCCTGGATAAGAATATTGGCATCACTTGCTGATGCAACCTTGATTTTTGACAGAAGCTCTTCAATTGCCGGGCTTATGCCAATAATATTTTTTTTGAGATCCGTTTTTATTGCAAGCTGATTTTGTGCATCAAGAGCTTTTTGCCTTGCCTTTTTCAATTCTCTTAAATCAGTTACTGTCTCAACAATTGCACTGATATTTCTGCTGCTATCAAATAAAACTCTGGCTCTCTTGAGTACGGGAATTTCTTCCTTATGCTTTGACAATAATACGCACTCCCTTGAAAAATCAGATGTTGCGTCAAGTATTCCGCAGTCTTTTATTCCGTTTGGACATGATCCGTCAAGACAGCTTGAAAAATGGATGAATGTGCAGTCCTTACCCTTTGCTTCTTCCTTTGAATATCCTGTTATCCTTTCCATTGATTTGTTCCATGACACTATTTTACCATCTGGAGTTATTGTAAAAACTCCATCTGCCATTGCATCAATAATCTGGTTAACATATCTGCACGTCCAAAGGTCATGATCGTTCATTTTTTCTCCATTAACGTTTAGGTTTACGTTAATATTACCTGGTTAACGTTAACTTTTTATTTTAATTGATGCAATTAAATTTTTTTCAGTTAATTTCTTTGCCGTCATAGCTTTTAATTTAACCAGGATTCGGGAAGATATTAATTCTGGCACGTAAAATGAATATACATGAAAGGTTAATCGAAATTAAAAACAAAAGGAAACTTAAAAAATGTGGAAACTGATTTCATTTATTCAAAAACACCTGACCTATGCAATACCTTTTATGATGCTTTCAGGATTTATATTTGGCTGGTATTTTGAATCTGGTTTTTTAAAATCATTCATTATGCCTTTGACTGTGATGATGGTTTATCCCATGATGATAAACTTAAAAATCAGCAAAGTCTTTGAAAAAGGAGATACAAAGGCCCAGCTTTTTGCAGTAGCAATTAATTTTTTGATTCTCCCTTTTGGTGCATATGCTGCAGGCCTTGTTTTTTTTGGGCCGGACAAACCATATATGCTTTTAGGGCTTTTGCTCGCAGGACTTGTTCCAACAAGCGGAATGACAATCTCATGGACTGGTTTTGCAAAGGGAAATGTAGAAGCAGCAGTTAAAATGACAGTTGCAGGTCTTGCAATAGGAAGCGCAGTAACTCCATTTTATGTAAAATTTTTGATGGGAACAGCAATTGAGATAAATGTGTTTCAGGTTTTTACACAAATTATTCTTATTGTATTTGTCCCAATGCTTGGGGGATTTTTAACAAGAAAATTTCTCCTTAAAAGATATGGAATGAAAAAATATTCATCTGATCTTGCACCTAAGTTTCCTGCTCTTTCCACCCTTGGTGTGGTCGGGATAGTTTTTGTTGCAATGGCCCTGAAAGCAAAATCAATTGGAAACTCTCCTGAAATAATTCTTTATATTCTTATGCCTGTATCAGTTATTTATATTGTTAATTTTTTATTCAGTACAATTATTGCCAGGTTGTTTCTTAACAGAGGAGACGGAATTGCACTTGTTTATGGAACTGTTATGAGAAATCTTTCAATTGCACTTGCCATTGCCGTAAATGCCTTTGGAAGCGAGGGTTCAACCGCAGCTCTTGTTGTTGCGGCTGCATACATTGTTCAGGTACAGTCAGCAGCATGGTATGTAAAATTTACGCCTTATATTTTTGGAGACAAAAAGATTTTAAAGGAAAAGGGAAGAAATATTTCGGCAGCATAGGTAAAAGCAAACAATACACCTTCATTCATAAAAGGCAGGGCAGTTTTGCCCTGTTTTTTTATGGAATGACAAAAATAAGATTTGTATATAAACTGAAGTTGATAATTTTAATCAATCAAGTTTTTATACAGGGAAAATATGGAAAAAAAAAGTTTCAGGCTTATTCTTATATTATTGTCTCCTCTTTTGGTTTTAATCTTTTTTTTAATGATTTATTTTATTAAAGACGATCACAAAAAACTCACTTTATCAAAAATGGAAAAGGAGTGGATTAAATCAAATCCAGAGATCAGGGTGGTTCCTGCCCCTAATTTTGCGCCAATAGATTTTACTGATCTTAAAAAATCTGCCCATATGGGTGTTGCCTCAGATTATTTAAAGGAAATATCAAAAATTACAGGCCTTAAATTTAAATATGTCTTTACCTTAACCTGGCAGGAAGCCCTTGATGTAATGAAAAACAATGAAGCTGATCTTATAAGTTCGGTACAGAATACAAAGGAAAGACAAAAATATCTTAATTTCACTTCTCCATATATAAAAGTTCAAAATATTCTTGTAATAAGCTCAGAGGCCACCAGGGATCTGCATTTAAAAAAAATGAGCAGAAAAAAAATAGGTCTTATAAAAGGATATGCAGCAGAGGGGTATATAAGAGAAAATTATCCTGATATTATAATTGAATATACAGATAATATTCTTGAATCAATTTTTTTACTTTCCATGGGAAAAATTGACGGAGTAATAACCAATATTCCAGTTCTTTTATATTTTAAGTCAAAAAATATGATAGGAAATGTGAGGGTTAGCGAGATTTTAGATTATGAGTATGATTTGTGTTTTGGTGTGAACAAAAAGCATGAGATTTTGCAGTCAATTCTTGAAAAATCTTTAAATTCAATCAGTGATAAAAAAAAAGAGGAGATTGATAATAAGTGGATTCAATTTAAATATAAAAGATTTTTTGTAGACCGGGTTTTTATTGGAGCATTTTTTTTATCTCTTGGTTTGTTTTTTTTGATGCTTTTTCTTTTTCTTTCATGGAGAAAAAAAGCAATAGAGCTTGGCAGTGCAAAAAAAGAAGCAGAAGCTGCCATGAAAAAAGCCCATGAGGCGGACGCTGCAAAATCAAAATTTCTTGCCAATGTTTCGCATGAAATCAGAACTCCAATGAATTCAGTCCTTGGATTTGCAGAAATCCTTAATGAAGAGGATTTAACCCCAAGAGCAAAAAAATATATAGAAAATATTAAAAATTCAGGAAAAGCTCTTCTTAATCTTATTGACGATATTCTTGATATGTCAAAAATTGAGTCAGGGCGTTTTGAAATATATTATCAGCCTTGCGATTTGAGAAATATTTTGGATATTGTAAAATCTGAACTTGAAATTACTGCAAATGAAAAAAAACTTGAATTCAATCTTATAATAGATCCTTCAACTCCAAAATATCTTCTTCTTGATGAGCTGAGGGTAAAGCAGATTATTGTAAATCTTTTAAGCAATTCACTTAAATTTACAGAAAAAGGGTTTGTAAATCTTTTTTTATATCCGGTGTTCAGGGAAGGCGTGATAAAAAAAGCAGATATTGTAATTGAAGTAAAAGATTCAGGAATAGGCATACCTCTTGATCAGCACTCAAAAATTTTTGAGCCATTTACACAGCAGAACGGACAGGATTCAAGGGAATATGGTGGAACAGGTCTTGGGCTTGCAATTGCAAAAAAACTTGCTGAAATGATGAAAGGAGAGATAACCCTTGATTCAAAGGCGGGCTTTGGAAGCAGCTTCAGGGTGCTGCTGAGAGATGTTGCGCTTGTGGAGCAGTCTGAACTTGGAAATTATAAATATTCAAAATGTTTTTCATCAGTTATGTTTTTAAAAAAGACTGAAATACTCATTGCAGACCATGATTCTTCAGACAGGGAACTTGTTTCATATCTTTTAAAACCTTTTGGAGTAAGACTTTTTCAGACTTCAGATTCACTGCAGACAATTAATTTTTTAAGAAAAAGACTTCCTGATATAATTCTTTTGAATATGAATCTTAATGACAGTAAAAGTATGGACGTAATTGAGTATCTGGAGCAAAATCAGCTTATAAAAAAAGTAATGGTGATTGCAGTTTCAGGAGACGTTAAATTAATTAAAAGCAAGGGGATATCTGGGTTTCTTGAAAAGCCTTTTACAAGGGACTTGCTTGTATCTGAACTGATAAAATTCATACCTTATTCAAGGGATTTAAATGCTGTGGTTCACACAAAAAAGGATTCAGGATATTTTAAGGAAGAAGATTCTTTTAAGATAAGTCAAAGTTATGAATACAGTTTTGAAAAGTTTTGTGAGGTATTTGATTTGGTATTGATGAATAAATGGATGGATGTCAGGAATAATTTTATTTTTTCTGATGTATCGGACTTTGCAGATGAACTTATTGAGGCAGGAGAAAAATTCAGAGCAGACTGCTTTATAATTTATGGGAAAGATATAAAAGGCTATGCAGAGGATTTTGATATTGATGGCTTTAATGAAATAATAAAAATTTATCCGGTGCTTGTGAGGGATGTGAAAAAAAATCTTGAGAGGAATCATGACAGAATTAAATGAAAAAGAGCCTCTGGTTATGGCAGTTGATGATAATTCAAAAAATCTTCAGGTTGTTGGTAAAATTCTTGGGAAAAACGGATACAATCTTTCCCTTGTTGGAGACGGCCAGACAGCACTTAAACTTGCAAAGGAAAAACAGCCGGATCTTATTCTTCTTGATATAATGATGCCAGTTATGGACGGTTTTGAGGTATGCTCTCTTCTGAAAAAGGACGAAATCACAAAAAATATTCCGGTTATTTTTCTTACTGCAAAGACTGGAGAGGATGATATTGTCAAGGGTTTTGAAACAGGAGGTGTTGATTATATAACAAAGCCCTTTAACCACAGGGAACTTCTTGCAAGGGTAAATACCCATGTTGAACTGAAACGCTCAAGAGAGGAGATTAAAACCCTGAAAGGTTTTATTCCAATTTGTGCCTGCTGTAAAAAAATAAGGGATGACAAGGGGTTCTGGGAAGATGTGGAGAAGTATGTGGAAGAAAGGTCCTACGCAAAATTTTCCCATGGAATGTGTCCGGACTGTGTGAAAAGCCAGTATCCGGATATTTATGAAAAAATTGAGAAAAAAAAATAAACCGGGGTTATTTTTATCCTGCGGCTAATGTTTGTTGCTGATTAACTATTAAGCTTGAAACTCAGAAAAAAGCCAGTTTGGTTGAAGAATAGCTGCCGTATTTTTTCTGATCCGGTTTCAGGAGATGTTTTTTTATCTCCTGTTTGGGAGTTTAAGCAGGGATGAGGCTTGGAAATAATTAAGCAGCCGTTCCGATTTAAACTGAACACTTACGTTAAGGATTATAATCTGAAAGATTATATGCCATTTTTTCATGGCCGATTATTATAAGTTTCTCAGAAGCTCTTGTAAAAGCAACGTGAAGAAGCATTCTGTCATGATCATTATCCTGAAACTGAGAATCTGAGGGGTTTATGAAAATAACATTTGAAAATTCAAGTCCTTTAACCTGATGTGCATTGGTTACAATAACTCCAGGAGTGAAAATAAAATCATCTTTTTCATGTCTTCTTAAATCTTTAATTTCGGAAGTCTTATTAAGTTCTTCAAAAATTTTGTCAGCGTCTTTCTTGAATTTGCATATTATGCAGCTTAAAGAGTTTGGGCGCATTGAATGGGTGGACAGGATAAATGCTTTTGCTCTGAAAACAGTTTCATCAAAAGAAGAAGTTGAAATTATTGAAACAGGATCACCTTTTCTTGAATAAGATGCATTTTGGTTTTGTTCCTTCATTATATACCATGATAAATCCATTATTTCTTTTGTTGCCCTGTAGCCGACTTTTAAGGTTTCTGCAGCTGTAGCTGCCCTGTTTGAAGATGAAAGCTCCCTCACAAACCCTGCAAAACCTTTTTTTTTATCAAAGTAGACATCGTTTTTAATTGTTTGTGCCATGTCTCCGCAGATTGTAACTGACTTTTTTTCATCAGATGCATTTATTACAGCTGCAAGTTCTGCAGGACTTAAATCCTGTGCCTCATCAACCATGATATGTGAATAGCCTGGAAGTGCTGATTCAACTCCTTTTAGCTGGAGAAGATAAATAAGAATTCCAATATCGGCAAAATCGCTTTCCTGGTTTTCATAAAAATTTTTCTGATTGGTTACAAGCTCACTTAAAAGCCTTTCGTCAATTTCAAAATTTTCCTTTTGAGCTGTTGTTTTGATTAGGTCTTCATCCGTAAAAATTTTATAAAGATCAAGATTGTGGTTATTAAGTCTTGCCAATAGTTTTGATGAAATCTTTTTAATTGTTATATTTTCAATTGAATCAGTTGAAATTGATTGGAAGCCCCTTATGATATTTATCAGTTCTTTTAATGATGAGGCACTGTTTAATGTCTCGATTTCTTTTGAGAGTTTAAATTCATGAAATTTTTGTGTAATCCATTCCATTGATTTCTCAAAAAGTCTTTCACAATAAGCCAGAACAAGTTTTACTGCAAAACCGCTTTTTTTGATTTTATAAGTTTCCGGATTTCCGTTTCTCCATTTTGATACAAATTTTTCCCTTGAAAGAATTGAAAACGCAAATTTATGGAATGTGAGTGTTTTTACTCCTCCTGAGATCCCAAGGTCTGGAAGAACTCCCTCAATATATTTTTGAAGGGATTTGTTGTACATTACCACAAGAATTTTATAGGGGGGAAATTTTTCAGGGTATGAATATGACATATATGCAATTCTGTGAAGTCCTATGGTGGTTTTCCCGCTTCCGGCACTTCCCTGAAGAATAAATGTTTTTTCAGGTTCAAGTGTTATTGCCCTGAATTGATCCCTGCTTATAAGTGCAGTTATTTCAGGGAGGCAGTGATCTTTTTTTTCTTCTTTTCTTTGAGAAGATGATTCAAATGCTTTTTTTTCAGACCAGATTCCTTTAGTGTCTTTTATGAGGGTTTTGTTTTTTTCAGAAATGGATTTTAATTCACGGTTTTTTATTCCAACACGTCTTTTAAGTTTTATCTGGCCTGTTCTTTCCTGGCCTCTTATGTCTTCGTCATAATCTTCATCTGACTCATATTCATAAAAAAGTCTTGAAACAGGTGCTTCTCTCCAGTCAATTACAGATACATTTCCGTTTTCTCCAAAAATAGTTTTTCTGCCTATTTTGTAGGCCAGCTTTCCAAGTTTTGTGTCAAGAAGTTCTAAAATTCCAAAGTAGGGTGACCTTAAAACCGCAGGGTCCTGAAAAATATATCTTGAGGATTTGATCTGAAGCTTTTTTATTTCTTCTTCAATTTTGTTTTTTTCATTGAAATCTAATGTTTCAAGTTTTTCATTTCTTAATTTTTTTATTTCCTGGGCAATGTTTTCCCTTATTTCTTTTTCATCAGTAAAAATTTTTTCTGAGGTTTCAATAAGGGTTTGAAGTCTTTGTTCTTCAGTCAAAATAATATCGTTATAATAATCCATACAAAATTTTTTTCCCAAAATTAAAGATAAATCAGCTTTTTTATCATAGTCATTAAGGGAAAACCAGAGTTTTAATCAGCAAAAAAAGTATGGTTTTTCAATGCCTGAAAAAAGTTATATTTCAATTCCGCAGCTTTCAAAAATTTCAAAAACAAAATTGTTCTTGATTATTTTTTTTGCAATGGAAAGAGCTCTTAAAGGTTCAATCTCAAGGTCAAGATTTTTTATTGCAAGTATAAGCTCGTATAAAAGTTCAAAATCAATTCTTTCTTTTTGAGAAATTTCTTTGATATTAAAGTTTGATCTTGAGCTTAAGTCGTTTATCAGACTTTTTGCTCCCTTTGCTGTTATTTCAGATGATGATACATCCCTCATAAGGAAAAAATTGATATCCGGATAGTTTTCACACATTGAATTCAGACTTTTAAGTCTTGATGTCAGGGTTATTCCGTTCATATGAAGGAATCCAGCTGCGGTATGACTGTCTTTGCCTCTGAAAAGAATATGTTCGGGAAGTATTTTTCTTGATGTCTTAAGACGTCCTGTTTCAAGGATTTCATTTCCGGTAAAAGGTGATGCAATTTCAGCAAGTTTTCCTGTATCTTCTGTTTCAGAATACACATTTACTTCATATTTTTTTCTTGTAATTTCTTTTTGGGTTTCCTGAAAAAATACTTCAATTTCCCTTGTGATAAGAATTTCTTCAGAAGATTTTGATTTAATATTCAAATGATTTTTAATTAAATCAATTTCATGTCGAAGTTCATTTATTTTTGCTTCCAGTTTCTCTTCATATGTTTCAGCTTTTGCGGGCAGAGGAATTCCCTCTGTTCTGTTTCGAAAAAGATTGCTGGCATTTATCAGCATAGTTCGTATGGTCTGGTTTTTTGCTATTATTTCAACTTCATCATCTGTAAAAAAAATATCAAGCGGTACTCCGGCTTCCTTTGACCTGATTTTCAGTATTTCAATTTTGCTTGTCAAATCGGGGGTATTAAGGTTCAGGGACAGTTGAGATATTCTCTCAAAGGCTGAAGGGGAAATAATATTTTTCCACTTTGCAAGTTTGTCCTCAAAAATATTGAAAATAAAGAGGGTATTTATACTTTTTGTAATAAGTTCTTTTACTGAGTCAAAAAAAAGAAAAAGCAGGCCGTGGTTGAAATCAAGTCCTTCGAGCTGATCAAAAATAACAATTACAGGCTCGTCATGTATTGAAAGCCTTGAAATAACAGTCATTGCTTCAGATGCAAAATATTCATTGTCAATATCTGTGTGATGGGGGGTGAGGCCAACTTCTTCAGCTTCTTCCATTGAAAGTGCCGAACCGTTTATCCATCGGAAAATTATCTGTCTTTTTTTTGTATCTTCGCAGGCTGCATATTTGACAAAGGCCCTTAAAATTTCTGGAGAAAGCCCTGTAAGTCCATACTCCCTTTCCCACCATTCAAGAATTTTCTGCTCAATAGTTTCCCAGTTTCTGCCTTTTACCGCAGTTTCTGGTTCTCCTGTTTCATTAAAAATACTTAGCGTGTCAGAGTCTATGGAATTAAATATTTCTTTGTCCTTTGGATAATCTTTTTTTGATTTTAAAAGAATTGATGAAAATGATTTTGAAAGAAAGTGCAAAAATTGAGAATAGTCGGTTTTTGGGACTTTTTCACAAAAAGATTCAAGAATTTTTGAATAGATGAAATGTGAAATAGATTCCATTGCAGTAGGTTGTCTTACGTAAAGAATTCTATTTGTTTTAAGTAAGTTTTTTGCAATTCTCATTGAAAGGTGGGTTTTTCCGGAGCCAGGAGCGCCTGTTAAAACAATTGCCATGCTCTGCCTGTCAGGATCTTTTTTTATTTCTCCAAGCAGTCTTACAATGGAATTATATTCTGATTGGTAAACAGTTTTAAGATCAGGATGTTTCTGAAAAGGAGAGTCAACTCTTGATTTGATGAACGGGTTTGTATATGCTTCTTCTTTCAAACGCTTGCTCCTGGAATTAATGTTTTTTTTGATATATGTGAATTTAGCAAATAAATTTGAATAAAAAAATGTTTTTTATTCAGAAATGGCTGCAGATTTGGGAATGGACAAAAAAGTCAGATCCCTGTAGTAGTAAAAACCAGGGAAACATTTTAAAATATTAATTTTTTAAACCTAGATTTTATTTATTATGGAAAATAAAAATATAACTGCATTGGGGATCAGTTCCGGAGGTCTTGACAGTATTCTATCTGCATTTGTTTTAATAGATGCAGGAATAAATGTTAAGTGGATTACTTTTGAAACGCCTTTTTTTTCTGCTGAAAAATCAATAGCTGCCTCCAGAAGGTACAATATTGATCTTCGGGTTGAAAATATCACAGATGTTTATCTGGAGATGCTTAAAAATCCAAGGCTGGGATATGGTAAAAATATGAATCCCTGTCTTGATTGTCACAGTCTTATGTTTAAAATTGCAGGTTCTCTTATGAAAGAAGAGGGCGCAGATTTTCTTTTCAGCGGGGAGGTCGTGGGACAGCGTCCAATGTCCCAGAGTAAAAACTCATTAAAATATGTGGAAAAAAATTCAGGAATGCGGGGCTATATTGTAAGGCCCTTGAGCGGCAGGCTTCTCCTTGAAACAATTCCGGAGAAAAACGGGTGGATAAAGCGGGAGGACCTTCTTGATTTAAGGGGCAGGTCAAGAAAGCCTCAGCTTGAGCTTGCAAAAAAATACAATATCACTGATTTTCCTGCGCCTGCTGGGGGATGTCTTTTAACTGACAGGCTTTTTTGCAGGAGACTCAAGGATTTAATGGATTTTCAGAAAATTATTAAGATAGAAGACTATGAACTTTTAAATTACGGGAGGCACATAAGGATTTCTCCTTTTGAAAAGCTTGTTGTTGGAAGAAATGAGAAGGAAAATAATAAACTTGATGAAATTGCCTCAAAAATTGACTGCATAAAAATCAAGGCTGCTGATTATCCGGGGCCTTTGTGTATATTAAGGGGAAACGGGGATAATATGTTTACTGCCGGAGCAATTTGCGCAGGATATACCAAGGCTCCAATGGATTATCCCTGTAATATTATGTTTGAGAGAAGCGGTAATGAACTTTTAAAGGGAATTTTCCCAATTGCCAAATCTGAAATTCAGGATATGATCATTTAGGGTCTTAACGAAAACGGTGTTTTTTGTCCATTCTAAAGTCAGATTCTAAAAACCTTCAAAATACTCAATGTATCCTGAAGGTTTTTTTGTTATTTCTCGCCGCTGTTTTCTTCTGCACTCAGCTGGCCGCATGCGGCACCAATATCATCACCCTTTGACCACCTGACAATAACTGTATATCCTCTGTCCAAAAGGAATTTTCCAAATTTTTCTATTGTATTTTTTTCAGGTCTTTTAAAGTCTGACCCAGGATGTGGATTGAAAGGAATTAGATTTATTTTTGCCTTTACTCCTTTTAAAAGCAATGCAAGTTTTTTTGCATCTTCAAGAGAATCGTTTATATTTTTTATTAAAATATATTCAAAGGTTATTTTTTCTCTTTTTGGAAGAGGGTAGTTTTTAAGTGCCAGAAGAAGTTCCTTTAAAGGATATCTTTTGTTTACAGGCATAAGTTCAGATCTAAGTTCATCACTTACTGCATTTAATGATACTGCAAGGGCTATTGCCGCATCTTTCCCAAGTCTTTCTATCTGAGGAATAAGACCTGATGTGGAAACAGTGACTCTTCGTCTTGATATTTTCAGGCCGAAATCCTGATCTGTGATTATTTTTATTGCCCTTAAAACATTGTCATAATTATCTAGAGGCTCTCCCATTCCCATAAAAACAATATTGGACAGTCTTTTTGATTCATCCTCATTCTGGTCCAAAATATATTTCTGGATGTCTCTTATCTGGGAAACAATTTCAGATGTTGAAAGATTTCTTTTAAGTCCTCCCTTTGCAGTCATGCAGAATTTGCAGTTTTGTCTGCATCCTGCCTGGGTTGAAATACAGAGTGTAAAGTGATCTTTTTCAGGAATCAGTACGGATTCTATATGATTATTGTCCTCAAGGCAGAAAAGAAATTTTTTGGAACCGTCTTTTTGTGAGTGACTTATTTTTTTAATTTCAAGTCTTTTGTTTACAAAAAGTGTTTGTGCTTCTTTTCTGAAATCCTTTGAAAGATCTGTCATGTCTTCAAAAGAATCTGTTTGTTTCAGGTAAACCCATTTAAAAATCTGTTTTGCACGAAATGATGCAATGTTTTTTTCTTTTAGGAAATTTTCCAGTTCTGTTATTGAAAAATTTTTGATTTCTTGTTGCGGCATTTGAAAAAATTCTTTATGTTTAATTGTTTGTCTTATTTAAGTTTTTGTTTTTTATTGACTTATCATTTCTTGAATATTAAAATCAAGATTTTAGTTTAATACGGGATGAGATTTATGTTTGAAAGCCTTAGTGAAAGACTTGACAGTGCATTTAAAAAGCTGAAGGGCAGGGGGAAACTCAGTGAGTCCAATATAGAAGACGGGATGAGGGAGGTTCGTATTGCCCTTCTGGAAGCTGATGTTCACTTTAAGGTTGTAAAAAGTTTTATTGCCGGAATCAAGAAAAGAGCTCTTGGTTCTGAAGTAATGGAAAGCCTTACTCCAGGGCAGCAGGTTATTAAAATAGTAAATGAGGAACTTGTTGCTCTTATGGGTTCTTCGGATACTGAACTGGATTTGTCAGGGAAAAAACCTTTTAAGGTAATGCTTGTAGGACTTCAGGGTGCAGGTAAGACAACTACTGCCGGAAAGCTTGGTCTTTATCTAAGGAAAAAAGGTTTTAAACCTTACCTTGTTCCAGCTGATGTTTACAGGCCTGCAGCTGTTGATCAGCTCAAGAAAGTTGGTACAGAGGTTGATATTCAGGTTTATCCAACAAAAGAAGGCGACAAACCTGAGGCATTGTGCTCAAAAGCTCTTGAAAAATCTGTGGAAGATGGCTTTGATTCCGTAATTTTTGATACTGCAGGAAGACTTCAGGCTGATGAATCTATGATGGAGGAGCTTGTAAGGCTTAAAACCCTTTTAAATCCTTCTGAAATACTTCTTGTTGCCGATGCAATGACAGGTCAGGAAGCTTTGCAGGTTGCCTCCGTATTTGATGAAAAACTTGATATTACAGGAATTGTTCTTTCAAAGGCAGACGGTGATGCAAGAGGCGGTGCTGCTCTTTCAATGAAAGCAGTTACAGGAAAACCCATTAAGTTCCTTGGGGTAGGTGAAAAGCTTTCTGCTCTAGAGCCTTTTTATCCGGAAAGAATGGCTTCAAGAATTCTTGGGATGGGAGACACGCTTTCTCTTATTGAAAAAGCTCAGGAAGTTGTTGATCAGAAAAAAGCAGCTGAAATGGAAGTTAAGCTCAGGAAAAATCAGTTTACTCTTGAAGACTTTAAAGATCAGCTTGTTCAGGTAAGAAAAATGGGTTCAATAAAAGATATTCTTGGTATGCTTCCCGGAATGAACAATAAAGTTATGAAACAGCTTGACATTGACGACAAAGAGCTTATTAAGGTAGAGGCTATAATTAATTCAATGACCAAGAAGGAAAGAATTAATCACAGCATAATAAACGGAAGCAGAAGAAAAAGAATAGCAAGCGGTTCTGGTACAAAAGTTCAGGATGTTAATCAGCTTTTAAAAAATTATAACCAGACAATGAAAATGATGAAAAAATTTAATAAAAAAGGTATGATGAAATCTCTTGGCAGAGGAATCTTGCCTTTTTAACAGCTTTTTATTATATATAAAGGAGAAATAATCGTTATGGCAGTAAAGATCAGGCTAAAAAGAATGGGTAGAAAAAAACAGCCTTTTTACAGAATTGTTGTTGCAAACTCAGAGTCTCCAAGGGACGGAAGATTTCTTGAAACTGTAGGTACATATAATCCTCTTACCAATCCTCATGAAGTTACAGTTAAGGAAGACAGGGTAAAATACTGGCTTGGTACAGGTGCACAGCCTACAGATACAGTGAGAAGTCTTCTTAAGCAGCAGGGAGTTGCCCTAAGCTGATACTTGGCTCCCCTGGAAAAGGAAAAATCCTTAAATAGTCTTTTTGAATCTAAAGTTACTGGAAGGAGAATCGTATGAAGGAGCTGATAGAGTACATTGCCAAATCGTTGGTTGACGCACCGGATCAGGTATCGGTAAATGAAATTGAAGGAAATCAGACATCGGTTCTGGAGCTTAAGGTTGCAAAAGAAGATCTTGGAAAAGTTATTGGTAAACAGGGGAGAACAGCAAGAGCAATGAGAACTATTTTAAGTTCCGCTTCAGCAAAGCTCAGGAAAAAAATTGTTCTCGAAATTATAGAGTAACCGTATAACTTTAAGTTATTGATGTGTTTCCTTGATCAGGGGGCTTGTTTCATTACAAGCCTCTTTGTTTTGTTAAGGCTTTGGATGTATTTGACTATGAAAAACTGTGGTTCAGGATTTTAAGTTCTTTTAAAAGGTCAGGCTTAGATTGAAGATGGATTCAGATTATATTTTAGTAGGCAGAATTTCTGGTGCTCATGGGCTCAAGGGACTTGTTTCTGTTCATTCCTATGCTGAAAATCATGATCTTTTTGGAAAAGGCTCAAATCTCTATATCAAACAGAAGGATTGTTTTGAATTTGAGTTTTTTGAATCACTAAATTTTTCTGTAAAAAAAAATTCAAGTCTAATAGTAGCATTAAAAGGAATTGAGGGAAGAGATCAGGCTGAGATCTTAAGGGGAAGGGATGTTTACGTAAAAAAAAGCAATCTCCCGGAACCTGAAGACGATTCCTTTTACTGGCATGATCTGATTGGAATGACTGTTTTTGATCTTGAAGCAGGAGATCTCGGGAAAGTCAAAAATATCATGCGTACAGGCAGTTCTGATATCCTTGAGGTGAAAACTGAAACAGGTGAAGTACTGGTGCCTTTTTTGAAGAACGTTATAGTATCTGTTTCGATAAAAGATAATATTATAAAGGTAAATCTGCCTGAAGGGCTTTTGGATCTATGAAATTTGCCGTACTCACAATTTTTCCAGAAATATTTGACGGTTTTTTCAAGGAAAGTATTATCGGCCGTGCAATTGAAGATGGTAAAATTGAGGCGGAAGTCATTGATATACGGGATTTTTCAAAAGACAGGCATAAAAATGTAGATGACAGGCCTTACGGAGGGGGAGCAGGTATGGTGATGAAACCTGAGCCTCTTTTTGATGCGGTTTTATCTGCAAGAGCAAAGTACCCGGACGCAAAAGTTGCAGTAATGAGCCCCGGCGGAGAAAAATATTCACAGATTTTCGCAGAAAGGCTGTCCTGCCTAGATGAGCTTATTATTGTCTGCGGAAGATATGAGGGTATAGATCAGAGGTTTTTTGAGCTTTGCTGTGATATTGAAATTTCTGTAGGAGACTATGTTCTTACAGGGGGGGAAATACCGGCAATGGCAGTGATTGACTCTGTAGCAAGGCTTGTTCCAGGTGTACTTGGATGCAGTGAATCAGCAGAAGAAGAAAGTTTTCAATCGGGCAGACTCGAATATCCTCACTATACAAGGCCTTTTAAATTCAGGGGGCATGAGGTGCCTGATATTCTTTTATCCGGAAACCATGGGGAAATAAGAAAATGGAGAAAGGCTGTTTCACTTATAAAAACTTTAAAAAATAGACCAGACCTGCTTTTATCCAACCCTTTAACCGGGGAGGAAGAAAAAATTTTGTCGGGTACAATCAGGAGACTTGAAGATTTTGTCAGAAAATGATATCAGCATTGCGTTAGTGCATCATCCGGTGCTGAATAAAAAAGGTGAAACAGGTTCGTCTGCTGTAACAAACCTTGATATTCACGATATAGCAAGGCTTGCAAGAACATACGGGCTTAGAAAATATTATATTGTTACACCCCTGGAAGATCAAAAAGGGCTTGTTAATACAATAATTGAGCACTGGACTGTAAATAAGGGCGGAAAGGTTAATCCCGACCGTAAAAAGGCACTGGAAATTGCTGAAGTTGTTGACAGTCTGGAAGATATAAGAAAAGATCTTTTAAATAACGGTTTTGACCCTGTTTTTGTCCCCACAACTGCAATTTACCGTGAAAACTGTAAAAGCTTTGTGGAAATGAAAAAAATAATGTCTGAAGAAAAAAAGCATTATGTTTTAATATTTGGCACAGCCTGGGGACTTGCAGAAGAAGTTTTTGGAAAATCGGATTATGTGCTGGAACCCGTAAAAAGGAATTCAGACTATAATCACCTGTCTGTCAGGACAGCTGCTGCAATAATTATTGACAGGCTTTTGTCGGACAGATGAAAAATATATAAACGTATTGGGAGAAAGAAGATGACAACTATTATAGACAAAATCGAACGCCGCAGAATGAGACTTGATATTCCTGATTTTGTTCCTGGTGATACAGTGAATGTACATGTGAAAATCAAGGAAGGTGAAAAAGAAAGAATTCAGCAGTTCAAGGGCGTTGTTACAAGAAGAAGAAACGGAACTAATCCAAGAGCTACTGTGACAGTGAGAAAAATTTCCGACGGAATTGGAGTGGAGAGAGTATTTCCCCTTTATTCTCCTGTTGTGGAAAAAATTGAAGTTGAAAGAAAAGGTAAGGTAAGAAGAGCAAAACTTTACTACCTGAGAGAACGTACAGGTAAGGCAGCAAGAATTAAAGAAAAAGCATACGTTAGATAATAAAATCCCCCGAAAAAGGGGGGTTTTTTATTTATGGTAAAAAATTGCACAAACTTTATTTTGAAAATAAAGCCTTAGAAAAAGGGTATAATGTAATAGCTGGGGTTGATGAGGCTGGAAGAGGTCCTCTTGCCGGGCCAGTTGTTGCTGCTGCTGTTATTCTGCCTGATAATTTTGAGTGCAGTGATATTGATGACTCCAAAAAACTCAGTGAGACAAAAAGAGAAAAGCTCGCTGAAATAATTTGCCAGACATGCAAGGTTGGAGTCGGAATTTCATCTCCTGAGATTATTGATAAAGTCAATATAAGAAATGCCAGCCTTATGGCTATGGTAAAGGCTGTTTATTGTCTTGATATCAGACCCGACTGTATTCTTGTTGACGGAAATGCCAGGACAGACTGCGGAATATACGAAGAAACAATTGTAAAAGGCGATTCCAAATCCCTTTCCATTGGTGCAGCTTCAATTATAGCTAAAGTTTTTCGTGACAAAATCATGGAAGAATACGCAAAAATATACCCTCACTATTTTTTTGAAAATCATAAAGGCTATCCCACCAAAAAACATAAGGAAGCAATTGCCCTTCATGGTATTTTACCAATTCACAGAAAAACTTTTAAGTTACAGTGAGTGATGAAATTATCTCCTCAAAAATCAGGAACCATTGCAGAAAAATTTGCATCAAAATTTTTATCTTCAAAAGGTTATAAAATCATTGAAAATAATTTCAGAACAAGATTTGGTGAAATAGATTTAATTGCAAAAGATAATGATGTTATTTGCTTTGTTGAAGTCAAATACAGAAAAAATTCAGATTTTGGACTCCCTGAAGATTTTGTTGATATGAGAAAACAAAAAAAAATTATTAAAACAGCATTTATTTATCTGGCTAAACATAATATTTCCGATGTTAATATTAGATTTGATGTTGTCGCAGTTGAGCCTGACAGCAAAGGCAGTTATAATTGCAGGCTTATAAAAGATGCCTTTGAAGGTGATATTTATGAATGATACCCCTGTTATATATATAGTTGCAACACCAATAGGAAACATTGATGATATTACTTTGAGAGCTCTGAAGGTTTTGAAAAGTGCAGATTTAATTGCAGCAGAGGATACACGAAAAACAGGAAAGCTTCTGTCATGTCTTGGTATTAAGTCAAAAATGACCTCCTTTCATGATCATAATGAAAATGAAAAATCAGATTATATAATAGATCTGACACTTCAGGGAAAAAAAGTTGCACTTGTATCTGATGCCGGAACTCCTCTGATTTCCGACCCAGGCTTCAGGCTTGTTGAAAAAGCCTCTAAAAAGGGTATAAAACTGGTGCCTGTCCCTGGAGCTTCAGCACTGACTGCTCTTGTCAGTGTTTCAGGACTTGCTACGGACAGATTTGCTTTTTTCGGATTTCTTCCGGCAAAAGAAAGTTCAAGAAACAAGATTTTAAATGACCTGATTAATTCAGACTTTCCAATAATGTTTTATGAGTCTCCAAGAAGAATTATTAAAACAATTGATGAAATTATTGAAAAAACAGGGGATCGTGAAGCTGTGCTGGGACGTGAGCTTACCAAAATTCATGAGGAGATTTTAAGGGGTACGCTTTCAGCAATACGGCAGATTCTTTCAGACAGGGAATCAGTGAAAGGGGAGATAGCTCTTTTAGTTCAAGGCGGAAAAATCAATTCTGAAGAAATAGATATTTACCAGGTAGTAAAATCTGAGCTTGAAAAAACCAGTTTAAAACCAAAGCAGACCGCAGAAAAAATTGCACTTGAATATAATTTAAAAAAAAATGAAGTTTATGAGATTATTCTTAAAATTAAGGGCAAAAAATAAATAGCATTTGGCCGAACAAATTTTTTTGTTTGTTCAAGCAAGGTGAAAGATTTATCCAAGATACATTGATTTTTTAAATACAGATAATCTGTTTAAATTGGGTAAAAGTTTATGGTTTTTAATGTTTGTTTGGAAATGTGTGGATGTTCAAACAAGGAACCCTTCCCCAAAAAAAATGAGAAAGGGTTTCTGTTCAGAAATTACTTCTTAAATGAATAAGGGTATTTTGTGTGATCATCATATTTACCCTGAATAATTGCAACAACGTCTTCAACAAAAACAATTTCTTCATTTGTTGGAATCATGAATACTTTAATTTTTGAATCAGGAGTAGATATTTCTGTTTCTCCTGCCTTGCTTCTTGTATTAAGGTTCTTGTCCTTGTCAACAACAATACCAAGACAATCGAGATCTTCAATTGCTTTTTGTCTGATAAGTCCTGAGTTCTCACCAACACCTGCAGTAAATACAATTGCATCAACTTTTCCAAGTGTTGCTGCATACATTCCTATATACTGCTTCAGTTTGTATGCTTCTATGTCAATTGCAAGCTCACAGCGCTTATCGCCTTCCTCTGCAGCTACTTCAACATCTCTTCTGTCTGTGTATTTTCCTGTAATTCCAAGGATACCTGATTTTTTATTAAGAAGGTTATCCATGAATTTTGGTCCAACATCAAGCTGCTTCATCATGAAAAGAGGAATTGCAGGGTCAATATCTCCGCATCTTGTACCCATTATAGCACCTGGAAGTGGAGTAAGTCCCATTGAGGTATCAACTGAAACTCCGTTTTTGATTGCACAGCATGATACGCCGTTTCCAATGTGAAGAGTAATTATATTGCACTCATTAGCATCTTTACCAAGAAGGGCTGCCGCGCGTTTTGAAACATAAAGATGACTTGTACCGTGGAATCCGTATCTTCTTACAGCGTTGTTCTGATACCATTCATAAGGCAGAGCATACATGTATGCTTTTTCAGGCATTGTCTGGTGAAAAGCAGTATCAAAAATTGCAACATGGGGAACTTCCGGCATTGCAGCTTTTGCAGCCTTGATACCTGTCAGGTTGGCAGGGTTGTGAAGAGGTGCAAGATGAGAAACTGCTGAGATATGGTTCACAACATCATCAGTGATAAGAACGCTCTGGGTAAATTTTTCTCCGCCGTGTACAACCCTGTGGCCAACAGCTGCAATTTCATCCATTGAAGAAATTACAGCACCTTCTCCAGCTGTAAGAGCACTTATTACCCACTGGATTGCTGTTTCATGATTGTCTATTGCATATTTTGTCTTGCCTTTGTAGTTTTTAAGAGGAGCTTCATGTTCAATAAAGGAATCTCCAATACCTATTCTTTCAACAATACCAGAGGCAACAACCTCTTTTTTGTCCCAGTCAGTAAGCTGATATTTGAGCGAAGAGCTTCCGCAGTTTAATGCTAAAATTTTCATTTTTATTTCCTGTTCTAATATTATATTAATTTGACTGAACAGCTGTTATAGCTGCAACGTTTACAATATCTTCAAACTTACACCCTCTTGAAAGGTCGTTAACAGGTTTGGCAAGACCCTGAATAATTGGTCCTATTGCATCTGCACCTGAGAAACGTTCAACAAGTTTATAGCCGATGTTTCCAGCCTGAATATCAGGGAAAATAAGTACATTAGCCTTTCCTGGGATAGGACTTCCAGGTGCTTTTTTTGCACCAACTGCTTCAATAAGTGCAGCGTCAGCCTGAAGTTCACCGTCAACCTTAAGTTCTGGATTTTCTTCCTTAAGTATTTTAACAGCCTCTGCAACCCTGTCTACATATTCGTGGCTTGCACTTCCCTTTGTGGAAAAGGAAAGCATTGCAACTTTAGGTTCGGCTCCAAGAAATGCCTTGCAGCTTTCAGCTGAAGCATTTGCAATATCAGCAAGTTTTCTTGAATCAGGATCAATATTAACAGCACAGTCTGCAAATATAAGTGTTCCGTTTTCACCAAATTCTTTTTTTGGAGTAATCATGATAAAGCAGCTTGAAACTGTTTTCATGCCCGGCTTTGTTCCAATAACCTGAATTGCGGCCCTTAAAACATTTCCAGTTGTATTTTTTGCACCTGCAACAGCTCCGTCAGCATAGCCTGCCTTTACCATCATGGCACCGAAAAAAAGTGGATTTTTCATTGTTTCGGCAGCTTTTTCAGGAGTCATTCCTTTTTTTGCCCTCATTTCACAGAACTTGTCTGTAAATTCCTGGAAATACTTGCTGGTTTCCGGATTAATGAAAGTGCAGTTAAGTTCATATCCTTTTGCCTTGAAAGCATTTTCAAGCATTGCTTCATCGCCAAGAACTATAACTTCCCTGGCAAGGCCCTGTTTCATAATTTCACTTGCTGCATCAATTGTTCTTTCATCATCGCCCTCGGGCAGAACAATTGTTTTTTTAAGCTCTCTAGCTTTGTTCCAAAAATTGTCCATTAAAGAAGACACATCTCACCTCCGTAAATAAATATTATAAAATTTCAGGCATTCTTTGCCTTTAAATTCTTTGTGGTCTTTTAAGGATTTGATCTTCCCCCGTTAAGATCAAGGTGAAACTATAGTTATTATTTTTTATCAGTGCAATAAAAAATCAAAAAATATGCCTTGTTCTGAATAAAAAAACTGAAAAGAAAAAAATTATTGTGATTTTGCAAGTAATTCGAAGTAAATTGGCCAAATCAATTATATTGTCTGGAATATATTCATATCTTGACCCAAAAACAGATATAACGCTATTAAAAAAGATTGATTCAAGTAAAATTAATTAAAACTATTTAACTTTTAACTGGTCAATATGCCGGTTTATTTAAAGAACGGTTGTTGGATTATTAAAGCTGGTTTCAGTAAAAAATTATATGTTCTCTGGTTACTGTTAAAGCAGGAGTATGGTTTGAAAGCATTTTGTTTGATTTTAAATACCAGAAAAATGATTTTCAGGCAGTCATAAGTTTTAATAAATTTTATTTGCGGGTTTCCTGTTATTGGTGATTGACATGATTGTCTGTGTGAAATAAGTTGTTTTTTTGTAAAATTTCAAAAAAATTGGGAAATTAAAGTGTACAGCATAGATAAAAAATCCTCTGTTCCTGTTAAATGGAAAGTGCTCATGGTGGATGACGAGCCTGAAGTGCACAGAACTGCCAGAATGGTTCTTTCTGACTATTCATATAAAGGAATAGGTCTTGAAATAATTGAAGCATGTTCAGGTGAGCAGGCAAAGGAAATTATGGAGCAGCATAGGGACATTGCTCTTATTCTTCTTGATGTGGTAATGGAAAGTGATGAAGCTGGTCTTGACTTCATAGATTATGTCAGAAATAAGAAAAAAAATAAAATTGTACAGATTGTTTTAAAAACAGGTCAGGCAGGAAGATTCCCGGAAAAAGAAGTTGTAAACTCTTATGATATAAATAATTTTTATGCCAAAACTGAGCTCACTGCAGACAGAATGACCACAATGGTAACTTCTGCGTTAAGGGGATACGAGCTTGCAAACTCTCTTAAAAAGGTAAATAAAAGACTTGAGTTTGAGCTTCACAGAAAAAAGATAGCAGAGGCTGAGTTAAAGGCTTCTGAATCCAGAATAAGAAAACTCAGTGAACTTCAGCAAAATATCATTGACAGTACTGATATATGGCTGCATGTCAAAGACATTTCAAACAGGATTATTTTGTGGAACAAGGCGGCCGAAACAATAAGCGGCTATCTGTTTTCAGAAATTGAGCAAAGATCTGATTTCTGGGAAATTTTAATACCTTTTGATGATGAACGTAAAAGAATTTTTGAAGAGGAATCCGCAGCGAATTCAGACCGTTCGTCCTCTAAATATTTTGAAACAAAAATAGTTGACAGGTTCGGCAATGAAAAGATTCTGAACTGGCATATCAGGGCTTTAAGGGAAAATGGAAAAGATGTTACCGGTCTTTCATATCTTGGTGTTGATGTTACGGAAAAAAAGATTCTTGAAAAAAAATTTCTGCATACTCAGAAAATGGAGGCTGTTGGAAGACTTGCAGGAGGTGTTGCCCATGATTTTAACAACACCCTGACAGTTATAAGAGGATACTGTGAGCTCCTTAATCTTAAGGCCAGGGATAATGATAACCTTAGAAAAAATATTGCGCAGATAGATATAGCTGCTGAAAAGGCGGAAATATTGACAAGGCAGCTTTTGTCCTTCAGCAGGCATCAGCTTGTTAAAACAGATATATTCAATATTAATGATCTTGTTTTTAACATGGAAAGCATGCTCAGCAGGCTTGTCAATGAAAATATTTCAATCAGGCTTGATCTCTGCAAAGGAAGGCTTCCTGTCAAAAGCAATTCCGATAAAATCGAGCAGGTACTTATGAACCTTGTGGTGAACTCGGTTGATGCAATGCCGGGCGGTGGTGAAATAATAATTTCAACAAGAGTTGAAAAAATTAGAAGTGAAAATAAAATATTCTTATCAGTTAAAGATAACGGTACAGGTATTCCAAAGGACATTCAGGCAAAGGTATTTGATCCGTTCTTTACAACAAAGCCAAGAGACAGGGGGACAGGACTTGGCCTGTCAACTGTTTATGGTATCATGAAGCAATGCGGAGGAAGTGTTTTTCTGAAAAGTGCAGAAAATAAAGGAACTGAAATAATTTTAAGTTTTCCTGTTGCAAAAGATTTTACTGAAAAAAAATTTTTGGAAGTAAATAACAGTAATTGCTTTAACAATAAAAACCATCCAGGCAGATTCAAAAAAATTCTTGTAGTAGAAGAAAATTCCCATGTAAGGGATGCTCTCTGTGAGCTCCTTGAACTCGAAGGTTATGAAGTGTTAAAGATAAATCCAGATATCAGGTCTGAATATATTGAAGACTTTAAAGATATTGATGTTCTTGTGACAGACTTTATAATGAAGGGGCTTAACGGGCCGGATCTTTTTGAAAAACTCAGTGTTTTTAATCCCCACCTAAAGGTCGTATATATTTCAGGATCTGCTGTTTCAGATATCCCTAAAAAAAGTAATATTCATGTTTTTCTGGAGAAGCCTTTTTCTTCAGTTACCCTGCTTTCGGCCTTGAAAGAGCTTAGAAGATAGAGTTTTGCAGTTTCTTATTTGAATATTTTTCTTTTCAAATAAGGATAAAATGTTCATTTGTTTAATTATTTGACATATGAAGAACCTGTGTATATATTATTTTTTCTTTTTTTTGAAAAAAAAGATGTGAGCTGAAGTTTTTTTGTATTTCCCAAACTTTGTTAGTACACGTAAAGGTTGAAAATGAAAAAAAATGATAACGGCTTCCTTAACCAGGTTGAGGACAAATGCGGTCATCTGCTTGGAGGATGCTTTCATTGCATGGCATGTTCATCGGGGTGTCCGGCGGTTGAAATAATGGATTACTACCCCAATCAGATCATACGCATGATTCAGTTTGGCATGAAAGAAGAAGTTCTCAAGTCAAAAACAATCTGGGTTTGTGTTGGATGTTATGCCTGTGTTGCTCAATGTCCCAACAGAATCCATATTCCACATATGATGGACGCCTTGAGGGAAATTGCTCTTGAAGAAGGGGTTGAACCCGGCGAACCAGATATCTGGGCTTTTCATAGAGAGTTTCTCAAGCAGGTTGATAAAAGGGGCAGGGTTTACGAGCTTGAATTTATGATGAGATACAAGCTTGCCACAGGTTCCTATTTCAATGACGTTGGTGCAGGACTTAAAATGATAAAGCACGGCAGGCTCGAACTTCTGCCCACAAAGGTCAGGAAGTTAAAGGAAATCCGCTCAATGGGAGATTATTTTGATGGTAGAAAAAGATAAATTGCCTGAAAATCAGATATTTAATAAAGAACACTCAAGGCTGTACTATTATCCTGGCTGTTCCCTTATGTCCAGTGCAAGGGAACTTGGGGAGTCTTTGTTCGCAATGGCAAAACTGGTCGGCTCATGGGTTGAGGAACTTAAGGACTGGAACTGCTGCGGGTCTTCACCCGCCCACAGTGTAAATCAGGATTATGCACTGCTTCTTGCAGGGAGAAATCTTATTCTTGCTGAACGACAGGGTATTGATGACCTTTATGTAACCTGTCCAAGCTGTTTTGTTAGGCTTCGTACAGCTGAAAATACATTGCGTCATGCCCCGGTTAAAAATGACATTCTTGAAGAGGCCATAGGAAAAAGATATGACGGTACTGTCCGTCTGAAATTCTTTCTTGAAGTTCTTACAGATTCAAGGCGCGAGCTTTTTAAAGACGCTGTTGTAAATCCTCTGAAGGGTTTAAAACCTGTGCTTTACTTTGGCTGTCTTCTTACAAGACCGGAATGGATTACTGGTTTTGATGTCCTTCCATATGAGGCTGAACTGAGGAGTTTTGTTGACTCTCTTGGAGTTGAGACAAAAAGATGGGGATATGCAAAACAGTGCTGCGGGGCCCATCTTGCGGTTACAAAACCAGAGCTTGCAGATACCCAGGTTGATAAGATAAGGGATCAGGCCAAGCGAAGCGGAGCAAACTGTATTATATCCTTTTGTCCCCTTTGCCAGGTTAATCTCGAACTCAGAGGCTCAAAGGATACAAGGCTTCCTGTTTTTTATATTTCTGAACTTATCGGGCTTGCATGTAAACTTAAAAATGCAGGCAGCTGGCTTAAAAAACATCTTGTTGATCCTATTCCTCTTCTTGAAGAAAATAAGCTTTTATAAAAAATATCCGGTCAGAAAAAATAATCTTCTGACCGGATTAAAATTCCCTTCGAAAATTTTAAGATTAATTATAACTACTCAGCTTAAAAACTGAGAAAAAGCCGTTTTAGCGGCGGAGGCTGTATATTTTCTGAGCCGGTTTCAGGAGACAGCTTTTTTATCTCCTGTCTCGGAGCCCATGGAAAATGAGGCTTAGAAAGAATGCAGCAGCCGTTGTAAATTGAACTGAGCAGTTACGATAAAAATTTCTTTTTATAAATTTGAACTGTGGTATTATGGCGTAAATTTTTAAACAATTTAAGGCTTGAAAATATAGCCTTCCTGCTTTAATTTTTGTAAACTGTTTTTTTTCAATACAGGGAAGATTAAAAGTTTAACCTTTAAAAAAATCAAATATCATTTTTGAAGATTAAATTTTGAATCTGAAGCCAAAATGAAAAAAACACAGGTTTTGTTCACAAAAAACTAATAACCAGCAGTGATTGGCCGGAAACTAAAGCTTTATGCCCGGTTCCATTAAAAATTTAAACTTCAGGATATTGAAAGTATTTTGAGATTGTTTTTTTAATCTGAGGCATAAACGGACAGAAAAAGCAGTTTTCGCTCAGGATCTAACTTAAGTTGAAAGGATCAGATTATGTCTGAGAAGACAGGTTCAATGCCAGGCGTGGATTTTAATACTTTTATAATGTCTCTTAATGCATCGGCTCTTTATAATCTCGGTATGATTGCAGATCCAGCAACAGGGCAGAAAATGAAGAATATTTCTATGGCAAAGCAGACAATAGATATAATAGCGATGCTTAAAGAAAAAACCAAGGGTAATCTTAATGATGAGGAGAAAAACCTTATTGAGAATATTTTGCATGATTTAAGGCTTATGTATGTAAAAGAATCATGATTTTACATTTAATCAATGGAGGTTTTTTATGGAGAGTTTTAAATTAAAAGTTGTATTAATTTGTTTTATTGTTTTTGCAGGTTTTCATGGAGCAGAAGTTTATAGTGCTCCAAGGTTTATTCCTGAGAACTTCAGTGAACTTGCAAAATATGCCGAAGATTCTGTTGTAAATATACGTACAGTCAAAAAAACCGTTTCCGGAAGAAATTTTTATTCTCCAGGTAATGATCTTTTTGATGAATTTTTCAGGAAATTTTATGAAGGACTTCCTCAGAGAGAGTATGAGCAGAAAAGTCTCGGTTCAGGTTTTCTGATAGATTCAGACGGGTATATTGTTACAAACAATCATGTTGTTGCAGATGCCGATGAAATCAAGGTCAAGCTTAAAAACGGCAATGAGTATGATGCAAAAAAAATTGGTACAGATCCAAATACAGATCTTGCTCTGATTAAAATTGAACCCGAAGAAAAGCTTCCTTTTCTTAAATTCGGCGATTCTGATGACCTTAAAGTCGGAGAATGGGTTGTTGCAATAGGGAGTCCTTTTGGTCTTGAACAAACTGTTACAGCAGGTATTGTAAGTGCAAAGGGAAGGGTTATTGATGCGGGGCCATATGATGATTTTATTCAGACAGACGCTTCAATTAATCCCGGTAACAGCGGCGGTCCCCTCCTTGACCTTAAGGGAGAGGTTGTTGGTATAAATACTGCTATTCTTGCAAAGGCTCAGGGTATTGGTTTTGCAATTCCTTCAAATATGGCATCAGTTATAATTGAACAGCTTAAAAACAACGGCGAAGTTGTAAGGGGCTGGCTTGGAGTTCAGATTCAGGACGTTGATGAGGGCATAGCCGAATACTACGGACTTAAAAAACCTGAAGGCGTATTTGTTTCAGAAGTTTTTGAAGACAATCCTGCATCTGACGCCGGTATCAGGGCCGGGGATATAATTACTTCAGTTGGAAAGGAAAAAGTTAAAAACTCAAGGGATTTAACCAGGGAAGTGGCAGGACTTAAAGTCGGTGCAAAGGTTGATGTTGAAGTTATAAGAGATGGAAAGAAAAAAGTCTTTGAGGTGAAGATAGGCAAGAGAGGTGATGATCTTGCAGCTGCAGTTCAGGGAGAAAACTCAAAGATACCCTTTGGAATCCAGATCGCTGAGCTTGACAGAGCTACATCCCAGCGTCTTAATGTCAAATACGGTCAGGGTGTTGTTGTTGCAAATCTTGACTCTGAGGGCAAGGCCTACAAAGCTGGTATGAAAGTATGGGATGTTATTCTTCAGATTAACCATAAACCTGTTAATTCTCCCGACGATTATCTGAAGCTTATAAACTCAGTAAAAGAAGGTGAGGAAGTTTCTTTCTTTATAAAACAGTATAACCGGGGGTTCAGTGTTATCAAACTCCAGAAATAAGATAAAAAAAAAGGCCTATGCAAAAATCAATCTTTATCTTGATATAAAAGGCAGGAGGCATGACGGGTACCATATCCTTGAAACGGTAATGGTACCTGTATCTCTTGCCGATGAGATAGATATTGAGCTTTCTGAGGATTTTTCCGGGATCAAAATTGAAAGTTCTGGTGATTTTGAGTGTCCATGTGATGAATCTAATACTGTTTTTAAGGCGGCAAGTATTTTTTTGAGAGAGTCAAAATCAAACACAGGTATAAAGATAAAAATTAAAAAAAATATTCCTGTGGAAGCAGGCCTTGGTGGAGGCAGCAGTGATGGTGCCTGTGTTCTCACGGGTTTGAATTCTTTGTTTTCAAATTTGTTTTCCATTGAGTTTCTTGAACAGAAAGCTGCTGAAATAGGTGCTGATGTTCCTTTTTTTATCAAGTCAAAGCCCGCTTTATGCACAGGGGTTGGGGATATTATTTCAGAACATCTTTCAATAGACAAAAAATATATTGTTCTTGTTAATCCCTCAAAAGGACTTAAAACTGCTGAAGTATACAAAAATCTTAATTGGGGATTGACAAACAGGGTAAAAAAAAATAAAAGACTTTTGTTTAAGGACTGTTTGGAAGCAAAAGAAAATCTGATTAATGATCTTGAGGCTGTTGCTGAAAAAATGCTTCCTGAAATAACAGAAATCAAGAATAAATTAAAACTGTCCGGTGCTGAAATTGCCATGGTATCTGGAAGCGGCCCAACATGCTATGGTTTGTATTCAGATAAGTCAGCCCGCAACAAAGGCTATATGCATCTTTTAGATCTTTGTCCGGATAGCTGGAAAATTTATTCAGCAGATTTTGTTTAATTATTGATGGGGTGTCGCCAAGCGGAAAGGCACAGGGTTTTGATCCCTGCATGCGAAGGTTCGAATCCTTCCACCCCAGCCAAATTATAATATTTAGAAGCAATCCGTGAGGAATAATGGATGATTTAACTATTTTTTCAGGTAATTCCAATCCTTCTCTTGCAAAAAGAATTTCAGAATATCTTGGAAAGTCCCTGGGAAACGCAAAAGTAACAACATTTAGTGACGGTGAAGTCCAAATAGAAATCCGCGAAAATGTAAGAGGACGTGATGTCTATATAATTCAGTCAACTTGTTCACCGGTTAATGACAATCTCATGGAACTTCTTCTTATGATCGATGCAGTTAAAAGATCGGCTGCAAGAAAAGTTACAGCAGTAATTCCATATTTTGGATACGCAAGGCAGGATAAAAAGGTTGCTCCAAGGGTTCCAATCAGTGCAAAGCTTGTTGCAGACATGATAATGAAGGCGGGAGCTCAAAGAGTTATAACTGTTGATCTTCATGCGGGACAGGTGCAGGGTTTTTTTGATATTCCGGTTGATAACCTTTACGCAGCTCCGGTTTTAAGGGATCATGCTGCATCGATATTTAATATGGATGAGCTTGTGGTTGTTTCACCTGATGCAGGCGGAGTTGAAAGGGCAAGAGCCTTTGCAAAAAGACTTGGTGCTGAATGGGCAATTGTTGATAAACACAGAAGTGCGCCAAATCAGATCGGCTCAATGACAGTTGTGGGTGAAGTAAAAGGTAAAAAAGCAGTAGTGCTTGATGATATGGTAGATACAGCCGGAACTTTGACCGAGGCAGCTAAGGCTATTATTGATCAGGGTGCAAAGGAAGTTTATGCATTTTGCAGTCATCCTGTTTTGTCAGGACCGGCCATGGAAAGAATAGAAAATTCACCAATTGTAAAACTTGTTGTTACAGATACTATTCCCTTGTCAGAAAAGGCTGAAAACTCAGACAAGGTAAGAGTAATATCAATGTCTGGAATAATAGGTGAAGCAATTTTGAGAAGTCATACAGGAGATTCTGTTACTTCTCTATTTGACTGATTAAAAAATCAAGGAGTTTAAATTGAAATTTATAGAACTTGAAGCACAGGAAAGAACAGAAAGAGGAAAACAGGCCGGAAAAGCACTGAGAAAAGAAAAAAGAATTCCGGCTGTTATTTATGGTAGAAACACTGAAGCAAAAGCAATTTCAGTCAGCTCAACCGAACTTGACAAAGCAATCAAGAAAACCCAGACTATGGAGGTTTTTCTTAAGCTTTCCCTTGCAGGAGAAAGCTATCAGGTAATGCTTAAGGAGCTTCAGGCTGATTTTGTAAATGGAAAATTTATCCATGCTGATTTCCTTACAATAGAAAAAAATCAGGTTCTTGATTTCAGAGTTCCTGTTGAAGTTGTAGGTGAAGATGTATCTCCTGGAATTGAGCAGGGCGGAATGCTTCAGATTCTAAGAAGAGAAATTGATGTTCGCTGTACAGTTGACAATATTCCTGAATCAATCAAGGTTGATGTTTCAAATCTTGGACCTGGTGATTCAGTTCACATTGAAGATGTTGAAATTGGTGAAAATATCGAAGTTTTCACAGATGTGAATTATACTGTTGCGACAATAGTTGCTCCTGCTTCTTCTGATGAAGAAGGAGAAGAAGAAGCTGCTGAAGCAGAAGCAGAGGGTGTTGAAGAATAGTTTAGTCACACATAATCATTGTCGGGTAATTTGATAGATGTCAGAAAAAGTTTGGCTTGTTGCTGGTCTTGGGAATCCGGGTTCAGCCTATGAAGGAAACAGACATAATGCGGGTTTCATGCTCATTGACAAACTTTCAAGTTTAACCGGCATTGATTTGGATAAAAAAAAATTTAATGGAATTTTTGGGAAAGGTAAGAGAAAAAATAATGATATTATTCTGCTCAAACCTTTCTCCTATATGAATCGAAGCGGTTTCCCCGTAAGAGATATTTCGCAGTATTTTAATGTTGATAGTTCAAGAATAATTGTTGTCTATGATGATTTAGACTTGCCACCCGGTAAAATCCGTATTAGGAAACAGGGTGGAGCCGGCGGGCATAATGGAGTCAAATCAATTATAGAAAATTTGGGGACTGATAATTTCGGTAGAATTAAAATCGGAATTGGTCGTCCTGAAAGAAGAGAGCAGGTTACTTCATATGTTCTCCATGATTTTGATAAAGATGAAATTGAAGTAATTGAAAACGGGATTGAAAAAGCCGCTAAAGCCGCAGAAGAGATTATCTTAAACGGTTATACGGCATGTATGAATAATTTTAATAAGTAGTTTTTAACTTTTTTAAGGAGGATCGTATGGAAGTCTTGATGTCTAATTTGCCTCTTACCTGTACATTGGTAGGGGTCGCAGGTATCCTTTTTTCATTGATACTTGCTGGTATCGTTAAGGGAGCTCCTGCTGGAAACGCAAAAATGCAGGAAATCGCCGGTGCTATTCAGGAAGGTGCTATTGCCTACCTTAACCGTCAGCTTAAGTCTATGGCTATTGTTGGTGTTATCATCACAGCAGTTATTTTCTTTGGTCTTGGCACATTGAACGCAATTGGATTTGTTGTTGGTGCTGTTGCTTCTTTCTTAGCTGGTTACATTGGAATGAGAGTTTCAGTTGTTGCTAACGTTAGAACTGCAGAAGCTTCAAGAAACGGACTTAACGCAGGTCTTTCCCTTTCTTTCAAGGGCGGTACAGTTACCGGTATGATCGTTGCAGGTCTTGCTCTTACTTCAGTTGCTGGTTTCTACACAGTAACAGGCGAAGTTGGACCTCTTGTAGCTCTTGGTTTTGGTGGTTCTCTTATCTCTATCTTTGCACGTCTTGGCGGCGGTATCTTCACTAAAGGTGCTGACGTTGGTGCTGACCTTGTTGGTAAAGTTGAAGCTGGTATTCCTGAAGACGACCCAAGAAACCCTGCTACTATCGCTGACAACGTAGGTGATAACGTAGGTGACTGTGCCGGTATGGCAGCTGACCTTTTTGAAACATATGCAGTAACTGTTGTTGCAGCTATGCTTCTTCTTCACCTTAAGTACCCTGCAAATGCAGAAATCGTAATTTTCCCACTTATCCTTGGCGCAATTTCAATTATTGCTTCAATTATTGCAAGCTTCTTTGTTCGTCTTGGAAAAGGCAGCGACTACATCATGGGCGCTCTTTACAAGGGAATGTTCGGTGCAGCTATTCTTGCAGCTATTGCTTTCTACTTTGCATGTGAAAAATTCGTAACAGGTATTGATGCTTCTGCAATGAACATCTACTACTGTACTCTTGTTGGTCTTATTCTTACAGTTGTTATCGTTGTTATCACAGAATACTACACAGGTATCTACAAGCCTGTTAAAGACATTGCAAAAGCTTCTGTAACAGGTCACGGAACAAACATCATTGCTGGTCTTGCTGTTTCAATGCAGTCAACTGCTGCTCCTGTTCTTACAATCTGTGCTGCTATTGCTGCTGCAAACTACTTTGCTGGTCTTATCGGTATTGCTATTGCAGCTGTTGCTATGCTTTCAATGACCGGTATGGTTATCGCTATCGATGCTTACGGTCCAATTACAGATAACGCAGGCGGTATCGCTGAAATGTCTGAACTTGAAGATTCAGTTCGTGAAACAACAGATGCTCTTGACGCTGTTGGTAACACAACTAAAGCTGTTACTAAAGGTTATGCTATTGGTTCTGCTGGTCTTGCAGCTCTTGTACTTTTTGCATGCTATGTTGAAGAATTTGCTATTCAGGGCGGAACTGCTAAAATAGTTTTCGACCTTTCTAACGTTAAAGTTCTTATCGGTCTATTCATCGGTGGTCTTCTTCCTTACCTTTTCGGTTCTATAGCAATGAATGCTGTTGGCCGCGCTGGTGGTGCTGTTGTTGAAGAAGTACGTCGTCAGTTCCGTGAAATCGAAGGTATCATGGAATATAAAGCAAAGCCTGATTACGCAGCATGTGTTGACATCGTAACTCAGTTTGCTCTTAAAGAAATGATCGTTCCTGCTCTTCTACCTGTTGTTGCTCCAATCATTGTTGGACTTCTTCTTGGTAAAGTTGCTCTTGGCGGTCTTCTTATCGGTACTATCGTTACTGGTCTTTTCGTTGCTATCTCTATGGCAACTGGTGGTGCAGCATGGGACAACGCTAAAAAATTCATCGAAGACAACAACTACGGTGGAAAAGGAAGCGACGCTCATAAAGCAGCTGTTACTGGTGACACAGTAGGTGACCCATACAAAGATACAGCTGGTCCTGCAATCAACCCAATGATCAAGATCATCAACGTTGTTGCACTTCTACTTGTACCATTCCTTATCTAATCAGATTTATTCTGTAAAATAAGGTCTTAATAGTTTGTCGGGAGAATGGACGAAAGTCCATTCTCCTTTTTAATTTTTAAAATTACGGCACAATTTACATGTTTTCCATTAATGATTATGATTTTTTTCTTCCAGAAAATTTAATTGCACAAAATCCTTCAGAAAAAAGGGATGAGTCAAGGCTTTTTCATGTCCCCGGAGCAGGTGAGGAATTCAGGCATTTAAAATTTCAGGATATTTCATCACTGGTAAGTGAAAATGATCTTTTTGTTATAAACAACACCAAGGTTGTTCCAGCAAGGCTGTTCGGTAAAAAGGAATCAGGCGGAAAAATTGAGATTTTAATTCTTGATTACCTTGAAGGACTTGAGTCATTTGAAAAAACAGGTTTGTTTGAATGTTATTGTCTTGTGAGAGCCTCAAGACGTCCGAAAATTAACTCAAGGCTATTAATTACTGAGAGTTTAAGTGCAGAAGTAAAAGAAATTAGTGAAAAAAAAGTTAAGTTATTATTTAAAAGTGAAAAAGATGTTTTAAAGGAAATAGATACGGCAGGAGAACTTCCCCTGCCTCCATACATTAAAAGACATGAAAGAAAAAATCTGGAATCTGACAAATCAAGATATCAGACAGTTTATGCAAAAAACGAAGGAGCTGCTGCAGCACCGACTGCAGGACTTCATTTCACTGATGAGCTTATGCAGAAAATCAGAAATAAAGGTGCTGATTTTGCAGAGATAACTTTATATGTAGGTTACGGTACTTTCAGTCCTGTGGAATGCAGCGATATACGCGAGCATAATATTCACAGGGAAAAATATTTTATAGACAATGAAAATGCACGGAAGATAAATGAAGCAGTTAAAAATGGTAAAAGAATAATTGCTGTTGGAACAACCAGTGTCAGAACTTTAGAATATGCATGCAATGAAAGCGGGTTTTTAAGTCCAGGTGAGGGGTTGTGTGATCTTTATATTTACCCTGGATACAGATTCAAGATAGTTGATTCAATTATAACAAATTTTCATCTTCCCAAGAGCACTCTTTTAATGCTTGTTTCTGCCTTTGCAGGATTTGATCTGATTAAAAGAGCATATTCAGAGGCTGTGGAAAAGGGCTATCGTTTTTTCAGCTATGGTGATGCAATGTTTCTTGAAAATAAAATCAGGCAATGAATTTAAAAATAATGAATTTTGGAGTAGAAAATAATGTTTTCGTTTGAGGTTTTAAAAAATGGTGGGGATAAATTTGAGAGAACAGGAATAATAACCACTTCAAGGGGTAAAATTGAGACTCCTATCTTTATGCCTGTTGGAACACTTGGAAGCGTAAAGGCATTGAGTGTTGAAGATGTAAAACAAGTCAATGCCCAGATTATTCTTGGAAATACCTATCATCTGTATTTAAGACCTGGAATGGAAATTTTAGATCTTTTTGACGGACTTCATAAATTTATGAACTGGGACAGGCCTATCCTTACAGACAGCGGAGGATTTCAGGTATTTTCACTTGCAATGCTTTCAAAAATTACAGAAGAAGGTTATTCATTCCAGTCTCATATAGACGGCTCCCGTCATCTAATGACACCTGAAAAGTCAATTGAGATTCAGCTATGTATTGGATCAGATATTATGATGTGCCTTGATCAGTGTGTTGGATACCCTGCTGAAAAAAAACAGATTGAAAGTGCAATGCATCTTACAAAAAGATGGGCAAAAAGATGTTTTGACAGATGGAAGCAGGATGAAAAAAGAAATAATGCGTTATTTGGTATTGTTCAGGGTGGAATGTTTGAGGACTTAAGAAAAATTTCAGCTGAGCAGATATGTGAAAATGATTTCAGCGGTTTTGCAGTTGGAGGTCTCAGTGTCGGAGAACCGCCTGAGCTTATGTATGAAGTGGCTGAATACAATCTTCCAATGCTTCCCTCTAACAAGCCCAAGTATGTAATGGGTGTGGGAACTCCTGAAGATCTTGTAACACTTGTCGGACTTGGTGCTGATATGTTTGACTGTGTGATGCCAACAAGAAATGCAAGAAACGGAAAGCTTTTCACAAGATGCGGCGACATGAATATTGCAAACTCCAGATATTCAAATGACACTCTTCCAATTGATCCCAAATGTTCCTGTGAAACATGCAAAAATTATTCAAGAGCCTATTTAAGGCATCTTTATAAATCAAGGGAACTGCTTGCATACAGACTTAATACAATTCACAACCTTCATTATTATCTTGATCTTATGAAAAATATAAGGAATGCTGTTTCAAATTCTGAGTACAAAAATTTTAAAAAGAATTTTTTTGAAGAGAGAAATAAAGGAATAGATGCATTAACTGATTAATAACAAGGGAGGAAACATGTCTATTGCGGTAAAAATTGAGTCTTTCATGGAAAAATCATCCTGGATTAGAAAAATGTTTGAAGAGGGTGCAAAAATGAAGGCAAAATACGGTGCAGAAAACGTATTTGACCTAAGCCTTGGAAACCCCAACCTTCCTCCTCCAAAGGAATTTCATGAAGCACTTATGACTGAAGCTGCTGTTGAAGCTGAAGGAATCCACGGGTATATGCCAAACCCCGGCTATCCACAGGTAAGAGCCGAAATTGCAAAGGCTGCATCAGTTGATCAGGAAGTGGACTTGACTGAGAATGAAATTTTGATGACCTGCGGTGCTGCAGGAGCATTGAATGTGGTTTTGAAAACCATACTTAATCCAGGTGAAAAAGTTGTGGTTTCAAAGCCTTATTTTGTTGAATATAATTTTTATCTTGACAATCACGGGGGAGAGCTTGTTACCGTTCCTTCAACCCAGACATTCGGTCTTGATTTCAATGAAATTGAAAAAGCCATAACAAAAGATACAAGAGCTCTTTTGATAAATTCTCCAAACAATCCATCAGGTGTGATTTATTCAAGGGAAGAGCTTGACAGACTTGGTGAAATTCTTGAAGCGAAAAGTAAGGAATTTGGAAAAACAGTTTATCTTATTTCAGATGAACCCTACAGAAAAATTGCATATAACAATGCCGTGGTTCCAGGTGTTTTAAGAGCATATAAAAACTCAATAGTTGCAACTTCATATTCAAAAGAGCTTTCACTTGCAGGAGAAAGAATTGGATATATTGCAATTTGTCCGGCTGCAGATGATAAAGACAAGCTTTTTAATGGAATGGCACTATGCAACAGAATTCTTGGTTTTGTTAACGCTCCCGGACTTATGCAGAGAGTTGTGGGAAAAATTCAGGGTGCGAGCGTAAATATTGCAGCCTATGAAAAGAAAAAGCAGATTCTTTGCGATGGACTAAGGGAAGCAGGATATGATTTTGTTGAACCCCAGGGTGCTTTTTATCTTTTCCCGAAATCTCCAATAGCAGATGATGTGGAGTTTGTTAAAATTCTTCAGGAAGAAAAAGTTCTTGCAGTTCCAGGTTCAGGCTTTGGAGTCCCAGGACATTTCAGACTTTCATTTTGTGTTGCAGATTCTGTAATTGAAAATTCCATTAAAGGATTTAAAGCTGCAATGGATAAGTGCAAAGGCTGATTTTTTGATTTATAATTGAATTTAGTAACAGTTCTGTTTAAAGAGGAACGGCTGCTGTATTCTTTCTGACCCTAATTCTTGCTATGCTTCGAGACAGGAGATAAAAAAACTGTCTTCTGAAACTGAAACCGGCTCAGAAAAAAACCAGCAGCCGTTCTTCCAGCAGACTGGCTTTTTTCTATGTGTTCAGCTGAATATTTTAAGATTTTTATGAGTTTTAAATCACAGAAAATTATAAAATGCAGTCAGCCATTTTTATTGCATCAAGATAATAATCCCTGAGTTTTGCAAGATTATTATTATCAATACTTTTAATTTTGTCCCAGTCTCCTGCCTCAATGTATGAAATCAGGCTTAAAACATTGTTAATCGTTTTATTCTGTCCTGTAAGAGCATTGGTTATTTTTGTTGAAAATGAAATTTCCTTCATAATGTCATCCATTTTTTTATCAAGCATTGCTTCTATAAGGGAAAAAAGTCCTATTGTAAAAAGTTCATCCTGTCTGAAACCTGAAGCTCTGGAACCAATAAGCTCACACATTCTTGCCCTGAATACGGAATTTCTTAAAAGCTCATTTGGCTTATTGTCTGTAAGTCCTGCTGTTGCAATAAGACTTATGTATTTTTTTAGTTCATCAATTCCAAGAAAGGTCATGGCATCTTTAATTGTATCAATTTTGCACGGCCTGTTAAAATATGAGGAATTTATGAATTTCAGAAGTTTGTAGGATATTGAAACATCTTTTTTTATTATATCAAGAATTTTTTTTGAGTCAGGATCACCAACTGAAATTTCCTTTACAAGTCTTGCAAGGGAAAGCTTTTGTGAAGGTATTTCCCTGTTTGAAATAATTTCAGGCTTTGCAAAAAAATATCCCTGGAAAAGAGAAAAGCCAAGCTCTTTCGCTTTTTCAAATTCTTCATAGGTTTCAACTTTTTCTGCAAGAAAAGTAATTTTGCTGTATTTTTTTTTAAGCCTTTTGACAAGAGGTTCTATTTGCTTAAGAGGGGTTGCAATCAGGTCAAACTTGATAATATCAGACAGCATAATAAGAGGTTCATACTCACTACTGAAAACAAAGTCATCAAGTGCAATTTTATAACCTTTGTTTTTAAGGTCTGTAAGGGAATCAATAATTTCTTTTTCAGGTAAAATATTTTCTAGAACTTCAACAATTAAATTCTGCTCAGGAAAAGCAAGGGGAGTTTTATTGATTATGTGTTCTTTTGTGAAATTAACCAGAGCATTTTTATTGGAGGTTATTTCATTGAACCCAAAGGAAAAAAAACTGCTGGAAAGGACTTTGGTTGTAGCAATATTTCCATCGGTGTCAGGAAATGAGTTTTTAAACCCATCCCTGAAAAGTAGTTCATATCCAAATGTTTTTTTGTCTTTGTAAAATACAGGCTGCCTTGCGATAAAAACTTCCATAGAATTTTCCACTTTTTGAGTATTTTAAGATTTATCCAAATCCTTGAAAGAGCTTTTTTAACTCTACAAATAAAGACGAGTCCGGTCAAATTATTACGGGCATTCTTACTCTGTTATTTAAAGCAAAGCAATTAAAATACCGATATTATTTTTAAATTGCTGGAGGCATTTATGGAAGTTTTAAATACATACATTCTTATTACAAGTTCAGTTCTCGATGCATTTATAATTGGATGCGCCTCTGGATTTTGTCCATGCTTTAAGAAAAAATTCAAAATAGTTTATTTTTCAGTCCTGCTTTGTCTTATAAATTTTTTCATGTTTGTATCAGGAGGCTTAATTTCCTTAACAACCTCTAAATCAGGGATTTTAACCTCTTATCCAGTTTACCGTTATTTTATTTTGTTTATTTTGCTAAAATTTATTTATGATGCTTTTTTTAATAAAGAAAAAATTGATAAGCTTAAAATTTCCTTTTTAATTATTATTGTATCAGGTCTGGATTGCTTTGGAGCAGGATTTGTTGTGGATAAAAGCTATATTCCACTTTCAATTTTTTTAATAATCTTTTTAAGTTTTGGTTTTACAATGTCAGGATTTTATGTTTCAAAGATATTGATTTACGCTAAAAGAAATTTTAACAATAATTTAAATCTTAGAAATTAAACTTTTGGTCCTGAATAATGATTTTTGAATCTATTTCACTTTCCTTTGCTCTTGCAATGGATGCTTTTGCTGTGTCGGTTTCATCTGGAATTAAAATTGATAAAGTTGGAAAAAGAGAAATCTTCAGGATTTCCTGGCATTTTGGACTTTTTCAGTTTTTGTTTTTTGTAAGCGGATATCTTGCAGGCTCATCTGTATACAGATTTATAAATAATATAGCAAATCCCCTTGCCTCATTTATTCTTCTGATAATCGGTCTTCATATGATTTATGAAGGAATAAAAAATAACGAGGAAACATTAAAAAGCAATCCTTCAAAGGGAAAAACCCTTGTTTTTCTTTCTGTAGCAACAAGTATTGATGCCCTTGCAGCAGGATTTGGAATGTCCATTCTTGATTCTGATATTTTTTTTACCTCAATAAGTATTTTTGCCATAACATGTTTTCTCTGTGCCCTTGGTACAATTCTTGGAGACAGGCTTTCAAAGGCCTCCTTGCTTAAAGGTATTTCCGGATTTGCAGGCGGAATTATCCTTGTATGTCTTTCAGTTAAGTTCTTTTTTTCTTCCTGATAACAATTATTGAAAAAAAATATTTAAAAATATAAACTGATTCAAACAGATTGTCCGGTTTTTTTAAGTTTGAACCGGGCTTATTGATTTTCAGATTTGCTGAAATTATTGGATAAATTTAATTCTGCAGAAATGAAAGTCTTTGAGTGTTTATATATTTTTATATGAAATGCTCAATTATAAAAAAGGAGGTTTTTTTATGAATGATAAAATTTACAGAGCAGATCTTTCCACTTTAAAAGCATGGATAGAAGATGTGCCGGAAAACCTTAATTCACTTGGAGGAAGAGGACTTACCTCTGCTGTTGTAGCATCGGAAGTTGAGCCTTTGTGCCATCCTCTTGGCAAAAACAACAAGCTTGTATTTGCCCCCGGATTATTGTCTGGAACTACGGCTGCAAATACAGGAAGGCTTTCTGCGGGAGGAAAAAGTCCCTTAACAAAAGGAATAAAGGAAAGTAATTCAGGAGGAACCTCGGCCCAGCTTTTTGCAAGGGCAGGAATTAAGGCACTCATAATAGAAGGACTTCCAGAAAATAAAAATGAGTACTATGGAATAAGAATAAGAAAAGACAGTATTGAAATAGAAAAAACCCATCTATGGGGAAAAGGGAACTTTGAAACAATAGAAGCCCTTTCAAAGGGAAATGAAAAATGCGGTGTTATTTCAATTGGAGTTGCAGGAGAAATGAAAATGGCTGCTGCAAACATTTCGGTAAAAGACCCTCAGGGTAAAATCAGAAGCCTTGGAAGGGGCGGCCTTGGAGCTGTTATGGGTTCAAAGCATATTAAATATGTTGTTGTTGAACCTTCAGAAAATGATCAGGTACATGTGGAAGATCCAGTAAAATTTAAAGAAGCAGCCAAAAAATTTGCAAAAGCTCTCATGGCTCATCCTGTAAGCGGTGAAGGCCTTCCAACCTATGGAACAAATATTTTAACAAATGTTTTACACGAAGCAGGCGGACTTCCCACAAGAAACTTCAGCTCAGGAAATTTTGAGGGACACGACAAAATTTCAGGCGAAACCATGCATGATCTTATTGAGGAAAGAGGCGGAAAAGTAAAACACGGATGTCATGCAGGATGTGTTATTCAGTGTTCACAAGTTTATAATGATAAAGACGGCAATTACCTTACATCCGGATTTGAATATGAAACAATCTGGGCAACAGGAGCAAACTGCGGAATAAGCGATCTTGACAGCCTTGCCTATGCAGATAATTTAATGGACGATATAGGAATTGACACAATTGAAACAGGAGCTGCGGTTGCTGTTGCAATGGAGGCTGGAGTTCTTGAGTTTGGAGATTCAAAAGGTTTTGTAAAAATTGTTGAACAGGACATAAAAAACGGTACTCCCCTTGGAAGAATTATTGGTGCCGGAGCAGAAGTTACAGGAAAGGTTTTTGGAGTTACAAGGGTTCCTGTTGTAAAAGGCCAGGCTCTTCCTGCCTATGACCCAAGAGCTGTAAAAGGTATTGGAATAACCTATGCAACCTCGCCAATGGGAGCAGATCATACTGCCGGGTATTCAGTAACTTCAAATATTTTAAGTGTAGGCGGATTTATTGATCCTCTTAAAAAAGAAGGTCAGATTGAACTTTCAAGAAATCTTCAGATAGCAACAGCATCACTTGATACAGCAGGACTTTGCATATTTACAGCCTTTGCAATCCTTGACAACGCAGAAGCTATGGAAGCAATTGTTGATATGTTAAATGCCAAATCCGGTTCATCAATTACAGGGGATGACGTAATGAGCCTTGGAGCATCGGTTTTAAAAATGGAAAGGGAATTCAACAAAAGGGCAGGATTTAATGAAAAAGACGACAGACTGCCGGAATTTTTCTCTCTTGAAAAATGTCCTCCCCATAATGTTATCTGGGATTTTACTGACGAAGAAATAGACTCTTTCTGGAATTTTTAAATAATGAAAATAAGAGTAAAACTTTTTGCTCAGTTCAGAAAAAACAGGTTTAAGGAAAAGGAAATAGAGGTGTCAGAGGACACCTCTGTTTCAGATATTTTAAAACTTCTTGAAATAGATGAAAAAGAAGCAGGAATAATTTTTGTAAACGGCAGACATTTTGAAAACAAGCCAGTTCTTGAAAATGGCGATCAGGTTTCAATTTTTCCAGTGGTTGGAGGAGGCTGATTTATCAAGGACTTTATCCCCCTTAAATATCAGAAAAATGATTTATCCGTTCAGGAACAGAAAAAACTTTTCAGCTCTTTTGTTGTAATAGCAGGGTGCGGAGCCCTTGGGCAGTCCTATGCACAAAGTTTTGCAAGACTTGGAATAGGAAATATCTGTATTTATGATCCTGATGTTTTTGAGGAAACCAATTTTAACCGCCAGATTTTTTTAAATAATTCAAATATAGGACTATCAAAGGCAGAGGAAACAAAAAAAGCTCTGGAAAAAATAAATCCTGATTTAAATTACCTGGTTTTTAAAAATAAAATTGAAGATGAAAAATTTTTATTATCCTTAAATGATTCAGACATTGCAGTTGATGCCCTTGATAATTTTAAATCAAGAATTTATCTGGAAAAAATCTGCAAGGAATTTAAAAAGCCTTTGCTTCATTCTGCAATAAACGGATACAGCGGACAAATGAGGATTGTTTATCCAGGGGATGATTTTTTGGAAAACAATTATTCAAAGGTTGAAGATAAATATATTGAAACAAGAAACTATTTTTCATCTGTAATGATGATTTCAGGTTTTGTATCATTTCAGGTTTTAAATTTTTTACTTGGCAGAAAAGAAAAAATAAGAAAAGGTCTTGTTTTTTTTGATCTGGAAAACTTTGATTTTTTTGAAGAAGAGATTTG
>JACKCP010000005.1 GCA_020633955.1 Desulfobacteraceae bacterium | reverse complement strand
TGACAATTAGTTTAATATTGTCGGTTTTTTTGTCTTTAAGCTCAAAACACTTTGCATCAATGGAATATCTTGTGTTCATTGCCGCATTTTTCTGTGTTTTTAAAATATTTCCTATTTCTCTTCCAATTCCCATGTTTCCCCAGACAGAAATTCTTTGCTCCACCCTTTTTTTCATTTTATTTTTCAAATCTTCATCAACAAGAAGTTTCCATCCTGAAAAAGTCTGAACTGCAAGATTTATGTCATCTGGCACAAATTCAAGACTTTGCGGAAGTCCTTCAACATCTGAAACAGGAATTATATAATCTCCGCATTTATATTCTCCTGCTTTTTCATAAATTTTTTTGGGTAAAATTTCTGTTACAGCCTGCTTATAAGTAGTAAATTCTGGTAATTCTTTTACAGGCTCTGAAAAAAAATGATAATGGAGGGGATAAACAAGAGACATAAAAGAAAAAAATACAAGTGCCGAAATAAAATAAATATGCTTTTTCATTTTGTCCTCTGATAAAAAGTGAATTTTAATTTTCCAAACTAATTAAAACATTATTTCATGTCAATTATTTAGTTCATTTTAGTTCCGGGGATTAGTTCAGACTAGTTCCGGTGACACCATACTTAATTATCAGATTTCTTTTTAGGCCCTGGTTTTTCAGGCTTTAGTTTTCTATTAAGATTTTTTTCAAGATTTTCAATAAAAAGGTCATTTCTTAATGTCCCCGCCAGCCTTTGCGAAAATTTATCATTCTTGTATAACGCCTGTGAGCTTCTCCAACAGCAAGCTGAAGACCTTTTTCATCAGATGGAATCAGCACAAGATGTAGATGATTTGGCATGAGACAATATGCAATGCATTCAACATTTTGTTTTTTACACCACTGTGACATAAGGTTTAGATATGAAAGATAATCTTCTTCACAAAAAAAAGTCTGCTGTCTTCTGTTGCCTCTCTGGGTTATGTGATGGGGTAAACCCCGTGCTGTTACTCGTCTATTCTTGCCATGGTTTTATTTTTCTTTTTTTGAATTTTTGTTAATTAAGTATGGTGTCCCTCAATATATAAACTTTTAAAAGTAAAAAGTAAACTCTGCCCTATTTTGGCTTTTTTCAATTGCCAACTATTTAAATATAATTATAATAATCAACATAATAAATTATTTTAACACTGGTTCCATAAATTAAAAAAAACAGGAGTTATCAATGAAAATATTTACAGCTGTAATAGAAAAATGTCCTGATACAGGACTTTATATTGGTTTTGTTCCTGGATTTCCAGGAGCTCATTCCCAGGGAGAAACATTAGATGAACTGAATACAAATTTGAAAGAAGTTATTGAAATGCTGCTTGAAGATGGAGAACCCAAAATAGAAACTCAATTTATTGGAACTCAAAATGTGATGGTAGCTTAGGAATGGGAATTCTGCCTGCACTAAAAGCTAAAGAAGTGGCATCTATACTTGAAAGTTTAGGATTTATTGAAATTCGGCAAAGAGGTTCTCATAAACAGTATCGCAACTCACATGGGAAAGGAACAACTGTTCCATTTCACCCAGGCAGGGATATTTCTCCAATTTTGTTAAGAAAAATATGTAAGGATATTGACATCTCTGTTGAAGATTTCCTGGTCAATCGTTAGATATTCCGTGTTACAAAAATTTTGGAATTTTAAATCTTGCCATTAAGTATGGTGTCCCCAAAACTCATACAGAACTCTGGCTTGACTTTTTTAAGCCTGATTTTTATCATTCTCTTTAATTTTAAAGCTGTACCAACTGTTCAGATATTTTTATGATGTTTTTTTCTAAAAAAATGCAATATTAAAGATAAATATCTGGCGTAATCAACGCCTGAAAAAATCTGACAAGGAAATTTGCCTTATGAAACAATTATTTGGACTTGATACCTCGTCTTTTAAAACATTAAGAGAAGAAAATCTTATTTATATAGACAAAACCAGATGGATTTTAAATCTTGTTACAACAGGACGTGCCTTTTTTCTATCAAGACCCAGAAGGTTTGGTAAATCCCTTGCTGTCTCAACATTGAAGGAGCTTTTCAAAGGTAACAGTAATTTGTTTAAAGGACTCTACATTGAAGACAAATGGACATTTAAACCTTATCCTGTGCTGATTTTTGACTTTAATAAAATTCAAAATACTGATTTAAATGTTTTTGAGGATAATTTAAGATTTATACTGTTTAAATTTTATAAAGAAAATTCCATAAATATTCCAGATACAAATGACCTTCTTCTCCTGTTTGCAGAACTTGTAACAGGTTTATATAAAAAATATAACCAAAGAGTTGTTATTCTGATAGATGAATATGACAAACCAATTATTGACCATCTTGGATATGGACAGAACGGCATTGATACGGCAAAAAACAACAGAAAACTTCTAAAAAATTTTTTTGGAACATTAAAGGCATCTGATGTTGTTGATGCTCTTAAATTTGTTTTTGTTACAGGTGTTTCAAGATTTTCTAAAATTTCTATTTTTTCTGAATGGAACAATCTTACAGATATCACCATGCATTCTGATTATGCAGATTTTCTTGGCTACACTGATGATGAGATAAAAACTTATTGTGAAGATTATCTTTATGATTTCTGCCGTGAAAAAAAAATGGGGATTGAAGAATGCCTTGGCAAGTTAAAATACCATTATAACGGCTATCGATTCAGTGAAGAAAGAGATATAAAAGTATTTAATCCTATATCCATCATGAATTGTCTTAATGATAAAACTTTTAAAAATTACTGGTTTTCAACTGCAACGCCTTCTTTTCTTGTAAATCTCATAAAAGAAAAAAACTATTTCATACCCGGTCTTGAACATGCTGAAATTGACGACTCAATGCTTGAAAGCTTTGATATTGAAAATATTGATATTGTGCCAATGCTTTTTCAGACCGGATATCTTACACTCAAAAATTTTGACGGAACGCTTTTTTCCCTTTCCTATCCAAATGAGGAGGTTAAAAAAAGTTTTAATAAAATCCTTTTGAAAACTATATCTGAAAAATCATCAACAACAGCATTTGCACAAAAACTTGGAAATGCATTTAAAAATGAAAACCATGAAGATATAAAATTTTTTATAAATGCAATATTTAATGAAATCCCATACCCCCATTTTAAAAATGCAGATGAAAACTATTTTCATACCATAATATATATGGCTTTATCTTTAATGGGATTTAATACAAAGTCAGAGCTTTTAAATTCCAGGGGAAGACTTGATCTTGCTCTTATTTTTCCTGACAAGGTTTTTGTGATTGAATTTAAATGTGATGTTTCAGCAGTTTCTGCTGTTGATCAGATTAAAGAAAAGAACTATGCCTTGAAATGGAAAAATAACGGTTTAAGGACAATTATTTGCGGAATTTCTTTTGATACTAAAAAAAGGGAAGTTAAAGAAATTTTGTTTGAGGAATAGATATTAAATTCCATTAATTAATATAATTCCGGTGACACCATACTTAATTTAAATTTTTAATACTTTTTTTATTTTTTTACCTTTTTTACTCTTTACAAAACCACAGCTTTGTAAAACTTATGTTATTGATTCACAAAAGTTTAAATCTGCAAATCAAGGTTTAAAAATAAGATGCAGATAGTTAAGTATGGTGTCCCCCGAACTCCTGTTAATTCTTATTTTGTACAACACTGAACTCCAGTACTTTAAATAAAAAATATAAATCACAACTTGACCAGGTCATTTGTTTTAAATATATACTCATCCTGATTTGAATTTTTTAAGGCTGTTTTAAAATGACATTTTGTTCCATAAAACCAGTTGAGTTTATAAAAAAATCTGAAAATGAACTCATAATTGATGTAAGATCCCCGCTTGAATATCAAAAAGGACATATCCCAGGAGCTGTAAACATACCTGTATTTGATAATGAAGAAAGAAAAGATATTGGCACAATTTACAAAGAACAAGGTAAAAAAGAAGCCGTATTAAAAGGACTTCTTTATGTGCAGCCAAAACTTCTCTCATTTGTAAGCAGGATTTACTCTTTAATTTCAGATGAATCACAGGAAATTTTTGTATACTGCCAAAGGGGAGGAATGAGAAGCGAGTCTTTTTCATGGCTTCTTCATACATCTGGCCTTAAAGTATCAAGACTTGACTCAGGTTATAAAAATTTCAGACAGCTTGTCCTTGATACCCTGGAGAAAAAAATGGAGTTTATTCTTCTTGGGGGAAAAACAGGATGCGGAAAAACAGATATTTTACATGAACTTGAAAAAAAGGGAGAACAGGTTCTTGACCTTGAAAAAATTGCCTGTCACAAGGGTTCTGCCTTTGGTGATTTAGGACAGGATGAACAGCCATCTCCCCAGCAGTTTGAAAATAATCTTTTTAAAAAACTATTTCAATTTGATCAAAATAAACCTGTCTGGGTTGAAAATGAAAGCCCTGGAATAGGAGGACTTTTTATTCCACTTGGAGTTAGAAACAACATGAAAAATGCACTGCTTATAAATATTGAGCTTCCACTTAATGAAAGGATAAAAAGGATTGCAAAGGAATATGGCAAATTTGAGGCTTTGCTTCTGGAAGAAAGGCTGAAAAAAATTAAAAAAAAACTTGGACCGGAAAACCTTGAAAAAGCATGTTTCCATCTTTTGAATAATGAAATTGAAAAAACTATTACAATTCTCTTAAACTATTATGACAAGGGTTATTCCCACTATATGAAAAAAATTGATTTTCATGAAAACAATAAAACAATAAACCTTGAAAAAGACAATCCCAAACAAAATGCACAGATAATTTTAAACTCTTATTCGTGCAGGACTTCTATTATTGGAAGTTCCCACTGATCAACCAGAATATTATTTTTTCTGTCCGCAATCTCATCATCATCTTTTTTTCTTGAAACTATTGCAAGTACTCTTGCAGAGACAATATTTGAAAGAGCATTTTTCCATTTAAGTGTTCCTGATTTTGAAAGGCGTGCAATTTTATTTCCATGTTTATCATATATAAAAATCTCATCGTTTTTTCCAGAACGCAAATAAACAGTATCCTTTGGGTTAATTTTTTCAAGGCTTGAATGAATTGGATTATTTTTTTCAAAAAAACCCGGATAACTTATAAAAAGCTCTTTCATTCCAATCAGGCTCACTTTAATATTTGGTTTATATCCCTTTATTTTTAAATTTTTTGCTCTTTTTTCATAAACATATGGAAAATCCAAAAGTCTTTTTGTATGAGGATTTTGCTGGTTTACAAGACTGTAAAGAAAAAGTCCTTTTTTAGCACGGGTCATACCAACATAAAAAAGCCTTGTTTCCTCTTCTGATTCTGAAGTTTTTCCCCTGTCCCATCCGCCGTCAAGAATAAAAACATACTCAAATTCCATTCCCTTGACACTGTGAACAGTTCCAAGAAAAACTCCATTTCCGGTTTTTGGGTCCCGCTTTTCCTCTAAAAAAGCCTGAATAAAAAAGTTTTTGAGTTCACAAACTGATACAGCAAGATCTCCGTTTATTTTTTCCCAGATATCAAGAAGGTCAAAAACCTGATCTGTCCAGATATTTTTATTTTCATATAATTTTAAAGCTTCATTTATAACCAGGGAAGGTTTTATGCTTTTTTCACAATTTCTTTCAAGATAATCAAAAAAAATCTGAAATTCCCTTACCCTTGAAATGTTAAATCCACACTCTTTGGTCAAAAGATAGCAAAAAGGGATTTTTTCTGCTGCAAGGGCCATTCTTGCACTTACAAGTGAAGGCTTTGATATTCCAAGCCTTGAAACAACTGCAAAATCATCATAGGTCAAATTTTTGTTTTCAATGCAAATCCTCTGAATTTCCTCACAAACTGAAGTTGCCATTGATTCATAGTCATCAGATAAAACATGACAAACCTTACTTGTGATATCAGTTTCATCCGGATTTAAAACCTGTGATCCCCTTTTTTTATTTATCACAATTGGAGTATTTATTTTCATTCGATTCTTATTAAAAGATATCAGAAAATTTGAGCTTTCAATTATTGGGAATGAAGAACGGTAATTTTCAACAAGATAATATTTTGAAGCATTATAATCTTTTTCAAACTGTTTTATGAATTTTATATTTGAATTTCTGAATGAATAAATATTCTGATCATCATCTCCAACGGCCATTATTGTTATTTTTTCATCAATGTCTTCTTCAAGTCTTCCGGTTATTGCAGAAATAAGTTCATACTGAGTTTCATCTATGTCCTGATATTCATCAACAAAAATATATCTGAACTTTGACAAAAAAAGATTTCTTGAATCTTTTGCATCCAGTCCAAAAATATTTTTATTTCCTTTTAAAATTTCTGCCGCCTCAATAATTATATTTTTAAAAAAAGAACTGTCATAACTTTCCAAAAGATTTTTATCTTCAAGACAATTTCCGCAGATTCTCATTGCAAATCCATGAAAGGTCATGACAGATAAGTAATGTGCTCCTGAAAGCTTTTTGATTCTTTTTTTGAGATCCATCATTGTATGGTGGTTGAAACATAACACAAGAACTGCATTTGAAGGTATGCACTCATGCTTTATAAGCCAGGCACATCTGTGAACTATTGTTTTTGTCTTGCCTGAGCCGGGTCCTGCAAGAACAAGCATGTTTTCATCAGTTTTTGCACAAACAATTGATTCCTGAATATTATTTGAAAGAGATTCAACAATAAGCCTGTAATCATCAGAGTTCATTGCTGTTTCAATCAGGTCTTTTTCTTCCCTGAAATATTTGTTTATAAAACTTTTATGGGGTAAAAAAAAATATTCAGACATAAAAAGAATAGCATTTCTGATTTTATCAAGTCCTATTTTTGCATATTTTTCCATGACATGAACCTGTACATTTTTCTGCCCGTAATAATGGCTTAAAGGTTCATAATCTCCCTGATTGTACCGTCTTCCCTTACACTCAGGTAAAACCCTCAATGTCATTGCCTGTCTTATTACACCTGCTCCTGATTTGACTGCAACAGCTCCTGTCCTGTCCAGATAGTTCAGACACATGACTGCTGCAGAGTCTGGTTTTGGCTTAAATTCAATATTGCAGTTATTATAATAAAGATCTGATTTTATGCATTCATGGATATCTTCAAGATAAAAATCAGATACAACCTGAGACTTTGCTCCTTCAGATTCTTTGGGAATAAATTCCATAATTTTATCAAGAATTATTTTGGAAAGATTTTGTCTTAAAGAAACAAGCTTTTTTATTTCTTCCCAGGGAGAATTCAAAATTATTTTTACCTGCCCGGTTCCACCTCCGCCCCTAATTGTTATGCTTTTTCTTTTGGTGCTTCCCATATCCCTTGATATTGATTGAAGAATAATATTAACCCCATGGGTTGTTATATCCTCAAAACCTTCTGATTTTAATTTCTGGGACATGAGCCTTAAATTAAAAAGATTTCCATTGTCCTGATTTTCATATGCAAGAGGTTCCATTTCCTCCATAATTTTAAGAAGCTTTTTTTCAGCTGATGCAAAGCTCTGAAGTTTTTTTCCTGAGCTGTTAGGACCATAAGGCCTTACATGTGCTGTCATTACAAGGCCTTTTTTAATAATAGAAGCATTTGCCATGTCTGAAATAATTGAAATTATATACTTTGAATCCTCAAATCTTTCATCGTTTCTGGCAATTTCTCCAAGCTTGATTATCAAATCATCTGCAGATACAAGCCCTTTTTGTTCCTGATTAAATAAAACTGATAAAATTCTTAAATAAACTGACTTCATTTTTTGTGAAAGGTTTAATTTTTCAATTATTTTCAAGGCTTCTTCTTCATCCTTTACAATTGGAGATCCCTGAAAAACTATTGTTTTATTCAGATCCCTTTCAATAAAGCCTTTTCTTTCAAGCCAGCTTACAGCTGTTATTTCTTTTTTACCGCCTCCTTCTCCTTCGAGTATAAGACGGTTAATTTCTCCGGGAGTAATTATAATTTCAGGTGTTTTTTGGCTTTTCTTCCTTAAAGCAGAAAGAATTTTTTTCATTTCCTTAATTGTAATTCTTGATAAATTATTAAGCATGAACTGTTTATGGCAGGCATCTTCCTCATAAAGAAGAATACATTCCGATTCCTTGAGATCTCTTCCAGCCCTTCCAGCCTCCTGAAGATAATTTTCAAGTGAACCTGGCATATCAGCATGAATTACTATTCTGACATCCTTTTTGTCTATTCCCATCCCAAAGGCATTGGTAGCACATATAACAGGAATTTTTCCCTCTACAAAATCATCCTGAATCTGCCTTTTATCAGGCTCTTCAAGCCCTGCATGAAAATGTGCAGATAAAAGCCCTTTTGAATTTAAGAAATCACTTAACCTTTCCGTTCTCTTCTGGGTAAGACAATAAACAATTCCTGCTCCACCGTATTCTGAAAGTTTGTCATTTAAAGTATTGAATATCAGATCGTTTTTTGAAGAGGGAGTTACAGGCCAGACAGAATATAAAAGATTGTCCCTTTCAACTCCTCCTGCAAAAACTTCAAGGTCAAGCCCAAGAACCTGGCTGAAATGGGTTTTGATTTCTTCAACAACATCCATTTTTGCAGTTGCAGTATAGGCACACAAAAAAGGCTTTTTCTTATTTTTTCTGCAGTATTTTTTTATAAATTCAGAAACATAAAGATAGTCAGGCCTGAAATCATGCCCCCATTTTGAAATACAATGTGCCTCATCAAAAACAAAACATCCAATATCCCTTGATTCAAGAAGGGATACAATGCTTTCATTCCTGAGCTGTTCAGGTGAAATATACAAAACTCCTGTATCACCAAGCCTTACCCTTTCCATAACTTCACCACGTTCAGGAAGGGTAAGGCTTCCGTTTATTGCATCTGAACATAATGTATTTGTATTTTTGTTTAAATTGTCCACCTGATCTTTCATCAGTGCTTTAAGCGGGGAAATTACAATTGTGAGTTCTCCAAGCCTTTCAAACCTGTGAAGGGCCGGGAGCTGATAGCATATGGATTTTCCTCCGCCTGTGGGAAGAATGCCAAGAACCGGTATTCCAGATAAATTTGCATCAACTATTTGTTTCTGCAGTTCCCTTTTATCTGGAAGAACCCTGAAATTATCATATCCAAAATAGGTTTTAAGTATTTTTTTTGAGTTGTTGTGGTTTTTACAGTAAATGCAGTTTTTATCTCCGCAGTAAAACCTGAGACTTCTTATAACTTCTCCAATTTCTTTAAATTCATGCTTTACCCAGGGTGGAAGAACTGAATTTTTACCAGAAACAATAATCCAGGAAAGAACGTATGAAAGAATCGGCTTTTTTATTTTGTTATAAAAAAAATTTTCTATTATTTTTTCAAAACCATTAATACAGATTTTTCCCATGGATATTTTCTTAAAAATTTCCACAGCCTTATTTTCGTCAATAAATTCAGGCTCCAAACTGAAAAAAAGATCAAAAATACCTTTAAAATAATTTGAGCCTCCCCTTACTATGGAATCTTTAAAGGCAAAGGCATAAAAGGACAATAAACCTGGATTTAATTTTTTTTGTAAAACAAAGGCATTTATCTGATCAATAAAAATTGAATGGGATAACAAGGCATCCTTGACAGGATCACTTTTTCCTGTTCTTACAATTTTATAATCCTTAATAAGACGATGATAGGGATTTTCCGGGAATGCAAGAGGGGACAGGTAAAGTGTATCTATTACTGGAAGTTTCAAAAATCCTGCTTCAGGAAAAATATTTTCTGCAAGCAAAAGATCATGGTTTATAATATTGTGGCCAAGAACATAATCAGCTCCTTTTGAAAACTCTTCTAATTTTAAGAAAACTTTTTTTATATCTGAAATTTTTGATGCTCTGAATTCTTTATTATTTAATACAGCTCCAATTTCAAAGATTTGTTTCCCAGGAATATTTTCAAAATCAATTATAAGGATATTTTTAAATTTATTATCTAAACCATGCATATTATCCCTTTAGATATCATTAACTTTTGTTGCTGCTTTTTTATCTGTTAATGAACTAAAGTGAAAATATCAATAAAAAAACAAAAAGGAGCCCTTTAAACAAAGGACTCCTTTAATATATTAAACAGGATAGATTAAGCAGAAATTACATCATTCCGCCCATTCCTCCCATACCGCCCATTCCTCCCATGCCGCCCATTGCAGGAGCGTTGTCTTTTTCTGGGATTTCAGCAATCATGGCTTCAGTTGTAAGCATTAGAGAAGCTACTGATGCAGCATTCTGGATTGCAAATCTTACAACTTTCTTAGGATCAATTACACCTGCCTCAATAAGGTCTTCGTATATGCCTTTTGCTGCATTGTAACCAAAGTTTCCTGAATTTTCCTTAACTTTTTCTATTACAACAGAACCTTCAACTCCTGCGTTGTCAGCGATTTTTCTGAGAGGAGCCTGAATAGCCTGTGAAATAACCTTGATTCCTGCCTTTTCTTCTTCATTTTCAACTTCAAGTGCTTCAATTGCTTTAAGAGTTCTTATAAGAGCAACACCGCCTCCAGGTACAATACCTTCTTCAACAGCAGCACGTGTGGCATTAAGTGCATCTTCAACTCTTGCTTTCTTTTCCTTCATTTCAGTTTCTGTTGCTGCACCTACATGAATAACCGCAACACCGCCTACTAGTTTTGCAAGACGTTCCTGAAGTTTTTCCCTGTCATAATCTGAAGATGTTTCAGCAATTTCAGCCTTAAGCTGCTTAACTCTTGCTTCAAGCTCACTCTTAGCACCAGCACCGCCAACAATTGTAGTATTGTCTTTATCAATTGTAATGCTCTTTGCCTGACCAAGATCTGTAATCTGAACATTCTCAAGCTTAAGTCCCATATCTTCAGAAACAACCTGACCGCCTGTAAGAACAGCAATATCCTGAAGCATTGCTTTTCTTCTGTCGCCAAATCCAGGTGCTTTTACTGCAGCAACATTAAGAGTTCCTCTAAGTCTGTTTACAACAAGTGTTGCAAGAGCTTCACCTTCAATATCTTCTGCGATAATTACAAGGGCTCTTCCCATTTTTGCAACAGACTCAAGAACCGGGATAAGGTCTTTCATTGAAGCAACTTTATTTTCACTTAATAGAATGAATGGATCTGAAATTTCAGCAACCATTTTTTCTGAGTCAGTTACAAAGTATGGAGAAAGATAGCCTCTGTCAAACTGCATACCTTCAACAACGTCAAGATAGGTATCCATTGACTTGCCTTCTTCAACAGTAATAACGCCTTCTTTTCCTACTTTTTCCATTGCATCTGCAATGATGTTTCCAATTGTTTCGTCGTTGTTTGCTGAAATTGTACCAACCTGAGCAATTTCTTTTCTGTCTCTTGTTTCAGTTTTAAGTTTTTCAAGCTCTTCAACGATTTTTGCAACAGCCTTGTCAATACCTCTTTTAATTGACATTGGGTTGTTTCCTGCTACTACAAGCTTTCTTCCTTCTTCATAAATTGCTCTTGCAAGAACTGTAGCAGTGGTTGTACCGTCTCCTGCCATGTCGCTTGTCTTGCTGGAAACCTCTTTAACCATCTGGGCTCCCATGTTTTCAAACTTGTCTTCAAGATCAATTTCCTTTGCAACTGTAACACCGTCTTTTGTTACTGTTGGTGAACCCCAGGATTTTTCAATTACTACGTTTCTTCCTTTTGGTCCAAGTGTTACTGCTACTGCATCTGCAAGTTTTTTAACACCTTCAAGCATTTTTGAACGTGCTTCTTCGCTGTATAGAATTTCTTTTGCTGCCATTTGGCCACTCCATTAATTTTTTAAGTTAAACATTAAATAAAACAGGTATATATTTGAAATATAACAGGGAGATTAATTTACTCTACTACTGCGTAAATATCATCCTGTCCCATTATGATATATTCTTCACCGTCAATTTTAAGCTCATGTCCGCCGTATTTGCTGAATAAAACTTTATCGCCAACTTTGAGTTCCATTGGGATGGTTTTTCCGTCATTTGTAACTCTGCCGTTTCCAACAGCTACAACCTCTCCTTCAGAAGGCTTTTCTTTTGCTGTATCAGGGATGATAATGCCGCCCTTTGTTTTTGTAGGCTCTTCGATTCTTTTTACTACAACACGATCCTGAAGAGGCTTAATGTTCATCTTCACTTCTCCTTATATTTAACTGTTAAATTGTTATAATTAATAAAAGCTTCCAACGTGAAAAACTTTAATCACAAATTTTTGATTGTAAAGTCACAAAATTTTATTTTTTATTCTTCAGAACCTGAAGACTGATTATCCCCAGTGCTTCCAGCAGGAACCGAAGCAGGAGTTTTGGAGCTCTCATTTGCTCCCGATGAATTTTTACCACCATAATCAGTAACATACCAGCCTGTTCCCTTTAGATGGAAACTGCTTTTTGAAATAAGTCTTTTAACAGGCCCCTTACCGCAGAATCTGCATGTTTTTGGACCTTCTTCGGAAATACCTTGTATAACTTCATCTACCTTGCCGCAGTTTTCGCAGCCATACTCATAAATGGGCATCTTAAATCCCCCTGTTTAAATTTGTTACTCCTTAAAGACATGATAAAATTAGTCAGGTTTTTTTCGTTGTCAACCCCTGACACATTTTTTTTATGCCTCAAAATAAACACTTAAAATGAAAGATGATTTTTAAAAAAATCAAAGACTTCACTTCTACCCTGAATTGCATTTTTTTCCATTATATTTCTTGTAATTTCATGGACTATTTTTTCTTCGGCATACATTTCTTCCTCATCTGCCTCAAATTTCTTTATATATTTTGAAAATCTTACAACATGAACAAGCTCATGTATTATTATGTAAAAAAGAAAAGGCTCCGTTAAAAAATCATATTTTTCAATCCTGTCTAAAATTGTACTGTCCTGAATACAAATCCTGTAAATAGTATACAAGGAAGAGTTAAAAGGACTGCCCCAGGGTCTTGCATCATATTTTACAACCTGTGCAAAGGCTTTTTCCGCTATTTCATGGGATTTCAGATCTTTTTCTGTCTTAAAATCATATTTTATCTTTTTCCAGTCAGAGTCAGACATTTTATAAAAATCTGCTGTCATTTCCTCTGACCTTGAAATAACGGTATTTAAAAGACTCAATTCCTCTGGTGAAAAAAGCTTTTTTTCCATGTTTATTATTCCTTGAGTATTGTTTATTAACAAGGAGCCAGTTTTTTAATAAACAGCTGCCGGATAAAACAGCCTTTTTAAATGAATCTGAATAAAGATAATAAAAACTTGTTCAGTTCAATTTAAAACGGCTGCTGAATTCTTTCTGAGCCTCATTCTCGCTTAAGCTTTGATGCAGGAGATAAAAAAACTATCTCCTGAAACCGGTTCATAAAAAATACAGCATCCATCGCCAAAACGCCTTTTTCTCAGTTTTTAAGCTGAATAGTTACGATAATAAAAAAAATTACGGAATCAATTTGTCAAATGATTCCGCAAATTAAAACATCCAATTTTTGTAACTGTTCAGTTAATTTGTAACTGCTGCTGAATCATTTCTGAGCCTGATTCCCGCTGACTTCGAAGACAGGAAATAAAAAAGATATCTCCTGAAACCAGCTCAGAAAAAGATTCAGAAACCGTTCTTTTCAGTTTACAGCTGAAAGTTACCAAGTTTTTATTTAAAGCTTTTTCAGCTGCTTTTTTCAACAAGATCAAAAACAAGATTTAGTGCATCCACAAGTTTTGAGGGATCAGTTCCGCCTGCCTGGGCCATATCAGCACGTCCTCCTCCGCCTCCGCCAACAACAGCCGCACAATCTTTCACAAGTTTTCCTGCATTGAACCTGTCTGTAAGATCTTTAGTTACTCCTGCTGTCAAAAAGACCTTGTCGCCTGATTTTGCACCAAGAAGAACTATTCCTGATTTAATTTTATTTTTAAGTTTATCTGTAAGATCTCTTAAAGCACCCTGATTATCTGCTTCAACTTCCTTTGAAACAACATTGATTCCATTGATAACCCTGATCTCATCTTCAATATTTCCAGACTTTGATTCGGCAATTTTAGCCTTAAGCCTTTCAACTTCCTTTTCTAGTTCCTTTGAATGCTTTATATGCTTATCAAGTCTTGAAACCAGGTTTTCAGGTCTTTCCCTGAAAAGAGAAGATGCTTCAACAAGCTGTCTGTCACGGTCCTGCATGTATAACAAAGCCATTTGCCCGGTAACAGCCTCCATCCTTCTTACGCCCGCAGCAATACCTGTTTCCGACAATATTTTAAAAAGACCTATATCTCCAGACCTTGATGTGTGTGTTCCTCCACAGAGTTCCATACTGACATCTTCAACAGAAACAACCCTTACCCTTTCTCCGTACTTTTCTTCAAAAAGAGCTGTTGCACCTGAATTAATGGCTTCATCAATTGACATTTCATTTACTGAAACATCATAATTTTCTATTATTCTTTTATTTACCCACTGCTCAATTTTTTCAATCTCTTCTGAAGTAACAGGAGAAAAATGTGTGAAGTCAAATCTCAGCCTGTCATGACTTACAAGAGAACCAGCCTGTTTTACATGATCTCCCAGAATATTTTTAAGAGCTGAATGAAGAAGATGTGTTGCTGTATGATTTCTTGCAGTATTCTTACGCTTATCAGAATCTACCTCAAGAAGAACTGTTTCACCTTTTTTTATTTCGCCTTTGGTTACCTTTAATTTGTGGACTCTTATTCCTGAAGGATCATTTATTGTATCAAAAACCTCTCCTTCAAATCCGTCAGTTTTGATTATTCCGCTGTCTCCTGCCTGTCCGCCTGACTGAGCATAAAAAGGGGTATTTTTTACCACTATATCAATTGTTTCACCCTTTAAGGCAGAATCTTTTTCCTGTCCGTCCATAACAATTTTTACAACTTCAGAGCTTGACTTTGTAGAGGAATATCCCTCAAATTCAGTTTTAAACCCATTTGAAGCAAGTTCCTTATATGCATCTATTGCAGAAGAAAATGCCACGTCTTTTTTTGACATCTGCCTCTGTTTTTCCATGCACACTTCAAAACCTTCCATATCAAGACTGAATTTTTTGTCCTTTAAAACATCCTTTACAATGTCTGGTGGAAATCCATAGGTATCATAAAGCTTGAAAATAAGATCGCCAGGCACCTTTGACTCATTTTTTTTCTCAAGCTCTGTTACAGCTTCGTCAAGGTGCTTCAATCCAATATCAAGTGTTTCCGAAAATCTTTTTTCCTCGTTTTCAATAACATTCATGATAAAACTTCCGGAATCCTTGAGTTCCGGAAAAACATCATTCATCATATCCAGGACTACTTTTGAAGTTTCATGCAGAAAAGGTCTGTGAAGGCCAAGCTGTCTTCCATACCTTATTGCCCTTCTCATAATTCTTCTTAAAACATATCCCCTTCCCTCATTTGAAGGAAGAACTCCGTCTCCGATAAGAAAACAGGCTGCACGGCTGTGATCTGCAATAACCTTCATTGCAACATCCGATGCCTCAGAGCTTCCTGCCTTAATTTTTGATAAATCTTCAACCTTTTTTATTATTGGAGTAAAAAGATCTGTCTCATAATTTGTTTTAGCCCCCTGAAGAATGGAGGCTATTCTTTCAAGTCCCATGCCTGTATCAATACTTGGCTTTGGAAGAGGCGTAAGGGTTCCTGATTCATCTCTGTTAAACTGCATAAAAACAAGATTCCAGAGTTCAAGGAATCTGTCGCATTCGCACCCCAGTTCACAGTCTGGTGAACCGCAGCCGTGTTCGTTTCCCCTGTCTATATGAATTTCAGAACATGGTCCGCAAGGGCCTGTATCTCCCATTGCCCAGAAATTGTCCTTTTCACCCATTCTATAAATTTTTTCCTTTGGAATCCCAATTATTTTATTCCAGATTTCAAAGGCTTCATCATCATCTTCATAAATTGATATAAGGAGTTTTTCCTTTGGAAGGTTGTATCCTTCAGTCAAAAGCTCCCATGCAAACTTTATGGCATCTTCCTTGAAATAATCTCCAAATGAAAAGTTGCCAAGCATTTCAAAAAAAGTATGATGCCTTGCAGTATAGCCAACATTTTCAAGGTCATTGTGCTTTCCACCTGCACGTACACATTTCTGGTAGGTAACAGCCCTTGAATAATCCCTTTTGTCTTCTCCCATGAAAACTCTTTTAAACTGAACCATACCCGCATTTGTAAACAAAAGAGTCGGATCATCGGAAGGCACAAGAGAAGAACTTCTCACATTTTTGTGATTATGTTTTTCAAAATATTCAACAAATTTTTTTCTTATTTCCTTTGAACTTATCATGATATATTAAGCCCTTACAAATTACTGTTTTTTGGTTTTAGCAGATTCTTCCTTTTCAGACGGCTGCTGGTCTTTTTCAGCTGAAAGTCCAAGTTTTTTTCTTACAGCCTCAAATATTTCATTGTAAACTTCAGTATTTTCAAGAAGATATTTTTTTACATTTTCACGGCCCTGGCCAATACGGTTTGAATTGTATGAATACCATGCACCGCTTTTTTCAACTATTTCAAGCTCAACTCCAAGATCAATTATCTCTCCTGTTTTTGAAATCCCCTCTCCATACATGAGATCAAATTCTGCTTCCTTGAATGGAGGTGCAAGCTTGTTTTTAACAATTTTAACTCTTGTTCTGTTTCCAGTAAGATCCTGTCCGTCTTTTATTGGAGCAGCTCTTCTTACTTCCATTCTTACAGAGGCATAAAATTTGAGAGCATTTCCTCCTGTAGTTGTTTCTGGATTTCCAAAAACAACACCGATTTTCATTCTTATCTGGTTAATAAAAATAAGAGCTGTATTTGTTTTGCTTATTGTTGCTGTAAGTTTTCTGAGTGCCTGGGACATAAGCCTTGCCTGAAGCCCCATGTGGGAATCGCCCATTTCACCCTCAATTTCAGCTCTTGGAACAAGTGCTGCAACAGAGTCAATTACAAGAATATCAACAGCACCGCTTCTTACAAGCATTTCTGCTATTTCAAGAGCCTGTTCACCAGTATCTGGCTGAGACACAAGAAGCTCATCGCAGTTTACCCCAAGCTTTCTTGCATATGAAGTGTCAAGAGCGTGCTCTGCATCGATAAAAGCAGCAACTCCGCCCTTTTTCTGAGCCTCTGCAATTGCATGGAGTGCAATTGTTGTTTTACCTGAAGATTCAGCTCCATAAATTTCAGTAATCCTTCCCTTTGGAATTCCTCCAACCCCAAGACTTTTATCCAAAGCAACTGAGCCTGAAGAAATAACAGGAACATCAATAATTTCCCTGCTTCCAAGCTTCATGATTGAACCCTTGCCAAACTGACGCTCAATCTGACCCATTGCAGATTCTATGGCCTTTGCCTTGTCAGATGCCGACATATTTATCTCTCCCGTATATTTTTATTTTTCCAGTTTTTTATTATACAAAGGGCAATACCTTGCACCTTCTTTTAAAAGCTCACTTTTATAAAATACAATTTCATCTATAACAAAATGACCTGTTAATAAAGAATTGTATTTACTTATAATTTCAAAAAGATTTTTTTCCACATTTTTTTTATTAAATCTGCCTATTGTAATATGCGGACTGAAATGATTTCTTCCTTTTGGGAAACCTTTTGAACCAAGACTGTCACATAATTTTGATGAAATCATTGAAAGCTTTGAAATATCACCTTCAAGCCCTGTCCATAAAACCCTTGGCCTTCTTTCATCTGGGAAAACACCAAGACCTGAAAAGGTCATGTTTAAACTTGAAAATCCATCAAGACTTTTATCAATACACTCTATAACAGAATCTGTAAAAGAGGTTTCAATATTTCCAAGAAATCTTAAAGTCAGATGAAGGTTTTCAGATTTTACCCATTTTATGGTTTTAATTTCATTCCTTAAAAGCCTTTGAAACCCTCGTATTTTTTCACATTCAGGCTGTGAAATTTTTGCGGCAATAAAAGTCCTGATCTGTTCTGTCATTATATGCAACCTGTTTTTAAATTATAAAATCAGCCTTAAAATTAAATTTGCAAAAATTCCTGCAATTATATCATCAAACACTATTCCGCTTCCGCCTTTAAAGGCTTTTTCAGCGTTTTTTATCGGCCATGGTTTTAAAATATCAAAAAATCTGAACAGTAAAAAGCCGCAAAACAAGGAATAAAATGATATGCCTATTCCAGACATTGTAACAAGAAAACCTGCAAACTCATCAATGACAACTTCTTTTGGATCTTTATTTTCAAGTATTTCTGATGCCTTGTCAGACACATATACAGAAAACAATATGAAAAATGAAATAAAAACAACTGAAAAGCTTGAAGGAATAAACGAAACCGCAGCTACAAAGGGAATTGAACAAAGAGTTCCCGCTGTTCCCGGCGAAAAAGGAGCCTTCCCTGAATATCCCCCCATTGCAAAAAAAAGAATAATTTTTTCAAAATTAAAACTCATTTGATTTATCCTATTTTTTCTGATGAATAAATATTTATTATTTCAAGAAGAAGACTTGCACATTCAACCATATCCTTTAATTCAACATATTCATCAACTGTATGAATTTTTTTCATTCCAGTTCCTATTACAGCGGCTTTTATCCCTTTATGAAAAAAAATATTTGCATCTGACCCTCCGCCTACTTTTTTGGCCTTAAGTTCAAATCCAAGATTTTTTCCTGCCTGCTGTGCAAGTTTAAAAACAGGTTCATCTCTTGAGAGAAAAACATATTTAAAATCATCTTCAATTTTAATTTCAAGGCATGGATAATTCCTGTCTGAACTTTTTTCTTTTTCTTCCATTATTGTTTTCTCAAAAACTGACTTCATATCTTCTATTACTTTTTCAAGCTTTTTTGGATCATGACTTCTTGCCTCGGCTTCAATTACTACTTTATCAGGAACAATATTTGTTGCTTTTCCTCCTCTGATTAAACCAATATTACAGGTTGTTTCATCATCTATTCTTCCGCTCTCAATTTTTGAAAGAGCCTTTGCAGCAGCAATAACAGCATTGACACCTTTTTCAGGTTCAGAGCCTGCATGGGCTGACTTACCTGTTATTTCAAAAACAATCCTGCTGCATGACGGAGAACTTTCAACAATACCTTCCGGGTCAGTAGAATCTGGAATATATCCAAAGCCTGCTCTCAAAAGAGATGTATCAAGAGCATTTGCACCTTTTAAGCCGCCTTCCTCATATACTGTAAAAACAAGATCTATTGGACAGCTTGAAAGATTGTTTTCAATTATGACATTCATAACCTCAAGAATAGCTGCTATTGCAGATTTATCGTCAGCGCCAAGAATTGTATCCCCCCTGCTTTTGAAAACCCCGTTTTCAAATATGGGCTCAATCCCTCTTCCAGGTTCAACTGTATCCATATGGGCACACAGCATTATAGCCGGCAGATTTTTATTGCCGTCAAAATATCCGATAAGGTTATTTGATTCTGTATTTAAAATCTCTGCTGCGTTATCTTCTTTTGTTCTTATACCAAGATTTTCAAGATAGTTTTTTATCCATACGCACACATCTTTTTCATGGCCTGAAGGCGAATCTATTTTGACCAGATCTTCAAATATTTGCTTTAACCTTGACTCATTTATCATTATATCCTCATTTCAAATAAAGATTGACATTTTCTCCAGATCTTCTATATCATCTTTTTCTGTTAATAAAAACACGGAAGTGCGTAGTCTCTGGTGAGGCTCCCGGACTTCAAATCCGGTGTGGGGCGCTAGAACCGTCCCGGGTGGGTTCGATTCCCATGCATTTCCGCCACAATTTCCCATAAACACTGAAAAGTTACATCTAAAAAGTAAGCCCGATTTAAGCCCAAAAACCAAGCATAGTAAAATTTGACCTTAAATAGAAAATAAATTATTAAATATAAAAAAGTATATGCTTTTAAATTATTTTTTTGTTTTATCCCAAATTTATTTAAATTTATCCGAAAACAAGGATTTTTTCAGTTTAAGGAAGATAAAAAAATTAACCTCAGAAAAACATGAAGTATTTTGAGGATTAAATTTTTAATCCAAGACAGAAAAGAACAGGTAAAAACCGTTTTGGTTCAGCTTTTATTTATCCTGAAGCCGATATATTGAACAAAAACAGGGATCAAAGATGACCACAAAGAGTAAATCATTTTTCACAGAAATAATCAAAAATGAGGAAAATCTCCATGATTTGGAAAATTTCTGCCTTGCCTTTGATAAAGAAAAATTAAACTCCTACATTTTTCCCAAAAGAATTGAATCCATATACAGAAAATTAGGCTTTAAGGCAGACAAGATAAAAAACATTGCTTTTCTTACCTTTGGAGGCTTTTTTTACGTTCTTTTTGCATTAATGGATATTTTGATGATAAATGATATTTATCTTTTTGCCTGGAAGCTCAGATTTTTTATACTTTCTCCTCTAATAGCAATATCCATTTTTATCATTTACAAATCAAAAAAAGTTTTAACAATGGATATTGCAATCATATTCTGCCTTTTAACCGGAATTTCATTAATTCTTTTAATGGTTAATGCTTCAGAATACTTCCTTGCACCCCAGTATCACAGCGGTATATTTCTTATTTGCATAGCAGGTCTGCTTATTTTCAACATTTCTCTTTTTGGAAAACTTATTTTTTCTTTTCTGACAATGATTACCACCTTAGTTTTTTTCTGCTTTAACCAAAACCTGGAATTTTACTCAAAATTCAATATACTCTGCGTACTTGCATCGCTTACAGCAGTCGCATTAGTTTCTGCAATTGAAAAGGAAATGAGGGCAAGAAGGGCATTTATCCATTTTCTATCACGGGAAATTACAACTTTAAACCTTGAGAAAAAAACAAAATTTTTAGGAATACTGTCAAACCAGGATGAACTTACCGGACTTGCCAACAGAAGGTTTCTGAAAAAACATCTCCAGCGCTTATATGCACAGACAGGCAACGGAATATTTCCTGTTTCGGTTCTGTTTGCAGATCTTGACAATTTCAAATCCTACAATGACAATTATGGCCATGATGCCGGAGATATCTGCCTGAAAAAAACTGCCGAAATATTAAAAAAATATACAAACCGGAAATTTGACCTTGCTTCAAGATGGGGAGGAGAAGAATTCCTTGTTGTCCTTCCCTTTACAACAAGTTCGGAAGCATTCCAGATTGCTGAAAGGATAAGAACCGGAATTGAAAATCTTAATATTGAAAATAAATTCTCCAATATTTCAGACAAGGTAACAATAAGCATAGGAATTGCTTTTTCTGACAGTTTTGAGTCTGATTTGGATAAAATAATAGCAGAGGCAGACCAGGCTCTTTATGCGGCAAAAAACTCAGGCAAAAACAAAGTCATTCCTGCCTGAAACAAATATCCAAAAATCATCTAATATTCACTTTACATAAATCTAATCTGTACTTATAATTAAAATTAACAACTAAGTCCGTCTGCCGGTGAGAGAAATATATCCCTCCAATTATGATCAACAATCCTTCCTTATATTAAAAAGAAAAAGCCCATATAGGCAGACGGGCCCTTTTCTTTTAATCATCAATCAAAAGGGGAAAAAATGAATTCAAACTTTAGTGATAGAGAAGCTTTTTTAGCTCTTTGCCTGGCAGTAGCATCACAGGACAATAATCTTGATGAATCAGAAAGAATTCCTCTGGTAAATGGTATGAAAAAGGCAGGACTTCTTGATTGTGAATATGAGCTGAAAGATATACTTGCATCAGCCATAGAAAAAATGCCATCAATATTTATTGATGGGGGAGCCTTTTCCTTTGATGAAAAAAAACTTGAACTTTTCACTAAAAAGATAAAAGATTCGCTTTCGCAGGAAAAAACAGAAATCCTCTTTGATACTGCTGTAGATATTGCTGTTGCTGACGGAATTTTAGAAATTGAGGCTGAACTTGTTTTTCTCAAAAAAATACATGAGCTTTTGGAAATAAAAAAAGACTTTAATAACATAATAAAAGAAAAATCCGGGTTTTAAGCTTGAATGTATCCAAAAATTATACATCTGGATATGGATGCTTTTTATGCCTCCATAGAAAAAAGAAACAACCCTTCTTTAAAAGACAAGCCTGTTATTGTGGGAGGTCTCCCGAATAAAAGAGGGGTTGTATCAACCTGTTCATATGAAGCTAGAAAATATGGAGTTCATTCTGCCATGCCTTCTGCTGCAGCTTTAAAACTATGTAAAAATGCTGTTTTCATTCTTCCAGATATTGAAAAGTATAAGAAAGAATCCAGAAAAATTTTTGAAATATACAAAAAATATGCAGATGTAATGGAACCGCTTTCACTGGATGAGGCTTTTTTGGATGTGACACAGGACAGGATGAATATAGGCTCAGCATCAGAAACAGCAAAAATAATAAAAAAAGAAGTATATTCAAAAACCGGCCTTTGTGTTTCTGCAGGAGTTTCATACAACAAATTTCTTGCAAAACTTGCCTCTGACATGGAAAAACCCGACGGACTTACAGTTATTACACCTAAAAAAGCACCTGCGATAATTGAGAACCTTCCTGTGGAAAAATTTTTCGGAATAGGTAAGCAGACTGCAAAAAAAATGCACTATCACAGAATTTACACTGGTAAAGATATTTTAAATGCAGGACAGAAAAAGCTTACTGCCATTTTTGGAAAACATGGCAATCTTTTTTATTCATTTGCATCAGGACATGATTTAAGACCTGTATCAGATTTCAGGGAAAGAAAATCCTGCGGAAGAGAAATTACATTTGAAAAAGACATTTCTGATAAAAAAACAATAATTGAAATAATTAAAAAGTTATCCACTCTGGTCTCTGATATTATCAAAAAAATAAAGGTACGCCCCCACACGATTACTCTTAAAATCAGATATTATGATTTTCATACAATTACCAGAAGCACTACCTTAAACAGCCCTTTTTTTAGCAGTGAAGAAATTTTTAGACTCACCTGCCCTTTACTTGAAAAAACCGATGCAGGTAAAAAAAGCATAAGGCTTTTAGGAATAAGCGCATCAAATTTTGAAACAGAATCCTGTTTTCCAAAGCAGCTTATTTTTGATTTTAATTTAAGTTAAACCTGAATTGAACGATTTTCAAGTTTGCTGAATATAACGCCAAGTTCCACAAGACTTTTGATTTGTTATGGGTGATGTAATTTAACACATAAAATACTGAATAGTTGCCTTGAAGATTAAATTTTCAAACTGACTACAAAATTAACAAAAAAATAAGTTATAGTTAAGAGATGCCTGTAATAGACATTCTGTATGCTTGAAAATAGTTCAATTTAAGTTATAATTACTGACGTAAGTTTAAAAAATTATTTTTTTTATTTAATTACAGATTGTTATAATATTTTAATATCCTGTTTTCGCTATTTTCAAACAGTGACTGACATAAAACAAAGGTTTTCTGTTCAGTTGCAGGAGATGAAAAATTTAACATTCAGGTACATTGAATATTTTAAGGATCAAATTTTAAGCTGATGCAAAAAAAATCTTTGTCCGCCTGATACAGAATAATTCAGGCCTGACTGTGAAAACAAAACAAACTAATTTAAAGTTAACTGAATATGAAATCTCAAGCATTTAAAAACATGACCATTGGAAAAAAATTACTTGGAAGTTATCTTGGACTTGTTTTCTTTGTAATTTTAATTTCATCTGTTTTCACAGTTCCCCTGGTAAACGACATAATGCAGGAAAAAATAAACAGAGAACTTGAATCCTCAATAAACCTCTTCCACAACCTGGTTGAAACAACAGCTGACCTCTCCATAAAAAATCATTTAAAAACAATTGTTTCAACAAATATTGAGCTGATGAAATATGTGAACAGCCAATCAAATGATCTGATGGATCAGGAACAAAAGAAGCTTCAGGTTAAACAAATACTTTCTTCCCAGGCAATTGGCCAGACTGGATATATCTATGTAATCAGAACAAATGGAGAAGTTGTCATACACCCTCAAAATGAAATGATAGGACGAAATCTATCCGGATATGACTTTATAAAGAAAAAACTCAAGACTAAAGAAGGTTATATTGAATATAACTGGAAAAATCCAAATGAAACAAAGGAAAGGGAGAAGGCGCTGTATTTCATGCATTTCAAACCCTGGAACTGGATTGTATCTGCCTCATCATATAAAAGTGAATTTAACAGTCTTTTAAAAATTGAAGACCTTGAGGAAAATATAAAAACACTCAAATTCGGTAAATCAGGATACGCCTTTATAATCGATACAAAGGGCAAATTTCTTGTTCATCCCACTTTGAAAAACCAAAACGTTGCCACAACAGGGTTTACAAAAGGAATTGAAATACTAAAAAATATAAAAGCAAATAAATCCGGCAGGGTTGAATATAGAATAAAAATAAAAGGTGATGAAAAGCCAAGAGAAAAAATAATGTACTACAAGTTCCTGGAGGGATATGATCTTATCATATGCGCTACAGGGTTCAGGAGTGAGTTATATTCCGCAGGCAAAAATATCTTTTTAACCTTTGCCTTAAGCTATATTATTTTAATAATTTTAATGTTCCCGATAACACTTTTTCTTACAAAAACAATTACAAAACCAATAGGCCTGTTTATAGAAAAAATCAGAAATGCATCAAAAGGCAGCATGAATGTCAGGCTCCCCTACAGCTCCAATGATGAAATTGGAAAACTGGCCAAATATTTCAATCGGTTCATGGAAGAACTATATCTAAAAACAAATAAACTTGAATCTGAAATAGAAGAGCGTAAAAACAGGGAAGAACAGATAAAAATTCTTGCCAAATTCCCTGATGACAACCCAAATCCAGTATTAAGGGTTGATCTAAGCGGGAATCTTACTTATTTTAACAACTCTGCATTAAAAGCCTTTAATGAATTTCATCTTGAAAAAGGAAAAAAACTCCCGGAAACTTTTACAGATGAAATTGACTATGCATTAAAGACAAACACAACAAAAGAAATTGAATATATAGAAAAAAACAAAACATTTTCTTTTACAATTTCTCCCTTCAAAGAGATAAATTCAGCATATATCTATGTAAAGGAAATAACAGCGCTAAAGGCCTATGAATCACTTATGGTAATGTCTGAGGCATTTTTCCAAAATTCTATTGAAGGAATCTTCTTAACTGATACTCAAGGTAAAATTTTGAGAATCAATCCTCTTTTTACTGAAATCACAGGATATTCAAAGGAAGAAGTAAAAGGACAAAATCCAAGAATTTTAAAATCTGACAAGCATGACAGAAAATTCTATGAAAAAATGTGGCAGAGCATTATTCATAAAGGCCAGTGGGCAGGAGAAATCTGGAACAGAAGAAAAAACGGACAGGCTTACCCTGAATGGCTCTCTATAACAGCAATCAGAGATAAGTCAGGAAACATAGTAAACTATATCGGAATATTCCATGATATAACAGAATCTATGCTCAACAAGGAAAAAATCCACTTTCAGACCTATCATGACGCAACTACCGGACTTCCTAACAGAAAGCTTTTTACAGATATCACAGAGCAAAAAATCAATTTCAGCAGAAAAAAAAGGGAAAGTTTCGCACTTCTTTTCATTGATATTAATAATTTCAAAAATATTAATGACACCCTTGGCCACGTAACCGGAGACAGACTTCTTTATCTTTTTGCAGAAACACTCAAACAAACCATCTCTGAAGAAATGGTAATTGCAAGATTTGTAGGAGACAAATTTATTATTCTTGCTCCTGAAGCTTCAAACCAGAACAGGATTATAAAAAAAGCTTCCGAAATACAGAAAACAATTGAAGGCCCATACAAAATTAATGACAGAGAAATTTTTTGCGGTTCAAACATAGGCATTTCAATTTTCCCACAGGATGGAGAAACAGCAGAGATACTTATTAAAAATGCAGAAATGGCTATGTATAGAGGAAAAAACAAAGGTAAAAGGACAATTGTTTTTTTCACACCTTCCATGGATGAATCAGCTGCAAAACAGCTTGAAACCGAACAAAATCTTGCATATGCACTCTCAAACAATGAATTCGAACTTTTCTACCAGCCAAAGGTTTCACTTTCCACAGGCAGGATAACCGGAGCTGAAGCTCTTATAAGATGGATAAAGAACAATAAGATAATATCTCCTGCTCTATTTATCCCTATTGCCGAAGAAACAGGACACATAATCCCAATAGGAGAATGGGTAATGAAAAAAGCCTTTGAAGAAATAAACCTCTGGCATGAATCAGGGTATGAAAACCTTGAAATTTCTGTAAACCTTTCCGGTGCTCAATTCCATGATCCTGAGCTTATTGATAAAATCAGACATATTTTCTCCACCACTTATGCAAAACCCGAATTTGTAAAATTTGAAATAACAGAAAGTGTTGTTATGTCAGATCCTTTTCTTGCCTCACAGGTCACAAAAAAAATCAAGGAAATGGGGTCTAAAATATCCATAGATGATTTTGGAACAGGATACTCTTCACTCGGATATCTGAAAAAATTCCCTGTTGATGAGTTAAAAATTGACAAATCCTTTCTTGACGACTTTCCAGCCTCAAATGATGACGTTTCAATTATAAAATCAATTTTATCCCTTGCATCCAACCTCAATCTGAAGGTAACTGCTGAAGGAGTTGAAACCAAGGTCCAGGCAGATGCACTTAAAGAGCTTGATTGTGATGAAATTCAAGGTTTCTATTTCAGCCGTCCAATTCCTTCCAAAGATTTTTATTTTCTCCTTAAATCAGGAAAAACTCTTTTTGATATTAAAAAGCTGTAAATTTTTTCTTTACATAAGATAATTGTTCATATTAAGGATATAGTTTAATTAAATTTTAGTAATTTTAACAAGACTAAAACCTGAAAATGAAAAAAAATGCTCCGGCAAAATTTAGACAAAAGACAGGACAAGATAACTGTCTCCTGCCCGGGTATATGTCTGATTTAATCAAGAATAATCCGGGCAAAAAAAGCGTTTTGGTTCATTTTGGTCAGGTAAGGATTAATATTAAAAAACTTCAAAAGAAAGAGGATGGTTTCAATGTCAAAAAAAATGATGACAGTTGACGGAAACACCGCAGCCGCACATGTTGCTTATGCTCTAAGCGATGTTGCAGCAATTTATCCCATCACCCCTTCTTCACCAATAGGTGAGATTATCGACGCATGGTCAGCTGACGGCCGAAAAAATGTTTTCGGTCAGAAAGTCACAGTCAGGGAAATGCAGTCTGAAGCCGGTGCAGCCGGTGCTGTCCACGGCTCCCTTGCAGCAGGAGCTTTAACTTCCACTTTCACAGCTTCCCAGGGTCTTCTGCTGATGATCCCGAACATGTATAAAATGGCTGGAGAACTTCTTCCAGGTGTTTTCCATGTAACTGCCAGAGCCCTTGCAAGCCACGCACTTTCAATCTTTGGTGATCATTCAGATGTTATGGCTGTAAGACAGACAGGTTTTGCAATGCTTTGCTCCAACTCAGTTCAGGAAGTAATGGATCTTTCACTTGTAGCTCATCTTTGTGCAATTGAAGGTAGAGTGCCTTTCCTTCATTTCTTTGACGGTTTCAGAACCTCACATGAAATTCAGAAAATTGAAAGTATAGACTATGATGCAATAGCTTCTATTACTGATTTTGCTTCTGTTGATGCCTTCAGACAAAATGCAATGAACCCTGAACATCCAGAAATCAGAGGAACAGCACAAAACCCTGATATTTATTTCCAGGGAAGGGAAGCTGCAAACACCTTTTATTATGCACTTCCAGGAATTGTGAAGGACTACTTCAAAAAAATATATCAGATCACAGGAAGAAGATACAATCTGTATGATTATGTAGGACATCCTGAGGCTGAAAGAGTTATTGTTTCAATGGGTTCATCATGTGAAACAATTGAAGAAACAATAAACACAATGAATAAAAACGGAGAAAGAGTAGGACTTGTAAAGGTAAGACTTTACAGACCTTTTATTGCTCAGGATTTCTTGAATGCCATCCCTGCTTCATGCAGCAGAATAACTGTTCTTGACCGTACAAAAGAGCCTGGAGCAATAGGTGATCCTCTTTATCTTGACGTTTGTACAGCTTTCTTTGAAAAGAGAGAGGCTCCTGAAATCACAGCCGGAAGATACGGACTTGGCTCAAAGGAATTTACACCAGCAATGGTAAAAGCCATTTACGACAACATGAACAGCATGGCTCCAAAAAATCATTTTACAGTTGGAATTGAAGATGATGTTACATATACATCACTTGAAATCAAAGAAGATTACGATTCAGCCCCTGAAGGAACTGTAAGATGTAAATTCTGGGGATTTGGTTCAGACGGTACTGTTGGTGCAAACAAAACAGCCATTAAAATCATCGGCGACAACACTGACATGTATGCACAGGGATATTTTTCATACGACTCAAAAAAATCAGGCGGTATCACAATATCCCATCTTAGATTTGGTAATTCGCCTATCCAGTCGACCTATCTTATTCACAAGGCTGACTTTATTGCATGCCACAAACCTGGATATGTTGAAATCTATGATATTCTTGAGGGCATTAAGGAAGGAGGAACTTTCCTTTTAAACGCAAATTGGAATGCAGATGAGCTTGAGACTCACCTCCCTGCTGCCATGAGAAAAACCATAGCTGAAAAAAATATCAAGTTTTACATGATAGATGCGATTAAAATTGCATCAGAAGTTGGTCTTGGCGGAAGAATCAACATGATAATGCAGGCTGCTTTCTTTAAACTTGCAAATGTTCTTCCTGTTGACCAGGCAATAAGCCTTCTAAAAAAAGACATAGACAAAACATACGGCAAAAAAGGCCAGTCTATTGTAGATATGAATATCAACGCTGTTGACAAGGCTCTTGATGCAATCAAGGAAATTAAAATTCCAGAATCATGGAAAGATGCTTCTGACAGTTCAGCAGCTTCAGAACCAGATGAAATCCCAGAATACATCAAAGATGTTGTATTCCCGATAAACAAACAGCAGGGCGACAAACTGCCTGTCAGCACATTTGAGCCTGACGGAATTTTCCCTGTTGGAACAAGCCAGTATGAAAAACGCGGAGTTGCAATTGAGGTTCCAGAGTGGATTGCAGAAAACTGTATTCAGTGCAACCAGTGTTCCTTTGTATGCCCACATGCTGCAATTCTTCCTGTTTTTGCAAAGGATGAAGAACTCGAAGGTGCTCCTGCTTCTTTTGCAACAATTGAAGCAAAGGGCAAGGGACTTGAAGACTACAAATTCAGAATTCAGGTTAATACCCTTGACTGCCTTGGCTGCGGAAACTGTGCAGATATCTGTCCTGCAAAAGAGCCTGCACTTGTAATGAAGCCTATTGATACCCAGAGAGATGAACAGGTTGCAAACCATAAATTCTCACTTGAAATTCCATTTAAAGAAGGACTCCTCAAGCGTGATACTGTTAAGGGAAGCCAGCTTTACAAACCTCTTATGGAATTTTCAGGTGCATGTTCAGGATGCGGTGAAACACCATACATCAAAGTGCTTACCCAGCTGTTTGGTGAAAGAATGCTTATTGCAAACGCAACAGGCTGTTCTTCAATATTTGGCGGTTCTGCACCATCATTCCCATACTGCACAAACAGTGACGGCTTTGGACCTACATGGGGTAATTCACTTTTTGAAGATGCAGCTGAATTTGGATTTGGTATCCAGGTATCAATGACCCACAGAAGAAATGCTCTTGCCGAGAAAGTAAGAGAGGCAATGGAAGAGGATATTCCTGCAGAACTTAAAGATGCAATGTCTGAATGGCTTGAATCAATGTGGGATGCTGAAAAGTCAAAAGAAGCAGCTGACAAGCTTGAAGCACTTCTTCCAACTGCTCCTGAAAGCGACCTCATAGATGAGATTGCACTTCAGGCTGATCTTTTTGTTAAAAAATCACACTGGATTTTTGGCGGTGACGGATGGGCATATGATATTGGATATGGCGGTCTTGACCATGTTCTTGCATCGGGCGAAGACATAAATATCCTTGTTCTTGACACTGAAGTATATTCAAATACAGGCGGTCAGTCTTCAAAGGCAACACCAACAGGCTCAATTGCAAAATTTGCAGCATCAGGTAAAAAGACCTCCAAAAAAGATCTTGGCAGAATGGCAATGACATATGGTTATGTTTATGTTGCTTCTGTTGCAATGGGAGCAAATAAACAGCAGACACTGAAAGCCTTTGCAGAAGCAGAAGCCTACCCAGGACCTTCAATTGTAATCTGTTATGCTCCATGTATAAACCAGGGCCTCAAACTTGGTATGGGCAAAAGCCAGTACGAACAAAAGCTTGCTGTAGACTCTGGTTACTGGCCGCTTTACAGATACAACCCAATGCTTGCAAATGAAGGCAAAAATCCTTTTGTTCTTGAATCAAAGGCTCCAGACGGAACACTGCAGGATTTCCTTTCAGGTGAAAACAGATATGCAATGCTTGAAAGATCTTTCCCTGAAGAATCAAAAAAACTCAGAGCAAAGATTGAAGAAGAAATTAACCAGAGATATGAAACTCTAAAGTTTATGTCAGAAGCTGATAAAAAAGACTGATTTAAATTTTTAACAATCTGATTTAAAACCGCCCTGAATCATTTTCAGGGCGGTTGTTATTTTGAGAGGTGCAATATGCAGGAATGCAAAAAGTGCGGAAAATGCTGTGAAAAAAGCGGACCAACACTCCACATTGAAGACAAATACCTTGTTGTTCAGGGCAAAATACCGCCGTCAGATCTTGTTACCTTAAGAAAAGGGGAAAAAGCCCTTGATCCAAAAACAGGTGAGAAAATCATTCTTGAAAATGAAATTATCAAAATAAAAGGCAAAAATAAAACCTGGTCCTGCATCTACCTTGATGAGGATTCAAAACTATGCTCTATTTATGATTCAAGACCTGTTGAATGCAGGCTTTTAAAATGCTGGGACATAAAATCAATTGTTTCCCTGATGAACAAAAACCTTTTAACCAGAGAACTTGTTTTTCAAAAAATCCCGGCACTTTCAGATCTTATCAAAGAACATGACCAGAAATGCTCTTACAAGGAAATCAGAGATCTTTTAAATGAAATTGAAAACCAGACAAACAATAAGGCCCTTGAAAAACTCAAGGAAATAATTTTATTTGACATAAATATCAGGGAAATTGTTTCCGAAAAACAAAAAGCTGCCTCTTTCATGCTTGACCTGATATTTGGCAGAAGCCTTATAACTACAATGGAACAACTGAGATACAAGGTAAAATACTCCCGGGAAGAAGGACTTGTAATTTCTCCTTATATAATTGACAATATTTTAAGCTAAAGATTTTATTGACATATGATTCTTTCAATTATATTTAAATCAAGTTTTATTTTTTTTGTTCAACCATAAAAAAGGACAAGTCATGAACGACGGCGAAGACCCTGGAAGTTGCAGAAAAATTTGCACAGGGGAAACAATCTTCCTGAAACAATTTATTAAAAACCGTAAAATAATGTTGTGCCGGATGAAATGGCTTATTTTCTAAATTAAATCCATATCCCTGCCTCCATTTTTTTCGGTCATGGAGGCAGTAATGAAAAATCCAATCCTTTTACCTCAGCTCAAAGAATACCTGAATAGCGGTAACTTTGATCAGATTAAACTCATTTTAGAAACAGCACCCTCACCTGTTATAGCTGATTTTATTTCAGGATTGACGCCGGAAGAAGTAAAAACCGTACTTCATGAGGCTGATCCATTTAAAAAGGCTGAAGTATTCAGTTATCTGGATATTGAACTTCAGCTTGACCTTGCAAAGATAATAAAAAGAAACGAACTGGCCCAGATAATTACATATATGGCCCATGATGACAGGGTTGACCTTCTTAAACAGATTCCTGAAGAAAAAAGAGAGCTTATCCTTCCCGCACTTGCACAGGCAGAACGTGAGGATATAAGAAAACTCTCTGCCTACCCTGAGGGAACAGTTGGTGCAATGATGACCTCTGATTATGCAACCCTCTCAAAAAACCTGACTGCCAAGGAAGCAATAGACAAGCTCAGACTTGAGGCTCCAAATAAAGAAACAATTTATTATGCCTATGTAATTGACGAAAAGAGACAGCTTACAGGGTTTGTATCACTTAAAGACCTGATCCTGGCAAGATCAGATGAATCAATCGAATCCGTGATGCATACTGAAATGATATTTGCCAATGCCTATGATGACCAGGAAAAAGCAGCACGGACAATCCAGAAATACGATCTTATCGCTCTTCCAGTTATTAATGGAGGAAATGCCCTCGTTGGTATTCTGACATATGATGATGCAATAGACATAATAACCCAGGAGCATACAGAAGACCTTGAAAAACTCATGGCAATCTCAGGAGAACATGAGGCAGGTGTGTATCTTAAAACATCTTCTTTTACTCATTTTAAAAACAGGGCTGTGTGGGTTGTTGGACTGGCACTCCTGGGACTTATATCAGGATTCATAATAAGAAGCTTTGAAGACGCTCTAAAGGGCCTTATACTGCTTACTCTTTACATGCCCCTTATGACTGACGCGGGAGGCAATACAGGAAGCCAGGCAGCAACGGTTGTAATAAGAGCACTTGCATTGAATGAAATTAATCCAAAAGATATTTTTAAAGTGGTTTTCAAGGAACTCAACATAGCATTTCTTACATCAGCTCTCCTTGGAACACTTACATTTATTCAGGTAATGATCCTGTCATGGAATGCGGCTCTGCCATCAGGAATTACAGTCTACGAGGTTGGTATTGTTGTTGCCACTGCATTGTCACTTCAGGTTATAACAGCTACAGTAATAGGTGCAGCACTTCCAATGACCATTGCAAAAATGAAACTTGACCCTGCTGTTGTTGCAAGTCCTGCACTTACAACTATTGTAGACATTTCTGGACTTACAATATATTTTTCAACTGCTAAAATACTTCTTGGACTTTAGTCTTCAGTTTACATTGGACTTAAAAAACAAAAACGGCTGAATATTTCAGCCGTTTTCTATAAAAATTTTAAGACCCTTTTTTCAGGTTCTAGCAGGACTTTCCCATTGCCCCTAATTTGCATTTCATTATAAGGCCTCTTGATTTGAGTTAGATAAAATTTATCTTGGTCTTTTGAATCGGTATTCCATTCTTTTTTCATTTGTTATTGGAGCAACTCCGCAAAGCATCCAGCCTTTTTCCTGATATCTTTTTATTGAATCACGGTGCTTCATTGCATTAAGACCATCTAAGCTGACTTTTTTGTGTTCTACATTTGTATTTAACATTTGCCCTCCTTTCCATACTTTTGAAGACAGAATTTTATTAAAGTAAAAAAGTAAACTTCCTTAGTAAAACCCTGAATCCGAAAATTCGGAAATTATGTGGACAATGGGAAAGATAAAGTAAATTTAGCCTTAATCACATTCTTTGTCAAGAATTGAAATTACTGATTGCCAGAAAACTGGAATTTTTCGTTCACCATCAAATAAATTAAATAAACAGACACGCAGTCTCAAATAACAATAAAAACCATTAATGTAACATTCTGGAGAAAACCACTTTTTCTAAAAGACAAGCCACAAAATTTTGCTATAAAGATCAGGTGTATCAGCTGTTTACTTAATTAGTGGTTTACAAAACCATGATGATAATATATGAATTTCGTTTAACTTCATTAAAAAAATAAAAGAATAATGAATATATACATCTTGAAGAAAATGAAAGAGGAAGAATATGGCAAAAAAAAAGATCAACACAAAAAAATCAGCTCAGCCAAAAAAGAAAACAGAAGCCCCCAAAGAGGCACCGCAACAGAAAAAAACTGAACCAGAAAAGATTGTGCTGAGAAAATTTGAACAATGGCAGCCGCAAAAACCTTTCACTCCTAAAAAAACAGAATTCAAAAAAGATTTTACAGCTCCGAAATTTATTAAAGGTAATAATAAAAAGCTTAAGGAAATTCTGCTTAAGGATTTTTCAAATATTTTTTCAGGACCAGTTAACGAATCAAAGGTAGAGGCACCTCCAGTGAAAGAAATCAAACCAGAAAACATATCAAAAAATGACGCTGAACTTATCAAGAGAGAAGAAGCTCTCAAGCAGATGGAAGCTGAAATTTTAAAGAAAAAAGAAGATGTTGAAAAAAAAGAAAGTGAAGCCGCTTCAAAACTAGCTGAAGCTGAAAAAGCTTTGGCAGATGCAAAAACAAGTAATTCAGAGGCAGATTCAAAGCTTGAAGAAGCAAACAAGGCAAAACAGGAGCTTGAAGCAAAAGAACAAGAGATTCAGACAAAAATCAGCGATGCTGAAGCCAAAATTTCAGAAGCTGAGAATCTGAAAAAAGAGGCTGAAGCTCTGAAAGCAGATGCTGAAGGCGCCAAGAAAACCGCTGAACAGGCAAAGGCAGATGCAGATAAGGCTAAGGATGAAGCAGAAAAAAAAGCCGCTGAATTAAAAAAAGCTGAAGAAGAACTTCAATCAAAAAAAGCTGAATTAGAAAAGATTGAAAAAGATGCAGTTGAAAATCAGGAAAAAGCAAAAAGCCAGCTCGAAGAGGCACAGAATAGAGAAAGTGAAGCAGCCAGAAAATTAAAAGATATCGAGGCTCAGAAAAAAGACTTTGAGACAGAAAAAGAAGCTCTCAGTGCAAAGGAAAAGCAAATTAAGGCAAAAGAAGAAGAGCTTGCTCAAAAAGAAGAAGAACTCAACAAAACTATTTTTACAAAAGTTTCTGAATCAGCTCAGAAGCTGTCTGCAATGAAGCCTGATTTCAGCAAAATCAAAAATCCAAAAGTAAAAGAAACAAACGATAACGGAGGACTCATGAATAAAGGCATTCTTGGTCTTATAGCAGGATTTGGTTTCCTTGTAATAATTCTTGTTGCAGCAAGTATTTCAAACACAGGAAACTTTTATCTGTCAAATTCAAAGGACGGTCTTATGGTATTCCAGGGTAAATTTGCCCCAAAAGGCAAGTTCCATCTTATGACACTTCCTGAAATATATGCTCCTTCTGATATTAAAAATGAAAGCTATGAGAAAAAAGAAGTATATTCTCTTATTTACAGTTTTTATATGGACAAAGTAAAAGAGCTTGCTAAAACAAAGGGAACTCCAGATATAGAAGAAATTGAGAAAAATCTCGAAAAAGCTCTGGCATTTGCACCATCTCTAAGTGACAAAAAACTTGTTAGAGAACAGATCAGTACACTTGGCAATGTCTCTGCAAGCTACAAAACTGAACTTTTAAATGTTCTTGAAGGCGAAAAACAAGAAGCTGAAGTAAAAGCTGAAAAACCTGCTGCAGAAATTCATGAAACAACAGAAGCACCTGCAGCCAAATCACATTAAAACCAATAAGGGCGGTTCTGCCGCCCTTTCATAATTTAATACCAATAGTAATATTCAGCTGAAAACTGAGAAAAATACAGCAGCCGTTCTAAATTGAACTGAACTGTTACTGCAATATAGCATTTCTGTTTTTTAACCTTTACATTTCTTTCTTCAAAATCTGATCTTTAATTCATTTTAAAGACAATCGCATAAAATTTCAGTGCTTATACTTTAAATTCAAAACTTGAAAATTAATTTTTATGTGTTAGTTTTTTTACCATTGTACTAATAATTTTTAATCAAGATATTATTTTAGAATCTGACAGACCTTAAGTTTTATTTTTTTACATCAGTTTTATAAAAACAATAAATCAAAAATGGAGGTGTTAAAATGTCGAAATTAGGAGAATTCTTTCAATCAGGTGATTGGAAAAATGAAAAGCATGTACCAGTTATTAAGTGCAAAACCGAAACAACTGCTGACTCTCCTCTTGAAGTAACAGTATCAATTGGCGATGAAATTGCACACCCCAACACAACAGAACACCATATAAGATGGATAAAACTTTACTTTAAACCGGAAGCTGAAAAGTTTATTTACGAAATCGCATCATTTGATTTTAACTGCCACGGCGAATCTGTAAAGGGAGCAAATGAAGGTCCATGTTACAGCGATCCTTTTGCTGCAACAAAAATTAAACTCAAGTCTTCAGGAACATTAATTGCAGCTTCATACTGCAATATTCACGGACTATGGGAAAGCTCAACAGAAATTAAAGTTTCGTAAAACAATAAAAAACCCTTCTGTCTTTTAATCAGACAGCAGGGTTTTTATGCAGGCACCCACAATTTTCCTTTCCTAAAAAAAATACAAAAAATTCAATCCAAATAATTCTTCTTTTTTTAATTTTTTTTGCATTATGCTATAAGTCGAAAAATTAGACTTTTGATAAATTATATTTGGAGATAATAATTGATAATACATGAAACAATAGTAGTTGAAGGAAAAGATGATGAAACAGCTGTTAAAAAAGCTGTTCATGCCGAAATAATTACCACCGGAGGGTTTGGCATTACGCCTTCGATAATTGAACAGATTAAATGGGCACATGAAAAAAACGGAGTTATAATTTTCACTGATCCAGACTGGGCTGGAGAAAAAATCAGGGAAAGACTGAATAAAATTGTATCAGGCTGCAAAAATGCATATCTGACTCAGGATGAAGCAACCAGAAAAGGAAATATTGGTGTTGAAAATGCAGATACAGAAACAATTATAGATGCTCTTTTAAAGGCTAAAACCCAAATTTATGAAAAAACAGAAAATGAATTTTCAATGGAAGACCTTATAAATAACAGGCTTTCAGGTTTTAAAGGATCAGCACTGAAAAGAAACAGACTTGGCAGAATACTTAGAATCGGATATGGAAATTCAAAAAAATTTTTATCAAGGTTAAATCATTATAGAATTTCAAGGGAAGAATTTGACAATGCACTGAAAACAATTGAAGAGGCCATTTCTGATTAAATAGTGTTTGGCTTGTTCAGTTACGGTAGATGAAAAATTTACAGCTTGAAATCAGAAAGAAGTCAAGTTTCCTCCAAGAACGGATGCTGGATTTTTCTGAGCCGGTTTCAGGAAATAGTTTTTTTATCTCCTTACCGCCTACCCCATAATAAAGTCCAGAAAGAATGCAACATCCGTTTTATTTAAACTGAGCAGTAAATAACTGACCACAATTTAAAAGTGGTCAGTTAAAATTTTACTGAGGATCATCTGCTGCACTCAAGTTTCTAAGTGAGCTTAAAAAAAGACCAAGCCCGCCCACAACAAGCACAATAATTGTTAAAAGTTCAAATGAACTCATGGAACGAAGACTGAATTTAAGACTTGAAATAATACCAAATGCAAGCATTACAAGAGATGAGACTGACAAAAGCCATCCAAGCAGATTTTTAGAGTTATAAAAAATAATCCCAATCCCAAATATAAAGGGTACAAGTACCATCCCCCCTGTCAGGTGAAATCCACCAAATGAATATAGCCTGTAACCCATACCAAATCCGTGGCTTACTTTAACAGCATCAAGAAAAAGATATCCTCCTGCAATCATCATTATGAGCCCAATCAAAAATCGACCTGTGCCTCCGTTTGTTCCTCCGGCTCCCATAAGCTTTATCTCCTTTCATATTTTAAACCTGTAAAATTTAATATTTCAGAATTACTTTTATCAGTACAAAAAACAAAAGCTCCATTTTCATTAATATTGTACACGTTTATACCTAAATCTTCATAAATTTTCTTTACTTTTTCCTGAGTTTTCTCAAAATTCCTAAAACTTCCTGAAATTACAGCAACCATTGGATTGGAATTAAGTATAAATTCTTTGTGCACCGAATGAATACTTCCATGATGAGGTACCATAAAAATATCTGAATTTTTAATAAATTCACTTTTTTTATAATACTCCTGACTCTTTTTATACAAATCTCCTGTAAATAAAATTTTTAAATTTTCCATAAATACGCTTACAAGCATTGAATTGTCATTTTCATTATCAAAGATATCATTTGACTGATAAAAGTCTATTATTCCTCCCTTAAAAACCACTTTTTCCCTTAAACTAAAAATATTTCTTTTTTTCGCCTCAATCATAAGTTTCCTATAACTGCCTGAAGTTTTTATACTGTTATTAAAAATGAAATTTTTCACATTAAAGTTATCAAGAATATAAAAAAAACCACCATAATGATCATAGTCACCATGGGTTGAAATACAAAAATCTATGGTTTTAATTTTATTTTTTAAAAGATAGGGAGCAATTATGTATCTTCCTGTATCAAAATCAGAACCAGGAAAACCTCCTGAATCAATAAGAGCTGTTTTACCTCCAGGAAAAATAATTAATGCGCTGTTTCCTTTTCCTGTATCAAAAAAAATAATTTTTCCATGTTTATTAAAAAATCTCTTCTCACCCACATAAATTAAATTTCCCAAAAAAATTAAGGCTGAAAGAAATGCAATGAGTTTAAACCTTAAATCAGGCCTTTGACTAAATAAATAAAGATAAAATCTCCAGAAAATTACAATCAAAATAAAATATATTAAATACAATTCAAAAACAGAAACACCTGCATTTACATAAGAAATTTTAAAATCAGAAACAATTTTAATAATTTTAATAAAAATATCTGATGAATAAGATGCTCCTGAAAAGAAAAAAGATGAAATAGAATCTGAAAGAAAAGAAAATATTATTCCTGAAAATGAAAACGGCAAAAGAATAAAGGAAAAAAAAGGAATTAGAAAAACACTTGAAAGGATTCCTGTTAAAGGCAGAATATTAAAATAATACAAAGCCGTTGGAAATGTTCCTGACACAGCAAAAATACTTGTTTTAAAAAGAATTTTAAGCCACTTGTAAAACCTAGCAAAAAAGGTATTTTCTTTACTCATGTTTTCAGGAAAAGCCATAAAACCGCAGATAATTGAAAAAACGGCTTCAAAAGACAAAATAAATCCAATATTAAATAAAAAGCATGGATTTAAAACTAAAATAATAAAACCGCAGCAAAAAAGCAGATTTAAAGGATCGGCCTTTTTATTAAAAAAAAAGCCTGCTCCTCCAAGTAAAGCCAGAATAAAAGCTCTTTGTGCTGAAGGCATTAAACCTGAAACAAGGGCATAAAAAAAAGCTCCAAAAAGTCCCAGCACAAGAGCAGTATTTTTTACCTGGGCCCTCCATAAAAAAAAAGAAAACCTTGAAACTATAAATCTTGAAACAATATAAACAAAAGAAAAAACCATTCCTATATGAAGACCTGAAATTGCCATAAAATGTGAAGCGCCTGCCTTTGATGCCATATCTTTAAAATCCTGATCAAGTTCATGTCTCAGTCCGCAGGTAATGGATTTTAAAAATGCAGCATTATTTTTATTTTTAATATTTTTATCTATGATCTGTGATATTTTTGATCTGATATCAAAGACAAAAAAATCAAAATTTTTTTTCCTCCCTAAAAGCTTTACATCTCTGCTGGAAACCCACATGTGCCCATAAAAATTTTTGAGTCTCATATAAGATTCATAATCAAAGCCTCCCGGATTTCTAAAATTCTGATAAGGATTTATCTGTGCCTTGAATAAAATAATATCTCCTGGCTTGTAATTATTTTCGCAATCATAAATGCTGAGGGTAAAATTCAGGTTTTTTGATTCAAGATCATTTTCATCAATGGAAATAATCTTTAGTTTTGCTTTAAGTTTTGAAAATGAAACAGCTGGAAAATCTGTAATTACTGCCCTAATCTCTCTTTTTTTTTCATTATAGATTTCAAATTTTTTTGTGTTTAAATCAAAAGAAGACTTTGAATGGGGATTTATGAACAAAATTCCAGTAAAATAAAAAAACATAAGCGGGATAAAAAATGTTTTTTTATTTTTTAAGGAGTAAAAAGCAAGAAGAATAAAAAAGATCAAGGCAGCAGTCATGGTATAACCAAATGGAAAATTTATTTTTTCTCCGGAAAAAATTCCAATAGAGAAAAAAATAAAAATCCATACGAACGGTCTTTTAACCATTTGATACATATCCTGGCCTGATTATTTAGTAATTGCCCAAAAACAGGAAGTTTTTGTCCAGTTAAAGGAAGATTAAAAAATTTAACGGCATTTATACATTGAGTATTTTGAGGATTAAATTTTAAATCTGACCTATAAATGGACAAAAAAGACTGTTTTAGTTCAGCAACTATTTAATTCGTTCTATGTGGGCTCCAAGGGATTTTAATTTATCTTCCATTCTTTCATATCCCCTGTCAAGATGATAGACCCTGTTTACAATAGTAGTATTTTCAGCAGCAAGGCCTGCAAGAACAAGACAGGCACTTGCTCGTAAATCAGAAGCCATTACAGGAGCGCCTGCAAGCTCTTTTACTCCCCTTACAACAGCGGTATTTGACGAGGGGAGATAAATATCTGCCCCCATTCTCTGAAGTTCATTGACATGAATGAACCTGTTTTCAAAAATTGTTTCCTTTATGGTTGAGACTCCCTTTGCAATTGACATGAGAGTAATGAACTGAGCCTGCATGTCAGTTGGAAATCCAGGGTATGGAGATGTCTTAATATCTATGCTTTTGATTTCGTCAACACCTTTTACCCTTATCCAGTCCTTTCCCGTCTCAACAAAAGTTCCAGTATCCCTTACCTTTGAAATCACTTCCCCAAGATGATCTGGTCTGCATTTTTTTATTAAAACATCACCGCCTGTTACAGCAGATGCAATCATGAAAGTTCCTGTTTCAATTCTGTCAGGTATAATTTCTGTTTCAACCGGATTTAGTTTATCAACTCCATTTACAACAATTTCTGAAGTACCTGCTCCGCTGATATCTGCTCCCATAAGATTCAATACTTCAGCAAGTGCAGTAATTTCAGGCTCCATTGCAGCATTTCTCAAAATTGTTTCGCCTTGTGCAAGGGCTGCTGCCATCATCAGGTTTTCTGTTCCAGTAACTGTAACTGTATCAAAATTTATTTCATTTCCTTTAAGCCTTTTGGCACAAGCATTGATGTATCCATGGGAAATATGAACTTCTGCTCCAAGTTTTTCAAGGCCTTCTATATGAAGATTTACCGGCCTTGCCCCAATTGCACATCCGCCAGGCAGGGAAACGCAGGCCTTTCCAAGCCTTGCCACAAGTGGACCAAGAACAAGAATTGAAGCTCTCATTTTTCTGACAATTTCATATGGTGCAAGATGGTTGTTAAGCCCTGAAGAATCAATTGCAACCACTCCGTCTTTCATTTCGGTTTTTGCTCCAAGTTCTTCTGAGAGCATAAGAATGCTTCTGACATCAACAAGGTCTGGGACATTATGAAATACAGATTTCCCATCACATAGAAGAGCTGATGCAAGAATCGGAAGAGCTGCATTTTTGGCACCGCTTATCTGCACTTCTCCAACAAGCCTTTTTTTACCCTTTATTTTGATTTTATCCATTAAATTTAAATCCTTAAATTTTATGCATAGCTGTGAAGCCCTGCAAGTACGAAGTTCACGCCGAAATATGTAAACAATACTGCAATAAAGCCTACAATCGAAAGCCAGGCTATGGTTTTTCTTGTGAAATTTTTCATATATCTTGCGTGCAATACAATAGCGTAGACAAACCAGGTTATAAGCGACCATGTTTCCTTTGGATCCCACGACCAGTATCTGCCCCAGGCACTGTCAGCCCAAACTGCTCCTGTTATGATGCCAAGAGATAAAAACAAAAATCCGAAAATTATCATTTTGTAGTTTAATTCATCAAGATTTTTCCATTTATTGTCATCTCTTGTAAAAATTATTAGAATACTTGCTGCAAAAGAAACTGCAAATCCTGCATAACCAAAAAAACAGGTAATGACATGAACTGTAAGCCAGTTGCTTCTCAGAGCAGGGATAAGAGGTGTAATTGCGGAATCTGCTGATGGAGAAAGCCCTGCATATGCCATTGCAAGAAAAACTATAGTCGTAGTTATTGCACCAATAACAGGGTTATCAAATTTTTTGTAAATAACAGAGTAAATCAGTGCTCCTGAAATTGAAAAAAACACAAGAGACTCATAAAGGTTTGACAGAGGTATTCTTCCTATGCCCATTTGATAGGATTCAATCCACCTGAACAGAAAACCTGCAAAATTTGTTGAAAGTCCTGCTACCAGAAGAAAAAACCCTAAGCTGCCAAATTTTTTTTTATTGAAAACAGACTCAATAACAAAGCACAGTGCTGAAAATCCGTAAATAAATGTTGCAACAGAAAGTATTAAAGTATTTTCCATTAAATTAACTCCGTTTCATTGGGACTTATTGTTTTACTTTTAATTATTTTGCTGCTGAGCAGAAAATTAAAGTTTTCGCTCAATCGTTATTTAAAAGATAGTTGTAAAAATCAGACACAATTTCTTCATTTAAAGTTTTATTTTTATTTGAACTGGCTGCACAAAAAACCTTGGTACTGTTACTTCCTGAATTTTCAAAAATCAGATAAAAGGAACTGTGTCTCATGAAAAAACTTACAAAAATCCCAAGGGAAAGAAATAAAAAACCAGAATAAACAATATAGACCCCTGGGTCTTTATTTACCTGAAGTGATGTGTAATATCTGGTTTCAAAATCATCTGGAACAAGATAGAAGTCCCCTTTTCTATGTTTATCAAAACCTGGGGTTGAAACAGGAAGAGCAACAGGTATTTCTTTGCCCTCAGATAAAACAAACCCAATAAAGGTTTCTCCAAGATTCATGCCTGAAATCTGAAAATTGGGCCTGAATGAAAAAAGAGTAAATTCAGTTTTCCCATCTGGAAGAACTACTTTATCACCCTGATCCATTAAATACTCTCCCTTTTTTTCATCAGTCATCAGGTCATAGGCAGAAATTTTCACCTTTCCCTCAAGAACTCTTCCATATCCAGACTGGATGAATTTAATTCCATTATATTTTAAAGGACTGTTTACCTTTACAAGCCCTTTTTTTTCGGCCTGTCTTCCTTTATTAAAAATTATTTCTGACTGATATGACTTGGGAGTGTGGCTGTTTTCATACCTTATAATTTCAAATCTGCTGCAAGTCACATCAAACCCCAGGTCAATTTTACCCCTGTTTTTAAAAAGAGTTACAATACTTCCTGTTTCCTTTTCAGGGATGTCTATAACTCCTGAAAAACCTGCAACAGTCCCTGCAACTCCTCCTGCAATCAAAAGGAGAAACCCAAAATGAGCAACATAAACTCCAAGTCTTGTGAAACGACCTTTTTCAGCTGTACAGGAAAAGGTTTCTCCAGTCTTGAAAGAATACATTTTCATTCTTTTTGATTTGAAAAATTTTTTTGCAAGCACGGTTAAATTATCCATATTCCCATCGGATAAAAATTCCCTTTTATGTTCCAGGGATTCTATTTTGGAAACAGAAGGCGGCAAAGGCTTTTTCAAAACAATTTTAAAAACCCTTGGGAGTCTTTCAAATGAACAGCATAAAAGATTTACTCCAAGAATTATTATAAGCAGGACAAACCACCATGAATAATAGATATCAAAAAGTTCAAACAGCTGAAAAAATTTAAAAATCCATAGAGGCTTATCCTGGACAAACTTTATCATACCAATACGGTCAGGCAGAAAAGTACCTGCTACAGACGCTAATGCAATAAAAGAAAACAAATAAATTGTCAGTTTTAATGATGCAAAAAAATCCCAGAGTTTGATTCCTGCGATTTCAATTATACCTGGTCTTTTATTCTTGTTCAAAGGCCTCTCCTGTATGGGAATCATGGTTCTTGACAAATTTTATAATGGACATTATTGTTTTCACAAATTTAACCCCACAGCTTTTTTAAGCAATTTCCATTTATAGTGCAAGAATTTAATCTTTCCAACCACTTTGACACTACCAGGGAGTTTTTTATGATTGAAGCAAAAGAACTTACCAAATCTTTCGGACAGACAAAAGCAGTCAGAAATGTCTCATTCAATGTAGAAACTGGAGACATTCTGGGTTTTTTAGGTCCAAACGGAGCAGGTAAATCAACAACAATGAGAATGCTCACAGGCTATATTGCTCCAGATTCCGGAGATGCCTTTATAGACAGTAAATCTGTAACTGAAAATCCCATAGAAGTAAAATCACAAATAGGCTACCTTTCAGAAATATCACCTCTTTACTCTGAAATGACTGTTACTGAATTTCTAAATTTCTGCTGTGAAATAAGAGGTTTTTCAGGCAGAAAAAAAATATCCATGACAGAAAAGGCAATAGAAAAATGCTTTCTGAGTCAGGCAAAACACCAGCAGATTAACACCCTGTCCAAGGGATACAGACAAAGGGTTTCCTTTGCTCAAAGCATTATTCACGACCCCAAATACCTTATACTGGACGAACCTACAGACGGACTTGATCCCAACCAGAAACAGGAAGTCAGGGAAATGATAAAATCCATGAGCCGTGAAAAGGCAATTATACTTTCAACCCATATTCTTGATGAGGCCGCTGCAATATGCAACAGAGCAATCATTATTTCAAACGGAGAAATAATTGCAGACGACACTCCAAGAGGTCTTCTTGAAAAAGACCCTGATTTTGGAAGTTATGACATTGAAACGGATTTTATCAAAGATATTAATCATTTTAAAAGTTCTTTAAACAAAATTCAAATCATTGATAAAATAGAAATAAAAAAGAACAGCGAAAAAAACGACAATTCCTGGATTAAAATTTTTTTCAGCAAAACCAGTTCTTTTTCAACTTCTGAAATCATTCTTGAGCTTGAAAAAATCTTTTCAAACAGCAGTCTTAAGCTTAAATCCATATCAAGGGATAAGGGAGACCTTACAAAAGTATTCAGAATTCTTACCAGTAATTGATATATGCTAAAATTAAGGAGCAGATAAAAATGAGCCGCAGTTTAAACTCAGTCAAAGCCATATTGAAAAGAGAGCTTTTAAGTTATTTCCATTCCCCCACAGCCTATGTGGTTTTGGTGGTGTTTCTTATACTTCAGGGATTTTTCACCTTTTATGTGGGAGGATTTTACGAGTCGGGTCAGGCAGAACTTTCTCTTTTTTTCACCTGGCATCCATGGATTTTTCTTTTTCTTGCACCAGCAGTAACAATGAGGCTTTTTTCCGATGAAAAACGAACAGGAACCATTGAACTTTTAATGACTTTCCCTGTTACACCCGCGGAAATTACAACAGCAAAATTTCTTGCAGCATGGATTTTTATTTCATCTGGAATTGTTCTGACTTTTCCTGTTGTAATAACAGTATATTACCTTGGAAGTCCTGACACAGGAGCAATAATTTCAGGATACATTGGAAGTTTTCTAATGGCAGGGGCTCTTATTTCCATTGGATGCTTTTCATCCTCAATAACAAAAAGCCAGGTAATTGCATTTCTCAGTGCCGCGTCTTTGTCACTTTTTTTAATTTTAGCAGGACACAGCCCTGTAATTCAGGCAGCCTCTGGAATTTTTCCAAAAATAATTGTTAATTTCATATCTGAAATGAGCATTTTAACCCATTTTAAATCACTGACAAAAGGAATCATTGATTTAAGGGATATTATATATTTTCTCTCAATTATTATTTTCATGCTTTTTTTAAATACTTCTGCAATTAATTCAAATTCAAAATAAATGATCTTTCGGAGGTTTAAAATGAATTTAAAAAATAACGGACTGCTCAAAAATCTTTTTGTGATTTTTATTTTTGCAGCAGTTCTTGTACTTATAAATATTCTTATAAGCGATCTTCCTTTAAGGCTTGATGCAACACAAAACAATATCTACTCCCTTTCAGATGCCACCAATAAAATAATTTCCAAAACAAAAGAAAAAATAACCTTTAAATATTTTAACAATGCTTCTTCAAATTCAGATATTCCAGGTGAATTCAAGGCCTATGCCAAAAGGATTGAAGATCTTTTAAATGAGTATTCAAAAAATTCACACGGTAAAATTATACTTGAAACAATTGCACCTGAAACTGATTCCGAAGAAGAAGACAATGCAAGAGCCTTTGGCCTGAAGGGCATAGAACTGCCTGGAGGAGAAAATCTTTATATGGGGCTTGCTGCAATAAGCGGTTCCAGGGAAGAAATAATTCCTTTTTTCGATCCTGACAGCGAGGGCAAACTTGAATATGAACTAAGTTCAATAGTTTCAAGACTTCAATCTGAAAAAAAGAAAAAAATAGGTATTTTTTCTTCCATTGATATTTTTGGCGGACCAAATTTTCAGGGACAGCAAAGTCCCAAATGGTATTTTACAGAGGTTCTTGAAAAGGAATATGAAATTGAGCAGATTGAGGGAGAATCAATCCCGGAAAATATCGATCTTCTAATTCTTTTCCAGCCAAAAAAACAAAATCAGGCAATAATTGATGAAACCATTAAGTTTCTTGAAAGCGGGAAAAGAGCAATAATTTTATGTGATCCCCTTTCACTTCTTGATCCTGAAAGCAGAATGGCTCCGTATTCAAATCCACTTAAAGAAGATTTTGAAAAATGGGGAATAAATTTTAATGAAACAAATGCAGTTGCAGATATTAATGCAGCAACAAAAATACTTGGAAGAAACAACAGACCGGAATTAAATCCGGGCTGGCTTTCAATTTATAGTGATGCAATGAACCAGGAAAACATAATATCAGCAAATCTTGAGAGCCTTCTTTTTCCCATTGCAGGGGGAATTGAGATTGAAAAAAAAGATGGTTTGTCATATGAAAAGCTTGCATGGTCTTCAAAAAAAGCAGTACTTTCTGACCCTTCAATGCTTCAGTTTCAGGGGATGGATGCATTAAAAAACAATTTTTCCCCAGATGACAAAAACTACACCCTTGCCGTAAAAGTTACAGGAAAATTTTCAAAGGAAAGTGAAAACAAAGGAACCCTTATTTTTATTGCTGATACAGATTTTTTGTTTGACCAGTTTTATATGCAGAAGCAAAACTTTCTTGGATTTGAAATGGCAAATATGTTTAATGACAATTTGAATCTTTTTCAGAACTGCGTTGAAATTATGTGCGGAGACCCCGAATTAATTGAAATCCGTTCCCGTCAATCAACACTTAGACCTTTTACAAAAGTTAAGGAACTTGAAGATAAGGCCAAGGAAAAATGGCTTGAAAAAGAAAACATGCTTGCCCAAAAGGCTGAGCAGACAAAGGCAAAACTTGAAGCTCTTGAATCATCTAGAATTGAAGGACAAAACCTTGTTCTAAGCAGTGAGCAGGAAAAGGAAATTAAAAAATTCCGTGAGGAAAAAAGGCAGATAGATGCAGAGCTTAAAAAAGTAAGAAGGCAGTTAAGAGCTGATATTGAAAGCCTTGGAGTAAAAATTAAAATGATCAATATTTTTCTTATTCCGGCAATTATTGCTTTAGTTGGAATTTTTACAGGAATCAGAAGAAAAAGAAAAAATATGTAGCTGGAGGAATTAACCAGATGAACAAAAAATTTATTATACTTTTAGCTGTTTTTGGAATTCTTCTTTTGGCAGTTTTCCTTAAATCAATGGATTCAGCAAAAAATAAAAGCGGGGATTTAATTTTTCCATCCCATAAAATCCTGTCAGACACAAAGGAAATAGAAATTATTTCCAAGGATAAAAAAGTAATTCTTGCACTTGAAAAAAACAAATGGAAAGTGAAAAACAAGTTCAGTTTTAATGCTGATTTTGAAAAGATTTCTTCGTTAATAAATAACCTTGAATCTCAGGATATTATCCATACATATGACAAAAGCAGAAATCTTCTAAATGATTTTCATCTTGTAAGTCCTGATGAAAATGCAGTTGAAAATACTGCAGCAGCAATAAATTTAAAAGATGAAAACAAAAACATAGTTTTTAAAATTTTATTTGGAAAGCAGCGGGAAAAAGGAGGAACCTATTTGTTTATTCCTGAAACAGATAAAATCTACCTTTCCAAAAAAAGTGTTTATATTGACAGCGAAGCAAAAAACTGGGTCTTAAACAACCTCATTGAAATTAAAGACGAAAAAATAGCAGGTGCGGCTGTTTATGGTGCCGATTCAAAAAAAATTCTTGAGGTTAAAAATTCTCAGGTTATTTTCCCTGAAAATATAAAGAATCCTGACCTGGAAAAAATTGATGAATTTTTAAACTTTCCTGAAAATCTTGATTTTTATGATATTGAAAAGGAAAAAAATAAGGATACGGTAGAATTTAAAATAGAATATATTCTTGAAAACAATGAGAAAATCAATATTTATGTTCATGACAGACAAAAAAGGCTTATCTCAATTGAAACAGAGACAAAAGGAGAAGACTCTAAAATAAAGTTTGATAATAATTATAAAAACTTTATTTTTTCTGTTCAGGAATATTATTTTAAAAGGCTGATATTTTCGGAAAAAGAATTAAGGGCTGAAGATAAAAAATAACTTGTTTCTTTAAGTATAGTGATTGCCCGAAAACGAGAATTCTTTATTCAGTTCAAGGAAGATGAAAAATTTAACCTTTATGATACATTAGTATTTTGAGGATTTAATTTTGAATCTGACTTTAGAATGGACAAAAAAAGCTGTCTTAGTTCAGTATAATTAAAAAAATAAAAGGTTCCATATAAAACAAATTGGAACCTTTTATTTTTAATGGTAAAAGTTTTTTTCAGTCACAAATAATCAGTAAACATCTTTTCTGCACAAAACCAGAAAACCATTCTCCTTTTTTGAATAGACTATTCCTTTTTTGCAGTCCGCACAAAGTTCCTTAAGTTTTTCAATACCAGAAACAGTTACCATGCTTTTACTTTGAATATACTCACTTATTAGCACCGTATCCTCAAAGCTGATTTCATAGTCATTTGCAAAGGGCATAAGGGCATCTTTTAATTCAGGAGTATTTTCTATTGTCTTTTTTATTTTTTCTTCTGTTTCCTTAAACAGCTCCATTACAGGGGCATTGGATAAAATTTCTTCAAAGCTTAAATTTTTATCAAGATTTTTTTCTTCTCTCTTCCCAAATAATTTCCTGATTAGCCTTAACAGCATAAAAAAAAGAACAATGACTACAAGACCAATACCAAGATAATAATAAGCCTGTTTCTTTTTTTCTGCTTCAAGTGCTTCCCTGGCCTTTAGCTCTTTAAGCTCCTTTTCTTTTTTTATTTCATCCTTCATTTTAAGGACAAACCCATGATTTGGAAAAAATTCATTAAAGGCATCAAGTCCGTCTATCCACTTGAAGTATAGAAGATTCTCCTTAAACTGAATGTAGTTTTCAGATTTATTGAAAAGTGTGTACATTGCCTGCTTTTTTGCATAACTTTTATTTTCTTCATCATTTTTAACTTCAAAATAATGATAAATTTCATCAAGAACTTCCATATTCTCGCTCAGCAAAAGTAATGCAAAATTTTGAATGTCTTTATTAAAATTATCATTTTCAGAAACTTTTTTGACAAATTCCCTTGGAGAAAAAATCAAAACTTTTTTCCAGAATTTATATTCTATTATCTTGTCAAAGTTTTTATCTGTAAAATCATTGAAATCATTATATTTTAAAAGATTTTGTTCAATTTTTTCCGCTAACTCTTTTTTTTTCACATCATCTGTTTCTTTTTCAATGAGTGAAAAATTATATTCAAATGTTTTTTCAAAGTCTTTCAGATCCTGTGCAAAACAAAAAGATGCCGAAAAAAGATAAAAACAAATTAAAATCAAATATTTTCCCATCATAGAACTTCCCTTAAATTACTTGGTGACTGGCCAGGAACCATATCGTGACTGAACTAAAACTGCCTTTATTGATAACAAACTGTTTTTGTAAAACTGCTCATAAAAACAAATCTAAACATCAATAGAGGCATATTTATAAACCAGTAAGTGAATGAAAACCAGAATTATTTAAATTTAAAATCAAATAGAATTAAAAAAACTATTTTAACTTGACACAGCAGGTATCCGGGGATATTTTCAGTGTCATCAAAAAAAGGAATAAAAATGAAATATACAGACTGCATTGCTTTTCTTTTAGCAAAGGCAAATCAGAAATCACAGAGTTTTTTAAAAAAAAAGCTTCAGCCATATGGACTTACTGCTGTTCAGCATCTGATTCTTGAAGTTGTTGTCGAGCATGAAGGCTTAACTCCCGGTGAAATAAGCAAAAGGCTTGTATCGGATAATGCAACTGTTTCCGGAGTTCTTGAAAGAATGGAAGAACATGGATGGATAATAAGAAAAAATGATCCAAACGACAAAAGGGTTTCAAGAATATTTCCAGGGAAAAAAGTTGAGGAACTTAAAGAAGAAATACTTCTTGAAAGAGAAAAAGCAAATGAAGAATTATTGAAACATTATTCAGATGAAGAAAAAATTGTTTTAAAAAACATGCTTAACAAATTTTTAAACACAGCAGATTAATTTTTAATCATTTTTAATCAGCCTGCTCAAAATGCCGGCAAGTTCAGAAATATAAAAAGGCTTTCTTATAAAATCGTTAACTTTACCCTCTTTTAATTCAATAAAATCTTCTTCCTCTGAAAATCCTGAACATAAAACAATTTTTGCAAAGGGATTAAAAAGCCTTATTGCATAAAAACATTCTTTTCCATTCATTTCAGGCATTATCATATCAAGAATTACAACATCAATTAACTCGTGTTTTTCTTTATATATTTCATATCCGGCTTTACCGTTTTCAGCCTCTAAAACATTGTAGCCTATTTCAGAAAGCATGGCACTTACAGTTGTCCTGACAATTTCTTCATCATCTACAATAAGAATAGTTCCGCTTCCATTGAGATTTGAAATCTGTTCAATTTTATTTTCATCAAAAAATTCCAAGGATTCGATAAGTGGAAGATAAATATGAAATACAGTTCCTCTATTTTCTTCACTGTAAAAATTTATCAGTCCATTGTGTTCGCTTATTATTCCGTATGCTGAGGCAAGGCCTAAACCTGATCCCTGTTTTTCATTTTTTGTGGTAAAAAAAGGTTCAAACACTTTAGACTGATATTTGACTGGAATGCCTTCGCCTTCATCTGAAACACTTACAAGAACATAATTTCCTTCATTCAAATTATTTCCAACCATTTTCAAATAATTAGAATCCAAATACATAACACTTGTTTCAAAACAAAGCCTGCCTCCGTTTTTCATAGCAAAACCTGAATTAATACCTAAATTCATAAACACATTTTGAAGCTGGGAAAGGTTTCCGTTTACAAAAATATCTTTTTTGTTTTTTTCAAAAATTATGCTTATTTTTTTATCCAAAGTATATTTTAAAATATCTATGGTATTTTCAATTGCTTCATTAATATTTACAGGTAAAAAAACAAGCTCTGTTTTTCTTGCAAAAGATAAAAGTTTTTCATTAAGTTCAGCAGTTCTTTTTGCTGATTTTTTTATAATTTCAATGTATTTTGAAGCTTCTTTTGGATTTGATGTTTTTTCCAAAAGTTCTATGCCTCCAAAAATTCCTGAAAGCATATTGTTGTAATCATGTGCAATGCCTCCGGTCAGCTGGCCTATGGCCTCCATTTTTTCTGAATGTCTCAGCCTTTCCTTTAGTAAATATTGTTCTGTAACATCCCTGATATAAGTCTGAAGAGTGTTTTCATTAACCTGGCTTGTATTCATTTCTATAAAAATAAAAGAACCGTCTTTTTTTTGAAGATCACGCTGAGCCAAAACAGTTTTTCCGCTCAAAACTGAATTATAATCTAATGGAGATTTTTCAATAACTTCTTTTGGAAATAAAAAACTGATATTTTTACCGATAATTTCTTCCCTTGAATATCCGCTCATTTTACAAATGCTTGAATTTGCATCAATGATTATACCGTTTCTATTGCCTATTAAAATGCCGTCTGCAGCATGCTCAAAAAGGCAGAGATATTTTTCTAAATTTTCTTTTATTTTTTTTTCAGCCTCAATCCTGCTTGATATATCCTCAATTATTCCAACTCCCCCAAGAAGCTCCCTTTGATTTGTAAAAACAGGTGCAAAAACTATTCTTACCGGAAAAACTTTACCGGAAGTCTGTGCTTTGTATACAATTTCAAGTCTTGAAATAAGATTTTTATCAAGGGAATCTTTTACAGCCTTTTTTATTCTTTCATCTTTTAAGGAAAACATATCAAGACCTGTAAGAACTTCTTTGGAGCTTCCAATAATTTGAGCAAAATTATCATTAATTTTTGTTATGATTCCATCATTATTATAATGAAGAATTCCAAGAGGAGAATTTTCAAAAATCTGCCTGTATGTATTTTCGCTCTGCTTTAACTTTTCAAGAGCAGCAATTCTTTTTGATATATCGCTTCCTGCTGAATAAATAAAATCATTATAAATTCTTGATTTCCATTCAATATATTTATAATTCCCGTCTTTTGTAATACATCTGTTTACAAAATTAAGTATCTGCCCCTCTTTTTTAAGAATTTCAATTCCTTCAAGGGTTTTAATTTTATCTTCTTCATGGACAAAGTTCAAAAAATTGGAATTAACAAAATCCTTTTCATTGAATTTAAGTGTATTTTCAAATGCTTTATTGACTTTGAGTATTTTTCCGTCAAAATCTGCAATACAAAGAAGGTCTAGCGAAACATCAAAAAAGGGGGCCATTCTATAGTCAGCAATAAGCCTTTTTGAGAATAATTTTTTAATTTTATTTGTAATTGATCCCAATGTTTTTTTCATTATTTTAATTTTTATAATTCAATTAAAAAACCCCATTTTTTCACCATAGTGCTGAACTGAAATTAAAATTCAGCATAAACTCTTTCTAATGCGGGATTGTATCCTGTTTTCTTGTGCCTCGCACCATAAATTTCAATGCACCATAAAATTAATTTCAGATATTTGAAATTGTAACTAACCGAAAACAATGACTTCTTCTTCACGTCAAGGAATATAAAAAACTTAAGTTCAGGCATGCATTAAGTACTTGGAATTTAAAATTTTTATCTGACTTGCCAATGGACAAAAAAGACCGTTTTTTTCGGCTTCTAAATACATATTAATCTGCTGCTGAACAACACCTGCATTTTTTGCAAAAAAAATAAGCTCTTAAAGAGTATAAGCTTTAGAATAAAGCTGCCGCACAAGCGGCCAAACCAGATCAAGAGTTTTTATGATAACAAGTTTTTATAATTTTTAAAATTCCAATTTAAAAAATTATTGTAATAAAACACCCGCCTTCATTTCCAAACCCTTCACCAGAATATTCAATACCATCTTCATCAGAATCTTCTTCATCCTGACTTATTAAAAGCCCGTCAAGGGAGCATGCCCCGTCAAGGTCAAAACCTCCGCTTCCAAAGGTGGGGTATGGATCAAATATCGGATTTCCCCTAGAATCAGTTTCTTCTCCGCTGCCAATTACATCTTTAATTTTTATAAAATTAATTTCGTTCAAATCAACTTTTCCAGAAACCACCATCTGGTTTTCTCTTAACTCATCAAGATCAAAGCAGGTTCCATAACCCCGCCTGTATTTTCCAGCAAAATTTTTTATATCTTCAGGATTAACTGTTCCATATGTTGAGACAGGGTTTAAAGTATTTGAAAAAGTATCAAATCCAATAAAATCAGTTCCATTTGTTGACACAAAAACCCTTGCAAGCTCTAGAAACCTGTCTGAAAAAGAATTTTCAAATACAGCAAAATCAAAACCCGGCCTGTTCTTCACTGGAGGATAAAAACCAAGGGTAATCTCACCGCCGTCACCAAGACAGACAATATCAGATACTTCTCCTGAAGCCTTTCCAAGTGCATTCAAGGGATTTTTCCATATTTCATCCACGTTTTTACCAGGTAAATAATCATAAAATGAATCTGCCCAGTTTAAAATTTCAGCATTATCATTTTTTACAGCAAAAGAGCCCTTTTGTTCGGCTGCAGGATCAAATTCACCTGAAAATCCAAAATCAAACAACAGGCAAAAAAAAATCATAAAAATTATTAACCTTCTCATCAAAACTCCGCCTTGATTCCTGCAGTAAAAGTTCTTTCAGGCATTGGGTAGCAGGTATTTTCATATGCTGAAGTAAAATATTTTTCATTAAAAATATTTTCTGACTTAATAAAAAATGAGAACTTATTAATTTTATATCTTAAGGCAAAATCAACTGTATCATAGGATGGAATTCTTGAAAGTTTCCCATAAATATCTGATCCCTGTTTTTTTGAAGAAAAATATGAATAATCAACCGAAAAAATTAAATTTCTTAAAGCTTCGTATTCAAGAAATGCAAAATATTTTAAATCCGACACAAGTGGAATTTCTTCTCCCAAATCTTCAAACTCCGCCTTGATAAAACTGAAACCTGTTGCAGCAAAAAGATTTTTTAAAATATTTAATTTAATATTTAAATCAATACCTTTTCTAATTGTAGAGCTTTCATAGTTTTTGTTGAATTTACCGCCTTGATCATCTTCTCCATAATAAATTTCATCTTTAGTCTTTAAATAAAAAGCAGATGTTTCAGCCTTTAAAAAAGAATTTGAAAAAAACCTTAGACCAATTTCATAATTTAATGACTGCTGGGGACTTAAACTTCCTGAAGAAAACCCAAGTTCATCAATATTTGGATTTCTGTAGGACTTTGAAAAAAGGCTGAAAAACTCCATCGGGAAATCAAAGGGAGTATATGTAATACCAAGTTCAAGTGCATTGTTATTATAATCCTTATTTAAAATATCACCTTTTATCCCTCTTCCGTTTAAAAGTTCATCTTCACGGAATTTTGATTTTGAATTTGAATATCTCACCCCGAAATTAAGTCTGATTTTTTCTTTTTTTAAAAAACCTGAAAAATAAAAATCCTTAGCATCAAGCTGCCCGTTTTTTCTTAAGCTTTCTGTTCTGGAAGTTCTTACATAATCATCAAAAAAACAGTCAACCCCTGATACAAAGGAAAAATCATCTTTTGTAAAATCATGGGAAATTCTTAAATCCTTTGAAACAGTTGAAATTGAATTTTGCTGATCTTCTTCTGAAATCAGTGGGGAATAACCCATAAGATAGTCATTATCTTTATACGAATATCCCCTTGTTATATTAATGGTTCCATATTTTAAAAAATTTTTTCTGAAGTTAAGATTTATTTTTTTTTTATGGGTAAAACCATTATCAAAAGGGAAATCAGTTTTTTTTCTTTTATCATAATCAGAGGCTTCATCTATTGAAACACCACCTGGAAGTCCATATTTATCCTTTAAAACAAAACCTGTTAACCCAAACTTTACTGAATCTGAAAAATTATTTTCATATTTCAAATGTGCATTTGCTTTTTCATAAAAACTGTTTTCTCTATAACCTTGCGAATCATAAAAAATAGAGCTTAATGAAACAGAATGAATTTTATCTTTATGTGAAATATATAAAGATTTTTCCAATGTTTCATGGGAACCATAATTTAAATTCAATAAAGCCTTGTTTTTCTCTGGTGCAATGGTTTTTATTTTTATAACCCCGGAAACGGCACCTGCACCGTTTAAAACCCCGCCGCTCCCCCTGATTATTTCAACTGATTCAATAAGACTGGATGGAATATCATTCAGGTCGGCTGCTGACATGTCTGAAGAATTGACAATTTCATCATCTACCACAATTAATACATTTGAACCTGAAGCCTCTCCCATTCCCCTTAAATCAATAACAGAAAACTTGTCTGAACCTGTGTCTGATCTGATTGAAACTGAATTTTCACTTTCAAGAAGATTAAAAAGGGAAACATATCCCCTTCTTTCAATTTCTTCTCTTGTAATAATAGTATTAAAACCTGATTTTTTATCCGATTCATACGAAGCCTTTTCCTCAACAACTATTTCATCAAGAAAAAGGCTTGAATTATCTGCAAAACAAACCAGAGGTAAAAACAAAATTAAACTGAAAACTAAAAGCTTAACTTTCATTTTTCTCTCTTTTTACGGACAGTCCAAATAAAACCAGTGAAACAAAAGCAAAAAACAAAACTTTATTTTTCTTTAATCCGCCGGATACTCCAAGTCCTGAAATAAAACATGATATTTCATTATCGCTGTCCGAATCAGAAGGATCTTTTCCGTTTAAATTATCCATTGCAAAATATCCCGGAGTATTCATTCCAAAATCACCATTATCAGATGAAGAAAGCAGAAATTTCAGTTTTTTAACCTTGCCAAGGGATGAAAGTTTTACCCATTTCCATTCATCAACAATATAATCCTTTGAGTTATCGCTGTCCCTGAAGTCTGCCAGATAAAAATGAACTTCACCTGTTTTTGAATTAGAACTGTTATAGCCTTCAACTATCAGTTTGAAATAATCAGGATCAGATCCTGAATCACCTCCAAATTTTTTGGAAAAAGCATCACCTTCAGACATTGAATAGTAGGCATAAGTTGTATTTGTCACATAAAAGCCGGATACTTCGGATTCTTCATCCAGCATAATAAAATCTTCACTTCCTGGATATGCAATGCAGTAAACATCACTTTTATCAAATCCATACTTTGTTATTGCGCTGTACTGATTATCATAGCCTTTTGTAAATGTGTCCCTGTGGGATGACCAGGCAAAACCTGTCCATGAAAACATTCCGCCTCCCCAGTCTGTACCTTCATAGGAAAAGGTAAAGTCTGAAATTTTGAAATTTTTAATTTCCACAGACTCAAGATGGGTATCATCCTCTGTGAAAAATGACTCAAAAGTGCAGACATCAAGTGCAAAAGCAGGTTTCAGAGCAAAAAAAAGAAGGCCTGTCAAAACTAGTGTAATTTTTTTCATTCTACTCTCCATATTAATTATAATTATTTTCTTCTTATTCACCTCAAAACTGAGAAAAACCAGTTTAATGAAAAATGGAATGCTGGAGTTTCTGTCCCTGTTCCGGGAATAAGTCTTTTTATCTCTTTTATCAAAGACCAGATCAGAAAGAGGATTTTGAAGCCCCCCGCATCAGCTCCAATTAAAAGTGAACAATTTTATTTTTTCTTTTTCATTTTAAACAAAATATACAAAAAAACAGGCGCTCCGCTTATTGAGGTAATAATCCCAACTGGAAGTTCCGCCGGAGCAATCAATACTCTTGAAAAAATATCACAGATACAGAGAAAACCGCCTCCAAGAAAACTGCTCCCAAGAATTACTGTTTTCATTTCACTTCCTGAAAAATTCTTTACAATGTGGGGAATTATTAAGCCCACAAATCCAACTGGCCCTGCAATCCATACAACACCGGCAGTTATTAAACCTGCTGCAAAATATATGATTCTTCTTATTTTTGCCGGATCAACTCCCCTAGAAACTGCAAGGCTTATATCAAACCCCATGATATTTAATTCTTCAGACTTAAAAAAAATAAGTAAAATCCCGCAAACACAAATAACAAAAAGCCAGATAAGGTTATCATATCCAATAACATCAAGGTTTCCCATAAACCACCTCTCCACTGCAACAAGCTTGTTTGGGGAAGCAAAATATTTTAAAAACATTATTAACGAGGCTGAAAGAATGTTAAGACTCACTCCTGCAAGAATGGTTGAGTCAGAATCCGACTTAAAGGCCCTGAATGAAAAATCTATTATAAAAACAGCCAGAAGAGCACCTGCAAGAGATGCTATTCCAGATGGAATAAGTCCGTTTAAAACAATAATTGAAAAAGATAAAAAAAGAGAACTTATCCCTGAAATTCCAAGGACATATGGTTCGGCAAGGGGATTTTTTAAAATCACCTGAAGACATGCCCCGCAGCAGCCAAGCCCTGCTCCGCACAAAAGCCCCGTGATGATACGCGGGATTCTCTGATAAACAAGAATAAGATAGTCTGCACTCTCATGGTCAGTAATTATATTTGTCAAAGAAATATCAGATGACCCGAAAAACGGAGAAACAACTCCTGTTAAAACAAAAACAAAGAAATAAATTAAAATATGAACCTTGTTTTTTAAAGGCAGCATTAATTTATTCCTCCTCTTATTCCAGGAAGAACTATTTTCATGTTTTCAAGTTCAGGATTTTTAATAATTGAAATATTTTCTCCATATGCTTTTTTCAGATATTTTTCATTTATAACTTCAAAAGGAGTTCCCTGTTTAAGTATTTTACCCTTTTTAAAAAGAACAATATAATCTGAAAAAAAAGAGGCCAGATTAATGTTATGGGTTGCAACAACAACTCCCTTTCCATTATTTTTAATATCTCTTAGAAGGGAAAAAATTTCTGCCTGACCTGAAATATCAAGACTTGATGAAGGCTCATCCAGAAGCAGGAAATCTGTGTCCTGTGCAATAACCGATGCAATTAAAACCCTTTTTTTTTCTCCTCCAGAAAGTGATGAAAAATACCGGCTCTGAAAACTCTGTGCACCAGCCTCCTTCATGGCATTAAAAACAATATTCTTTTCATTTTTAAAATTATAATTTTTTCCATCCAGATGGGGATACCTTCCCATCATTACAATATCAAAAACTCTGTAATTTTCACCTTTATCGCATTCCTGGGGAAGAAGGGCGCAAAGCCTTGCAAAATCCCTTGAACTGATCTTTTTTACATTTTTTCCATAAATAGAAATATCACCTGAAAAATTCTTTTCATGACATGATAAAAGTTTTAAAAAAGTGGACTTCCCGCTTCCATTTGGCCCGATAACCGATACAAACTTATTTTTCTCAAGCAAAAGTTCCTTTACCTCTAAAAAAAAATCATGGTCTTTATAATCAAACTCGAGATTTTTTATAAAAAAACCTTTATTCATTTTCAGCTCTTATTGTTCTTTTAAAAATTTCTGCTGTTTCAACTATTCCAGGTCCTGGTATGAGCAGTCTTTCATTTGTTAAAACATGGATATTTTCTTCTTTAATATATTTTCTTGGGAAAAGACTTTTCCACATGTTTTTAATTTTTTGATCTTTTTCAGAAGAAATATCTTCTCCCGGAAGAATATCAATGATTATTTCAGGTCTTCTTTTCAAAATTTCTTCCTTTGAAACAACAAGATAATTTTTTTCAATGTCTGAAAAAATATTTATTCCACCACAAAGAAACAGAATCTCAGACAAAAAACTTTTACTCCCCGCAGTTGAAATCTGTCTTGTGGAATCATTCAACCGTCCCAGACACAAAAAAACTTTTTTAAGTTTAATATTTTTTTCTGTTTTTAACTTTAGTCTTATTCTTTCCGTAAGAGAAACGGCCTCTTTTTCACAGGACAATTTTTCTCCAATCAATAATATACCAGAATAAATTGATTCAAGGCTGTCCATGTTTACCCTTAAAATTTCAATTCCATATTTTTTTGAAAATTTTTTTAAGGAGTCAAACTCACCCTGAACAATAACAAGATCTGGAGAAAGCTTTAAAATCTCCTCAAAAGAAGGATTCAAAAATCCACCCACTACTGGTTTTTGAAGCGCATCTTCTGGATAAACTGTAAACATCGGAACACCGCAGACTAAACCGCCCTTTCCAAGTGCATAAACTGTTTCAACAAGATTTGGAGCCATTGGAATAATTCTTTCAAAGCAAAGGGCTGTTGAATGGCTTGATATAATAATTAAAATCAATAGTAATTTCTTCATTTTATCTCCAAATAAAAAACCCCGTACCAATATTCAAAAAATATTGATCCGGGGTACCGTTTTTTACCCGCAAAAATATTATTTTCTGTTCTGGTCCTCGAGAACAAAAGGATATGTATTTGAACCTAGATTAAATAGTGACTGAAGGAAAAATATTAATTTTCTGCCAATCATTAAATAACTTTTAAAAGTTCATTTTCTGGCAGGTCTTCTGACTCCCAGATCAGACAAGATTTTGCGCCTTCCCGTTTATTTCAGTGGCATTATGCAAAATCTCTTTCTGGTTACAGCGGCGGGCCCGTCCCTGACTTTCACAGGAGTTCCCTTTCAAGTGCGTGAAGCACACCAGAAAAATTTTTTTTATCTTAATCAGTGCTGAGCAAAAACTTTCTTTTTTTGCCTATTCCAGCCAAGCACAATGTAATAAACCAACTCAATTGATGCCTGAATATAATTTAAAATTCAAAAAGTCAAACAAATGAAATTGCAAGACCGCATAAAACAGGCACATAAAGATTATCATTAATGTCATACTTGAAAAATTTTAATGAATAAAATTCAAGAAAAGCAATTATAAATGAAATTTTTATACTTGCTTCTAAGGAAAAAGCACCTCCGAAATTTTCCATTAAAAAAGGAAATACTGGAAACAAAAAATAGACTAAAACAAAGGCTGTAAAAAAACAGGCAAAACTTCCCTCAAGGGATTTATTCCTGATTTTTATCCGCCCGAACTCTATTCCCACAAGAGCAGCTGCTGCATCAGCAATAATAAATGAAAAAAGTGAAATAAAAGCAATTTCAGGTCTGTTTACAAAAATAACAGAACATAAAAAACCAGAGCAGATTATATAGGTAGAACCTGTAATTGAAAACTCCTCTTTCTTCCTCATCATTGAACCAAATAATTTTATAAAAATTTTCTGGATAACAGGACTTTTGAATCTTAAAATTTCCGTTAAAAGTGATAAGATAAAAACCCCTCCAAGGGTAATGGCTGGAAACCATTTGGAAAGTCCGAAATAATTGGGAATATAATAAATTCCAAAAGGCATTGTCAGAGCAAACAGGTGAAGAAGTTTTCTTAAAATTTCAGCTTTTTCAAGTTTCATTTTTTCCCTAAAAGTTTTTATTTTTTCCAATCTGAACAACTTCTTACATCAAAGAATAAAAAAATTACATCAAAAAATTAATTCTGGACAAATGCCGGATGTGAAGGTATATAATCTAAGTTTGAAATTTGGTAATTTTTTTAAGATTATATAGAAAAAAACTCTTTCAGGAGGTGATAGTTTGGGTAGCGTAATCAAAAAAAGACGCAAAAAAATGCGCAAGCATAAGCACAGAAAACTTCTTGCACGTACACGCCATCAGCGTAAGAAATAGCCTGGCTGTATTAAAGTTTAAAAAGCTTTGTTTAGTGCAAAGCTTTTTTCTTTTGGTAAATATTTATTTTTCGTTTACCCTAAAGGCCAGATATAAAAAATGCCGGTTAAATTTAACCGGCATTTTTTATTGAACTGTTTTTAATCAGTATTTAATCAGAATTTATCTACGCCTTTAAGGTATTTGAGAAAATCCGAGTTTGTTGAAAAGACAAATTTGGTATCTCCAGAAGCAAGCTTTTCCTTGTAAATATCCATACTTTCTATAAATGAATAGAATTGTGGATCAACACCATAAGCCTCAGCAAAAATCTTTGTAACCTCAGCATCGGCCTGACCTTTCAATGCCTGTGCTTTTTCATAGGCTTCAGATCTGATTTTTTCAAGCTCCTTTTCCTTTTGACCAATGATCTCAGCAGCCTTACCACGGCCTTCAGACCTGAATTTTTCAGCAATCTGATTTCTTTCTGCAATCATTCTTTTATAAACTGAATTTCTTACATCACTTACATAGTTAATTCTTTTAAACTGAACCTCTACAAGCTCAATTCCAAATTCATCCAGTTTTGGCTGTGCACTTAAAAGAATTGATTTTTCAATTTTTTTTCTGCCTGTGTTTATATCAGCAGTGTCTTCCCTTTCAACAATCTTATCAAGCTCCCTGTTTGTCCATCTTACGGTTTCAACCAAAGGATTTGATGTAACAGCATTTCTTACTGCAGCATCAAGAATATCATCAAGTCTTGAAATTGCAGCACTTCTTGTGCCCACACTCTGAAAATATTTAACAGGATCATTGATTTTCCAGAATGCAAAGGTATCAACCCATAGATAGGTTTTATCCTCAGTCGGAATCTGTCCTTTATCTCCGTCCCAGTGCTGAAGATTTTTCTTGAAAACAAGGGCTTTCTGGATAAAAGGCAGCTTGAATTTAAGTCCGGGCTCATAAATTGTATCACCAATAACCCTTCCAAACTGGGTTATTACAACCTGCTCTGTTTCGTCTACTACATAGGCGGAATTATACCCAAGAAATCCCGCTACTAAAAGTATTATAATTATTGCCGCTGCAAAGGAATTTTTTTTCATCTTATTGTACTCCATAATTATTTACTGTCTCTGCCAAGGTTCAAAAACGGAAGAATATTATTCTGATCTTCATCTATAATGTATTTTTCCTGCATTTTAGGAATAAGCTCATTTAGCATTTCAAGATAAAGCCTTCTTTTTGTTATGTCCTTTGCATTCTTGTACTCTTCGTAAACTGCTGTAAATCTTTGGGCATCACCTTTGGCTCTGTTTATTCTGTTAAGAGCATAACCTTCAGCCTGCCTTATCTCTCTTTCAGCTTCACCCATTGCAGCAGGTATAGCCTTGTTGTATTCTTCCTTGGCATTGTAAATCATTTCTTCCTTTTCCTGGGTTGCCTGGTTAACCTGGTTGAATGAAGGCTGAACAGGAAGCGGAACGTTTGTTCTTTTCATTTCTATTGTCACTACATCTATGCCTGCATCTGCACCGTCCAGTGCTTTCTGAAGATTTTCCATTGCCTGAAGTGCAATTTCTTCACGCTTTGTAATTACCTCATTTATACTTCTGTCACCAACAACAAGACGCATTGTACTTTCTGAGAGATCTCTTAGAACCTGCCTGGGATCATGGATTTTAAAAAGATATTTATAGGGATCCTTGACCCTGAACTGCACAATCCATGGGACAAGAGCTACATTGAGATCACCTGTAAGCATCAGGGAAACATTGTCAACATCATTTCCATCCTGATTTGATATAAGACTTTTTGTCTGTCCGGTACTTAAAGTGGTAAAGCCAAACTCCTCCTTGAAAACCCTTTTAATCTTGACTTTGGTAACTTTTTCAATTCCTGCAGGGAACTTGAAATTAAGTCCGGGATAAACAGTTCTGTCATACTTTCCAAATCTTTGTACAATTCCTACCTCTGAAGTATCAATTGTAAAAAACATACTGTTTCCAAAAAACAGGAGAAAAGCAATGACCAGACCAAGAAGAATAAGCCCTGCCGGCAGCTTTTTACCCTTAAAGAAATTAACAAAATCATCCACGGGTGGAATCCCGTTGCCTCCGCCACCGGGGCTCTGATTAAAATTCTGTTGTTTTTTCTGCTGTTCTCTCAGCTTATCCCAATCCCAGTTCATTTTATAACCGCCTTTTTTAAAAAATTAAATTTTCATGATAATATACAGACTTGAACCTTTAGCCTGAAAAAGATATGTAAACAATGAAAAAATAAAATATTGACCAACATTTAGTCAAGGACAAAAGGATTGAGTTCAAAGGATAATTTAAAAAAACGTGGTAAAAATAAAAGATTTTCACATATTAAACCTTTAATAGAAAATCTTGTAAAACCACTTAATTATGATAATGATATTTTTAAAGAAATCTGTTTTATCTGGCAGCATCTTTCAGACATAAGCGATCAGATAAACAAAAACTCATCACCTCTGTTTCTTAAAAACGGCATACTAATGGCAAGCGTAACAAACACCGCCTTTATTCAGGAATTTCAGTTCATGAAAGATACAATCAAGTCCAGAATAAATGAATCGCTTGGAAACCAGGCTGTCAAAGATATCAAGTTCAGGCTTGGAAATGGATAACTTAACAAAGAATAATTTTTTTGACGGTACGCTTACTGTATATCAGAATAAAAACGGATACAGATTTTCCCTTGACCCTATCCTTCTTGCTGCCCATATCGCACTTAAAGGCAGCGAAAAAATTGTTGATATGGGAACTGGATCAGGTATTATCCCACTTTCCATATTTCACAGGAACAAAAACATGAATTTCAAAATTTTTGGAATTGAAATTCAGAAATCATTATCTGACATCGCTAAAAAAAATGTAATAGAAAATAATGCCTGTGACAAAATAAAAATTATCAATAAAGATATCAACCAGATTTCACAAAAAGATATTGAGGGACCCTGTGATATTGTTGTTTCAAACCCGCCTTATCAAAATCAAGGAGCCGGAAGAATAAACCCTTTATCTGAAAAGGCACTTGCAAGGCATGAAATAAAACTTAATTTAAAAATGCTTCTTGAAAAAACAAAATCCATTTTAAAAAATAAAGGTCATTTTTTTGTTATCTATCCTGCCAGAAGGACTTCAGAACTTATTCATGAAATGGAAAAAATTAAAATCACTCCCAAAAGAATAAGATTTATCCACTCCTTTGAAAACACCAGTGCAGTTATGGTTATCTGTCATGGTATTTCAAACGGCAATTCAGGAACAGAAATATTAAATCCATTGTATATTTATAAAGATTCAGACAGGTACAGTGAGGAAACTTTAAAAATTCTTACCTAAATAGTGATTGCCAGAAAAAGAAATTTTTTTGTTCAGTTCTAGAAAGATTAAAAATTTAACCGCAGGAATACATTAAGTATTTTGAGGATTAAATTTTTCATCTGACGCAGAAATGGGCAAAAAAGGCCGTTTTCGTTCAGCGACTAAATAATTTAAAGCTTGTCTCTATAGTCCTGGGCAGGCTTTAAATCCTGCTCCTCAAATATAAACTCAGACAGAATTTTTCCCAAGAGTCATTTTTTTCTTTATAATTTCCTTCAAATCTGATTATAACTCCAAAAAATCCATATTTATGATTGACTGATAACTATATATTAAGTGAATTAATTAAAAATACAGCAAAAAAAAATACTTGCGTTTTAAGTATTCATATCCACTTAAAATATAGGAAAATAATTTTTTTTGCACACTAACGGTTAATTGAGCCTTAATTGACCGGAAACTGGAATTATTTCTGTTTTAAGGTGAATAGCTGCGAAAAATTTAACCTTTAGGATGCTAGAGTTTTTTGAGGAGTGATCAGTTTGAAAATTGTTACAATTACAAGCGGAAAAGGCGGAGTTGGAAAAACAAACATAGCTGTAAACCTTGCAATTTCTCTTGCAAGAAAAGGATATAAAACCTGTCTTTTTGATGCAGACATAGGCCTTGCCAATGTTAATATACTCATGGGGATTGTAGGTAAATACACCCTTGAAGATGTTATCTCCGGGTCAAAAATATTAAAAGAGGTAATAATAAAAAACTGGAACAGTATTGATATAATACCAGGAAGTTCAGGGGTTGAACAATTTGAAACCCTTGAAAAAAAAGAGCTGGAAAATATTATAACCCAATTCTCAAATCTGGATGAATATGACTATATAATTGTTGACACAGGTGCAGGCATTTCAAAAGCTGTTGTTTCTTTTTGCCTTGCATCTTCAATCCTTATTGTTGCAGTTGTTCCAGAGCCGACTTCACTGACTGACGCATACTCCCTTTTAAAGGTTCTTAAGTTCAACGGCTTTAAAAATCAGGTCAATATAATAGCCAACAGAGTAAAATCAGAAACTTTAGGTAAAAAAGTTTTTGAAAAATTCAAAAATACTGTTTTAAAGTATATAAATCTTGACTTAAGCTATCTCGGGAGCATACCAGAAGATCAGAATGTACTTGAAGCTGTATCAATGCAGTCTCCATTTATTCTGAATTTTCCAGACTCACCTGCTTCCAAAAAAATTTTTCAGATAAGCGGTATTCTTGCTCAGTCAAACAATGAAAACCCAGATATATCGGAAGAAACCTCGTTTGATTCGTTTATAAAATCATGCTCAAACTTTTTTCAAAGCAGCCTTAAACTCATCAGACAAAAAGAGCAGAACAACCATTCCGGGAATATAAAAAGCAAACAGATTGAATCTGCGGAAGCTGAAAACAAAGCTGCTGTTCAAAAGCTTAATCTTTTAATTGAAAAAAATCATGCAATGCTTAAAGAGCTGGAAGCTTTAAAAACAATTCTTTTAAAAAAGGAGTGCAGCAAATCTTAAATCTGCAGTTTTAATGGTGGACTAAAACTGCAGTTTGATCATTTCAGGAACCATAAAATATTTGTTCTAAAGAGGCCTAATAATCCTGATGGTTAAATTTTCATCTTCCATAAATGAATAAAAAATTCTAGTTTTCTGATAGGCTTGATTTACAATAAAATACTATCTATTCTCAATTTTTCTTACCAGTGCTTTTATTGAAAGACCTTGAAAAACAAGGGAAAAAACAACCACAACATAGGTCATTGAAAGAATAAGCTCTCTTTGTTCTCCAGCTGGAAGAGACAGTGCAAGTGCAACTGAAATTCCTCCCCTCAAGCCTCCCCATGTCATAATTCTTGTCATGCCTTTACTTAAATTTCTTACTTTTCTCAATAAAGAAACAGGAGTTCCTATACAAATAAAGCGAACAATCAAAACAAGAGGAACACAAATAAACCCCATCCCCATAAATTTGGGATTTATAGATATAACAATCACTTCAAGCCCGATTAATACAAAAAGAGCTGCATTTAAAATTTCATCAACAAGCTTCCAGAAGTCGTCAAGACTTTTCCTTGTTTTTTCACTCATGGCAAACATTCTGCCGTGATTGCCAATAAGAAGACCGGCAGTTACAATTGCAATTGGCCCGGATGTATGAAGTTTCAAAGCAAGTGCATATCCTCCGGTAACAAGGGCAAGGGTAATTAAAACTTCAACCTTATAATCATCTATGCGAAACAGCATGTAATAGGCAAGAAAACCGGTTAAAAGCCCAAGAATAACACCTCCAAATGCTTCTGTGGAAAAAAGAACAAGCCCCTCTTTAAAAACGTTTTCTGAGCCTGGATTTAAAAATGAAACAAGAATCATAAAAACAACAACTCCAATTCCATCATTAAAAAGTGACTCCCCGGCTATTACAGTTTCAATTTCCTTTTTTGCACCGGCCTTTTTAAGAATGCCAAGAACTGCAACAGGATCTGTCGGGGAAATAAGTGCTCCAAAAATCAGACAATAGATATATCCAGGATCAACATGAAAAAGACCAAGTGCATAATAAAGCAGAGTGCCGGTTATAAATGTCGAGGCAACAACTCCTATTGTTGCAAATATTGTTATTTCAACCCACCTGTGGGCAAGATCTTCCAGGTTTACATGAAGAGCCCCTGCAAAAAGGAGAAAGGAAAGCATTCCTACAAGAAGTGTTTCATTAAAATCAATATTTGCTACAAGCTCTCCAAGTCCGGTATTTAAACCTGTTTTCTCAAATATCATACAAAAAAGTGAAAAAACTATGGTTATAATTACCAGTCCTATTGTAACAGGAAGTTTCAAATATTTTTGGTTAATATAGCTGAAAGCAGCAGACATAGTGAGAATAACAGCGGAAATATTTAAAAATTCCATTTCTTGTCCTTCCAGATTATGGTTGTTATGTTTTTAATGGTTTATTTTTAGAGGAACTGCTAAATTCATTGGAATATATTCTTATTAATCAGTAAAATATGCAATATTATTGTTTTTATTTAACTGTTCAGTTCAATTTTGAACTGCTGCTGCATTCTTTCTGAGCCTTGTTCTCGCTTAAGCTCCCAGGCAGGAGATAAAAAAAATTATCTCCTGAAACCGGCTCAGAAAAAATACAGTGTCCGTCGCCAAAACAGCTTTTTCTAAGTTTTTAAGCTGAAAGTTACGTTTTTATTTTGTTAAATTTCAAATTTATTGTTTGGGACAAAAATGCAAAATTCTGCCTATTACCTGAATAAAAAAAATACAAAATCCAATGAAATCAGAATATGCCTTAACTGCGATCTTCTGCAAAATGTTTCAGACTTAAAACCAGGATTTAATGCAAGATGCAGAAGATGCGGATGTATCCTTGTATCAAAAAACAGCGGTGCACTCAACAAATCACTTGCTCTTACAATTGCATCTTTAATTCTTTTTTTCCCTGCCGTATGTTTTCCCCTTCTCAGGGTAAAACTTTTTGGGGAAACAAAATCAGCAAGCATTTTAAACGGAGCTTCTGATCTTTTCAATTCAGGTTTTTTTTTCATCGCAGCCCTTGTTTTTCTTTTTGCTTTTTTAATCCCGTTTTTAAAATATTTAACTCTTTTCTATACACTTTTATCTGTATATTTCAGAATAAAACTACCTTTTGTTTCCAGAGTTTTTAAGATTTACTGCCTGATAAAATCTTTTGCAATGGAAGAGGTTTTCCTTATGGCGGCACTTACAGCCCTTACAAAGCTTGATTCAATTGCAGACTATGAAATTGAGTCCGGTTTTTATTTTTTTTCAGCGTTTATAATTATTTCAGTATCTGCCATATCTGTAATTACTGACTCAGAAATATGGGAAAGGCTTGAAAATTTATGACACACTATGATGAAACTTCAGGAGATGAAAAAACAATAATTGCCTGCAATGTCTGCAGTAAGCTTCACTATTGCGAGAAGTCTTTTAAAGATACTGTCAAATGTGTACGTTGCGGTTCAAGGATTTATAAAAGAAAAAAAGATTCCGCACAAAAAACATGGGCTTTTTTAATTGCAGCTCTTATTTTTTATATCCCGGCAAATATTTATCCAATAATGACATTTTCAGCCTTTGGAAAAACAAGAGGAGATACAATTATCTCCGGTGTAAATGCTTTTATAAAATCCGGACTCTGGCCCCTTGCATTTATTGTTTTTACTGCAAGTATTTTTGTTCCCCTGGCCAAAATATTTGGACTCATGTTTATCCTTTGCTCAATAAAATTCAAATGGGATTTATTTTATAAGGAAAGGACAAAACTTTATTTTATAGTTGAATTTATTGGGAAGTGGTCAATGCTTGATGTGTTTCTGATTTCTCTTCTGACATCAATAGTGAGCCTTGGAAATATTGCATCAGTAACCCCTGGTCCCGGCATAACATATTTTGCTTTTGTAGTTATTTTAACTCTTTTTGCAGCAATGTCTTTTGATCCAAGACTTATCTGGGACAACAATAATAAAAACGAAAGATAAGATATTATGATACCTGAAGCAGAAGTAAAAAAAACAAAATTCTCTCTTATCTGGCTTATTCCTTTTGCAGCCCTAATTACCGGAATATGGATAATTTATGATCAGTATTCCAAAAAAGGTGTAGAAATTACAATAGAATTTAAAAACGGTGACGGTATAACTGAAGGTAAAACAGCCTTAAAGTATGCTGGTATCAAAATAGGCAGTGTAGATAAAATTAAACTAAACAAAGATTTTTCTTCGGTTATTGTAACAGCTGTAATTGAAAAGCAGTATTTACACTTTGCAAAGAAAAATTCTCTTTTCTGGCTTGTAAAGCCAAGGCTAGAAGTTGGAGCAATTTCCGGGGTTGAAACAATTTTTACAGGACAATACATAGCCGTAAGACCTGGACATGGAGAAAAGCACTTTTCATTCAAAGCCCTTGAAAATCCTCCTCCAAGTGCAGAAAATGCACCTGGACTGCATCTTGTTTTAAAATCAAAAACATTTTCAGGTCTTGTACCCGGCTCTCCTGTTCTTTACAAAAAAATAAAAGTTGGAAAAGTTGAAGCACATTCCCTTTCAAAAAACAAGGATGAAGTACTTATAAAAATTCTTATAAACCCTGAGTACAGCATGCTTGTAAAAAAAGATACAAGATTCTGGAATGTAAGCGGATTTGAAATATCAGGAGATCTATCAGGGGTTAAAATCAAGGCCGATTCATTTGCCTCAGTTCTTGACGGAGGAATTGCCTTTGACACTCCTGAAAACAATTTCAAATCTCCTCAGCTTGCAGAAAACAAAGACGAATTCATTCTCTACAACAACAGAGAAAATGCAATGGAAAGAGGATTCCCGATTAAAATAACATTTGAAACAGGTGAAGGTCTCATCCCAAACTCAACCCCTCTTAAATATAAAGGAATAACAATAGGCAAGGTGTCAGACATAGATATTGACAAAACTACAGGAAAAATAATTGCAACAGTAAGACTTAAAGAAAATGCAAAAAATGCGGCAACGGAAAATTCCAAATTCTGGATGGTAAGACCAAGGCTTGATATTAAAGGTATTTCAGGACTAAGCACTATTATTTCAGGTCAGTATATCGAAATTCAGCCTGCTCCTGGAAATCCTGCAACAGAATTCAAGGCATTGAGTGAACCTCCATTTACAGATCCAAACTCACCAGGGCTTCATATAATTCTCAAGGCTAAATCCAAAGGCTCCTTTTCAGAAGGATCTCCTGTGTACACAAGGGGTATAGAAGCAGGAAGGGTTGAAGGATATGAGCTATCCAAAGACGGAGTAAACATAAGCGTTCATATTTTCGAAAAATATTGTGATCTTATTTTTGAAGGCACAAGATTCTGGAGTGAATCAGGAATAAAAATAAAGGGAGATCTTACAGGAATAGATATTCAGACTGGAAGTCTTCAGTCCTTTGTTACTGGCTCAATTGCATTTGACACTCCATTTGACAAAAAAACAAATGCCTGCTCAGGAGATATTTTTACACTTTTTCCTGACAAGGAAAAGGCCAGCAGAACCGAAAAAAACATAACAATTATATTTGATAATGCAGATAATCTGAAAAAAGGAACCACGCCTCTTAAATACAAGGGTATGGTAATAGGAAAAGTAACTGATGTCAAATACACGGCAAATATGGAAAAAATAGCTGCAGAAGTATCACTTTTTGCAAACAGTCCTGATATATCAAAAAAAGGAAGTATTTTTTTCCTGGTAACTCCTCAAATAAGTCCAAGAGGAATTACAGGTCTTGAAACCATTCTTTCAGGAGCATACATCAATACTTTTATAGGCAGCGGAGGTTATTCAAACGAATTTCATGCACTGAATACACCGCCAGCTGACCATCCGGACATGAAAGGAAAAAAAATTATCATCAAAACCAAAAAGGATAACTCTTTCAGACAGGGAACTCCAATATTCTATGGCAGTATCGAAGCAGGAATGATCACAAAAACCAGTTTATTAAGCGGAAATGAAAATATTGATATGGAAGCTTTAATTTATAACGATTTCAAGGATCTTGTTTCCTCTAAAACAAAATTTTTTAATATTTCAGGAATTAATATTAAAGCTGACCTTTTTGAAGTGGAACTTCAATCAAGAAATCTTTCAACAATCATAAACGGAGGCATAGAATTTGAAAATATTGAAGACGACTCTCCAAAGTCAGATAAAAAAATATTTGAGCTTTATCAATCAAGACAAAAGGCTCTTGAAAAAGGTTTTTCAGTTTCTCTGCATCTGAGTGACAGCTACGGAATAAAGGAAAATCATACAAAAATAATATACAAAGGTTTAACAATTGGAAGAATTGAGAAAATAAGGTTTAATGAACACAATAAAAATTTTACAGCAAAAGCATTTATAATAAATGAGGCATTAAACCTTATAAAAGAGTCTTCAAAATTTTATTTAAGAAGTGCTGGATTTGATTTTGGCAAGGTTAAATACCCTGAAACTATTTTAACTGGAAAATTCATTGAGCTTGTAGAAGGAAAAGGAGCCTTTAAAAACGAATTTACCCTCCTGGAAAAAGAAGATATCAAAGGGCTTGAAATTATTCTTGAATCCGATAATCTTGGCTCACTTTCAATTGGCAAGCCTGTATTTTACAGGCAGATAAAAATTGGAGAAATAACCGGGTTTGAGTTAAATCAAACATTTGATAAGGTTTTGATATATGCTGTTATTCAAGAAAAATACAGTGAGATTGTAAGGGAAAACACAAAATTCTGGTATACAGGAGGAGTTGCGGCGAAGATAAACCTTTTTGGTGTAAAAATAAAAACAGGAACACTTGAATCAATTCTAAAAGGCGGGATTGCACTTGCAACCCCAGATAACGATAATATGGGTGAAAAAGCTCAAAATAAAGCTGTTTTCAATCTTTACGAAAACCCTGAGGAAAAATGGCTTGAGTGGAGGCCTTCAATCCAATAAAGACTGTTCTGACACTGAACTAAAACTGTCTTTTTTGACCTTGAAGTCAGATTGAAATTTAATCATCAAAATACTGCATGTATTTTAAAGGTTAAATTTTTCATCTTCCCTGAATAAACAAAAATTCTTGTTTTCAGCCAATCTATTTTATTAAAAGCTCCTTTATTTAATAAGGAGCCTCTAAAATTTAAAACAGACTAAATACTTTATTCTTGTTCACGATTATTTATATGTACCAAGAACAGCCTGAGCAATATTAAAAATATTATCGCCTGCCTTTTCAAGTTTATTTATCAAGTCAACGTACAAGATACCATGTTCAGCAGTGCATACTCCCTGATTAAGCCTTCCAAGATGATTATTTTTCAGGTTTATTTTAAGCTCATCAATCAGGTCTTCATCTGCAGTACTTAATTCTTCAGGGTCCTTGTCTTTGTTATAAACATCAAGAACATGCTTTGCAAAACGTATTGCCACATCAAAAAGATACTGTGCCTCTTCATTTGCATCTTCAGAAAAGGAAATTTTTTCTCTTATCATTTTATCAGCGTATTTTGTTATGCTTTCAGCATAATCACCAACTTTTTCAAGATCGTGAATAACATGAATCATTGTATTGATTCTATAAGAATTTGACTCGCTTATCGGCTTGTGAAAGAGTTTGGTAAGATATTCACTGATATTTTTTTCCATCAGGTCTACAGAATTTTCAAGTTCAAACACCCTTCTGATGGATTTGAGATCCTTCTCAAAAAAGCCTTTCTTGGAAAGTTCAAGCATTTCTACGACCTGATCAGACATTCTTGAAACTTCTTTTCTTGCATTTGAAATTGCCATTTCAGGAGTATTTAAAAGATTATCATCAAGAATTATTTCTTTTCGTCCCTTTTCCCTGCCTGGTATTAAAATAATGCAAAGGTCGGCAAGCCTGTTAATAAATGGAAGAAAAAGAAGGGTGTTTATAATATTAAAAAGTGTATGAAAGTTTGCTATGTGCCTTGAAATATTTGGCCTGGTTCCGTCTGCACTCACAAAATCCGGATTTCCTGGTGTAAAACTGTCCACTGCCGTCATCATAAATTTTAAAAAAACAAGCATGTAAATAACACCAATCAAATTGAACAGAAAATGTCCCAGGGCTGCTCTTCTGGCAGCTCTGCTTGTTCCTATTGCAGCAAGGTTTGCAGTTACAGTTGTTCCGATATTTTCTCCAAGAACAAATGCCGCAGCAGTATAAAAATCAAGTATACCGTTAAAAGCAAGTGCCATTGTAATCCCTAGAGTGGCAGAACTGCTCTGAATAATCATGGTAAGCACTGCACCAGCCATTACAGCCATAACTGGATTTTTGGAAAAAGTAACAAAAAGCTCTTTAAATCCAGCACTGGATTTTAGCGGACCAAAAGAATCCTTCATGATATCCAGTCCAAGAAAAAGCATTCCAAATCCAATAAGAACTTCACCATAATAGTGAATTCTTGGATGTTTCAGAAAAATTCTCATAAAAACGCCAATACCAATGGCGGGGAGTGCAAAATCTGTAATCTTGAAGGCTATTATCTGTCCTGTTATGGTCGTACCGATGTTTGCTCCAAGCACCACAGAAAGTGCCTGTGTAAGCTTTAAAAGGCCCGCATTTACAAAACCAACCACCATGACTGTTGTTGCGGAACTGCTCTGAATTATTGAAGTAATAACTATACCTACAAAAGCTCCAATAAATCTGTTGCTTGTAAGCTTTTCCAGAATCTTCCTGAGCCCGTCACCTGCTGATTTCTGAAGCCCGTCTGACATGAGCTTCATTCCGTACAAAAAAAGACCGAGTCCGCCAATAACTCCGTAAAGGAAAGGCAAAACCTGAAAATTTTCCATTGGTGCATCCTGTCAATATAATTTAATATAATCCAAACATTTTTTTAACTTTGGCAATAAACGATTAAAGAACAAATGTCAATTAAGAGATTTTTATAATAAATCCAAATAAAACCAAATTTTGTAAATAATGACTGACAAAATTTTTTTTGCTCATCAACAGATATTATGATTTTCTTATTTATCTCACATTCAATAAATTTTTTAAATTTATATTGAATAAATAAAGTTTCACTATATTATTATCTGGTTTTTTAAAACTGAATCAAACGGAGGTTCAATGAAAATATTAACGAAATATTACCATTTTGAAAAATTAATTATACAAGATAAGCTTTTAAAGGAATTTACGGTAAATTTTCAACAAGCCATAGAATGCATATTGGAGGGTAAAAATGAACTTGCAATGAATTTCAGGGATGAAATGTCAAAAAGCAAGACAGAAATAGATAACTATTCAAAATCCGTGTGCTTCCAAAATTCTGCAAAAGGATCTGGGACATCACTTTATTATCTTTATCTTCAGTATAAAATACACATTACCGAAAAAATGTCTTCTGTACTTGACTGGATTCTTGCCAGAAAATCACCAATCACCTCAGATTCCATTGAAACAGAGCTTTTTGTACTCGCTGACTCTGCTGCAGAAACAATAGAAAGACTGACACTTCTTTCAAAAGAACTTTTCAAGGCATCCAAAAAGCTTACCAACAAAAAATCAAAGGAATCAGCGGCAAAACTTATTGATGAAATAATTGAGAAAAGCAAAAAAACCTATAATTTATCTTTACGAATGAAAAGAAAAATACTTGAGACTGAAAATAATCCGGCATCATTGACCCACCTTGTTTTCCTTGCAGACATGATTGGCTGCATCGGTGAGAAAACAAGGGATTGTGTGTGGGTAGCAAGCTCTCTTATCTGCCTTTAAGATTAAAACCTGACACATTAAATTGATCGAAAACGAGAATTTTTTGTTCATTTACCCAAATATTCAGGATATATTGACTATTGTGAAGATTAAATTTTAAATCCGGTTTTATAATGGACAAAAAAGACCGTTTTCGTTCAGCCCTAAGTAGTCAGTCAGATTTTAACTCTTTTCCAGCTTAAATTTCAACGTCTGATTCTTTGAAATGAACTGCTCTATATACAAAAATATCTGGATTCATTTTTTTCCAGTCCCCAGGATTAACTCCAGCCTTAAGAGAAAGATGGGACATGAACATTTCATAATCAGACAGTTCTTCCCAAACCGATGGAAGAAAAGTACTCTGCCTTGAGCCAAAGTCTAGAATCACGCCGTGCTCAAATGGAATTATTTTTGTTTCAAGCTCGTTTATATCTTTGTAGTCAATTTTTTCAGGAACACTCAACACACTGATTTCAATTTCAACTTCATCAAGTTCATCTGGTGTAAGAGGCATAAACCTTGGATCATGAAAAGCCGAGTTTAAAGCATTGTCAACAACCCCTTTATACAGCTCTTTTTCCGGAAGAATATTTCCTATACAGCCTCTCAGGTTTTTATTCTTTTTCAAAGTAACAAAAACCCCTCTTTTCTCAGAAAACTTTTTGAGCTCATCAAAAAAAATAAAAGGCTCTTTGTTAAGGCCTTTTAAGATTGCCATTCTTGCTGAGGTTAATAAAATCTTTTTTTCGCTGGCACCAAAAACATCATTCATTTTTTCTCCTTAAAACTGAAAAGCAGGCTGAAATAAAGCCTGCTCATCAGCTCTTGATATCTGCCTTTATGCCTTAGTTTGTGGACAGACTAAAACTGCCTTTTTTGTCCATTCCAAACTCAGAATAAAAATTTAATCTTCAAAACTGTCCATGCATCCTGAATCTTAAATTTTTCAAACTCCGTAAATGAACAAAAAGTTCTAGTTTCAGGCCGGTCACTAATTCAGCTTTTTGCTATAGAAAAAGCTGTAATTTAACCACTGAATTTTGGAGATATTTTTATTTCCGAATTTTTTCGGCAGTCCTCAATCCATTTTGTAAAAAACTCATTTTTCTTTCTTTGAAGCATTTTTTCCTTAAGGTCTTCTTTTTCTGAATTAAAAGACTCCCTGGAAGGAAGACTGGTATTCAGCACTGAAAAAACAAAATATCCCTTTGATGTTTTTACAACAGAATCGCAAATTGACTCTTTTTTTGCAGCTGTTTCAAAAATCTTTGCCTGAAGTTCCGGTAAAGATCCAAGATCCTTTACAACTCCTTGTCTTACAACCCCCTTAGTTTCCTTGACCTTTACAGGAACTGCATCTTTTCCCTTATCAAAGGATTTTTCTTCAAGGGCTTTTGCAAGAAAAGCACCAGCATCTTCTTTTGCTTTTTCATCCTTTTTAACCGCCAAAAGCTTTGCTTTTATTTCACTTTTTACAGTTTCAAGAGGCAGAACCTCTGGAAGCTTTCGATCTGTAACCTGCAGAATGTACATATTTTCCCCAAGTTCAAGGATTCTTGAGGTTTCGCCAACTTCATAGGAAAAAGCCTCTCTTGCAAACTCTTCTGCGTCTGCAATTCCAGCGCCAGGACCTTTCCTTGTAAAATAGTCTGTTTTTTCAAGCCTCATTCCTCTTGCACTGGCTTCTTCATCCAGTGAGGCACCGCCAAGAGTTGATGCATAAACTGCATCTGCACTGTCATATGCTGCCATTTTTGCTTTTCTTGTCAAAAGAAAATTTTCAATAAGATTCTTTACATCATCAAGTTTTTTTACCGAAGCAGGAGTCTTTTTTTCAACCTTGACAAGATGCCAGCCAAACTGGGTTCTTACAGGCTCGCTTACTTTTCCCTCATCCAGAGAAAAGGCAGCATCCGAAAAGGGCTTAACCATATCCTGTTTTTCAAATTCCCCAAGATCCCCTCCCTGAGGTGCAGAAGGTCCCTGGGAATACTGCCTTGCCATATCCTCGAAAGAACTGCCTGAAATAATTTTTTGTCTTATTTCTTCTATCTGTTTTCTTTTTTCCTCTACTGTATTTTCATCTGCTCCCTGCTCTACACGAATCAGAATATGTCTTGCCTTTACCTTTTCAGGGGTAGAGTAATTTTTTATATTTTCCTGATAATAAGAACTTATTTCCTTATCTGACACAGATATGTCTTTTTTAAAGTCATCTGCAGCAAATCTTAAAAAACTGACTTTTATCGTTTCTTCAGACTTAAAGTTTTCTTTATTTTCATTATAATAAGTACTTATTTCCTCATCTGAAACCGTAATATTTTTATCATCATATTCTGAAGGAACAAAAGATGCATATTTTATATCAGCAGTTTTGTTTGAGTAATCATAATAGGCCTCAAGCTCCTTTTCAGTAACCTTAACAGCTCCTGTTACAAGAGAACTCATTCTGCCTGCCAACAAATCTTTTCTTACATTCATCTCAAATTCTTCAACAGACATTCTGTTTGCATTAAGGATCTGTCTGTATTTTTTTTCATCAAATTTACCATCAGTCAAAAAATATTCACGGCTGAAAATATAATCTGCAAGTTCCTTATCTGAAACCATAAGGTTATGTTCTCTTGCCTTTTGAAGAATAATTTTTTCCTGAATCAGGCGGTTTAAAGCCTGTTTTTCAACCTGAAACATTTCAATAAGTTCAGGCGAAAGATTACCGCCAAACCTTTCCTTGATACTTCCAAGAATATAGTTATAGGCTGACCTGTACTCTCCTGGGGTAATAACTTCTCCGTTAACACTAGCAATCTGATTCATTTTCCCTGACTTGTAGGTACCCCATCCGAAAAAGATAAAAACAACAATGATCAGCGAGAGAATAAATTTAACAATCCAGCCGGAAGCTCTGTTTCTGATAAACTGAAGCATATTTTCCCCTTAAATATTTTTAAATGAATATTAACTATCAACCTTGGTAAAATAAATGATTTTCAGTTTTTTTAAAACCCTTTTTTAATAGATTGGAAGATAAGGATAATAGATTTTTCAGTTAAAAATTTTTATTGACTTTAGAAGAATTATTGAATAAACATTGTTTGTTTCCTTCGGGGCCATAGCTCAGCTGGGAGAGCGCATGGCTGGCAGCCATGAGGTCAGGGGTTCGATCCCCCTTGGCTCCACCAACCAAAAGTAAAATATCCAATAAAATAGCAATTTGCAGACTTAAAAAATCAAAAAGGCACATTCAAAGGTACCTTAAATTTTTTCCTTAAAAATCATTTCTTCCATCAAGAATCGTATTTTTATATTTAATTTAAAAATATTTTTTGTCAGTATGGACAAAAAAAGAAACACATCTTTCTTACCATGAATAATAAACAGAAATCTTAAAACAAAATACAATTAAAAAACTAATATCACTATGTCTGTCATTTTATATACAAACTCTAATTATTTTAAACTCTGCCGGGTCAAATTTAGACTGCAAAGAGGGGTATTTTTGGGTTGCAAAAAACATTGAGGTTATAATTTATTAAAGATTTCTTTCTCTTGAGAATAACTTTTCAGCTTTTACATCTTCTTTTTCAGAAAAACTCTAAAAGCTCCCGTATATTAATAACAACCCAATTTTTTATTCATTTATTTTCCACTACCCTGTTTTTTTAACCCCCACACGAATAATCATCTTTTTTTCTTTTAATTTTTGAATATTCCTCATAATAGCTGTTCGGTATTTTTCTAATCTTTTTGCCTTATCTTTATATGAAATCTCTGGATCATTTTTGATATATTTTAAAATTTGAAATTGTAAATCGGTTAAAGATGCATTTTAAGATGCATCATCGCCATCATTATGCACCTTTAAATCTGACTTATCCTCAACTTCACCTGATTTTAAAGATGCAATATCAGTTTCCTGTGGATTATACAGCTTTAAAGGTGCACCCTGCTCTGTCATCAACAAACTCAATTTCAGACCATTCTTCCATAGCTCATCTGGTTCCTGAACCAAACCTCTGAAAGGAATCAGATTCTTTGCTGTAAAAGATGCAGGGATAGGATTTCTTACATCTGAATTGCCTGCTTTTATTTTTTTAATTGTAAGATGATTTGGAAGATATTGAAAAAGACCTTTTTTTATGTTTTAAATGAGTTTTAACTTTAACTTGAATTACACTTAAATATTAAAACTCATCAATTATTTTTGACTTTTTTGATTTAACTAATTTTAATGCTGTAAAAAATTTTTAATCAAAGAATATTATGAAAAAAATAAATAAAAATAAAGCAAGCGAAGCTGAACCAATAAGAAAGCTTGATGACATTAAAGCAATCAAAAAATTATTAAACGACAATTCAAGAAATCTTTTGCTTTTTACTCTTGGAATTAATAATGGTCTCAGGATATCAGATATTCTTAACTTAAAAGTTCATCAGCTCAAAAACTTAAAGCCAGGCGAGTACATAAATATTCAGGAAATTAAAACTGAAAAAAATAATATAGTCTATGTAAATAAAGAAGTTTTTAAGGCTTTTAATAATTTTTTAAAAGATGAAAATCCAGAAGATGATTTTTTTATTTTTAAAAGCAGACAAGGTTATAATAAACCTATTTCAAAACAACGTGCATGGCAGTTAATTAAAGACTGGACAGGCTCCATAAATCTTAAAGGCAATTATGGAACCCATACGTTAAGAAAAACTTTTGGATATATACAAAGAACCCACTTTGGAGTCTCCTGGGAAATTTTGTGTAAAAGATTCAATCACTCAAACCCTGCTGTCACCATGCGCTATCTTGGAATAACAGGCGATGAAGTAACAAATATATTACAAAATGAAATATAGGGGAAACTTATGCCGGATTTGAACTTTGAAGAAATTGATAAGCTCAAGAAAAAACTGGATTCTTTCAGGCCGTTACCTTCTGAAGTTCTTAAAAATCTTCATGAAGATCTTGTTCTAAGATGGACTTACAATTCCAATGCAATTGAAGGCAACACCCTCACTCTCAAAGAAACTAAAGTTGCTCTGGAAGGAATTACTATTGGTGGTAAAACAATAAGAGAACACTTTGAGGTTATAAATCACAGAGAGGCAATTTTTTTTGTTGAAGACCTGGTAAAAAAGAATGAGCCTTTATCTCAATGGCAGATAAAATCAATTCATCAATTAATATTAAAAAATATAGATGATAAAAATGCCGGATCATACAGAAAAAATAATGTTATTATTTCTGGTGCAAGCCATGTTCCTCCGGATTTTACTCAGGTTCCTGATTTAATGGAATCTTTTATAGAAACATACAAAAATAATTTTATAAAATTGCATCCTGTGGAAAAAGCGGCAAGGGTTCATGTTGATTTTGTAAAAATCCACCCTTTTATAGATGGGAATGGAAGGACTGCAAGACTTTTAATGAATCTGGAACTGATGAAGAGTGGTTTTCCTCCCGTTATTTTACCGGTGGAAAAAAGATTAACTTACTATGAATTTCTTGACCTTGCTCACACTAAAAATGATTATAAACCTTTTTTAAAGCTTATTGCTGAAATAGTTGAAGACAGTTTTAAACCTTACTTTTATGCTTTAGGGGTAATTTAATGAAGACTATACATAGATATGGACTATGTTTTATCTGCTTACCAAGAGGGTAAAAATTAATATTTTAAAATCCAATAAAAAGCAAAACCAGTTAACTGAATTTCCTGATATTATGTCAATCAACTGGTTTTTATTTTAAAGCTTTTTAAGAATTTCAACATCATTTCTTAAAGAATGCAAAACATTTTCCTGCTCTTCTTTTTGTTTATCAGCAGCCATATTTAGAGTAAGCAAAGTTGTTTCAATTGATTTGACACTGCCATCCATCTCCTCAACCAAAGCTGATATTGTCCCAAACTGTTCCTGTGAGTTTTTAAGCACTGCCTGGGTTTGGCTGATATGCTCACCAACCTTATTCAGAGTGCTCTCCATTCTGTCCACAAACTGATTGGTTCCTTCAAGGCTGCTTTTTGTGTCCAGTGCAAGTTTTTTTACTTCAGTTGCAACAACTGCAAACCCTCTGCCTGCTTCACCGGCACGGGCTGCTTCTATGGTGGCATTCAGTGCCAGAAGATTTGTCTGATCAGCTATGGATGTAATGAGAGTGAATATATCCTGAATCCCGGCCAGGGAATCATTAAGCCTGGAAAATTCCTGGGCAAGAACTGCTGTATCAAGATTTTCTGCTGCACTGCCAGCATTTTCTGAAATTGATCTGTAAATACCTGAAACCTTCTCGCGCATTGAACCTGCCTGAACCATCGCATCCTTAATCTGCTCATTAAGCATTGAATTGTTCTCATATTGCTCAGTCAAAATACTGATAACATTTGAGCGCAGATTATTAAGCATTTCCATTCTTTTTAATCTGCTCCTGGTAAAATAATTTGCATACCTGGCATAATGCAGTGGAAATTCTTCAATAAAAGAATCTGAATATTTTTTATCTTCAGCATTAAAAAAGACAAGTGCAGTCAAAGTCTGGTTTATATTGATTCCAAAAAGTTCACCAAAAGTCGAAAAACCGGCAACAGGCATTCCCCAGAAATTCAAAACACTATCAAGAGAGCTTTCGTTATTAAGACGCCTTAAAATGCAGTCATCCAGAATAGCTCCTATCGGCTGGGGTCTGTCTTTTAAAAATTCTGCAATATCTCTCTTGGTCTGATCCACAAAATCGGTTGCTTTTAACAAGAGCAGCTCATCACCTGGATTCACATCACAAAAGAAGGATACCTGCCCGCTATCTTCAAACAGCTGAGCAACAGATCTTACAAAAAGCTCTCCGTCGATTTCTATGCCAAAGGTATAACCATTATTATTTAAATAATCACCAAGCCCCGTGATTTGTGTATTAAGGGATTCAGCAACAACCTCTGCAAAAGGACGAAGATGCTGGGTTTTTTCTTCATAAATTGAAGTAACTATGCGTTTATCCGTATCTGCATCAATTACAATATAAGATTTTCCGGTTTTCTTAAAATTCTGGCTTTTAAAAACTCCGTAGGTAGTGTTTTCCGCTAATTGCAAAAAAATAACTACCGCATGATTCTCATGGATATCTTTCCCATCGAACAAATATGTATTTTTAAAGTCAAGCTTGCCACCGGCCGAGCCGCCGATAAAAAGACAGGGAAAACGTCCTGACTGATAAACTGCCTCCATAAAATAATTTTCACATGCAGACAACCCGTCTATAAAAGTCAGAGCAATTGTATCTTTTGCTCTGACAGGAAAGGGAACATCAATCTGCTCCAGATATTTCCTGATTTTTCCAACCCTCTCATTTTTTTTCATTGAGGGATTTCCTGCACGAATATCGTCATTACAAAGTGGAATTTTCTGAATATTTATACCAGCAAACATTTCCGGTGAAAATATTTGAACAACAACAGAAGACCAGCTGTCCCCTGTTTTTTTATAAACCGACTGCTTCAGATCACAATCAGAGCTGCAAAGCTCACCTGCTGTAGAAACTGCAACAACAGGTGTCTGTCCTGACATGGACTGCAATTTTTTTACTGTTTTTCGGAAGTCGACATGGGGAGAAACAAATGCCAGGGCAAATGCAGCCTGATGTCTTTCAAATATAAAACTCTCACTTGATATTCCGTTTAAATACTCATCTGTCTCAATAACAATAATTGAAGATTTTTTCCTGTCAGAATTCTGAGTCTGCTTATGCGATATAACACCTGGCTTTTTAAAAAACATATGTAACCCCATAAATTAAATGTAGAATTTATTTTATTAAAGCCAGTAAATGTCATGTGTCAATGAAAAAAAGAATATTAATTATTAGAAATTTGTATAAAGGATCTAATATTATATTTTTTGGGAAATTGAATATTTTGAGGATTTAATTTTAAATCTTGTATCGAAATATACAAAAAAAGGGAATTTAAATAGCTGAAAAACAGCAGAAAACAGATTTTTTTGTTCATTTAATAGACATAGTATTTGAATTATCAATTAAATTGAACAAAAAAACCTGAGTTTCAGTAACTGCTATTTTATTTTTCTTCTTAATTCCATAAATTTTCTATTTATAACCTTATAGCTGTCGCTCATTCTTTTTATGCTTGCCACCAGCTCGCCATGCTCGTCCTTTGTTTCTTTTACATTAAGTTCCATATCTGTTTTGCCGGTTGATAGGGCGTCCATATATTTTGCCATCTTTTTAAGAGGAGCAACATATACTCCTACAATAATGAATACAACAACAACTGTCATACCTATCAAAATAAAGGTGTAAAAAAAGAAGTTAATTATTTTCTGCTTTTTAAAATCCTTTAATGTTTTAAAATTTACCCCAACAGAAAAAATCCCCCACCTCTCACCAAGAACATAAACAGGTGAAGAAACATCAGCAATTGTTTCTCCATTATCCATCTTATATTCCTGAACAATAACATTATCAGAACTATTAGCTTCGCTTACAATTTTATCTGTAAAAATCCTCTTTGTCCTGTTGGTCTTAAGATCTCTTTTTTCATCAAATGTAAGTGCCTGCTGATATTTTGTGTTATGTGTAGGAAGATAACCGTTTTTATCAAGAGTAACAGCATACTCTATTGTAGGGTCCTTTAAAAAAGAATCCTGGGGTTTTAAAAAAACACGGTCTGTATAAGTGCTGTATGCGGTCTGATATTTCGGAGGGTTGAATCCTGGAATTTTGATATAGTCTGTATCAAAAATCTGATCCCTTGTAAGAATCTGACTATGAACAGCTTCTGCCAGATATTGAGAAACCATTGTTGCCCCAACTTCAGACATGTGCTTTGCTTTGTCCAGAAGGATATTTTTCTGCTTTTCTCCTTCAATATTTCCAAACATAAAACCAAGAGGAACCGCAATAGCCAACAGACAGACCATAATAATAAAACTGATTTTTACACCAATTTTTGTAAACATAAAAAACTCCTTAAATTCTAAATTAGGGACTTATATTCTTGACTGTTAAATTATCTTTTAAATTTATATGAATTTTTCCAAACTTATGACGTGAAATATATTTAATTAGAAAAGCCTACCCGCAATGCTCCCCACCTTTTTTCTTTTACATAGATCTGAACTGCATAATCATACAAAACATCACCATTGTCCCTGAAATATTTCTGGAGAACAGGAGACTGTGATCTATTAACCTTCATTCCAATCTGGTCATTATAAAGCATTTTATCTCTTCCCGGAGGTTTGCAGTAAATACTGTTATGGGTAGGTGCATATCCTTCTCTGTCTACGGCTACAACATAATCAAGCTTTGTACTTTTATCCAGATGCTTATCTAGTATTATCTGAAGATCCGCCTCTATTTTTCTATCATAAACAGTGTGATATTTTGGGGGGTTGGCTTCGGGAATCGGGATATAAAATGTACTGAAAATTTCTCCAAGGGATACTTTTCCGCTGTCAATCACTTTTTCAAAATAGGTTTCAACCTCTTTTTTTGCACTTAAAGCAATACCCTTTATTTCCTCGGGAGGGGAAGATTCGGCAAATGCTCTGTTAAAAAGCAGAAGAACAATCATTAAGTAAAAGATTTTTCTTGCCATAAAAACTCCTTAATTTAATTAACTAAACGCTGTTAAAATAAATTAAATGTGTATTTATGTCAAAAAGAAAATAGAAAAAGCATATTAAACTATATATTTAGTTTCTGAACTAAAACCGCCTTTTTTGTCCATTTCGGCGTCAGTTAAAAATTTAATCTTCAAAATACTCAATGTATTCTATGTAAATTATTCAAGTCTGACTTTTTACGAATGCATTCTGGTTTTTAGTAAATTAAACCCTTAAAAAAGTAATTTCAGTTTGTTTGCATTTTCTAAAACCTTGAATCCTGTTTTCAAGATTAAAAGAATCATTCATTTCATAATTTTGAAAAATATCAAGACCTCTGTCCAAAAGGATTTTCCATCCGTCATCGGTTGTTATGTGCCTTGCATGAATTATTTGGGACAGGTCAAATTCCCAGGTAAATAAAATTTTTGCTAAAGCTGTATTTTCCTGAATTTTAGCAAAAAATTCTTCCTGCTGTTCTTTTCTGAACTCATCTCCAATTGTTATCAAATGTACTTCTGTTTCAATTCCCTTAGGTTTGAACTTAATTATAGTTTCAATAAATTCCATAAAATTTCTTATCTGAAAAAAAATTCTTATATATGGATCTGTGATAACAATTCTTTTTGAATTTTGAAAATAAGGCCCAAATAATTTGTCATAGGTAATACCTGTTTCAAATTCTTCAATTTTTAAATGATTTTCTTTTGGTTCAAAATTTTCAGAAGTATTATTAATAATTTTTGTATCAAAGCTTAAAGAGGCATCTGAAAAGATTTTTTCATCTTCTTTTTCATTTTCATCGCTAAATTTTTCTTCCAAACAGTCTTTATATTCAATTTCTTCCCTGGTTTTTACAGAAACTGTTTTTTTAGATAAAATATTTTTATACTCAAAACTAACATGGGGATAAGTTGAATCAATTTTATAAAGCTGTTCCTTTACTCTTTTTCTTCCCTCAACCGCAAAATAAAGAATATCTTCAATTTCTTTTTCATTTGCACCACCATGTGGAAAAAGAATTTTCATCATTCCTGAAAAAGTTTTATTTACTGCATCCTTATCCCTTGTTGAAATGTCTGAGTTAAGAGAGAAAAAATCATAATATCTGTCAGAAAAATCGTGATTTCTTAAAAATCTTAAAATTTCTGCAAGATAATCAACTACAAAACCATAGCCTTTTGAAAACATTTCTCCTCTAATAATATCAACCTCCCAGCCCGGAAGATAAAAATGAATTCTGTCAAGAAAAGCAGAGTCATAATAGTTTTCAGGAAGTTCATCAAAAAGGTCTGTATGTTTTAACATATAATCAAGAGGATGTTTTGTATTTCCAACAAACACCATTGATGCCTCAGCACCTATTGTTTCAACTCCCCTTGAAAAGGTTTTGTTTGCCATATAATTTTTCATTATATCAACAAGGTCTTTTTTTACGTTTTTTTTCCTCCCTGCAAATTCATCAAATGCAACACAATCCCAGTATCCTACAAGTCCGATTTTTCCAGAACTGTTATTTACAAATAATTTTGGAACGCTTACTTCTCCGCCTGAAATAAGAATACCATGGGGAGAAAAATCTGAAAAAATATGTGATTTACCTGTTCCTTTAGGCCCAAGCTCTATTAAATTATAATTTCTTTCACAAAATGGAATAAGACGGACAAGCTGAAGAAGCTTTCTTCTTTTATCAAGTTTTTCAGGATTAAAACCTATACTCTGAACAAGAAGGTCTATCCATTCATCAGTTGTAAATTTTTTTCTTGCTTCAATATAATTGTCATAATCAAAATATGAGAGCTGAATTGGTTTGAGCTGATTTATTATCCATGGAGACAAAGACTTATCTTCAAAATATTCATATTCAAGATCAACAATTGACCATACTCCGCTTACAAGCATTTTGGGATGTTTTTTTACAGTATCAGGGTCAACAAGAACTTTATTAATACCAAGATTTGCAAAAGAGGCCTCATATACATCTTTTTTGTCATTCAAGGCTGCACTTATTTTATCAATAACCTTGTGCCTGCCTTTTTCTCTTATTACAGACTTTATAAGACCTGATTCATTTCTGTGTACATAATGCCTGCCAAGAATTTCTTTTACAGACTCTATTCCGCTTTTAATTGATTCTTCATCTGAAGTTGCACAATACTGGCCAAGAAGATATTCAAGCACATAGGAAGGAACTATTGCATTGCCTTTAACTGTTTTTACAAGGTCTTTTCTTACAACAAGACCAGAAAAAAATTCGTTTGCTTTTTTATCAAGAGGAGTCATAATTATTTTCCAAATTTTAAATATTCACTTTAAATTGAACAGGATGCTGCATTTTTTCTGAGGCTCATTCTCGCTTAAGCTCCGAGGCAGGAGAAAAAAAAACTTTTTCTCCTGAAACCGGCTCAAAAAAAATCCAGCATCCGTTTTATCAGTAAAGAAAATTTTTTCTAAGTTATAAATCAAAATCACTTGTAAATGATTTTTTAACTATATATGTAAAAGACTTGTATTCCATAAAAAAAGAAGTATCAGCTTCAGGTTCTTCAAGTTTTAAATAAACCTCTTCACCATTTAACTCATCTGCTTTTTTTGTAAGAACAAATCTTTTTCTTATTTCCCTGTCCCTTGGCTCAACAGATTCAATATCAAAATTCAGTAAATGAATATCTGAAACAGGCTCATTATTTTTTGAATAAATTCCGCACCTTAATATTCTGGGTCTTATTTTATCTGTGACATGCTCTTTTTGATAAAATACAACTGAAAGCTGGCCGGTTGTTATAAGACCAGAACCTCCGCCTAAAACTTCAATATTTACCTTTGAAGTATCACTTTGTCTTTTTTTGTTTATTTTCAAAACAGGCACAACAATTTCCTGTAAAGAAGCCCCGCCATGAACAAATCTGCTTCCGGAACCTTTAAGCCTTATCCTGTTTATTGATTTTGGAATCTGAATATCAAAATCGCCTTCAAAACCTGCCTCAGTGCATGAAAAAGTTTTAAGCCCGCTTTTATCAATAAGATTTTCACCAATTAAAAAACGTCTGTCCCTGTAAAGATAATTGGATTTACTCAAGTCTTCATCAAGAAAATCACTTTCTTCAAGAACTTTGTCCTGATAAAGAAATCCATGGTCTGCAGTTACAAAAAAATTGTTTGCATTATTTCCTGCAAGTTTTTTTATGAGCAGGACAATTTCTTCTAAAGTTTCTTCAACTGCTTCAAAAACCCGTCCTTCAGATTCCTTTTTATCTCCGTCATTATCTATGCGGTTATGGTAAATATAAACAAGATCATTTTCTTTAACCATGGCCCTTATTTCATCTTTATTCATATTTTTAAATTCTTCTGCCTTGATGCAGGCCGAAGAAGACAGGGAATTTTTAAGAATTTTCTGCCTGTTTTCCCTGCCTTGAGAACTTAGTCCGTCCACAATAATATTTGGAAGATTTTTTTTGGATAATTCAATTTGATTATTTGGCAAAAGAGCTGCCATTCCAAGCTGGGTATAACTTGGAATGGTTGAAAGCATTGGAAAAAGTTCAGCTTCAAAACGGTCTTCCTGCCTTAATCTGCTTTGAAGTTCAGCCCCTGTTTCATATCTTAGAGCATCGGAAATAATTACAAAGACCTTTTTATTATTATTTGTAAAAGGAGTAATTCTTTTTGAAAAATTTCTCTGATAATCAGGATATGCACTGCTCCAGTTTTTACATGAATCAACATGCTTTTGCCAGTTGTTGTTTAAAGTAAGCAAAAATTATTTGAATAAAATTGTTAATTTTTTCTGTAAGATTATAAAGAAATGAATTTGGCCAGACTTTGCAAATGATAAATATATTTTCTATAATAATAATCAACAAGATATAAGTTTTTGAATATTTATCTATTCCTTCCCTGAAAGATTCAATTTCAAGATCAGTTTCATATATAAATCTTAAAACCTGTCTCCATAATCCAGAGCTGAATAAATATCTAAAAAATTTTTATACCAGTGGGTTTGATTTTCTGCCTTAAAATATTGTCTTTTTCATTTTCAGAAATTGTACGGTTAATAATTTTTTTGTTAATTCACTCAAAATTTTTCTATCGCAGAGCTCAAAAAATCAACTTCTCCAAGAACTGAAATATCTTTATTTTCAAGGTCTTTTTCTATCTGGAGAATATTTGAATAATCTTTTGAAAGTTTTCAAAAGCAGACTGATATTTTATATTTGATTTAAAACGCTTTAAAAAACAAGAGCATCGGGTTAAGTTCTGAATCATTTCCTAAAGCTAAATCATATGAGGATTTAAAAAGTTTTACTATAAAATCCTTAATTCCAGGCAAATCAGACTCATAACCATATACAGATTTCATCTGCTCCCACAAAAACAAATCAAGGCCTGAGTTTTCAATTAACTGTAATTTTTCATCTTTATTAGTTGAATACTCAAAAATCAGACTTTCAATAATTTCATCAATTCTTGGGTCTGAAAAGTGCATACAGAAAGCATTTTTATTTTTATATCTTTTTTTGAGTCTTCTAAATTTAATATATTTTTTAAATTCTGCCTTCTTTTAAGTGCCTTAAAAAAATAATGATGATTTGAAATTATATCCAGAAACTCCATGCCAAGACCAAGTTCACCAAGCCATAATGCATGTTGATCTGCATGAAATTCCTCTGAATAAAGCAAAACATCCAAAAGCCAGTTTTCAAGTAAAGGCGGTTGACTGCCTTCCTGATACAGCAAAAATTTTTGTTCGGGTTTTTCCCTTAAAATTTTGTATTTTACCTTAAACTCATTGTTTTTAAGCTCAATTTTTTCAATATCTGAAAGTTCCAGATTGTCAAATTCCTGCCTTAACTCTTTTTTTGAGTCATACCAGAATACTATTCTGCTGTTTTTAAATTTTTGCTCTAGAGCTTCTTTTATTTTGTTTTTCATATCCAGGTATATTCCATAAATAAAGACTCAATTACTGTGTAAAATTCTCCGAGTTTACCATCAGAGTCAGGTTTTAAATAACCTTGACAAATTTTTTCAATTCTGAGTATCAAGATTTTCTTCTAAAAAGGTTCAATTGCTTTTTTACGTAAATCAATAAGTTTTGAATATTCAAACCTAGTTTTTCAATAGTTGTTTCTGCGGCAGTATTTTCAAAACCAAAAGGTGCAATTTCACCATTACCGTAAAACTCAAACTGATTTTCACAATCTTTATTAAAAGGAGAAACTAGCAATTTTGAATCATACCAGTCACCTTTAAGGTTGCCGCAATGTCTTGGTTCACCAGATTCCAGCTGATTCTGGCAGGAACAAAGCATGTTTGAATAGTCAAGAGGATCAACTTCTTTTTTACACTGAGGATTAAAATGCTCTATGTGTGAATCATTTAAATAAAGCCTTCTTTGACAATAACAGCACAAAAAACCCTGCTCTTTTATTAAAGAGATTTTTATAATATTTTTTAATTTGCTGCCCATTGAAGAATATTCAGGCTTCCAGTTTTCATTTTCATTGCCTTTCCACTTTGAAAATTCCAGGGGTTCCAATCCCTTTAAAACATATTTCATTTCCCAAGAATCTCCTGTCGTTTTATAAGAACAGAAGCTAACAAGTTCAGGATCTTCTCCAATTTTATTTCTGATTTGTCTTAACAAATCTTTTGCTTTTTCCAGTTCTTTTTTATTTATAAAACCATAAAGTTTATTTATCTTTTCATTTATCTCATCAGGCCTTGTTGTTTTAAGTCCCATAATATCTTCAAGAACTCGGTCAACATTTTTCCCGTATGATTCTATTGGTTTAACAACTGTAATCCCCTGTTTACCAGAGCTGAGAAGATAGAGATTTTCAGGCTGTGCATGAGTTATTACATGGGGAGAAGGTGTTGAAATAAAAATAATATTTTAAAAAACTCTATTTAATGATGGGACAATTATTCTTTGCCACCTTGGTGAAGATGTAAATCACTCTCATCAATAAGAACAGCTCCCTCTCCAATGGGTTTTCAAGAACAGGATTTGCAATGGCAAGCCTTCTTGCCAAATCACCAATCATGGCAATAAGGCATTTTTCCCCGTCTGATAGCTGAGTCAGGCAAAGTATTTCTCCGTTTTTCTCAACTTCCATTCGCAGTGGACTGCGTCTGACAGTCAGATTTTTAAACTCAGGTAAAAATTCTTTAAGAGCTGTACGAACTGCTTCAAGCTGAGGGTCAGATATTGAACATTTTCTTCTTTAAATAAAGTATTTACATACTTTCTGTTCTCATTTTCAAGATCTTCCCTTTCACGAAACCATTCAAAAAAAGTTCTAAAATTAGCTCCTCCTGTAAGAGCTTCATCATATGCTGCAAAAAGATTAAAACTGTGTTTTTTTCTAATTCTAAGGGGAATATCCAAAACTACTCTGTTTACAGGATAGTATACACACAAAGGAAGATTTAATTGTCCTTGATTCTCCTCAATTGCTTCCTGAATTTTTTTTTACAAACTCATTAAGAGCTGAAAACGATTCTTTTCCTGAAATTCCCGGACGGGTAACCTTTTCTGTTTTTTACTATTTCCCATGATATTTCGCTGTTTTTATCAATTAAAACAATCTCTGCAGCTGCAAATGAGTTTTTATTTTTTATATCATTTTCTGTAATAGGACGACCTGAAGAACCTGAATGCTTAATTCTATTTAGAAGCCATGAAAGAAGAAAGCGATTGAATCAAGTATAGTTGATTTACCTGAACTATTTACTCGCCAAAAAATATTCATATTTTCATGGAATTAAACTCAATATCCTTAACTCCATGATAGTTTTTGTTTTAACTTTTATTATCATAAATCTGCCTTTGTTCTTATTTATATAAAGCTTCGGTTTAATATCATATAAAAACAAAACCAGATAAAATTCATAAACTAATTTTATTATTTTGATCGTTTGACTTCCATGGGAAGCGGTTAACCCATTTTCAGTTATAATCATTTTTTGCAAGCCCTCCATCTTTTTGAATTTAAGCTCAGGTAAAATTTCTTTTAATGCTTTTATTAACAGTTGTTAAAACATTTTCAATTTATAAGCATAAGTAATGAACAGGATATCGTTGAATATCTGTAAACAATCTCTGATATTTTCTTAAAACATTTGAAAAAGTTGAAATTTATGATTTATTATATTCATCAGAGAATACTTTCTTTTTTGTACTTTAAAACAAAATCTTTTTTTGACTATAAAATCAACGCTTTCATACAATGAGAAAACGTGGAATATTTTTGTATTGTCCTTTCATCAAATTTTAAGCATTAATTCATCTGCAAAACAAAATTCATCCCTTGCGCTTAAAAATCTTTGCCAAGGTCTCCATGAACACTATATTTTAAACATATCTGAAAAAGTATCATCTATTGTTTGGATATTTAATAATTTTAGTGAGTTAATCAATTTCATTTTCTGTATTTCTGTAAAGAGAATGGAAATAAAATCATCATTTTTATCAAATGAAGTTCAAACCTCTTTTAAAAGTACAAATCAGGCAATAAAAATCTACCATTCTGTGAAGTTCAAGAATAATTTCAAATGCTGTTCATATAATGGATTTAATTTTCGGGTATCTATCCCAGAAAAGAACCGGAACCGTTTAGTATAAATCCATTTTGAAAAATCCAAAGGAGTCCATGTTTTTTATTCTTGTGAAAAAGAAAAAAGTTACCATTATTTCTAAAAAGTTTTTTTGTTTTCAATTGAAATTTGCCTTCAATATTTTTTTGCAAAATTTCAATAATTTTTTTTTTCCGTTTATCAGCAGGCACTTTTAAAATGGAGCAACGCTGTCAATTATATCAGCATAAGTTTCGTCAAATGTATTTCTTGTATTATATAAAGATCTGAACCTGAGCATTTGAAAGCATTTTTTACAGGAATTACACAGATTCAAATTCTTGATATCCAGCGATCTTCACTGATAAAACAGCCTTATCAATTTTTTATATGGTTTGAAATGAAAGTTTGAGTTTGATAGCCTGGTCTAAGCCAACAGGTTTTCTATGCACTTCAACAACGCTTTGAGAGCTACAGAGGATCTTTTAACAAGTCTTCCAAGATATTCTTTAGAAGTTGAAAAAAACTTTAATTATTTTTTCAGCAAAATTTTTACTTTTTACAATATCAGGCTGCATAAACAACTTTTAAAATGTGGGTTTTACCTGTCCTGTTTTTGCCAATAAAATATTTAGTTTCCGGGAAAATCAAATAGTTTTTCATGCTTTAAACTTGAAATTTTACTTTTGATATCATAATCTATAAGCTTTGGTGGTTAAAAATTATTTGCTGAATAAAAAACTCGTTTTCGTCAGACACTCTTGCTTTTAAATGCATTGTCAGTACAATTAATTACCCCTTTATAAAACCAGACTAAATTTTTTATAATAAGCCGCAATTAAAAAAACCATCAGTATTAAAAAATAATCAATCACTTAATCCAGGAATTTTTTAATGCTTTTCCAAATTTTGGATAATTTACCTTTACACCGTCATCAAGGTCAATTTCAATCTGTTCTGATGCAAGGGGATATAAAACTTCACGCTCATATTCTTCAATTTCATTTATGACTTTTTTAATTTTTTCTTCTTCTTTTTTTGCTTTCAGCTTTTCCTTCTGGGATGCTTCAGAGCTTGATTCAATATGAATAAAATTTTCAAGAGCAGCTTCAAGTTTGGCCCTGAATTCCCTTAAATAATCGTTTAATACAATTGATACAGTGTCTTTTCTGTATCTGTGCATATAAATAAAGGCATTGAAACTTCCCTTTGGAGATGAAAAAAGCCAGTATACAGGACGCTTTTTATACATTTTGACGTGGTAATTGTAAAATCGTTTAAAAAGAATTTTTATGTCTTTTCCTATGGCATTTTCAATAAATTCAAGGTTTTTTTCATAGTTTTCTTCGCCGGATACTGTTTTAAAACTGCTTGAACCTTTCTGCCATATCATCTTTAAACCAGTCTATGTCCATTATTGGAATAACATTGTCTTTGTCCGGCATAAATAAAGGATTTTTTACTATTTCAAGGAAATCATCAAGGTTTTGTCCCTGGTCTGCAAGAACAAGGCCTTTTTTATCTATGGAATACCTTCCAAACATGCACCCAACACTATAGGAAATAAATTCTTTTATTGTGTCTGAAAGAAGAAGGTTTTCAAGTTCGTGCTTCGATTTGCTGTTTCCATATCTGTAATTTGGATTGCAGGTAAGGGTTATTTCATTTAAAGGAACTTCAGGACTTAATTCATCTTCAAGACCGTATGCACTGATAAAAATTTCATTGTTTTCTTCTTCAAGCCTTTTCATTTCATTTGTCATATTCAGCCAGACAGCTCTGATTTTTTCATAGGCAGTTTTTAAATCATATGATTTTATGTCCTGATTTAGAAATGGATTTGTCTTAAAATCCCAGGAGGTTTCGTAGGTGTCCCAGTCTATTTATGTCAAAATAGATTATCAATATTTTTTCTATTGTTAAAGAATATTGAAAAACACAAAGGTAAATTGTAATATTACCTGCTTGAAAATTTAATGTTGGATTATGCCTTTAACATATCCCAGAACTTGCGTTAAGAAACCTAAAATAACTTCTGATTTATTTTAGAAGAAAACAAGCTGATCCAGCATCAAAAGTTCCACCAAGCTAAACCTTGCAGAAAAATCAGAAAAACCACTGAATTGACATTGGCTTAAAATGTAGTCAAGATTATTTGTTAAGCCCAAATTCTTATTTTATCAATCTTGATATTTTAATAACTCACCATCATTTTCCCAATTTATCAACTAATTTTATTTCCATACCATTTTCTAAATCCTCCGCCTTTATTATATGGAAACCATTTACCAGAATTTGCATTTTTTCTTCAGTAAATAAATCCAAACTCTGATTTATTAAAACCTCATGCCAATTCGTACATAAATTTCATTTATTGCTGTCACCATACCTTTTTTATGAGCTAAAATCAATGTTTAAAAATCCTAAAAGCATTTAATAGCTCACCCAATAAGCAACAGGACAACCAGGAATCTTTTTAAAATCATCAGAACAGGCATGATAAAAACAGCATTACTATTTTGTTTTGAATTACGTTCATTTTCAGGTGGAAATTGTTTTGGCTCATTAAAACAATTATCAATGTCTCCATATTCAACAAAGCAATATTTACCTTTAAAGCTTTTATCCACATCTTTTTTCCAAACAGTAGCAGAAGTTCCAAAGGCAATACCCATAACCATATTAGCCATATGAGTCATACAAATTATTGTACTTTGGTCAAAAATATTTTCTCTCAATTTTTCATAAGAAGAAAGAAACATCCAGCTCTGCATAGTAACCATTGAATTATAACCAAAATCTAAACTCATCTCAAAACCACGCTCTATAAACATGGCAAACAAATCAGACTTTGTATCGGGATAATTATTTTTTGCCCACTTTGAAAGTTCCTGATTCATACCCTTCCCTCCCATATAAGGAGGATTTGCAATAACAACATGATATTTTGGATAAAGATATTTTGCCTGATTTAAAATTGTTAAAACATGAGAGTGTGTTTCCTGCAAAAAAATATCTTCAGAAATTTTGTTTTCATCCATGGAATTTAAAACAAAATCAATATCAATTATTTCAGGACGAATAAGCGAGCCAAAATTATCTGCATTTTCAAACTGCCTTAAAAGAGTTTCAAGGCTTTTTCTTAAATCTTTTAATTTTAAGGCATCAAGATAATAAAATAATTTATCATCATTTATTTTTACTTTTTTTAAAGCACAGATATTTGGACTTACAGGCTTTTTAAAAAACCTTTTGTATTTTTCCCTTGCTTTCATGCAAAGAGCAAAACATGCAAGTTCCTTTGCACGCTCATCAATTTCAATTCCATAAAGATTGTGTTTTAAAATAAAATAAGGAATTTCCTTTGGGTCAAAACCCTGCTCTTCATAAATAAAATATAAAATCTCAAATGCATATACAAGCATATGGCCCGAACCACAGGCTGGGTCACATATTTTAAGGTCTTTTGGAGAATTTATTTTTATAAAGTCATTTTCATTTTTTTCATGCTTTATATAATAATCCATTTTTTCAGCAAGAGCAGAACCAGGATTATTTAACATCCATAATCTTCCAAGGGAATTTTCAACAAGATATTTTACAATCCATGAAGGAGTAAAAAGCTGGGTTGCTGCCGGAATATTTTCAGGTGTTATTTTTTTGTTTTTCTTTAAATCTGCAAAAACACCGTCTTTTTTTTCTGATATATAAAACTGATAAAGCCAGCCAATAACTTCAACATTTTCACATTCTTCTTTTTCAAGGCAGTTTCTTGTCATGGAAATTACAGAACTCTCGGACAAAAGGTCATAAGGCATTAAAAGCTCTGTATAATCAGATATTTTTTCAAACAAAAAAGGCATTATACCATGCCAGTAATTGCAAACACCTTTTAAAATAATTCTGTATGCTTCCTGCTGGGGGTCATTTGAGGGGATTTTACCTGACAAAAGACCTAAAATCTGTTCGCTTTCTATTTTTAAACTATCATCAATATGACCCTGTTTTGCTTCCATTAGAATTTCAGGCTGGGTAAAACCCTCTAAAGGCGACAATACTTTTACAGATGTATAATTATTTACATCCATAAATCTTAATGCACAAAACCTGTTAAACCAGATATATGCTGTTTTTTCTATAACCTGATTTTTTGATGTTTCCTTTATTTCCTTTTCAAGAATTTCCACTGCCTTAAAATTAATTCTTCTTTCAATGCTGTCTTTATCAAGAACAATTGAAAGCCTTGAAGAAACTTGTTCAATAAGGGTTTTTCCTGCAATGGATGCAAACTGCTTTAATTTTGCTGTATTCAAATTTAATCCTTCCTATATCTGAACCTTTTTGCCTTTTTTAAGTTCCTTTAAAACAGCTTCCTTTAAAAGACCTATATATTCTTCAAGTTCTGATTCATGTTCTATCCAGACTTTTTTAAAACTTACTTCAATTTTTTTAATTCCTATTATTTCTTTTTTTTCCCCTGGACTATCATTAAATTGAGGGGTTTTATTTTCATTTATTTTTCCGGATGCTGCAAAAGTTTTTGTTTTTAAGTCAAGGTTTTTATTTTCTGTTTCAGGACTTACCAAAGGTTTTGAAAGCCTTATGATTTTATTTAAAATATCTGTGTATTTTTCATTTTCAAATTTGTCTGCACTGCCTGATATAAGGCCGATAATTGAAATTTGTTTTATACTTTCAAGCTCTTTATCAAAAAGGTCTTTTATTATTTGGGTATTTTCCTTTGAAAGATTTTTAAACTCATCCATTAAGGCTGTTTTATCAAAAATAGAAATTATTTTAGTTTGTGCTTTTTGTCTTTCTTCCTCAATTTTTGATAAAATCTTTTTATCTGCACCATCCTTTAATAATTTGAGTTTTTGAATATTTGCACTTTTAAAACAAGATTTTGAATTTAAAATTTCTTCCATTTCTTTTGTTTCGCTCAATTCCAGATATGAAATATTGTGTTTTTCTTCCTTTAAAAATTCCTGGGATTCATCATATATTTTTTTTTGGGAACCTGCCATAAAGCTTTGAATAGGGTCAATAAAATCTTCTTTTAAATCAAAAAGTTCGTCTTTTATTTTTTCAAAATCAGTAAAAAAATATTTGTATGTTTTATTTGATAAATCTTCAAATTTTTGAATATGTTCTTCAAGCTCTTTTAAAAACGGATATTTATCTTTTTCTGATAAGATTTTTTTCAGGCTTAAGGCTTTGTTTTCAAATTCTAAGGCTGTTTCTGCTCCAAGTTTTTTTGGTTCTGATGCACCTGATGGACGCTCAAAAAATTCCTGAAAAAATTCTTTTAGATTTCTCAATTGAGATGCAGTGTAGTCGTCAACAGGTTCAACTATTATATTTGGGTGGCTGTGGGAATTTAAAATTGATTTTTCAACTTTTTCTCCGTCTAAAATATTGCCGTTTAAATTAAGTTCTACTTTTCCAAATGCACAAAGATGAGCAAGAAGACATAAAACAGAAGAATAATACCAGCCATAATTTTTTTTGCCAAAATGCTCTAAAATACTTTTTATGGTGTTTCTTTGTCCTGTTTTTTTGCTTGTTAAAATAAAGGATAAAATTTCATTTGCTGCCTCATTTTCAAAAAAAGCCGTATTTTTCTTTTTAAAAATTTCTGTAACATAGGCTTCTGAATAGGCAAAATCAGGAAGCATTTTAAGGTTTGGATATGTTCTTGTAACAAGCTCATTAAATCCGTTTACAATTCTTGTTTGTGCATCTGCCTTTCCTGTACTTACAAGATTCATGTCAATATACATGTTTGAGGAAGATATGCGGGTTTCTATTTCCTTTTTAATATTTTCGTATCGCTTTGTATTTCCGGCAAATTTTTCTGCAATTATTCTTTTTACAGATTCCTGGCCTGCCTTTGAATAATTGATTCTGTAATATTTTTTTACTTTTTCATGCATTAAAATATCATCATAGAGTTTTTTGCCAAAGGGACTGAAAACAAGGAGTTCATCTTTTTGAAAAGACTGCATTGTAACTGTTTTTTCATTGTCAATATATTCTGATGAAGTAATTATATTTATTGAAAGTTCATATTGCCGGCTGAAAAGCTTTCCATCAATTTTTCTTGTAAATTGATAATCCTGCTGATTTTGAGTGTATCTGATTTTTTTAAACTTAATTATTCCATCAAAAATAATTGAATCCACAAGTTTTTCAATTTCAGCAGTTTCTATTTCTGTATTTTTAATGCTTTCTTCAATATCTTTTTCATCATCTGTTAAAAATTCATAAATCTCACCGTTTCTCTGGATATAGGTCTGGGTTTCCAAAAGGTCTAAAGCATTGGTTAATTCAAGTTTCAAATGTTTTATATCTTTGTTGAATTCATCAAGCATTAAAACCATTAAATTTCTTTTGGTTGCTTTAAATTCTTTTATATATTTCACAAGAAAAAGAGCTTTTAAAACTTTTACTGCAAAATTGTTATCAAGATTTTTTTCCGCCTTATGAACTGATGACTGAATCTGGGATTTTAAAACCCTTCTTATTCCTTCAAACATAAGGTCAAAGGTTGCAAGCTTGCCTGTTTTATTATCTGCAATTTTTAAGGTTACCTGCTGAAATACTCCAAGCATTGACCTTTCGCCCACTGAACTGTGCTTTCCTTCAAAGGCATTATGAATGGAAAGGTTTTGAATTGCGGTCTGAAAAAGAAAAAACTGGTAAGGTATAAAAGGATATGAATTTATAAAATGTTCCAAATCCCTGAAATTTTTATAATGCTGTGAGCCGTCTCCAAAATCAAAAAGGGTTTTAAAATTATTTGACTGCTCTTTATAAACTTTAGAAAGAATTTGTTTACCTTCTTCATTTTTTAAAAGAAGACGCTTTTGAATGACTTCTGCAACATCTGTACTTGTGAGTTTCATTCTGTTGTCAAATCTTGCCTGAATTTTTGAAAAGTCGTTTCCCTGCTGTTTGTTCATTTCACCAACAACAGCACTCATTTCTTCCTGTGCTGTAACAATAATCCAGGCTTGTCCCCTTGATTTTGTTGCAAGGCTTTCTGCTATGGTCTGAAGGTTTGTCATGAGCTTTACATTATCTGCTACATACTGGCCTACTTCATCTACAAAAAAATTGAGCCTGAAATCTTTTTCCTGTGATTTAATATAGGTTTGAACCTGGTCTGCAAAATCCTCAATTGAAAGGCTGTAATCACTTCTGTATTTATCTATAATATTAGTAACATTATGGCCTGTAATATCAGAATAGGCAGTATCTATAAATGAAGGAAAACGCTTTGCACGCATTCTTGCCCATTCCCAATCATGGTTGGAAATTTCTTTGTATCTGCTTTTAAATTTTTCAAAAAGTCCGTCGTGGTCAAGCTCCCTTTCAAATTGAGCTATATAAGGCTGCTTGCCGAAATAACCGCAAAATTCATCAAAAACCTTAACAAATACAGACAAAAGTGCGTCTGTTTCTTTTTTGCTTATTACATCTGCCTTCTGGTCAATATTGAATAAAATGCTTTTAGAGGGAATTTTAGAAGCCTGATTTATCTGTGCCTTTAAAATTCCATTTTTTTCATTGCATTTTGAAATAATTAAATCACTTGTTTTTGTTCCTTCAATTTCCCTGTTTTCAAGCAAAAGAGCTAAAATTTTTAAAAGATGGGATTTACCTGAACCAAAAAAACCTGAAATCCAGACTCCGTTTGCACCTTTATAATGATTGTATGCTTCAAAAAATGATTCAAGACGTTTTTCAATTTCATTTGTTAAAACATATTCTTCAATTTCAGTTTTAATACCGGTCTGGTCATCTGCCTTTATTACGCCTTCAATTGTCCGGTCTACCCTGTTTTCAAATATGGTTCTTAAAGTCATTTTAATCCTCAGATTTTATTTGATAATGATATATATTAAATGCCCTGTAGTATTTATCGTCGTGAAGTTTTCCAAAAAGCTCCAGAAAAGCCCCTGATTCCATGGAATTTGTATATTCTCCTGGAAAAAACATGAGCATGGGACAATTTTTGATTGTGCTTTGAAGATTGTTTAAAATATTGTGAGACCTCAAATACGGATAAACTTCGCCAATACCTGAAATAAATACAATATCATAATCACTTTGGTTTAATATTTCTGCAATTTCAGGAACAACAACAGTTTCAATATCAAGAATTGACTGAAGTTCTTCTTTAAGCTCCTGTTTTGACATTTGTGTTTCTTCTTCAATATAAAAATCCCAGTCTTTGTTTTTTTTAAGTATTTCTACACAAAGGTCATAAATATTAATTTCTTTTACTGTAACACCTGCTTTTAAAAGGCTTGTAACAAGATTTTTCCTCATTTTTTCCATTTCAAGAGCTTCTTTTGCCTTGTATGGACAAATAAAAAACGGAAGATCGTTTCCAATATCTTCAAGATTTAAAAAGCTTCTTTTTTTTAAGGTACTAAAAATATGGTCAAACCTTTTGTCAAATGAGCTGTTTTGAAGGTCTTGTTTCACTTTAAAATATCCTTGAAATCTTTGGTTGAAACAGGAAAAATCCTGTAAAGTTCCTGATTATCTTTAAATATTGCCTCAGCTGTATTTTTTGTAAAAATAACAGGTATTATAAAATTTTCTTTGTTAATTATTTCAGCTTCTCTCATTATTTTAAAAAGAACAGACTTGATTTTTTTACGGGTTGAATCTTTAAGGTTCTCAAGATTTTCATGCCATTGACTTTTTTTTTCATAAAAAGACAAAAAATCCTCATCTTTAAGCAAAAAATCCATCATCAAAAATTTTTCACGTATAATTTCAACAGCAAAATCCCTGATAAATAAATATTTTTTACAAACCCCTGTCCAAAGCATTTGATTTTTTTCTGGAATATTTCCAGATATTAAAATACTTATCTGAAAATCATTTAACACTTCAAGTCTTGATATAACTTCTTTTGTTATTCTTTTTAAAGAACTTAAGCTTCTTGTCTGAAAAAGATTATCTGACAAAATTTTATTTTTTACCTCCTGCCAGTTTTTTTCTTTTTTAAATAACTCTGCTGCAATTTGAGACTCATGGTAAAAAAGTCCTCCCAGTGTAAAAGACATTTTGTATTTATTATTCTCTTCAGCCATTATAGTCTTTCTTTTTTCTTCTCAACTTCAAGATATAAAAAAACAATTTTTTTAGTTTGTTGCTTACTTTTCTTTCATTGTATACACAAAGACACTGTCCGTATTTTTGTCAAGAAGTTTGTCTATTCCTCCTGACATATCAAAAATATGTTCAATTTCAATTCCGTCTGTTCTTGATTCATTTATATACATGACTCTGTCATGAAAATTTCTGGCATCTTCAAAACGAACATAACTGACCTTTGGCTCAATTCCTGTTTCATTTTTTATTGAATTTTCAATAAGTTTTTTTGAAGAATCTGCTCCCATGAAATTTGGAGCATTATAGTTTGCTTCCTTAAATTTAATATGAAGTTCAGAAATATATTTAAAATATTTTTGAGCTGTTTTTAAAAATTCTGAAAGACTATTAATCTGTCTTCCCCCTGCTCCGCAATAAGGGTCCAGGATTTTTATTTTTATTTCAGAAAACTTATCAATATTTTCAAAAAACTCATCATATGGAATTTTTTCACCTGCCTTCAGATCCCACCTTTTTGAATTATTCTCGGACCCAAAAATATTTTCACTTTTAACAGGTTTTGAGTTTTTTATTGTTTTCTGAATAAATTGTTCAACTTCATCATTTCCTTTTAATTCATAGGCAGCAGACAAAGATTTTACATTCATCACAAATGGTGTGTGGCTTTCTTGAAAAATTGAATATCCGCCTTTATTTTTTGAATTATTTTGTGCGTAAATAAATGGCACTTGACCAAGACTTTTTTCTGGCATTGTATTTATTGTAAGCTTTTTTTCTTCTATGTATGGCCTGAAATAACTTAAAACAAGTCTTTTGGAAGAATCCAGATTATTTTTATCAATTTCTGACTCCAGATGAAAATGAATCTTATGTCCATGATTTAAAAGAGATATAAGCCAGTTTTTATTTGTTTCATCATCAATTGAACTAATATTTCCGCTCAAAAGGGAACGGCTGAAAAAATGGATATTTTCATATCCTTTAAAATTTTCTTCAGCCTTTGAAAGGCTTGGATTATCCATTAAAATTCCTCCTTTTTTAACAAGAGGATTATCATGGATTTTTTTATTCATTGAAACAAGCCAGCTTAAAACTTCTTTTCTTTTAAAAGAATCCCAGAAAAGCTGATTTGTATAATCACACAAACAGCTTCTGCACCCTGATGAACAATTGTTTTTACATTCAAGCTTTTTTATTACTTCACTTAAAAGGGTTTCAATTTGAATTTGATTGAAAAGTTTTACACAATAGCCAGCGCCGCCAGGAACTGAATCGTATAAAATAATTGTAAAAATATCACCATCAACCTTAAATGATGCACGAAGATCACCAGGGAGCAGGTCAAGAACATTACAGGCTCCAAACCTGAAGGCTTCACAAAGTGTTCTTGCAAAATCTGTCAGATAATTATTTTTTGAACCATTACTTAAATATGAAGAAAATGAAATTTCTCCCTTCAGCCTGAAAAGACATACGTCTGTACTGAAAATATGAGATAAGTCAACAGGATAAGATAAAGATTCATTTTCACAATTTTTATCTTCAAAAAGAACTTTATGCTTTATTTTTTTTGTTTTAAGTTTTTCTGCAGGCTCCATATAATTACACTTACCGCACCTGTGATATCCCATCCCAAAAGGGCCTTTATTAACTATAAACAATTCACCCTTTGGATATTTTATGGAATCTTGAGAATTGCTCTTTAAAAGAGCTTTTTTTATGAAAGCAATTTTTGTTTCCTTGAAAAGTTCATCTCCTACAATGGTTATAAGCCTTGCTTCTTCTGCATACTGTCGTCTTATTCTGTTTTTTGATGGGTCTTTTCCATCTCTATCTGAATATGAGGTTACAAATCCCTTTGGCTCAATAAAGGTTCTTGAGGGAGTGTTTTTCTTTGTTCCACAGCATGAACATTCCAAAGGAAGGTCTTCTTTTGATTCTGCAAGTTCTGCGTGCTGACATTTTGAACATATAAAATAATACCTGTCCGGCATAAAATCTTTTGGAGCAAAAGAAACTCCCCTGCTTGTCCAGATTCTTCCGTTTGCAACAACTTCAGATCCGGGTGCATATTCGCTTATTCCAAGGGATGCGTCACGGGTAAGACCAACATCGCCTTCTGAATAATATTGTTGTTCTCTTTCTTTTATAACTTCAAGTGTTAAAGAATTTACAGGAAAACTATAGGTTGGAATTATTCCTGCAACAGAAAACTGATTTACAAGGTATTGATCCAGATATCTTTCTCTCATAAACTCCCATCTGGCAGCAGTCTTATTAACCTTTCTGTCCTCATGATTATGATATTCTTCATACTTTAAATTATAGATTTTACATCTTTCAAAAATTTCACCGGCAAAAAGTTCAATTTTATTTTCAAAATTTTTCTCCAGGGCAGACTTTTCAAGAGCAATGGTTTTATCTATTTCTTCAGGTAGTTTTGTCCCAAGTTTTTCAGCTTCTGCAAACCAGGTATTTTTGGATTTTTCTGAAAAACTTTTTATATCAGCCTTAAATTCATCAAGACCATTTTCTTTCATCCCAAAATTTTCAGAGAAAAAATCTTTTAAAGCAGGTGCATTTATATCCAGATTTTTTATTTTATGCTTAAGATACCCTGAAAGAATTATTGAGTTCTGATGTCTTTGAAACAATTTAGGATTTTCAAGATGAACATATGGAATTGATGCGGGCTGCTCTAAATAATTTTTAAAATCATTGAAAACTGCCTGATCATACTGGCTGCTTCTTGCTATTGTCACACAAAACGGAGCTGCCTGGGCCCTTCTTCCTGCACGTCCTGTCCTCTGCTGATAATTTGAAATTCCAGGAGGAACATTTAAGCATACAACTGCTTCAAGCTCACCTAGATCAACTCCAAGCTCCATTGTTGTTGTGCAGCTTAAAAGGTTAATTTTTTTTGAACTGAAGTCCTGTTCAATTTCTTCCCGAAGACTTGTTGAAAGTGCTGCTGTATGTTCACTTGCCCTTACAGGAAAAGCTTTTTTCTCATGAATACTGTAAATATAATGATTTTCATTTTTAAGCCTATGCCTTAAATCATTATCTGCAATTTTAATATTTCCAGTGCATCTAAAGGCAGTGCATTTATTATTTACAAAATCAAAATGACTAAGCCCGCATTTATCACAAAAACCAAACTTATGATTATATCCGTTTGAAAAAGCTATAAAATCAGAGTTTAAAACAAAACTGCCTTTTTCTGAATTTACAATAAAACCATTTTTTTTAAGTTTTACCCAAAGTTCCTTTAAAAAAGTCCTGGATTCATTTTTTGTAAATCCAAGCTGTTCTTCAAGATACCAGGTTCTTCTGTTGTGATATTTCTTATCATCTTGCGGAACAAAATAATTGATATTTTGTGTTTTTTTGCCGCCTTGATTCATAAGTTCAAATGATTTTTCAGATTTAAAATTTTCTCCCCATATAGAGGGATCTGTCATGTCAACTTTTCCAATTTTACTTACAGCTTTGGTTCTCCTGATTGTTTCAAGAATTATATTTATCAGCTCTTCTGTCTGGCCTTTAAATTTTTCAGGAATAATTTCATCAACATCCTTTAAAAGCTCTGACATAGCATCTTTTTTATAAACAACTTTTACAAGCCCAAGAGATTCAAGGGAATTTCTTCTTCCTCCGGGAATACAAAATTCTGCTGCACAAAGTCCTTTTATTCTTACAATTTTTTTTGGATTATTATCCTTAATCACCACGCCTTCACTATCAAAAACAGTTGCTGCGGTATCTTTGTCCCAGAAATAAAATATTTCATCACCAAGCCGTTCAATATTATAATTTTCTTCATTATTTTGCTCAACAACATTGAAAATTGCAGCTCTTAAAGCAAGATCACCTGCTGTTCTCTGAAAATAAGGTGCAAAATATGCTGCATTTTGCCTGTTGTCTGAAAAGGTTAAAACATTTCTTCCAAACATAGGCTCTTCGCCTGAACAATCCAAAGCATTTGGCAAAAACTCAAGCACCTTCTGGCATACAACCGCACCAAAGGCTTCATTACCTGTCTGAAGTCCTGTAACAGCTTCTGCAACATTGCCTGCTGCACTGCTTTTGCAGGCTCTGCATGTTTTTACATATTCCTTTTTTTCAATTTCATCTTTTTCTATGCTTACACCTTTAAGGTAAACAAGATCACTTGATTTAGATTTCCCGGAAACAATTTCACCTGTTGAAGCTTTTATATAAATTTCTTCATGCTTGTCTTTTTTTGAGGCTTTTTTTGAAGAATTATTTTCTAAATCTTCTGAATCATCTTCATCATTTGTTTCAATTTCCTTTTTTGGCCCAAGAAAAAAGACTTTTCTTTTTCCAGCTAAATTTCCACCTGACAAATTATTGCTTATCTTATTTTCTTCGAGAAATCCTTCGATATAGGGCTGACCGCATTTTCTGCAGACCATGAGATGAAAATATGGAATACCTGTTTTATCATCAATATAAGTTTTGCATGATTTTATATCATCCCAGCCTTCTTCCTTATCACTGCTCAAACTTACACATGCACCTTCTATGGTGTTTGCAGCTATATGATATCTGGCAGGAAGCAGGGGAAATGAATTTTCATCTTTTCTTGAATTCATTCCTATAAACATCAGGGCACTCAATGCATTGTTCCTTAAATCCGCATCAATTTCTCCAAAAAGTTTTTTTGCAAGTTCTTCAAACTTTATTACTTTTCCTTTTTCAAGAAATCCGGCTGTTTTTCTTATTTCCTTATTTTTACTGAAAACAAGTTCAAGACCTGATCTAAAATCAGAATCCCTGCTTAATTCAGGAATATCCTTTCCAAGACCTTTTTCTTTAATCATTTTTTCCCACAGGTCAAAATCAAGCTCATTGTTGTTATTTGAAAAAAAATCATAAATTCTCTGCCATTTTTCAGGAGAAATTGAAAAAGTTTTGACTTTATCCTGTTTAAGCATTTCATGGGTAATACGCTCTCCCCTTATTACTTTATGGACTTCTTCTCCAAAAAGATCTGATCCAAACTTAATCAGGTCTTTATCAGAATCTTTACCTTGTGCAAGGCTTGCACTTGTTCCAAAAACTTTTAAAGAATTATCAATACCAAGCCTGTTTTTAAGTTTTCTAAGCAAAAAAGCAACTTCCGTTGCCTGTGCTCCCCTGTAAGTATGAATTTCATCAAGAACAACAGACATTAATGTATTGTGCCTGAAAAGAGGTGCATTTCTTGGCAAAAGTAAAATATGTTCAAGCATTGCATAATTTGTAACAAGAATTTTTGGAGGATTTGCAAGCATTTCTTCCCTTGTTAAAAGCCAGTTATCAGGAACAGAATCACCAAGTTCATCCATCAGCTTTTTATTGCTTTCAAGTTTGCCAAGTTCATTTTCCCTGCTTGAATTTGCCTTTATCTGGGAAGTGTATCTTCCAAATGTAATATTATAATCCTTTAAATATTTTCCAAAAAGCGGAGCAATTCTGTAAAAAAGCTGATCATTTGCAAGGGAGTTCATGGGATAAACAAGAAGAACCCTTACTCCAGGCTTGTCAAAATCAGGGTCATTCATAAGCATATCTGCAACAGGATATAAAAAACATTCTGTTTTACCGCTGCCTGTTCCGGTTGCAACAATTATGCTTTTATTTTCAATACATGCACTTTTTAAGGCTTCTTCCTGATGAAGATGAAGTTTTCTTTTTCTCAAATTTTCCGGCAAAGACAAAAACCCGTCATTTAAAAAACCTTTATTGGCAGAAATTAAGGACTCAAGGCTCTGTCCCTTTTTAAAATCAGGGAGAGCTTCTACATAAGGACCTTTTACAAGTGTCTGGGTTTTTATAATTTTTTCAAACTGCTTTTTAAGTTCCGGATATCTGCTGCTCACAGGAAAAGTTGTGGCTATGTATCTTTGAAGCGTTTCCTTTAATATATCTACAAGTTTAATTGGGTTTGTTTCTGACATTTTTTATTTCCTTTCTTCTAATTTTCTATACATTCCAGATAATCTGTTTTTACAAAATCAGATGAAATTTCCTTTTTTATTGGAATACCGTATCCTTTCAAATCTTCTGCCTGATTAAGGAGATTGCCTCTTCCGCTTGCAAGTTTTTTGTGAGCTGAGTCATATGTTGACTGAAGAGTTATTATATTTTTTTCTATTTTTTCAAAATCTTCCAGAAAGCCCCTTAACTTGTCGTAAATTTTGCCTGCTTTTTGTGCTATTTCCCTTGCATTTTCATTTTGTCTTTCATATTTCCAGATATTTTCAATGGTTCTAAGGGTTGCAAGCAAAGTTGTAGGAGTTACAATTACTATTCTTTTTGCAAAGGCTGTATTAAAAAGGTTTTCATCATTTTGAAAGGCTGCCATAAAAGCTGCATCAATTGGCATGAACATAAGTATAAAATCAAGTGATCTTGTGTTTTTAAGTGATTGATAATCCTTTTGGGAAAGCCCGTTTATATGATTTTTTACAGACAATATGTGATCCTGAAGAGCTTTTTTTCTTTCTTCATCGTCAGCTGCATTTATGTATTTGTTATAACTTATAAGAGATACCTTTGAATCAATAATTATATCTTTATTATCCGGAAGTCTGACTATGACATCAGGTCTTAGAAGATTATTGTCGCTGTCTCTGAAACTTGACTGGGTTTCATATTCCATGCCTTTTCTCAAACCTGATTTTTCAAGTATTTTTTCAAGAATCATTTCCCCCCAGTTTCCCTGAACTTTGTTATCACCTGTCAGGGCTCTTGTGAGATTTTTTGCTTCCTTGTTCATTTCCCTGTTTATGGTCTGAAGATTTTTTATCTGTTCACTTAAAGCTGTTCTGTCTTTGGTTTCTTCCATGTGAATCTGTTCTACTTTTTTGCCAAAATCGCCAAGCTGTTCTTTAAAAGGCTTGATTATCTCGCCAATATTAATTTTATTCTGATCTGTAAATTTTTGACTTTTTTCCTCAAGAATTTTTGCTGCAAGATTTTCAAACTCAATTTTCATATTTTTTTTGGCTTCTTCTATGTCTTTGAGCCTTTGTTCATTTTGCTTTTTTTGTTCGTCAAATCTTGTTAAAAGCTCTGAATAATTTGATTTTTGAGAAGATAGTTCTTCATTTAAAATTTTTATATTCTCTTCTTTTTCAGCTAAAGTTTTTTCTGTTTTATTCAGATGCTGATTTCTTTCTTCTGCAGCTGATCTTAATTCTGATTCTTTATTATACTTTTGTCTTATGTCCTGAAGATCATTTGTTGTTTTTTCTAAATTCTGTCTTAATTCAGAAATATAATTTGTCTGCTCATCAAGACGGGTCTGAAGTTTAGAAAAGTTTGATTTTTTATCTGATAATTCTTCTGAAAGTTCTTCAAGCTTTTCATTTTTATCATTGAGCTGTTTTTGAATTTCTTCAAAACTTTTTACTCTTTCTTCTAAAGCAGCTCTTAAAGATGTTTCCCTTGAATAATCATTTCTTAAGTTTTCAATCTGCAATGAGTAATTTTCAATTCTTTCCCTAAATTCGGGTATCTGCAAAACCTTTTCATTGAGCCTTACAGCCTTTTCCCTTAACTCGTTGTATTTTTCATCTTTTTCAGTAATTTTCAAACTAATATCAGCTATAATTTCAGTACTTTTTTTTACCTCTTTTTCAAGAAATTCGTTTTTTAATTTTATATCATTATAATTAGTTTCAAGCTTATTTTGATTTGCAGTAAATTTCTTTTTCAAAAGAAAAAAACTTATAAAAATTCCTGAAAAAAAACTTAAAAAACCAACCGCCGGAAAATACAAATTTATATCCATTTTATATCCCGAATTTATGTTAAAAATAATCTAACTATTGCCCTGAAAACTTACAAAAAAATCAGCATCCGTTCCCATTTAAACTGAAAACCTACAAAAAATTTTTTGTTTTCAGCTCAACACTAAATAAAAAATATATCCAAAAAATTTCTCAGTTCTTTTTCTCCCACTTTTTCAGCTATATAGTATTGTTCACCGCAGGTTATTGCTCTGTAATCATTCCATGAAGCTGAAGTTATTTCGCAGACATTGTGAAGAACCCCGTAAGGACACTGTCCACAATCATAAATAAAACCTTTTTTCTTTAAAATACATCCATACATAAGACTTGAATCAGGAATGACTTTTCTTTTTTTATTTTTTTTAATTTCCGAATAAACTGCATTTGCTTCGTCTTTACTGAAGTTTTTAATAATTTTTCTGTCCATTTTCTGCAGTAAAAAATCTACATTTTCAATACAATAAAACATTTCCTTTAATGGATCGGATGTATCATTTTCAGAAAAAGTATGACTGTCCATTCTTAATCCATAATCGCCAAGCCAATATTCAGGATCGACAAGCCTTTTGTACATGATCATCATCTGCATCCATTTGTAAAAATCAATAAGTATGATTTTTTTATATTCTACTGTGGCTCTGATTGTCTTTTTTTTTACTGGAGGTTCTTCCTCCATATAGGTAATTCCTGATCCTGACCATGAGCCTATTATTACCTTTGCATCTTTTTTATATGATTTTGACATAGTAACCTTTTAAAATAATAAGTTAACTGCTGAACAAAAAAATCTCTTTTTCGGCCTATCACTAATCAGCTGTATCTAATCCACATACCTGACGGATCTCTCATAAATATTTGAGCTTATAAAATTCCATGACCTGACCTTTGCCAGAAAAACAATTGTACCAAAGGATTTTTTATATCCCTTTTCCCCTTTTATATAAAAAGGTTTTTCAATCATTCCGGCATATCCTGACTCTTCAATAAAATTATTAATTCCCGTATAAATAAAAAAGCCGAAACGCTGATCAAAGTCTATCTGTCCATTTGGTTTTTCATTGTTTATAAAGGGAGAAAAACTTTCAACAGCAATGGCTATATCGTTAAAATCAATTTTTCCAAATCCTGTGACCATACATTCAGGATAAATAAGTTCATTTTCTTCATTAAAGCCTGCAACATGATCTCCAAAAAAAGGCCCGTCTGGTGAATAATTTTTAAAAAATCCCTGATGCTGCCTTTTCTCAATATAGTTTTTCCAGTAAATTACATTTTTTATATCATTATCTGTTATTTTATATTTTTTGTCATAATGCTCATTTGCCTTGATCTGAAGAAGTCTGTTCTTCATTTATCCACCTTTCCTTTAAGATTCTTATGTATATTTTCATGCACATTTTTTTTCGATAACCTTTGCTAAATCATAGTCTGCGGTTAACAAAAGCTCCCAGAACATCAAATAAAATCCAAAAAGATCGTCTCCAATATAAAGGATATATCCAAGTTTTTTTGAAAAACTGCTGCTTGAACTTGAACACTTTTCTTCAAGTGCTTTTTTAAACCTGTCAAATACTCCTTTCTGCCTTGAATCAATTCTTAAAACTTTTGCAAAAAGGGAAATAAAACTTATTATCCATGAAATATGCTCTTTTTCAGTTTCAAGATACTCATCCTGAAATAAATGACTGAGCTCTTGTGGAATATTAAGATAAAAAGATTTTTTTAAATTTTCAGGCAGATTTGAATCTAAATAAAATTTTTCATTATTTTTAAAAACCTCTTTTAACAAAGGCAGAACTTTACCCTTAAAATCCTCATCTGTTTTTTTAGTCCTGTATTTGTTAACAAGATTTGATACTGAATTTACATAATGGGCCTTCCCTAGAAAACTTCCTTTTCCAGGAATCCAGTTTTCATGATTAAAAAATAATTTTTCTGCACTTGTCTCAAGGCTTTCTTTATAACGATTGTAATCAAAATTTTTTGGCAGAATATTTTTAGATTGAGCTACCTCAAGATAATTTTTAAATCCACACAACGAAGCTCCATTTATATAATTTTCTGAAAATGCAGAGTGCAAATCATTCATGCAGGAAAAATTTTTAAAAACCGATGAAATTCCTGTAGATATTTCACCTTTTATTTTGTAATCATTTTTTTCAAGGGAAAAAATATGGCAAAGCTCGGATGCAGCAAAAAATTTTGGCAAAATACCTTCCTTTTGTGCATCTTCAGGCCATTGAGTTGCAGCCGTTACAAGGCTTGAAATTTTTTTTGGATCTTTTATGCCAAAAATCAAATCTTTAACAAGCAAAACCCAGCAGTCTTTAAGCCATTCCAGACTGTTCCATGACTTCCTTGAATAATGAAGCGAAACCCTGTAATCAATTCTTATGAAAAAATCTATTAATTCCTGATCGTTTTTAAAGCGTCCGTCTGCTTTTAAAAATTGTTCAATATTTTCAGAAACTGAATTTTTCCCAAAATCGCAAATTTCATTATTTCTGTCTTTAAGTCCGCCCCATCTTCCTGCTGCCTTTACATTAAACTTTATAATCCATAGACCAGAGGGCCAGTTATTGTCTTCAAGATAAACACAAACTTTTTTTTCATCAGAAATAAAAGCCTGAACTGCAATTGTATCAAAATTTTTCCTGCCCATATTATTTGTGTCAAAATCTAGAACTCTCTTTTTGTCTGAAAAAATATCTGTAAATTCAATCCTTAATGTTTCAATTTTTTCTGCAATTTCAAACTCGATTTTTTCTCCGTATTCGTCTTTCAGGCATTCAAATTTTTCAGCAGTAAATGGAGTTACTATTTCTATTAAATCAATTTTTTCATTCATTCCCTGCTTGCAAATTGACAGCACATTGCTGCCTGACTCAAGTTTATCCATAAGGCTTATTAAAGACAGTTTTTCACAATTGCGTTTTTCAAAATCAAGCTCCCTCACAAGTTTATCTCCAAGAATCAACCTTGCTTTCCCCTGTGAATAAATATTTAAAACCTTGCTTGACTTTGTATCTATTGAAACAAGTGATTCCAGTCGAATATTTTTTTCATTTTTTTCTTTTTCACTATAATCTGTAACACTTATAAATATCCCCGGAACTGACCAGTTTATTACAAATAAATCCCTTTCAGAATTATTTGAGCCCAAGTCAAAAACAAGCTTGAAAAATCTTAAATTTTCATCTCTAAAACTGAAAAACAATTGTTTTTCTTCAATATTTTCTGAAAGGTCTTTTTGAAAATTAACAGGAGGCTTATCAAAATAAAAAATACTGTTTTCAACTTTTTTCAATCCGTTCCAGATAATACAGGAAGTTCTTGCAAGGGCTTTTAAATCTCCTTTTCTTTTAAGAGTTATTAAAAGTCTTCCAAGACCTTTATCAAATTTTTTCAAACTCGATGACAAATCAACAGTTTTTTTCTCTTCATCAAAAACAAAGTCAATATCAATTGATTCTCCCAAATTTTTAGATTCAAGACTTAATGTGTATTCCAAAGCTGAAGTTTTAAATTCATCCGGAAGGTTTGCTTCAATTCCAAAACCTGATGTTGAAAAAAAATTTTTGCCGTTAATTCCGCAGTATGATTTCCCTGTTACTTTAAGAGAAGGTTTACTTTCTCCCTTAATAACAAGTGTTGCAGGGCCTTTTTCAATTTTAATACTTTCTCCTGAATCTAAATCTATTTTTTTTAAATATAAATCAGGATTTTCAGATATAAGTTCCATATCAGTAAAACAAGAAGGCTCAAATCTTAAAACAAGGAAATAGCTTCCAGCTTCAAGATTTACTTCTTTATCTGCCATTGAGCATGATTTTACAAAACGCCCTGAATTTGCTGAAAAAATTAAAAATTCATTATTTCGTCCCTCTTTCCAGAGACTAAATTCCCATTTGCCATTGCCGCTGTTTTTAATATTTACAGATTTGTTAAGGATTCCAGGCTCAAAAGGGAAAAATAAATCTTCATATAAATTTGAAAAAACTTGTTTTTCACCGCAAAGTTCAACAGTCCATACTTCATTTTTTCCGGCCGGCAAAAGAACACCGTATTCATAATCCTTAAAAACAAGATATGGAATCAATGCTTTTTTAAACTCGCTTTTATCTATGCTTTTTAGAGATTTGGAAATTTCATCTTCAAGAAATGATTTTTCTTCATTTATACTTAATTCATTATTATAAACCTTGAAAAAAGTTCTTAAATAATATGATTGATCATCATTTTCCAAAGCTTCCCTTGAAGTTTTTGGAAAAGGCTGTTTTAATGTATTAATAAAGTCATTTTGCCACTGTTTCAATTCTTCTGTATCGTCAACCTGAGGAATTCCATATTTAGATGAATACTTAAAGGCCTTATCACAAAAGTCATCAATCCTGTTTATTGAAAGCCCTGCCTGTTTCAACAATTCTTTTACCATATGATGAGCACCTTCTGTTCTTGAAGAAACCTTAAGTCCCATATCAATGCATGATTTTCTAAAAAGTTTCCACAAGTCTTCTTTTTCAAGCTGACTCATTTTACGGCCAAGTATGTTTTCTTCAATTATTGGATAAACTTCAAAATGATCGTTTTCTCCAAATTTATTAACAAGCTGCTCTGTTACTATACAGCTTGTCAATGCAGGAAAGGATTTAAAAAACTCCTTTAATTTTTTAAATGGCTTTTTTGCTTCTTTAATACAGCCGACAAAAACTTTTTTTACTTTTTCATGATTAAATAAAACATAAAGACCAAGAAAGGGCTGATCGCTTTTTGAAATTTCTCTTCTTAATTTATTATCCTCTGCATGAAACATCTTGTTTAAGTGATCCATTACCGTCTCCTTGATTATTATGATATAAATATTTTGTAAAATTCGATTTTTCTTAATTCATATCATAGTGACGGTATCACAGAGTGATACTTCAAAATTTTTTTTATATTTTTTTATAATTTTTTAAACTTTTTTCCATTTTTGCAATTACAAGCTCTTTTAATGAGTCCGGAGATTCAACAACAATTCCTTCTCCATATCTTAATATTTCCATGGCAAGTTCGGTGGGGTTACTGTAAGGGACTTCCAAAACAAGATCATCGCCGTCATTATACATTTTTTGATCCTTATGCCAGATTTCGTCTGCAATCCATCTTTTTGCAGGATCAAAACATCTTAAAACAGCCTTATTTACAGCCTTGCCTGAAAATACTCCAAAACCTCCCTCAACAAGGCTGTCAATATTTTCTGATGAAAGTTTTTTTGCCTTTGGCCAGGTATTTAAAACTTCAATTTTATCTGCTGCAAAAATTCTCAGCTCATTGCTTTTTTCGCATAAAGCTGCAAGATACCAGTTGTCTTTATAGTGAATAAGTCTTTGGGGATGGAGTTTTCTTGTGGAATATGAATTTGATGACCTTGTGAAATATCTTACTTCCATAATTTCATTTGATATGAGAGATGAGCATATTTTACCAAATTCTTCCTGATTTAAAATCCTTGAGAACTGCGGCATTACCTTTATTTTGGATTTTAAATTTTCCGGAGAATGGCCAAGACTTTTAAGAATGGATTCAATTTTTTCATTCATTGGCTTAATAATAGAAGATAAGCCCACTTCCCTGCTTTTTTCAATTACCTGATGACAGACAAAAAGTGCATAAATTTCGTCAGGTGTCAGCCAGAATCCCGGAAGATCAAATTTTGAATCTTCTTCATCATAATAATAACCGTTAAGCTCTCTGTCATATTTGATTGGAGCCCCAAGAAAATCTATCATATATGACTTGATTCTTAAAAATGTCGGCTTGGTGCAGTCAAGCTCTTCTTCAATTATCTTTCTTGAAGTTCTTCTTCTTGATCTTAAAAGTCTGTCAAGCTTATATATACGCTCTGCCTTGTTCATAAATATCTGCCTGTTAAAAAGATTGAGATTTTTTATGAACTAACCTGTATTTTCAGTTTTTACAAGATTTTTAAAAAAACAAATATAATTTGTGATTGGTCAAAACTTAGAACTTTCAGTTTATTTCAAAACTGTTTTTTTAATGTAAAAAAATTAAATGCTCAATTCAGATTTAATCAAGGCCTCCCAAATAAAAAAAGGGAGGCTCTTAAAAAATTAAACCTTAAATCTTCCAACCATATTATTCAGATCCTCTGCAAGTCTTGAAAGATCTTCTGCACTATGCTTGACTTCCTCGCTCCTTTGAGCCATATCCTCTGCGGATGCATTTACAACTGCAATATCCTTAGATATTTCAACTGCAACAGCCGAGCTCTGGCCGACATTTATGTTTACTTCCTGAATTCCCGAAGAAGCCTGATTGATATTCTGTGCTATTTCCTGTGTGGCAGCAGACTGCTCTTCAACAGCAGTTGCAATTGTTGCGACAATATCATTTACATTTGAGATAACACTGCTTATTTCAGAAATGCCCTTAAGGGTATGTGAGGAACTCTGCTGGATATTTTCTATCCTGTTTTTTATATCACCCGAGGCTTCAGATGTCTGGGCTGCAAGAGCCTTGATTTCATTGGCAACAACTGCAAAACCCTTTCCTGCTTCTCCGGCTCTTGCAGCTTCTATTGTGGCATTAAGTGAAAGAAGATTTACCTGATCGGATATATCGGTAATTGTTTCAACAACTTTTCCTATTGCCTTTGCAGCTTCTCCAAGCTCTGCCATTTTATCTGCGGAATCCTTTACCTTTTCAACAGCCTTTTCTGAAATTGTTCTGGCTTCCTCAGCATTTCTTGCAATTTCATTTATTGTTGAATTCATTTCCTCTGCAGCTGTTGCTACAGTATTTGTATTTGTACTCGACTGCTCCATTGCGGCAGAGATTGAATTCATGTTTGCTGTCATTTCCTCAGATGCAGAAGAAACATCACCTGATTTATCAGATGTCTGTTTTGCCCCGCTTGACATCTGATCTGAAATTGAGGAAAGCTCTGTTGAAGATGAAGAAAGGGTTTCTACTCCAATGGTAATATCTTTTATCATTTTCTGAAGTTTTTCCATAAACCTGTTAAATACATCAGAAAGTATTCCAAGCTCATCTTTTGAATCAACCCTAAGCCTCTGGGTTAAATCACCCTCTCCTTCTGAAATGTCTGTAAGTTTTGCAATAACATTATTAACAGGTTTTATAATAACTATTTTAGACAGAACAAAAATAAGGCCAAGAAGAACAATTAAAAAAAATGAAGAAATAAAAATACTGATATTTTTAACCCTGGAAACCTTTTCAAGCATTTTATCAAGGGGGGCGTTTATAAAAATAGCAGCATCTGTACCCTCTTGTTTTCAGCACAGCTGGCTATGGAGTTTATACATTCTTTTATTTCCCGGCTTTCTCCAACTATTGGCCCTTTATCAACAGCAATTGTTTTTGCAGATGATTTGACCAGGGCTCTGTAATCCAGTGCCCTTTTTACAAGAAGGTTTATTTCATGTGCCTGAAATGGTTTTGTAACATAATCCCAGGCTCCGCCCTTTATAGCCATCTGGGCACCATGTGATGATCCGGCTCCTGTTATGATAACAACATCTGGTTTTGAAGGCTTTTCCTTAATCTCCCCAAGCAGATCAAGACCATTTCCATCTGGAAGATTAACATCAAGAAAAACAAGATCAAATTCAAATTTATCTAAAAGCTCCATCCCTGAATCAATATCTGGAGCTGATCTTACTTCATGCTCAAGCCTTTCCAGTCTTTGTTCAAGGGTTGTTCTTATTGTTTCCTCATCGTCTATTATCAATACTAAAGCCATTTTTTTTCTTTAAATCGCAACTGTTCAGTTAATTTGAAACAGCTGCCGCATCATTTCCAAGGCTCAATTCATCTGAGCCTGCAAGGCAGGAGATGAAAAACTGCCGCCTTAAACCGCCTGCAAAATACATCATTCGTTGTTTCAGCAAACTGGCTTTTTCTCAGTTTACAGCTGAATAATTACTAAAAATCTATGGTAACTGTTCAGTTCAATTTAGAACGCATGCTGCATTCTTTCTGAGCCTCATTCTCGCTGCGCTCCGAGGCAGGAGATAAAAAAACTATCTCCTGAAACCGGCTCAGAAAAAATACAGCATCCGTCGCCAAAACGCCTTTTTCTCAGTTTATAAGCTGAATAGTTACAATCTATGCATATTTTAATACAGGTTCAGATTCCTTTTTGAAAACAGGGAGATAAATTCTGAATTCAGAACCTTTTCCCGGCTCACTTTCAACTTCAATAAAGCCTCCCATATTTTTTACAATCCCTTCAACCACCCAGAGTCCCATTCCAGTTCCAATACCTTTTGGCTTGGTTGTATAAAAAGGAGTCATGATCTTCTTTTTAACATCTTCTGCCATCCCGCATCCGCTGTCTTTTACGCTTATGCATATGAAGTCGCCTGAAAGGATTTTTTCTTCAGCAAAATATCTGGGGCTGTCAATTTGTGAATTTATCAGACCTAAGCTTAAAATCCCTCCATTTTCATTCATTGAATATAGGGCATTAGTGCAGAGATTCATTAATATCTGATGGATTTTTGCCGGTTCTCCATAAACATAACTGTCTGAGCTGATATTTTTTTCAATCCTTATATTTGAAGGAATTACAGGCTCAATAAGCCTTGCAACTTCTTTAACAAGGATAGACATTTTTACAGGAACTGGCTTGTCAGCTTCAGAACGGCTGAAATTAAGAATCTGTGATACAAGTTCACTTGCTCTGAATCCCCCCTTTAAAATAGCATCAACACGGTTTTTTATTTTGTTGTCCAAATCAAGTCTGTTAAGATCTTCCCTTAAAAGTTCAGCAAATCCAATAATACCAGTTAAAATATTATTAAAATCATGGGCTATCCCCCCTGAAAGTGCTCCAATAGCCTCTATTTTCTGTGACTGAATCAAATGTCTTTCAAAAATTTTTCTGTCATTTATATTTATTATAATGCCGTCAAGAAAATCTATATTTCCATTATCATCAAAAACAGCTGAACCTTTTTCATGAACCCATAAAATATTATTGTCTTTATTGACAATTCTGTATTCCATATCCCATGGTTCTTTTTTCTTAACTGCACAATGCACTGCATCAGACACAAGCTTTCTGTCTTCATGATATATTATTGAACCGTAAGTTCTTTTGCAGTTATTTATAAAATCACTGGCAGGATAGCCTGTAAGCTTTTTTGCATAACTGCTCATATATATCATTGACCAGTTATTATCCATTTTGCATCTAAAAGTTACACCCTGAATATTTGACAAAATAGACTCAAGCTCTTTTGTTTTTTTATCAAACTCCTGTTCCATTTTTTTTCTCAGGGTTATATTTCTTCCAACACCTAAAACACCAACCAGGTTTCCTTTATCATCAATTAATGGGGTTTTAATTGTTTCAAGCAGCTCTTTATGGCCGTCAACCGGATATATGACTTCTTCCTCAAAAGTTATGGTCTCCATGTTTTCGATGACAAACCTGTCTGCTGCAACAAATTTTTCCGCCTGGGTTCTGTCAATAAAATCAAAATCAGTTTTACCTTTAAGTTCAGATTCCTTTACATCGTAAAAAAGCTCAAACATATGGTTGCAGTTTATAAAAAAGCCATTTACATCTTTTAGCCATATAAGGTCTGGTATTGTTCTTATGACAGTTTTTAAATGACTCTCCTGTTTTTTCAGTGAATAGTTTTTTTCCTTTATAAGTTTTTTTAATTTATAATTCCAAATTATGGCAGCCCCAAAAATACACAAAACAATAAAAAGAGTGCCTGATAAAAGCATCCAGAAAAAAGGGTCATTATAAAAATAAATGGAATTTTTGCCCAGCCATTTTTGAAAGATATTATGTTTTTCACCTGCAGAGACAAGATTTATTCCCTTGTTCATGATATTTTGAAGAATCGGCCAGTCATTTCTTATCCCAAAGCAGATTTCATATTCAAAACCTGCCTTACCTGCAATTTTAAGATTTGCAATTTTTTCCTTTTCAACAAGATAACTTACAGCAGAAATACTTAAAACTGCAGCATCGGAATTTTTTGAAGAAGTTTCATAAAGGCAGGAAACAGTATCTTTTTTAAGTAAAAGGTTAAGGTCTTTGTAATTTTCTTTAAGATATTCATGGATATAGCTGTTTTCAACAACGGCTATATTCTTCCCCTTTAAATCATTCAGCTTAAGATTTCCAGGCGTTTGAGAACCTGCAACAATTACAGAGGGTATTTTCATATAAACATCAGAAAAAATAAGGAAGTCTTTATTTGAAGGATGTTTCATTATCTGACATGTTATATCAATCTCCCTGTTGTATAATTTTTGAATACCAGCCTGCCAGTTCTGGGGAGAAAGTTCTTTGAACCTGAACCCAAGCTTTTTTTCAATCAGCCTGTAAAAATCAACAGATATCCCAAGCGAAGTACCGTCTTGATCTGCAAACTGGACAGGAGGGTAATCAGGAGCATTATACATTTTAATTTTACCGCTGTGTGCATCAAGCCACTGTCTTTCCTCCTTTGTAAGTGGATCTTTGAAACAATTTCCAGCAAAAGGAAACAAGGCCAGAACAATTAAGCACAAAACAGCGGTTTTTATAAAAAGTCTGGCATATAAGCCAGCATTGTAATCCATAAAAGTCCTTACTCAAAAAATATTATTGATCAAATCTTCAAAACACTTTGCACACAAAGAAATAACAGTATTACAAAAAATATATACAAATGTAAATTTTTGAATCTGTACATTTTTTGTTCAACTATTATTTGCTTGTTAAACAGTAAAAAAACAACATGATTTACTGTTTAAAATGTCAGCTATAAAAAACTGGCATTTTGATATTGTAAAAACACGCATTTTAAAAATAAGGCTGTTTTATCCATGCTCTCAAAAATGTTAACTAGTCGCTGAACGAAAACGGCCTTTTTTGCCCATTTCTGCGTCAGATGAAAAATTTAATCCTCAAAATACTTAATGTATTCCTGCGGTTAAATTTTTCATCTTCCTTGAACTGAACAAAAAAATCTCGTTTTCGGCCAATCACTAACTAAAAAATTCAGTCTCCTGCCTGAGCAATTGTCTTAAATGGAATTCTCTCCAAAAGACAAATAATCACCTTACATTCATCAATAATATCATCAAGTATCCTTTCAATACTCAAACAATTCCTTTTTTTTGCAGCACTTTCTGCCTCTGCAGTTAATTCAGCAAGTCTGTTAAATTTCATATCAATTGAAGTCTGCTTGAGCGAAGAGAAAATTTCAAAAAGCCCCAAATAATCCCTTAAGCTTATTTCATTTTTAACCGCCTGAATTTTATGCGAGAGATCTTTTTTTACAGCTTTTATTATTTCATTTACAGCTCCATAATCATCCACTATTTTAAGAAACTCATGATAGTTAAAATGAACATACTCTTCAAAGCAGCAGTTGTTATTTTCATCTGTTTTAAGAAAACTCTTTAAAACATATTTAAACTTATCAATTTCAATTGGCTTGACTATAAATTCATCCATGCCTTTTTTTCTGCTTATTTCCAGCTGGTCCTCAAAGGCAACGGCAGTAAGACCAATAACAGGCGTATGCCTTTCAAGTTTTTTTTCAGCTTCCCTTATTATACTTACCGCTTCATTTCCTCCCATTACCGGCATTTGCAGATCCATGAAAATTATGTCAGGTTCATGATCAAAATAGGCTTCTACAGCTTTTTTACCATTTTCAGCCTCAAAAATTAATGAAAAGGGAAGAACTTTTGAAACAAGGGTTTTCGCAAGCAGCATATTTAAATTATTGTCTTCTGCGATCAAAACTTTCCAGAGCTTTTCTGGTTCAGTTGAAATATCGGATATTATTTCAATTAACTGAACCTCTTCCTCAAATGAAAATCCTTCCAAATCAGATGCAGCACCTGAAATACAGTCAAAAAGAGAATCATGGGTTAATGGTTTAACAATTGCAGAATCAACTGAGTTTTTTTCATGGAATTTTTTAATGTCTTTTGTATCTGTTGTTGAATGGGACAAAATAAATAAAGAATCTGAAGAAAACTTATGCCTGAGCTCTTTTATAAGTTCTTCAGATGGCATAAAAGCTGATTTATAATCAATAATAAAAATATCATAATTTCTTTTATTATCACCTGTAAATTTTAAAAAATCTTCTTTGTTTAAGCATGGATAAGCTTCAATATTCATATCGGCAAAAATTTTTTTTAAAATGGCCTGGCATTTTTTATTTTCATCAATAACCAGGGCTTTTTTTATTTTATCCGAAAAACCAGAATATTTTATAAATCCTTCTGTATCAGCCTCTATTGTAAAATAAAAAAGAGAACCCCTTCCAGGCTCACTTTCAAACTTGATTTCAGTTTTCATCTCTTTTGCAAGCATATCACAAATTATAAGGCCAAGTCCTGTCCCTCCAAATCTTCGTGTTGTTGAACTGTCTGCCTGACTGAATGCCTTGAAAATTTTATCCTTATGCTTCTCTTCTATTCCTATGCCAGTATCCCTGACCTTAAATAGAAATTCACCATTAAAATCAGAAATTTTTCTAAATGAAACACTTAACTCAACTTCTCCCTTACCAGTAAACTTGACTGCATTGCCAAGAAGATTTGAAAGGATCTGTTTTAATCTGACTGGATCAACATAAAAATATTTTGGCACTTGAGCGTCAATATCAAGGAGAATTTCAAGGCCTTTTTCTTCTGCACTGAATCTTATATTGTCAATACTCTGATAAACAAGGCGGCGGATATCTGTTTTTACTTTTTCAAGCTCAAGTTTGCCGGCTTCAAGTTTTGAAAAGTCCAAAATATCATTAATTATGTTAAGAAGCAGTTTTGCACTTGTTGATATGGTATTTACATATTCCTTTTGATCATCTTCAAGCGGAGTATCCTTTAATATTTCCGAAAAGCCTATTACTCCGTTAAGAGGAGTTCTCAGTTCGTGACTCATGGTTGCAAGAAACTCGGATTTGGCCTTATTGGCAGCCTGAGCCTCATCTTTTGCAATTATAAGTTCCTTAACAATATTTCTTTTTTCTGTGATATCTTCTTTTATTGCAACAAAGTTTGTTATTTCTTTTCTATGATTTTTAACAGGAGAAATAATTGCTTTTTCCCAGTAAATTTCATTATTTTTCTTTTTATTGCAAAACTCCCCTACCCAGGTTCTGCCCTGGAGAACAGTATCCCACAGTTCCTTATAAAATGCCTTATTGTGCCTTCCAGACTTTAAAATACTTGGATTTTTTCCTTTTACCTCATCAAAACAATAACCTGTAACTTTTGTAAATTCATGATTTACATATTCAATACGTCCAAGGCTGTCCGTAATAACAACCAGTACAGGACTGTGATCAAGTGAAATACTTAAAAGATTAAGCCTGTTATCCTTTTTCTTTTTTTCCGTTAAATCCAATACTATATAATAAAGTAAATTTTTATCTTCAATTCTTAAAGTATTTGATATTACTTCAACATCTGCAAAGCTGCCGTCGGATTTTTTATGAACTGATTCAAAGGAAAAATTTTTTATGTCTTTTTTTAATTTTATTTTTTCTTCAAAAAGCAGATCTATCTCATTGATATTCATTTTTCTGATCTGTTTCCTGGTCCACCCGTAAAAATCAGAAGCAGAACCATTGGCATCAATTATTGAACCAGAACCAAGATCAATAACCATTTTAACAAGAGGGTTATCTTCAAATACGCATCTATATTTTTCTTCACTTTTAAGAACCCTTTTCTTTTGAATTTCTGAAACCTTATATTTATCTGATACATTTTTTTTATCAAAAATCTTTCCAACAAGCCCGGATGAAAAAAAAGAGTCCAGATCTTTCCTGAAAATATAATCAACGGCACCAAGCTTCATCATTTCAAGTGAATTTTCAATATTGTTACTGTCTGCAATAAGCAGAAAAGGAATATTATAATTTCCGGCCTGAAGGGTTTTTATCATTTCAGGAGCAGACATGTCAGAAAGTGTGTGGCCTGTCACAATAAAACAAGGACTGATAAATTCAGACAGTTCAAGAACAAGTTTTCCTGTTTCAGTCTGGAAAATTTCAAAATTATATTTTTCAAGTCTCTCAGAAATAAAGGATCTTAGTCCCTTGTCAGCATGTGCAATAATAATTTTTCCAGAGTCAGACTTCTGCATAAAACCCTCTTGAATTTATAAGTCATCAGTATCGGGCAAAAAGCTAAAACCTTTTTACCACCCTTTTACAGACCAGGCAAAAATATCTGCCTGATTTGAAATTCAAATAAAACCAGACAGATATTAATTTTAATTATTTCTATTTCCAGTCTTCAAAATCATCGTCATCATCAAATGGAATAACATGATCTGGAGATATTTCATGCCCCTTTGAACGACTGTCTATTTTTGCAGGAGTCCTGGTTTTATATCCTGATTTTTTTACTGCCGACTTTTTCTTTAAATTTGTATAAGAATGGCTTGACTGCATTTCAGAACTTCCGGTAACAAGCTTTGAAAGCTCTCCAACAATTGATCTCATCTGCTCTGCCTGTGCGCTCATTTCTTCTGAAGCAGAAGCTGATTCTTCTGCATTTGCAGCATTTGTCTGGGTAACCTTGTCCATTTGTGATACAGCCATATTTATCTGCTCAATTCCCTTTGACTGCTCATTTGATGCAGCTGCTATTTCTGCAATAAGTCCTCCAACCTTTATATTGCTTTCCTTTACCTTTGCAAAAGCAGAATTTGTTGCGTCTGTAATATCTGCACCCTCTTTTACCTTCTTAACTGTTCCCTCTATAAGAGCAGAAGTATTTTTTGCAGCCTCAGCAGCCCTCATTGCAAGATTTCTAACCTCATCTGCAACAACGGCAAATCCAGCTCCTGCTTCACCTGCCCTTGCAGCCTCTACTGCAGCATTTAAAGCAAGAAGATTTGTCTGAAAAGCTATTTCATCTATTGTTTTTATTATTTTTGAAGTTTCTTCACTTGCTGAAGAAATTTCAGACATTGATCTGCTTAACTGATCCATTGAAGAGTCTGCCTCTGCCACAACTTTTCCGGCTTCTTTCATGAGACTGTCGGCTTCTAAGGCATTATCTGCGTTCTGCTTTGTCTGGCTTGCCATTTCTTCAAGAGAAGATGATGTTTCCTCTATTGATGCTGCCTGTTCTGAAGCACCTTCTGCAAGAGTCTGGCTTGCAGTTGAAACCTGGCCTGCAGCTGATGCAACCTGTTCCGACCCATCGCTCAATCCGTCTATAATTCTTGACACAGGTCTTGTTATGCTTGTTGTAATTACATATGCGGCAAAAATACCTGCAATAACAGCAAGAATCAGACCGGTAATCATAATAACAACTGATCTGGCAAGAGATGTTGCAGCATCAGTTGAAATTCTTTCTGCTCCTGTAAGAGCTGCATCTGTTGTTTCTATGCATGCATCAATAAGTTTTCTTCCGGTATCTCTTCTCTGGGTATTTAATTTTTCAAGCGTAGTCCAGCTGTCAGCAAGACTGTCAAGGCTTTTCTTGTAATCTGAAGTTAAAGTTATAACATTTCCAAAAAGATTTATGTTTTTTGGATTTTTTGATTCTGATTTTAACTGCAGCAACATTTTTTCAACTTGATTAAAATTTCTTTGAGCCTGATCAAGATAGGTAAAATCCCTTAATGCCTGAAACTGATACCCTTTGAGCCTTGCATCATTGTAAATATCAATTACATCATTTGCTTCATTTATTTTATCAACCCTTTCAACAAAAAGATTCCCAAGGTTTTCCCTGTCAATGGAACGGTCTTTTGATTCGTTATCTGCACTTTTTGTCTGCTGATCAATATAATCCCCCATCAATTTCAGTGCCTGCTCAGCAGTTACAGCCAGATCATCCCTTTGCTTATTAATATTCTGATCTGCCTGCCTTGTTTTTTCAAAGAGCTCCTTATATTCATTTAAAGAAGATTTTGATTTTTCAAGCTGCTGTTTTAATGCTTTTAAAGAACTGGCTTTTTTCTCAAGCTCTTCTCCCTTAACAATAATACTATCCAATGTCTTCATTTCCTTTAGAGACTCATCATAAAATCTCTTTTCACCTGAATAGGCGAAACCTCTTACTGCATACATGAGACGGTTTGCAGCTCCTCTCAAGTCAGTTGCAATTATTACTTCTGGAATATATTCTTCAGCAAGAATTACACTTTCCTTTTTAACTTTCTGCATATTATAAACAGCAATTGAACCAAGAATAACTGCAATACAGATAAGTACTCCAAACCCAAAGGCTATTTTTGTCCCAAGCTTCATATTTTTAAACATTGATATCTCCTTATTTTCAGCTGATCCAAATTTTTTTTAGTTTAAAGCAAAAAAAAAGAACAATAATGTATTTTATTTCATTAGAACCATAATATATTGTCATATTTGATTAAAAAGAACAGGATTCAAAATTCCATTTCTGCCTGATTGTTTAAAACAGAGATTTCACTGTCATCAAAAACTTTTTCTATATCAAGAAGAATTTTTACGCTGTTATCAACCTTTGCAATCCCCTTGAGAAACCTTGTATTAACTGAAACACCAAAAGAAACACTGTCATCAATATCCTCTTCCTTAATATTCAAAACCTCTGAAACCGAATCAACAACAATACCAACATAAATAACCGAAGTTTTCATATCAAGTTCAACAACAATTATGCATGTCTTGTCATCATATTCCATTTCAGACATTCCAAACTTCTGCCTTAAATCTATAACAGGAAGAACCTTTCCCCTCAGGTTTATTACCCCCTTTACAAACTCAGGGGTTTGGGGAACGGAGGTAATAGGCATCATTCCAATAATTTCCTTGATTTTAAGAATGCTTATTCCATACTCTTCGCTTTCAAGAAAAAAAGTAAGATATTTCCCCTCCCTTTCAGTCATTGTAGAGATTCTTCCAGAATCTTTCTTGAATAATTCAGATGAAGTTTCTGCCATATTATCTCCTTTTTATATTGATTGACTTGATTTAATTTTATTCATCAAAATACTTAATGTATTGAAGGTAAATTTTCATACAATCACTGCTTGAAAAGGCAGCTTTTTATGGCAAGTCCCAGAGTTTCCTTTCTAACAGGCTTTTCAAGATATTGATAAGCACCTGTATTTTCACCTGTTCTTATCTTTTCGCTGTAACCCGAAAAAATTATCACCGGAATATCAGGCTTTATTTTAATGATCTGGCCTGCCAGCTCGTCTCCTTTAATGCCCGGCATTGTCATATCTGTGAGCAAAAGATCATATTTATCAGGATTTTCCTCAAAGGATTTTAAAGCTTTTTTGCTGTCATTGAATGAAAAACAGGTGTAACCAAGTTTTATAATCATTAGAGAAATAACTTTTGTTATATTTTCATCATCATCAACTAAAAGAATATTCCCTTTTCCATCAAATGTGCTTTCTCCTGCAGCCAAATCCATTATTCCTCCTGGCAAAATTCAAATTCAGGGTAAAACTTTTAGCAAAGTGATTTTTTTACACCCAAACCATGATTTTCTTATTTTTAAATTAAAAATTTTAACTGTTAATTCCAATGAAGATATACAAAAAGGATGCCAATTAAAAAAAGGCATTAAAACAGGGAAACAGGCGGAAAAATATATATTTTAAATGACAACATGTGACATATGTAACATTACACATGTTACACTTTTACAGTTCAGCGAATTTAAATTCTTCCAAAATCTCGTTATAAAGTTCAGGCACCCAACTATCACCACAAAGGTGGAATGTGCTATTGAATTTATTTACAGGCAATCTTATAAAGAAAACAGAATATGGATATGAAACGATCAACTCAGGTTATAAATACCAGCTGATTATACCTGCATATTCATTGACTGAAAACCAGGATTTTTATTCAGCAGCTGAATAATTTGCAAGGGGTTATTCAAGAATAAATTTTTTCATTTTCCGATACAGCGTCTGCCTGCTTATTCCAAGAATTCTTGAGGCCTTTGCTTTATTCCAGTTTGTTTTTTTCAATGTTTCAAGAATAAGCCTTTTTTCATTAAGATCATTATTTGTATCTTTAATGCTGTTTGTAATAATATCCCGCGGAAGATATTCTGGAGTAATAATATCACCCTGGCATAATACAAAGGCATGCTCAATTGAGTGTTTGAATTCCCTTATATTGCCAGGCCAGTTATAATTGTATAAAATTTCAACTGCCTCATTTGATATGAATTTTATACGTTTACCCATTTTACTGTTAAATTCTGTTTTAAAATGCTCAAATAATGGAATAATATCATCTTTTCTTTCTCTTAAAGGCGGCAGCTCAATATTTACGACATTTAATCTGTAATAAAGGTCTTCCCTGAATTCATTGTTTTCAACTTTTTCCTTTAAATTCTTGTTGGTTGCTGCAATAACCCTGACGTCAACCTTAAGGGTTTTATCACTTCCAACAGGCTCAAACTCCATTTCCTGTAGAAAGCGTAAAAGCTTAATCTGAATCTGGGGTGAAATATCTCCTATTTCATCAAGAAATAAAGTTCCGTTGTGGGCATTTAAAAACCTTCCCGGTTTATCCTTATATGCACCTGTAAAGGCACCTTTTACATGTCCAAACAATTCACTTTCAAGAAGATTTTCACTAAAGGCAGAGCAGTTTATTGCAACAAGATTATTGGAAGAGCGTATACCGTTTGAATGCAGAAACTTGGCAGCAAGTTCCTTTCCTGTACCGCTTTCTCCTGTGATAAGAACTGTTGTATCAGTTTCTGAAAGAAGGGAAATAAGTTCAAAAACCTTTAACATTTTTTCACTGCTTCCCACCATGTATTTTGAAAAGGAATGTTTTTTTATTTCAGATTCCATTTTCACAATATTTGAAACGTCTCTTAAAACAAGAAGTGCTCCTGTATTATCTGGAAGGGGTGAGGCTGAAGCAAGGACAGTCTGTCCGGGTAAATTGTTTTTAAAGCACTCAATTTTTATCTCTTCACATTCCTCGTTTTTTTCAAGGGCATTTTTCAACAATTCAATACACTTTTTTCTGCAATTCCCGGAAAATTCTCTAAAATCATTTCCCCTGATATTTTCAGCTGTACTGCAGATTTTTTTCAAGGCAGAATTTGCTTCAATGATTTTAAAATTTCTGTCTACTGTTAAAATCCCTTCCTTAACAGTTTTGAAAATAATATCTAAATTTTTTCTGTAATTATCCCTTTCAGCTTCATTTTTTTTATTCATTTCATTTAACTGCTTAAAATCAAATGCAAATTTTGAAACGCTTAAAAATTTTTCTTTTTTCACAGGCTTGGTTAGATAATCAAAGGCACCAAGCCTTACCGCCTCTGCGGCACTGTCAATATCAGGCTGTCCTGTTATAATTATTACAGGAGAATCTATACCCTGTTTTTTTGTATAATCAAGAATATCTGTACCCTTGTTTTGATTCAAATAAATATCTGTAAAAATAATATCAAAGGATTTGTCATTTAAATATTTGACTGCCTCGTCAAAATCATCAGCCAGTGTAACCACAGCACCTTTACTCTCAAGAAAAGTTCTGTATACAAATCTTATACTTTCTTCATCATCAACAACAAGAGCCCTTACACCTGACAAATCCATAAAAACCTTTCTTATAATAAATCCGAATAATATTTTTTCATGCATTCTTCACATATACTGTGGGTAAATTCTGCATTGGAATGTTTTGAAATATAACTTTCAATTTTATCCCAGTATCCTATTTCGTTGCGAATTTTTTTGCAATGAGAGCAGATTGGAAGAAGCCCGCTTAAGGTTTTAACCTTGTCAAGTGCCTGCTGAAGCTCTGAAATAAGCTCTGATTTTTCTTTGTCTGAATTTTTTCTTTCTGTTATATCCCTTGCAACAGTAACAAATATTATTTTTTCGCCTTCCATAAAAGTATTTATATGCAGTTCAACCTGAATAACTCTGCCAGATTTGGCTCTGTGCCTTGATTCAACTACCACTGCACCAGATTTAAGGGCTGAGGAAATATTTTCAACAACATCTTCTGACCTGTGATCAATGTCTATGGAAAGAGAAGAAAGCACTGACATTTCTTTTCTTGTATACCCAAGTTTCTCACAGGCTGCATCATTAAAATCATAAAATCTGCCTTTTATATCATGAACATAAACAGGATCTGGAATAGTCTCAAAAAGCCTTCGAAACCTTTTTTCATTTTCTATTGCCTTTGACTGTGCTTTTTTTCTTTCATTTATCTCATGCTCAAGATCATTTTTGGATGCTGTTGTTTCCTGAAGCCTGTCCATCATATAATTAAAGGATTTTGCAAAGTCCCCTACTTCATCTTTAGATCTTATATCTATTCTTGTGTTGAAATTACCGGATGCAATATCTTCGGCAGTTTTTGACATCCTAATTATTGGACTTGCCATAATTTTACCAATATAGCCCGAAAAAAGTGCAACAGCGGTTATAAAGGCAATTCCAATAAAAAACATGAAAGAAGCAGTCTTAAAAATCATGGTTGAAAAAATTTTTTTGGGAATTGTGTAAATTACAACCCAGCTCTCTTTTTCATTGCCTTTTTTATGATCAATGGACTGCCTTATCCCCCCAAACCCCATTACCTCAACCGAGAAATATGTTAAATCAACCGCACTATATCCAAAAAGGACATCTTTATCCAAAGACTCAATAATAAATGCACCTGATTTATTTTTTTTAATTTTTTCTGCCACAGAATCTTTAATCCTCGATGAAAATGGCTTTACCCCTTTTTCATAAAGAATAAGGCCTGAAGAACGGACAATTTTTATGCTTCCAGAGTATTTGTCTTTTAAAGATAAAACAATTTCTTCCAAAAAAGTACTTATGTTGAGGTTAAATTTTAGTATGCCGAGAACCTCATTATTTTTATAAACAGGAACTACGACACCAAGAACATAATCCCTGGCACTTTCATCGTATCCTCTGTCATCAAAAAAAACTGCTCCCCTGCCATTGTTATAAGCTTTTTTCCACCAGTATTTATGTGCATGTGTAAATGTAGTCAATTTTTCAGTGGATGCAGTTAACGCACCGTATTTATTGGTCAGAAAAATCTCTCCATATTCATTTTTAAAAATTTTCTGATGGGATTTAAAATAATCTGCAGCTGAATTATCAAGATATTTTTTTATAAAAGGATTTGAAAGATCATCCAGTCTGCCCCAGGTGCTGTTAAGATAATCAAGCTCATTTTGTCTTTGACTCTGGCCCATTAAATCAAATTCATTGTTACTTTTTTCAAGAAAACTGGTTATGAGAGGAGTATTTGCCATGACTTTTGCTATTCTGGCCCTGTCAATAAGACAGTGGTTGACATGTGAAGCAATTATTGATGCAATTTTATGATTACTTTCAATATACTTTTTTTCTGCAGCCTTTATGCAGAAAAAATAATTAATAATTGACAGCAGTCCTATTACAAGGAGACCCGTAAAAAAAACTGCTGAAGAAAATTTATGTTTTATTTTCATAAACTTTACTGCCCTGATCCAAAAAAATTGTAACTATTCAGCTTAAAAACTGAGAAAAAGCCGTTTTGGCAGCGGATGCTGTATTTTTTCTGAGCCGGTTTCAGGAGATAGTTTTTTTATCTCCTGCCTGGGAGCTTAAGCGGGAATGAGGCTCTGAAAGAATGCAGCAGACGTTATAAATTGAACTGAACAGTTACAAAAAATTCAGGATTTTTTTGAATTATCAAGAACCCTTCTTACCTCTTTTGCCATTTCAGATTTTACTACAGGCTTTTTCAAAAACCCCTTAATACCCAGATCATAAGCTTTTTCAGAATCTATTCTTTCGCTGAATCCAGTACAAATAATTACAGGAAATCCCGGTTTTATAAAATTGACTTCCACTGCAAGCTCAAGACCTGTAATTTCAGGCATGTTCATATCTGTAATCACAAGATCAAATTCTTCATTTTTTTTTCTGAAAAGCTCAAGTGCTTCCATACTGTTATTAAATGCAGTTACTTTGTAACCAAGTCTTTCCAAGGTCGCTTTTGAAATATTAGTTATTGGAGATTCATCATCAATAAAAAGAATATTTTCAGTGCCTTTTGGCTCTGGTTCAGGATCTTCGCCGGATTCATTTTTAATATTTACATCTTTTTGTACTACAGGAAGGTAAACAGTAAAAACCGAGCCCTTTCCAGTTTCGCTGTTAACATTTATACATCCCTTGAATTCATCCACAATACCCTGAATAACCGAAAGCCCAAGTCCTGTTCCTTTATCATTACCCTTTGTTGTAAAATAAGGATCAAATATTTTATCCATGATATCAGAAGAAATGCCTTTCCCTGTATCCTCAACTGTAAAAACGGCATATTCACCCGGAGCCATTGAAACACCCGGCAGGTTATCCCCGTCAAGATATTTTTGAATCAGGCCAAGTGAAATTATTCCATTGCCAGATTCAATTGCATGGTATGCATTAACAATAAGATTCATTACTATCTGATGCAGCTGGGTGGGATTTCCATTTATATAACCGCATTTTTTATCAATATTTGTTTTAATATCAATACTTGAAGGGACAGTTGCTCTGGCAAGTTTTACAGTATCATTAATTATACTCTGAAATTTAACTGGAATAGTTTCTGATTCCGACTGTCTGCTGAAAGCAAGGATCTGTTTTACAAGTTCACTTCCCCGCATCCCTGATTTGAATATTTCCCTTGAATAGGAATAATGTTCACTGTCTTCAGGAAAATCTTCCATAAGCATTTCAGACAATCCGACAATTGGTACAAGAATATTATTGAAATCATGGGCTATTCCTCCGGCTAAAGCACCAAGAGCCTCCATTTTGTATAAATGCTGAAGCCTTTTTTCAAGATTAGCCTGTTTTTTCTCATATTCCTTTTTTTCTGTAATATCCTGGTGGGTTCCACATGCACGTAATGGATTTCCAGCCTTATCTTTTTCAAAGACTTTCCCTTTACTTAATATCCAGATCCAGGTTCCGTCTTTTCTTTTCATTCTGTACTCTGCTTCATAAAATTCTGTAAGACCTTTTAAATGGGAATTAAAACGCTCCATAAGAGATGGGAAATCTTCCGGATGAATCAGTTTTTTCCATGTTTCCAGATTGGGCACAAGATCACAGGGGCTGTAACCTTTCATTGAAGCCCAGTATTCATCGAAAAAATATTCTCCTGTTTCAAAATTCCAGTCCCAGACACCAAGACCTCCTCCAAAAAGAGCCAGGCTCAGTCTTTTTTTACTGTCTTCCAAAAGGATTTCTGATCTTTTTCTTTGTGTAATATCCTCATGACTTCCGATCATATAAACGGGATTGCCGTTTCCATCCCATTCAGTTACTTTAGCCCTTGCCTTGATCCATTTGTATTCACCAGTTTTGGTTTTCAGTCTGAATTCATTTTCATAATTTTCAGGTTTATTTTTAAGGTATTCTTCGGAGGTTTTTATTGCAGATTCCCTGTCATCAGGATGAATAAGATTTATCCAGTTTTCATAGCCTGGAGCAAATTCATTATCTTCATATCCAAGCATTGTATAATACTTAGAGCTGAAAAATAATTCACCAGATACAAAATCCCATGTCCATATTCCATCTGTTGTAGCTTCAAGAATATGTCTAAGCTCAGAGTAAGCTTTTTTTAAACCGGAAATATCTTCTATAACAGAAACAATACACTCAAGCATTCCGTTCTTATCAAAAATTGGAGCAGCATTGACTGAAAGAATTATTTTTTTACCGTCAGACCTTACTATTGAATGTTCAATGCCAAAAACAGGCTTTTTATTTTTTTTAACAAGATTAAAGGGAAGCTCTTCTTGGGGATAATCTGTACCGTCAACTTTTTTAATTTCCCATTTTAGATCATTATAGGATCTTTTATAGATTTCTTTTATTTCAAGTCCTGCAATTTCTTCTGCCCTTGAGTTGACTCTGATAAAAAAACCGTTTTTGTCTACCACAACTATTCCTGCAGGGCTTGTCTCCATGATCTGGTTAAGAAGCTTTTTTTCTTCCAAAGCCTCAATTTCAGCCTGCTTATATTCTGTAATATCTGTAACAGCCTCAAGAACACTCTCAACATCTCCTTTTAAATTCTTTACAGGCAATGAAAAAATACTGTACCACTTTTTTTGAGGTAAGTTATATTTTTCAAGTCTTTGAGGCTCTCCAGTTTTAAAGGATTCAAATACTGGGCAGGGGCTGCAGGGGGTTTCAGACAAAGAAAAAACTTTGTGGCATTTTTTTCCAACAGGATCAGTTTCAGATAAAATTTCATAGGTTTTATTATTGGCCCAGGTTATTGTAAAATCCTTATTGACCATGCTAAGCCCTGTTTCAAGATCAGCCAGAATTGCTTCAAGCCTGATATTTTCAGACTTTAAAAACCCTATTTCCTTTTCCAGCTCCTTAATTTTTTTCTGATATTCCTGAAGTCTTTCATGCGAACTTTCGTTATCGCACATAAACGGCTCCTCATTAAGTTTATTAAATTCTGACTTAAAGTTATAAAAATAATGAATACAAAAACAGGGGAAAAACTAACATAGTTTTAACATGGATATGTAAATAAGGAAATCAAATATAATATACTGTCATAAACAAACTTAAACCTGAATTGGGGGTTTCAGGTTTTTAAATTAATGAATTTTCAGGGACAGATTTAGGGCATTACAAGATATTTGCCATATAATGTTAAGAGTCAGCCTTTTTGTAAATCCGTCCAAATGGATACATAGCTGCTGAACGAAAGCGGCCTTTTTTGTCTGTTCTAAAGCCTGATTCAAAATTTAATCCTCAAAATACTTTATGTATTCATGCGGTTAAATTTTTCATCTTCCTTGAACTGAACAAAAAATTCTCGTTTTCGGACAATCACTAGATAAAGAGTTCAGATTAAAAATATGACTTACAAAAAATTACAGCTTCTCACCTGTAACAAGAAAATGCTTAGCCATATCATTAAAAACTAAAACATTAATAAAACCAGCTTCCTTTGCCTGCCTTGCAGCCTCTTCAGGGAAAACCCTTATTTTTTCAGGCGGCCCCTCAGCCATATCCTCTTTTTTCCAGTCAACAATAAAAAATTTCCCCCCAGGTTTCAGTATTCTGTTTACTTCTTTTAAAATTAAAAGCGGATTATCAAGTTCATGGTGAAGGGTTATCATAAAAGCAAGATCTGAAATCTCATTATCAAGTGGTAAAAAATTTTCTTCATTTTTTACAGGAATTATTTTTGGACACCTGGTATTAACATTTTCCTTTATCCAGTCAATCATTACATCAGACAGATCACAGGCATAAACAAGAGAAGGGTTCAAATGCTCACAAAATGCCATGCTGAAAACACCTGTACCAGCACCGATATCAGTTATCACATCAGGACTTTTAATATTTAGCTTTTCAATTATGTAGTCTGGGGGAATATCCTTCAGTCTTTGAGGATTGTTAAGCTTTTCAAGTTTTTTTGAATCAAATTTTTTTTCAGTCATAATTTCACCAGATAATAAGTTAATTATAAAAAATGTACTATTCAGCTGGAAACTTGGAAAAAAGTCAATTTGCATAACGTATGCTGTATTTTTTCTTCACAGGTTTCATAAGATTAATTTCTTTATCTCCAGCCTGAAAACTTAATTGAGAATTAGACTCAGAAAGAATCCAGCAGCCCTTCTAAATTGAACTGAACAGTTACTTAATTTTTTTCATTATTCATATTGTTTTCAAAAAATGCATCAACTTCAACAGGATTGTTTCTTGCATTTGAATTTGCAAGAACATCACACCTTTCATTGTATTTTATTCCTGCATGCCCCTTTACCCATTTTATCTCAACATCAAGGATTTGAAGATATTCATAAATTTGCTTCCATAAGTCAGGATTCAACACAGGTTTTCCGTCGGATTTTACCCAGTTTTTTTTTATCCATGAATTTAACCAGCCTTTATTTACAGCATTTGCTATATAGGCTGAATCCGTATGAAGAATAATTTTTTTGGAAGCTTTTTTTAAATATTTCAACGCCTCAATGCAGGCTGTCATTTCCATTCGGTTGTTTGTTGTAAGCCTTTTTCCGCCGGAAAGTTCTTTTATTTTGCCGTTTTCTATAATTACGGCACCAAAGCCTCCCGGTCCTGGATTATTGATGCATCCTCCGTCTGTATATACAACAATAAAATCATTATCAGCCAAATCAACTTCTGGAACTTTTAGATTATTTTTTTTGGGAGAGCATATAAAGTCTTCTGCCTCCTCAAGGGATAAAAAACCTTTAAAAACAGCGCCCTTGAATCCGTCAATCTGAACTTTTGCCCCATTTTCTCCAAACCAGGATTCATAGATTCCGGGCTTTTTACCCTTTAATACTGCGTACCATTTTTTTTTGGACATAATAGCTCCTCAACCATTATTGGGAAATAAAGATATTTTATCTCCCGAAACAAAACAAACTATCAGAAATTTAAACTCTTACAATCAAAAAAAATCAAACTCTCCTTGATAAATTATTAAAATTTATATAGCTAAATTCTAATAATTTTTTATGGAGATTAAAGATGAAACTACTGGACAAGCTTAACAAAAAAATAAAAATACGATTTTTCAATAAAATTGATAAGGCAATTGATCAGGTTAAATTTGGGCTTTATGCAAGAATAAACAACGAAATAAAGGAAAACATTGAAGAACCTGGGCTTTTTGCAGCAGCTGTGGTAAATCAGCTGTTTTCACTGCCTCCCAAAAATGCAGAAGCAAAAAATTTCCTTGATCAGAATATAAAAAAAATTGATGAATACATAGAATCTCTCAAAAAAAATGAAGATGTAAAGTTTGTACTTACACAGGCTCTTCATGTAAGACTTAAAGTTGTTTTTGATTCCATAGGTTCTGGCGGGGATGACACCTTTGCCAGAAAACCCCTTAACAATATGCAAAGAAGGGGACTTATAATGAACAACACTGAAATTATGAACCCGGCACAGTTTATCAAATTTGCAAAAAACTATTTCAATTCCAGCCCGGAATATTAAATAAGGCCTGCCATGAATGAATTAAAAGTTTTTCACTATACAACAAGACTTAATCTTTCACAGATAGTAAGGGACAGAACAATTCATATGTCTCCAGGTTTTACAGAAATGGAAAAATCAGGGGTATGGTTATCCACAAATACTGATTTTGAAAATTCTGCTGCCTCAATTTCAAGATCAAACAAAACATTCAGAATCAGAAAGGAAAGTGAAATAAAAACCCTTGGAATGGCAAGGGTTGAAATTGATACTTCCATGGTCAAAGTTTTCACAATGAACCAGTACAAAAACATAAGCAGGGTTTCAACAAGAAACTTCAAAAACTTATGTTATTTTGCAGCACAATGTAAATCAGACATAAATGAATGGAGGATATGCTTTTCCTCCATCAATTCAAAGGCATGGAAAAAAATTGAAATCTTTGACAATCTAAACAGTGAATGGAAAGATTTCCCATTCCAGAAAACAGATTTTGATGAATTAAAAAAACTTCTCATACATACAAAAGAACTTGTTCCTTTTATGGATAAGAAACAAAAAGAAAAATTAACCGGTTTTCTTAATGTGATTAAAAATCAGATGAACCCCTAACTTTCATAACAGATTTCAAGTGTAAAGTTGCCGCCTGATTCATCTTCGGTAAATGGAACAGCAATTTTTGGACCTTCAGTAATATGCCGAAGCTGATGATTCTCACCTGTAACCACGCTCGGGATTGAACCGTCAAGCAGATATCCGTCAACCTCAAGTTCCTGCCTTGCCTGGCCTGAAACCATGTTGGCAATTTCGCCGGCTGCTTCTGCAACATCGTCACTCAATTCCGTTATTTCTTCCCCAAACATATTGGATACAATTTTTAAAATAACTTTTTTTTCAAAACTGATTGAAAAGGAACCATTTGGAGAACCAGTCAATCCCACTATACTGCTTACATCTCCTGTTGCAGTAGAATCTTTCTTCAGATAGGGCTTACCCGGGGTAACCTTAATAAATGCCATAGTTTCAAGAACATTTTTCGTTGCTGTTATGAAAGGGTTTACAAGTTCAGCTTTCATTATTGTTCTCTCCGAAGTTGGTTGTTATTTGAATAAAAATAAAGATAACTTATCAGATAATAAACCCCAAATCAATTGAGATTTATCATAATCAATATGTAATGTTCAGTTTAAATCAAAACTGCTGCTTAGTTTTTTCTGAACCTTTTCCCACTTAAGCTCCCGGACAGGAGATAAAAAAACCATCTCCTGCCTTGGAGCTTAAGTGGGAATGAAGCTTAGAAAGAATGCAGCACCAGTTCTAAATTGAACTGAACTGCTACAACAAATTTTCAATGAATTAAGCTTATTATATTTGTAAATTGCTCAATTCAGGTTTAATTTTACTGAAAAAGAGCTGTACTTAAATAACGTTCTCCTGTGCTTGGCAAAATCGTAACTATATTAAGATTTTGATTTTTATATTTTTCAGAATAGGCAATCGATGCATAAACAGCTGCTCCGGAAGATATCCCGCAAAAAAGACCTTTCTCCAGAGCAAGTCTTTTAGCATAAAAAACAGCCATTTCGTCTGATACTGTAACAACTTCATCAAGAAGTGAAACGTCTAAAAGGTCAGGAATAAATCCTCCCCCTATTCCCTGAATAAGGTGTGAAGAAGGTTTTTTACCTGAAAGAACAGCTGATTTTTCCGGTTCAACAGCAACAATTTTTATATTCCTGTTTTTTTCTTTTAAAAAACTCCCTGTCCCTGTAATTGTACCTCCGGTTCCTACTCCTGCAACAAAACTGTCAACATTTCCTTCCAGTGCCTCATAAATTTCAGGCCCAGTTGTTTCATAATGTGCCATAGCATTAAATTTATTGGAAAACTGATCCGGCATGAAGTCAGCTTCATTATTTTCAATCATTTTGGAAGCAAAATCTATTGCTCCTTTCATCCCAAGTGAAGAGTCTGTAAGAACAAGATTCGCGCCCAGATATTTAAGCAGCTTCTGCCTTTCAACACTCATGCTTGAAGGCATGACAAGAGTAATATCATATCCTGAAACGCTGCAAAGGCCGGCAAGGGCTATTCCCGTATTTCCACTTGTTGGCTCTACTATCCTGACTCCTTTATAAATTTGCCCTGTTTTTATTCCTCCTTCAAGAATATATCTTGCTGCTCTGTCTTTAACACTCCCAAGGGGATTAAAATACTCTGCTTTGACAAAAATATTATTTCCAGTGTCATGAAGACCATCAATCTTAAAAAGGGGAGTTTTTCCTATTGAGTGGAACAAGGAAGTGAAATATTGCATTGTTAAATCTCCAGTCAAATATAAAAAATTAAATTGTGTGCTAAAAAGCGATTGATGGAAAACTGAAATTTTTTGTTCATTAATAAAGAAAATAAAAAATTCAATCTCTACTATAATTAAGTATTTTGAAAATTAAATTTACAATCTGACGTACAAATGGTCAAAAAAGGCAGTTTTCGTTCAACCTTTACTTAATAGACAAATATTTTCTTTAGCAACGATTATTTTTAAAATTTGAATTTTTTTTGGAAAAGATATTTTAGTGTGGAGCGGGAAACGAGATTCGAACTCGCGACTTCAACCTTGGCAAGGTTGCACTCTACCACTGAGTTATTCCCGCTCTTTATGTGGCGCGCCTGGGAAGATTCGAACCCCCGACCTACGGATTAGAAGTCCGTTGCTCTATCCAGCTGAGCTACAGGCGCTTAAAAACAAAACTCTTCTAACAAAAAAAAAATATCTTTGCAAGTCTTTTATTTATTTTTTTCATACATATTTTTACTTTGCTTTACCAATTTGGTTTAATAGGATATAGTTCTAAATTCAAAAAATAATAAATCAGGATGCTAAATGACTCTCGAAAAAAAAGCGAAAAAAAATCCAAAAAATCTGCCGGTTCTAAAAAGCTCAGGCAATGCGCTTGCCAAGAGAGATCCTCTTCAGGCATATTTGTCTGAAATAAGCAGATATGAACTTTTAACCAGAGAAGAGGAAATTGAACTTGGAAAAAAAATTCAGGAAGAAAATGATCCTGACGCAGCTTTTGTGCTTGCTACTTCCAATTTAAGGCTTGTTGTCAAAATTGCTCTCGAATTTCAGAAAGTATGGATGCAGAACCTTCTTGATCTTATTCAGGAAGGAAACATAGGCTTAATGCAGGCTGTACAGAAATTTGATCCATATAAGGGAGTTAAGTTCTCATATTATGCTTCCTTCTGGATAAAGGCCTACATACTTAAATTTATCATGGACAACTGGAGACTTGTAAAAATTGGGACGACCCAAGGCCAGAGAAAACTTTTTTTCAAGCTGAAAAAAGAAAAGCAGAAGCTGATTGAAGAGGGGTTTGACCCTCAGCCAAAATTACTTTCCAACAGGCTTGGTGTTACTCAAAAAGAAATAATTGAAATGGAACAGCGCCTGGATAACTGGGATCTTTCTTTAAACACCCCTGTAAAGGATGACTCTGAAACTGAAAGAATGGCTTTTGTTACAGACAATGTAAGCTCCGCTGAAGATGATCTTGCAAATAAGGAAATGAAGCTTCTTTTGCATGAAAAAGTTGAGGAATTCATCAAGACTCTGAACGAAAGAGAAAAGGATATCTTTGAAAACCGCCTTTTTTCGGATGAACCGCTTACCCTGCAGGATCTGGGCGATAAATATGAAATTTCAAGGGAAAGGGTAAGGCAGGTTGAAAAAACAATAATCAAAAAAGTAAGGGATTTTTTCCAGAAGGAAATACCTGACTTTGAATCTTACGCAGGGCTTGGTGATGATGATTAAAAAAATATTTGGATTTTGCCTCAGGTCAGATAAGATATTAGTTTTATCTGCCGTATTTTTTTTGATTTCCAGCTGTTCACTTTTCACGGCAAATAATTCGAAACCATCTGTATGCACAACTGCTGCAGACACTCAGCAAGAAATAATACCTGAGGGAAATTCATATTTTAATTTTATTGTCTCTGAAATAGAGGCCTTCAAAAAAAATAACCAGAAATCTTTTGAATACCTCATCAAGGCACAGCAGAAGGACCCTGAATCAAAATATCTCAAAAAACAGCTTGCAGCAAAATTATTGATCTATAAAAAAACTGAAGCAGCACAAGAGCTTATTACAGATTTAATTGATAAAAATCCTGAAGACCCTGAAATTCTAGCACTTTTTGCAGGACTGCTTGCACTTGAAAATAAAGATCCAGCTCAAATAATTGAAATTTATAAAAAAATACTTGAACTTGAACCGGAAAATAAAAAAGCTCCAATAGCACTGGCATTTCTTTATGAAAAACTCAATAACAGATCTGAGCTGATTGAAACTTTTGAAAAGGCTGAAAAGAAGTCAAAACACAATTACTTCCTTTATTTTTACCTTGGAGAGGCATACCTCCTCGAGAAAAAATTTAATGAAGCAAGAAAAACTCTTTACAGGGCAGCCAAGGAAGAACCATACAGAATCGAACCCAAACTAAGTCTTATTGAAACAATAAAAAACCTTGAAAACAGCCAGGAACATAAAAAAGAAATAATTGATCTTTTCAATGAAATAATTGAACTGAAACCAAACGACTCTACTCCGCTTATAGAACTTTCATATTTTTATTACCAAAACGGTGACTATGAAAAATCAGATGAAACATTCAGAACTGCAGCAGAGGACTGGGCTGACGACAAACAAAGAATTGCAGCTCTTTTAAATTTCTATGTAATCAACAATGCTTCAGATAAAGCAGATTTCACGGCAATAAGAATCTTCCAGGCAACCGGCGACGACATGGTTTTCATGATTCTTGGAAATATCTACAGCAAAGCACACAAAAATAACAAAGCAATTGAAACCTACATGCTCGTTCCTGAAAATTCAGAACTTCATTCAAATTCTTTAGCTGCGGCAGCATTAACACTTAACGAAAGCGGAAGGCCAAAGGAAGCTGTTTCACTTATCAAAAAAAATCTTGAGCAAAAGCCCGGGGATCTTATTCTCATTTCAACCCTTGGAAATCTTTATGAAGAAAAACAAGACTACAAAAACGCAGAGATTATATATTTACAAGGTGCATCCATTGAATCTGATAAAAAGTGGTCTTTCCATTACAGACTGGGAGTAATAAGCGACAAGGCCGGCAAAAGAGAAAAGGCAATTGAGCATATGAAGCAGGCTCTTGAGCTTTCACCTGAAAATCCTGATGCTCTCAACTATCTTGGTTATACATACGCAGAAATGGGCATCAATCTTGAAACAGCAAAAGAAATGATTGAAAAGGCACTTTTGGCAAGAAAAAATGACGGATATATCACAGACAGTCTTGGCTGGGTATATTTCAAAATGGGCGATTATGAAAAAGCGGAATTTTATCTTGAGAAAGCTGCCGAAATTGTAAAAAATGATCCTGTAATACTCGAGCATCTCGGAGATCTCTATTTAAAAACAGGAAGAGAAGAAAAAGCAGCAGAAACATACAAAAAAGTTCTTGATGCCAATCCTGATAACGCTGATGTTAAAAAAAAATTCCTCGAACTTGAAAAACAATGATTTTTTTTAAAAAAACCCTATTTTTTTTGTTGATTTTATTATTATGTTCCTGTGCTTCAAAGCAGATAAAAAAAGAGTTTATCAGTGAAAATGCAAATATCTTCTTACAGAAAATAATTGATATAAACTCTTCAAAAGGCCCATCAAACGGTACAGGCCAGATAACTGTAGAAAACAATGGCAGAGTTCATAAATTCAAAATTGCCTTTGCATCAGATTCCCGAAAAAAAATAAGACTTGAAATTCTTTCTCCTGCAGGTCTTCCTGCCCTCAGCCTTTCATATGACGGAAGTAAACTATATCTGAGACAAAACAACGGCTCTAAGCCAAAATCTTTTTCCAATTACAAAAAAATATTAAAAAAAATAACAGGAGTTTCTCCTGACTCAGAAATAATAGCTTCTCTTTTATGCAGAAAAATACCCTTAATTGAATACAGCAATGCAATTTTAAACTCTGATTCAAGTTCAGAAACTCTTTTTCTTTCTTCTGAAAATAAAAAACAATCAATAAACATACATAAATCTAATGGTATTTTATCTGAGATTTCAACTGAAGAAGACAAATTTTTAATAAATCTTGAAAATAACGGTAATTTTTTATTAGTCTCTGAAAAAACAGGGAATAAACTTTTATTTTCTTCAAGCTCTTTTTCACCCTTAAAAAATGAACCCCATAAAAATATATTTATATTGACTAGATAAATTCATTTTCCTATTAATATTTGTTCGGCTTAAAATTTTAAGCCGTCCTAAAATTTTATGATTAGTTTATGGAGGAGTAATGGCAAATCAAATTCATTCTAAAATGCCTGAAAACAAGGAAGAAAAAAAAGAACAGAAAAAAAAGCAGATGGAGCAGATTCTTGGAAAAATAAAAAACAAACTCCTGGTTATGAGCGGTAAAGGGGGGGTTGGAAAAAGTTCTGTTGCAGCAAACCTTGCTATTGTTCTTGCCGACAAGGGTTTTAAGGTAGGTCTTATGGACATTGATGTTCATGGACCAAGTATTGCAAAAATCATGGGACTAAAAGGTCTTTTGGAAGTTGATGCTGAAAAACAGCTGGCCAAACCTGCTACATATGGAGACAACCTGAAAATTGTATCCATGCAGTCATTTATGAGAGAAGCAGACCAGGCTGTTATATGGAGAGGCCCTGCAAAATCAGGAATGATCCAGCAGTTTATCACAACAGTTGACTGGGGAGAACTTGACTTTCTTATCATGGATGCCCCTCCGGGTACAGGAGACGAACCCCTGACTATAATCCAGACTGTTCCTGATTCAAAGGCTGTTGTTGTAACAACTCCGCAGGATGTTGCACTTGCAGATGTAAGAAAATCCATTAACTTCTGTAAAACAGTTAATATGGAAATACTTGGACTTGTTGAAAACATGGGTCCCTTCAAATGTCCTAACTGCAATGAAGAAATAGCAATTTTCAAAAAAGGCGGTGGAAAAAAGACAGCTTTTGAAATGGGAATAAGATTTCTTGGAAGTCTTCCATATAATATTGAAGTTGTTAACTCAGGCGACAACGGCACACCTGTAATAACAAAGGATAAGACAAACGACTACACCAAGGCCCTTGAAGCCTGTACAGCAGAAATATTGTCCAACCTTTAAAATTTTAAGAGTGCTTTTCAAGCACTCTTTTTTATTTATGAATAAATATCAAAATATTTTAAAAAACGTTATTTTATCATTAATTATTTTCTCAATTGCAGGATGCTCCCATCTGAATCCTTCATTTGAGAGAAACAGACAGCTTTACGATGAATATATATCTTCAAGTGAAACTCAATACTACTATGCGGATATAATAATTGAAAAGTTCCCTGAACTTAGAGAATATGAGTCATATCAATTTTTTAAAATTATTCTCAGCCTGAAGACAGAGCCATTTGATAAAAATATTGAAATAATAAAAAAAACAAAAAATAAAAAACTGAAAATAAACGGATTCATTCAGGGAGCAAACAAATATACAACCTTAGAAAGACCTGATCTCTCAGAAAAATTTCTAATTCTTGCCCAAAATGAACTTGATTCATTGCTCGACAAAGAACAGTCAATTGATTTTCAAACTGCCGTTCTTATTAATCAGCTGCTCACTGCATCACTTAAAGCTGATAATTATGTTTTCTTTGAAAAAATCTGCCTTGATCTTATTGAAAAGTCTAAAAAAAATTTTTACAGACATTATGAATTAAGACCTCTGATAATTCCTGTAAAAAAATACATAATATCATCTTTTAGAAAAAACAAAAAATTTTCCAGTGAAATTCTTTTTTTTGCAGAGGCAATTGCCTGGCAGATGAAGCCGGATAATATAATTAAAATTCCAGAACCAGACTTCAGCCCATATCAGTTTGAGGAAAAAAGATCTGCTTTTTTTAATCCACAAAGACAAAGGGCACTTTCCCTTATTCAGCTTGCAGAAATATATTCAGGTATAGATAAATCCGAAGAAATTTACCCAATTTACCTTGAACTTGTAAATATATGGAAAAATTCCCAGGAAAATCCCCACCAGGGAAAAAGTTTTGAACTTTATATCCCAGGCTTTGTCAAATTACTTTTCAAAGAAGGATACGAGAATGAAGCTTTATATTTTATATCTCTTATTCCGGAAATTTTTCCATATTATATAAAAAATGATTACAAAGCAAAAAGACAGACTATTCTTTATCATCAGTTTCAGTTGAGAGAATACAATAAACGTGGAGGCTTCCACAAATACAGATGCTTTAAAAATATTGCTCTTTTAATCAACAGCAAAAAAGGAACTGACTATGCTGTGCAATGGATCAGCCAAAACATTGATAACAAAAAGACAAAATTAAAACTTTATTCAGATTTGTCATATGTTGAAAAGCATAAAAACAATGCCGCAATAGATAAAATCAGTAAATTTATCCCACTCTATGAAAAACAAAAAATCACAGCTGATTTATTAAAGAATTTATATATTCCGGTTTTAGTTAATTTTTATTTTACAGACAAAACAAAGGGAGACATGTTCCTGCTTCAAATAACCGATAAGATTTCAATTTTATCCGGGGAAGAAAGACCTCAACTTTTCATGAAACTAGCCAGATCTATTTTAAAGGTAAACAGCCAAAAAAGTATAGAATTATGCAAGAAATCATTTCTGGAATTATTTTCAATTAACGAGCAGGACACTGTAGAAGCAATAAAAAATATCCAGCTGGTTACAAAAACAATTGGAAGCAGCAATTTTAACTGTATAACCAGACAAGAACTCTTTAGCTATTCAGAAAAACTAATAGAAAACATTTCTATCCCTGGTAATAAGGGGAGGTTATTTGAGGTAAAAATTGACTGTATGTTTTTAATGGCAGAGTTATCAAATTATCTTGATGACAGACAAAAAACACTTGAATATCTTGAAACTGCTGAAACATATGTGCAAATGCTCAAAAACCAGGAATTAAAAAACTCCTTCACCATAAATATTTTCCTTAAATATGCTGATTTTAATTTTTACAGAAACGCTTTTGAGATTTCCGGACAAATCGTACTTGACAATTATGACAAAGACTATTTTATTAAAAAAATATCAGCATTCTTTATATATGATAAAGTTAATGAAAAAAGATGGCTCTTGATTGACACTGACAATGATGGAACTGCTGACCTGATAAATCCTGAAGCTTGTGAAAAGCTTTTAAAATTACATTTGGAGAACCATTTTAAATAAAAGATGGAAAAAACTGCCAAAAAAGAACCAGGCCAATTTTATCTTTTTTCAACAGACTAATTCATCCAGGCCTGAGCGGATTAGAGTATTTTGACTATAAAAAAATTTTTCTTTTTCTATATATTATTGATTCTGCTTTTATATCCTTTCCAAAAGGCCGGGGCAGATTTTTTAATTCTTGGTGATCCCTGGCCGCCATGGACATCTGAATCATACGGCCCTGCTGAAGGAGGAATTGCCGTTGACTTTGCATACCATATCTTTGAAAAGGCAGATATAAAAGTAACCATTCATCTTCATCCTTGGAAAAGAGTTATCAGGATGATTCAATACGGTCAGGCTGACGGAATCCTTATGATTCAGCCATCTGAAGAAAATTCAGAATTTATTTTCTTTACTGAACCTGTTTTCACGGGAAAAGAAATAATATGTTTCAATAAGATAAATAACCCTGATTTTCAATGGAAGTCATTCAATGATCTAAAAAATTTCTCAATTGGAACAATTCTTGGTTATAATTACGGGAATTTTACCTCCGCAAAAGAAAACTTATCACTTAACACAATTGAGTCCCAGAATCTTTTATCCAATTTAAAGAAACTTGTTATGGGACGAATTGATCTTGTTATCTGCGATTTTTCAGCTCTTAATAATATTTTAGATAAAAATCCGGAATTCAAAAAGGCTTTAGCCATAGCTGAAAAACCTTTATATGAGTGGCAATATTCCATTGGAATTTCAAAATATTCCGAACTTTTCAACAAAAGAGAAGAAATCAACAGAATTATTATAGAATTGAAGGAAACCGGAGAAATCGAAAATTTTTATCAAAAAACAAATAATTAAACCAGGATAAAAAATGTTTAATAAATTTTTTCAAAAATTGACCTTTAAGCATACTATTATAACAATATCTGTTATTTTTATGACAGGTGCTGTCTTGAGCTCTTTCCAAATATTTTACGATATTTCCCTGACAAGAAAAAAAATTACATCTGATATTAACAGGCTTGTAACAATAACAAAAGAATCAGCGGCTCAGTCCCTTTATCACCTTGACAAGGTTCAGGCTGAAAAACTTATTAAAGGATTTATAAAATTTCCTCCAATCAGAAATGCTTCTTTAACAGATAATTTTGGAATAACACTTTATACTGAAACAAGTGAAAACAAATCAAAAAGTTCTGTTTTTAACTTATTTTTCAATAATCAAACAGAAAATTACAATTTTGATCTTTCTTATATACCTGACAACTCTTATCCAGTTTCAGTTGGAAGGCTTGAAATCCAGACTGACTATTCCGCTGTTTACGGTGAGTTTGAGACAAGAGCAAAATTCATTGCCATTTCAAATATAGTCCAGCACATTTTTCTTGCGATACTGATAGCTTTTATATTCTACAGATCACTCACCAAGCCAATACTGAAATTGTCTGAAAATATATCCAAAGTTAATCCTACATCACCTGAAGGCCACTCACTAGAGCTTCCCAAAGGCCATGAAAATGATGAGATGGGTAATCTTGTCGCTGTAATCAATATGATCCTTAGTGAATATTCTGATCTTAATTCACAGCTTGAAAAAAGAGTAATGGACAGAACCTATGACCTTCAGAATGCAAATGACAGACTTACAGAATCTTTAAGTCAGCTTGAAAATGCAAAGGATAAGCTGGTTGAGTCAGAAAAAATGGCGTCACTTGGAAGTCTTGTAGCCGGAGTTTCGCACGAAATCAACACACCCGTTGGAAACAGTGTAACAGCAGCTTCATATCTGTTTGGCAAATTACAGACACTTAAAAAAAAGATATTGCTTGGCCAGATTACTGGAGACGAAATTGATTCATTTATTTCAAATGCAGATGAAGCAGTTGACATTATTCTAAAAAACCTTGAAAGAGCATCCAAGCTTGTATCAAGCTTTAAGCAGATAGCAGTTGATCAGTCCTATTCATCAATGAGGATCTTTGAGTTGAAAAAGCACATAGATGACACTCTTATCAGCCTTAAACCAAAGTTTAAAGGGCTTGATCTCAAGATACATATCTCATGCAGAAAGGATTTGTTTATTTTCCATGATCCTGGAATTTTCTACCAGATTTTTTCAAACCTTATAATAAACTCGATTGTTCACGGATTTGAACCTGCTCAGCCTCAGAAAGAAATTACAATTGATATCAAAACAGATGACCAGGACATATCTATTTACTATATGGATAATGGAAAAGGAATTGACGAAAATTACCATAAAAAAATATTTGAGCCTTTTTTTACAACAACCAAAAAAAACGGGGGCTCAGGACTTGGAATGTATATAGTTTACAACCTTGTTACACAAAAGCTTTCTGGTTCCATTGAATCTTTAACTCATGAAAAAAGCAAAGGCGCATGTTTTTTTATAACCTTCCCTTTTCCCAAAGAATAAATACCAGCAACTGAAACTGTTTTTTAACATTTTACTGTAATATCTCCTGAAACCGGCTCAGAAAAAATACAGCAGCCGTAGCCAAAAGTGCTTTTTCTCAGTTTCCAGCTCAACAGATACTTCCATATTATCAGAAATTTCCAGCTCTGAACCAATTCCTGAATTATGCATTATTTTTTGCACTATTGATTTTAAATTTATTTAAATATAAAGTTACAAACAAACATCCCACTAACAAACAGGGTTTATAAAATGAACACAACTACCGGAAAATATTTATCATCAAAAGATGTAATTATGAATCATGACTGCTCAGGCTGCGGCGCATGTACCAACATCTGCCCTTACAGAAAGTTTGGTAAAAACTCACCTGTAGATATTTTTCAATGCACTGAACCTATAGGAAGATGCGACCTTGTCTGCCCCATGACAAAAACAGATCATCAAGACCTTCAAAAAAAAAATTTAAATACAATGGATTTTTCCCCTCTTGGCAGCATAATCGGTATTTACAAGTCAAGGGCAGGCAAAAGGTTTAAATCCCTTTTCACACAAAAAAAAACAGTAACAGCCCTAAACTGCTTTATTTTAAAATCCCAGACCTCACAAAAAATACTCACAACAAGAATAGATAAAAATTTAAAACCAAAGCCTTTCTTTGCAGAAAATGAAGATCAGGTTATCAATTCAGGTAAAACAATTCATTCCACCGCTCCTGTCTTAAGCATGGTAAATTTATCTAAAGAAAAGGGTTATTCGCTTACAGGTCTACCCTGCCAGATCCTTTCCATTGCAAAAATGAATACTCTTGATGAAAAATTTCTAAGACCGGTTTTACCGGAAATTAAAATAAGCCTTTTTTGTACCTGGGGACTCTATCCTGATGAATACTCAAATTATCTGAAAAAAAATACTGGAAAAAAAGAACTGAATAATTGCCTCATTCCCCCTGGAAAAGAAAAAAAAATCATCTTTAAGTTCAGCGACAAGTCCAGCCAGGAAAACAAACTTGATGAAATTAAACAGTTCATAAGAAAAAGCTGCAGCTCATGCACTGACCTTACAGGAGAATATTCAGATATTTCAGTTGGAGACTGCGAAACAGACAGCGCCTTCAACACTCTAATCATACGAACCCAAAAAGGTCTTGAAATTGTTAACAGAGCTGTTCAAGACCGATATCTTGAAATTTCCCCTTATCCTGAAGAGGCATTGCTTATGCTTGAAACAGCTTCATTAAATAAAAAAAAGAAAAATTTCAGTTAAGGACAAATAAAATGTATTCCATATCAGACATGAAACCCTCAGAAAAAAAACTCATGATGGGTAATCTTGCCTTTGCAAGGGGAATAATTGAAGCAGGTGCAAGTTTCGCATCAGGTTATCCAGGAACGCCTTCAAGCGAAATAATTGAGGCTCTTGCTCAAAATGCCTCAAAAACAGGGATGTATGTAGAGTGGTCCATAAATGAAAAAACAGCACTTGAAACAGCTGCAGCGGCTTCCTTTGCAAATCAAAGATCCGTATGTGTCATGAAACAGAATGGAGTTAACGTTGCTTCTGATTTTTTACTCCATCTTTCCTATTCAGGAACAAGAGGCGGACTTATTCTCATTGTATGCGATGACCCCGGCGCTCTTTCAAGCGTAAATGAAGGAGAATCCAGACATTTTGCAAAAATGCTTGAGATCCCACTTCTTGAACCATCTGATTTTCAGGAGGCCAAAGATATTGTAAAGCAGGCATTTGAACTTTCAGAGCACCTTAAATCAATTGTAATGATAAGAAGCGTTACAAGACTTTCCCATGCAAGCGGAATTGTTGAGGCCAAAGATAGTTTAAATCACAAAACAGATCCATATTTCCATCACAGCGGATTTATCCTTGACCCGGAAACAGGCCCAATAATGAGTACTCCGGTTACATACAGGCACCAGTTAATGGAAAAAAGAATGGAAGAGTGCCAGTCATTTTTCAATGACAGCAAAATTAACAGATACTTTGGCCCGGAAGATCCAGAGCTTGTGATAATAACAAGTTCTGTTGACTTTTTATACTCAATGGAAGCCATTCAGGAATTGGGTCTTGAAAATAAAACAGGAATATTAAAGCTTGTTCTTACAAATCCTTTACCTGAAAAACTGATAAACCAGTTTTTTTTAAAAACTGATTCAATTTTGTTTACCGAGCAGGTACTGCCTTTTATTGAAGAAGGAGTCAAAAATATTTATGCTGACAATTATAATCTTGATAAAAAAATAAAATTTTACGGAAAGAAATCTGGCCATATACCCCAGACTGGAGAAACAGACACAAATATTATTATCAATGCATTGTCAAAAATTTTCGATCTTAAATATTCAAATTCAGATGAAAACTACGACAAAAAAGTAATTGAAACAGCTTTTTCAAATGTTACTCCCGGAAGGGAAATGACTTTTTGTCCCGGCTGCCCCCACAGAGCCTCATATTTCCATTTAAACAATGCCATAAAACTCGACAACTCAGATGGTTTTATCTGCGGGGATATTGGCTGCTATACCCTTGGAATGCTTCCATCAGGATATTCAACCCTGAAAACAATCCACAGCATGGGGTCAGGTACAGGCATTGCTTCAGGTTTTGGATCTTTAAAAAAATACGGATTTAACCAGACAGTTTTAAGTGTATGCGGAGACTCTACCTTTTTCCATTCAGGAATTCCTCCCCTTATAAATGCTGTTCACAACCAAAGCAGTCTTACAATGATCATTCTTGACAACTCAGGCACTGCCATGACAGGTTTTCAGCCCCATCCCGGAGAAAAAAATACGGCCTGCGGCTGCGAGGGAATGCCGGTTATGATAGAAGAAATCTGCAGGGCATGCGGTGCAAAAACCCATGTTCTAGATCCATTCAACTATGATGAGTGCCAGCAAAAAATTCCCGAAATTATTACACAGGACAATGTAAACGTAATTATTTTAAAACATCCCTGTGCATTAAGCCCCCAGAGAAAAAATAAAAAATATTATGAAATTGAAATTGACCATGACAAATGTTTAGGCAACAAATGTGGATGCTTTAATTTCTGTACAAAAATATTCAAATGCCCTGCTCTTTATCTAAATACTGTTACAAAAAAACCTGAAATCGATAAAACCCTTTGTGCTGGATGCGGTTTTTGTGCGGACATCTGCTTTCACAATGCAATAATAAAAAAGGCGGCAGTTAATGAATAACAGTTCAAATACAAACCAGAACATTATTATTACAGGAGTTGGCGGCCAGGGCAATGTCACCCTTGCAAGGCTTATTGGAGAGTCTGTCATAAATGACAACAAATACATAACAATAGGCGAGACCTTTGGAGCATCTCAAAGAGGAGGCTCTGTAATGAGCCATTTAAGAATTGGCAATTCAAAAATTTATTCCCCTGTAATACCCTTAAAAAAAGCAGATCTTATAATTGGACTTGAGCCAGTTGAAACATTAAGGGTTCTTATCAGTTACGGTAACCCTGAAATCATTACAGTTTCAAATAAAAAGCCAATAATCCCTGCCAATGTATTGTCAGGTGAAGCAGAATATCCTTTGATAGAAAACCTCGAAGAAAAAATTAACTATTTATCAAAAAAAACAATTATTGAAAACTTTACAGAAATTGGAATTAAAGACGGCCATCACCTTTTATCAAATTCAATTATTTCAGGTGTGGTTTCAGGGCTGAAAATAATCAGCGGATTTAATGAAAAAAATTTCACAGCTACCATATCAAAATATTACTTTGGAAAAACTCTTGAAAAAAACATTGCAGCTTTTTTAAAAGGGTTTAAAATGGCTGAGATTTATTAATAAAAATTTTGAAGAATTATTGGAGTTTATCGGACTAACTGCTCAAAACATAATTTTTCAAATGAATTTTCAAAAGAGGTCAAAATGCAATTAAGAAAGTCTGTTTTTTTATTTTTACTTATATTTCCCTTTTTTTATTTTGGATGTGCTTCAAAAAACATAGTAAAAAATGAAACTGTAAACGTCTGCGTTATTCCTGATAAAAACAGGCCGATTCAGATGGAAAATATAAAAACAGATCTTGAAAATGAAGCAGTAAGTAAATTTCTGGAAAAATATAAAGTCTTTTCAGCCAAAGATCTTACTTTTAAAGACAGATTTTATTATAATCTAAAAGAAATTGACAAATATTGTCTAAAAGCAAAAATATCGGCCGACAAGAAAAGGCATAATTCAGATGACAGTCAGTCTGATGAATGCCATACAACTGCAGATAAAGAAAAAAAATTTATTTTTTCCGAAGATTTCAACAATGCCAGTGCATACAGTAAATATGGGAAAGGCCTTGTTATTTCAGGTTCAGAAGACAGCAAGGGCATTACTGCCTCGTCCTCCAAAAAAACCCAGGCTGAATTTTTTACAGGCAAGAATGAAAACCTGGAACTGATTTTTCACATAAAACATAAGTTATGTTCCAGAGACTTATCAGATGCTGTTCATGTTGATCTCTTAAAAATAAATTATATAAACAGCCGTGAAGACCAGCTTAAGTTTATTGCCGAAAAAACCATCAAACCCTATATAACCTGTGATATAATGCTTGGAAGACAAAAATCACAGAATATGAAAATATCATTTAAAGACAATTACAATATTTTTAAAATTATAAAATCCAAAAGACAGATTTCAATATGGCTTAACAATGAATTTGCAGGTGCTTTTCTTGCCAGTGGAGATATTGTCGAGAGCATAAAGTTTGACATTGACAATAAAACCATTTTAAAACACCTGGAGATAAAAGCACTATAAAGTCTTTATCCAGTCAAAAAATCTCAAATATTTTAAGTTTTGAAAGAAATTCATAAATGTACCAGTGGAGTTTTATTTATTTATATGATTTTTTTTCCAAAAAAATCCTGATCCTTTTTTTCTTTATATGTTTTTCCTCCCTTTGCAGTGCAAATACAATTTCCATTATGACATGGAATGCGGGCGACAGTGACAGACTCCCCCCAAGCCTTAATGAGATGTACGAAATGATTAACAAAGTACCCGGAAAACCTGATATTTTAATTTTACAGGAAATTTTTTCAAACAACTTTAAGTGTCTGAAAGAACTTCTTCAATTCGAGTATGGCATCCATTCTTCACAAATTTCTTCTAAAATTTTAAATCTTGGAATATTAAGCTCTTACAAAATTTCAAATAGTGAGCTTATTGTTTTTTCAAATAAAATTTCCGGTGCACTTAAAGCAGAAATAAATACCAATGGAAGAATCATAAATATTTATTGTGTACATCTTGAGTATATAAGAAAAAAAACAAGGGATAAAAACGGTTATGTTAATTTTAAATTTAGTGAAATTTTAAATATTTTAAAAAAGGAGATATACCTTCAAAATCCCAGAAAGATTGAAGCTGTTACACTTCTTAAAAAATCAGGAAAGCCGGGAAAATTAACAATACTTGCAGGTGATTTCAATACTGTAGCCTTTTCTTCCTCAATAAAAGAAATCAAAAAATATTATAAAGACGCAATGCCTTTTTTTAAATCTTTTCTATCAGGTACTTATAAAAAAATTCACTTCCCTGTAAAGCCAAGAATTGATTACATCTTTCACTCGCCTGACATTTGTGTTGAAAACTTTGATGTCATAAGGGAAACCCCCGGGGATCACTATCCGGTAATTTCAGATATTTCATTTTAAAAGTGGCTGAAACTTTTGTTTTAAACCTAAACCTTCACAACCCTCAATACTTCTTCCTTGGTTGTCACTCCTGCTAGCATTTTTTTAACTGCGTTGTCATAAAGTTCTGTCATTCCTTCCAGAAGTGCAGTTTTTTTTATTTCCGATGGAGAGACATCTGACCTTGTCAACTTCATTATCGACTCTGAATATTTCATGATTTCGTAAATACCAGTTCTTCCGTAATATCCAGTGCCCCTGCATTTGGAACAGCCTTTCCCCCTGAAAAGAACTACTTTTTTCTTTTGTCCTGTATATATGCCTTCAGATTCAAGCTTTGATGCATCTTCTTCATATGAGTACTTGCACTCAGTGCATATTTTTCTGACAAGTCTCTGGGACACAATGCCAATAAGAGTTGACCTTACAAGAAAAGGCTCCAGACCAAGGTCCAAAAGCCTTACTATTGTTGATGGAGAATCATTTGTATGAAGGGTTGAAAGTACAAGATGACCTGTAAGTGATGCCTGAACAGCATTTTTTGCAGTTTCAAGATCCCTCATTTCACCAATCATTATAACATCTGGATCCTGTCTCAGAATATGTCTCAGTGCCCTTGCAAATGTCATATCAATTGAGGGCTTTACTGCTATCTGGTTAAAGTCCTCATGAATCATTTCAATTGGATCTTCAATTGTTGTTATATTAATTTCCGGTTTTGAAATTTTCTTCAGGGCTGAATAAAGAGTTGTCGACTTACCACTCCCTGTTGGACCGCACACAAGTATTATACCATGGGGGCTGGAAATAAATCTTTCAATCTGCTCAAGGTCCCGGCCTTCAAAGCCAAGAGAAGGCAGATCCTGAAAAAGAATATCAGGATCCATAAGTCTTAAAACTATTTTTTCTCCAAAGGCAACCGGAAGAGTTGAAATCCTCATTTCAACTTCAACATTATTTTTTGAAGTCTTGATTCTTCCGTCCTGAGGCCTTCTTTTTTCCGCCATATCAAGGCCTGACATTGCCTTGATTCTGCTGACAATTGCGTTATGAACTTTTTTGGGAAGTTTGTATACAGGATGTAAAACCCCGTCAATCCTAAGTCTTACTATTGTTTTTTCTCTCTTGGGTTCAATATGAATATCACTTGCTCTTTGATCAAAGGCATAGCTTATTATATGATTTACTGCATTTACTATGTGCTGATCATTTGCAGGGAGCTCATCCATGGACTTAAGCTTGACATATCTTTCTAGATTCCCAAGATCAACCTGTGCTTCCACAAACTCATTTTCCGCAGCTTCAATATATTTCTGGAATCCAAAAAATTCATTTATCAGCCGAATAATATCTGACTTGGAACTTACCACAGCCTTTACTTTATCGCTGTTTATTCTGCTTATATCATCAAAGGCTTCCATATTAAAAGGATAAGGAGTTGCAACAACAAGATTGCCTGATTCCTTATCTATTGGAAGCATTAGATGTCTTACAGCCATATTTTTAGGTATTGAAGAGGTTACCTTTGCAATATCAAGCTGCAACGGATCAATTTTTACATAATCATATCCCCAGAATTCAGAAAGAGTCTTATAAACAAGATCTTCGTCAATTTTTTTGCCGGACTCGTTATTTGCAAAAAAACCAAAGGAAATCAAAACATCAACGGAAAGGGTTTTTTCAAAGGCAGATGAAAAAGAGCTGTTGTCTTTTTTTAATTTTTTAAATTCCAGATCAAAATTTTTCAGGTAAAACCTTGCTGATTTTTCCGATAAAACTTTTTTTTTCACCAGAATTTCAGCAATTTTTCTGGGATTAAAGGGATTTAAACTATTTTCCATAAATACTCCGGCAAATCAAAGTGCACCGACTATCAAATTTATTCACGTTTATAAATCCAGTATAAAGGTTCAAGATATTTTAATCTTGTTAAACTAAGATATAACAATAGAAATCTCAATAATAATTTGTGGGTAACTATTCAGCTTAAAAACTGAAAAAAAGTCGTTTTGCCAACGGATGCTGTATTTTTTCTAGCCGGTTTGAGCTTAAGCGAGAATGAGACTCTGAAAAAATGCAGCAGCCGTTCTAAATTGAACTGAACAATACATTTGTGGTTAATAAAAAAAGGCCGCTTAAAAACAGCCTCTAAAATCAACCTGATATTTTTACAAAAAAACTATCCTGATATGTTTCAATCAAAACTTTTTTTAATCAGATAAATATCTGTAATTTCATTCTTATCATTTAATTTATAGCCCACAACAGCACCTTTTTTAAACTCTGATTGTGGTATATGCCTGCGCTTCAGTCCATGATAAGAAGTAGAACCGTTTCTTTTGAGTGTTTTGTCTGAAATAATAAAACAGTCATTTTTTATCTGGTTTAGAATACCTACGGATGAATAATAAAAGAAATTCCCCTTCTCATACTCCGGACATTCTATTTTAAAAGCAGAAATTTCAGACGAAAACAAAAAGATTAATAAAGTTAAAAAACAATAAACTCTTATTTTTTTTAAATTTACCATGATTTTTTATCTCTTTCTCCAGTAAAAAACACCAAGTCTTTGCCTTTTTTCATCAATGATTTTGAAGCTGCCGTCACTGGTGCCAAGCAGCTTACCTTCTTTTTTTTCGGATGTTACTACAACAGGTGGAAAAGCCATTCCCTGAATTTTCACCCTTGAAGGTGCAAGGTACTCAGTTGTATCACCTGTAGTTACCCTAAAAACATCATTTAAGACTTCTGTATCGTCTTCTTGTATTTCATTAAACTTGATTTCCCTGTCACCACTAATGTCAAAAGCTGGGCTGTCCAGCCTTGATCCGTCAGTCGCATCAATCTCATGGAACCAGGAATACCCTCCTGAAACACACATTTGTCCGGCCTGCTGGGGTACATAAGAGTTAAAGACAGCCTTTCCGGCAATTATCTTAGGATCCTGTACTACCCTTTCACCGCTGTCAGGAAGATCAAAGTACCAGCCTGCATATGACCCTTGATCAAGATCTGCATAAGATTCACCGGTATCAGTGGTTTCTTTAAGTTTCCAGACAATTTTTTTATCAGATAGAACTTCAATTTCACTAAAAGAAGAGCTGCTTGTAACTCCAGATGAACTTTTTTTGTACTGAACCGACTGATCCATCAGGTAAACATTTGAAATATTGGAAATTACAGTTTTTGACTCAGGATTTAAACCATCAGGTCTTGATATGCTTCCAAGAAATTCATCCTTTTGATCCCCATAATCCCAGATTCCATAAACACTTTGTCTTCCTAGATCATTCATGTCGTTTTTACTCAAGAACTGCCCTGTCCCAAAAACTATAATATACCCATGATAAGAGCTGTGCTTTGCAATATCCGGTTTTGTTGTAACAGGCTGAATATTGTCACAGTACTTTGCTGTAAATAAAGGTTCTGGGTCATTTAAGCTGGATTTGTAGAAACATCCCCAGTTAGAATTTGCTTCAGACTTTGAAACAACCTTACTGCTTATATCAAATTTCCATAAATTCCCCTTTAAATCCCCTGAATAAATAAAGTCTGCTGTCTGGTTATTATCTGTGTCTACCACAGCCGGAGTACTCATCCCGTTATCTCCTGGTGTTCCGGTCATTATCTTGGTTATAAGTTCACCTGTAAAGGCGTCCAGAATAAAAATACCCGAGTCTCCGTTTGCACTGTTATATCCGTTTCCAAAAATCACTATAAAAGGATGATCTTTAATATTGCTTTTTACAATTACAGGGCTGCTGTAGCTGAATCCCATATCCCCCAAGTGCTCAAGATCTGAATCGGATTTTGATGGAAACTCCCACTTAAAGAGATTCAAAATATTTTCACTGCTTGTCATTGTTATTTCATCTGCATTAATATCCTGGGTTTTAAGGTTTAGTGCAAAATAACCTTTACCTCCCTTTTTTAATCCGCAGACAAGGATATCCTCGGTTATTCTCTCATCACCTGAACCTTTTGAAATTCTTTCAATAACAGGAGTATGGTCCACAAAATATTTATGTGAGTAATCTTGTTTAACAAGAAGAGGAAGATTTTCCACAACATATGATGGAATAAATGCAAATCTTTCCTTTCCAGTTGCCTCCTCAAATGCATGAAGCATTCCGTCATTTGCACCTACATATAAAGTATTTCCCCATTTTACAGGAGATGAGTGAACAATGTCACCAAGAACTGACTGCCTGTCTCTGAATCCTTCAAGATTTTCACCTCTAAGATAATTGACTGTTTTTTCAATATTTTGTTCTGCATTTTCACTTATATCTGTTTCAGTGCTTGTAACAAATGGATCCAGTATTGATTTAACGGTCATTGGAAGCTCATCATAAAAAAAATCAACTGCCTGTCCCTGCGGATCTTTTAAAAGTATTTTCCTTGCTGCCGGCAAAAAGTTTCCTGGTGTAAGAAAATTATTGGTGTTCCAGGCTGTATCCGCCTCATTATCTCCATTTTCATCAACTATTACAACGGCTGAACTATTATCTTTACCAAGCTTCATCGACTTTAGCCAGCCAGTCCACCCCTGAGTATTATAAAAGGACTGATATACCCTTAAATCAGATTTCACTTTATATGAATTCACTGACACAGCAGAACCTGTATTGTATCTTATTTCAATATCTTTCATTATGGCTGTAAGTGCATCAAACAGTTTTTGTGGATCGGATGCATTATGAAAAGCTCCGTGGCTGTTTACAGATGCGTGGAAAAGATCGTCTATTTTTTCTTTGGTCCAGCTGCTTGTTGGACCATCAGGCCAGTCAGGTCCGCCAGATGTCTTATCTGCAAGATTGCACTGGTCAAAGCTTGAATGATTTATATTGCCTGAGGCTCCAAAAGCAACAGAATATGTTACAAGATGCTGTTCTGTATTGCTATCGCACAAGCTTGAAGAAACAAGACCTTCCACCTCCGGATCAAGATCCTGATAATATTTTGCGGCTACATCTGCAAGTGTGTCTGAAACGCCATCATTATCATAATTTCCTATTGAAAAATCTCTATCATTCCAGTAACCGTCAGTCATAAGGATTGCAAAAGCCTGAAGGCACTCACCTCCATTCTGCTTGAACGGTGATATATCCCCAAGCTCTGACTCTGACGGAGGTGTTTCACCTGTATTAAAATACTGGCCAACTGCTTTTAGTGCTGACCGCAAAGGTGTATCATCCTTTGCTTCTATCTTATAAATAAGATCCAGAAGTTCATTGGTATTGTCTACATCATCTGTGGAATCTTCATTTACAGCCTTTACAGCATCTGCACTCGTATATTCCAACCATGAATTTGTCCCCCTTTGAAGTTCAACATGAATTTTATCTCCTTCACCAATGGTAACATCACAGATTCTGTTCCAGAAATCAGGGAGCATTTCCTCATCCCAGTCATTTTTTGTACCTCCGTTCTGATTTACCTCCATTGATTTTACAAGGGTTTTATTGTCTCCTGAAACCTTATACACATAATATTTTGCATTTGGGTCCCTGTCCACAATATTGCCAAATGGACCAGTATACCTTGTCCATCTTACATAGACCTTATATGTCCCTGATTCTTCAATATCTTTTATCTTCCACTTAGCCCTGTAATCTGAATAGTTGATTTTTCTGTTTGTTCTTCTTGAACTTTTATTATAACTGACAGCTGCATAGGAATCGTCCCATTTGTTAATACCTCCACCTTCTTCTGAATAAGCACCTTCATCCATGTCATCATCATCCACAATACAGGTTGAAGGCATATAGGTTTTAACACCAAGCCCAGGTTCCCTTACAGAATGATTTATTGTATAAAGTCCAACAACAACATTTGAAATATCGCTTATGGTTCTTGCCATTGCTGATTTTGCAGAAAGAAGCCTTGTCCTGTAGAACTCAAACCAGTTGGCAAAGTTTAAAAGATCTTCCTTTGCAGTCATATATACAGGGCTTCCGTCATCAGATGAACTTTTAAATCTTTTTGCATGATGTGGAAGATCAGAAACAGGTACAAGTTCTCCGCTGCCGATAATGCCTTCCTCATCAAGATAAAAGTCCTTTTTTAAAATTCCCTCCTGTTCTTCAACCCTGAAATATTCTCTTCTTACTTTTGCTGTAAATGTTTCATCGTCATCAGGATTTTTATATTCAAATTCTTCACCAGAATTACTTTCCCCATTCTCAAGAATAAAATTTACAAGATATATAGTTTCTCCATCATCAAAATTATTGTTTTCATTTATATCGTCCCAGGTAAAATAATGGGCATTGTTGATTCTCACCACAAAATCATCAAGACCTGCAAACTCGGTTGTTGCACCATACTGATAAACAGCCTCTATCCTGTCTGCCTTTATAAAATATGGCTCGCCATCTGAATTACCAGGATGTTTTATAACAACCATTATATCCGGCCCGTTTGGATTAAGTTCATCAGAACTAATTGTAAACTCGCCAAGATTCCCGTTTTTATCGCCAATGCCGGCATCAAGTCCAAGCTCTCCGCCTCCATTACCATTCTGATCTTTAAAAATAGGATCCTTTATTTTTTGCCTGCTTTCATAAAGCTGAATTTCAAATTCAGCCTTTCCAGATGGCTGATCACCAAAAAGAAGGGGCCAGTATGCTGTAAGAGAATATGTTCCGTCCGAAGGAAGATCCAGGGGGATTTCAATATAAGCACCTGGTTTAGAAGTTACATGGAGTGTGGATTTATAAGCTGCAAAATAATCTTTATCTTCCCAGTCTTCGTTGTTTGAAAAAACAACACCAGCATCTGAGTCATCAGATGTAATATTGAACTTTCCGTTTGTAATTGTAAGATATCGCTCAAAAAGGTCAATTTCTTCAGCACCGTCAAAAATATCTGCAAAAGTTCCTTCGTTATCATTGAACTGAATGATTTTAGGGTATCTCATGTCTGCATCATGGTGAGCATAAAATCCAGTTCCAGGCCAGGGCAAATATTCAGATTTTGGATTGTAATAAATCCTGTTAAAGGCCGCACATCTTGGTTTTATATATCTTTTTGCAAGTCCTGTAATTTTTGGGTAGTCAAGAAGTCCTCCCCAGCCAAAAATATAACCATAACTCAACACCCCAAGATCTGTTTTAAAAAGACCTTCATTTTCCCCTTCCATCATTGTTTCCCAGTTCATACTGCCTGAGTTATCTACAATAAACATTATATGTGCAGGAGGTTTTGTCATGGAGGAAATTAATGGCACATCTGAGATTTCAACGGCAAAGGAATTTATACACAAAAAGATTTTTAAAAATACGACCTCTATAATTACAAGTTTCTTTTTCAAGAAAAAATCTCCTTTTTTAAAATTTTCTTCTATAACCGATTTCTACAGTATTTACAGATTCAAGATTAACTTTCTCTATTTCCCTGAAAGTTTCGTATCTTGCAAATATTGTATATTCATGGATACTGTCGCTTGAACCCATATCCTGAGATCCGGAATCTGAAAGACCGTTATAAAATGCAATAATTCTTCCCCTGTTTTTAGAATTAGCATCAGAAATAATCTTATAGTTGATTGTTACTCCATCTGGAGGGGAAAAAACCTTATCAATATCTTCATCAGAAAAAAATTTTGCCTTTCTTGTTTTACGCCAGCCAAGAAGTGTTTTTATTGTTTCAGAGTCATAAAGCCATTCAATTTCATAATCTCTTAAAATATCTCCATTGACTGAATCAATTATTTGAGCTCCCTGAATTGCCAGGCTTTCACAAATATAGGAATCCTGTGAGGATTTTCTTAAGTTTGAACTCATATCCAGATTAAAAAAAGAATCATTTATTGCTGCAAAGCCTATAATACTAAGCAAAATAAGCATCATAACCACAATAAACATTGCGGCTCCATTTTCATTTTTTAAAACTATCATCCTAATTCCTTTTTCAACCATAACTGTTCAGCTTAAAGTGGAACGGATTTACATGTTTTTACCAAGGTGAATAGTTACTTTAAATTTTTAAAATTTCTTTTTGTAAAAGGTATAATCAATATGATGATCTTTTGAGCCCTTTGTCCATTTAACTGCAATATCAATTTTCTTAATATTTTCTTCTGGAAAATCTTCAGTCACTTTCCAGCTTGTCAAAAAAACTGGATTTGAAAAATCAGCAATTCCGCTTTCATCTGATGTAACTTTATCATATTCATTATCAATGATTCTTTCGATGCTGTTATTTAAGGCATTACTGGCACCTTGAAGATAATAGGAACTCAAATTGGTCTTCACAGCACTCACTTGTAGAGTCAAAACTGCAGAAATCCCCATAGAAAACATTACCAATGCCATCATAACCTCAATAAGCGTAAACCCTTTTTCATTCATGATCCCGTCCTTTAAATCCCTAAGTTTCTGCCATGAACCAGAAATTTCAATTTTTCTGTTTTTGTACCTTTGCCCCAGTAATGAATTTCGCATTCAAGAAGTATTTCAAGACACCTTATATCTGACAAAGAATTTTTGCTCCCTGAATCAAGACTTCCCTGGTTAATTACAATGGAGTTTTCCCCGGGCAATCCTGCCTCTTTAAGGTATCTGACTTCAAATTTTGATATTCCTTTAGCCAGCTTCTCCGACTTCTGGTGGAGATCCAAAGGAGATTGTATCACCCCGTCAACATCCTTTGGCATCACTTGAATAGAGCCTGAGCTAAGATTTTGTGTGAGCCTGAGTATTTGGTCTTCGTATTTATAATAAGCAATTCTTTTTAAATCATCGGTGGTTGTGGGGTCTTCATTTATTTTTACAAAAGAGAAGTAGTCTTTCTTCGCAACTTCAATTTTTACTTCAGAAGAATCAACAGGATCAAAACCAACAGTTTTAAAGTCCATAGATAAAAAATATGACACAGCTCTAAGCTGGCGAACAGCAGAAGAAAATTTTTTCTGATTAACATATGCCTGAATTTCATTTTTAAAAGCAGAGTAAACAACAGCAGAAACTATTGAAAAGACAGCAATAGCAATTAACAGCTCTATCAGTGTAAATCCTTTTTTATTCATTTTAAAATCCTAGCCGGTTTCAGTTGTGATTTTTATTTCACCAAGTGGCGGGAGAAGGGTAATTTTCTTGAATTTTCCTGAAGGAAATGCAATCCAGAGGCTGCCTCCTTTGACAAATCCCGATTTACTGAAATTAAGAGGATATGATGCACCGTCTATTGTGGTTTTATCCTTGTCTATCTTAACCCCCTTAAAAGTTTGGATGTGCAGTATTTCATCATTTTCGGAAACTTTATTATTTTTATCCTTATCAATATAAATACAAAATCCTGAGTCAAGAACTTCATCTCCGTCAACGTCAACAGACAGTTTAATCAACACACCTTTTCTTACTGCAAGGTATCTTGCTTTTTCAAGTCCAGAAGCAAACTCATTTACAGCTACTTCTGCCCTGTGCCATGAAATGAAATAAAGAAAGGAAGGAACTGCAATACCAGCTAAAATTGAAAAAATTGCAAGAGCAACCATGAGCTCAATCAATGAAAAACCTTTAGTGACAAACCTGGATTCACAAATACAACTCATATTTTTTCCATAACATATTTGATTTAGCAAAATTTTAATTAAATAGTGACAACTGGAAACCGGAGGTTTTTATTCATTAACAAATGATTAAAAATTCAACCTTTAGGATGCATAAAGCATTCTGTGGCTTAAATTTCAAATCTTACTAATAAATCTGAAAAAAACTGTTTCCGTTCAGCTAACCAACTAAGAATCCATAAACCAGTTAAAACAATAATTCAATGTTTTTTTCAATCTGTAAAAAAATTTTATAAATATTATGTTTATAAATATATATAAAACCTTCACTCAACCGGTAGACAATAAACACATCCTGGTTATCACACTAAAATAAATATTTTGATGGCATTTTATTACCAATCACTTCCTTTAATTATAGATTTTAAGTCCTTTTAAATCATACCACTCATAATAAATCCCGATGAACAACCAAAAAATCAGAAAAACAGACACTTTCACACCAAAACTCTAACGTATTTAATTAACGCGGCATTCCAGCCTTTTATCCACATATGAACTGTGCTGAAAACAGGATAAATTGAGATTTCATTTGACATTTGAAGCTGTCACGTTTATAGAAGTTTTCTGTATTGTATGTGGAGAGATGGCCGAGCTGGCTGAAGGTGCACGCCTGGAAAGCGTGTGTACCCTACCGGGTACCGAGGGTTCGAATCCCTCTCTCTCCGCCATTTTTAATATAAATCCTTAAGCTGATTACAAAATCAGCTTTTTTTGTTATGAGATTAAGATTATATTATGGCATACCTTGTTCTTGCCCGCAAATACCGCCCTCTTGATTTTGATTCTGTTGTTCATCAGGATCATGTTACAACTACGCTTAAAAATGCAATAAATCTTGGAAGAGTTGCACATGCACATATTTTTACGGGACCGAGAGGAACAGGAAAAACAACAATAGCAAGAATTCTTGCCAAATGCATGAATTGCGAAGACGGCCCTCTAACATCTCCATGCGGAAAATGCATTTCCTGCATTGAAATAAGCAAGGGAAGAACCTCAGATATTATTGAAATAGACGGTGCCTCTAATAACAGCGTTGAACAGATAAGAGAAATAAGAGATAATCTGCAGTACAAACCTTCTCACTCAAAATACAAGATATATATAATTGATGAAGTTCATATGCTTTCAACTGCAGCCTTTAATGCTTTACTTAAGTCTCTTGAGGAACCTCCATCACATATAATGTTTCTTTTTGCAACAACAGAGCCTCATAAAGTTCCTGTAACAATAATGTCAAGATGTCAGAGACATGATCTTAAAAGGGTCCCTTTAAACAGCCTTATAATACATCTTTCAAAAATCTGCGAACTTGAAAATATTTCTGCATCAGAAGAAATATTAACAGAAATAGCTTCTGCCGGTGAAGGCTCTGTAAGAGACTCCATGAGTCTTCTTGACCAGATGATTTCATCCTCTGAAGATAATAAAATCACCTCAGAACAGATAAAAATGATTCTTGGGACAACTTCTTTTTCAATAATCAAATCTGCACTGCACTCAATATTTGAGCGTAACAGGGAAAAACTTATTTCAATAGTTAATGACCTTTATTTTTCAGGGAATGATCTTAAAATCTTTTACATAAAACTGACTGAATACCTAAGGCATATAATTTTACTAAATATCAGCTCCAAAACAGCACAACTTAGTGATCTTCCCCAAAACCAAAAAGATGAACTTTCAGCTACCAGTACTGGCTTTGAAATTCCCTATTTCACAAGATTGCTGGATCTTCTTTTAAAAGAGGAACAAAGAATAAGACAGACTGAAAATATAAGAATACTTCTTGAGATAATATTTCTTAAACTCTGTGAAATACCATCAACCAAAAATATTGAAACAATAATTTCAGACCTGGAAAAAATCAGAAAAGACGGTTTTCCAGATAAAATTGGTTACTTAGAAAAAAAAACAGTAAATAAACCCCAGCCTGCAGAAGATACCCCGCTACTTTTAAAGACTGAAGCAGAAAACAGGGAAGTCAGCCAAAAACCAGCCAATGACTCTGATATTTCATTTGAAGACGGTTTTTCAGATAAAGAAAAATGGCTGCATTGCATACAAAGGCTTAAAAAGGAAAACCCCTCATGCGGCACACTTTTTGAAAAAAATACAGATTTTATTTCATTAAAAAACAATGTACTTGAAATAAAGGCAAAAGGTACCAATTATCATATTGGAAGAATAAAAAAAGAAAAGGCTGTTGCTGAAAAAATATCTTCACAAATTTTTGGCAAAAATATAGATTTAAAAATAACTGAAGATTATTTGGAAAATGAACAGGCAAATAAAGAAACACTTGAAAATGAAAAAATTCTGACATTTGCCAAAACCGATATTCTTGTCAAAGCTATACAGGATAAACTCAATGGAAAGATTATCGGTGAAAAAATTTCTGATAAACCAAAAAATATTTCTATGGAGGATAGTCTATGAAAGGTATGGGCGGCAATATGAACCAGATGATGAAGCAGGCTCAGAAACTTCAGGCAAAAATGGTAAAAATGCAGGAAGAGGTTGCACAGAAAACCGTTGAGGCAAGTTCTGGCGGAGGGATGGTCAAGGTTGTTGTAAATGGGAAACAAAACATAATTTCACTTAAAATTGAAAAAGATGCAGTTGACCCTGAAGACATTGAAATGCTTGAAGATCTTGTCATAGCAGCTGTAAATGAGGGTCTTAACAAGTCCCAGGAAATGGTTTCAAAGGCAATGGGACAGATCACAGGCGGAATGAACATACCAGGTCTTATGTAAATAGCTGCTGAACTGTCAGGATTAAAACTACCTGTCTTTTTTGGAGAGTTAATGTACGGATACCCGGAATCTGTTGCAAAGCTTATAGAAGAGTTCAGAAAGCTTCCCGGAATAGGAGAAAAGACTGCAGAACGGCTTGTGCTGCATCTGCTAAAAACCCCTGAAACCGAAGCATTGAAACTTGCAGGAGCAATAGCAGGAATAAAAAAAAATACTAAAATGTGCAAAAAGTGCTTTGCACTGACAGATCAGGATACTTGCAGGATATGCTCCAGTGAAAAAAGGGACAAAAAAACGGTCTGTGTCGTTGAAAGACCTGCTGATATGGCTTCCATTGAAAAAAGTGCTTCATATAACGGATTATACCATATTCTTCAGGGCGCTCTTTCACCAATGGATGGAATCGGGCCAGATGAAATAAGACTAAAAGAGCTTTTTAAAAGAATTCGGGATGAGCATATAATAGAAGTGATAATTGCAACCGGAACAAGTGTTGAAGGAGAAGCAACAGCCTGTTTTATTGCAGACAATATAAAAAAAATATTTAATAACATCAAAATATCAAGGATAGCCTCAGGCATACCAATGGGAGGAGATCTAAAATATTTTGATCAGGTTACTCTAAAAAGGGCAATGGAAAAGCGTTATGATTTCAAATAATAAAATGTCAAATTTTTTTGAATGTTCACAATGCGGGGACTGCTGTTCAGGCCAGGGTGGTACTTATGTTGACGAAAAAAAGATAAAAGAAATTGCAGACTTTCTCAATATAACTCAAGATCAGCTAAAAAAAGACTATCTGTGCCGTTCATCGTCAGGAAGATATATGATAGCATGCGGCAATGACGGCAAATGCATATTTTTTAAAAAAAACTGCTCAATTCATCCTGTAAAACCAAGGATGTGCAGAGAGTGGCCGTTTATACCAGCTGTTATAAAAGTTCCTGAAAACTGGGATCAGATGGCAGAAGTATGCCCCGGCATAAAGAAACAGACCTGTATATCAGACTTAAAAAAATTTACCCTTGAGTATCTGAAAACAACAAGAAGCCATGCTGAATTGGCTGAACTTGAAAAAACAGCAAACTAAAAAGGTTTTTAATGATTGGAATTTTTGATTCAGGGATTGGCGGACTTACCACAGTAAAAGCCATTACGGACAGACTCCCACATGCAGATATTCTCTACTTTGGAGACACAGCCAGAACCCCTTACGGCTCAAAAAGTGCAGATACAATAAGAAGCTATTCAGTAGAAAACGGTGACTTTTTAATAAAAAAAGGTGCCAAGATAATTATCATTGCATGCAATACTGCTTCAAGTGCTGCAACCGATCTTTTAAGACAGAGATACGATATTCCAGTTTTTGAAGTTATAACACCGGCTGTAGAGCTTGCAGTAAAAACAACGCTAAACAAAAAAATTGGAATAATTGGAACAAGAGCAACAATTTCAAGCGGAATTTATGAAAAAAACATAAACTTTCTTGATCCTGAAATAAAAGTTCTTTCAAATGCATCTCCACTTCTTGTTCCGCTAATTGAAGAAGGATTTCTTGATACCCCGGAAACAAAAAGAATTCTGAAAAAATACCTTATCCCTTTAAAAACAAGGCAAATTGACACTCTTATTCTTGGCTGCACACACTATCCAATTCTAAAGGATCTAATTGCTGCCAAGGCAGGTAAACGAGTTAAAATAATCGATTCTTCAACTGCTATTGCACAAAGTGTAGTTAATTTTATCGGATCACATGAAAATGGAGATATTTTAACAGGAACAAGCGGCAGAAGGGATTTCTATGTGTCTGACATAACCCCTCAGTTCGGCAATCTTGCAAAAAATATATTAAAGTCCACTGTAAATCTTACTCACAGAGAACTCTGAAAAAATAACTTTTTTACCTTATAAAGTCAGATTCAGAGTTTAATCCCCAAAGGCTTCATGTATCCTAAAGTATGATTTTTTAACCTCAGGTAAATGATGAGAAAAAAATTCTAGTTTTCGTCCAATCACCAATTAAAACAGGGGGCTATATTTCCGATGTCTGAACCATAAGTTCTTTCCTGTACTGATCAAGAAGAGTTGCCTTTGAAATTATTCCCATAAACTTTCTTCCTGAAATAACCGGAATACTGAACATTGAATACTCATCCATTATATCCAGTGCCTCTTTGAGTTCAGTATCCGGAGAAATAACCGGAATTTCAGAATCCATTATCTGATATACAAAGACTGTTTCATACATGAGAGAATCAAGAAGATAGGGTCTTATGTGATCAAGATGGACAACCCCTAAAAAATCATTTGTTTTCCTGTCAAGAACAGGGAAAAAATTCCTTTTTGAAACCTTTAAAAGGTAAATCAGCTCTTTAAGCCTCATGTCATTAAAGACTTCAAGGCAGTCTTTTTCCAGAATCTCTTCAACCCTAAGATCTGAAAGCACCTTTGCATCGGTTCCAGGACGAAGAAGAGTTCCTTTTTCCACAAGTTCCTTCAGATAAACAGAGGCCGGCTCAAGATACCGGCAAATTACAGAAGAAAGAGACGATACAATTATCAGAGGAACAATAACTTCATATCCGCCTGTAATTTCCACTATAAGAAAGATTCCTGTGAGAGGGGCCTGTAAAACACCTGCCATAACCCCAGACATTCCAAGAAGTGCAAACCCTCCTTCACTTACAAGGTTAGCCTCAGGAAAAATCAAAGTGAAAAGTCTGTAAAAAACAACGCCTGTAAAACTGCCTATAACAAGAGAAGGTGCGAATACACCGCCGGACCCTCCCCAGCCAAGAGTAATTGCTGTTGCAATTATTTTGGCAAAAAGAGCAATACCTGCAATTGCAATGCCTGTACTATAAGTACCTGAAATAAGTTCACGTATTGAATGGTATCCTTCACCCATTGCATCTGGAATAAAAAAGCCGATAATCCCCACAGCACAGCCTCCCAAACCGGCTTTAACAAGAAAAGGAAGTCTGAATTTTTTTTCAAAGGCCGATGCAAGCTTGCTGCTTTTTTCCATTGATCTTGTAAATGATACTGAAATAATCGCAGTCAAAACGGCAAGAAAAGCTGCTGCTATAAGATCATCAAAACCAATATTAAAACCGCTGTTACTGAACGGTATCTGATTTCCCCTTAAAAATCTGCTAAGCTCTGTTCCTGCAACAGATGCAATTGCAACCGGGACAAGGTATATTGCATTCCATTCCGCAAGAATCACCTCCAGGGTAAAAATAATACCAGATACAGGAGCATTGAATATTGCAGAAATTGCCGAGGCAGTACCACAGCCTAAAAGGGTTATTCTTTGCCTTTCATTCAGTGAAAAAAGTCTTGCAATATTAGACCCTATTGCAGCACCACTGTAAAGTATTGGAGCCTCAGGTCCTGCAGAACCGCCACTTCCAATTGTTAAAATACTTGAAATAAGCCTTGAAAATATTGATCGTACCTTTAAAAGCCCGCCTTTTTTGGAAACAGAATAAATAACATCAGGAACTCCATGCCCCTTATCATCTCTAATTATTTTTTTTAAAAAAACAGAAGAAAGAATAGCTCCAACACCAGGCAGAAAAAAGGCCCACCAGTATTGCCTGAGAACATGAAAGTGTTCGTAACAAAACTCAAGAGAGTAGTTTAGAAATACAGCAGCTAATCCACCAAGGACACCAACAATAAGAGCCATTATGAGCAAAAGTAAATTTTCATCAAAACTGAAAATAATTGATTGTGCACGCCTTTTAAAAAACACCCGTCTCAAAACTGATCTCCTATTGATTCAAAAGCTGATTTTCAAAAAATTCTATTTCTGTGATTATTTTTTCCATGGAGGGCTTATCTTGTAAGATACCAATAAAATTTTCATGCCTGAGGCAGTATGAAAGATTTGATAAAAGCTTCAAATGCTCTTTAACATTTTTTGAAACAAGAAAGAAAAGAACAAAAACAAGCTTATTATCAATAGAGTCAAACTCGATTGGTTCCTTTGGAAAAACAACTGCTATAAATGGTGAAGAAAAGAGATTGTCAATTGGTTCTCTTGGGTGTGGAATTGCAACGCCTTTTCCTATTCCTGTTGATGAGAGTTCCTCTCGTTCCAGAAGGCGCTTTAAAAATTCATTTTCCAGCTCACTGTCTCCAATACCAAGTTTTTTAACTACATATGAGAAAATTTCTTCCTTGGTTTTTCCTTCTGCATCATACAATACCTTGCCTTTTGAAATTGCAGAAGAAAGGATGTGAGTGCTTGTTTCAATCAGCTTTTTATCAATATTTTTTTTTTCAGAAAAAGAAAAATTATTCCTTTTCGCCCATTCATGCAGTTTTTCTTCTTTAAATATACAAATGTCTTCGGACCTGTTAATGGGAACCCTTCCCTGCCTGATCCAACGTTTCAGGGTATTTACCGGAAGATTTAAAAGTGATGCAGCGTCGTTTATATGGAGCTTCATTTTTATTTCCGTTCCTTTCTGTTTAAAAGGTCATAAATAACCCGACAAGTAAATTAAAATCAACTGTATAATCTATATTCTGATAGTTTTTAAATCAAGGAGATAATATAAATTCTTGCTGAACTAATATTGACTTTTTTCATCTTCCCTTAGATCAGGAATAATTTAATCCTTAAAAGGCGTCACAAACATTCAGATTAAAATGTGATTGTGAAACTTAAATTAAAACAAATGATGAGTTGTTACTGATACTCACTCCAGCGATTCTCCCAAAAAAGATCAAAAAAAAGACAGCATCCATTGTTCAGGCAAATTGGCTTCGTTCCCAGTTTTCAGCTGAATAGTTACAAAAATTAACATCATGGTACTGGACTATTATGGGGAGAAAATTTTAAATCTGAGGAAAATGTGGGGAATAAAAAGCTATCTGAATAAAGAGTTTTCTATGGCCTGCCTCCTGTAAACAATTTCAACCCTCCTGTTTTTTGCCCTTCCCTTGGGAGTATCGTTTGTATCAACAGGACGAAAACTTGCATAACCTGCAGCAGAAAGGTATCTCGGGTCAAGACCTTTTTCAACAAAAAATCTGACAACCTCGGTTGCTCTTCTTGAAGACAATTCCCAGTTGGATGGAAAGGAATTTGTATCAATTGGAACATTGTCAGTATGACCTGCCACCTCTATCGGGTATCTGAACTGCTTTAAAACAGAAACAATCTTTTGAAGAATATCAAGGCCTTCCTCTGTAATATCAGCCTGTCCGGTTCTGAAAAGAATAAGATCAGAAATAGTAATAACGGCTCCTTCTTCTGTCTCTTTAACATCAACCATACCAGCCAGCTTATTAAACATTACAAGCTCTTTGACATCGCTTACAATATCTTTAATTTCCTTTTGAATCATGGTGCCAATTTCATCAACTGACTGTTTTTCTGGTTTGGATTCATCAGGTCTTGCATTCTGCATGACAAGACCTTCCCTTGTTCCGGCCTCTGGAATAGTCTGAACCCCAAGAGCACTCCTCAACGACTGTACAAGTTCCTTAAAGGTTTCTTCCTGAATTGTACTCATTGCAAAAAGAAGAACAAAAAAACACATCAAAAGCGTCACAAGATCCGCAAAAGTCGCCATCCATGCCGGGGCTCCGGCAGCACACTCCTCTTCATCACTTGGACCTCCTTCGGAAAGTCCAAATCCCTGTTCTTCTTCTGAACTTGAATTTTCATCAGCCATTTTCAACCTGCCTTCGCAGCATCAGCACTGTTCTTTTTATTCATAAGATAAACTTTGAGTTTTTCCTCCATAAGCCTTGGATGCTCTCCTTCACGAATGGAAATAACCCCTTCAAACAAAAGATTCATATTGGTTATTTCCTGCTCATTGCGAAGCTTTAATTTATCAGCCATTGGCAGGAATAAAAGGTTTGCCAGAATTGCACCGTAAAATGTTGTAATCATAGCAACAGCCATTTTAGGCCCAATGGTGGACGGATCATCAAGATTGGCGAGCATCTGAATAAGCCCGATTAGAGTTCCAACCATTCCAAAGGCGGGTGCATATGCTCCAAGAGATGAAAAAATGCTTATACCTACTTTATTCTGCTGCTGCACCATTGCCATTTTTTTTTGCATAACCTGTGCAATATCACCAGTTTTCACCCCGTCTACGGTCATTTGCAGGGCACTTGCAAAATATGGGTCATCTATGGAGCTTATATCTCCCTCTATAGATAAAAGTCCGCCTTTTCTTGCCTTGTTGGAAATATCTATAAGCCTGTCTATCAAAACCTGTGGATCTTCAATCTTAAACATGAAAACTCTGGTTAAAGCCTTTATGAGCTTTAAAAAATCTGGCAGAGGATACCCTACCATTGCAGCTGCAATTGTGCCACCAAAAACAATAACAACAGATGGGATATTGATAAAAAGACCCAAACCGCTTCCAAGAAGAATGGAAATAATGATTACAGCAAAACCCGATACAATCCCAATTATGGAGGTAATATCCATAAAACACTCCCGGAAATTTATTTGTTGTTAATTATCAATATTGTATCCGTAACGGACTCACTTAAATCAAAAGAAATAACCTTTTCAATATTTTTTTCATCCAGCAGAGTTCCTGATGGAAGAAGCATAGCTCCCCTTTTTGAAAAAACACCCGACTTTAAAATCATTCCCGGCTTTAATTTATGCACACTCACCGCCTTTATCTGAGAATCTAAAAAAAAGTCCTTTCTCTGAAGGACTCTGAAAAGTGCTGAAACAGCATCAGGATCCAGATTTTTTCCGGATAAAAAATTCAATTCATCAATTATTTGATTGATTGTAAGATTCTTAAAATAAAAATTATAATATACTGCTGCTGCCCTTACAATTCTGACCTCAATACAGACATTTTTACCTTTTTTGGAATTTGGCCCGCTTCCATCAAAAAATTCGTCAAGATCTTTAAAAACTGAAGAAATTTTTTTAAGCTCTGAAAATTTTTCAATAATAAAAAGGCTTTTGTCTGGATAAAATCTCAATTCGTCAGTGTTTTTATCAATAAAAAGAAGACCTGTAAGATGAAGCCTTGAAATCACTTCTATTACCTTAAGTCTTGAAGGCTCAAGATCAAATTCTTCTCCAACAGCCTTTGCAAGAGCAGAAACCTTTCTGCAGTAATAGCTGTCCTGCTTTATAAGGCTCGAAGACAATATTTCCAAAGTCTCAACAGCTGCCAGAGTATCAGATTTAAGTCTTTTTTTTAAGTCCTTTGCAATATCTGCATATTTTTTTCTTTCTGAAATAAGTACTTGCAGCTGATCCATTGAATCATCAAGTTTCTGCTGTGAGTCTTTAAGCAGTAAATATTCTTTTTCAGTTATAGATAGGAAGGACATCTCAACCCAGACTATTAAATAATTTGGACAACCTGAAAATCAGGAAGACTTTATTGCCAATGAATCAGACCTAAATTTGCGACACAATATTTTTAGTTTGATGCTGAATGAAAACCGGTCTTTTTTGTTTTAAACTGAACAAAAAACCAGTTCTCGACTAATCAGCAAATGAAATAATTTTTGTTTATTTTTACATTTCAGTCAACATAATTCTCCAGCCACCAGGAGTCAGAATCAGAGTTCAAAACAGCCTCTGCTATTTTCTTTCCCTCGTCTGTCTTCAATCTTCCTAATACAGCTTCAATCCACTTTGAAGCTGTTTTGGCTCCCTTGTCCCTGAGAACCTTAAGGTCTACAAGAAAAGCAATCTGATCTGCATCGTTTGCAAGTTTAGATTCAACGGTTTTTTTCTCATTAAACTCCTGAAGCAGACTCTTAAACTCCTCTCCAAAAAAAAGACCTGAAGCAATATCCTCAATTGCCATGTTTTCATCTTTTTCAACATATTTTTTCTGAACATAATTAATATCACCAGTTCGTGACTCCGGCAGATCGTGAAAAAGTGACATAAATACAATTTTTTTTTCATCTGCAGAAGGGCACATTTTTGCAAGAATATAGGAAACAACACTTACAATAAATGAATGTTCCGCAACATTCTCATTGCCGTTTCCAAGAAATGAGTAACCAGATCTTGGGAGATTTTTCAGGAGCCTTGCTTCAAAGATTAATCCAGCCAGCTTTTCCATAGTTTTCCAATCATGAACTTTGTTAATTCCATCTTGACTTTTTTGGGGCACAATGGTTTAATTTGTTTGATTTTTCAAGAAAAAAAACCTGCCGAAAACAAAAAATACAGGAATTTTTATGAACCGCTCACTAACAAAAAAAACACTTTTCCTTTCAACTCTGATAATAGCTGTTTTCTATTTGATTTCAGGCCTCCATTCAGAAGAAGTTGAACAAAAAACTACAATAACTTATACAGTACAAAAAGGTGATACTTTATGGGGGCTTTCCCAAAAATTTTTTGATTCTGCCTGGTACTGGCCTGGACTTTGGGCTGAAAATTCAAAAATAACCAACCCCCACTGGATTTATCCGGGGCAGGAAATAACTCTTTACAGCAAAAAAGCAATTGCTGAAATTCAGGAAAAAGAAAACCAGCCTGTGTCTCAAATTGTACAGACAATCAAAAAAGAAAACATAGCAAAAATAGAAAAACAAGACAAAAAACCAAATTTTGTTTTTAGAAAAATAAACAAGCTTCCATATATTTCTACCAGAGAGATCAAACCTGATGCGACAATTCAAAGGGGAGTAACTCCTGTTGACATGTATTCTACAGGAGATGAAATTTATATAACCGCTGAAAACGGCTCTGAAAAGTTTCTTATTGGTGAAAAATATGCAATCTACAAAAAACCAGAGAAAGTTTTTGACCCGGACAACAAAAAAATATTCATTGGTTACCAGTACAACCTTGCAGGTATAATCGAAATTCTCAAAAAAGAAGGCCAGCTTTTAAGAGCTGTGATTACAAATACATACAGACCAATTTCAAACGGGGATCTAATTACCGAATTCAACGAAATCTCACCTGATATCTTTTTAAAACCCAGTGTAGCCGGACTAAAAGGTAAAATAATCAAAGAAAAAGAAGGCGCAATTTATCTTGGCGAACATTTTATTGGATTTATTAATGCAGGTACTGCAGACGGAGTTGAAAGAGGACAGATTTACTCCATTGTCGAAGAGCAGATTGTAAGCCTTGGTAACAAAGAGACCTTTACAGAACTTATACCAATAGGTTCCTTTGTAGTTGTGGATGCAAGGGAAAAAGTCTCGGCTGTTCTTATAATTGAATCTGAAAAGCAAATTCCAACGGGAGCCTTATTTATTTCCCCTTCAATGTAAAATAAATTGATAAAAAACAATGAAAGCTGTTCTATTTTTGAACAGCTTTTTAAATCTATTTTGTATTACCAGCTGAATTAAAATTATTTTTTTACCACTCCAGACATTAACCACCATAAAGATTCAATTTACCCCATCACCCCTTAGTCGTTATATTAAATTTTTGAACTGACTGAACAAAAAGTTCAAGTTTTCAGTCAATCACTACTTAATTACTTTACCTTTGTTTTTTTCACTGATAAGAAAAAAATAAATATTAAAAAATAAAATTTTCGGAGTAAAAATGGATTTTAAAAGTGTCGAAGATGTTCAGACAAGACTTGAATCTTCAAATTATATACCCTCAAGAGAAATTTCAACCGTAATCTTTCTGGCTCAGGCAACCAAAAAACCCATTCTAGTAGAAGGTCCTGCCGGAGTTGGAAAAACAGAACTTGCCAAGGCAGTTTCAAGATGCATGGAAAGAGATCTTATAAGGATGCAGTGCTACGAAGGCCTTGACGAAACCAAAGCTCTTTATGAATGGGAATATGCAAAGCAGCTTCTTTACACCCAGATGGTAAAAGATAAAATTGATCATCTTTTATCAGATATAAAAACAATCAGTGAAGCAGTAGATAAAATATCAAGCCAGGAAGATGCTTTTTTTTCTGAAAAATTTATCCAGCCCCGCCCTCTTCTCAAGGCAATAACCTCTGATAAACCAGTTGTTCTTTTAATTGACGAAGTTGACAAATCAGATCCTGAATTTGAAGCGTTTCTTTTGGAGCTTTTAAGTGATTTTCAGGTTACCATACCAGAAATAGGAACAATGGCCGCCAAGTCAATGCCCTTTGTTTTTCTTACTTCAAACAACTATAGAGATATGAGCGATGCATTAAAAAGAAGATGCATCCATTTATATATTGATTATCCTGAGCTTCACACAGAGCGCCAGATCGTTCAGATGAAAATACCAGGAATCAAAGAAGATCTTCTTGATAAACTGGTGGGAACAATCGGCAACTTAAGAAAACTTGACCTTAAGAAAAAACCTTGTATTTCGGAAACCCTTGACTGGGCCAAATCACTGCTTGCTCTTGGTGCCGACGAAATTACCCCTGATATATTAAAAGATACACTTAATGTTATCTGCAAATATAAAACAGATGAAGAACTTGTAAGAAAAAACATTGAAAGCCTAGTATAAAAATGCTTGAAACCATCCTGAAATTTACTGCGTGCTGCAGAGTATCAAATTTTTATATTTCAACATCCCAGACCCTCGACTGTGTTGAACATCTTAAACTTATTGATCCAACAGACGAGGCGTCTTTTAAAACTGTTCTTAAAACAAATTTTGTAAAGACCCAAAGGGATAATCCAAGATTTGAAGCTCTTTACAATCTTTACTTCCACGATATGGCAATTAAAGTGGAAACAGAAGTAAGTGAAGACCTGGATATTAAAAATAAAATTCTTGAGGAACTTAAAAGCTTTGCTCTTCAAAGCGATGATCCAATACTTGATGTTTTAATGGAGTTTCTGTCAGGAGATCCCCACGATTATCTCGGTGAGATAACAGATATACATACAAGAGTTGAAAAACAACAGGCTGCATTAAAATCAAATATGGGGCAACTGGCATTAAGGCTTGATGTCATGCTAAAGATAAATAAACTCAGAAGCAGGGTTCTTGAGCTTGTTAAAGGTTTTGGGGAAAATGCACAGCCTGAGACAAGGGAAAGTGTTGAACAGCATTTTGCAAAAATGCTGGACAAGGCCTATGAAATTTTAACAAAAGAACCAAGACCTGAGAACGTTGGGCTTAAAGATATAAAAAATACAGATAAAAAATACAAAAATATTGGAGAAAAGCCTTTTTCAAACCTTACGCCAGATGAAATTGAACTTACAAGAGAAGTTATTGATCAGCTTGTAAAAAAACTTAAAGACATAGCTTCAAGAAGATTCATGTCCAGAAACAAAGGTGTACTTGATATAAAAAAGACCCTGAAAGACGCAAATAAGTTTCAAGGTGTCCCAGTGAATATTCATTATAAAAACAAACCTTTAAGGAAAGGAAAAATAGTCACACTCTGTGATATTTCCGGTTCTGTCTGGTCAGCAGCAAGATTTATGCTCAACATACTGTTCTCTCTTCAGGATTGCTTTTCAAGAGTAAAAAGTTATGTTTTTGTATCAGGCGTCTGTGATGTTACTGATATTTTTGATAAAAACCAGATCAATGATGCAATCGATAAAATAATGTCAGAAGCAGATATTGAATATGACGTGCCAACTGATTATGGCGAAACTTTTTCAGATTTTAAAAACAATCATATACATGAACTCAATTCAAAAACAACGCTTATCATAATTGGAGATGCGAGATCAAATTATATGAACCCCCATTCGGAAATTCTTGAAGAAATGAGGGCAAAGTGCAAAAGAATAATCTGGCTTAATCCTGAGCCACTTAACACTTGGGACACTGGTGACAGTGAAATGTATACATACAAAGCCCACGTCAATGAAGTAAGACCATGTCAGAACCTTAATCAGTTATTTGATTTTATCGAAGATTTGATTCTTTAATTATAAATATTCAAACTGCTGATTAAACGAAAACTAAATTATTTCCCTGATCAAATGGAAATTCACCCTGCAGATACTTAAGTATTTAAGAATTCAATTTCGAATCAAATAAATATCGTCTTAGATTCCATAGAAACTAAATTGTTTTAACAACAATAACTGCTGTATTTTCCAATGCTCTTACAAGCTTAATACTTACATCTCCTAAAACAAATTCTTCAGCTTTAGAAAGTTTTTTTCTTCCAATCACAACCATTGTGTGATGGTTTTTTTTAAAGTAATCGATTATCCCGTCGGCAACAGTTGCAAACTGTCCCTGAGTAACCTCTGTATGGATTGAACTGTCATTAAAACCGGCAATGACAAGTTCTTCCCTTGCTTCAACCATAAGAGACTTGACTTTTTCAGGCTCTTTTTGCATATACCTTTTCCCCATAAGTTCTTCACCGCCCGAAGGTATTCTCAGAATATGAAGAAGGGTTACTTCTGCCTTATCAGGACAAAGGCTAAGGCCTATCAAATAATTCAAAACCGCCTTGGAAGTTTCATAGTTGTTTACTGGCACAAGAATTTTATTTTTCAAAACTTCCTCCTAAATTTTAAAGGGACCTTAAATATCCCTTGAGGGATTCTAATATTTCATCAATAAATTCATAATAAATTGGAGTTCCTTTGGAAAAATGAAGCAAAATATCGTTAAGCATTCTTGGAATATAGGGGTGCAATTTTCTCAAATTTACGAACCTGCTTCTGTCAAGAAGAGAAAAATCACCTTCTTCAACTTTTTCAAAAAAATCTCCATATGTATATGTATCGTTTTTTATCATATAAAGATTATGAAATCCTTTACCTACAGCATAGAGTATGATGTTTCCAATGCCAAAAAGATCAAGGCTGTAGGGATTTTCAGGAGAGTCATAATCATAATCAAAATCTATCCAGACATAATTGCCTGTTTTTCTTTCAACTATTATGTGATCATTTCTTATATCTCCATGCTTGAAGCCATTAAGATGAAGCACTCTTATTGCCTCAAAAGCCTTTAAAAGCTTTTCAAGAATACCTGGAAGTATTTCATTAAAATATTTTTCATGGGGCATTCTCTGATACTGCTCCATAAAAACAAAAAAGTTTGCACCCCTTACAATATCAAGAACCCTGATATTATTATTCTGAGTATCCCAGAACACCTCGCCCTGCATGAAGAAGGGATGTCCCTTTATAAGCTCTAGAATTTTACCTTCTTTTTCAGGACTTCTGAAACATTTAATCTTTGCCCCGCCGATTGAAGTCATAAAATCTTCAAAGTAGGTAAGCTTGGCAAGTTTTCTTTCTCCGCTTTCTTTTTCAATTACTCTTTTAACCCAGAATTTCGGGTCTTCAACACCAAATCTTCTTTCTTTTTCATTTCCCGTGACCTCAAATTCTCTGCCATCCAGGACTATGACATCACCTGTTTCTATGGCAAAAAAATCACTGGTATCGTGTACCAGATTAAATTTTGTCATAAAACAATATCCTCTAACATTCTTAATGGCAGACTTCCTGCGGCAGCCTTTACTGTTTCAAAAAAATTTCTTAGCCCGGTATATTCTATCCTCAACCCGAGATGCCTTGCAAAAACAGTGAATGCATCAAGATCATCTTCATGAAGAATCCACGGTGCATCATGATACATTTTCAAAACCCCAAGAACCGCACGGCCATATTTTATAGGAACAGAAAGCATTGAAACAATCCCCTCCTTTTCTGCGGCCTCAGGGTTTATGACTCTTTTGTCTTTTCTGATATCCTCATAAAAAATAACTTCACCATTTAGACATTCCTGGTTTTCACCCTGGACGATTATCGGTTCATTTTTAAGGTAATTACGGCTCAGCCCGCAGCTTGCAACCCTGAAAAGTTCTTTCTCACGATCATCATAAAGCTTGATTGAACAAGCCTTAACTCTGAAAGCACTGCAAACACCTTCAACAAGATGCCTTTGCAGCATACTTAAATCTTCATAGGTTGAAATTGCATAGCTGATTGCCTTGAATTCCCTTAGTTGAATTCTTGCATCAGGTTTACCTGCCATAAGCTGAATACCCCTTGAATTAAATATTTAATAAAACTTGATGATTTTATTTCTCTCATGATTCTTTCCATATTGAAGAATCATTTAAATTTTAAATTATCTTGATTTCTGTTCTGTGATATGAAAACAAATGATTTTAAACTCGTATGGTTATTTTATATTTATAAACATTGTTCGTCAAACAAATTATAAGGTGAATAAATTGAATCTTGTTGCATTTAATAAAATAACACCAGTAATTAATGAAAAAACTTTTTTGGCCAAGGGCTCGATTGTAATTGGAAATACAACTATTGGTAAAAACTCTTCTGTCTGGTTTAATACAGTAATCAGAGCGGACATGGACAAAATATCAATCGGAGAAAATACAAACATTCAGGACAATTCAGTTTTGCATTGTGACAAGGGGAGCCCTCTGACAATCGGAAACAACGTTACTATAGGACACAATGCAGTTGTTCACGGCTGTACTGTCGAAGACAATGTTTTAATAGGAATGGGCGCAACAATAATGAATAATGCCGTTATAAAAAAAGGGTCAATAATAGCTGCTGGTGCTGTTGTTCTTGAAAACACAATTATTCCTGAATTTTCCCTGGCAGCCGGAGCACCTGCAAAAATAAAAAAAAATTTAGACCCAGCCATTCTTGAATTAATAAAACAGTCTGCAGATCATTATTCCATGCTCAAGGATAGATATCTTGAACTTGAGAAATAGAAAAAATTTAAGTTTTTTTTTAGTTGTTGCATCAGGTCTTTTGACTGAGCATTTGATATGGACAATAATAATTTTCAAGTCAAATCTTGAGATTGCACAAAAATCAAAGGCAATATTAACTCACACAGATTTTTTTATAAGCCCCTGCTGTTTTGCAGCAAAAGGCCTTGAATACATTTCAACTGCAATTTATTCAGCCCTTTTTTTTACTTTAACAGCAGGACTTTTTTTTATTTTTGCAGGGATTATTGCAGGATTTTTCTATTTAAAATTCAAAAATATCAAATCATATTTACTTTTTATGTATATGATTATCTTAATTTTTACGGCCTTTTTACTTAAGAATTATTCAATAAATCTTATTTCCAGTATTTTGTGCTTTGTTCTTACAGTCAAATTAAAATATAAAATTTATTTTTCAAGGATTTATATTTTGCCCCTTATTTTTATGGCTCTTATCCCTTTTTTATACAAAGGAGACAGTTTTTTTTCAGATTTCAGAGACAGAGTTCTTCTCACAAATTTTATTGGTAAATCCATAAATAATTTTTATTACAAATTTACCCTCTACCCAGCTGAAATAATAAAAACACCTTTGCAAAGCCAGCTTAAAGTATTTGAAATAAAAGGATTTACAAGGGATGAAGAAAATAAAATAAATTCCATTTTAAAAAAATATAATTATTTTGAATTAAAAAATCATCAAATGCAAAAAGATATTAAATTATTTAAGCAAAATAAAAACATTATAATTTTATCTGCTGGAAAAAAATATGTTTTTGATTATAAAGTTTTTTTATCTGACTATGAAAAAATTTTTATCAGTATTTCAAATAAAAAAGAAAAAAACATTTTAAAAAAAACAACACTTGCAGGATTTCTGTTTTTTTTGCCTTTTTTAATTTTTTATACGTTGATTTCATTTTTTAATTTTTTATTTGGTTTTGTCCCTGCCACTAAATTTATTGATATTCTGGCATCTTTAGCTTTTATTATAGTTGTTTATTTATTGTTTTTTCCTTTAACAAAAACATATTTTAATCAAGACTTAACACTTGAACAAAATCTTTCAGCCAAAAACAAATTCACTAGAATTGAAGCTCTAAAATACGCATATAACAACAAATTAAAGATTTTAATTCCTGAAAAATGTTTAAATTCATCCTATGATGGGGAAAGATTATGGGCTGTATTAAATTTTAACATAAACAATCTTGATGACCTTGAAAAAATAATAAAAAAAACAAAGGACAAAAATATTAATGTAAGATGCAAGGCTTATCAAAAACTTGGTTCAGTTTCCCCCTTAAACCAGAGGCTTTACATAAAAACTTCCTTATTTCTAAAATCTGACTTCAAACTAATAAAAGACTGGTATGTGCAATGGTACGCCTTCAATTTCTGCAAAAAGATTCTTTTAAAATAAAACTTAGAGAAATTTTTCTGATATTTTTACTTTTTTTTCTGATTGAATTTTACGGAACCAAAATATTTTATACATTTTCAATTCTTGAAAAAACTTTTATTTTAAGAATTTTGGATTTACTTGTTATCTGCTTGTTTTTTTTATTTGCTAAAAAAACTTCTTTTTTTAAATTAAATTACCTGCTTCACGGATTAAAATACGGGATTATTATTTCAGCATGCACAGGAATTTTATTTTTCATAATTTATTTTATCTTATTATTTTTTTTCAGCTTAAATATTTTGCTTTTTTTTTCATCGGATAATCTTTTTAAAGGAAAAGATCTTATATTTTTAGTACTTACCGGCGTAATTGCAGGTCCAATTGCTGAAGAATTTTTTTTCAGAGGTATTTTATACAATTATATAAGACAAAACCAAAAAATAATTTTTTCCATAATAACAAGCTCAGCCATTTTTGCACTGTTTCATTTTAAGGGTGGAAATATGCCTGCAGTACAATTTGCAGGTGGAATTTTATTTGCCTGTTCATATGAATTTACAAAAAATATTTTTGTTCCATGCATTATTCACATAACAGGCAATTTATTTATTTTTTCAGTTCCATATCTTTTAAAAACAGGTTTTTTCTAAAAGGACTGATGCTGTTATTTTTCCAATCATCAATTAAGCCAAGGCTCTTGAAACCATTTCAAAAACATCCTTTGACAAATTTTTGGTATTATAAATTCTCAAAAGACTTTCCTTCATCATCAAAGAAGTTTCAGAATCAAAATTTTTGTAATTACTTAAATAGGATACAAGCCTTGCGCCGATCTGGGGGTTGATTTTAGAAAGTTTTAATATGTGATCAGAAAGAAATTCATAACCTTTGCCGTCTTTTCTGTGAAATGCCTCAAAATTATTTGCATAGACTCCAATAAGAGATCTTACCCTGTTTGGATTTTTGATTGAAAAAAGAGGATGATCAAGCAAAGCCAAAACATTTTCAAATGTGTTTGAACCTGAACTTTGAGCCTGAACAGCAAACCATTTATCCATTACTACAGCATCATTTTTCCATTTTTCATAAAAATCATTCAACGCAAGATTTGATTTTTCATTTTCATATGAAACAAGTGCCTTTAAACAGATTGTAAGATCTGTCATATTATCAGCTTTTTTGTAGAGATCATAAATAAAGTCACTGTAATCAAGTTTTGATAAAAACATTAATGCAGAATTTTTAAGTTTCCTTTTTGACATTTCATTTTTGGAAAAAACATATTCCTTACTAATATTTTCTTTAACAAGACTTAGAAAATTTGATTCAAATTTTTCTGCAAGCTTTCTTGTCACAAAAAAAGATGATTTCTTAAGAGTTGTGGGATTTACTTTGATTTTTGAATTAAAAAGCTCCTGACAGATATCAGAATCTGAGGGAAGGGTCAAAATTTCTCCAATAACTGATTTGTCGCAAAAACTGTCATTTATTATAAAAGAGAAACCTTCATAAAATTTTTCATCAAGAAAAGGGTCATGATTTTTTTCCATAAGATTGTAAATTTTTTCTATGGTTCCAAAAATTACCCTCTGGGAAGCATCCCATCTGTTAAAGTAATCTGTGTCATGGGACATAAGAAAAATATCATCTTCAAGACTGTATCCGCAGTCAAATCTTACAGGTGCTGAAAATCCTCTTAAAACTGAAGCAACAGGCTTTTTATTTATTCCTGTTACAACAAATTCATTTTTTGAATCCAAAAGAAGAAATACTGTTTCTTTTTTTGAGTCATCATCACCCTTAACTTTAAATTGAATCTGATTTCCATTTTCATCAAAAAATGCTGTTCTTACAGGAACTGGCAATGGGAGTTTTTCCTTTTGTCCTGCGGTTTCATTAGTTTCCTGATATGCTGTAATCTTTAAATTATTTTCCACATCATTGAACTCAAGATCAAACTTTAAACAGGGAGTGCCGCTTTGCTCATACCACCTCATAAACTTAAATAGATCCTGCCCAGAAGATTTTGACATTGCATCAATAAAAGTTTCGCAGGTCACGGCTTTTAGATCATTTTTATCAAAATAAAGATTCATTCCTTTAAGAAACTCATCTCTCCCAAGCCAGTTATAAATCATTCTTATAATTTCAGCACCTTTTTCATAAACAGTTGCAGTATAAAAATTATTCATTTCAATATATGATTCAGGCCTTACCGGATGGGAAAAAGGACCGGCATCTTCAGAAAACTGACGTGATTTAAGAGCTCTTACATCTTTTATCCTTGAAACAGGACCATAACCCTGCTCAGATGAAAAAAGCTGATCCCTGAAAACCGTAAGTCCTTCCTTGAGACTTAATTGAAACCAGTTTGCAAGGGTTATCCTGTTGCCTGTCCAGTTATGAAAATACTCATGGGCAACAACAGATTCAATATTAAAAAAATCATCATCTGTTCCTGTTTTTTCATCTGCAAGCACATAATTTGAATTAAAAATATTAAGACCCTTATTTTCCATTGCTCCCATATTAAAGGCCCTCACTGCAACAATCATATAAATATCAAGATCATATTCCCTTGAAAAAACATCCTCATCCCACTTCATTGCTTTTTTCAGGGAATTAATTGCATGAAAACATTTTTTCTTATTTTCAGGTTCTGTAAAAAGTCTTAAAACAACATTTTTACCAGACATTGTCTTGTAGTTGTCCTCAACACAATAAAGATCGCCTGCTACAACGGCAAAAAGATATGAAGGTTTTAAAAAAGGATCATGCCATTTTACAAAATGTCTTCCATCGGCAAATATGCCTTTATTTACAGGGTTACCATTGGACAAAAGAACAGGATATTTTATAAAATCACCTGAAACAGTACAGGTAAACTCTGATAAAACATCAGGTCTGTCTGGGTGCCAGGTAATTTTTCTGAAACCTTCAGCCTCACACTGGCTGCAGAAAAATCCGTCTGATTTGTAAATTCCTTCAAGAGAAGTATTTTTCTCAGGATGAATTTCGCAAACTGTTTCAACTGAAAAATCATTTTTTGAGGGATAAATCAAAAGATCTCCATCTTTTAGTTCAAACTCTTTTTTCAAGGCAGGCCGTGAATCAATCAAAATGCTCAAGGTGTCAAGTTCCTCCCCTTTTAAAACAAGGGGTAAAAAACTGCCCTTTTCTTTACTTTTCACAACAAGCTTTGATCTGACAATTGTTTTATCATCAAAAAAATCTATCCATAAATCTACATTGGTAATATCATATTCAAAGGGTTTGTAATCTTCGAGATAAATTCTTTTATACTCGCTCAAAATATATTCTCCTTAATGTGTTTTTTAATAAACATAAGGTATACCTTTTAAGAATAAATCTGCAATTATTTTTTAAAAAAACACTTAAATGTCTTCACTTGATATCGTCTCTCTTTAATGATAGAAATAACTCTTTAAAATTTCAGTTTGGGAATTTGACAATGGGAAATCAAAATAAAGACGAAAATGAAAGAATAATTGAAATAAGCCTGTCAGGAGCAAAATATAAATTCAAGGCCGAAGACAAAGTAAAAAATCCAAAACAGGTTGAGGCTATGATTTTAGCCGAACTTGAGGAATCTTTAAAACAGATTCCAAAGGCTTCCATTTCATCCAATTCATTGCCGGCACTTATAATTTCAGGGTTAAGTATTTCAAAAAAATATATTGAAGCCAAAAAAAAGCATAGAAGCTTAATTGATTGTGCGTTAACAAAAATTTCAAAACTGGAAGAATCTGCAGATAATGCAATTGAAAAAATAGTTTATAAAGATAAAAAAGACCCTGTAATCAGAACAATATCCACAAATAATCCCCCCCCTGCAACTATTGAAGAACCTTTGACTGAAAATATAAAACAGACTGAAACACTCCAAACTTATGATGCAGCCAGGGAACCTGAAGAAAAAAATGAATATCAAAAACCAATTGAGCAAAATAATATAGATGTTCAAAAACCCGATGTTGTCAAATCAAAGAATATTTACACCTCAAAACCTGATACAAATTTTTTGATTCCTCCCTCAAGAGAACAGGAAGATATTGATACCCAATTTTTAAAAGACCAGGCAAGAAAGCTTGAAAAAAAGCTTGAGGATTTTTCAATAAGAGGAGAGGTCAAAGAAATAGCTCCAGGGCCTGTTATTACAACCTTTGAGTACAAACCTGCTCCTGGAATTAAAATAAGTAAAATTGTAAACCTTGAAAATGACATAGCTCTTGCTTTAAGTGCCTTAAGTGTAAGAATTGTTGCTCCCATACCTGGTAAAAATGTAATAGGAATTGAAGTTCCTAACAAAAAAAGAGAAATAGTAAGAATAAGAGAAATTATTGAGTCTGATATTTTTAATTCCTCAAAAAACGGACTTCCTTTGTGCCTTGGTAAAGATATAGACGGAAATCCTTTTATTTCAGATCTCACTAAAATGCCTCACCTTCTTATTGCAGGGGCAACAGGAACAGGGAAAAGCGTGTGCCTTAATGCCATGATTACAAGCCTTCTCTACAAATGTTCCCCAGAAGACGTAAAATTGTTGATGATAGATCCAAAAAGAATAGAACTTTCTCTTTACAATGACATTCCCCATCTTATTACTCCTGTTGTCACAGACATGAAAAAAGCAACAAATGCACTTAACTGGGCAGTAAAGGAAATGGAACAGAGATATGACCTTCTTGCTATGGAAAAAGTCAGAAATATTGACCAGTATAATGCAATTTCAGAGGAAAAGCTCCCATATATAGTTATAATAATTGATGAGCTTGCAGACCTTATGATGGTTTCCTCAAGAGATGTTGAAACAGCCCTTGCAAGACTTGCACAGATGGCAAGAGCATCGGGTATACATCTTATTCTTGCAACTCAAAGGCCCTCTGTGGATGTTCTTACAGGTGTTATAAAAGCAAATTTCCCAACACGAATATCATTTCAGGTTTCTTCTAAAACCGACTCAAGAACTATACTCGATGCTAACGGGGCAGAAGCATTATTGGGTAATGGAGACATGATTTTTCTTCCTCCCGGAACCTCCAAAATAAGAAGACTTCATGGTGCCTACATTTCTGAAAAGGAAGTAACAGATGTAATAGATTTTCTAAAAACACAGATGGAGCCGGAATACATAGACGATGTAACAGAGGCATTTGAAACAGAAAATGAATCATATTCAGATGAAGATTATGATCCTCTTTACGACAAAGCTGTTCAGTTTGTCACAAGCACAAGACAGGCTTCAATATCGGCAGTTCAAAGACATTTGAGAATAGGCTTCAACAGAGCTGCAAGAATTATTGAGTATATGGAACGTGACAATATTGTAGGTCCAGCTCAGGGATCAAAACCAAGGGAAATCATTGCCGGAAGCTTTGATAACATTTGATTACTATGGAAAAAAATATACTTAAATTATTAAAAAATAAACTTCCGTTTAAAAAAACAGGACAAAATGTTGTAAAAAACATTAACCCGATTGAAAAAAAACCAGTTGAACAAAAAAACAGGCCAATAATTATTTCAGATTCCAAATGGGAAGAATTTACAAAAAAAGCTCAGGAGACCATTGAAGAAGCAATAGTTGATAAATCTTCACCTTTAAAAAAAGCTGAAAAGCTCCCCCAAAAAAAAGTTTCTTCAAGCAAAAAAAATATAAAAACCGATAAAAACCAAATTCCTGTTATTGATAATAAAAAAGAGCTTGAAAAATTATTTAATGATCCAGACTACATAAAAAAAGGAAAAAACAGAGTAAAACCAGCTCCATTGAATCCGCAGATAAAAAACAGAATTTCAAAAAAAGAACTGAAAAACAAAAACGGAATAAAAGTTATTCAAAAAACATCTGATATAAATGAATTTTTTCTTTCATCTTCTGCCTCATCCAAATTAACAGTAAAACAGCCCGCAGACAATGAGAGAGCTTTTTTAAATGCAAAAAAAGACGGACTTAAAATACAAAAACCTTTGTCACTAGAAAAAAGAATTGAAAGATATCCCAAACCAGAGCTTACTCTTGATCTTCACGGATTTACATCAATCCAGGCAAAACTTAAGGTCGAAAATTTTATACTTTCTTCTTTTTCAAAAGGATATTTTACACTTAAAATCATTACAGGAAGAGGAAATCACTCTGAATTTGGTGCTGTTCTTCCAGAAATAACAGAAGACATAGTCAATGAAATGATATCTGAAAAAAAAGTCCTTTCCTATAAATGGGAAAACATCAACAAAGAAACAAGCGGCAGTATGATCATCTATCTAAATAGATTTGAGCTCCCCTGAAGGGGGAACATATTCCTGAATTTAAAGAAACAAATTCAATTTATTATTTTTTAATCCTTGTATATTCTTTATTCATTTAGATCAAACATATAACCTACTGATCTTATACTTTTGAAAAATTTTGGCTTTTTTGGATTTTTTTCAAAATATTTCCTGAATCTCACAATAAAATTATCAATTGTCCTGCTTTGAACATCAACTTCATACCCAAGTGCATTTATTAAAATTTCTTCTCTTGTAACAGGCTTGCCTGAATTGCTGAAAAGATATTTTAAAATATTGAGTTCCTGTTCCGTTAGAGAAATCTCCTGATTTTCTGTAATGGCAATCCTTTTTCTAAAGTCTATCCTGTTTCTTCCGAATTCAAAAAATTCCCCATGCTCATTACTGTCCTCATATCGGAATAAAAGTCTTTTGACTCTTAACTCAAGCTCTTCGAGATCAAAAGGCTTTGACATATAATCATCACATCCAAAAATAAAGCCAAGTTTTCTATCCTCTACTTCACCTCTTGCAGATAAAATCAATACTGGAAAAAATCTGTCATCAGATCTTATTTTTTTAAGAATTTCCACCCCATCTTTATCTGGAAGCATCAGGTCAAGGATAACAAGATCAGGTTTGTGAGTATTTAGTTTTTTCAATCCATCATTACCAGTATTAGCAGTAAAGCATTTGTAGCCACAAAGCTCAAGATTCAGTTTAATTCCATCAGCTATATGAAATTCATCTTCAATTATAAGAATTTTTTTCATTTAATATTTCCCGGCTTTATTTCAAGAATAATAACAGTACCTTTATTAGTGCCTTCACTTTTTGCAGATAAAAAGCCCTTGTGCCTTTTTGCAATCATTTGGGAAAGGTAAAGACCAAGACCTGTACCCTCATTTTTTTCATTGTCATTTACCTGGTAAAACTGTCTGAATATTTTTTTTTGCTCACGTCTTTTTAGGCCGATTCCATTATCTGCAAAGAATACAAATATTTTTTTCCTTTTGATCTTAAAGGTGATTTTTAAAAATGGTTTCTTATTATTATATTTGATAGCATTGATGAATATATTTGATAAAAGCATTTCAAAAAGACCCTTATCTATTTTTAAAAAAATATCCTTATCTTCAACATTAAGCTCAAGATTATTTTTAATATTAGGGTAAGATGAGTACACATCCTTAATAAACTGAATTAAATTAACCTTCTCAAAACCAAGCCTGTCTGTTTTACTCTCTAGCCTTGCAAGATTTAAAATTCTCTGAATTTGAGAGTGAAGTCTTTTAACATCTTTTTGCATATACTCAAGATATTTAAGCTGTGATTTCCTGTCAAGCTGGTGTTTTACAAAGGTATCAATATAAAGAGATATAGAAGTAACAGGTGTTTTAAGCTCATGTGTGAACCCCCTGAAAAAATTTCTTTGCAGCCTGTACAGCATGAACATTTTTTGAAAATACAGATAAATTATGCTAAGCCCAAAAATAATTAATACAACAAGAATTGAAAGAATTAAAATAACGCTCCATGTTTCAGGTCCTAATATATATTCGTTTTTAAGATTAAATTTTTCAGCAAGGCCAATTAATCCCTGCTTGACGCTTATGAACCAGTAAATATAAAGAAAAAGAGAAATACAGAGCGCACCAACAGATGCAAAAAGAACAAGAATAGAATTTATAAAGCTTTTTTTTATACTTGAATCGGACATATAAGAAAATATTTCTTTCATGGTAATATTGATTGTGTATTAACTAATTTTACCCATTTGTCTTTTAATATTCTAAAATAAAACTCGTTGCAATCCAGATAAAAAATCAGAAAATGGCCATATTGCTGACATATGCTGTATTGTTCTGCTTTGGTTTCAGGACATGTTATTTAATCTATTGCCTGGGTCTCAAGCTAGAATAAGTCTAAGAAAGAACTCATCAACAGTTCAGATTTAAACTGAAAAATTTAAAACTAAAGATATCATCTTTAATAGAACCACTTTTTTATACTAAGAAAAATAAATGCTTTAAATATAAAATTACAATTAAAAATAATAAAATATCAATTGGATTTTTTTTCTTTTTAAAAATTTGAAATTTATAAAAAATATTTTTTTCACAAAACCTTAACATATCTTCTGTATAGATCATATTTGGCTTATTGAAGAATAAACTGATTAAGGAGAAAAAATGGGAATAATCCAGATGAACTTTAACGAAGAAATATCAGTTAAAGAATATGATAATTTCAACTCTGAATATGAATCATTCGTAAAAATGATAAAATCTGAACAGATTACATCCCATGCCCAGCCTATTATTGATTTATATACTGGCCAGATTAAAGGTTTTGAGTTACTTGCCAGAGGTTGTCCACCTTTTTATTCCCCAGATATCATGTTTGAAAAGGCAAGAAAGTTCAATCTTGAATGGGAGCTTGAATATGCCTGCAGGGAAGCAGCTTTAAAAAAAATAAACATTCTTTCCCAAAATTTTACTGATTGTGATTTTTTTATAAATGTAAGTCCTGACATTTTTTCAAATGTAAAATTCCAGTCTGGTTTCACACTTAACAAACTTAAAAAACATTCAATAGACCCAAAAAGAATTGTACTTGAAATAACTGAATCTGCAAGCGTAAAAGATTACAATCACTATGAATCAATGATAAAGCATTATGTACGGCAGGGCTTCCGCATAGCACTTGATGATTTTGGGTCTGGTTACAGCGGGTTTACAACTCTTATTGCTTCAACGCCTCACATTCTTAAAATTGATAAATCCATTGTAAGGGACATTGACAGAATAAGTTACAAGCAAAATCTTGTAAGATCAATTTGCGAGTTTGCTGCAACAGTTGGAAGCTTTATTCTTTTAGAAGGTATAGAAACTGAAGAAGAATTAAAAATGGCTTACAGGCTTGGAGCCAGATATGCACAAGGTTATTTCTTTGCAAAACCTGAAAAAAATCCTAGAGCTCTTGATTTAAACAAAAAAAACCTTCTTAAAAATCTTATTAAGCAATATTCAAAAAAAACATCTTCCGTAGAAATCTCAATATTCAAGCTTATTTCCAAACCACCTGTATTTCCAGTAAAATCTCTATTGTGCAGAGAACTGGATCTTTTCTTTAAAAATAATTCTGGAATTGATCATGTTATTATAATTGATAATAACAATTACCCAAATGGCCTTATCACAAGGCAGAATTTCTACTCAAACATATCTGGAAGATACGGTTATTCAGTATTTGAAAATAAGTATGCTGAAAAGACCTGCAAAAAAAATATGCTAATTGTATCTGAAGATACTGATCTCAGAATACTTGGCAAGCTTACAATGAATCGGGATAAAGATGAAATTTATGACCCTGTTGTAATAATTGACATGAATAACCGCTTTTTAGGCACTATTACTATGGAAACTGTAATATCAAGGGCCTTTGATACAGAAATAAAATTTGCAACCAGTGCAAATCCTCTAACATCACTGCCTGGTAATATAGTAATTAATGTCTGGATGGAGGAAATATTAAAAAAAGATACTTATTCTATTGCATACATCGATCTGGACAGATTCAAGGAATATAATGATAATTATGGTTTTTCATCTGGAGATGAAATGATAAAACTTCTAGCTTCTGTTGTTGATAAGGCTATTTCAGATTTTTATCCTGATTCAAAGCTCGGTCATATCGGTGGAGACGATTTTGTAATTATCTCAGAATCTATTCCAGAAGACAGATTTTATGATTCTATATGCAAAAACTTTGATATAGAAAAAAAAAGACTTTTTCTTGAAGAAGATATCGAAAACGGATCTTACCTTTGTGAAAACAGAAAAGGTGAAAAAGAATGCATTCCTTTAGTAACTCTGAGCATAGCAATTATCACCTCAAAAAACATTCCCTTTCCAGTTCATCCAGGTAAACTTGCACAATGCATTGCGCTTTTAAAAGGCAAAATAAAATCACTTAATAAAGTTTCTGGCAAAAGCGGTTTTATGTGTGAAAGAAGAATTTATGATTTTTTTTAGAAATTTATAAGCTAAAAACTTAAGCTTTGTGCTCTTAAGAAACTTTTCAGCCATTGATTTGAAAAAGAATTGTAGCTGTAGAGTACAATTTAGACCGGC
>JACKCP010000004.1 GCA_020633955.1 Desulfobacteraceae bacterium | reverse complement strand
TCGCCAGTTTGTTTATGAAGTTGGTGCTGTAGGCGAAAAAGGTGTAATTCCTGCAAAAGTTGTGGAATCAGGAAAGAAAAATAAATACAGATATTCAACTGTGGAAAGATTCCGACTTAGAACAAGATGGTTTACAGACAGCGGAATAATTGGAAGCAGGGAGTTTGTGGCATCAAAACAGAAATTTTTCAAAGGTGTGCTTAATAAAGATAAGCCAAGTACCTGGCCTGTTTGCGGACTGGAGAGCTTTTTTTCTTTAAAGCGTTTGTCTGAAGGGTGATTTTTTGCCTGCTGTTTAGATTGAGTAGGTCAAGGGGGCAGAAGTTTACTTTTTATATATATTAACATATCTATTCAGGTACTTCCTTTTTTTCATCAAATCCGAGTTGACTAAATCTTCCTGTAAATATAAATTATATCCATATTTTAAATAAAAATTTAAAAAGGAATAAGCATTGGTATATGTAAAGCCAACGTCAGACATATTCATAAAATATTTATTTGGCAGGGAAGAAGATAAAAGTCTTTTGCTCAATTTTATAAACTCAGTTCAGGAGAACATGAATTTTCCCTTAATTAAAGATATAGAACTGAAAAACACTTTCAATATAAAAAATCTGGCTCTTGACAAGGAGTCTGTTCTTGATATCAAGGCAGTTTCTGAAACCGGAGAAATTTACAATATAGAAGTACAGACTTCAGGAGACAATATTTTCAGACACAGGTCATTGTATTACTGGTCAAGGCTTTATTCATCCCAGCTTAAAGAGGGAGAAATTTATGGAAGCCTTTGTCCTGTTATCTGCATAAATAGTTGCTGAACGAAAACGGCCTTTTTTGTCCATTTCGGCGTCAGATGAAAAATTTAATCCTCAAAATACCCTATGTATTCCTGCGGTTAAATTTTTTATCTTCCTTGAACTGAACAAAAAATTCTCGTTTTCGGCCAATCACTAATTATTTTAGATTTTCATTTGTTTAAGGAAACAGGCAGATATCATTTGTGTTTTATGTTAAGGGAATTTTTTGATCCAGAGCTTTTTTTATCAGATCATCTGGTAATGCACTATCTTGAACTTCCTGAATTAAAAGATTATAATAAGGGAAAACAGCTTGAAAAATGGCTGTATTATTTAAAGAATGAAGGAAAAACAGAAGGTGATGAAGCCATGAGAATATTACTGAAAGAAAACCCGGAAATAAACAAGGCTCATGATAAATATGTAGCCTTCACAAGAGACGAAGAACTTCTTGATGCCTATGAAGCCCACATGAAATGGAAGCGGGATTATAATTCCGGGATTGAATCTGCAAGACGTGAAGGGGAAAAGAAAGGCAGAGAGGAAGGTCAGTATCTTGCACAACTGGCCATGGCAGAAAAAATGCTGAAAAAACGCTATGATATTGAAACAGTAAGTGAGTTTACAGGAATACCTGTATCTGACTTAAAAAAGATTTAAGTTACAGAGGGAGTAGTTTGGTGGACATCCTTACTTAATTAATTCACACAAGGTCAAAGGAAAAGCTCATGCTTGCAATAAAATTACCTGAAGAAATTGAGAAAAGATTATCAATATTGGCAAAACGTACAGGACGAACTGAAACTTTTTATGCAAAGGAAGCTATATTAAAGTATATGGAAGATCTGGAAGATACTTATCTTGCGGAAACAGCCTATAAAAAGTTTGAAGACAGCGGAGAAAAACGAATACCTCTGGAGGATATCATGAGGGAATATGGACTGGAAAATTGAGCTTACACCAGATGTTAGAAAAAATTTAAAAAAGTTTGATACAGCAAGTGTTAAAAGAATATTGAAGTTTCTTGATCGATTAAACAAGCTGGATAATCCAAGAGATATAGGTAAACCGCTTACTGGCTTATTTTCCGGATTATGGCGTTATCGTGTCGGGGATTATCGTATTTTGTGCCGAATTGAAGATGAAAATATCTGTGTTCTTGTGATTTACATTGGGCACAGAAAACAAGTTTATAAGCGTTAATGTGTGTGCACTTGGGAGTTCCGATGACACCTTACCAAATTAATGTCAAATGTATTTCAAACAAATAAAGCAAAAATTTATTTGCTTGAAATAAAATATTTTTCCTCGTTTTTTATTACCATTTTCTTATATTTTAAGTTGTCTTTAAAATTTAACTTTGATAATCAGCTTTAATTATGAATGATTTCAATATCAAAAACTCACACGACAAACTTTTCAAAGATACCTGGAGCGATCTTTATAATGCAAAAAGCTTTTTGGAAAATTATCTTCCAAAAAAAGTGCTTGAGCTTACAAATCTTGATTCCCTTGAAATCTGCAAAGATTCCTTTATTGAAAAAGATCTTGAAGAGTTTTATTCTGACATGCTTTACAAGGCTGAAATTAAAGGAAATTCAGGATATATTTATCTGCTTTTTGAGCACAAAAGCTATTATGACAAATGGATTCACCTTCAGCTTTTGGAATATCTGATAAAAATCTGGCGTCAGGACATAAAAAGCAATAATCCCGATAATCTGCCACTTATTATTCCAATGGTCTTATACCACGGCAGATATAAATGGATTGCAAAAACTGAATTTTCATCTCTTTTTATGGATAAAACAAAAGAGCTTGATGAATTTCTGCCGGATTTTAAATTTATTTTATATGATCTTAATTCATGGTCTGACAATGAAATTAAAGGTTCTGTATTTACAAAGGCTGTTTTGCTTTTATTCAAGCATATATTTTCACCGGATTTGCAGGATAAGCTGCCAGATGTTTTTTCCCTTTTTAAAGACCTTTCTGAAAGTCAAACCGGCTTGCAATACCTGGAATCTTTGATAAGATATTTACTCAGTAACACAGATGATCTTGAAATTAATGATTTAAAATCTATAGTTTCAAATGCTGTAGATCAAAATAAGGGGGATATGGTTATGACTATTGCTGAAAGATTGAGGCAGGAAGGCCGGCAGCAAGGCAGACAGGAAGGCAGGCAGGAAGGCAGATTGGAAGGCCGACAGGAAGCCATGCAACAGGGAATAGGACTGGTACTGGCAGTTTTTGATAAATTTGGACAAAGCAGTGAAACAAAAATAGTTGTTTCCATGATTAAAAATATTTATGAAGCTGATGTTCTCAATAAACTTGAAAAAAAACTTAATGAGACCAATTCCATTGAGGATTTTAAGGAAGCTGTTTTTCTTGAGTCTTGATAAGGGATTCAAGTAAAGAGACTGTCTTTAAAAACAGTAAACTAAAAATTTCCAGTGGAGCTTATCAAGAAAAGCAATTATTTTATCCCTGATCTTGAAAAGATAAAACCTCCTCCAAGTCTTTTGGAAGCATTTAATATTGAAAGGCTTCCACGTATCCCTATGCTTTTTAAAACCAGGTATCTGATTACCAAAGACTATTACAGAAAACACCTGTATATTTCATATCCAAACCAGGAAGTTAAAAAAGCTTTTACCGAAAATTTAATAATGCCTGGATTTTAAGACATTTGCATAATATTTATTAATTTTAATTTGAAATATAAAATTTTTGTATTTATATTAACTGCAAATTGTTTGTACACAAAGCTTTAAAAACCAGGAGTAAACATGCATAAAACACCGGTCGAAACAACAGCAAAAGAGCTTGAACATATAATTGAAACACACCTTGATGCAAAAAAGAAACTTAACTATGCAATTAAAATTGTAGGTCATCCGGGAATTGGGAAATCTTCAATTGTAAAACAGACAGCTGAGAAAAAAAATTTTTACTTTATTGATACAAGACTTGCTTTCAAAGAAAATATTGATCTTGGAGGATACCCTGTCCCAGATCACAATGACAAAAAAATGATTTATTTCAGACCGAAATTTATTCCCCCTGAAACCGTTCCAACAGGTTACAACGGAATAGTCTGGTTTCTTGACGAGGCAAACAGAGCTCATCCAACAGTAATCCAGACACTTTTTCAGATTATTACTGAATCAAGGTGCGGAGAACATCTTCTTCCAGAAAAAACAACAATAATACTTGCAGGAAACCTTGGCGAAGGCGACATGACAACCATAACCGACTTTGATGATGCAGCACTTGACGGAAGACTTGCCATATTCCACCTTAAACCAAGTGCTGCAAACTGGCTTTCATGGGCAGTTGAAAATGAAATCCATCCTGCAATAATTGAATACATAACTCTTTTCCCTGAAAGACTCTGGAGCGAAACGGAAATAAACCCCAACCCAAGGGGATGGCATCAGGTTTCAAATGCACTTACCTTTGCATGCAAACTTGAAAACAAAAAAGACCTTGAAAACGCTCTTAAAAGTGAAAAAGGGATATTAATTGAAAAAATAATATCATCTCTTGCAGGCCAGACTGCTGCGGATGATTTTGTAAAAGAAATTTTAAGTCCAAGACAGATTTCCACACAAGACATTCTTATTGGAAATTCAGAAAAAAAGGAAAGCTTTAAACAAAATAAAATTTCATCTGAAGATATTTTATGGGCAATAAGCGGTGCAATTACAGACCTAAAGTCTGATGCTGCGGCTTCAATGGGCTCTCTTGATAATGATTCATTAAAAAAGCTGTATAATGTCTTAAGCTTTATAGCACTTTCAAGAGCCGACTCAAGAGTTGCATTTTTTCAGATACTTTTAAGGGAGTGCGGACTTCTTACAAAAATACCGGAAGCTCTTGAATTTTCTGAGTCAGATGAAGAAAAAGAGTCGATTAAAGATAAATTTGCAGATATTTTTGACGGTGAATAACCAATGCATGAAAAACTGGAGTCAAGTTTAAAAATTTTATGGAAGAAAAGCAGGTTTACTTCCTATTTTTATCAGCTGTGCACTTTCATCAAATCAGATGAAATTCCGACAATTGCAATGCATGAGTCGGAAATGAGGCCGGCCCTGTATTATAATGAAAAATTTCTTGAAAGCCTTGACGAAAAAAACATAACAGCTCTTCTTGTTCATGAAATGCTTCATGTGATTTTTCGTCACGACCACAGATCTTTTTCAATGAAAAATCCATATCTCCAGAATCTTGCGCAGGATATGGTTGTAAACAGTTTTATAAAGGAAAATATCAAAACATTTTTTTCAGGCAAAGATCAAAGGGAAGCTATTTTGGAACTTCCTGAAGACCTTCCGCTGATCCCTCAATATTTTTACAGGGAAACCGGAATAAAAGACCCTAAATGGGAAGATGTATACAAATGGCTTTTAGAGGGGGGTAAAACAAAATTATCAGAATTTATAGATGAAGTTGATAAAATGTTTAAAAACCTCATGCCTGACACCTCAAAAAATAAAAAAGACACAAACAAACAAGGCGACCCTTTATTTGAAAATAAAAATTCAAAAAAAGAAAATGATCCCCAGGGTTTTATTTTTACAGACTCAAAGGGAAAGCCTTTGAAAACAGGTTCTCATGTATTTAAGGAAACATCAGTTTCAAACAGGCTTAATACAAATGCAAAAAAAATAACTGCAATTGCATCTAATGATCCAGGCGCAAATCAGGACAGATTTTTTTCGCTTATGACAAAAATCATGAGCTCTCCCCAAAAAACAGACATTTCCTCATGGGAAAAAAAGATTAAAAGTATTGTTGATTCAACTGCCCATTCAGATAAAACAGAATATACATACAAAAAATTCAACCGCAGATATTTTGCAAATGGAATTTATGCTCCCGGAAAAATAATGAAGGACAAGGAAAGAATCATTGCAGCAGTTGATGTTTCAGCTTCTGTCACTTCAAATCCAGGGGAACTTGAAAGAGCATTCGGAGTTATTGAAAATTTAATAAAAACATATAAAACAGAACTTGTATTAATGGATGAAACTCTTTTTATTCCAAAAGAGGAAAACGGAATTTTTAAAAAAGAGACAAATCTTACAAAAAAATTCTTCTATAAATCAGGCGACTGGAGAAAAATCAAATCAGGATCCGGAGGTACAACCTTTTTCTCCCCTCTTTTCAATGAGTATTTAAAAAAAAGAAATGAAACCATAATTGTAATTACAGACGGATTCATTCACGATATAGGGAAATTAAACCCTTATAAAAATACAGTCTGGCTTATTGGGAAAGACGGAAACAAAAAATTTGTGCCGCCTTTTGGAAAAACCTTTTTTATTGAAAACGATTAGATATGGATATTCTTGCAGAAAAAATTTATGAAAAAGGGAAAACAGAATCAGATTTCGATCATATCGGCGGCCTTTCCCTTTTAATAAGCAAAAAAGAAAACGAGCTTATTTACAGGTCAGGAATATACTGGAAAAGATTCAACCATGAAAGAGGACTTGACGCATTAATTGATTTAAACGACCCTCAAAGAGTCTATAAAAGCGGAAGAACCTGGAGGGAACACAACCATGAAAAGGCTCTTGATTTTTTAATTGAAACCAGAGATTCAAGGCTTATATATTACGCTGGCTGCAACTGGAAAAGATTTAATTTTAAAAAAGGACTTGATGCCTTAATTGAATTAAAAAATCCTGAATTTCTTTTTTATGCAGGTTCACACTGGCTGGAATTTGATTTTGATAAAGGGACTGAGGCCGTATTATCCGTCAGAAACCTTAAATATATTTTCTTAAGCGGCCAGAAATGGGAAAAATTCGATTATGAAAAAGGATGGAAAATCCTTGAAAAATATGTTGAAAAAGGCTGTATTTACAGGGAAATGGCCATTATGGACAAAATCTGGAAAAAAGAGCTTAAAAAAATCTTTTTAAATTCCAAAAAAGGTTCTGAAACAGAAGCAGTAAAAGACAGAATGAAAGGAAAATGGGAGTTAAACCTGTTTGACGATCATATAAAATCCAATAACTGACAAGGAGATAAAAAACATGACAGCAGTAAAATGGGAAAAGGACGAAAGTGTTGCCATTGTCACAATGACAAACGGCGAAAACAGACACAACGATGTTTTTGCAACTGAAATGCTCAAGGCTCTTGATGAGGCAATGGAAGACAAAGACATAAAATCTGTTGTTTTAACTTCAGCAGATCAAAAAGCATGGAGCCTTGGAATTGATCTTGAATGGCTTTCAGGAAAACTTGTTGCCGAAGATTATCAGGCAATGAAAGATTTTATGTTTAAAATGAATGATGTTTTCAAAAAACTTCTTCTTCTTCCTGTTCCTGTAATTGCTGCAATAAACGGACATGCCTTTGGAAACGGAGCAATTTTGTCCTGCGCATGCGATTTTCGAATGATGAGAAAAGACAGGGGATATTTCTGCTTCCCTGAAGTAGACCTTGGAATACCTTTTCTTCCCGGAATGATTGCATTTGTAAAAAAAGCTTTTCCATATTATAAATTTAATGAAATGAAACTAACAGGACGAAGAGTCGGAGCAGCAGAACTTGAAGAATGCCACATGCTTGAAAAGGCCTGCGAAAATCCGGAAGAACTATTGAAAGATGCAGTTGCATTCGCAAAAACATTCAACAAGAAAAGAGGAATTTTCGGCGAGCACAAAAAAAGACTTCACAAGGAAATAATAAATGTAATTGATAATGAAGATCCGCCGATAATAGAATCACTTGCTCTTTTTATCCAGGAGTAAAAATGAAAATATTTGGAAACGGCAAATTCTACAGTGCAGATGATTCCAATAGTTTTTTTAAATATATTGGAGTTGATAAGGGTAAAATTGTTTTTACTGAAAATTTTATTCCTGAAAAATACAAAAATATAAAAATCGATGATTTAAACGGCAGAACTGTTGTTCCTTCCTTTGGAGATACTCATATGCACTTTACGTCATATGCATATTTCCTTGGGGGATTTGATTTCAGAAATTTTTTGGCACTAGATGATGCTGTTTCCGAATTAATTAATTTTTCAAAATCACAGAAAAAAAATTCTTTAATTACAGGTTTTGGATATTCAAAACACTCATTTAAGGAAGATCAGCTCCTTACAAGGCAAATTCTTGACAAAGCAGAAAATAAAAAACCTGTCTTTATTATAAAATACGACGGCCATGCAGGTGTGGGAAACTCTGCCTTTATCGAAAAGCTTCCCAAAAAAGTCCTTGAATTAAGAGGTTTTGATAAAGATTCCGGCTGGTTTTTAAATGATTCTTTTTTCCCTGCTGCAGATTTTGCCGCAAAATCTGTTTCAGTTTCTGAAATGCTTAAAAGAATGTCTAATGCTTCAAAAGAGCTTGCAAAATACGGAATCTCTTTTGTTCATTCAGCAGAAGGCGTTGGCTATCCCCTTGATCTTGATGTTGATCTGGCAAGGCTTGGATCAAAATTCTTTATTCAGGACTTTAAGGTTTTTTTCCAGACAATGAGTGTTAGAAAAGTTAAATTCAGAAGACTCAAACAGATTGGCGGATGTTTTGATACAGCTTTAGACGGCTGCTTTGGTTCACTTGATGCCGCACTGAATTCACCATACTCAAATGACAGCTCAAACAGCGGGATTTTATTTTACAATAATGAACAGATTGAAGAGTTTTTGTATAAAACCCATAAGAACAACCTTCAGACAGCACTACATGCAATAGGAGACAAGGCTGTTGATCAGTGTGTGAATTCATTTTTAAAGGCAGATGAAAAATACCCTGCTCCGGACAGAAGAAATATTTTAATCCACGGCGATCTTGTAAGCGATGAAACTATGGAAAAAGCTGCAAACTTAAATCTTGTTTTCGCTGTTCAGCCTTCGTTCCTGTACTGGAATGAAGAACCTATGACATATATAAATGAAATTTTAGGAGAGCGTGCAAAAAACCTTATTCCCCTTCGCTCCCTTATCCAGTCGGGAATTCTTGTTACAGGGGGCTCCGATGCTCCATGCACTGAGCCAGACCCTGTTTACGGAATATGGGCAAGTGTGAATCATCCTGAAAAAAGCCAGAGAATAAGCATATTTGAAGCTTTGAAAATGTATACTGCAAATGCAGCTAAAAGCGGATTTGAAGAAAACATAAGAGGTACATTAAAAAAAGGTCTTAATGCTGATTTTGCAGTTTTGTCTGATGATATTTTTGAATGTGATCAGGATAAAATCAAGGATATAAAGGTTGAAAATCTTTATATTAAAGGTAAAAAAATAGTTTAGAGCTTTCTTTTAAATGATTTTTCAATAAAATCCCAGTCAAGCTTGATCCAGATTGGTCTTCCATGGGGACATCTTGAAGAGTTTTCGCATTTATCAAGTGCTTGAAATAAAGCTTTTATTTCCCTTGAATCAAGTTTCTGATTTCCCCTTATTGAGCCATGACATGCGATTAAAGCTATTGCATCATAAATTACCTTTTTTATTTCATAGGTTGAAGGAAGTTCCTTAAACATTGATGCAACATCCAGGATAAGAGGCTTGAAATCAATATCTCCAAGGATTAAGGGAACCGACTGAACTGCAAAGCTGTTTCCTCCGTAATGGGAAATTTCAAGGCCGAATTTTTTGAATTCCTCAAGCATTAAAAGAAGTTTTGACGACTCTTTTACTCCAGGTTCTATGACCTGTGGTAAAATAAGCTGCTGGGCTCTGCCCATATTTTTTTCATAGGATCTTAAAAGGGATTCATAACGGATTCTTTCGTGGGCTGCGTGCTGATCTATCAGAATCATTCCATCCATTGACTCGCAGATTATATAGGTATTTTTTATCTGGGAAACAATAAAAAGATCTGAATATAAAAAATCATTTTGATTCAGCCCCTTTTTTTCGTCTTGATCAACCGATTCATATTTAAAACTGGTCTCATCTTTTTCTTCTATTTTGGGTAATGATTCCCATGAAGATTTATTTATTTTTTCTGGAAAAATATTTTCCCGGGAAAAATTTAAATTACTATCTTTAATGGTCAAAGATTTTGTTTCACCAAAAGATGGAAAAGATGCCTGGCTTCCTGAGCTTTTTTCCCTGACAGCTCCTGGAAACACCAAACTCTCTTTTTTATGGGGCTCAACTTTTAAGGCAAGAGGTTTTGACTTCCACTTAACCCTGTCTTCTGCAAGAAGTGCATTTGCAATTGCCCTTTTAACACATGACATCACAATTCCAGGCTCGGCAAATCTGACCTGATGCTTTGCAGGATGGACATTTACATCTACTTTATCATAGGGAAGATTTATAAAAAGAACGCATCCCGGATATCTGCCCTTCATAAGACGGCCTTCATACCCCTGATAAACTGCATAGGAAATTGATCTGTCCATTACATATCTGTTATTTACAAAAATATAAATTTTTGAGGGTGTACTTCTTGTGATATCAGGGGAACCTGCAAAACCTGTAACCTTTACATCCATATATTCATTGGAAACTTCATATAAAAGATTTTTAAAATCTGACCCTAAAACCTCTAAAGCCCTGTCAGAAAACTTTCCTCCGGGCCATTCCTTTAAAATTCTTTTGTTGTGGGAAAGCCTGAAATAAATCTCAGGACTTGAAAGTGCAAGACACGAAATAACCTCAGAAATATGCCCCATTTCTGTTGTTTCTGCCTTCATGAACTTTCTTCTTGCCGGAGTATTGAAAAAAAGATGAGAAATTCTTATGTCAGTGCCGTCTGGAGCTCCTGTTTCCTTTACATCTAAAAGAGTTCCTCCTTTGACTTCAATTTTTGTGCCTGAATTCTCAAGCCTTGATTTGGTAAGAACAGAAAAATGAGACACAGATGCAATGCTTGGAAGAGCCTCTCCCCTGAAACCAAGGGTGTTTATGGAAAAAAGGTCCTTTGCTTCACTTATTTTGCTGGTGGCGTATCTTTCTATGGACAAAAGGGCATCGTCGCGGGTCATTCCCTCCCCGTCATCAAAAACCCGTATAGATTTTTTCCCGCCCTGCTCTATTTCAACTACAATTCTTCCTGAACCTGCATCAATTGAGTTTTCTACAAGCTCCTTTACAACAGAGGCAGGACGCTCAACAACTTCTCCTGCCGCTATCTGGTTTGAAAGGTTTTCCGGAAGAATTCTTATTTTAGACATTTTTTATTTTTGAAGCCCTCATCAGATATTCGGTTTCTGCAGGAGACAGATCAAATCTTACAGATGCCTTTTCCACAAGATCTCTTCTTCTGAGCTCCTTATCAGCTTCCATTTCCGAAAAAATCCATTTTACTGCTTTTTTTACTGCATCGTTCTCAGGTATGGGAAGATCCATAATTAAATCACCGGCCTTTTTTTATGAAAATCTGTTTCACACTGAAAATTATACCCTGCCTTTAAAATCCTTCCCTCTTCAAATGAAGGTGCCATCAGCTGCAGGCCTATGGGAAGATTATTTTTGGTAAGACCGCATGGAACCGAAATTCCGGGTATACCTGCAAGGTTTGCAGAAATAGTAAAAATATCAGACAGATACATTGTCAATGGATCATCTGTTTTTTCACCTAATTTAAAAGGAGGCTCAGGAGTTACAGGAGAAAGAAGAATGTCTGCCTTTTCAAAGGCTTTTTTAAAATCATCTGCAATAAGGGTTCTTACCTTTTGAGCCTGCCCGTAATATGCATCATAATACCCTGCTGAAAGTGCATATGTACCTATAATTATTCTTCTTTTAACTTCGGCTCCAAAACCCTTTGATCTTGTTTCCTTATACATTTCTATCAGTTCGGGTGTTTCAACTCTGGTTCCAAATCTTACACCGTCGTATCTTGCAAGGTTTGAACTTGCTTCAGAGGGAGCAATGACATAATAGGCAGGAACCGCATATTTTGTATTTGGAAGGGAAACCTCAACAATTTCAGCACCAAGACTTTTAAAAACATCAACAGACTTATTTATCGCTCCTGCAATTTCAGGGTCTATCCCCTGTGCGTCAATATATTCCTTGATAATTCCAACTTTTACGCCCTTCATCCCTTTTTCGAGAAAGGATGTGTAATCAGGTGTATCTGCAGGAAAACTTGTGGAATCCTTCGGGTCAAAAAAACCTATTGTGTTCATTACCATTGCGGCATCTTCAACAGTTTTTGTAAATGGACCTATCTGATCAAGGGATGAGGCAAAGGCAACAAGGCCGTATCTTGAAACCCTTCCGTATGATGGTTTTAATCCCGTAACACCGCAGTGTGATGCAGGCTGTCTGATTGAACCGCCTGTATCAGAACCAAATGATACAAGGCTCATGTCAGCTGCAACACATACAGCGGAACCTCCGCTTGACCCGCCTGGAATTCTTTTTGTATCCCAGGGATTTTTTGTAATTTTAAAGGCTGAATTTTCAGTGGAAGAACCCATTGCAAATTCATCCATATTTACTTTTCCTGTTATTACAGCCCCGTCTTTTTTAAGAGCTTCAACAAGTGTTGCATCATATGGAGGAATAAAATTTTCTAAAATTTTTGATGCACAGGTGGTGCGAACACCATTTGTACAGATAAGATCTTTTAATGATACAGGAATTCCAAGCAGAGGTGTTTTTTTACCTTCAGAAATCATTTTATCTGCAAGCTCGGCCTCTTTTAAAGCAGATTCTTTGCAGATTGTTATAAAAGCATCAAGTTTTGGCTCGACCTCATCTATTCTTTCAAATACAGATTTTGTAAGCTCAACAGAAGAAATTTCTTTATTATCAAGCTTTTGCCTTGCATCTGCCACAGAAAGTTCATAAAGTTTCATTTTTTATTTTTATCTCCGGATTTATTCAATTTTAAGTCTTAAAATAAACTTCACATTTTTTTCAGCTTTTCACTACCTTTGGCACAACAAACATTCCATCATAATTATCATGGCAGTTTTCAACTGCTTTTTCACTTCCAAGTGTATCGCCAACAACATCTTCTCTGAACCTGTTTACAAGGGAAAGTGACTGTGCTGTAGGATCAACATTATTTGTATCAGCTTCCTTTAAAGTTGCAACATATGACAGAATATCGTCTATCTGTGATGCAAGACCTTCCATTTCATCAGGCGGTATTTCAAGCCTTGCAAGGTGAGCTACATATAACACTTCGTCCTTGGATATAGTCATTTTATAAATTCTCCTGTTACTTTATTGTAAGTACAATACCGTTAATTTTCAATTTTTGAAGAAGCTTATTTTTCATATTTTCAGCCTGTTTTTTATCTTCAAATCTGCCAACCCTTACCCTGTGCCATAAAACATTATCTTCTGACAATCCTGAGGCACTGTAGGCAGGAAATCCCTGATTTGATATTTTCCCGGCCAGAAAATCAGCATCATCCTTATTTTTCATTGCAGCAATCTGAACAGTAAAAAAAACACTGTTTGTGTTTTCTTCAAAAGATTTTACAGGCTCAGAAGTAAAAACCGATTTTTCTTTTTTTTCAGATTTTTCATCTTTTTCTGACAAAAGTTCAGAAGAAAGCTCTGACTGTCTTTTTTCTCCTTTGTATAAAGGAATTTTCAAAGGGAGTTTATCCTCTGCCTTGATAATTGTTTTATTTATTGCTGAATCCTTATCGGATGAAAGCTCTCTGTAAAAATCAACCTTAACCTTGACAGGCTCAAGCTGAGGAGGCATTTCAATAAGCGCTGCATTGTTGTCATTTTGATTAAAATCAAAACTGACTGGCGCTGTGCCTCTTCCTGTCAAAACACCAAGAACAAACATAATAAAGGAATAAAACACTATCTCCGCAAGCCTTGAAGGAGGAAAGAGCTTAACCTTATTTTTTTTTACAGGGACATTCCCTTTTTTTTTCTTGCTCCTGGTACTTGTATTAGCCATTCTGATATATTTTTAAAAATGAAAAGTCATATTTTTAGTGATTTGGCGAAAACCAGTTTTTTTGTTCAGTTTTTATCCTTCCAGATAGTCAGCTGTTTGAGGATAAAATTTAATTTTTCACTCAGAATATGGACAAAAAACCGTTTTCGCTCAGCCTGTATTACATTTTTTCAGGCGCACTTACACCTAAAAGATTCAAACCGTTCTTTACAACCTCTTTTACTGCTTTCACAAGATAGAGTCTTGAACATGAAAGACCTTTATCCTCTGTCAAAACCTTATGCATGTTGTAATATGAATGAAATGATCCTGCAAGCTCCATAAGATAGAACGTCACTCTATGGGGCTGTTTTTCCTTTCCGGCATTTAAAACAGCTTCTTTATATTTCATAAGAGTTTTAATCAGTTCAATTTCTTCATCTTTATCCAGCAAAGACAAATCAGCTCCCATTATATCATTTTCAGTATATGAAAAATCCTTTTCAGCCTTTTCAATAATACTTGATATTCTTGCATGGACATACTGGACATAATAAACAGGATTTTCGCTTGATTTTTTCTTTGCTAGATCAAGGTCAAAATCAAGACCTGAATCATAGCTTCTCATAAGAAAGAAAAATCTTGCAGCATCAACCCCAACTTCGTCAACAACTTCCTTTAGAGTGTCAAACTCTCCTGATCTTGTTGACATCTGAACAAGCTTTCCGCTTCTTAAAAGGGTTACAAGCTGAACCAGAATAACGTGAAAATCTGAGCTGTCATGACCCGAAGCTTCAATACAGGCTTTTATTCTGTTTATATATCCGTGATGGTCTGCTCCCCATACGTCAACGAGTTCGTTGAATCCTCTCTGGAACTTATCCATATGATAGGAAATATCCGATGCAAAATATGTTGTATCACCATTTGAACGAACAACAACCCTGTCCTTTTCATCACCATAATCAGTTGTTCGAAACCATTTGGCACCGTCTTTTTCATAGATGAGATTTTTATTTTCAAAAAATTCTATTGTGGAAAAAACTTTATTTGAGTCATAAAGAGACTGCTCACTGTACCAGTTGTCAAATATAACATTAAAGGCATTCAAATCTTCTTCAATACCTTTTAAAATAGAGTCTGCAGCATACTTTGCACAGATTGAAACAGATTCGTTTTCATCATTTTCAAGAAGTGACCTGCCGTATTTATTCTCAAGTTCTTTTGCAATATCTGAAATATAGTCGCCCTGATAATGATCTTGTGGAAAATCAATTTCTTTTCCCATAAGCTCAAGATACCTCAGATAGACTGAGTTCCCAAGAGTCTTTATCTGCCTGCCTGAATCATTAATATAGTATTCCCTTGTTACTTCATATCCGCATTTTTTTAATACAGAAGCTGTTGCATCTCCAACAGCAGCTCCCCTGCCATGGCCGATATGAAGCGGGCCTGTTGGGTTTGCACTTACAAACTCAACCATTATTTTTTTACCGAGTCCATATTCATTTGAACCAAAGTTCTCACCTTTTTCAAAAATTTCCCCAAGCATAGGAGGAAAAGATGATTTCCTGATAAAAAAATTGATAAATCCAGGCCCTGCAATTTCAATTTTTTCAATAAAATCTTCATCTATCAATTCTGTTAGAATCTCAGCAATTTTTAAAGGTGCTTTTTTTAAAACCTTTGCAGAAACCATGGCAATATTTGCCGCAATATCTCCATGATCTTTATTTTTAGTATCAGACACATCAAAAACAGGGATATCAGCCGATGAAAAAAGTTCCATGGAACAGGCCTTGTCCCAGGCTTTCACCACTGCTTCCCTTATAAGAGATTTCATAAGTTCCCCCTTGAAACATGCAATAAAAATGGGGGTAAAACCCCCTTGGACAAAATAATCTTTTTTTAAATCAGATCAGATATCGACATCAAGATCAGTATCTTCATCAACCTTAAGTGAGGCAGAAGAATCTATATCTCCGAGATCATCGTCTAATGAATCAAAATCATCATCTGTACCATCAAGAATATCGTCTAAAAGCTCATCTTCATCGAAAAAGCCTTCTTCATCAGCTTCACGTTCTTTTTTTGCAATAACAGCTTCATCAAAAATAATCTCGGCATGGGTTTCATCAGAATCATTGCCATAAAGTCCCTTTACGGCCTCTCTAATTTTAGTCATATATGAAAAAGGAGGGAACATATTATCCGTTCTCAAAAAGTCCAAAAGCTCACTTTCATCTCCAATGACTTTCAAAAGACCTTCGTGATTAAATTTTTCTTCGCATAAAAGCGAAAAAACACCTTCTTCAAGCTCACCATACTCTCTGATTACAAGACTTGAATCTTCCTGTTTTTCCAGCAGATACTTCTGCTTCATATAAAAATCCTCCTTCAAGGTCATTTTATGACCGTTTTTGTTTTAAAGCCTAAACTTTTTTACTATATTACAAAATAAAATACAATCTCAAGAATTAATGTTCTTAAATTAAAAATAACTTTATTTTTTAATTCAAAAATCAAATACTGATTTTTTTATTTAAAAAATCTTATATTCAAAATCCAATAATATCAACCCATTATATTTTCAATAAATTTATCATTAATAATTTTTTAAAAAAATATTTGACCTTCACTCAAATAAAGTGCTAATAGCAGTTCTTGTAACGGAGGAGTGGCCGAGTGGCTTAAGGCGGCGGTCTTGAAAACCGTTGAGCGTGAGAGCGTTCCGTGGGTTCAAATCCTACCTCCTCCGCCATTTTTATTTGGAGAGATGGCCGAGTAGGCTGAAGGCGCTCGCCTGCTAAGCGAGTAAGGGATGTAAAGTCCCTTCGAGGGTTCGAATCCCTCTCTCTCCGCCAGATACAAGGACTTCAAGCTCTTAAAATTAAATTTTTAAGAGCTTTTTTTATGCACTTTTTTAAAACCTTTGGTGCAATTTTTTTTGAACCGCCTTTCACTCTCTATCACATCTTCAAACTGTTTCAGCATAAAGCTGTAAAAAAACAGATACAATTACTCAATATGTGCACAAGTCATGTAAATCATTCAATTTAGGTTGAAATAAAAACCAAAAAATATTAGCTTTTGTTTTTTATGAAAAAATATATTGAAACATATCTTTTCATAAACATATAACTTTTTAATTTTATTAACAATTTTATACTTTACTCTCTTGTACGGAGACAGACCATGAAAAAAGAAGAAAAAACAAAGGGTATAGCCTCCCTTTTTGATCAGATTGAAATAAAATCTTTTTTAAAAAATTATCTTATTTTTATTGGAATAGTTGAAGCCGTAATTTTTTTTGTCTGCTTTGTAGAGCAGCTTGGCTCAAAGGACATCCCATTTCCATGGAAAAACTATTTTTTTGCTGCCTTTATTATCCCGGTTGTAATAACATTTTTGCTGGGAATTCTTGTTGCCGGATTTAACAAATACCTTTATGGTTTTTCATCACATGAAGACAGCCTTTTATCAGACCAGCAAAATAATGATGATAACAGACAGGGATACCTCAGAAAAATTGAAGCTGTTCTTGTTCTTTTTCAAAAACTGCCTTTCCTTCTCACATTGTTCATACTGACCCTTGCTGCAGGAATAATTTATAAACTTGATGCTATTGTGGGCTTTATTTCAGCTGCAGGTCAGAAATCACTTGAATATCTTATGATCATAGCAGGTACAGGCATTGGAATTGCTGCAATATTCACATTAATCTGGCTGATCTTAAATTATAAACTTCAAAAAAAATCAATTGAATACAAGCATGCATACAGGGAAACTGTTATAAAACAGCTTGGTATGGTTATTTTAGATGACGATACTGTTGTAGATAAAAACGGAAATATCATTAATAAAGATAATAAGGAAAAAAGCAGAAATACTTTTTATCCTGCCTTTCCAAAAGGGAACGGAAGTTTAAAACCTGAAAAATTTATTGAGGCTCCACAGGATAAAAAAGATTCAGAAGCTGAGTAAAGCTTACAATTATTTTATAAACAAATCTGAAATCATTTTTATATCATATTTTTGCAATGTCTCATTTAGACGTTTCACAAATTCAACTGCAAAACCTTCTTTTTCAACCCTTACCACCCGTGCCTTCATTTTTACAGGCACGGTTCTTGCCGGTGGGGGAAAAACCATCGTTATTTCAGAGCCTTCATCCGGTTTTTCAAATGAAGTCACAAACATTCCCGATTCGCTGATATTGCTTATAAAACCTCTGACTGGCTTACCTTTCATTGCGAAATCTATTTCAGCCGGATATGAAATTCTTCCTGATTTCCTTTTGTAAGCTCCAACTCTTTCTTCAAGATCACGCAATAATGCAATTTTCTCTTCTGAAGAAAGGGAAAGGACTTCTTTTAAAAGTCTTGAAGTAAGTCCTGCCAGATTAATATTTGCTGAACTGCTGTTTTTTTCATTCATTTTTCACCTGAATTCATTTTAAAGGAGTTTTATTGGAATCCCAGCTAAAAACCATCCTTGAATTTTATACTCACATTAAATATATATAAACTGATTTTTTTTTAATTTTATATTTTAAACCACAAAAAATAAGGAAATAAAAGTGAAAAAAATAGCTGTGCTTCCAGGAGATGGAATCGGACCTGAAGTTATGGACGAGGCAATCAAGGTTTTGAATGCTGCAAAAAAGAAATTTAACTTCGAAATTGAAACAAAAAATGCCTATGTCGGAGGCGCTGCAATTGACAATTGCGGAGAAGCGCTTCCCAAGGAAACAATAGATGTCTGCAACTGGGCCGATGCTGTTCTTTTCGGATCTGTTGGAGGACCAAAATGGGAAAACCTTCCTCCTGAAAAACAGCCTGAAAGAGCTGCTCTTCTGCCTCTAAGAAAAATTTACGGACTTTACTGCAACCTGAGACCTGCAAAGGTTTTTCCGTCCCTTACATCTGCAAGTCCTCTAAGACCTGATATTGTTGGAAACGGTTTTGATATCCTATGCGTAAGAGAACTTACCGGCGGAATTTATTTTGGCCAGCCAAAAGGAAGAGAAGGTTCAGGCCCTGAAGAAAAAGCCTTTGATACAATGGTTTACAAAAGATTTGAGGTAGAAAGAATTGCAAGAATGGCATTTGATGCAGCAAGAAAAAGAAGAAGTATTGTAACATCAGTTGACAAGGCAAATGTTTTAACAACCATGGTAATGTGGAGAGAGATTGTTAATGAAGTTTCAAAAGATTATCCTGATGTGAAACTCAATCATATCTATGTTGATAATGCCACAATGCAGCTTGTTAAAGACCCCCATCAGTTTGACGTTCTTTTATGCGGAAACATGTTTGGTGATATTATATCCGATGAATGTGCAATGCTTACCGGTTCAATGGGTCTTCTTGCCTCTGCAAGTCTTAATGAAGAAAAATTCGGACTTTTTGAACCAGCAGGAGGATCTGCTCCAGATATTGCGGGAAAAGGAATTGCAAACCCTATTGCACAGATTTTGTCTGCCTCAATGATGCTTAAATACTCCCTTGATCTTGGAGACGCAGCTGATGCAATTGAAAATGCAATAGCTGAGGTTCTCGATCTTGGAATACTAACTGCAGATCTTGCAGGAAAAGATAAAAAGGCTGTTTCAACTAAAGAAATGGGTGATGAAATAGCAAAAAGAATTTAATTCTTGAAAAGATCAGTCACATTTAAACATGTAACTGACCGGTTCATATTTTCTCGTTTTCAGCCAATCACTATTTAAAAGAAATGCACGTTTTTTTATTTACGTGCATTTCTTTTAAGAAATATCTGTATCAGTTTTTCCCGACTACCCTTTCAAGTTCTTCAATTGTTGTAAGGCCTCTTAAAACCTTTTTTATCCCGTCGTGAAACATATCCTTAAACCCGTTTTTCAATGCAGATTTTTCAATCTCAACAACAGATCCCCCGGAAGATATTATATCTCTGATTTCATTTGTAAAAAGCAGTATTTCATGAATTGCAATACGCCCTGAATAACCTGTAAAATTGCATGCAGCACAGCCTTTTCCGCGAAAAAAATTAACCTCTTCGTTATTTTCTCTTATAAAGTATTCATCAGCTTCAATATCTGTAAGCCTGTATTTTATTTTGCATTTTTCGCATATCCTTCTCACAAGCCTTTGTGACATGACACCAGTGATTGCAGGAGAAACAATAAAACGCTGAACGCCCATATCGACAAGCCTTACTGAAGCAAGAAAAGAATTGTTGCTGTGAAGAGTTGCAAGTACAAGATGGCCTGTAAGAGCAGCCTGAGAGGCAATTTTTGCAGTTTCTGAATCCCTTATCTCTCCAACAAGAATAACATCTGGATCCTGCCGCAGAAAAGATCGCAATGCAGCTGCAAAATCAAGATTAATAAGAGGATTTACCTGAACCTGACTCACCCCTTCTACCATATATTCAACAGGGTCTTCAACAGTAAGAATATTAACACCTTCATTGTTTATTCTTTTTAAAATTGAAAAAAGAGTTGTTGTCTTGCCTGAGCCGGTTGGCCCTGTAACAAGAAAAATACCGTTTGGAACAGAACATATTTTTTCAATTTTTTTATAAGTCGACCAGGAAAAGGAAAGATCCTCAAGTCCGGGAACATCCCTTACAGCAAGCTGTCCTAAAAGTCTCAGGGTTATTTTTTCACCATGAACCGAGGGAATTGATGCAAAGCGGATATCAATATTTCTGTTTTTAAGTTTAAGATTGATCCTGCCGTCCTGGGGACGCCGCCTTTCAGTAATATCAAGGTCTGCCATTATTTTAAGTCTTGAAACAAAAGGATATAAAAGCCCCTGATCAAGCTTAAGCCTGGTCTGAAGCACACCGTCAATGCGAAACCTGACCTTTATAACATCTTCCAGGGGATCAATATGAATGTCTGTTGCATTTTCCTTTACTCCAAGAAGAATAACTGCATCTGTAAAGTTAATTACCGCCTTGTCCCCGGAAATCTTTTTAAGCTGTTCTTCAGTAATTTTGGAAATCCCCTTAAAAAGGGAATTCTGAGATATTTTATTTATCAGTTCTTCAATAGTCTCTTTTGACTGGTACTGAATTTTTACAGCATCTTCAATATCTTCAGGAAAGGAAAAAACAGGACTTACATCAACTCCTGAAACAATGGAAAGTTTTTTTATAAGATCAATATCACCTGGAGTTGAAGTGACAATTGTCAATGCACTTCCAAGTTTGTAAACAGGAATGACATTGTATTTAAGTGCATAGTCCATTGGAAGCATTTTGACAGCCTCTGGCTGAAAAATTGTTTTTAGAAGATCAACATAGGCAAATCCTATTGAATCTCCCCATAGCCTGCCAAGAAAATTTTTAGGTGCAACTCCTCCGTTTTTTAAAAACAAGAGCAGCTTGAAATGATCATTGTCGGTTTTTTCAAGAAGCTGAGCTCTGTCTTCTCTGGTCATAAGCCCTTTTTCTACAACAAGATCTAGAAATTTATCGTTTCTCATCAGGCTCTTCCTTTTTTGAAAGAGATGAAAGGATTTTCCTAATTTCAGATTGTGAAAGTTTTCTTCTTACTTCTTTTTCAGCTGCTTTTTCATCCTGTTCAATCTCTTTTAAAAGATCTTTTAAAATATATTTTGTCATAAGATACCAAACCTTGTATCAACAAGTTCTGAAATTATTGATTTAAGTTCATCCACTGGAGTATCTTTCCTGATATAAAAGTCCGCCCCATCCTTTATGCAGTTTTCAACAGTTTCCATATCCGCAACTGAAGTAAGCATAATAATCATTGAATAGGGGTTTAATTGTTTCATTTCCTTTAATGCCTCATCTCCTGTTTTTACCGGCATATTTATATCCATAAAAACCAGATCGGGTTTCAGTTCCTTAAAAATTTCAATTCCTTTTTCACCGTTTGGGGCTTCACCAGATACATTTATCCCCAGAATTTTTAATACTGATTTCATAAAAACTCTTATGTGAAACTCATCATCAACAATAATACAACTCAATTTTTTCATTAATTAACCTCATATGGAAGACAAAACCCAAAAACAGCTCCAGAAGTTTTATCACTATTTTTTCCGTAAATTTTTCCCTTATGTGCTTCAACAATTTTTTTTGAAATGGCAAGCCCAAGTCCTGTGCTTGTTTCTCCGCCTGTGGGAGAAACATTTAGTTTTTTGAATTCTCCAAAAAGTTTTTTTTCTTCACCTTCGGGTATACCAGGACCACTGTCATAGATATCCAGACAAACAGATTCTTCATTTATTTTATGATATATTTCTACAGATACCTTTGTACCAATAAATGAATACTTTACTGCATTGCTCAGGAGGTTGTCTATCACCTGAACAATTTTTTTTCTGTCAAAAAAAATTGTTCTTTCATCAAAAATACCAGTAAAAACAATTTTAATATCCTTTTTCTCTGCAAGAGGCCCAATAAGCCTTATCCTTTCCAAAAGAAGCTCTGACAGACTGTTTTCCTTTAAATCAAGTTCTATACTGCCCTGTGAAACCGAAGCGAAATCAAGGAGATCATTTAAAAGCACCAGAAGATCTGAGGCTGCATTTGAAATAATTGATATAAATTCCTTTTGGGTAGTATTAAGCTCACCTACACTATTATCCTTTAAAAGATCTGCAAATCCCTTTATTGATGCAAGAGGATTTCTTATGTCATGGGCAGCCATGCCAAGAATATAATTTTTCTGCTTCACAAGCTCAGCAAGCTTTCTTTCCTGTTTTGAATATTCAATCACAAGGTTTTTTAAAAGTCCGCCCTCGATCTTTTCATCTTCAAGTTTTGCCTTGAGCTCAAAATAGTCAATTATATATCTATTATCTATATCAGCCAATATGTCTCCCTTTCAATTCAAGTCTTTTTAAGAGAGGATTAATATTGCCGATTTTATCATATGAAAGCCCTTTTAAATAAGCATCAACTCCAACATCTTTAAGATTTTTCAAGTGTTTTACTATACAGACAATTGTTTCTAAATCCTCAAGAATACTTCCATGCTGTGGTGCAATTTTTTCAAAGGGTATGGATGAAATCACTTCCATTGCATATTTTAATGCTCGTTCAGAAGTCATAAGTCCCTTGTGAAACTGACAAACGCTTTTTACAGGACAAATACTCAATCCAGAGGGACATTTTCCTTCCAGAGAACAGTCAAGGCATTTTTCTTCCAGCTTTAAAAAAAGCTGCCAGTTATTTGAATAGCTTCCGAAAAGATCACTTGTAAAAAGAATTCCTGTGTCATGGTCAAAGGTTATAAAACTCCCCTGGGTATGTGCATATGGAGTATTGAAAAACTCAAGTGTACGCCCGCTTTTAAAGCTGAATTTGTATCCTATGGTATCAAGGCTTTGAACCGGGGTACTGCCTCCATAATGCCTTATGAATCTTATGTTTTCAGTATTGGTCAGTATCCTGAGGCCAGGGCTGTCAATTATGCTTTCAAGATGTGGAAGACTTCCGCACAGATCAGGATCATAATGCTGGTAAATCAGAGCCTTGATATTTTCTGGAATTATCCCTGTTTTCATAATTTTCATCATGACACCCGGAAAATCAGGCCGGCTTCCTCCGTCAATCAAAACTGCTTCGTCACCTTCAACTATAAGATAGGGATTGCAGTGAAGATCGGCAGCCTTATCATAAAAACCTGTCCAGAAAACACCTTTACCAATCTCAACAGGCTCAAACATTTTTTTATCATCAAACATTTATTTACTCCGGATTTTCTATTATATAAAACTACTGGAGTTTAATTTAACCATAAAATGGCAAAATATGACTGAAAAAGATTTATTATATAAAGTTTACAGCAAAACAAGCTCTCTTTCCATAAGAGACAAATTTTATCTTCAAAAAAAAATAAAAAAACTTCAAAAACAAAACAGACCTGTTTCCAGTGAAGTTATTGAAAAAATTGAAATTGAGATTAAAAAAGCAAAGCTTGGTTTAAAAACAAGAAAATCTCTTATACCAAAGCCGATTTTTGATGAAAATCTTCCGGTAAATTCAAAAAAAGAGGAGATTAAAGACAAAATAATAAAGAATCAGGTTGTAATTATTTCCGGAGAAACAGGTTCCGGAAAGACAACCCAGATTCCTAAAATATGCCTTGAAGCTGGAAGAGGTATAAAAGGTGCAATAGCTCTTACCCAGCCAAGAAGAATTGCAGCTGTTTCTGTTGCCCAGAGAATAACAGAAGAACTTTTTGAAAGTGATTTTAAAACAGCTGGATACAAAATAAGGTTTGCTGACAAAACAAATGAAAATACCATAATCAAGGTAATGACAGACGGAATTTTGCTTGCCGAAACACTTACGGACAGGTTTTTAAATTCCTATGATACAATAATTGTAGATGAGGCCCATGAAAGAAGCCTTAACATTGATTTTATACTCGGCTTTCTTTTAAAACTTGTAAAAAAAAGAAAAGACTTAAAACTTATTATCACTTCTGCAACAATAGACACCGAAAAATTTTCCAAAGCTTTTGACAATGCACCTGTTATTGAAGTTTCGGGAAGAATGTATCCGGTTGAAACAATTTATCTGCCTCCGGAAAAAAGTGAAGATGATGAAGAAGCTGATTTATCAGTCCTTGCTGCAAATGCCTTTGATCTTATAAAAAATGAGCAGAACGGCGATACCCTTATTTTCATGCCCACAGAAAACGATATCTCGGAAACAATAGATAAACTCAAAGGAAGGCTTGATGACAAGGCTCATATAATGCCTCTTTTTGCAAGGCTCCCATCCCATCTTCAGCAGAGGGTATTCAAACCTGTATCAGGTCAGAAAATTGTTGTGTCAACAAATGTTGCGGAAACATCCATTACAATACCTGGAATCAAATATGTAATCGATACAGGGCTTGCAAGAATCCCTTCATATATTGCATCCTCAAGAACAACCTCGCTTCCTGTAACCCCTGTTTCAAAAAGCAGTGCAGACCAGAGAAAAGGAAGGTGCGGAAGGGTTTCAAACGGTGTGTGCATAAGACTTTTCAGTGAAGAGGACTATGAATCAAGACCTAAATTTACCCTCCCCGAAATTTTAAGATCAAACCTTTCTGATGTTCTTTTAAAAATGACTGCCTTAAAGCTTGGAGACATAAAGGATTTTCCTTTTATTGACAGGCCTGAGACAAAAAACATAAACGACGGATACAACCTTTTAACCGAACTTGGTGCAATTAAGGAAACCGGCAGAAAAGGGATTTACAGCCTGACTGAAACAGGTGCTCAGATGGCCAAACTTCCCCTTGATCCCAAACTTTCAAGAATGCTGATCGAAGCATCAAAAAGAGGATGTCTTGAGGAAATTACTGCAATAGTGTCGGGAATAACAGCCGGAGACCCGAGGGAACTTCCAGATGACAACCGCCAGAAAGCTTTGCAGGCTCAGGCTGTATTTACAGATCCTTTGTCTGATTTCATTACAATTTTAAATATCTGGAAAAAATTTAATTTTGAAAGCAAAAACAAGCTTTCAACCGGAGCAATAGGAAGATTTTCCAAGAAATATTTTCTCTCATTCAGAAGACTTAAGGAATGGAGAGATCTGTATACCCAGATTGAAGGAATCTTAGAAGATGAAGAAATAAAAAACACAAAAGAAAAACCGTCTGCTTCCGGAGACAAAAATTCAAAAACAGGGCCCCTTTATGAAGCAATACATAAGGCTATTCTTTCCGGCTATCTTTCAAATATTGCAGTTCTTTCTGAAAAAAAATTCTACAAGGCTGCAAAAAACAGAGAAGTCATGATTTTTCCAGGCTCAGGCCTTTTCAAAGAGCCGCCTGACTGGATAGTTGCAGCAGATATAGTTGAGACCTCAAGGGTTTTTGCAAGAACAGCAGGATTTGTTGAGCCGGACTGGATAGAAGAAATTGGAAAAGATCTTTTAAAAATAACGGTATATGACCCCCATTACGAAAAAAATGAGGGAAGAGTTGTCGCCTTCAGCCAGAAATCCCTTTACGGGCTAATTATATCTAAAGATAAAAAAATCCCCTACCACTCATTCAACAAAGACGAAGCTGCAAGAATATTTTACTCTCAGGCTCTTTACCAGAACCAGGTAAAGGACAATCTGGAATTTCTTAAAAAAAATATTGAAACAGCAGAAAAAATAAAAGACCTCGAAGAAAGACTCAGAAAAAGGGATATTCTGGTAAGTGAAAACGAAATTATAGATTTTTATGAGAAAAGAATACCTGAAGTTTCAGACATAAGAACACTTAAAAACATAATAAGAAAAAAAGGACACGACTTTCTTATTATGAAAAAAGAAGATCTTATGAACTACGATCCTGAAAATGAAGTAAAGGAAAAGTTTCCCGACAAAATCAGTATTGGTGATGAAAACTTCAGTTTAAGATACAAGTTTAACCCTGGTGGAGAAAATGACGGAATTACAGTATCAATACCTGTAAATAAAACCTCGCACATTTCAGCACCTGACCTTGAAACTGTAATACCCGGCCTTCTAAAGGAAAAAACTGAGGCAGTTTTAAAAGGACTTCCCAAAAAATACAGAACCATGCTTCATCCAATAAAGGAAAAAACTGAAATAATTTTAAGTGAAATAAATTTCGGCTCCGAACTTTTTGCATTAAATCTTTCTGAATTTATTAAAAACAGGTTTAAAATTCTTATTCCAGCCAAAATTATTTCTGAAGTAAAAATCCCTGAACATCTCAACATGAGAATCGAGCTTACAGATATCAAAGGCTCCAAAATTTCGGTTTCAAGAAATCCTTTAATACTCAAGAATATAGACACATCAGCTCTTCCAGATTCAGACAAAATTAAAAAATTTAAAAAAAGTTATGAAAAAGAGGACATTAAGGAGTTCTTTACTTTGGAACCTAAAGTAAAAGTTTATCCTGACAATGAAAATTCACCGGTTTTTTATCCGGCATTTGAAACCAGCGGTGAAAAAACTGCTTTAAAACTTTTTTCAAATATTAAAGATGCACAAAGCGCACAGATAAAAAGTGTAAAAGCCTTTTATGAAAAAATTCTTTCAACTGAAATAAAAAACCTTAAAAATCAGATTAAACTCAAAACAGACAACCCTGAAATTTTTAAAATTTTTGATAAAAAGGAAAATATTGAGAAAGGAATTCTTGACTCGGTTAAAAATCAGATTCTTTTAAGGGATATAAGGTCAGACAAGGAATTTTTTGATTATTTGAAAGAAATAAAAGAAAAAAGAGCTCTAAATTTTGCCTTGAATGATAAAAAGGAAAAAACAGAGTTTATATTAAATGAATTTTATCAATTATGGACATTTTTAAACGGCCTTAAACTTAAATACTCAAAAACAGTTCTTATCTATGAAATGATAAACGACTGCATAAAAAGTGCAAAAAATCTTGTCACACCGAATTTTTTCAAAATTTATTCAGCCGATGAGCTTGAAAACATACCAAGATATCTTTCCGCAATACGGCTAAGGGCTGAAAGAGGTATATCAAACCCTTCAAAGGACAGTCAGAAAAACAGCGTAATAAAAAAATTCCAGAACCGCCTGGAGACTCTTCTCGATGAATTAAACGAACAGTCTTCTTTTGAAAAACGAAAGGAAACTGAGGCTTTCTTCTGGGATATTGAAGAATTGAAAATTTCTGTTTTTGCACAGGAACTTAAAACCAGGTACCCTGTATCTGAAAAAAAACTTGAAAAAAGATTTGTGGATATTTCCAAAATGATCTGATTTTTACACAACTGATTTCAAATGGATCTGAAAAATAAAAAAGCTCTCAAAATTGAGAGCTTATTTTTTTGGTGGCGTCCCCAAGGGGATTTGAACCCCTGTCGCCGGCGTGAAAGGCCGGTGTCCTGGACCGAGCTAGACGATGGGGACGCATGGTGGGTCATGTTGGACTCGAACCAACGACTCTCTGCTTAAAAGGCAGATACTCTACCGACTGAGTTAATGACCCTTTGTCGTTAAAAACAAAAGGAAAATACACATATAGATGTTTAAAGTCAAGAATAAAAAAAACTTTTTTTCACAATAAGGCCAGACAGCCTGAAATCAGGTATCTGGCTCAGAATTTAATATGTAAGATCCTTTGGATCAACTTTAGTTGAAAACATTTTGTAAGCAAACCCCTGGTAAGCTATAACAATTGGAACAAATACTATTACCACACCAAGCATGATCTTTAAGGTATAGGGGCTTGATGCAGAATTAAATGCTGTAAGGCTGAAATCGGGATTAATGCTTGAAGGAAAAAGATTTGGAAAAAGCCCTGCTATTCCAAAGAATGTGCAAAAGACTATTGTTGAAGCAGATGAAGCCCATGCAAAAAAATATTTTTCCTTTGAAATATAAAACCTTATCATTAAAAGGGAGATAACTGCAAAAACAAGAATAAGCCATAAAGCAGGATATTTGAAGTAGTTTTCAAAAAGACCTGTATAAACATAACTTGCAAAAACAAACCCGACAATTACAACAAGTTCAGCAATCCAGACTTTCTTAACCAGGTTTGAAGCTCTCTGCTTCAAATTTTCTGTACCTCTTATGCATATCCATAAAAGTCCGTGAACAACAAAAAGTACCACAAACAAGATCCCGCCTAAAATTCCATATGGGTTTAACAGTGAAAAAAGATTTCCCTGCATTATTCCGTTTTCATCTATTGGAATCCCCATGAATATATTGGCAAAAGCAACTCCAAATAAAAGTGAAGGAACAAAACTGCCTACAAAAATGGATGTATCCCAGATTCTTACCCATGATTTTTTATTGGAAAGCCCTCTGAATTCAAAGGAGACGCCTCTTATTATAAGAGCAAACAAAATAAGCATCAAAGGAGTGTAGAGAGCAGAAAACATAACAGAATAAACAAGCGGGAATGCTGCAAATGTAACCCCTCCTGCAGTAATCAGCCAAACTTCATTACCATCCCATAAAGGACCAAGAGAGTTAATCATAACTCTTTTTTCTTCATCATTTTTTCCAAGAAAAGGATAAACAGTTCCAATTCCAAGATCAAATCCGTCTGTCATGAAAAAGACAGCCCACAAAAGCCCCCAGAGAAAAAACCAGGTCGATTCGAGCATCATAATATATCCTCCGAAATTAAATTTTCAGTTTAGGTTTATCTTAAATCAAACAGTTTCAAAATCAGCCTGATACCTAAAATCCATTAGTGAGCCAGATCTTTTGGCCCTTTAAGTGCATTTTTAAATATCATATAAAATCCTGCTATTCCAAGAAGACCATAAAGAACGATAAACCCTATCAAAGTTGTAAGAACCTGACCTGCTGCTATTGGAGAAGCAGCATCAGAGGTTTTTAACAGGCCATATACTATCCAAGGCTGTCGTCCAACTTCAGCAAGTACCCATCCAGCTTCAATTGCTATGTATGGAAGTGGAAGAGATACGACCATAATTTTTAAAAACCAGGGTTTTTCACTTAATTTATTTCTCAAAAACCACCCAGTTATCATAAGCCCGAGAAATAAAAATCCAAGACCAACCATTATTTTAAAGGCAAGAGCTGTTATTGCAACAGGAGGCCTTTCATCCTTTGGAAATTCCTTTAAACCCTGAACAGGAGCATTTATATCATGAAATGCAAGAAAGCTTAAAACTCCGGGAATTCTGCCTATTTCAATTATATTTCTTTCATTTTCTTCATCAGGCCATGAAAAAAGAAAAACAGGCGCCTTTGTCTGAGTCTCCCAATGGGTTTCCATTGCAGCAAGCTTTGCAGGCTGAACCTTTGCAACATCAACAGCATGAAAGTCGCCTTCAGCAACAACAAAAACTGTGCTTAAAAGACCCATGACAAGACCAATTTTAAATGACTTTGAAAAAAATTCCACATTGTTTTTTTTCAAAAGATGCCAGGCACTTATACTCATAACAAAAAATGCACTCAAGACATAGGCAGCAGACAAAGTATGAAGAATGGTTAAAACTGCAAATTTCTGTGTAATTACAGCAATAAAGTCTGTAAGCTCTGCTCTTCCGTTTCTTATTGTATAACCTACTGGATGCTGCATCCATGCATTGGCAATAAGAATCCAGACAGCAGAAAGACTTCCGCCTATTGCTACAAGCCACATTACAAATGCATGTGCCTTTGCAGATAGCTTTTTCCATCCAAAAACCCAGATACCGATAAGGGTTGATTCAAGAAAAAAAGCAACTGTTGCCTCTATTGCCAGAAGCGACCCGAAAATATCACCAACATAGGTTGAATATCTTGACCAGTTTGTTCCAAACTGGAATTCAAGGGTAATTCCTGTTACAACCCCAACCGCAAAATTTATAAGAAAAAGCTTTCCCCAGAATTTTGTCATTGAAAGATATACAGGATCCTTTGTTCTGACGTATTTGGTTTCCATATATGCCACAATTATGGAAAGGCCAAGAGTCAGAGGCACAAACAAAAAGTGGAACATCGTAGCAGCAGCAAACTGCAGCCTGGAAAGAAATACAACATCCATTTATTACCCCTCACTTTTAAAGATTTATTATGCTTAACAATCAACCTCAAACTTTTTAACAATGAAAAAAAACAGTTAATAAAAACTTATGTTTTATTTATCAGATGCTGATCAAAAATTTTATTTTTTGTACATTTTTTACTTAGATTCAAAATTTAATCCTCAAAATTATCCACTTATCCTGAAGGTTAAATTTTTCATCTTTTCTGGACTGAACAAAAACCAGCTGTTTTAGGTTAATTATTAATTAATTTTTCAACTGCGAAATAATTTCAGGCAGAAATGAGATAAATCTTATTTCTACATCAAACAATCAACCGGCCAATAACTATCCGGCAGCAGAAAAGCCATCTGATGCCGGATAATAATCAGTCTTGTTTCGGACACATTATTCCTTATTTTTTATTGTGTCCTATTCTATCGTCTTTTCCTTCCCAGTGACAATCAGGAGTATAACATGTGTTGTCTACAAATTCGCATTTCTGCTTGCATGAAGGACATGTTTCAGGCGGCATTTCAGCTTCAAGCTGATATCCGCAGTTGGTGCATTTCCAATTTGCCATTTTTGATCTCCTTTTTTATGGTTACCACGGGACTTACAATTAAAAAGGCAGGATTTCTCCTGCCTTTAATTTATTTAAGACTCAAATTTCCACATACCGTGAAGATTACAATATTCTCTTGCAATTATTTTATCGGCAGATACAGGAAATTCAGCAGATGGATTTTGCCCTGGTTCAAGGTATTTTCTGTAAGAAGTTCCATCTTCAGTTATTACCTGAATCCATTCAATATAATGCTTGTCTTCCATTGGATGAAGAGTGCTTCCTACTGTGACCTTGACTTTTCCATCAAGCTTTTCGACAACAGGAACATGCTTTTCATTTGCAGCATCTTCAGTATTTTCCTTCATGTTCTTCATTGGTTTTCCGCAGCAGACAAGTTCTCCCTTGCCGCCTCTTAGAACCTCAACAATATTTGTACATACAATGCATTTATAAACTTCCATTTTTTCAGCCATGATAACGAGTCCCTTAAACCTTTATTAATAATTTTCGCCAAGAAGTTCAAAATGAGCCTGTGGGTGTGCGCATGCAGGACACATTCCAGGAGCTTCTTCACCATCATGAAGATATCCGCAGTTCCTGCATCTCCAGGTAACCTTTTCATTTCTTTTAAAAACAATGCCTTTTTCAATATTTTCAGCCAGTGTACGGAAACGCTTTTCATGCTGTTTTTCTGCTATTGAAATTTTTTCAAACACAATGGCTATTGCTTCAAAACCTTCTTCTCTTGCGATTTTTGCATAAGCTGGATACATATCTGAATGTTCTTCATGTTCACCGTCTGCAGCTGCAATAAGATTTTCTTTTGTGGACTTTATCTCGCCGGCTGGAAAGGACCACTGTACTTCGGCCATGCCTCCCTCAAGAAACTTGAAAAATCTCTTTGCATGCTCTTTTTCCTGATTTGCTGTTTCTTCAAAAATGTCTGCAATCTGAACATATCCTTCTTTTCTTGCTGCTCCTGCAAAATAGGTATATCTGTTTCTTGCCTGTGATTCACCTGCAAATGCTGTCAAAAGATTTTTTTCTGTTTTTGTACCTTTTACTGATGCCATGAAATTCCCTCCATTGAAATTTGTTGTTGAATTTTTTAAATAAATTTAAGATTTAAACAAGTCAGTGGTTGTCCTTAAAATCTATCCGCTCACCATCCCATGAACCTTTCAGAAAATGTTTTTCAATTTCTTCTTCTGCAAGACTCAAAAGCTTATACCCATAATCCCTGAGTACACCAAACAATATGCCGCATCCAGTATCTTTTCTGTGGATATCGCCCTCTTCGGCAGTATTCACCATTTCCCTGGCAAGCTCAAGAACCTTTAGAATGTTTTTGTTTTCAGGCTTCACCGACTTCCTCCGGTTTTTTTAAAATTGCTAACACTATACAAATAATGTGCCAAAGCATGAAAACACTTCAAAACCTGATCTATCAAGAGTTCTTAAACTGAAAAATGTATCGCAAGTGAGACATTTTTGTATCATACATTATTGAACAGACAAGAACAATACAAATGAGACATACCAATTAAGGCATTTTTACCCATGGCATCACTATTGCATTGTAAAAGTCAAGGTTAATAAAAAGATCACAAGGAGATGCCATGACTTTAGAAGAACTGAAAAAGAATCTAAATATAGTAAATCAGATAGACTGGGAGCTTACCCATGAAGATGCAGTAGGACTTTATCTTGAGTGGGGAGGCAGCTGGAAACCGGGAGGAGTTCCATACGTTATAAGAGGAAAACACGATGTATCATATTATTTTGTGGTAAATACATGGGACGATCCCCCAAAAATTTATCTTATTAAAAGATCTACAGAAGATGCCAAAGAACTTATTGAAATCCCTCTTGAAGGTGAAGACAAGGAAAAATTCCTGAAAGAAGTGGGACACAATAAAGGGGTTTATTCCCTAACAAATGAATTGAAAAAATGGCTTAAAAACGAGATTTTGAATTAAACTTCCACCCCTTTCCTTATAAATCGGGCAGGGTAATTCCACCCTGCCCGATAATATTTAAATGTCAAACGAAAAGGGACTTTCTGCTGACAATAATTACTTGACGTATGGCATAAGCTTGCTTGTAATTATTCTTATGTGAGACATTTCTTCACTTATGATTTTATCAAGCTTATCCTGGCCTTTTTTCTCAGGAACAAGACCTTTCATTCCAAGATAAAAAACAATTGAATCCTTTTCAGCTGTAACTGCAGCCTTCATTACTTCTTTTACTGATTTTGTATCAATTTCCTTTTCATAGAAAACCTTTGTATCAGCAAGAGCCTTGAGATATGCAGCAGCTTCATTTTCAGGATCAAAAACATTTGATTCCTTTTCAGAAATTTTAAGATCACTTTTCATCTGCTTGAATGTTTCTTCATGGTCTACTTCCATATCAGCAAGATCTAGAAGAATTTTTTTCAGTTCTTCATTTTCAGCATCAGCTGCAGCCTTTTTATAAAATTCCTGTCCTTTAACTTCAATCTCAATAGCCATTTCAAAAATTTCATTTGCACTGAAATCATATGCCGCCATGTTAAATTCCCTCCGATATTTGATTAAAATTTACAAATAAATTGTCTATAGATTTATGCTATAAACCCTATTAACACCAAGAAAGGATATATTCAAGAATATATCTCAATCTTTACAAAGAAGTTGTGTTGTGGCATAGACAAAAGATCAACTTTTAATTCAGGAAATTCAGACCATTATGATCTCAGAAATCTCCATAAAAAATCTTGCTGTAATTGATGATATAAGAATTAAGTTTGAAAACGGACTGAACATACTTACCGGTGAAACAGGTGCAGGTAAATCCATTATAATCAATGCAATAAACCTGATTCTTGGAGACCGTGCAAATGCAAAAGCAATAAGAACCGGAGAAGAAAGTGCGGAAGTCGAGGCTTTTTTTTCAATAGAAGAAAATTCGCCGGCCTGGATAAAAATGAAGGAAAATGATTTCAATCCTGAGGAAGGTCTTATAATCAGAAGAATCATAGCTAGAAACAACCGGCATAAAATATACATAAATCAAAGACTTGCAACAGCACAAATTTTAAATGAAATAACAAAAAACCTTGCATCTGTATCAGGACAGCACGAGCATCAGGTACTCCTTGACGAAAAAAACAATATCTATTTTCTTGACAACTTTGCAGACCTGAACAGCCAGAGAGAACAGATTGAAATAATTTTCCATGAGATTAAAGAACTGAGGGAAAAACTAAAGTCACTTAAATCACAAAAAACTGCAATGGAAAAAGAGCTTGAGCTTATATCCTTTCAAAAAATGGAAATCGAAAATGCATCTCTTGAAGACCCTGAGGAGGACACAAAACTTGAAGAAGAGTTAAAAAAACTCAAAAATGCCAGGTTTCTTATTGAAACTTCATTAAAGGCTTCATCAGTCTTATATCTTGAAAACGGCTCTGTTTCAGACACTGTATCTTCAATCAGAAAAGAACTTGAACTTGCATCTGCAATTGACCATGAATTTAAAAAATATTTAACCCAGATTCAATCAATTTATGCCGAAGTTGAAGACCTTGGGAAATCACTTGAATATTATGCACAGGGAATTGATACGGATGAGGAAAAACTTGCTGCTGTAACAGAAAGACTTGACCTTATTACAAAATTAAAACACAAGTACGGCAGAACAATTGATGAGATAAACAGTTTTTACCATGAAATATCCCTCAAGTCCTCAAGCTATGAAAATACAGAATCTCAGATTCTGGAATATGAAAATGAACTTGAAAAAAAAGAAAAACTTTTCTTTGAATCAGCACAAAAACTAAGCTTAAAAAGACAATCCTCTGCAAAAAAGCTTGAAAATGAAATTACCCTCTCCATAAGAGAACTTGAAATGCCCCACGCTAATTTTTTTGCAGAACTGAGTTCCGGTTTTGAATTTAAAAATGAAACAGGGATTGATTTTTTAAAACTTCTTATTTCACCAAACCCGGGTGAAGATCCAAAGCCAATTTCAGAGACAGCCTCAGGCGGAGAGCTTTCAAGGCTTGTTCTGGCAATTAAATCTGCAACTGCTCAAAACGATAATGTATCAACCATAATCTTTGATGAAGCAGATGCGGGAATAGGAGGCAAGGCAGCCGACAAGACAGGTGAAAAAATAAAGAAACTCTCAAAGTCCGCACAGGTTATCTGCATTACTCATCTTCCCCAGATTGCAAAATTTGGAGACCATCATTTTTATATTGAAAAAAATTTTTTTGATAAAAGAACAAAAACCTCCATCACAAAACTCTCTCCCACGGACCGCATAACAGAAATAGCAAGAATGATTTCCGGTGAAAAAATATCTGACAAAGCACTGGAAAATGCAAAGGAAATGATTGAGCAGGGAGCCTTATAATCAAAAGACTTAAAGGTCTGTAAAAAATCATTGAATCTTTAACCATAAATTAATATGACCTAAGGTGTTTGTAAGATATTTAAAAATATAAGGAGAATCTTAATGCCTATTTATGAATTCAGATGTCTTGAATGCAAAGAAATATTTGAAGTAATTATTGTAAGCGGAAACGAAGATGATGAAATAAAATGCTCAAAATGCGGTTCATCTTCATTTGAAAGGGTTTTGAGTTCAGGAAGCATTTCTGTATCCAGTTCAGGAGGCGGCCCGGGCCAGTCACCATCTGTCAAGGAAAGGAACTGCTCAACCGGAAGCTGCACAACATACACAATTCCCGGGCAGTCATGATTTTAGTCTCAGAACAATTTGAGAGTTAAATTTTGCATCTCGCGACAAAATAGACATAATAAATTATTTCCGCTTCTAAAAAATTAATCCGGGCAGATTTTGAAAGGCCCGGATTTTTTTATTCACTTTCCATAAAAACAAGATTGAATTTTTTATCTGTAATACCCTCAAAAATTTTTACCATAATCCAGATAAATACAAAGGAAAATAAAATCCTTGCCAGAAGAATTCCCCAAAGACTTCCCCCTATTGCAGCCATTAAAAGAGTATCTTCTATCATTCCATGGGAAAGTCCCATCAATGAAAGAGAAAAAAATATTTCTCTCTGGCTTAAAGCACCAGATTTTGCTTCATTTATTATGAGCCCCCCTCCATAGCTTATTCCAAGAGTAAATCCTGTGACTGCCATAAATCCTGCCTTTTCTCCAATTCCAAGTGGAGAAATAAAAAACATGATTTTTTTTGTAAGCCAGCCCATGAATTTTAATTTCTCTAAAATATCCATAAGAAAAACAAGGGAAAGTATTATTAAAAAAATATATAGTAAACCAACTGCCTGGGATAAAATCTCTCCCAAAAAAGTTTTTGAAGCTGTAACTTCCAGACTCCAGAGTGGTGACGCAGGTTCCTGCAGAAAATTAAAATAATTTAGAATAAAAGCCAGAACAATGCCCATAATAACAGCAGACACAAATCTCAGCAAAAACATGGGAAAAATTTTTGCCCCCGCCTTTTTTGCAATGCCAAGTTCAACAGGAAAAGAATGTGCAACAAGAATAATCAGTGAAAGGACTGTTATATCACATGAATTTACCTGAAGCCCCGGATAGATTGCTGCAAAAACACTCAATCCACCATAAATATTTGTTATCATTGAAGCAGCCCATACAAGCCCGAGCTGCCCGTCAAGCCCCATCAAGCCCATGAGAGGGGAAAGAATTTTACCTGTAAACTCAACTGCTCCGAAATATTCAAGAATTTTTGTCAAAATTGTCATTGGAATCATTATTTTAAAAAGATCAAAACTTATGGAATAGGTTTTTGGAAGAATATTGTTAAAAAAGTTATTTAGTAAAAACATAAGTTAAACAAACCTCGAAATCTTATTTAGTTGCTGAACGAAAACGGCCTTTTTTTCCATTTCTGCGTCAGATTCAAAATTTAATTCTCAAAATACTCAATGTACCCTGAAGGTTAAACTTTTAATCTTCCGTAACTGAATAAAAAATTCTCGTTTTAGACCAGTCACTATTTAAAAATATTACCAATATGAAAACTAGAGAATTTCCTCAAGTTTATCTAAAAGCTCCCTTGATGAATAGGGTTTTTTTATAAAGCAGCTTGCACCCTTGCCAAGAAGTGAGGCCTGGGTGGAATTTTTGTAAAAACCTGAAGCAATAATTACCTTTGCATTTTCATTTATTGCAATAATTTCTTCAAGACACTTACTTCCATCCATTTCAGGCATTATCATATCAAGTATTACGGCATCAATTTTTTCATGATTTTCCCTGTACTTTTCAACCCCCTGAGTTCCATTCTCAGCCGTAATAACCCTGTATCCGTTTTTTTCAAGTATGTTTGAAGCCAGGGTTCTTATCATTTCCTCATCATCAATTACAAGAACAAGGGCAGATTGGCCTGGCCTGGACTTTATATTTTTTTTGGGGATTTCCGGCCCTGAAGTGTTTTTTTCGACAGGAATATAGAAATGAAAGCTTGTACCGGTATCTTCTTCGCTGTAAACATTTATTGCTCCCTGATGCTGCTGAATAACTCCATATACAGATGAAAGTCCAAGTCCTGTTCCTTTTTCCTTAGTTGTAAAAAAAGGCTCGAAAATTTTTTTCTGAAGACCTATGGACATTCCGGTACCTGTGTCTGTAATGGATGCGTAAATGTATTCCCCGGGTAAAATTTCAAAGGGGCTTGCACTGCAATAGGATTCATCAAGAAATATGTTTGATGTCTCAATTAAGATAGTACCTCCCTCAGGCATGGCATCCCTTGCATTTAATCCAAGGTTGATAATGACATTTTCCATTCTTGCACTGTTAAGCATGGCAAAATGATTTTCAGCATTGAGTTTTAAAACAAATTTAATGTCTGGAGATATACCATGCCGTAAAATTGAGCATGCATTTTCTACAACATTGTGAAAAGATTCTTTTTTCATTTCTATGGGAGATTTTCTTGAAAAGGAAAGAAGTTTTGAAGTAAGATCCGACGCCCTTTCGCATGCCTGCTTTAAAATTCCGGTTAATGTACGGTTTTCATCATCTGCCTCAAGCTTGATCTCTAATATTTCAGCAACCCCCATTATGGCACTGAGCATATTATTGAAATCATGGGCAACACCGCCTGCAAGCCTTCCAAGAGCATCCATTTTCTGGGAATGCTGAAGCTGTTTTTCAAGCTCATACTCCCTTGTAATATCCCGTATTACAAAAACTCCTCCTGTGATTTTTCCGTTTTTGTCCTTTATAGGTGACCCTGAACCTGAAACAACAAATTCCTCACCAGATTCCGACTCAATAATAAAAGGCTCTTCCAGGGATCTTTTCTGGCCTTTTTCAAGGATAAGATCAACTCTTAGATCTATTTGTCTGCCATAAATATTTTTTATCCTGATGCATTCAAAATAATACCGTCCCCTTACATTTTCCTTTTTAAGGCTGAGCAAAGATTCGGCCGAGGTATTAAGCCACATGATTTTCTTGTCCCCATCAATTGTCATAACTCCATCACCAATGGATTCAAGGATAATTTCAAGATTTTCCTCAGCCTTTATTCTTTTTTGAATTTCATCGGAAAGTTCATTTGTTTTATCTTTAACTTTTCTTCTGAGACTATAGTTCCAGATAATACCAACTCCGAAAAGAAACATAAAAATCAAGGCTGCTGCGGCAATATAACCAGCAATATCTTTATAGATATCTCTTCTTTCGTACTTTCCAAACCATTTTTCATACAATCGGTTATAGGTTCCGTTTGTATTTAAAATAAAGAGGCTTTCATTGAGCTTTTCTATAAGCTTTGTATTACCTTTTTTTACGGCAAAACAATACCTCAGTGCTGGAAGATCAACGTTTGAATACTTTAAATCTCTGATTTTATTTTTATAAATATAGTATGCACCCTGAATCTTTGAAGAAAGAAGAACTACATCAACTTCATTTTTCTTGAGAAGCCTGATTGCATCTATTGGATCATCGCCTGTTTTAATTTGCGAAGTCTTATAATTTGCTATGGCATAATCATGCATTATGTCCTTTTTCTGGACACCTATTCTAAGCCCTTCAATATCTTCCAGACTGTTTACCGGTGAATTTTTTTTTGTAAAAATTCCCGCAGAAACAAGTACATATGGAAGAGAAAAATCAAACTTGAGACTTCTTTCCTCAGAATAAAACATTCCGGTAATTGCATCAATTTCACCAGATTCAAGCTCACTTACAGTCTTGTCCCATTCCTTAAGCTGAAAAACAACATCATATCCGGCAAGCTTTGCAGCCTCATTCAGAAGTTCCACATTAAACCCTGAAGGCTTTCCATTATCCAGAAATTCGTAAGGCCGGTAATTATGATCTCCTCCCACAATTATTTTCACCTTTTCTGAATGGCCTGAGCCTGGAATACAAAAAACAAAGAATAAAATCAGGATAAAATATTTTGCCATCTGAGCCTTTTCAAATATTTAATAAATTTTAAGTTAAAAATCCTCCAATATAAACCATATCCCGCTATTAATTACTTGGCTGTTGAACAAAAAATCCTTATTTTGACCAGCCAATAATCAAAAACCAAAAGTTTTAAAACTTAAACCCTCCCTCAAAAAAAGGCCCCCTGAAATCAGTATCAATCCTTATACCTTCCTCATCAACATCAATTTTTTCAACCCTGTACCCTCCAGCAATAAAAAGCGGCCCCAAAACATGATATCTTATGCGTCCAATAAGACTTGTCACACTGTTTCCTCCAATAGAAAGCATTCTGCCCTCTGCTTCAAGGCCAATTCCTGAAACAGGCTCAAGCCTTAGATACGCAAAACCCATGGGAATTGGAACGTCAAGAGATTTTGACTCTCTTTTAAGTCCGCTGTTCTCAGTTGTCTGTTCCATTGAAGCCTCAATATCAATCAGCCTTAGATTTACCCCAAGATCAGCCTGAAGTTTCCCAAGAGTTGCAAGATTAAGAAGAGGAAGTGAAAATGAAACTGCAAAGTCATGGTGGTTCAGTTTAAGCTCTGAACTGATTTTATCATCCCCATTAAACGAGGTATTTCCAAAATCAAATGATCTGCCTGTGGTATTGTCTCCGTCAAAGCTCAAATTTGTTGTCATAAATGTAATATTTGGTAAAAGAAGAGGAAGTTCAAGCCTTATTCTTCCTGTAAGCTCTGTCTGGTCTTCATATCCAAGGTCTCTTTCCAGATAAAGATCATCACCCTTATATCCAGCAAAACCGTCAGGACTGCAGAACCAACCTCCTGCGGCAATTTCTGCATCAATCAGAGGCAGACAAAAAGACTGAAGCGGAATAAACAGAAAAACAAACACCAAAACAGCAGATTTTAATTTCATGGCAATTCTCCTAAAGTTTAAAAATTGAAATTCTCCGGCAGTCCGTAAAGAAAAAGATTGCTTTCAAAAGGCAGGTATTCAAGTGTGTCTTCAATAACTTCTGCCAGTTCACAAATGGCATCTTCACCCTCAGAAAAGACTTTGTTTTCTTCCTTTCCTGAAAGAATTCCTATAATTTTTTTTTCTCTGATTTCATTTTTTGCAAATAAGAATTTCTTGTTCTTATAATCCAGTATTCCAACAGGGTAAAAAAACGAATCATTTTCTTTCTCATTTTTTTTACCCAAAATATAAAGATTGTATTTTTTACTCAAAAAAGGAAGGTAATTCAGTGATGACAGTTCAAAAAGAACCAGAACGAGCTTGAAAAAACCTTCAATATCATCTGCATCAAAAAGAATTCTTAATTCACTTAACAGCTTGTCTTTAGAAAGATCTGAAAAATCCAGACTATTAATATAGGAAGACCTCAGATATTCCAGAGTATCTTTTTTAACTGACCTTAACACATCAGAATCTCCAAGTATTTTTCTGGCATTTTTAAAACTTATCATCTCTTTGATAGTTGGAGATTTTCTAAGAACAACATCTGAAACACTTGTTTCATACCTTCCCAGCAAAGCATCGTTTACTATTACGTGGTGATCCGGAATGTTTTTTTCAAAAAGCTCAAGACCTCTTTTTGAAATACTCTGATAACCGCATTTTCCCAGGAGCAGTTTCACGGACTGTTTATCAATACCTGAGTATCCATTTTCAGTATTTAAGGATATTTCTATTTTTTTTACCAGAAAATCCACTGTTATCTTTTTTTTTATATTTTCCAATGAGTTCATAAATTAAAGATCCTTGAAGAAAGTAGTATTGCAGGCCTTTATTTCTCTGAATTTATCAGGACTGGAATTTAAAACAACCTAAAGTTGCCTTATCACAAAAAAACAGATTAATCTCTGTTGACACCTTAGATATTAAAGTATTATTTTAACTTTCTTAATTAGTGACAAAAAATAATTATACCAACAATTTTAAAAATTTAAATAAAAATGGGGCAGAAAATGACAGATTCAGTTACACTTACAATTGATGGCAAGACCTACACTTTCCCGGTAATAATCGGGACAGAAGGTGAAAAGGCCATCGACATTACCAGACTCCGTCAGGAGACAGGCTTTATTACCTTTGATCCAGGATTTGGAAATACAGGAAGCTGCTCTTCATCAATTACATTTATGAACGGAGAAAAAGGAGTTTTAAGATACAGGGGAATTCCAATTGAGCAGCTCGCAGAAAAATCTACCTTTGTTGAAACTGCATATCTTCTTATTAACGGCCACCTGCCTTCCCTTGAAGAACTCAATAGAAACCGGGTTATGCTTAATGACTCATCCCTTGTTCACGAAGACATGCATATATTTTTCCAGAATTTTCCAAAGGCATCCCATCCAATGGGAATTCTTTCATCAATGGTAAATGCATTAAGAAGTTTTTACCCTGAACTCAAAGATGAAGACAATATTACAAAAGATTTTTTAAACCTCATCTCAAAAGTCAGGACCATGGCTGCAATGTCATACAGATTTTCAAAAGGCGAAAAAATCGTATACCCAAGACATGACCTGACCTACTGCGAAAATTTCCTTAACATGATGTTTGACAGTCCTGTAAGACCATACGTTCTTGACGAGGACATAGTAAGGGCATTGAACGTATTTCTTATTCTGCATGGAGATCATGAGCAGAACTGCTCCACTGCGGCTGTAAGGGTTGTTGGAAGCGGAAGGGTTAATCTTTACGCTGCAATTTCTGCTGGAATAGCAGCACTTTGGGGTCCTCTTCACGGAGGCGCAAACCAGGCTGTAATTGAAATGCTCACAGATATTCACAAAAACGGAGTATCCATAGACGAAGTAATAAAAAAAGCAAAGGACAAAAACGATCCTTTCAGGCTGATGGGTTTTGGACACAGAGTTTATAAAACCTATGACCCGAGGGCTAAAATTATGAAGAAGATGTGCGACAAGGTTTTAAGTAAAATATCAGGTCCTGACCCTCTTCTTGACATTGCCAAACAGCTTGAGGAAGTAGCTCTGACAGATCCTTACTTCGTAGACCATAACCTTTACCCCAATGTTGACTTCTACAGCGGAATTGTTTTAAGGGCTATTGGAATCCCAACCAATATGTTTACTGTTATGTTTGCAATTGGAAGACTCCCTGGGTGGATTTCACAGTGGAAGGAAAGCATGGAAGATCCAAACTGGAAAATAAGCAGGCCAAGACAGATTTATACAGGACTTTCAGAGCATGACTATGTTGAACTAAAGGACAGGTAAAAACAAAACTCAGCCGAGTATAATTAATTATTATCAAGGCTGTTTGTAACTATTCAGCTTAAAACTGAGAAAAAGCCGTTCTAAATTGAACTGAACAATTACGGCTGTTTTTCAAACAGCCAGGAAAAGACCGCCGGAAAAATCAATCAGGCGGTCTTTTTTCATTATTCTTCTCTTGTCTTTGGGAGAAGAAGATTCAGCATAACACCAAGAACTCCGGCAAGCCCTATTCCCTCAAGGGTAAATTTGCCGGCGGAAAAACTCATTCCGCCTATTCCAAAAACAAGAATAAGAGCAATTATTGTAAGATTTCTTGGTTCAGTAACATCTGACTGGGCCTTTACAATATTGTTCATTCCAACAACCATGATGGCTCCAAACAATAAAAGCATTATTCCTCCCATTACAGGAGATGGAATTGTTGAAAGCAGTGCCCCGATTTTTCCTATGAATGAAAGTACTATGGCAATAATTGCAGCCCATGTCATCACTCCCGGATTAAAGGCCTTTGTAAGAGCAACAGCACCTGTAACTTCAGAATAAGTTGTATTTGGAGGACCGCCGAGCATTGAAGCCAGTGAAGTTGCAAGACCGTCTCCAAGCATTGTATTTTCTATTCCCGGATCTTCAAGATAATCCTTCTCTGTAACCTGACCAATTGCAAGAATATCTCCAAAATGTTCAATTGCAGGGGCAATTGCAACAGGTACAATAAAAAGAATTGCAGAAAGGTTAAACTCAGGCAAAACAAAATCAGGAACAGAAAACCATTTTGCACTGTATACAGGACTTATGTCAACAAGCCCGGAAAACCATGCAACGACATATCCAGTTATTATTCCTATCAAAATGGGAATAAGTCTTACAAGCCCCCTTCCAAGAAGAGTTGCAGCAATTGTTGCAAGAAGAGCCGACATTGATACAAGCAAAGCCTTTGACTGGGGTATTATATTTGATGCATCAGCTTCTCCCACAGCCATTTTCACAGCAACCGGGGCAAGAATAAGCCCTATTACCATTATAACCGGACCTGTTACAACAGGAGGAAGTATTTTCTCAATAACTCTGCTTCCCTTTATTCTTATAATCAGGCTTAATAAAATATAAACAACACCGGCAGCTGCAAGACCGCTCATTGTTGATGCAATCCCCCACTTGGCAACACCAACAGAAATTGGTGCTATAAATGCAAATGATGATGCAAGAAATACAGGCACTTTTCCTTTTGTTACGGCCTGAAAAACAAGAGTACCAAGCCCGGCTGTAAATAAGGCGACATTTGAGTCAAGTCCTGTCAAAAGAGGAACCAAGACAAGTGCTCCAAATGCTACAAAAAGCATCTGAGCCCCAAGTATTGAGTCCCTGGCTCTGAATTTGTAGTCAAAATTACCCCCCATAATTTACCCTTTCCTTAGAAATTAATTTTTTATATTCGCTGAACCAAAACAGCTTGTTTCACCCTCAGATTTAAAGTTTTTTCTTCAAAATACTTGATATTTTAAGAACCTTAAACATTTCACACTCATCAATGAGGGCTGAAATTCTGTTTCAGACCAACCACTTATTATCCAAAAAAAACGCATGAATTTTTTTAAGTTCATGCGTTTCATATTAAATTTGCAACCATTGAGCTGAAAACTGAGAAAAAAGCCGGTTTGGTAGCGGATAATCAACAAAAAATTCCAGTTTTCCATCAATCACTAAATAAATAGTTTTTATTTTGTCCCAAAAATCTTGTCGCCTGCGTCACCAAGTCCAGGAATTATGTAGCCCTTGTCATTAAGCCTTTCATCAACTGCAGCAGTATAAATGGAGACATCGGGATGAAGCTCTTCCACTTTTTTTATTCCCTCAGGGGCTGCAACAAGAAAAAGTCCTTTTATAGTTTTACACCCTTCTTTTTTCAGCAAATCAACTGTTGCACAAAAAGATCCTCCAGTTGCCAGCATTGGATCAATTATCAATGCTATTCTTTCCTCCATGCTTGAAGGGAACTTTACATAGTAATGAACAGGCTTCAAGGTTTCCTCATCTCTGTAAAGTCCAACAACTCCAACCTTTGCAGAAGGAATCATGTCAAGAACTCCATCCATCATCCCAAGACCTGCTCTCAAGATTGGAACAACAGTAACCTTTTTGCCCTTTATCTGGTCTACCTCAACATTGCCTGCCCAGCCTTCAATTGTAATTTTTTCTGTCTCAAGATCCTTTGTAGCTTCATAGGTAAGAAGCCTTGCAATTTCAGATGCAAGCATTCTGAAATTTTTTGTAGCAAGATCATTCTTTCTTAAAATACCTATTTTGTGTTTTATCAGCGGATGGTCTGCAATATATAAGGTCATTTTATCTCCCTGGTTTTATTGGTTTATTCTGTCAAAGTTAAAGCCTCTATAACCTTTTTTAAAATTATTATCAAGAAGTGGAGACACTTATCTTTTCACCGAAACAAAAACTTTATTTACTGCCAACTTACTATAACCTGAATTGAGCGTTTCATATTTTTAAATTAATAAATTTTCAATGAATCAAGCTTGTTTTATTTAAAAATATGAAACCCTGCGGGCTTTCCAATTTTGCCGCATCTACTGCGTTAAATTGCATCACGCATAGCAATAGTATAGCCTGATACAATTTGCCTTGTATATGCAGCAAACTTGAAAATCGCTCAATTCAGGTATAACCTGAGCTGAACAAAAAAAGCTTTTTTGCAGTCACTCACCTTTTTAAAAGGCTTTGGCTTAAAACATTTAAAATCTCTTTACCAAATTCCCTTATCTGCCATCTTTTAAGAGGAATTTGAGCAAGACCATTTAAATCCTGGGGATTTTTTTCTGCAATTTCGCACACAAGACCGTTGTTCAGGACAATTCCCGGGTCAAGCTCAAGATGTTCTGACTTTTCAAGTCTCCACTGTCTTAAATTCTGAGATCTCAAGGAAGAAAGATGGCTGAAATTTTTGGGCTTTTTTTTCTTTGGATAACATGGAAGCCCTGAAGCCGGTACAACCATTGCATTCTGGACTATTCCAGAAATTCTTGTACCAAATCGCTTGTAATGTCCGGGACTCATGATGTTTTTAAGTTCATTTTCCTTTTCAGCCTTTTTTTCGGCAATCTTAATTATGGTCTTGTTTGGAATTACCTTATAAAGAGGCTTATCCTTTTTCCTTGCAACAGAATACCTGAACTTGAGAAGATCCTCCAGGACAGCAAGACTTCTTCTGTCAAGCTTTCCTGCTCCTTTAAAGGAAGTGAAATACGGAACTTCCATTTTTTTTACAAATCTTGATTCAGAAATATTTGAGGACTCTTCATAAACCCAGTCAAGCCTTTTAAGACTTTTCAGTTTTTTTGTGAGTATTTCAAAAATACTGATAAGATATCTTGAATCCATTGCAGCATAATCAAGCATATCAGCAGGAAGCGGTCTTATTGACCAGTCTTTTTTCTGATATTTCTTTTCTGTTTTAACTCCCAGAAAATCCATCATTAAATGATCAAGGCCCGAAAGCCTTAGACCTGCAAATCTTGCTGCTATTTCAGTGTCAAATAAATTATTGACTACTATTCCGTAATCCCTGTAAAGGGATTTTATATCATAATCCGCTCCATGAAAAATTTTCAAAATTTTCGGATCAAAAAAAAACGGAGCAAGGATTTCAATTTTTTTTACCCTCAGAGGATCTATTATCCAGTCTGAAATACCGTCACTCAGCTGGATCAGACATATTTTCTCTCTGAAATGGTACATTCCGTCACCTTCTAAATCAACCCCGACTTTATCGCAGGTTTTCAGATGGGTGCATAATTTTTCAAGGTCTTTATCATGCTCAACAATTATTGTCATTCCTGATTGCCTAATACCTCTTTTTCTGCTAGTTTTTTTCTTTGCCCAAATCAGGGCTTTTATTTTTTACATTTTTGAACTGAGAAAAACAATAAAAAAACCGGAGACAGGCTCTCATGATACAAATAGAACTTCCAGACAAAAGCGTTCAAAGCTATGAAAATCCGCCAACAGGTTATGATGTGGCTTTAAAAATTTCTGAAGGACTTGCTTCAAACTCTGTTGCATGTATTACAGATGATGGAATTAAAGATATAAACCTTCCAATATTAAGAGATACAAAAATAAAAATCCTTACACCAAAGGATGAAGAATCTCTTGAAATTATGAGACACAGTGCGGCTCATGTGCTTGCTGAAGCTGTTTTAAATCTTTACCCTGATGCAAAACTTACAATTGGGCCTGTTGTAAAAGACGGGTTTTACTATGATATAGACATGCCTCCTGTTTCAGAATCTGATCTTGAAAAAATTGAGCAGGAAATGAAAAACATAATAAAGGAAAAAAAACCTTTTAAAAGGCAGGTTCTTTCAAAGGAAGATGCAAAAAAAATTTTTTCTGACAATGAATATAAAATTGAACTTATAAACGAACTTCCGGAAGATGCAGAAATTTCGGTTTATGAGCAGGGAATATTCAAGGATCTCTGCCGCGGCCCCCATATTCCCCATACAGGAATGATAAAGGCCGTAAAACTTATGAAGGTTTCAGGAGCCTACTGGAGGGCAGACAGCTCAAATACACAGCTCCAGAGAATTTACGGCACAGCCTTTTTTGACAAGAAAGAACTCAATAAATATCTGAACTTTCTTGAAGAGGCAAAAAAAAGGGATCACAGAAAAATTGGCCAGCAGCTGGATCTTTTCAGCTTTCATGAAGAAGGTGCAGGAATGCCTTTTTTCCACGCAAACGGAATGGTATTGTGGAATCAGCTTCTTGAATACTGGAGACAAGAGCATGAAAATGCAGGGTATGTTGAAACAAAAACTCCTGTAATGCTTACAAAGGATCTTTGGATAAAAAGCGGCCACTGGGAAAACTACCGCGAAAACATGTATACTTCTGTAATTGAAGATTATGAATACGCAATAAAGCCAATGAACTGTCCTGGCGGAATGATACTTTTCAAGTCAAGACAGTTTTCCTACAGGGATCTTCCATACAGGGCAGGAGAAATAGGCCTTGTTCACAGACATGAGGCAAGCGGGGTACTTTCAGGACTTTTCAGGGTAAGGGCATTTCACCAGGATGACGCACATATTTTCATGACTCCTGACCAGATTGAAACCGAAATACTTGGGGTTTTAAATCTTATTGATAAAATGTATTCCACTTTTGGCCTTAATTTCCACCTCGAACTTTCAACAAGACCGGATAAGTCAATCGGCTCGGACGAACAATGGGAAATGGCAACAAACGGCCTTAAATCTGCACTTGTAAAATATGGCAAGGAATTTAAAATAAATGAAGGAGACGGTGCCTTTTACGGCCCCAAAATTGATGTTCATATTGAAGATGCACTTGAAAGAACATGGCAGTGCGGAACAGTCCAGCTTGATATGTCACTTCCCGAAAGATTTGACCTTTCATATATTGGCCAGTCAAATGAAAAACTGAGACCAATAATGATTCACAGAGTTATTTACGGTTCAATTGAGAGATTTCTTGGAATTTTGACAGAGCATTTTGCAGGGCGTTTTCCTCTATGGCTTGCTCCTGTACAGGCAGTTCTTCTGCCTGTAAATGATGCATTGATTCCTGAGGCTGAAAAAATTATGGAAACTCTTAGAAAAAACAAAATCAGAGTTAAAATAGATGACCGTTCTGAAAGTCTTAAAAGAAAAGTAAGAGATGCACAAATGTCACAGATTCCTCTTATTCTCACAATAGGAGAAAAGGAAATAAACGAAAAAACTTTTTCTGTCAGAACTCTTGAAGGTAAAGTCAAAATGGGAGTAAACCAGAATGAATTCATTGAGAAAGTAAAGGAACAGATAATATCAAGAGCCCTTTCTCTTGATATTATCTAAAATAGTAACTGCTCACTTTAAATCGAAAAAGCCGGTGCATTCTTTCTGATTCTCATTGTGGTTTAAACTCCAGCAGGAGAAAAAGAATATCTCCAGAAACCGGCTTTTTTATCAGTTTCAACCTGAATAGTTACCTGGATAAAAAAATCAAATTTGCTTTTTTATTTTTCTGAGCCAGGTTCCAAATATGCTTTGATTCAGGGGATAAAAAAATTATCTCCTGAAATCTGCTCAGAAAAAATCCAGCATCCTTATCTTTCCTTAAACTGGCTTTTTTTTCTTTTTTCAGCTAAATAGTTACATATTTTAATAAAAAATTTGACCTGTTAAACAAAAAAAAAGTACTCTTTAAAATCAAATTTTTATTTCAGACACTGCTTTTTAATCAATTATTTTAAATTTTCAATCAGTTAAAGTCAGGATCTTATTTAATGGAATCCGAACTAACACAATATAAACCAGGCAAACTAACTTTTTTTAAAAATGCTTCGGCAGCTGCCTTTACACTTCTTCTTTCCCTTTTTATGGGAATGACAATCACATTTCAGTACACAACATACCGGGAACTGAATAAAACAAAGGATCTCCAGAGCCAGAAAGAACTCGAAAAAACAGCCGTTGCATTAAACTATTTTCTTGCAGAAAGAAAAAACGATCTTAATGAGCTAATATCGTCAAGATATTTAACTGCATACTATGAGAATAAAGCACTTGGAATGAGCCTTAAATACGGCCTTCAAACAAGTCTAAGTGCAATTAAAGACAGATTTTTATGGCTTATCGCAAAAAAAGATTTCAACAAGTCTCCAATATATTCAAGAATTCAGCTCACAAACAAGGAAGGTGACTGCATAATTGATACAAACGAAAAAAACATTGAGCAAAAAAATAAATGCCTTTTAAAGAAAGTGATTTTTGCTGAAAGATCAATTGTATCCTTTGAGAACTTTTTTATTATGAAAACACCTGTATTTTTTAAAGGTGAATTCAGGGGTGACATTTATGCATGGCTAAAAAAAGACCTTATTGAAAAAAACTTCCTGGCTTCATTCCACAACCCAGGATCTGCAACAATACTTTTTTATGCAAATGGGGAAGTTGCTGTAGCCTCTGAAAAAAATTATGAATTATTTTCCATTTTAAAAGAAAACCTCCATCTTTTTAAGGCAAATCTTTCAAAACCAGATTTTCAGGGACTTAAGATGAAAATCTTCAAACGGGGATTAATAAAGTTTTTTGGGGCAAAACTGTCGGATTCTGATTTTTATCTTGTCCAGATTATACCTGAAAAACATTTCAAAGAGCAGTCCCCTGCCCTTATTATTTTTTCCATGCTGATTCTTTTAACGGGTGCTGTACTTGGTCTTTTTTTCTGGTGGAGGCTTAATTCAAAAAATATCGGCTTAAAAGTTAAAGTTGACGAGGAAATTACAAGACAAAAAATCATCAGGCAAAAAAACAATCAGCTCCAGAATGAAATTTTCAAAAGAAAAACTGCTGAAAAAAATCTTTATGAATATAACAGGAATCTGGAATCAATAATACTTGAAAAAACCCAGAATCTTGAAAGTACTGTTAGAAGACTTAAAACAGCACAGTCTCAGCTTGTTCAGTCAGAAAAAATGGCATCAATAGGACAGCTTTCTGCAGGTATTGCCCATGAAATCAACAATCCTCTTGGATTCATTAAAACAAATTTTTCAACACTTCAGCAATATGCACAAGAAATTATAAAACTTCTCAGGTACTATGAAAAACTTGAATCTGCCAAGGCTGAAAAATTTGAAGATTATATAAAAAAAATTCACACCCTGAAAAAAGAAATGGATTTTGAATTTATAAAAAATGATATTCAATGCATCTTCGATGAAACAAAAGAAGGTATAGATAGAATTCTCTCAATAATTGCCGATCTCAAATTTTTTGCACACAGAGAGACAACAGAAAAAATTCCAGTTGACATTCACCAGTGCATAGACTCCACACTTAATGTAATTCACAATGAAATCAAATATAAAGCCAATATTGTAAAGGAATATGGCAAACTTCCAAAAATCAGATGCTATCCCCAGAGAATTAATCAGATTCTCACGAATTTAATAATAAACTCAGCCCAGGCAATACAAAAAACAGGAACAATCACAATCAGGACATTTATTGAAAACAATTATTGTGTAATAAAAATATCAGATACTGGAGACGGTATACCTGCCAATATCAGGGATAAAATATTTGATCCTTTTTTCTCAACCAAGCCGGTTGGACAGGGAACAGGACTTGGACTGCACGTTGTTTACGACCTTGTAAAAAAGCACAGCGGAAAAATCAAACTGGAATCTGAAGAAAAAAAAGGAACATCATTTTTTATTTATCTTCCACTTGAAAAGGACGAGTAAAAAAAATATAAGGATTTGATTGTATGGACTCTGACTTTATAATAAAAAAATTAAAACTTGTACCGCTTGAAAAGGAAGGAGGATATTATTATCAGACATACAGGTCTTCCCGGATAATTAAAAAAGAGTTTTTGAAAAATGATTATTGTAATGACAAAGTTTTAAAAACCGCCATTTATTATCTTTTAAACCAAGATACAAAATCAAGACTGCACAGACTGAAATCAGATGAGATTTACCACTTTTACTCGGGAGACCCGGTACTTATGCTTTTAATTTATCCTGATGATAAGTTAAAAAAAATTATTTTAGGAAACCGATTAGAAAAAAATGAAATTCCACAGTTTACTGTACCTGCAAATACCTGGCAGGGCTCAACTCTTTTGGAGGGAGGCAGTTATGCTCTCATGGGAACAACAATGTCTCCGGGTTTTGATTTTTCAGATTATGAAGAACCGGATAAAATCAAGCTCTTAAAAAAATTTCCCATGGAAAAAGAACTTATAACAAAACTTACCGCTGATGCGGATTAAATGAAAAGGTAGTTAAAAATGCTTAAAGCTGGAATTTTCCTTGATGCCGAGAACTTAAGCAGAAACGGCGGATGGGGCATAAGATATGAAATAATAAAAGACCTTGTAGAAGCTCAAGGAACAAGAATGTTAAGGGCCAACGCCTACCTTGCAATTGACGTTGACAGAGAAATGCAGGATCATCAGTACAGAATCAGAAATGAAAATTACCGCGATGCCATAAGAAGGACTGGATTTCATCTTGTTTTAAAGGAAGTCAGGCGTTACGTTGATTCTGCTGGTGAACTGGTTGTAAAGGCAAATGCAGACCTTGATCTTGCAGTAGACGCACTGCTTCAGTCCGATAACCTTGACTATATTCTTCTTGGCAGCGGTGACGGAGATTTTTTAAGACTTGTACGTGCACTTCAGAATCGGGGCAAAAGAGTTGATCTCCTGTCTTTTGCAAACACAAGCAATGACCTTGTAAGAGAAGTTGACAATCACTTTTCCGGATTTTTAATCCCCGGTCTCATTGGAAACGATGATCAGGGAAGAAACAGAGGAATAATGCATGCCTTTAATGAAGAAAGGGGTTTTGGCTTCATAACCATGAGAACAGGACTTGGACTCCATGATTCAAGGCATGACATATTCTGCCATATAAAAGATGTGTTAAAAGACGACAGACCAACGACTGACACTGCCTATGTTGCCCATCTCAAGCATCAGAAGGTAATTCTCGAATTTGACATAGAAGATACAGATGACGGTCTGAAGGCTACAAATATCAGTGAATTCAAATGGAAAAAATAAAAGGTAATATTAAGCTTAAACACTGAGAAAAAGCCGTTCTAAATTGAACTGAACAGTTACAAATAAAATAGCACAATTAAGCCGTATTTCATTTCAATGTGAAACACGGCTTTTTGCTGAAGAAATATACTTTACTTAAATTTAATAATCATTAAAATCTCTTTTAAAGCTTGAATAAATTCCTGTAAATTTTTTCCTTAATTTTGGCTTTTCAATTTTTCCTGTGGGATTTCTCGGAACATAGTCAAAGTGAACAATTCTTGGCCTTCTGTATCTTGGTATTTTACTGCAGAACTCAATAATTTCCTCTTCTGAAATATCATTTCCTTTTTTAGGCTGGACAATTGCAGTAACTAGTTCTCCAAGCCTTTTGTCAGGAGTTCCAATTACTGCAACATCATGAACTTTGGGATGAGATAAAATAAAATCCTCAATTTCAGCAGGAAAAATATTTTCTCCTCCTGTAATTATTACGTCTTTTTTACGGTCAAGAAGCCAGATAAAACCATCTTTATCAACCCTTGCAATATCTCCGGTTCTAAGCCAGCCGTCTTTAATTGTTTTTTCAGTAGCTTCACGGTTTTTATAATATTCCTTCATTACCCCCCGCCCCTTTACTATGAGCTCTCCCGGTTCACCCCTTGGAACAGGTTCCATATTTCTGTAAACAATCTGAAATTTCCATCCATAGCCAGGAATCCCAATGGATCCGATCTTATCAAGATTGTCCATTCCAAGATGCACACAGCCAGGACCTGAGGCTTCTGTAAGACCGTAATTTGTATCATATTCATGGTGAGGGAATACAGCCTCCCATTTTCTTATGAGGCTTTCCGGCACAGGCTGGGCACCCATATGCATAAGACGCCACCTGGAAAGATCATAGTCTTTTATATCAAGTTCCTTATTTTCAATTGCCACAAGAATATCATGGGCCCAGGGAACAAGAAGCCAGACTATGGAAACAGATTCTCTTGAAACTGCCTCAATAATATCCCGGGGTTTGGTTCCCTTGAGAACAACACCCTTACCCCCGGATTTAAGACTTCCAAACCAGTGCATTTTTGCTCCGGTGTGATAAAGCGGAGGTATGCATAAAAAAACATCCTCATGTGTCTGACTGTGATGTTTATGCTCTACTTCGCAGGCATAGGAAAGATTATCATGGGTAAGAAGAACAGCCTTTGGATCACCTGTAGTTCCGGAAGTAAAATACATTGCAGCATCATCTTCAGGCTTAATTTCAATTGAGTCAACCAGATCCTTTTTTTCATCAGCAGATAAAAAATCAGAAATATGCACTCCATAAAAAGGCATAATTTCCTTGGAGCCTGTAAAAACAAATAAAATATTTTGTTCTTTCAGATCATCATAAATTTCATCCAATCTTCCAATAAATGTTTCATCAAAAAAAACAGCTTTTGCCTCAACAAGGTTTATGCAGTTTTTAATTGTCTGAGCCATGAATCTGAAATTTATGGGAACAGCAAGACCGCCTGTTTTTAAAATTCCGAAATACACAGGCAGCCATTCAAGGCAATTCATCATGAGATGTACAACACAATCGCCTTTTTTAATTCCATTTATCATTAGATTAGACGCAACCCTTCCTGAAAAGGAAGAAAACTCTTCCCAGGTAAGGGTTTTTCTTGAATTTTTACCTGGATCAATTTCTACAAGAGCACAATCATTACTATATTTTATTCTATTTGAATCCAGTATTTCGGTTATCAGAGGAAGCTTTGACTTCAACCCAAACCCCTTTCTATCGTTTAACAGCCAAGTTATGCATGGAATCGAATTAACAGCTGCAAAAAACCTGTTTCACTTCAGCCTTAATTCAAAATTTAATCCTCAAAATAGTTTAGTACCCTGAAGGTTATTTTTTTAACCTGAAATTAATAAAAAAATATTTTTGCCGGCCAATAACAAATTAATGACTGGCCAAAAAGAAAATTTTTTCCTCAGACCAAAGATCCAGCCTTTATCAGTTAAAATTTCATCAGACACAGACCTTCAAAAAATCACTCTATAAATATCTTTAAAAACATTTAAAAAAACAATTTTCAGAAATACTCTCCATACCCAATTTTTTCAAGTACTTTATACAAATAAAACTAAGCTGATCAATTTAGAAAATGAGTTTTGAAAAGCTTCAAAGTAAAAAAACAGGCCGTAAATTTTTTACAGCCTGTTTTTATTCCTTTGCATAATATCAATTTAAAAAAACAACAAAAACCTGTTTCAGTTTATTTGAAATAGTTATTATAAAGCTGCTGAAATTCCATTGTTTTTTTAAAGTCTTCAAGTGCTTTTGAAAACTCATCAACAAAATCCTGTGAAATTCTGTCCTTGTTGAACATGATATAAAGACCGTCTTCCTTAATTGGTGTATGCAAAATAGGAACAAGACCTTTAATACCAAGCTTGTTGATTATCTGATACCCGTTTCCCAGCTCGGATACAGTATAATCTACCCTGTCCACATTAAGTTTCTTGAAGTTTGTCTCATCATCTGCAACTTCTGAAAAACGCCCCTTTGTCTTTAAAAAATCCCAGAATTCTGGTGTATATGAATATCCCCTTACAACACCGCAGTTTAATCCAGCCAGATCATCAAAAGTCTTAAAATCTATTCCTGATCCCTCTTTTACCCATACAACCCATGGAGAAACTATGAGAGGCTCCTTTGGATAAAAGGCAAACTCTTCCCTTTCCTTTGAGTAGTTAGCAGAAAAAAGAGCATCAACTTCTCCTGTAGTAACCATGTGAAGCGCTCTTTTCCATGGGTAATCCTTTATAGACAAATTCTGAACACTCATTTTTCCGGAAACAGCCCTTACAAGCTCAACACTGTAGCCTGTGAGATTGCCGCCATCTTTAATCTGATAGGGGGGCCAGATATCACATACAGTATTTAAATCCCTTGCAGATACACTGAATGAAAAAACAAGGAATAAAGAAGCCAGCAAAGCAGATAGTTTAAATTTCATTTTTTTCTCCTTTAATTAAGTTGACAGGATAAAACAAATTTTAAGACATAAAAGCAGGTATTAAATTTTTAAAACAAAGAATAAATAATAATGAAAAAAACTGCAGCACTCAGAAAAGCATATTGTATTACAAATTTTATGTGTCATTGCCGGACAAAAACATGTTTTTGTTTCCGATTTATCCAGATTTAAATATTTACAGAAAAATTCAAAAATTAATCTGACCTGATTTGAAACCTGCAAAAAAACAAAAATCATAATTTTTGGATGACTGCAGCGTGTGTGAGGAAAAAAGAACAGTGTTTAACTTTATTTATATATTTTTTTTAATAATTTTAAAAGTATAAAAAATCAGTGACTGGCCGAAAACTTAACTGTTCAGTTCAAATTAGAACGGCTTTTTCTCAGTTTTTAAGCTGAATAGTTACCCGTAAACAAGAATTTTTTTCAGTTCCAAAAGATAAAAAACTTCCTTTGAGAATACATGAATATCTTGACTATTAAATTTTGAATCTGACTTTAGAAATGCGCAAAAAAAAGACCGTTTTCCTTCAGCCGCAAATCACTCAATTCTTTCTCCAAGCCTTATCCATTCAATCTCCTGAAGGTTTTTTGCAAGGGTGTGAATTTGTCCTGTTCTCACAAACTCTTTTTTTTCTTTCCTGTCATTAATATTGTGAATTGACAAAAGACAGGCAAGGGCCTTGTTCTTTGTTGATTCATCAGGGGTAAGCACATCTTTTCTTCTGGTGTAGTAAGGATCTTCGCCCGGAGCACAGGGGGTATTGAAAACATTGAAATGCCTGCAAGCAAGTGGACGCATTGGGTGAATAAAACATGCTCCATCTATCAAAAAAGGACATCCATCATTATCTTTATGATTTATAAGTCTTTCTTTTAAAATTTTCTGCATATCTTTTTCAAGCTTTAAAAGAACATACCAGTAAATTCCAAGAATCTCCATGGGGTATACGGGAATTGTAACATGGGTTGAGCAGCAGGTCGAACAGCCTCTTGCACATGCAAGTCTTCTGCCTTTTCTCTCTTCCTTGAGGATAAGTTCAAAAATACCCCTGTCTGCTGTATAATATGAATCAAGAAGATCAGAAAGCCAGCCAGTTTCCTCTTCATCCTTTGGAAATGAAAGCCTTTGAGGTTTTGGATAATTATTTTTTAGTCCTTTTAATCTATTCATGAATGACCTTTTTAAAAATCAGATTCAGGTTAATTAGCTGCTGAGAGAAAAACCTCCAGAGCTGATCAAATGATATAAAACACTAAATCTAAAAAACAGATTTAAACAACCTTTGCAAGAAGTTTATAAAAAAACAGAGCAGGGTAATTATTACCCTGGTGGATATTTTTTACACACATACCATGTAACCAAATTACCTTCAAAGAAAAATGTTCTTTTCTCAACAAAAAAACAGCCGGATTTATGTATCAATCTTAAATTTTTTCTTTTTTAGACAAAAAAACATCCACCAGATACAACAGCTTGAAATAAATACAAAATATAATAAAACCAATAAAAACAAAATCCATACATAAGCATTTCTCATCAAAACTGGCACGCATATTGAATTAAAGAAATCAAAATTAATTACGGAGGAACAAAAATGAAACAAAAAATATCAATAATAGCAATTGCAGGTTTTCTCTCCTTGATTGTGATCTCATCGGCATATTCAATGGGACCAGGAATGGGGAAAGGACAGATGTGCGATAATCCATACAGCTGTTTCAATAACCTGACACAGGAAGAACAAATTGCACTCAAGGCAGAAAAATCAAAATTTTTTAATGAAACAAAGGCATTAAGAACAGAAATTTTTAATAAGAAAATGGCTCTTGAGCAGGAATTTGCCAATGAAAATACAAATGCTGAAAAAGTAAAGTCTCTAAGAACTGAAATATTCAACCTTGGAAAACAAATGTCTGAAAAAAGACTGGCACATATGGAAAGAATAAATGAAATAGTGCCAGGCTATGCTGACTGCAGAATGGCTCCAGGCAAAAGACACCATAAATTCAAAGGCAATGGCGGATGCGGTGGATTTATGGGAGTTTCCTACAACCAGTAAAATAAAGTTCTCCTCCTTATAGACAATTAAATAACAGGTTAGAAAAAATTACCCTTAAGTTAAACCAACCCGGTTTTTCTCCTCTCCCGAAAGGACGGCCATAAGAGCCGTCCTTTTCTATTTTGTGGATAAACAAAACCTTGTATTTCTGCTAATCCCGTTCACAAAGTTAAATATTTCTAATTTTTTTTGATTGACATAACACGGCAAGCCATTATTTTACTTACATACAGAAGTTGAGATAAAATAAAAGTATTGCTCACTTCAATTAATAACTTAATCCTTTAATTTTTTAAGGATTAAATCAAAAAAATCAAAACGGAGGATATAATGAAGCATATACTTCCTGATTTAGAATATACTTATGATGCTCTTGAGCCTTTTATTGATGCAAAAACAATGGAAATTCACCATACAAAACATCATCAGGCATATATTGATAAATTAAACCAGGCACTTGAAAATCACGATGGGCTAAAAACAAAAACAGTAAAAGAACTGCTGGAAAATCTTAAAAATATTCCAGAAGAAATAAGAGAAGCAGTAAGAAATCATGGTGGAGGACACTATAACCACTCTTTATTCTGGCCAATGCTGAAAAAAAATGTCCCTGCACAGGGAAAGGTTATTGAAGCTATAAAAAAAGAGTTCAATACATTTGACAGCTTCAAAGAAAAATTTGCTGATGCAGCAGCAAAAAGATTTGGAAGCGGATGGGCATGGCTTGTTCTTAACGAAGAAAGGCTTGAAATAATTTCAACTCCAAACCAGGATAACCCTGTAACAGTTGGAAAAACTCCAATACTTGGGCTGGATGTGTGGGAACATGCATATTACCTCAAATATCAAAATAAAAGGCCTGAGTACATAAAGGCATTTTTTGAAATAATAAACTGGGAGCATATAAACAGACTTTACGAGCATGCACTGAAATAAATGATGAATATTAAACCTGCCGTACAGATTTACAGGCAGGTTTAATTTTTGGAGACAATATCCTTTATAAGCCTGCTAAGCTCTGCAGAGTGAAAAGGTTTTCTCAAAAATCCCATCAGCCCCTGATTTTTCAGTTCATTAATATCTTCATCCCTTGAAAAACCTGAAGCCAGAACAACCTTTACATCACCAGATATTTTCTTCATTTCCTCAAAGCATTCCCTTCCATTCATCTCAGGCATTATCATGTCAAGAATCACAAGGTCTATTGTTTCATGGTGATCTATAAATATTTCAAGTCCCTTTCTTCCGTTTTCAGCAGTTACAACTTCGTACCCAAGACTTTCAAGAAGACTTTTAGCAACATTCCTTATTATTTCTTCATCATCAATAACAAGGATTTTACCCTGACCAAAAAAATACTCTGTTTTATGATTTTCATCTATTGAAGAGCTTCCCGATGCAATGGGAAGATAAATATGAAAAACAGTACCAGCACCTTTTTCACTGTATACTGAGACAGCTCCTTTGTGCTGCTGAACAATTCCATATACAGCCGCAAGTCCAAGACCTGTCCCTCTTCCGTTTTCCTTGGTAGTAAAATAAGGATCAAAAATCTTCTCAAGGTTTTCATGGTCAATTCCTGTCCCCGTATCCCTTACTTCAACTTCAATATATCGGCCTGGTGTAAGGTCAAAAGGACTTATAATACAATATTTTTCATCAAGTTCTATCAGCCTGCTTGTAAAAACAAGTTCTCCGCCATCTGGCATTGCATGGGATGAATTTATTCCAAGATTTAGAAAAATATTTTCAAGCTGGGAAGAATCACCCTTAACTATGGATCTTGAAGCATTCAGCTCAGCTTTTATAATGATTTTTTTGTCAACACTTCTCTTTAATAGAGAAACAGCATCCTTTACCAGTATATGGAGATCAACCTTTGATGACACAATACTGCTTTTTCTTGCAAAGGCCAGAAGCTTTGATGTTAGAGAGCCTGCCCTGGAAGCTGCATCTGTGATTATTTTACAATATTTTGAAAGCTTTGGATCATCTGGATAAAAATTTGACATAAGCTCTGCAGAACCCATTATTCCACTCAGCATATTATTGAAATCATGGGCTATTCCTCCGGCCAGCTGCCCAATGGCCTCAAGTTTTCTGCTCTGCTGAAGCTGTTTGTAAAGCTTTGACTCTTCGGAAATATCTCGTATTACAATCACTATACCTGTGATATTTTGGTCCAGATCTCTTATTGGAGAACCTGAACATGAAGCCTGGGTTATTGCCCCATCTTTTGATAATATGGCTCTGCACTCGGATATAATAAGAGTTTCGCCAATTGACATTATAAGTTCAGCAGGATCTTTTTTTATAATTTCACCCTTTTCATCAAGACATTTTATAATATCACAAATACTTTTCCCCACTGCTTCACTGGTTGAAAAACCGGTAATTTTTTCTGCGGTGGGATTCATCCTTGTTATAAATCCTTTTTTATCAGCGGCAATAACTCCTTCTCCGATTGAATTAAGTGTTGCCCTCAGATTTTCTTCAGACTCCCTGATTGAATGCTCAATTTTTTTTCTCTCTGCAATATCCCTGAATTCCGTAACCCTTACCGTTCTTCCGTGGTAGGGAATATTTTTGCCTCTTATTTCAACAGGATAATATGTTCCATCCTTTCTCATTCCAACAACATCATAGGTTGAAGAAAACCCGGTACTTATATTCTTCATTACAAGAGGTCTTGATTCTTCTGCAACAAGTTTAAGACCGTCCATTCCGATAAGCTCCTCCCTTGAATATCCTGTAATTTCAGACAGCCCCATATTGCAGTCAACAATTACACCCTTGTCATGTATGCCGATTCCTCCAAAGGAAGCCCTTAAAAGCAGACTGAACCTTTCTTCGCTTTCCTTCAGTTTTTCTTCCGCTTTTTTTGAGGGAGTAATATCAAGAAGCACACCGTTATAAATATATTCGTCTGTATACTGGGTTGGAAGAGCCCTTCCCTGAAACCATCTTTCTTCGGTTTTATTTTTGAGGAACTTTCCTTCAAAGAACCATCGTTTTCTTTGTTTCAGAGCTTCTACAATTGATTCCAAAAAACTGTCAAAATAAGAAGGATCAATATTTTCCATAAAACTATTGGTAAATTTTTCCTTATCAGAATCAAGTCCGAAAACCTCCATGGTTCTTGGACTCAGATAGTGAAATCCCATCTCATTTCTGTTTTTGTAGTAAAACTGAAAAAGAACACCTGGAATATTATCTGCAACATCTCTTATTGTTTTCTCATTTCTCTTGAGAGCTGCCTCAAATTCTTTTCTTTTTGAAATATCAACGGCAATGGAAAGAAAACCTTTAAGCCTGTTGTTTTCTTCATAAATTGGGGTAACAGAAACAGATACCTGAAGTTTTGATTTATCTTTTCTTGAATATGTCCACTCTCTTTGCTCAAAACCTTTTTCAAGGGGGATTTCAAAAAGAACCGCAAGACCTTTTACCTCCCTTCCAAGGATATTGGAAAGCTCTCTGCTTCTCTTTTCAATCTCATCATCAAGATGAATTATTTCAGCAGTTTTTTTCCCCACAAGCTCATTTGCTTCATAGCCGAGCATTTTCTGTGCTCCGCTGTTAAAAAGAGTTATGAGTCCTTTTTTATCAAAAGCGATTACTGCTACTTCAGTTGCCGCAGAAACAATTGACTTGACATCATCTATATTCCTGAAAAATTCCTGTTCAAAACTTCCTGTTTTCATATACCTTTACCCTTATTTCCCATAAGATAAAAAGTCTGGTAGAAAATTTGATTCTTAAAATATTTTCATCACAGTTGACCAGGCAGTTCAGCTGAACCAAAACAGCCAGAATTCCAATTTAATAACCAATTAAACCACAATTATCATTAGGTAACAAAAAAAATTTAAATATTTTTGGAAAAGAAATAATTGAAAAATGCAATATTTTTGTGACTGTTCAGTTTAAATATAAATGGCTTGGGGATTCTTTCTGAGTATAATTCTTACTTAAGCCTGATTTCCCGACACAAACTCCCCAACAGTTTTACCGGTTAACGGCTGAATACTGGCTATTTTTGATAATCTGCCGGCTCAGGCCTTATATTCGAACCGGCAGGAATAATAGGGTAACTTATATTGCTGGATAGTCTACAACAAGTCTTTTTATATAAAACAGAGTCATGAAAATATTTGCCTTGGCAGTTATTTCATTGTTTCTTGCCCTGGAAAGATAATAAATTGAATCAAGAACATCTGTTGCAGTTGCAACTCCCTTTTCAAATGAAAGTTCAGTTATTCTAAGATTTTCCTCTGCTTCCCTTATACCTTCCCGTGCAACAAAAAGATTTTTCTCAGCTGTCCTTGCATCAATAAGTAGATTACTCAGCTCATTTGTAAGTTCATCTTCAAGTTCAGCAATTGAATATCTGATTTTTTCTGTTTCGAGTTCAGCCTTGTCAATATTTTTATACTTCTTCATTCCATCAAAAAGGTTTATTCCCAGTTTAAGCTGAATCCTTGTTTCATCTTCCTTTGTATCAGAATCAAATGCAAAATATTCATCGGAATAATATCTCTGCATTAAAACAAGATCAATTTTAGGATAAAAAGATGCTTTTGCAAGCTCTTTGGTATTTTCTGCCTTTTCAAGTCCTGTCTTTAAGATTTTGAAATCTGTTCTGTTTGAAAGCATTGTGCTTTTATACTCTTCCAGAGGTGAAAAAACAGGAAGAGTTTCAAATTCAGAAAAATCTATGTCACTGAATTTCAGGGAAAGACCTGTTACCCTGTTAAGGCTGTTAATAGTCTTTTCAACTTCATTTTCAGCCTTGATAAGACTTTGTTCGGCATCGTCTTTTTCAACCTTCACAGTTAAAACATCTCTTTTTTTAGCAACTCCTACATTATATTTAAGCTGGATATTCTCATAACGTTCGGAATACGCCTTGAAGGCGTCCATTGCAACATGCCTTCTTGCTTCTGCCTGGTAAACCTGAAGAACTTTAAGAGCCACATCAAGACCTATATCATGTTTAAGGCCTGAAAGTTCAAAATCAGATGTCTTTAAATCAAGGTCTGCTATAGCAAGTTCAAGTTTATCCTTGAATCCATTAAATAGATTCTGGGTCAGGGAAACTGCAAATTCGCTGTTTTCCTCATTTTCAAGCAAAGATGATTCATCAAGCTTGTTTGCCTTGTAAGAAGCATCAAGGGAAGGAAGATAATCACCCTTTTGAATTTTCTGTTCAAGTTTTGCCTGCTCTAAAGCAAGTCTGTATGATTTGACAACTTCCCTGTTTTCAACCGCAGCCTTGTACATGTCAAGAATTGTTACCTCTTTGCAGTATGTAGAAAAAGGAAAAACAAAGAGCAAGGATAAAAGCAGCAGGCATTTTTTAAATTTAATCATTGGTTAAAACCTCCATTTTGATTGCAAAGGCAAGAAGCGCCGGTATTACAAAAAGGGTAAACAAGGTAGAAACAGCAAGCCCTCCCAGAAGAATACTTCCAAGTCCCCTGTAAAGCTCGCTTCCTGCACCTGTTGAAAGCACAAGAGGAAGCATTCCGAAAAGGGTTGTTGTTGTACTCATGAAAATGGGTCTGATCCTTGTAGACACAGATTCTTTTATGGCTTCCATATGCCCCATTTTATTGTATCTCAGGTTGTTCAAAGACTGATGAACAACAAGAATTGCATTGTTTACAACAGTTCCCACAAGGATAATAAACCCAAGCATTGCAAGAATGTCAAGGGGCTGGGGAGCAACAAAGGCATCAACAAGCCTTAAACCGATAAACCCTCCTGCACCTGCAAGTGGAACAGTAAAAAGAATTATAAGGGGATAGAAAAAATTCTCGAACAAAGCAGACATCAGAAGATAAATAATTACTACCGCAAGAATAAAGTTCCATGAGAGAGAAGATATTGTAGTTTTAAGTTTGGAAGCGTTTCCGCCAATTTCAACTTCAATATTTTCAAGCATGCCCTTTGCCTTGAAATCGTTTACAATCTTTTCCTCAATAATTGAAACTGCCTCCTGAATAGGCAGATCATCTGGAGGAGTAATCTGAAGTGTTATATTTCTTTTTCTTTCAAGATGATTAATCTGGTTCATTCCAAGGGAGTATTCAAGGGCTGCCACATCTCCGATTCTCATAAGATTTGCATCCTTGTTCACTATCTGGGTGTTTATTACATCTTCAGGTGTGGCATAACCTGATTTTGGAGACTTAAGAACAAGATCAAGCTGGTTTTTTCCTTCCGGCCTGAACTCATCAATTTTTCTTCCGTCCATTATTATATCAACATAAAGACCAAGTTCAGCCTCGGTATATCCGCTTGCCGCAAGTTTTTCCTTGTCAGGAATTATATGAACTTCAGGATATGTAGTCTCAAGAGAGGGGATAGGCCTGATCTGGATTCCGGGAAGATTCTGCATAAGGCTTCCATAAAAAGCACCGCCTATGCCTGTAAGAACATTAAGGTCTGTTCCCTTGAGATTTATATCGATTGTTCTCCCCCCTCCAAGGTCAGACTGGAAAATTCCAGCCTGGAATGAAACCCCGAACATATCAGGAAGGGAATTTACAATTCTCATAAAAAGAGGAACCATTTTTGAGGCTTCAGTTTCATGGGCGCTTACCCCCCCAAAAAGTGTTATATTTTCTGTACCCACATACCAGATATCACTTATCTGTGGGATTCCGTCCTTCCAGTCATTTTCAAAATAAGGCTTTGTTTCATTTTTTATGTATTCACCAAGCTCATTCATTTTTTCAACAGATGCACCCGGAGGAGGAATAATAAGGCTTAAAACAAGGTTTCTGTTTCCCTGGGGAAGGTATTCAGCCTTTGGTATGAGCAGATAAACAACTGCAATGGAAAAGGCTGTAAGAAAAACAACTGTAAAAACCCTTGTAAATGTATTTTTAAGTGAAATTTCAGATAGCTTCATTATAAAAAATGAAGAACCTTTCCCAAAAAGGGCAAAGGGATCTTTTTTTTCATTTTTTCTGTTAAGCCTTGATTTCCCTCTTTTTTCCCTCCAGGAATAAAGCTTGTTCAAAAGTGAGGGAATAACTGTAATTGAAACAACAAGCGAAATAAGAATTGAAAATGTAATGGCTATTGCAATATCCTTAAAAAGCTGCCCTGCCTCATCCTTCATAAAAATAATAGGAACAAATACCGCAGCAGTTGTTGCAGTTGAAGCAAGGATTGCACCCCACACTTCCTTTGCGCCTTCATAGGCTGCATCAAAAGGCTTTTTACCGCTCATTCTGTGTCGGTCAATATTTTCAAGTGATACAATGGCGTTATCAACAAGCATTCCAACGGCAAAGGCTATACCTGCAAGACTTACAACATTCAGGTTTCTTCCCATTGCCCAGAGAAAAATAAATGTTCCGATTACAGATATGGGAATGGCTGCCGCAGTTGTAAGGGTTGCACTGGTACTTCTCAAAAAGACAAAAAGAATTACCACGGCAAGAAGAGCACCCACAAGAACGTTTTTCTTCACAATATCAATTGAATTCAGAATATAGGGAGCGTCATCGTATACCCAGTCAAAGAAAAGCCCTTTACCTGAAAGTTCTGTTTCGTTGAGTTCATCAATAACCTTTTTAAGACGCTCTGTAAGCTCGACAACGTTTGCCCCCTGTTCTTTTCTTACTCCTATTGCTATTACATCGGAACCGTTCTGCTGAACTGAAAAATCTATTTTTTCATAGCCGAAAAAAGCCCTGCCCACATTTTTTAGTTTGACCCTGTCAGTTCCATTGTCATAAAGAACGGTTTCAAGAGCATCTTCAGGATTCTGAAATCTGCTTATGGTTCTTATCCTGTAATTTTTCTTCCCTATACCGATTTTACCGGCAGAAACAGTTGAGTTTGCACCCTGGATTCTTGCAATCACCTGTCCGATTGTAAGATGATATTTTGCAAGCTTTTCAGGATCTACTTCAATCTGAAGCTCTTTTTCAGTACCTCCGCCCACAAAAAGAGAACCTACACCCTTCACTCTCTCTATTTTCTGCTTGAGCTCGTCCTCAAAATAGGTTCTGAATGTATTGATATGCTGATTATTCTCAGGAAGGGTTTTCATCATTATCCAGATCACAGGTTCACTCTGTGCACCAGATGCTTCGATTGAAGGCTTTTCAACGTTTTCCGGATATCCTGAAACTTCATCGAGTTTGTTTGAAACCCTTAGAAGAGCAGTATCTGTATCTGTTCCTATATCAAAGGTAAGATTTATTTCACCATAGTCACTGAAGCTGGAGCTTTCCATTTTGTTCAGATTCTGAAGACCTTTGAGCTTGTCTTCCTGAAGCTCGATAATATCCTGCTCAACTTCTGCTGGAGCTGCTCCGGCCCAGAACGTCCTGACCGTAATCTGGGGTTCTTCCACATCCGGCGTCAGCTGGACAGGAAGGCTGTTCAGGCCTATTATTCCGAAAAGAACCACAAACAATACGCCCACTGCAATTGATACAGGTTTTTTAATGGCATATTCTATTATATCCATAAATTATTTTTCTCCGATTATTTCAATGCTCTGCCCTGGAGCAAGCCTTTCGTTTCCTTCAACAACAACACTCATCCCATTTTTCAGCTCAGGGGATAAAACTGTTGCATATTCACCCATATATCCCAAGACATCAACATTCACAGACACAGCCCTGCCATCAGCAGCCGCAAACAAAGTTCTTTTATCTCCTGCTCCTGTGAGTGCATCCCTTGAAACAAGAAAAACCTCTTTTTTTTCTGAAGAGTTTACTTTTGCAATACACGACATGTTTTCCGCTACAGGCCCGTCATAATCTATTCCTATTTTAAGATATAGATTTCTTGTTTTTGGATCTGCATAGGGCATAAACCCAATAACCCTGCCTTTAAGGTTTTTATGTTCAGCTGTCAGATAAACATCTATCAGATCTCCTGCCTTTGAAAATCTGATAAATTTTTCCGAAACAGGCACTTTTACGCTCAGGGTATCCTTTTTTCCTATCCTGAATATTGCTGCACCAGGCTGAACCCAGGCACCTTTTTCAATATTTTTTTCCAGAATCAAACCGTCAAAGGGAGAATAAACAGAACTTTTCTCAATTTTTATTTCTGTCATTTCAATTTTTGCAGCCATTCCTTCTTTTTCGCTTAAGTAAGCATCATATGAAAATTTTATTTCATCGTATGCTGCTTCACTTGCAGCATTATTTCTAAAAAGATCCTCGTATCTTTCAAGATCCTTTTTGATCTTTTCCATTCTTGTTTCTAGAGCCTGGAGTTCAGCTTTTTCAATCTTCAGCTCGATTTCAAGAAGAACCGTATCTGCCTTTAAAAGCATGTCTCCCTTTTTTACATAATCTCCTTCATTGAAAAAAACATCTTCCACTTTACCAGACAGTTCTGCCGAAATATTTCCTGTTGTTTCAAAATATAGATTTCCTGTTATTGATACCGAATCTGAAACATAATCTTGTTTTAATTTTGAAATTTTCACAAGAGCAGGTCTTTCCTGCTGCCCGAAACAAATGACGACTGAGGCAAAAAAAGCAAAAACAGTCAATCCCAAAATAATTTTAATCTTTCCCATCAAATACTCCTTATTATAGTTCAGCCTTTGTGTTTTTGTTCATTTTACTCCTCTCAACCATCTTTCTCATCAGTTCCACGTAGACTTTTTTATCCTCATCATTCAAAAGACTTAAAATCTCCTTTCCTTTTGTTTTTTTTATTTCCCTTAATTCAGAAAAAAAATTCTGTCCTTTTTTTGTCAGTGAAAGCCTGACTATTCTCCTGTCAGATTTTGATCTTCTTCTTTCAACATATTTTTTTTCAACAAGCTTATCTGCAATGGAAGTAAGTGAGCTTACGACAAGATTCATATGCTCGGCTATGTCCTTCATTCTTTCTTCCCCGTTTTTCCCAAGAAAAATAATTACTTTAAGCTCCTGTTCGCTTAATCGCGAGTTTAAAATCAGACAGGCTGAATTATCAGCATCTTTAAGCTGATAAAAAAGGATCTCCCAGTAATCTATAAGCTCATCAAGGAGTTTGTCCCAGTTTTCCATTCTAAACCTTTAATATTTTAAATTTATAAATTTTCGATTAAAAAATATTTCAAAAAATGAAATATTTGAAAATTAAACTTTAACTTTAAAAAAGTAAAGCTGAAAGTAACTTTTCAGTTTAAATCGAATCAGAAAAAATACAGCATCCGTAAGAAAACTGTTTTTCTTCTCAAATTTCAGCTGAATAGTTATTGTTGAAATTTCAATAGAAATTTCTGATAAAAAATTAAAAACCAATAGATTTTAACAAATTGACACTCAAAATATAAAAACCTAATACTTTGTGCATCTTAGATATAAAAAAACAATAAGGAGAACAAATGAGCACTGATTACAATAATATGTGGAAGGAGCTTGGCCTTGATCTTGACGCACACAATGCACTTCTTGAAGTTTTGAATCAGGGATATAAAGATATTTATTTATCTCAGGAAAACAGGCCGAAATCAATGGAATATTTTGATTTTGTAATGAGCGAGGTTCACGGACTCAGGATAAAAGAGCTTGTCGATGCAAAAAAGGAAGGTAAAAAAGTAATAGGCTCATATTGTGTTTTTGTTCCTGAAGAGCTTATTATTGCTGCAGGAGGAATAAGTGTAGGACTTTGTGCAGGAGCGGACTTTGCACTTGAAGAAGTTGAGAACTATATTCCAAGAAACACATGCTCACTTGTAAAATCTGCAATTGGATTCAAACTTGGAAAAGTATGTCCCTATCTTGAATGTGCAGATCTTGTTGTTGGAGAAAACACCTGTGACGGAAAGAAAAAAGCATATGAAACACTATCAGAAATGATTGACGATTTTTATGTAATGGATCTTCCACAAATTAAAAACAACACAGGAAAAGAACTTTTTTCTAAAGAAATCAAAAGATTTGCAGAAAAACTTGAAGAACTCACAGGAAATGAAATTACTGCAGATTCCCTTAAAAAAGGTATTGAAATTGTAAATAACAAGAGAAAGGCTTTATACAGGCTTGAAAATTTAAGACAGGAAAAAATTCTTCCCATTTCAGGTCTTGACGCCCTTTTAATAAATCAGATTTCATTTTATGATGATCCTTTAAGGTTTACAGACTCAGTAAACAAGCTTTGCGACGAGCTTGAAGAAAGAATAAAATCCGAAAATTCAGCCTATCCTTCAAAAAGAAAAAGAATTCTTATGTCAGGATGTCCCATGGCTGTTCCAAACTGGAAGGTTCCCTTTATAACTGAATCACTTGATGCAGTTATAGTTGGAGAAGAATCCTGCATTGGAGAACGTGGACTTAGAAACCCTGTTGAAAATAATTCAGACAACAGATCAGATTTAATAGAAAACATAATACAAAGATATTTCAAAATAGACTGTGCGGTGTTTACCCCGAATAAGGAAAGAAAAGACCATATCCTTGAAATGGCAAAAAAATATAAGGCTGACGGAGTAATACTCTACGGACTTAATTTTTGTCAGCCATATACAATAGAGGCCTTTTCACTTGAAAAGGAACTAGAAAAAAACAATCTTCCTGCAATTAAAATTGAAACAGATTACAGCCAGGAAGACATGGGACAGCTTCAGACCAGAATAGAAGCCTTTGTTGAAATGATTTAAATACAGCAGCCGTTCAACTTTAAACTGCAAACTTTCAAGGAATTTTGGTTTATCATGATTTGTGCAGGAATAGATATCGGGTCAAGAACAATAGCTCTTGTTCTTACCAGAGATAAAGAAATTATTGATACAAGAATTACAAAAACCGGTTTTTCTCCTGTATCCAATGCAAAAAAAATAATGGAAGGAATAAAGGCAGACAAAATTACTGCCACTGGTTATGGGAGAACACTTTTTGAGCACCATTTCAATTCTGATACTGTAACCGAAATAAAGGCGGCTGCAAGGGGTGCCTATGAAATGACTCCGTCTGCCAGGGCAATCCTTGATATTGGAGGCCAGGACGTAAAGGCTTTATCAATAAATGAAAGCGGAAAAGTAACAAAGTTTGAAATGAATGACAGATGCGCTGCAGGAACAGGAAAATTTCTTGAAATAATGGCAGACTCTCTTGGATTCAGGCTCGACGAATTCGGAGAAAATGCTGTATCTTTTCAAAAAGAAATAACAATAAGCAATATGTGTACTGTTTTTGCCGAATCTGAAGTGACCTCCCTTCTTGCAAGGGGTGAAAAGCCATCAGACATTGCAATGGGAGTTCATGTTTCAGTTGTAAAACGAGCAGTTTCAATGATTAAAAGAGTTACCCCGTCAAATGAGATTTTTTTCCTTGGCGGGGTTGCAAAAAACAAATGCATCAAACTGATTCTTGAAAAAAACGGATTTAAAATTTCAACTCCAAAAGACCCGCAAATTGTTGTTGCTTACGGAGCAGCTCTTATTGCAGGTGAAAACTGAAAGGGAAAAAAATGAAAAAAATATTTCTTGCTTTAACTGTTTTTATTTTAATTGCGGCACCGCTTTATGCAGAAAAAATGACAAGAACAGGAGAAAACATTGAAATCTGGTTTGACACCGGAGGTCCTGCAGGAGGAGCTTACGGAACTGTTGTATATAATGGTGCGAAACAGGCAGGATTTGATCTTGGTGCAAAAATCAAATTCATGTATTCTGACTGGTCTCCTGAAAAAATGATTGAAAACTTTAAAACAGCCCTTGCTGCAAATCCCGACGGAATTGTTGTAATGGGACACCCCGGAGACTCTGCCTATGCTCCTTTTATTGAAGAAGCAGAAAAAAAAGGAATAATTGTAACCTGTGTTGACACTCCGCTGCCATCTCTTCAGGAAAACTATCTTTCACAAGGGTTTGGATACATAGGCCCTGATAATTACAATCAGGGAAAAAACATGGCAAAAGAATCCATCAGAAGATTTGGTCTCAAAAAAGGAGACAAGGTTTTTGTATGGGGTCTTAAAAGACTTCAGACAAGAGGACTTCGTGCCAAAGGTATAATTGAGGTTCTGGAGGAAAAGGGAATAAAAGTCGATTATCTTGAAATTTCTCCTGAAATTGACAAGGATTCATCACTTGGAACTCCTGTAATAACAGGATATGTTTCAGCAAATCCAGATGTTAAGGCAATGATAATTGACCACGGAGCTCTTACTTCACAGATGGAAAACTTTTTAAGAGCTTCAAATATCGGACCTGACAAAATAAATGTTGCAGGCTTTTCACTTTCTCCTGCAACAGCTGAGGCAATTGAAAAAGGATATGTCGATCTGATTGGAGACGCCCAGCCGTTTTTACTTGGATATCTTTCTGTAACACAGATTGTTCTGACCAAAAAATTCGGATTTTCCGGCCTTTCAATTGATACAGGAAGCGGATTCATCGGAAAAAGCGAAATTGAAAAAATCAAGCCTCTTGCAAAAAAAGGTTTGAGGTAAATATTTTTCTCACCGGAAGATTTAATTAGCTTCCGGTGAACTTTAAATAAGGTATTTTATAAATCAGATTATGGAAATTATAAGACTTGAAAACATCTGGAAAAGCTTTGGAAAAATCCATGCTCTTGAAGGCGTGAATTTCAGTTTAAAAAAAAATGAAATTGTAGGTCTCTTGGGAGATAACGGAGCAGGAAAATCTACTCTTGTAAAAATCATTTCAGGTGTTTTTCCACATGATAAAGGGAATTTTTATCTGAATGGAGAAAAAATTGAAAAGTTCAGCCCAAAGCTTGCAAGACAAAACAGAATAGAAACAGTTCATCAGGACAGATCCCTTGCAGAAAACCAGGCAATCTGGCGGAATTTTTTCATGGGAAGACATAAAACAAATTTTCTTGGTTTTATAGACAAGAAATTTGAAAAAAAAGAAACCCTTAAAATTCTTCAGAAAAATTTAGGCCTTAAAGGAGTTGGAATCACACCGGATTCTCCTGTTTCATCACTTTCCGGAGGAGAAAGGCAGGGTCTTTCCATAGGTCGTGCCATGTATTTTGACTCTGAAGTAATCATACTCGATGAACCGACAACTGCCCTGGCCCAGAATGAATCTCAAAAAGTAATTTCATTTATCAAAGAAATTAAAAATCAGGGAAAATCATGCATTCTTATAACCCATAATTTAAGGCATGTTTTTGAAGTTGCAGACAGATTTGTGATTGTTTCAAGGGGAAAGACAGACACAATAATAAATAAAGCAGACACAGATCTTGACAATCTTACAAAGATTTTAATTGACCATGCCGGAATATAAAATGAATTTTATTTTAAAGTACAGACACCAGCTTATAATCACCTCGATTTTAATTTTGCTCCTTTGTCTTTTCATGTTTTTAAGCCCGAGAACTTTTCTTTCTTCAGGAATTTATTCGGCATACATGTCAACAATTCCTTTTACAGCCGTCCTGGCTCTTGGACTTACCCTTGTAATTGTCTGCGGTGAAATGGACCTTTCATTTCCTGCTGTCATGGCAGCTTCGGGGTTTGTATTTTCCATTGTATTCATTGAAACGGGAAGCGTGTTTTTAAGTGTTGCAGCAGCAGTTTTTACAGGCGGACTTTGCGGAGCTTTAAACGCATTTTTAATTGTAAAAATTGGAGTCCCTTCAATAATTGCAACAATTGGAACCCAGTTTTTTATACGCGGACTTACTGTTTTACTTGCACAGGGACTTGCAAAAAGCCTTATCGGAATAAGAGATACTTTCGGATATCAGATACTTTCAGGAAGAATTGCAGATTTTATTCCCATGCAGTTTGTATGGCTTGTAATTTTAACCATTGTTTTTCTTTTAATTTTAAACAGCCATGTTCTGGGAGACAGAATAAGATTTACAGGCGACAACGCAAATGCTGCAAGAATAATGGGAATTTCAGTAAACAGAACAAAAACCTTTGTTTTTATAATCATGGGAGTCTGCAGCGGATTTTCAGGTGTTCTTGTATGTTCTGAAATGGCAAACTGGTGGCCGACCCAGGGTGAAGGATTCATGCTTATTGTATTTGCCTCTGTATTTATTGGAGGAACTTCCGTTTTCGGGGGAAAGGGAACAATTTACGGAACCTTTATCGGCAGCATAATCATTTCAATGATTGAAGCAGGACTTGTAAGTGCGGGAGCACAAGGTTTATGGACAAGATTTGTTTACGGAATAGTTATAATTACAGCTGTTTCCTTTTATGCAAAAACTTCTGACAAAAAAATCGGACAATAAAAATATTATGAATATTGAATCACTTTTAGAGCCTTTTAAAAAACTGAATGAAACTGCAGTACTGAAACTGGAGCAGGCAAAAGAAAAAAACAAAATCATTGCAGGAGTTTTCTGTGCATTTGCTCCCGAAGAAATTATCCGCGCGGCAGGTGCAATTCCTGTTGGTTTATGCGGAAAAAGCGAAATTCCCATTTCTGCTGCGGAAGAAGTTTTGCCAATGTCGCTCTGCCCTCTTATAAAATCAAGTTTCGGATATGCATATACAGACACCTGTCCGTATTTTGCAGCATCTGATTTTATAATTGGTGAAACCACTTGCGACGGTAAAAAGAAAATGTTTGAACTTCTCGATGATATAATACCCACCCATGTAATGCAGCTTCCATACAGTGTTTCAGACAGGTTTGCCATTGGAATGTGGGAAAATGAGGTATTGAAGCTGAAAGCTCTTATTGAAGAAAAAACAGGAAACAAAATATCTGATTCAGACATTGTTTCCCAGATAAAGCTCTTGAACAAAAGAAGATATCTTTTAAAGGAACTTGCTCTTTTAATGAAAAAAAGTTCTCCTCCTCTTTTGGGAAAAGAACTTCTTCTTATCATGGAATCAAGAAATTATGCCTATGACACAGAAAAATACAACTCCCTTCTTGAAGAACTTTTAAATAAACTTGAAAGTTACGAAAACAAAGAGCTTAAAAAGAGAAAAAGAATTTTAATCACAGGGTGTCCCATGGGGATAGGCACAGACAAGATTCTTGAGCTTACAGAAGAGTCAGGAGGAATTGCTGTTGTTTTAGAAAACTGCACAGGACTTAAAAGTTTTGACAGGCAGTGCCCTGAAACAGAAAATCCTGTTTTGGCACTTTCAGAGTTTTATCTCAACACTCCCTGCGCCTGCATGAGTCCCAATAAAAACAGGCTTAATAGACTTGTTGAACTTGCAGAGGAATTTAAAATCGACGGTGTTATAGATGCCTGCCTTTTAAACTGTCACCCATACAATGTTGAATCAAAAACTGTTGCAGACTGCATGGAAAAAAGTTTAAATATCCCTTTTATTCATCTTGAAACGGATTATTCCATTTCAGATACAGAACAGCTCAGAACAAGGATTGAGGCTTTTATTGAAATTCTCTGAAAACAAAAAAAACAGTCTTGTGAACTATATTTTCAATCCCCATTTTCTAATGACTTTATATGCAGTTCTTGTTGCAGGTTCATTTAATGTGGGCCATGCCATTACAAACTATATGGACTCATCACTCCTTATTTTCATAAGATTTTTTCTGGCATCATTTTTTTTCGGGATTTACGTTTTTTTAAACTACAGAGTAAAAAAACCTAAGTTAAAAGAGTTTTTACAGTACTCTTCAATAGGACTTGTGTTAGTGATATATTTCATTGGAATGTTTGAAGCCTTAAAATATACAACACCCTTGAATACAGGAATAATTTACACTCTTGTTCCCATGTTTTCGGCGTTTTTCGGTTTTTTGCTTTTAAGGGAAAAAACGTCGTTCAAAAAGGCTGTGATTCTTTTATTTGCAATGTGCGGTGCTTTGTGGGTCATATCAAAAGGAGATATTTACAATATATTAAGCCTTAATTTTGGAAAAGGAGATATTATTTTTATTTTTGCCTGTATTTCAATGGGACTTTTTTCGCCTTTTTCAAAAAAATTTGCAGGATCTGTAAAAACTCCTGTTTTAACTTTCTGGACTCTTTTTACCGGAACAATAATGCTTTTTATTGTATCTTATCCAAAAATTTGTGAATACAACTGGAAAAGCTTTCCACTTGAACTTGGAATAGGACTTTTATACCTTGTTTTCCTTACTACAATTGCAACTTTTTTCATTGTTCAGTACTGCTCGGCTAAAATGGAAGTTGGAAAGGTAATGAGCTATATTTATGTAATTCCTGTTTTTGTTGTATTAATTGATCTTTTTCTTGGCAAAGGACTTCCTGACCTGATTGTATGGCCTGGTTTTTTTATTGCAGGGGGCTGCACTTTTCTTTTTCAGAAAAATTAGAGGCTGAACGAAAACTTTATTTTTTACAGATTGATAAGTCAGATTCAAAATTTAATCCTCAAAATACTGTACGTATAAGCTGCTAAATTTTATTAAAATATTTCCTGAACCGATTTTAGCCTGTCAAAAAAACTCTGTACGCACGAAGACTCAGACCGATCTCAAACTATGCTAGCAAAGTATTCTTTCACGTTTTTTACAAACCTGGTGAGTAAACTTAAACGCCCGAGGCGCAAAAAACGTGATAATAAAAAAGTTAAAAAACATCTTTAGACTTTTTCCGCCGATAATAAAAACCTATTCATTCAAAGCCCTTTCACCCATAAAAGCATTTTCCGACAAATCCTTAAATTTCCATCCCCCTGATTTTTCCTGTTCTTTCCACATTCTTGAATATAAAAGATTATTTCTTAAAAGTTCCCCATGGGTTCCAGCTTCTGAAATCATTCCCTTTTCAAGAACAAGAATCTGATGGGCAGTTTTTATGGTTTTCAGTCTATGTGCAATTATTATAAGAGTTTTATTTTTTACCATTTCACCAATTGCTTTTTGGATAACAAGCTCGTTTTCAGGATCAAGAGAGGCTGTTGCTTCATCTAAAAGAACAATTGGAGCATCTTTTAAAAGTGCCCTTGCAATGGAAATCCTTTGTTTTTCGCCGCCTGAAAGTCTTGCGCCTCCCTCCCCTGCCATTGTCTGGTAGCCGTTTTCAAATTCCATTATAAATTCGTGGCAGCCTGCTTTTTCAGCTGCATTGAAAACTTCTTCTTCAGAAGCATTTTTTCTTCCTACCTTTATGTTGTTGAAAATTGTGTCCTGAAAAAGATATACGTCCTGAAAAACAATGCTTAGCATGGAGTTGAGTTTTTCATATTCAATATTTCTTATATCTTTTCCGCCGATTTTAACGCTGCCGCTTTTGACATCCCAGAAACGGGCAATAAGACTTGTGAGTGTTGTTTTCCCACTTCCGGATGGACCCACAAGAGCTGTTACAGAATTTTCCTTAAAGCAGGCATAAATATTTTTTAATACCTTTTTTTCATCATCATAGCCAAAGGATACATTTTCAAATTCAATATCATAATTATCTGGAATTTCACACTTTTCCGGTTCTTTTAAAGGTTTTGTCTCAATTACCCTTGAAATTCTTGCAGCTGCAAGGGACATATATTTCATTTCAGAAGTAAAAATTCCAAAATTAATCAAAGGTTCAAAGAACTTGTATCCAATAACAAGAAAAGCAAGAAAAATTTCAAATGCAATTTCGCCTTTTACAAAAAGATGGGCTCCAAAAAGAAGAACACTTATAAATCCACATTCAAGGATAAACAGATAAATCATTACAGGGCCGCCTGCAGCTGCTTCAAGCTTAATACTGTCACGGCAGAATGTTTTCATGGTGCTCTCAAGACGTTTAAAATTTGAGCCTGTTAGATTATAGGCAATCAAAACCTTTATTCCCTGAAGATATTCAAGGAGCCTTGATGCAACCTTATTTCTTGTGGCAATATGTTTTTTTCCAAATGAATCAATAATTCTCTGTGCTCCTGCAAGGGCTGGAACTGCTGCAAAAACAAAAAAAACCATTATACCTGCAAGACGAAAATCTGCCGCAAAAAAAAATGAAGCCATTAAAACAGGAAGAACAAGGCAGGCAATGGAATCAATAAGAAAATGGCTGAATATTGTTTCAACCTTTGCCATGTCCTGAAGAAGAAGGGATGAAATATCACCTGGATCACGCTTTTTAAAAAAACCAAGTGAAAGTTTTCTTAAATGGTCCCCAAGTTTAAGTCTTGCTTCAGTTGTGATTGTAAATGAATTTATATATCCCATGACATGGACTTTTATTGCCACAAAAACATTTACAGCCATAAAAATACCCATTGCTGCAAACATATAGTAAAGCTTGACCTTATCAATTTCCTCACGGGGCTTTGTTAGTTCAGATACCACAAAAAATAAAATTCCAAATGGCAGGCCTTTAAGCATAAGATGAATTATATTCAGAAAAACCGTACTTCCAAGTTTTCTGAAATCAGCTCCGATTATTTTAATTGACTTGAACATTTTTTTCTCCCTTATCTATTGCTGGCGGAAAACCAGGATTTTTTATTCAGCACCTAAACACTTATTGTCCAGCCCTTTGCATCAATATGAGCCTGCCACATCTGATTATAAATTCCTTTGTTGGAAATAAGTTCATCATGTTTTCCCCTTTCTTCAACAGAGCCGTTTTTAACAACAAGTATCTGGTCTGAATCTGCTATTGTTGAAAGCCTGTGTGCAATAATCAGAACTGTTTTATCTTTTATTATGCTGGAAAAGGCTTCCTGAATTTTTGCTTCATTTTCCGCGTCTGTATAGGCTGTTGCTTCATCAAGAATAATTATAGGCGGATTTTTAAGGGCTATTCTTGCAAGTGCTATTCTCTGCTTTTCCCCTCCGCTTAAATGAACTTCTCCGCCTTCGCCTATAATTGTGTCAAAACCATTTGGAAGTTTTTCTATAAACCCAAGGCATTGTGCGGTTTCAGCAGCTTTTTCAACATCTTTTAAAGATACATTTTTCATACCCATTGTTATATTTTCATAAACAGTGTCACTGAAAATAAATGTGTCCTGAAAAACAGCACCTATTGAGTCCATTAAATCCTTTCTTGTAATGTCCTTTATGTTCACACCGCCTATGAGGATTTCACCCTCACTTATATCCCACATTCTGAAAACAAGATGGGCAATTGTGGTTTTCCCTGCTCCGCTTGGTCCGACAAGGGCGCACATTTCACCTTCTCCTGTTTTAAATGAAACATTTTCTAAAACATTTTTTTCACCATAACCAAAGGATACGTTTTTAAATTCAATATCATGGCAAAAAGGAAGTCTGCCGGCTTCAGGCTCTTTTACAGGAGGAGTTTCAAGGATTTCATCTGCTCTTTTAACACCTTCAAAAATATGTCCAAGCTGTCCCCCAAGCATTGCAAGTCTGAATAAGGGAGTCATATAGCCTGAACCAAGCATCAGAAATAAAAGATAAACAGAGAGACTTATCATTCCTTTCATATAAAAATAAAAGCCAAATGGAATAATAAAAAAAAGGCCTGATGATGTGATGCTTACAAAAACAGCCCATGGGGGGGCCTGGTTTATGGTTATTTCCTTTATAAACTTCATGTATGACATTGCTGCATCCTTTAACCTTGAAAAGGATTCAACAGAAAAGTTAAAAACCTTTACAACTGGCATTCCCCTTACATATTCAACTATTGTACCATTTAGATTTTCAAGTGCATCATGATAGTTTTTTCTTCGTTCTTCCATTCCTTTTTTGTCAAAGGCCTTTTGCTGCATTACAAATGCTATTGGCAGGGGAATAAGGGATACAAGTGCCATATAAACATCAACTGAAAAAAGATAGGCTATAATTATCAGAGGGATTGCAAAACCTGACACAATATCTGGAATGTGGTGGGCAACAAAGATTTCAACTTCTTCAATATCTTCATATAAAACCTTTTTTATTTTTCCTGTCTGATTTCCTGTAAAAAAACCCATATTCAGCCTGCCAAGATGATTTGTCAGACTTACCCGGAGATTATACAAAATATTAAAGGCTGCTATATGTGAAAGCATGATGGAAATAAACAGAAAAACAAATCTTAAAACAGTGCACAAAAGTGCCAGTAACCCTGTCTTGAATATATAAGAATAGCCTTCACTGTCAAAACCAGGTTCAAGTATTTTTGTTATTATAATATAAACAGCAACATATGGTGCAAGGGTTAAAACAGAACTTAAAACCGAAAAAAAGGCAGACGCAAAAAGATATATTTTTTTTGAACCTGCAATAGTGCATAAACGCATAAATGGTGAGCGTTTCATTATTTGTCCCCTTTATTTAATTCTTTGACTTTCTTGCTAAATGAACATCAACTGTTCCATGTGGAGACATAATTTCATCTGAAACAGTTTTTGTTCTTACACAAACAAAACCAGAATCAATTAAAGCCTCTGGCAGAATATTTTCATCAAAGGAAAAATCATGTCCCATAAGCGAAGTTGAAATCCAGCTTAAAACTGATCTGGAAGGGGATGTTTCTTCGTTTGTGAGGGAATCAGACAATACTATCAGATATCCACCGGGATTTAAGGATTTAAGACATTTACCTAAAATTTTTCCAAGCTTTTGATCATCCTTAAAAAAATTAAATGTATAGCTTGCAATTATTGCATCATATCCGCTTCCAATTTCATCTTTTTCATAATCACCGCAAATTGTTTTTACACGGTCTTCCATGGAATATTCACACACAACTTCCTTTGCAACATCAATGACAGCCTTTTTATCATAAAGAAAACATTCGAGATTTTCATTTGCCTGAGCAAGAGCTATTCCTATGAGTCCTGAACCTGCTCCAAGATCAAGTATTTTTTTCCATTCAAAAAAAGAGGAAATCTTTGAAAGCATTGAGGCTACTTTCTGGGCTCTGCCGCAACGGCTGAAATTTACAGTCTTTCTTGTATTTTCTGCCCATAAATTTTCAGAAACCATATCAGTATCAGAAGGGGGGCCGTTTTTTACAAGATTTATCATCCTGTCATTTAAAACCGGCCTGTTCCAATCATCACAGGATAAAAGAAAGCTTCCAAGTCCGGTTTCAGAATGACTTGTAAGAAAAAGCTCTGAGTCCTTTGTATTTGAAAACATTTTGTTTTTTTTGTTCAGCATTCCAAGGGAAGTAAGTGCATTTAATAGAAGTAATGTGTTTTGAGGATGAAGAGATAATTTGTCTGCAATTTCTAAAGCAGTGCATGGTTCTTTAAGATTATCAAAAACACCAAGATTCAATGCAGTTTTTAAAATCTCCCAGCGAACCGGAAGATATGGCAGGTCATAATAATTAAATTCCGGATATATATCCGGCAGTTTTTTCTTCATTGTAATCTTCTCCTTCAAGGACTGAAAATTTTTTCCAAACATCTGCTCTGTAACTGTTTTCCTGTAAACTTTGAATAAAGCCAGCCTGGGTGCAGATGCACTATTTTCAGGAGATAATTTTTTATCTCCTGTCCGGGTGCTTAAGCTATAATGAGGTTTAGATACAATACAGCAGTCTTTCCATTTAAAACTGGCCTATTGCTCCTGGTTTCATTAAAACCTGCAGGAAACTTTCATTCCTACTTCTCCAGGTTCGCTGTATATTGTATACATTCCTCCGTAATAGCCCTCAGAGTCGTATTCCTTGTCAAAAATGTTTTCTCCATAAATATAAATGTCAAATCTTTCCGTTTCATATCCGATCTTTGCATTTACAAGCTCGTATGAATCCCTTGACTGCTCATTTTCCTTGTCAAAATAAATTTTGCCGCATCCTGTCAGGTCAAGTCTTGCAAACAATCCTGTGTGATGCCTGTATTTTCCGCCAATATTATATGTGTATTCTGGAGCATAAGGGTTTGTGTTGTTTTTATAATTTCCGTTTGCATCTTCAAATTTGTCAAAGGTTACATCATTGTACCCAAACCCTGCAAAAACAGAAAAACCCCTTGTAACCCTTGCACTTATTTCAGCCTCAAACCCCTTGCCTGTGGCTTCAGCTGCGTTGGTCATATATGTTTCCAGATGGTCAAGAGCCTCTTCAACCTGCATATCCTTGATATCCATGTAGTAAACAGATGCATTCATGATAAGACGATCATTGAATAGAGACGATTTGATTCCCACTTCATAATTCCACAGAGATTCATCATCATAGGTATAATAATCCGGATTCAGAGAAAAAAAATTGAATCCCCCTGACCTGTAACCCTTTGAAATACTTGCGTAGGTCATTATCTTATCTTTCAGATAATATTCCAGACCAAGGCGGGGGCTTATGGATGTCCATGAATCATTTGCCTTTCTCTGATCCATATTATCCTTAAAATCCATAAACTGCTTTTCCCAGCGTATTCCCGAAACAATATTTGCTTTTGCGCTGACTGGAAATGTCATGTTTGCAAACCAGGCAAGGGAGTCGCCTTCTATTTTTCTGTTGGTTTTGCCTGCTGTCTGGGGCATAGCCGAAAAAGTTTCGAAAATAAGATCATTTTCATCATTGTCATAATAAAAGCCTATTAGCCATTTCATTCTGTCATTTAGATAGGCAAGTCTCATTTCCTGGGATTTTTTTGCATACTTTCCGTTTTTTTCAGTGTGCATAAGATAATTCTGAGTAAAGTCCCAGTCTGCACGACTCTCATCATCATAAACCCTTCTTGATGTAATTGAAGTAAAGTGAAGGTTATCCGTAATATCAAAGTCCACCTTTAAAACCTGGGAATCTGATACAGCAGTATTAGCACCCTCATAATCAGAGGAGACTTTTCTTTTTTCAAACTCAGGAAGCCCAAAGGCGGCAGCCCCCTGCTTTCCAAGTGTCATATTCGGGCCGCCGTCGTCATACTCAAGTCTTGAAGCTATAAAAGAAATATCGAGCTTTTCTGAAGGCGTAAAACGAAGATGCCCTCTTCCATACCAGTGCTCCCTGTCATCTACGGTATCTTTGGTTACAGTATTTTCAATAAAGCCGTCTTTTTTAAAATATTTCCCTGCAAGTCCGAAAAACAGCCTGTCCTCCTTTATGGGGCCGGTCATGCCAAGGGAAAGAGATCCGGTATTTTTATCGCCTGCTTCTGCTGAAAGAAGCTTACCTCCGCTTAAAGAAACACTTCCCCGAAAATCATTTCCAGGCTGTCTTGTAATTATGTTTATTGCTCCAGACTCTGTGTTTTTACCATATAAGGTTCCCTGTGGACCTCTTAAAACCTCGATTCTCTCAATATCAACAAGACTTTCTTCAAACCCTGCTCCTGAAGTTACAGGAATTCCGTCAACAAAAAGCCCGGCAGTTGAAGTAAGAGTATGGGGTGCAACATGGATTCCCCTGATTGATGGAGAATTAAGTCCTGAAGTTCCGTTATCAAAAAGCATGAAGTTTGGAACCATATCAGCAATGTCAGACATTGATTCAATATTAAGATCTTCAATATCTCGACTTATAAAAACTGAAATACTTTGTGAAATATCCTGAATATTTTCTTCCTGCTTTGTTGCTGTAACCTTTATTTCTTCAATTTTTAATTCCTTTTCTGACTCTTTTTTCCCGTCATAATCTCCTGCCAAGAGATTTAATGGCAGAAAAACAATAAAAAAACCTGATATAAAAATTTTTGCCAACCCTTTTATAATCCTCATCTGAAAAACCTTTCAAAAAAAACAATTATTTAACAATGATTGCAGCCTGATCCAGTGGATAAACATGTTTGACCCGCAAACCAAATAAACCAATAAACCTTTGATATAATAAGATATTTAACAAACACAAAACATCTTAATGCCTTTATCCGGATAAAATAGCAGTATATTTTAAAGTTAGAAGAGTCAATCTTTTTTGAGTCAAACTAAAAATTAATCCCTCCCGGGGTATAATTTCTCCGTTTCAGAGTATTTTGAAGATTAAGATTTTGATTAAATTTACAGCTTTAAGGGTGATTTTACGTAACTATTGAGCTTAAAAACAGAAAACCCCGCCAGAATATAATCTGGAGGGGTTTTGCTTGAATTTTCAGATTTTTAACCTGGAAAAATTATTGTAGAGTTTTCCAGTCAGTACTGCATTTACATAAGCTCAATAATAGAATTAAAGGCTTTGCTTGGACGCATTTCATCTTCGGCCTTACTGTCAAAAGGCTTGTAGTATCCCCCAATATCAACTGGTTTTCCCTGTGCCTCAGCAAAGTCGCCAAGAATCAGAAGTTCATCCTCTTCAAGTTTTTGTGCGACTTTTGCAAATTTTTTCTGCATTAATTCATCATCCTCCTGTTCAGCAAGAGCCTTTGCCCAGTAAAGAGCAAGATAAAAATGGCTTCCCCTTGTATCAAGTTCTCCAACTTTTCTTGAAGGAGATTTTTCATTCTCAAGATGCATTCCAATTGCCTGATCAAGTGTTTTGGAAAGAATTTCTGCTTTTTCATTTCCACTGGCAAGACCAAGGTGTTCAAATGAGGCAGCAAGAGCACAGAATTCTCCAAGTGAGTCCCATCTCAAATGACCTTCCTTCAAAAACTGCTCAACATGTTTTGGAGCTGATCCCCCCGCTCCGGTTTCAAAAAGCCCTCCTCCGTTCATAAGGGGAACAATTGAAAGCATTTTAGCACTTGTTCCAAGCTCAAGGATTGGAAAGAGATCTGTGAGGTAATCACGAAGAACATTTCCCGTAGCTGAAATTGTATCTTCTCCTTTTCTTATTCTTTCAAGGGAAAACTTCATTGCTTCAACAGGTTCCATAATCCTGATATCAAGACCTGATGTATCATGTTCCGGAAGATATTTTTTTACTTTTTCAATAATCTTTGCATCATGGGCCCTATTTTCATCAAGCCAGAAAATAACAGGGGTATTTGAAATTTTTGCCCTTGCAACTGCAAGTTTTACCCAGTCCCTGATTGGAGCATCCTTGGCCTGACATGATCTGAAAATATCTCCTGTTTCAACTGCCTGCTCAAGAATAACAACTCCGTTTTCATCAACTATCTGAATAACACCTTTTTCCATTGCTTCAAATGTCTTGTCATGGGAACCGTACTCTTCAGCCTTTTGTGCCATAAGCCCCACATTTGAAATACTTCCCATGGTTGAAGGATCAAATTCTCCGTTTTTATTGCAGTCGTCAATTACAGCCTGATAAATTGAGGCATAAGACCTGTCCGGTATAATGGCAATTGTATCATGGAGCTTGTCGTCTGGCCCCCACATTTTACCGCCGTCACGGATTACAACGGGCATTGATGCATCAATAATTATATTATTTGTAACATGAAAATTTGTTATTCCTTTAGAGGAATCAACCATCGCAACTTTGCAATTATTTTCATAACAGGCCATAAGATCTTTTTCTATTACTCGATGATCTAATTTTTCCCTCAGCTGTCATGCAACATATCGGTGGATTAGAGAGGGCGAAGGTTCAAGCCTGTCCAGTTTTCGATCAACCGTATGCTTTTTTATACTGTTAGCGTTGTATTTAAAACCAATTGTATACAATAACCTGAATTGAGCGATTTTCAAGTTTGCCGCATATACAAGACAAATTGTATCAGGCTATACTTTTGCTATGCGTGATACAATTTAACGCAGTAGCTGTGGCAAAATTGGAAAGCCCGCAGGGTTTCATATTTTTTAATATAACAAGCTTAATTCATTAAAAATTTATTCATTTAAAAATATGAAACGCTCAATTTAGGGATAAATATAGATGAAAGCCTAAGAGTATTTCAACATATTAAAATTCTATTGATTATTTGCCTTAAAAAGATAAAAATAATATCTTGGTAACTGGCCGAACAATATTGCATTACGGTTTTGGCTGAGCTAAAATCTTAATGTATTGTCAGACGCAGCTACCACACCTTTTCTTTATTCTCATGCAATTCAAAAACTTGATCATCGAGTAATAAGAATGATTAATAAAATGTAACTTCAACTATATAGAGGAATTAAAAATGAGTTTAGAAAATCTGAGTATAGGCAAAAAAATCGCTATTATCGGAATTATTCCCGTTCTCATTCTTTTTTTTAGCCAGAGTCTTAATATTAATGAAAAACTTAAAGAAATGAATATTTTAAAAAATATGAAAGATAATATTCAAATGCAGTCTGTAAGCTCACAGCTTATTGACCATTTACAAAAGGAAAGAGGCCGTACTGCTGTTTTTCTAAATGGGGGAGCCGAATTTCATTCTGTAAAAAAATTGAGAAAAGAAACAGACTCTGTTTTTGAAAACTGGGAAACAGCAAGAAACAATTCTAAGATAGAAAAAAACAAAGTTTTTCATGAAACAGCCAATCTTCAAAGCAAACTTAACCAAATCAGAAGCAAATATGAAAATCAAAATCCTGATTTACAGCCAAAGCAGGTTGAAGAATACACTGAAGTTATAAACAATCTTTTGGATATGCAGTCAGAAGCAGCCAATGCAAAAACAGCAAAAGGCTTTGGGAAAAAAATGACAAGCCTTTTGGTTATTGAAATAGCCAAGGAAAACGCTGGTCTTCTACGTGCAAATGTTAGCAGCATTCTTGCAAGGAATACTGCTGTTTCAGAAGAAAAATTTTCCTACATTATTACTCTCAATGCCACAACAAATACAAATCTTGATTCTCCGGCCCTTGCCCTTTCACCTGAAATAAAAAGGGAACTGGAAAACAACAAAAAAAGCCACGAATGGATAGAAACAAACAAAATTTTCAATCAAGTTCTGCTTAAAGCCGGTACAGGAGATTTTGGCATTTCGCCTGATTCATTCTGGAAACCTGTATCCAAAAAAATAGATGATATAGGGAATATTGTTCAAAAAAGCTTTGATGACATGGATTTAAATATTGATACCGCAATTAAACAAATGAAATTTGAAATCATAAGAGCTTTTATTATTACAGCCTTGACTTTAATAATAACTTCTTCTTTTATCTTTTTTGTAATAGTCAGTATTATAAAAAACATTAATAATATAAAAAAATCAATGAATGAAATTGCAAGAGGCGAAGGAGACCTTACAAAAAGACTCCCTGTAAAAGGCTCGGACGAGCTTGCAGAGCTTGCAAAAACTTTTAATATTTTTGCAGAAAATATGAGAAAAATGATTGCTGAAATAGCAGAAAGCAGCCAAACACTTTCCGATTCAACCACTCAACTTTCATCAATAGCAACCCAAACAGCCAATGGTGCAGATGAGTCAAGTTCCAGTTCACAAAATGTTGCCATGGCCGCAAAAGAAATGAATGATTCTGCAATAAGCATGTCTGACAGTATGGAAAGAGCAGCCAATAATCTAAACTCCGTTGCTTCTGCCATGGAAGAAATGTCAGCAACAATTTCTGAAATTGCTTCCAATACATCACAAGCAAATGCACAGTCTGAAGATGCATCTGAAAAAGCAAAGGGTTTCACTGAAATAATGAAAGAACTTGGGCTTGCAGCCGCTCAAATCGGTAAAGTCACAGAAACAATAAGTGACATTTCAGAACAGACAAATCTTCTTGCTTTGAATGCAACAATTGAAGCAGCAAGAGCAGGTGAAGCAGGAAAAGGGTTTGCTGTTGTTGCAAATGAAATAAAAGAACTTGCCAGACAAACCTCAGATGCAACAAATAATATAAGCACTCAGATATCAGGCATCCAAAAGGCCTCACAAAGAGCAGAAACAGATATGGAAACAATTGTAAAATCTATTTATAATGTTAACGAAATAGTGAGTGCCATAGCTGCTGCAATTGAAGAACAGTCTTCTGCTGTGAGTGAAGTATCATCAAATCTTTCGCAATCCTCTGAATATGTTGAAGACTCAAACTCCCAAAGCCAGTCAATGAGTTCATTGTCCGGAGAAATTGCAGACGCAATTAACTCGGTAAGTTCTACTGTTGAACAGATAAAAAATGGAAGCCATAAAACATTGGAAACTATTGAAGAACAGTCTGTCATAACCAAAAAAATTACAAATCAGGTTGGAAAATTTAAGGTTTAGCACATAATTAAAATGACCCGGCCAATTTTTTTGCACCGGGTCATCTAATTAATTTTCAATTTAAAAAATATAAAATACTGAAAAGATATGAAAAAATAAAAAAACCTTTTCGTTAATGCTATTCCATAAATTCAATAATAGAGTTAAAGGCTTTGCTTGGACGCATTGCATCTTCAACCTTACGTTCAACAGGCCTGTAATAGCCTCCAATATCAACTGGTTTTCCCTGTGCCTTTGCAAAGTCGTCAATTATTAGAAGCTCGTCTTCTTCAAGTTTTTTTGCTGTTTGTTCAAATTTATTTTTCATCCATTCATTTGAGTCCTGTGCTGCAAGAGCCTTTGCCCAATATAATGCAAGATAAAAATGGCTTCCCCTTGTATCAAGTTCTCCAACTTTTCTTGAAGGAGATTTTTCATTCTCAAGATGCATTCCAATTGCCTGATCAAGTGTTTTGGCAAGAATTTCTGCTTTTTCATTTCCACTGGCAAGACCAAGATGTTCAAATGATGCAGCAAGAGCACAGAATTCTCCAAGTGAGTCCCATCTCAAATGACCTTCCTTTAAAAACTGCTCAACATGTTTTGGAGCTGATCCTCCCGCTCCGGTTTCAAAAAGCCCTCCTCCGTTCATAAGGGGAACAATTGAAAGCATTTTAGCACTTGTTCCAAGCTCAAGAATTGGAAAAAGATCTGTGAGGTAATCACGCAGAACATTTCCCGTAGCTGAAATTGTATCTTCTCCTTTTCTTATTCTTTCAAGGGAAAACTTCATTGCTTCAACAGGTTCCATAATCCTGATATCAAGACCTGATGTATCATGTTCCGGAAGATATTTTTTTACTTTTTCAATAATTTTTGCATCATGGGCCCTATTTTCATCAAGCCAGAAAACAACAGGGGTATTTGAAATTTTTGCCCTTGCAACTGCAAGTTTTACCCAGTCCCTGATTGGAGCATCCTTTGCCTGACATGATCTGAAAATATCTCCTGTTTCAACTGCCTGCTCAAGAATAACAACTCCGTTTTCATCAACTATCTGAATAACACCTTTTTCCATTGCTTCAAATGTCTTGTCATGGGAACCGTACTCTTCAGCCTTTTGTGCCATAAGCCCCACATTGGAAACACTTCCCATGGTTGAAGGATCAAATTCTCCGTTTTTATTGCAGTCATCAATTACAGCCTGATAAATTGAGGCATATGACCTGTCAGGTATAATGGCAATTGTGTCATGGAGCTTATCGTCAGCACCCCACATTTTACCGCCGTCACGTATTACAACAGGCATTGAGGCATCAATAATTATATTGTTTGGAACATGAAGGTTTGTAATTCCCTTGGAAGAATCAACCATGGCAACCCTGCAATTATTTTCATAGCAGGTCATAAGGTCATTTTCTATTAATTCCCTTTCCTTTGGATCAAGCTTTTTTATTCTTTCATAAAGATCGTTTATCCCGTTATTTGGATTAAAACCAAGGGACTTTATTTTATCTTTATGTTTTTCCAGAACATCCTTATAAAAAACAGATACCATATGTCCAAACATTATTGGATCTGAAACCTTCATCATTGTTGCTTTCAGATGAAGTGATAAAAGAACGTCATCTTTTTTTGCCTCAAGAATCTGATCTTCATAAAACTTTCTTAAGGCTTTTACATTCATAACAGTTGCATCAAGAACTTCACCCTGAAGAAGTTTTGTATTTTCTTTTAGAACTGTCACTTTACCAGATTCATTGATGTGCCTAAATTTCACATTGCAGTCTTTTTCAAGAACAACAGATTTTTCATTCCCGTAAAAATCTCCTTGAGCCATATGAGCAACCCGGGATTTTGAATTTTTCGGCCATGGTTTTATCAGTCTGTGTGGTTTTTTCTGTCCAAATGCCTTTACAGAAGCGGCCGCTCTTCTGTCTGAATTTCCCTCTCTTAATACAGGGTTTACAGCACTTCCAAGAACCTTTGCATATCTGGCCTTAACTTTCTTTTCCTCATCTGTTCCAGGTTCTTCAGGATAATCAGGAATATCATACCCCTTTTCCTGAAGTTCCTTTACAGCAGCCTTAAGCTGTGGAACAGAAGCACTTATATTTGGAAGTTTTATAATATTTGCTTCAGGTTTTTTTACAAGGTCTCCAAGAATAGAAAGATAATCATCAATCTTTTGATCATCAGTTAATTTTTCGGGAAAATTTGCAATAATTCTTCCTGCAAGTGAAATATCCATTGTTTGAAAATCAATTCCCGTATCTTTGGTAAAAGCCTTTAAAATAGGCAAAAGAGAATATGTAGCAAGTGCTGGAGCCTCGTCTATCTTCGTGTAGACAATTGTTTGTTTGTCCATGATTGTTCCTTATATTTCAGCCTGTTAAAATTTATCCTGCAATTTTTTCAAAAGCTTTTTTCAAACTTTCTTCAGCTTCTTTTACTATTCTTGAAATCAGCTCATCTACCGATGGTATGTCCTTTATTCTTCCCACCGACTGTCCGATTGTAAGCATTGCCTCATCGGCATTGCCCTCTTTCCACACTTTTTTTGCCCTTTCGCCGGAAATAAGAGGAAGAAGTGAGGTTAAATCACCGCCCTGTTTTTCAACATCTTCAACCTGTTTCATAATACTGTTTTTCAAGGCCCGCACCTGAAGTCCAAAACCGCTTAAAAGACTCTGGAGGTTAAGAGATGTGTCATTCTCATTTTTTTCAACTAAAACAGAATATATATTTTCATGAACACCACTTTCCTTTGTGGCAAGAAACCTTGTTGCCATCATAATCCCGTCAGCTCCAAGGCAGAGTGCCGATGCAAGGCTTTTTCCGTCGGCCATTCCACCAGCTGCAATTACAGGGATATCCACTTCTTCAGCAACACGGGGAACCAGAACCATTGTGGAAACATTATCCTTATGGGGGAACCCCCCTTCCTCAAAACCTGCAACAGTAACAGCATCATATCCGACTTTCTGCGCATGGACTGCATGTTTTACAGTTCCCACCTTATGAAGCACCTTTACGCCGGCCTCCTTTGCCATTGGAATAAATTCAGGTCCAAGGAATTTATCTACAGGAGCCCCTGCAATTTCAATTGCCTTAACTTTCTTTTCGCAGGAAATCCTGAAAAAATCCTGTAAAAGTTCAATTGGAAGACGAATTGAAGGCATTGTTGTAATGTTTACGATAAACGGCTTGTCTGTCAGCTCAAAAGTTTTGTCAACAGCCGCCCGGAATTCATCAGGCGAATTATAGTTTCCCGATGTCAGATTTCCCATTGCACCGGCATTGCTTATTGCTGCGGCAAGTTCTGGTTTTCCTATCCAGAGCATTCCTCCGCACTGAATAGGATATTTAATGTCAAATAGTTCAGTCATTTTTGTTTTCATAAAAAAACCTTTTTTTAAATTTTCATATTCAAAAAACCAATAAAAAAAACAAGCAGTTTTTTCTGCCGTTTAAATTTCAAAAATTATTTATTTTCTTTTATCAGTTTCAAAAAATTTTAAAAACCATTAATATTATAAATATTAATCTTTTAAACACATTTCCTCACTACCGTAATTTATTCTTAAACCAAAAAAATACAGGCAGAATTTATGAATAAAATAAAAATTATGGAAAATCAAAAAATCAACTACAATGAACCAATAGAAATTGCAGACAAAATCTGGTGGGTCGGACACTACCTTCCAGATGATAAATTCCAATGCCATGTGTATCTTATAGAAAATGGAAAAAACTCTGTTCTTATAGATCCTGGTTCAAAGCTTACATTCAAACATACAATGAAAAAAATTGAGTCTATAATCCCTTTTTCAAACATAAAATACTTTATATGCCATCATCAGGATCCAGACATTACAGGAAGCATGCCTCTTATTGATTCAATAGTATCAAGAAAAGACGCTGTAATTTTAAGTCATTGGAGAGCAATTGCTCTTTTAAAACACTACGGACTTGAAATGCCCTTTCAATGTGTTGAAAACATTGGCTGGAAAATTGACATAGGAAATAAAATACTTCAGTTTATTTTTACTCCATACCTTCACTTTCCAGGTGCTTTCTGTACTTATGATCCGGAAACTCAAATACTTTTTTCAAGTGATATTTTTGGAGGATTTACAGAAGGATTTAATCTTATTGCAGAAGATGAATCTTATTTTGAATCAATGAGACCTTTTCATGAACATTACATGCCTTCAAGGGAAATTTTATTTCATGCTGTTTCAAAATTTGAAAAACTTGATGTAAAGTTAATTGCTCCCCAGCATGGTTCAATAATACCTGAAAAACTTATAAATTTTATTTACAACAGACTCAAAAACCTTGACTGCGGCCTTTTTCTGCTGACCCATACAAATTCTGATATTACAAGACTTTCAAATCTTAACAAAGTACTTAGAAAATTTTTTGAGTCCATTGCAATTCAAAAAGATTTTCACGAAATTGCATCTTCTCTTTTAAATTATATAAAAGAAGTCCTTCCTGTAAAAAAAATGACATTTTATGCAAAAAACAAAGAAAATTTAATCAAATTTGATAATCAGTCCATGTTTAGAGGGATTGTTTCAGAAACAGACAATAATTTCAAAGATTCTTTCAATCTTACAAAAAATGAATTTATTGATAAATATAAAAATACATTCCTGAAAATATCAAAAAATCAGACACAAAATCCTGATTCAGCAGAAAAAATCATTATCCCTCTTTTTTCAATTTCAGATTTTAAAACACATGCAATTGCAGAGCTTACATTTGAACAGGAAATAGAAATAGAGCTGGAACTCAAACATATTCTTCAGGAAATATCTATCCCACTCGGGGTTGCTGTTGAAAGGGAATTAATCTTAAAATCTATGGAAATAGAACGTCAGAAATTTTATGAGCAGGCCATAAGAGATCCCCTTACAGGACTTTATACAAGGGTCTATCTAAATGAAGCTGTCAAAAGAATGTTTGCAATCCATGACAGGGAAAAAACAGAAAATATTTTTGCAATTGTTTTTGACATAGATTTTTTCAAATCTGTAAATGATACATTCGGACATATTGCAGGCGACAAAGTCTTAAAAAAAGTTTCTCAGGTAATTTTAAATGAAACAAGAGAATCAGACATTCAGGTAAGACTTGGCGGTGAAGAATTTGCAGTCTTTATTGCTTCCTATGACAATAATATCCCCTATTCGCTGACAGAAAGAATACGATTAAAAGTAAGTGAACTTAAATTTGACCCTCCAATGGAAAATAAGCAGATAACCATAAGTGCAGGAATTGCCCAAAGAACTTTTGACCAGGCACTAGAAGACCTTATACATAATGCAGACCTTGCCCTTTATGAAGCAAAACATTCAGGACGAAATTGTATCTGCACCAATTGCAGAATCTGAAAAACAAAAGGCAGTTAACAAAAAACAACTGCCTTGATTTTTATTTATTTGCAGGATCAATCTTCTTTTGATTTAAAAATTAACCTTTAGGATACATTTTGTATTTTCAGGATAAAATTTAAAAAAATCAATCATCACTGCCTGAAAGCAGCTCAAACTGATCATTAAATACACCCTGGCTTATTATCCATTTTTTGGAAGGCTTGTAAAAATAAAATTCCCAGACAACAGGATGGAACTCATACTTGAATACAGCAGCTATCCTTACTACAGAATCTGTTTTTTTCTCCACACAATAATACTCATGTCCAAGTGCTTTACCATAAAGCTTGTCAAGCATGGCTATCTGTTGTTTAAGTGCTTCAAGCTGCTGAATTTTCTGTCCCATCAGTGTGTTTGATGAATAAAGGTTATCTACAGCATTATTTATCTTTCCAGACAATAGCTCATTAAAAAATAATTCTGTCTGCTCCTTTGGAGTTCCTTCATATGAAAATCCTGATGATGCTGTAATAAAAACAACAAGAAACATAAAAAATATTTTTTTCATCTTAAGATCCTTTCCAAAATGTGTTGAATTTTGAAATATTGACTATTTGCATTTTTATTTTAAAAATATCTGAAAGCAGTTAATTTATAATACATATAACCATAAAATAAAAACAGGAGAAAATTTTGATTTCAGGAGGATACAAAATAAGTTCAATTGAATGGGGGGATTTTAAACTGGACGGCGGAGCAATGTTTGGTGTTGTCCCCAAAAATCTCTGGTCACAAAAAATACCATCAGATGAGCAAAACATGATTCCAATGAAGGCAAGGGGACTTTTCCTGGAAGGGCACAACAGAAAAATACTTATTGATCTTGGCACAGGCTCAAAAGATAATGACAATTTTAAAAAAAGATTTGCAATAAAAAATGTTAAATCTCCATCAGAAGCACTGAAAACTTTTGGACTCAGCCCTGAAGAAATCACTGACGTTATTATAACACACCTTCACTTTGATCACTGCGGCGGATCAACTATTGATTTTAAGGGAAAAACATACCCTGCTTTTAAAAATGCAAAATACCATATCCAGAAAAAACAATGGGACAATGCTATTTCAGGCAAATCAAGGGACAGTGCAAGTTTTTTGACTCAAAACTTTCTTCCCCTTTTTGAAAACGGCAATATTGTTTTTACTGACGGAGAAAATGACTTGGACTTAAAAAATATCAGCCTGAAAATTACCAGTGGCCATACTTTTTTCCAGCAGCATCCGCTAATTGAAGACAATATTAATCCCGTTTTTTATTGTGGTGATATTTTTCCAACTTCAGCCCATATTTCTCCAAAATGGGTTATGGCATATGACAACCATGCAGAAAAATCAGTGGAAGAAAAAAGACAGCTTCTTGAACAGGCGGTAAAGGAAAACTGGATAATGTTTTTTGAGCATGACCCTCTTATTGCGGCCTGCAGAATTGAAAAAAAAGGCAGGAGTTTTGAAATTTCTGAAACATTAAGCTTTTAGGCCTTCCAAGTCTTATTCAATGAACAGTTACTATTTTTTTAACTTAAACAGATTTATTTATAAAAAATATTAAGTGGGTCAACGAAAACGTGGATTTTTTGCTCAGTCCAAGAAAGATAAAAAATTTAACCATATGGTATACTCGAAGTATTATCAGGATCTAAGTTGAGCGTTTCATATTTTTAAATTAAAAAATTTTCAATGAATCAGGCTTATTATATTTAAAAATATGAAACACTGCGGGCTTTCCAATTTTGCTGCATCTACTGCGTTAAATTGTATCACCCATAGCAAAAGTATAGCCTGATACAATTTGCCGTTATATGCAGCAAACTTGAAAATCGCTCAATTCAGGTAGGATTAAATTTTGAATCTGACCAAAAAACAGACAAAAAAGACCGTTTTCGTTCAGTCACTATTTAACGCTTAGTTCACAATCAATATTATTCAGGGTATCTTGCAGTAACAGTAGAGCTGATTCCACCTCTTGGAGTAAAAATACCTTTTACCTCCATTTTTTTTGGTTTAACCACCTCAACAAGATCATCTAGAATCTTATTGACAATATGCTCATAAAAAATACCTACATTCCTGTACTGAAAAAAATAAAACTTCAAAGACTTCAGCTCAATGATTTTTTCATTTGGAGTATAGGTTAATATTATTTCTCCATTGTCAGGCAGCCCTGTCATTGGACACACAGATGTATGCTCAGGATGGCTTATTACAATTTCAATATCCCTTTTGCCCCTGTAAAGATACTCTACAGGATCAAGCATATCTGTTTTTACAGACTCAGGCCCGGCTATCTCGTATGGAACCTGTTTTTCATGTGTTATTTTCATTTTTTACCTTTCACTTAAATCATGATGAAACAAAATAATAAACTATAATTATGCTGAAGCAAATAAGAACAATAATTCCAGGAGTGGTAAAATATGCATGATACATTGGCTTACCATCCATCTTGATTTTTTTTGCCTCCCTTGAAAACCATTTTCCGAGAAGCAGCGAAAGAATAAGGACAAGACCAGCCAGTGCCCAGAATAAAACCTTTTCCAAAAAAACCTCCAGATAAATTATCAAATGACCTTAAAATCAGTTAGTGATCCACTCATTACCAAAAAATAAAACTGCAATCATGACAATATATGGGCCAATTATAAAAATTGATCAAATCAGTGATTGCAGGCAAACAAAATTTTTGTCCGCTCAGATAAAAAAATAACCTTTTAAGATACCCAGGTATTTTGAGGATTAAATTTTAAATCTGAATTAAAAATGAACAAAAAAGACCATTTTCGTTCAGCCATCAGATACATGTATGCAATCAGAATAAAAGAGTGTCAATACAAAATAAATTGTTAATTTCCATTTTAAACCGGAACAGCTGCCCATTTTTTCTGAGCCCAATTCTCCCTTAAGCTCAAGCCTGCAGATAATAAAACATCTCTAGGAACTGCCTCTAAAAAAACAGCCTCTGCCAGAGGGCTGGCTTTTTTCCCAGTTTTCAGCTGAATTGTTACAATAAAATTCAGATATTGATTAAACTTTTCAAGAATTTAAGATGAATTAAATGTAAATTAAAGCAGTTAGAGCAAAAAAACATACCTTAATTTTAACTGCCTGACCTGTAATTACATGGAATACAGAAAAATATTTAGTGATTGGACGAAAACAAGAATCTTTTGTTAAGTTCAAGGAAGATAAGAATTTAACCTTCAGGATACATTGAGTATTTTGAGGACTAAATTTTGAATTTCACTTAAAAATGTACAAAAAAGGCAGTCTTCATTCAGCCGCTATTTTAGCTTCATCCAAAAGGATTTAATAATCAAAAGTCATTTATCATGATGAATAAACGGCGACTATATATTATCTTCAATAAATTTGGTGATTTTTTCCATGTAGAGGCTGTCCACCTCCTTAAAACAGCATCCAGCTCCAAGACTTCCCATTCCATGATAATCAAGAACCCACCTGACTGAAATAGTAATTTTTTTATCGTTTCTAAGTTCTTTTCTCCCAAGAATATCTTCAATCACAAAACTGTCGCCAGGCACTATTTTAATGCCATCCTGCCTTTGTATGCCAAGGCCGAATCCTCCCTGACTGACATTTAAAATTTTTGCAAATATCTCAGTTGAAAATTTTTCAGACTTTAGAAGGGCTGTTGCAATATCAGGTTTAAGATATACCCTTGCGGATTTTCTTCTTTCTGGTTTTTTATCTGTCATTTTTTATATCCCGACCAAACAGCATTCAGAAAAACAATCAGTTTATCACAAATATTATCTCAATTATTTTTTTATACTAGAGATTAGGCTCAAAAGCAAATCACTAATTCTTTTAGTAAATTTTTTTTTGCCTGAACAATATGATCTGAAGATAATCACTTACTGAATGATAACAGTCATTTTATCCATTTCTGTATTAATTTTAAATTCTTATTTTTCCTTCAAGGAAACAAAAAATCCTCGTCTTGTTCAATCAATATATAAATTGAATTTCATATTTTGCCACATCTTATGCGTTAAATTGAATAACGCATATCAAAAGCATAGCCTGATACAATTTGCCGTTATATGCACCAGACTTGAGAATCGCTCAATTCAGGCTAAATAGACAGGGATTCACTTATGACTTGAAAAGTTCAAGCCTGTTTCTCCCAAACAGCTGCAAAGGGAACGGTCTTTTTTGTACATTTTAAAGTCGTATTCAAAGTTTAATCCTCAAGATACTCAATGTATCATGAAGGTAAAATTTTCATCTTCCTTTAACTTAACAAAAAGTTTTCATTTTCGGCCAGCAACTGAATATTTAAGCAGTTTATTAAAAAAAAACCAGAAAAACACTCAACAATTACTGAACTCAAGCTTTGGATAATAGACCTGGCTTTATGAAAAAGATCCAGTTAAGCCTAAAGCTTAACTGTTAAATTTAAGGTTTATTTTTATCAATAACACAAAGTATAAAATCCTTTGGTACCTGATCTCCCCCCTTACACCTTACCTCTGTTATTATTCCTTCTACAGGAGATGTTAAAGGGTTCTCCATTTTCATTGCTTCAAGAACAAGAATCACTTCCCCTTCTCTTACATGCTCACCTTCTTTTTTTCTTAGTGACACTATGGAGCCGGGCATTGGAGCCTTTACAAAAATAAAATCCGAATCTTCTTTTATATCAGTTTTTATATCAAGGCTTTTTTTTCTTGGAATATCCTTTATTTCAATTTCCCTCACAGGTTTTTTGAAAGGCTTGTCTGATTTTTCCATTTCAACCTGTGGGTCAGATGCCATTGAAGAAGAGTAGGAAATAAAAGGATGACTTCCCGGATCTACTGCCACTTCATAATACTCATCTCCCACAAAGACATTGAAGGTTCTTGTTTTTGGCCCTTTTTTGGGAACTTCTCTTATTTCCTCATCAAAGGATCTTCCTTCTTTTATTCGTCTTAACTTGTCAAGGCGTTCCTTTGCTTCCCGCAAAGAAAGAGGTACAGACTCTTTAGGCGGTTCTTCCCGATGGTATTTCCATTTCAGAAATTTTTTGCCTGTTTTTGGAAAAATGGCGTAAATAAGCTCATCTTCAATATCTGCGGCAAGCCCTCTGATGTTTTTTGCAGCCTCTGTAAGATTTAAAACTTTCTTTTCAAAATTGTCACTGGTTTCAGGATAAAGATCCTCTACTCTAGCTTTAAGCTTTGGGGAAATATCCCTTGGCGTTTTACCAAAGCTGCCATTTACAAGCTCTGAAATCTGTTCAGCAATAACCTTGTATTCTCCATCTTCTTCATCATGGACTGTATTATTTAAAGCCTGAAGTGCAATCAGATAAGAAGCCGGACTTACAAAAGGGATCTGTCCCGTGTCTTTTCTTATTGCAGGTATTTTCTCAACTGCTTCCCAAAGCTTTTTATCATTTGAAGCCTCTTTGAGCCTTAACTTCATAAAAGAGATTATTTTTTTAGAAATTCCTTCAGTAAGAATTCTGGAATCAACAAGAGAAACCCTTTCCTCATTCATATAAAACCTGTATTTTGGAAGAATTTCATCTTCAACAAAATCACAGGTTTCATCAAGTTTTTTCAAATCAGGACTTACCTGACCAAACTGGCTTGAAAGTGACTTTACAAGTGGTTCGGCAGCAGGAAGAGAATTCCTTCCCCCTAAAACAGAAATACATGTATCCACCCCTCTGGCACCGGCTTCACAGGCCTTCAGAAGTGTCATCTGCCCCATTCCAGAGCTGCATCTTGTGTGAACAAATATAGGAAGACTTATTTTATCCCTTAACCTTGAAACAAGTTCAAAGCAGTCAAAGGGAGTCATTATTCCAATACTGTCTTTTATGCAAAGACTGTCAGCACCCATATCTTCAAATTTCAAAGCTTTTTCAAGGTAATAGTTGAAGTTATAGACTGTTTCATTTAAAAACCCTCCCGATGAAGTAAGGCTGTAATGCAGACCTCCCTGGAGAGAAAGACCTTCAGACTTTATCTTTTCTGCCATTGAATAAAGATTTTCCATGTCATTTAAAGGGTCAAACAGTTTTACAATATTTATTTTATTAGCACAGACCCTTTCTATGAAGGCATTTACAACATCTTCGGGACAGGGATAGTAGCCGACAAGCCCCCTCCCCCTTAAAACCATTGAAACCTTTGTTTTCCGCAAAGCTCTTACAAGAAGCCTTATCCTTTCCCATGGATCTTCATTCAGATGCCTGTGGGGAACGTCAAAGGAAGCATTGCCAGAAATTTCAACGCTACTGTAACCGGCTTCATCAAGAAGCCTTGCCATAAGAACCATATCAGGGGTTCTTCCCATTGCCGAAAATAAAAGCTGAAAACCATCAGTTAAGGTTGAATCGCAAATTTCAATATGATTCATAATAAATTCACCTGTTTCTTCAAATAAATTTCATTGACAGAAAACAAAACTGTTTTTTCCAATTGAGTCGGATTTTTCAAAATTAAATCAAAAAAATACTCTGATGTTAAATTTTTCATCTCCCATAAATGAACAAAAAATTCCAGTTTCATGCCAATCAGTTTAAGCCTGTTTTTCTTTTTACATCAAGAATTCTTCTGCCTGTCATAATATTTCTAACTCCACTGCTCTGCCAGATGTCACTTCCACCTGGAAAAAATGATTGATAGGCATTTTTTTTCAGCTTTATAAAATTTTCAGCTTCACTCTCAAATTCCATATATGCAATAACAGCTGCAATCGCAGCCTTTTCATTTTTATTCATCCGCCCTCCTACAAAGGCATGTTTCCATGCTTTTTATCTGGAAAATCACTTTTCTTTGAAGAAAGAAAAATCAGGGTTTCGTAAATAGCAGCCCTTGTCTCAAAAGGACGAATTACCGAGTCTATATATCCCCGTGAAGCTGCTTTATAGGGATTGGAAAATTTTTCCCTGTATTCCTCGACCAGCCTTTTTTTCAATACATCCCTGTTTTGTGAATTGGCAAGTAATTTTCTATGAATTATTTCAACAGCTCCTGAAGCTCCCATTACTGCAATTTCAGCCTTTGGCCAGGAAAATACCATATCAGCCCCAAGATGTCTTGAAGACATTGCAATATAGGCGCCTCCATATGCCTTTCTTGTAATAAGCAGAATTTTTGGCACGCTTGCCTCTGAATAACTCCACAAAATTTTTGCCCCATGACGGATTATCCCGCCAAATTCCTGATCTTTTCCAGGAAGAAATCCAGGAACATCTGCTATTGTAACAACCGGAATATTAAAAGCATCACAAAATCTTATAAATCTTGCTGCTTTATCAGAAGCATTTATATCCAGGCAGCCAGCAAGATACTCAGGCTGATTAGCAATAATTCCTGCACATATGCCCCCTACTCTTAAAAATCCGGTAATAATATTTTTCGCAAACTCTCTGGAGATTTCAAAAAACTCAGAATTATCAGCTATCTCAAGAATCACTTTTCGCATATCATATGGAGATGATTCATTCTCAGGGATTATGGTTTCAAGTGAAATTGTTTCTCTGAAAGGATCATCGCTGCATTCTTTTACAAAAGGAGTTTCAAGATTATTTGAAGGAATATAATCAAGAAGTTTTTTGATTTCCTCAATACATTCAAAATCTGAATCGCATGCGAAATTAGATACTCCAGAAACAGCTGTGTGGGTCATTGCACCTCCAAGTTCTTCAGAACTTATAATCTCTCCTGTAACAGATTTTATTACATCTGGCCCGGTTATAAACATATATGACGATTCTTTCACCATAAAGATAAAGTCCATCAGTGCAGGAGAATATACTGCACCTCCGGCAGTGGGCCCCATAACTGCACAGATCTGGGGAATGACTCCTGAGGCTCTGGTATTTCTGTAAAAAATCTCTCCATATCCTGCCAGAGCATCAACACCTTCCTGAATTCTTGCACCTCCTGAGTCATGAAATCCTACAACCGGATTTCCGGTTGAAACTGCAAGATCAAGAACCTTGCAGATCTTTTTCGCATGCATTTCTCCAAGGGAACCTCCCTTGGATTTAAAATCCTGCGCATAGGCAAATATCTTTCTTCCATTAACAAGCCCAAAACCTGTAATTACACCATCAGACGGTATGTTTTCCTTTTCCATGCCAAAATCTGTACATCTGTGGGAAACAAAAACATCAATTTCGCGGAAAGTTCCTTTATCAAACAAACAATCCATACGCTGCAGAGCAGTGAGCTTTTTTGTTTTTAAATCATCAGTCATTTTAACTCTTTCAATTTAAAAATATATTTTTTCGCCTAAAGACTACGAAACAAACCAAATTTTACTGCCAGAAAACTGGAATTCTTGTTCATTTAAGGAAGACGATATATTTAATCTGACGTCAAAATAGTCAAAAAACACAGTTTTTGTTCAGCCACTAATTTGCCGATCTAAAAAACAGTTTATCATATTAAACATTTTATTTGCTTTATCACCATTTTTTTTGCTATAAGAAGACTCTATATTTAAATATAAACGTTTTCCAAATCATAAATCATAATTCATAAAGGTAAATCATGCTCTTTTTGTGCAACAAAATAAAAGTGCTTATACTCATAATTGAAAATTCGCCAGGATTCAGTGACATAATAAAGGAATCAATGGCAGAATCCAATGTTTTCCTTAAAACACTTTCACCTGAAAATGCACTCAAATTCATGGAAAACACAAAACCAGATATTATTGTTTCGGAAACAAGTTTTGATGATCCAACCTCCTTTAAGCTATGCAAAAAAATAAAAGCAAACAAAGAAACAGCAAAAATTCCATTCATCTTTTTATCAGTTTTAAATACATTTGAAAACAAAACAAAAGCCTTTGAACTTGGAGCAAGCGATTATATCATTTTACCATTTGAGCCTGAAGAAATCAGACTGAGACTAAAAAAACACATTGAAGCCCATCTTGAAAAACAAAATCTTATTAAACAGAACAAACTTTTAAAAAACAAACTAATGGAAAACAACAAGGAGCTGGCTCTGACACGTGAAACAATAGCTGAAGTTCTGTCAGCTCTCACAGAATGCAGAGATGCAGAAACAGCCGGACACTTGAAAAGGACCAGCGAATACATAAAACTTATTGCATCTGAACTAAAAAGAAAAAACAAATTCAGAGATGTGCTCAGCGACAATTACATCAAGCTTCTCCATAAGGCTGCTCCTCTTCACGACATAGGTAAAATTGGAATCCCAGACAAAATACTTACCAAAAAAGGGCCGTTAACAACAAAAGAATATGAAGTAATGAAAACCCATACTACTCTTGGAAGAGATGCGGTAAAAAAGGCAGAAGGAAAACTTGGCGATAATCCATTCCTTGAAACAGCCCAGGAAATAGCATTTACACACCAGGAAAAATGGGATGGTTCAGGCTACCCCCAGGGGCTTAAAGGTAAAAAAATTCCATTGTCTGGAAGATTGATGGCAATTGCAGATGTATATGACGCCATGATCAGCAAGAGAGTTTACAAGCCTGCATTTTCCCACGACAAATCAGTAAAGCTCATGAAACAGCTGAAAGGAATTCATTTCGACCCTGACATTACAGATACATTCATTTCAGTAAGTGATGAATTCAAAAATATTTCAATGAAATTTGCAGATTTCAGCAAAAGCGAATGTGTAAGTTCAAGCTTTAACTGAAAAACAAAAAATACTATCTTTCAAAGAAACATGTTTTTTACTCTGTCCAAGTGAAAAATTTAACCATCAGGATACCTGTTGATTTTGATGGTTAAATTTTTCATTTCCCGTAAATGATAAAAAAATTTCCAATTTTAAGCCAATCACTGAATAATTCCTCTTTACAAAAAAAAACAAATACTGATAAATCATTAAAAAGGTTTGGAAGTATTAAAAAAGCAGCATTTTTGTTCTCAAGAGCTTTTATCTTGATTGATTTGTAACTATTCAGCTTACAGCTGACAAAAAAGCCAGTTAAGTGACGCATGCTTTACTTTTCTGAGCTGGTTTCAGGAGATAGTTATATACCTCCTTTTGGGAGCTTAATCAAAAATCAGGCTCAGAAATAATGCAGCAGCTGTTACAATTTAAACTGAACAGTTACCTTGATTTTTTAGTTTTAATCATAAATAATGATAAAAAGTTGAATTTCCGATTAAGATTAAGCCATTCATCCAATAACTTAATCACATAATCAGAAAAAGTCATTTTTTTAATCTCAACTTAATTTCCGGAGAAAACACGTTGACGGAAAACATGCTTAAAGACAAACACATTCTCCTTGCAGACGACAATCCAATAAACAGGGAAATGGTAAAAATAATTCTGGAAAATTTTGACCTTACTGTTACAACTGCTGAAAACGGCAGACAGGTATTATCTTTATTGTCAGACTCAAGCTATGAATTTGACCTCGTAATTCTTGATATTAATATGCCGGAATTAAATGGGATTGAAACTGCTGCAGAAATAAGGAATTCAACTATAAGTAAAATAAAATCCATACCTATCATAGCCCTGACCGGTAACGAAAGTTCAAACGAAGTGAACTCAATTTTCAGAGCAGGAATAAACAGCTACATTGCAAAGCCAGCATCTCCTGAAGCATTGATTAAAGTAGTTGAAGATTCAATCATCAATCCAAACTATTCAAACAGGAATTCACAGGAGCCCGGATCAAGAGATTTAATTTCTGATCAGGATCTTGATCATTCAAAAGAGCAGGAAGAAATAGATATTGAAAAAGGTATTTTTTATGTTGGCAATGATTTCAACATTTTCAAAAAACTGCTTTTGAGATTTTATAAAAATTACACTGGATATGTTGAAAAAATAAAAGAGTTTGTTGAAAATGGGGAAATAAAAAATCTTAAGTTTGCAATCCATAATTTAAAAGGAGTTTCTGCACAAATCTGCGCCCATAACCTGAACAAAGAAGCAAGGGATATTGAAAACCGGCTTAAAGAAGACCCGGCTTCAGTAAATAAGGAAAAAATTGATGTTCTTGAAGCCTATTTTATTAAAACAATGGCAGCAATAGAAGTCATATTGTCATCGGAGCTTAATCAAATCCCTGAGATGCAAAATCATCTAGACCAAAAAATATCGCCACAAATTCTTAAAAAAAATCTTTTAATGCTTGCAACAGCCTTAAAACAGAAAAAGATCATCGATGCCGAACAAATAATAAAAGATATTGGTAAATCAGCCCTAAACGAGAACCACAGAAAAGTACTAAATGAGATTAAAATATTTGCAAAAAATTTTGACTTTGAAAGTGCTCTTCTTAGAGTAAAAACCTTTCTAAAATTACTGTAACTAACTGTCCTTAAATTGATCTGGTTTTTCTTACGGATGATTGATTGAATAAAAATCAATAACCAAGGGATTAAAGGTTTTTCCACAAATCCCTGGCGCTTTTAACTTAGCCAAGAAAAAATACTTGTTTCAGATAGCAGCCAATCTGGTCAATTATTAAAGGATGCTTCCAAAGTAACTCTTCAGCTTAAAAACTCAGAAAAAGCCGTTCTAAATTAAACTGAACAGTTACCTTCCAAAAATTTTACTCAAGGTTTGAAATAATTTTACCTTTAATGTATGTCTTCATTTATATAAATTTTTTATGTACTAAAACTTGAGGAAATTAGATGAGCAGAATACAAAAACTTCAAAAAATATATGATCTTCACCAAAAATGGACTGAAGGATCTTCATTTTTCTGCAAAAAGGGCTGTGATAAATGCTGCACAATAAACATTGCAGCAACATCCCTTGAAGCCGAACTGATAATGAATAAAATCGGGCAGACACTCAAAAAAAAACTTGAAAATTACCTTGAACATGAAAGATTCATGCCAAAAACTACCATTAATGCTATTGCAAATATATCCATGACTGATTTGGATATCCCTGAAGAATATATTCCATTCACAGAAGTAAAATGCCCTTTTTTATTTGAAAATGAATGCATGATCTATGATATACGGCCTCTTGCCTGCAGGGTTCAGCTCTCATTTGCAGACTGTTCAAAAACTGAAATTTCTGAAATCGATGAACGAACAATGTCAATCAATAATATATTTCAGCAGTATACAGAACTTCTTGATTATGATGGATTAAGTGGAAACATAATTGATCTTATTGTGCACGGGGCCAACCCTTTATTTACATCAAAATTTATTGAAAACCAGACCCCAAGAGCACTCATGGTTCCCCCTGAGTTTCAGGACGAACTTAAAGAACTAATACAGGAACTAAATTCAATAATCCGATCATAAAATAAAAATAATTTTTCCAGGAACTTTTTGTTATTGCACAAGCTCAACAATTTTTTCCGCAATTCTGTCAAGGGGCAGCACAAATTCGGCTGCGCCCTTTTTTATTGCCTCTTTTGGCATGCCAAATACAACACAGGAATTCTCATCCTGAGCAATTGTCCTGGCACCTGCGTTTTTCATTTCCAGAAGTCCTTCTGCACCATCTGCACCCATACCGGTTAAAATTACTCCAACTGCATTTGCCCCTGCATGGGAGGCAACAGTTTTAAATAAAACATCAACAGCCGGTCTTTGATGATGAACCATTGGGCCAGTCTTAACCCGCACAAAATATCTTGCTCCGCTCCTTGCAGCCAGCAAATGATAATTGCCAGGAGCAATAAGTGCTGTTCCAGGAGTCACAGGGTCGCCATCACAGGCTTCCTTTACAGTTAAGGCAGATTGAGAATTAAGGCTTTCGGCATAGGATTTTGTAAACTTTGCTGGCATGTGCTGAACTACTACAATTCCCGGACAATTTGCCGGAAGTTTTTTCATGAGATATCTTATTGCTTCTGTTCCTCCAGTTGAAGCACCTATGGCTATAAGTTTTCTGGTTGTCAGACTCAGCGATTTCATTGTCAGCGGTCTTAAAGAAGACTGGGAAAAATTGTTCATCTCAATCTTTCTTCTCACATTAACACGGGCAGCAGCCCTTATCTTATCTGCTATCTGCTCGGACATATCGCCAACAGAATATGAACCAGAAGGTTTTGCCATAACTTCAACAGCACCGCTTTTCATCGCCTCAAGAGCAAGCTCTCCGCCTTTTTCAGTTAAAGAACTGACTATAATTACCGGTACCGGGTAATATCTCATCAGTTTTTTCAGAAAAGTAATTCCATCCATCCTCGGCATTTCCACATCAAGTGTAATAACATCTGGATTTAGCTTTACTATCTTTTCTCTTGCAACATATGGATCAGGGGCTGTTCCAACAACATCAATATCATCTTCTCCCTCAAGGCCCTGTGCTAAAATTTTTCTGACAACAGCAGAATCATCAACAATAAGAACTCTTATTTTTCCAGCCATTTAGATCACCTTTCAATTTCTGGTTTTCTCAGCGAACCAACGAACAGAAGCTCACCATCAATCAAATTGCACTTGATGAGTATTTTTTCAGTATTTTTATCTGATAGAGAATCCAGAAGATCGGACTCACTGCAAATTTCAGGTATATGAAGCCTTGTTTCAGGACTTTCAAAAAAATCGGCAACAATCTCTCCTCCAGCCATATTGAGCATTTCCATTAGAGAACCTTCAATGTCAGACATTTCAGCAATTGATTTTCCCGTAAAATTCAAGGTAAGCTCCTCCATTGTCTCTGGCAGTACTGCCGCATAAATCTCCAGTAAAGATTCTCCCTCAACCAGAATCCTTGCAATAACAAGATTCCTGTTTTTCAAAAAATCATTTATTCCTTCAGCTGTAAAATCTTCACTGAATTCAACAGGTGAAAAAAACATTCCTGAAAGAACCTCAGAAATCGAGTCCTTCATCAAAGTCTTCAGCTTCATTTCCATCACAAATCCTTTCACCAAGAATTTCTATGATTTTCTGCCTTATATCCTCGGGCTTAAACGGCTTTTTGAGATAGCCTGCAGCACCCTTTTCCATAAACATGTTTATCAGCTCATCACGTCTTTCTGTTGTGATAATAAGCACGGGTACAGATGAAAAAACCTCGTCTTTCTGCATTTCCTCAATGAGTTCTAATCCATCCATATCCGGCATATTGTAATCGGTAACAAGAAGATCTATCCAGTTACCCTGCATCTGCTCAAGCGCCTTTTGTCCGTTTGAAGCCTGAATAAAATTATCTGATGAGTATCCAGCAGCCTTGATTGTCTTTATGATAACCTCCCTCATTGGAGAAGAGTCATCTACTACCATTATTGTAAGTTTACCCATTTTTTTTGCTCCCGATAAGTTCAAACACTTTCTATCAGTTTTTCAAGATCCCTTATGGAATCGGTAAAATCTGCCATCATAAGTTCAATATCCTTATGCTCAAAATCAAGCCTTTTCATTACATTTTCATCAAATCTGTATGCAAGGCCGTCTGAGCCAACTCCAATTCCAAGCATAAGACAGATATTATGAGCAAAATAAACAATATCCGACTCAATCTGAAACTTTGAACTTCCCTTTGGATTAAAGGAATTTTTTACAATTACTACCATTTCGTCAGGGAAACCCCATTTTTTTACAATAAGACTGCTCATTTCACCCTGATCAATTCCAAAAACTTTTTTTTCAGCCTCATCAAAACTTAATAAATTATTTTCAACCAGTGATTGAATCTTAGCCTTTTTATTGGCAACAAACTGTCCAAGAACAACTTTCCCTATATCTCTCAAAAGAGCAGCAGTAAATATTCTTGACTTTGATCCCGGTATTTTTTCACCTGCAATTTTGCCTGCTATTACTGCAGCACTGGCAGATTTTTTCCATAAAGAACCCTCGTCCAGATCATAACCAGCCTGAGAGCCCTTAAAATTTTTTGAACCGCATTTCATAAGAACAAGATTTATTATCCTGTCCAGCCCAAGAACTGAAATAGCATCTTTAAGTGTTTCAACCTTTCTTGAAATGCCGAAGTAGGCACTGTTGCTCATTTTAATTATATCAGCTGTGATCATTGGATCATATTGAATTACATTTGCTATTTCAGACATCTTTGAATCGCTTTTCTGGGAAAGATCAAGGACCCTGTGGGCTATTTCAGGAAAAGGATCAAGCTCATCAATTTGTTCCAAAAGGAGATTTATAAACTTCATATGATCTTTTCCCCCTGTCCTGATGTTTTAATAACAACTTCTCCGGTATCCACCCTTACAGTCACTGTTCGGTTTATATTTCCTCCGATATCCTCATAATCACAAAAAACGTTATTCCTGAAAAACATTTTTTTAACAGCCATATAATTTCGCTTGCCTATATTAAAAAAGCCTTTTTGATCTAAAATCTGAGCCCCCCCGGCTATAACAACCTTCATTCTCTGTTTTTTACCGCCGTATTTATATAGTTCCCTGAAAAGCTGGGGAATACCTGTATCTGCAAACATAAAAGGATTTTTTCTTGCCTTTTCAATATCAAGTTCAGATTCAGGCAGCATATAGTGCAAAATGCCTGCAGCCTTGACAAGTGGATCAAAAACAGCAACGCCTATACAGGAGCCAAGAGAATATGTGATTATTTCATCACCTTTTTTATTGCTTGCCTTCATATCGGCAACTCCAACTACCACTTTCAATTTACCACCTCCATCAATTATCCGGGTAATTCCCTTCAAAGCCGCCTGTAAGAACCAATTTTAAATAATAAGCAAAAAAAACATCTGGCCTTGCGGATCTTGGTAAAGTGCGATCAGAATTTAAGCTTCAAAAAATTATTTTTTTTATAACTGCTCAGTTTAAGCCATAAGAACTCACAGATTCTTTTTGAGCATTATTCCATAGAAGTTAAAGCACATAAGAAAAAAATATTTCATTAAACCTGGTCAAAAAATCCTGTTTCCGTTCTAAATTGAACTGAACAGTTACAATTCTTTGCTGAATAGCTGCAATTTATCAGGTCAAATAAAACAATATTCTTTTAATCGGTTTTTGAACTGAGACCATATTTTGAGGCAATCACTAATTACAGAAAAAAATTCACTACAAAAAAAGATGAGACTTTCTTACAGTCATACAGCAAAAAACCATATTTTACAGCTACAGTGAACTCCATTCAAAAAGACCTGCAATATCAATAATCAAACCAACCCGTCCATCTCCGAGTATGGCTCCTCCAGAGAAAACCTTTGTATCCTTGAATATATTCCCAAGATTTTTTATAACAAATTCGTCTTTACCCAAAAGCTCATCAAGGAGAAGACCGCATTTTTCTCCCTTATTTTCAACAATAAGAACAAGAAGGTTTTCATTTTTATCATCATAAAGTGCATTACAAAGCATATTTAGCCTGACAAGAGGAATAAGCTCATTTCTGGCCTTGATCATTTCACCTTTTTTTTCCACAGTAAAATAATTCTTCTTTTCAAATGGAACTGCTTCAAGAATGCTCATTGTTGGGACAATATACTTTTCCTTTCCAACTCTTATAAGCATCCCGTCAATAATTGCCATAGTAAGAGGGAGTCTTATTATAAATTTTGTACCTTCATCTTTTTTTGAGCTTATATCAAGATGTCCCTTTAAGTTTTCAATTGCCTCCTTGACAACATCCATCCCAACTCCTCTGCCTGAAACATCAGTTACATTTTCAGCAGTGGAAAAACCCGGGTGAAAAATGAGGTTAAAAATATCTTTTTCTCCAAGTCTTTCAGGTTCAGAAACAATCCCTTTTTTCACAGCTTTTTCAATGAGAAAATCCTTGTCAAGTCCTTTACCGTCATCAGTTATTTCTATTACTATATTTCCGGCCTTGTGATATGAAGAAAGAATTATTTTCCCGCAGCCGTCCTTTCCTTTTGCTTTTCTTTCAGAAGGATTTTCAATTCCGTGATCCACTGAGTTCCTGACCATATGAACCAGTGGCTCATAAAGTGCATCGACCATATTTCTGTCAACTTCGGTATCCTTTCCCTCCATGAAAAGCTCAACTTTTTTCCCAAGGTTTGAAGACACATCCCTTACAACCCTTATCATTTTCTGAAATGTATTTCCGATGGGAACCATTCTCATTGACATGGAAATTTTCTGAACAGAAGAAATTATCTGATTCATCTGCCCAAGAGACTGAAGAAATCTGTTATCAAGATCTTTGCCTCTGGAAAGTTCTTTTAGAATTGATTGTGCTATTACAAGCTCTCCTGTAAGATCTACAAGTGCATCAAGCTTTTCAGTATCAACTTTTACAGCATAGCTGTTTTTTCTAAGTTTTGACTGTTTTATAAGAGCCTTGTGAATATCTTTTTTAGATACCCCGCTTTCCTCGGATAAAATTTCACCAATTTTTTTAGAAGGCTCCAGCTTCTGCCTTTCAAGTCCCCTTTCAACATCTTCAGGTCTGACCACCTTATCCTTTACAAGAAGCTCTCCAATTGGAATATCCTTTTGCTCTTCCGAAACATTGTCAATAACCTCTATAAAACTTTCTATTTCCCACTCTTTTTTTGAAATAGAACCCTGGGATTCAGCGGTAAAAAGAATATCATTTATCATTTTTTTCATCAGATCAACTGACTTCAAAATTATATCCGTTACTTCTGAATTTGGATCAATTTCCTTTTGCCTTATACGGTCTAAAAGTGTTTCTGTTTTATGGGCAAGAAGATTTATTGAATCAAGTTCAAGAAACCCGGAAACTCCCTTGATTGTATGAAAAGCTCTGAACACGCTGTTGATGAGGGAACTGTCTTCTGGATTTTCTTCAAGCTCAATAAGATCAACTTCAGCCTTTTCAAGATTTTCAATGCTTTCCTGTGCAAATTCTATGTAAAGGGAAATATCTTCAGATGCACTCAATGGTTTTGCCTCCGACGGTTCATTTTCAGGCAAGGATTTTATTGAACAGTTAACCCTGCACATTAGTGCATCAAGTTTTTCGCTGTCAATTTCTTCCTTATTTGAAAAGGCCTTTGCAAGCTCTCTCAAGACATCGACTCCATCTTCAAGGGGAGAAGTGTCTGTTTCTTCTTCAAGAATAAGCTTCTCAACAAGATCCCTGAGACATTGTCCTATTTCTTTTGCTCCGTAAATCTCACTTTTTATTATAGAATCAAGAAGTTTTAAGAGTTCCCCGAGAGAAGGGATATCACCGGCCTCAGCAACAACTACCTGAGCTGCAAAAGTTTCAATCAGTTTATGATAATTTCCAATGCTTTCTTCAGGCATAAAAAACCCCTTATTATTTCTGATAGATTGTGGGCTCCACATATTTAAATTTATGCTCAATATTCATAAGGCTCTCAGAATGTCCAACAAAAAGATAGCCCCCGGGATTTAAAACATTATAAAATTTATTTACAACAGCAGACTGAATTTTCTTTTCAAAATATATCATCACGTTTCTGCAGAATATAACATCAAAATCAAAATTAAAACGATAAGGCTCCATAAGATTAAACCTTAAAAAATTAATTTTGCTCCTTATTTCCCTGCCTACACGTACAGACCCTTTTCTCTGTCCTGTACCTTTTTGAAAATATTTTTTAAGAATGGAAATTTCAACACCTGCTACACGTGACATTTCATATATGCCCATTTTGGCCTTATCAAGAACATCCGTTGATATGTCTGTTGCCATAATGTGAAAGTCAAAGTTATAAAAATCCCTCTTCATGTCGAGAGCGCATGCAAGACTATAGGGTTCTTCTCCTGTTGAGCATCCTGCACTCCAGCATTTCAATACTCTTTTATCTCTTTGCCTGGATGCAAGCAGTGCTTCAAGTCCCTTTTCAGTTAAAAAATCAAAGTGTTTTTTTTCCCTGAAAAAACTTGTAAGATTAGTTGAAATTGCATTTAAGAGATTAATTGATTCTTCATGATTTTGTTCAAGAAACAGCTTGTATTCCTTAAAGCTTTTCAGGCCAAGATCCCTTAAGCGCTTTGAAAGTCTTGATCTCACCAGTTCTTTTTTGCCCTCATGCAGATTGATACCGCATTCTTCATACACTCGATTTCTTATGAAGTTAAAATCTTTTTCTCCAAGTTCAAAATTTTGATGTGTATTATTATTGAGCATATAAAACCATTTTGATTAATAGATTGATCTATTCCACCAATTACTGCTGCAATCAAATGGGGAGGCATACATACCAGTAAACTAAATACAAGGATTTATAAAAAAAGAAAAAATTAAGATAAATTAACTATTAAAAAAGATATAATACCATGAAAAAAAAATAAAGCTAAAAAAAGAAGTTTATTCAATAATTGACAGATTACAATTAATATTCCTGCTGTTTAAATTCTGAAAAATATTTTGTAATTAATGAAATAATCGTCAAAAACACACACTTTTTAGTTCATTCTGGCAAAATTAAAAATTTATTCTTCAAGATATTCAGTTATTTTTAATCTCACTTTAGAATCTGCAAGTAATCAAGCAGTGATTATCCTAAAACTAGAGTTTTTTCATTTCAAGAAAGATAAAAAATTTAATCGCATGAATACCGGAGTATTTTGAGGATTAAATTTTCAATCTGAGGCCGAAACTGCCAGAAAAGGCTGTTTTCGTTCAGATGCTAAGCAAAGCTACAGATGAAATCAAGAATAGCGGAACCATTCAACCAGGATATTTATAATCCTGCAAAAAATTTTTTAACTGAATGGAACCGCATTTCTACAAAGTCTTATTACATTTGACATAACCCTGTTTCTTCCGCTGTTTTTTGCTTTGTATAAAAGTTTGTCAGCAGTTCTTAAAATTTCTTCCGGATTATTTGAACCCATAAAAGAGGAAACTCCAAAGCTTGAAGTAACAAAGACATTATCGCCATTTAAAACAAAAGGAGTATCCGATATTTCTCTTCTAAGCCTGTTTGCAAGCATTGCGGCACTTTCTTCATCTGTTTCAGGCAAAATAACAACAAACTCCTCTCCTCCATATCTGAAAATAGTATCTTCCGCCCTTATTATATTTTTTATTCTTGAGCTTATTTCCCTGAGCACCTGATCGCCAGCATCATGTCCGTATGTATCGTTCAGGTTTTTAAAAAAATCGATATCAAACATTATAAGACTGAAATTTTTTCCATATCTTCTTGAAAAGGAAAACTGCTCGTCAAGCTTTCTGTCCAGCTCTCTTCTGTTGTAACAATTGGTAAGTGCATCAATTGATGCTGCGTCTTCAAGTGATCTGAGCCTTATTGAAGATGACACTGCATTTTCAAGTCCTGTTACCATATCATTTATGATTTCTTCATGATATTTGCCTATAAGTTTTCTGCCAGGCAGAATATAAAGTTTTGCCTTAAAATTTTTACCGTTGAATTCTTTGCCAAAAAGAGAATTTCTAAGAATTCTTTCATTGATAAATCCACGACCAGAGCTGTGAACCGGATGAATTTCAACTTCACCATCAAAACAAAAATCCTCTTTGATAAGATCTTCAATTGTGCCCTTGAAAACTGAGGGCTCAACCCATACCATAATTTTATCTTTAACCTGAATTGCAAGTCCAAAAAACTGATGATCAAATATATCATTTATACAGCCTGAAAGCTCAGCAGTAATTTCTTCAAAATCAACAGCCTGATGAATAGCTATGAGATATCTGTTAAGTCTTTTCAAGTCTCTTGTTTTGGTGAAACTTAAAAAACCCGGGAGACAAAATCCTGAATTTGTTCTGACATATCTTCTGTTCATAACAACTCCTGCTTTTTATTTTACTCCTTTAATACAAAATACATGCCATTTGATTTTGATTTTTCAAAAAACCAATTAAAGCCCTTTAGCAGGTGGCGTAAAATTATGAACTTCTTTAATCTTGAAAAATTCACGGAGTTTATTTCTGACAATATAATGCCAGGATAAAAAGAATATGACAAATTTCTGACGCAGACTTGCCAACCTGTTAAGTCATTGTTATCTTAGATACCTATATTTATGTTAAAAGGAGAATTTTATGCAGACCAGAGACGAGTACCTTCAAAAGCTTTTAGAAACAAAAAAACCCGTTTGCCCTCACTGCGGCAAAGAAATGGATATATGGGAAGTCCCTCCAATAACCTTCAGCGACGGACTTGGCTGGGGAGAACCTTTTCTTTTTGTGTGTTTTAACGAAACCTGTCCTCCTTTTGTTAACGGATGGGATGACATTGAAGAAAATTACGGCCACAGGGCATCATTCAGATGCATAAACTACCCCTTTACCGAAAACTTTGAACTCATGCCAGTATTTGGAAAAACAGGCGGTGAGGCCCAGATTATTACTGAAGAAACCATAAATGAACAGGAAAAAATCAAGGAAAGGATCAAAACCGGGTTTTCAATACTTGCCGACTGCTATGTCAACAAAGACTTCATTAAAATTGTTTCCATGTCCCAGGATAACTCAGAGCCTGTGAGAGTAAGACTTAAGGCAATTGAAATGCTTGGAGACTGTGCTGATATTACTGAAGTAATTGAACCTCTTAGAAATATCAAACCACCAAACGTAAAAGTATCTGAAGCAATAGAAATTGCTGTTGGGAAAATACACGAAAGGTGCTTTACGCGTGAATGCCCATTTTGTGCTGAAATTATTAAAAAAAGAGCAAAGGTATGTAAACACTGCAGTAAGGAACTGAATTAAATAGTGATTAGCCGAAAACTAGAATTTTTTGTTCAGTTCAAGTGAACAATTTAACCTTTAGGATACACTTAGTATTTTGAGGAATAAATTTTTACTCTTATTTTAGAATGGGCCAAAAAGGCCGTTTCACTTCAGCAAGTAAATAAAAGCAAAAAAGTTTTCATCTGCCTTAAATATACAATGAAAACTTTTTTGCTTTATAAAGGCCTGAAATAAAATTTCAAAGCCTGTATCTGCACAATCAGCCTGAACTGCCCTAAACTCAGTTTTTTTGTATTCCTTTGCGAAAGATTAAATGCTTTCTGGACGTAAATGTGCAAAAAATCCAGCTCTCATTCACCCTCCAATTACCTGTTGACATTTAAAGTATCATAAGTTTTGAACACCATTTTCTGTCTTTCAGCTCTTTCTTCTGGAAATTTTACAAAAGAATTTTCCTTTAAATATGCTTCAATATCCTGCCTGGATGGTATATTATCCATGCCGCTTGCAAGCCTTACTCCCTTGACAGAGTCAAAAACATCTGCTGTTTCACCATTGGCAACAATTGCCAGGGGAATCTGATAGTCTTTTACAAGAATCCTTGAAGCTGCAATAATTTCCCTGTCCCATGAAGCTAAAGAACCTGCAGGGGTTTTAAAAGCAGCACAATACTTTCCATCAATTACTATGGCAAGATCAAGCTCTGTTATATATTTTTCATCTGAAATTATAAGCTCAAAGGATATTTTTCTTTTTATTTCAGATTTTGAATACCCTTTTTCTTCAACTAGAAATTTAATTACTTTCTGTCGATTGTCTTCTGCACCTGTAAGCGGTATTTCATCTCCTGTAAGGTAATCTTTTGTAAACTCCATTATAAATATCCCCTCAAAAGGCTTTCCCCTGTCATTTCTTCAGGTTTTTCAAATCCCATGATTTCAAGAATTGTTGGAGCAATGTCTCCAAGTTTTCCATTTTTTTTGAGAAAATGTTTTTTTTCATTCTCAATAAGAATAAGATTAACAGGGTTTGTTGTATGGGCAGTATATGCCCCATTTTCTGAATCAAACATTTTTTCAGAGTTTCCATGATCAGCTGTAATTACTATAAAACCGTTTTTTTGAAGCACAGCATCAACAAGAGGTTTTACGCATTCATCTACAGTCTCACAGGCTTTTACAGCTGCATCAAATACTCCTGTATGACCAACCATGTCCATATTTGCATAATTTAAAACGCAAAGGGAAAAACTATTTTCACTAAATGCCTTTAAAAAAGAACTGCAAACCTCTTTAGCACTCATTTCAGGTTTTTTGTCATAGGTTTCAACATCTCTTGGAGACGGAATAAGTATTCTTTCTTCACCAGAATATGGTTCTTCACTTCCACCGTTAAAAAAATAAGTAACATGCGCATACTTTTCAGTTTCAGCTATCCTAAGCTGAGTCAAGCCCCTGGATGAAATAAATTCTCCAAGATTGTTTTTCAAAGTTACAGGAGGGAATGCTGCATCAAGGTCAAATTCAGCATCATATACTGTCATGCATACATAACCTGAAAGATTAATTTTATCTTTTCTTTCAAATTCAATAAAATCGAGGGAAGTAAATGCTCGTGTTATTTCCCTTGCTCTGTCAGCTCTGAAATTGAAAAAAACAATGCCGTCATTTTCTTCTACAATTCCATTGGTATTTTTTATCAGGGATGGCTCAATAAACTCATCTGTTATTTCATTTTCGTAATAAAATGAAACAGCCTCAACTGGAGAATCAAATATTTTTCCTTCACCCTTAGCATAAAGATTATAGGCTTTCTCAACTCTTTCCCATCTTTTGTCCCTGTCCATTGCATAAAATCTTCCGCAGACTGTCCCAATGGTTATGTTATCAAAAGATGAAATTTTCTTTTCCAGATCACCTATAAAATTCATACCGCTTTTTGGCGGAGTATCCCTGCCGTCCATAATCGGATGTATAACAGTTTTTATATTTTTACTGGCGGATATTTCAATCAGTGCATCAAGATGGTTAAGGCTGCTGTGAACCCTTCCATCTGATAAAAGTCCGAAAAAATGAATTTTACCATTATTTTTTATGGTTTCGTCAAACACCCTGTTAAGCGCCTTATTTGAAAAAAAGGATCTGTCTTCTATTGATTTGTCAATTCTTAAAAGATCCTGATAAACAACTCTTCCTGCTCCAATATTAAGATGCCCCACCTCTGAATTTCCCATAACACCAGAGGGAAGCCCTACAGCTTCTCCTGAGCATTGCAGCTCCGAGACAGCATAGTTTTCCATATAAAAGTCTAGATTAGGCGTATTTGCAGTTATGACAGCATTGCCTGGATATTCAGAACCCTTACCCCAGCCGTCAAGAATCATTAGAAGGCAAGGTCTAGTATTCTTCATAATCGTCTTCTCCACCGCTCCAGAATTCATCATCTTCTTCATCTGCATAAACAGTTTCAGAAATTTTTTTATCAATAAAATCCTTTAATATTCTTGGGGCATCAAGCCACAGACCTTCAAGATCATAAAACCGCCTGGTGGAATCGTGGAAAAGGTGGATTACCACATCACCATAATCCATAAGAATCCAGTTTCCCTCATTTTCTCCATCTATGCTGAGAGGTTTTTTACCCTTGTCTCTTAGAGTTCTTCTAACATGTTCAGCTATTGCCTTGACCTGTCTTACCGAACGTCCGCTTCCAATAATAAAAGCATCTGCAACCGAGGTAAGAGAAGATACATCAAGCACTGTAACACCTTCTGTTTTTTTTCCAAGAACTGCTTCAACAAAAGGAAGTGTAAATTCAACTATTTGATTTTTCATCTTTATAAAGCCCTTTTTCTTCTATATAACAAGCTGCTTTTTCATTTACATAGCCACTGATATTTTTACCTTCTTTTATCATCTTTCTCAGATATGTCGATGAAATATCCATTTCATTGATATTAAAAAAGTAAACATCCTTGTAATAATTATGGGAATAATGATTTGTATTTAAGGGGTAATACCCTTCAATACCAAGTATATTAATTTGCGGATCAAAACCGGGACGACTTGCAACTGCAATATTAGCAGTTTTCAAAATATCTTTATATCTGTGCCATTGATTAAACTTCAAAAAAGAATCTGAACCCATTATAAAAAAAAGTTCGTTCTTTTTTATTTTTTTCATTTCTTCCAATGTGTCTATTGTGTAAGAAAGCCCCTTTCTTTTTATCTCAATATCAGAAACAAAAAAATCCGGCCTGACACCTATGGAAATTTCAATAATTTTAATCCTGTCAAAAGATGACACAAGCTCACTGCCGCTCTTATGGGGTGGAATAAAAACAGGCATAAATATCAGCTCGTCTAATCCAAGACAATGAAAAACAGCTTCAGCGGCATTCAAATGCCCTTTGTGAAAAGGATTGAAAGTACCGCCGAAAATTCCGGTTTTTTTATCAGCTTCTGATCTGGCCATCTCCGAAAACAATAAATTTTCTTGTTGTAAGTTCTTCAATTCCCATGGGTCCGTATGCATGCAGTTTGTCTGTACTTATACCAATTTCAGCACCAAGTCCGAGCTGGTTTCCGTCGTTAAATCTTGTTGATGCATTTACAAGCACAACCGAAGAATCAACTTCACGCAAAAATCTCCTTGCTCTTGAATAGTCTTTTGTAACAATGGATTCAGTGTGACCTGAATTATTGAGGGAAATATGCTCAACAGCTTCATGAAAAGTATCTACAACTTTTACTGCTGCAATCAGATCTAAAAATTCCTTTCCAAAGTCACTTGGATCAGCATGAACTGCATCCTTGAGAATTTTGCATGTTTTTACACACCCTCTTATTTCAACTCCTGCATCTTTGTACATCTTTCCTATCAAAGGAAGAAATTTTTCTGAAACATCCTTATGGACAAGAAGTGTTTCCATGGCATTACATACTCCCGGCCTTTGCACCTTTGAATTGAAGGCTATATCTGCGCCCATTGAAAGATCTGCAAATTTGTCAATATATACATGACAAACACCTTTATAATGTTTGAGTACAGGTACACTTGAATTTTCTGTCACAAATCTAATCAGTCCTTCTCCGCCCCGCGGAATCAGGAGGTCTATCAGTCCTTCCTGCTTCAAAAGAAAATTTACAGCTTCTCTTTCCCTGAAAGGTATAATCTGAACACAGTTTTTATCAAGCCCAGCCTTTTCAAGCCCTTCAGAAATTGCCATTGCAAGAACCTGATTTGAATGAAAAGCTTCAGTTCCTCCCCTTAATATAACTGCATTACCAGCCTTGAGACACAACACTGCCGCATCAATTGTTACATTTGGTCTTGATTCGTAAATCATTCCAATTACCCCTATTGGAATATTCATTCTCCCAACTTCAAGTCCGTTCGGACGTTTTTTAATGGGGCCTATGCTTCCAACCGGATCATCAAGGAGGATTACTTCATCAATCCCTGCAATCATTGCGTCCATAACCTTGTCGCTCAAAGTGAGGCGGTCAATCATTGCAGAGGAAAGCCCTCTTTTTTCAGCCTCTGATATATCCTTAAGATTTTCATCCTGAATTTTTTTATAATTTTTCTGAAGGCTTTTCCGAATCTCTTCAAGAGCCATATTCTTTTTGTCAGTAGATAGAATTGCAGTTTTTCTTGAAGCTTTTCTTGCACTTCTGGCAATTTCAATTATTTGTTTTTCCATTTATCACCCCGGTTTTTAAATTTTGCAGCAAAAATACAAACTTAAAGTATTAATTTACAAACCAAAATAAAGCATTTGCCGGGCAAAAACCTGATTTTGGTGTATTTTAAAAAAAAGCATTCTATTTTAACCAGTAAATCAACATAAATTTCCAGTTTTCGGGTAATCACTAATTATGAAACTTCAGAATATAGTTCAAAAATCTATTTTCATATGTTCAGCCTGCATTAATTTTTTTGAACCTGATTCAGCTGTGAGTATATCCAGAGATGAAAGCTCTTATACCCTGAAAACATCAGAGAAAAAAATCTTTACTCATTTTTTCGCTAAATTTACTTTTTCTCATTTTTCAGCCGAATAGTTTATCTGCTTTTTATAATCAGGGGGGAATAAAACCATTAAAATCATATAACAGCTTTATTAAAGCTGCATTTTTTGCTCATTTTTTTTGAATCAAATTAAATCACCAAGCAGCCTGTTATCCTGAAGGTTAAATTTTGAATCCTTCTTAAATGAACAAAAAAATCTGGTTTTCGGCCAATCAAAAAAATAGAGGAAAATCAGTCTGTAAGTGTTATTACAAGATTGTCCCTGTGAACGACTTCATCATATGGCTTAAGACCAAGAATCTTTTTTATTTCATCAGTTTTTCTTCCCGCTATTCTTCTTATATCAGCAGAGGAATAATTGACAAGTCCTGATCCCAGTTCTGTGCCGTTTTTATCAAATACTTTAACAGGCTCACCCATATGAAAGTCATCATTTACGCTTACTATTCCTCCAGGGAGAAGACTCTTCCCGTTTTCAACAATGGCTTTTCTTGCTCCGTCATCAACTACAATTGAGCCTTTAGCCTTAAGATTAAATGCTATCCATGACTTTCTGCTTTTAATCTTATCCCTTAAAGGAACAAAAAAAGTACCTTTTGCGGCAAAGGAAAAAATCTCATCAATGGAATGGGCTAGCAGACCATTTGTAATAATCATAGGTATTCCATGCATCATTACTTTTTTTGCTGCTCTGATTTTAGACTTCATACCTCCGGTTCCCAGTGCACCTGGAATATCTCCGGCAAGTTTTTCAATTTCTTCTGTTATGGAATCTATTACTTTTATATGGACAGCATCTTTAAATCTTCTCGGATCTTTTGTATAAACGCCGTCAATATCTGTAAGGTTTATGAGGAGATCAGCATCCATAAGCATTGCGACCATTGCAGACAAATTATCATTATCTCCAAAGGCAATTTCTTCAACGGATACCGTATCGTTTTCATTAATAATTGGAATTATATTTTTGGACAATAAAGTATTTAAAGTATTTCTGGCATTGAGATACCTTTTTCTTTCACCCAGATCCTCAGAAGTAAGAAGAAGCTGACTTACTATCCGTCCATAGACTGAAAAGGCTCTGTCGTATTCCATTATAAGCCTGGTCTGACCTACTGCTGCAACAGCCTGTCTCTCGGGGAGCAAAACTGGTCTTTTCTTCAAATCCATTTTTCTTAGACCGGCCGCCATTGCCCCAGAAGATACAATAATAACCTGGCGTCCTGATTCTATTAATGAATTTACCTGTTTTGAAAGGGATGCAATTACTGATATGTTAAGATCGCTTTTACCTGTAAGGACATTGCTGCCAAGCTTTATAACGATTCGCCTGGCATTTTCAATATATTCCCTGTTATTTATCATCTCTTTTTAAAACCTGCCCTATAAATTTGACAAGCTGATCAACGCCTTTACCTGTGGCGGCTGAAATTTCAAAAATTCTTTTATCTCCGATTTTTTCCTTAAAAAGCCTTGCTTTTTCAGAGGCATCGGTAAGATCAATTTTATTCAGGACAATTATCTGTTTCTTCTCAGCAAGTCCTGGATTAAAGAGCCTGAGCTCATTATTTATTGCATTGAACTGATACAGCAAATCATTTTCATCAAGTACTGATGCATCAATAAGATGAACAAGAAACCTTGTCCTTTCAACATGCTTCAAGAACCTGTGCCCAAGACCAATTCCATCGTGGGCACCTTCGATAATACCGGGAATGTCAGCAGCAACAAATGGCTCTCCAAAGCCCGGATCTACCACTCCAATATTTGGAACCAGAGTTGTAAAAGGATAATCAGCAATTTTTGGCTTTGCAGCTGATATTCTGCTTATAAGAGTTGATTTTCCTGCATTGGGGAATCCAATAATACCAACATCTGCAAGAAGTTTCAGCTCAAGAAAAAGATTAAATTCTTCCCCTTCTTCACCTGGCTGTGCAAATCTTGGAGACCTGTTTGTGGAAGTTGTAAAGAACTTGTTTCCCTTTCCTCCACGTCCTCCCCTGGCAACAACGAATATTTCATTTTCACTGGAAAAATCGTGAATAAGCTCTTTTGTATCTGCATTAAAAACCAAGGTACCCGGGGGGACTTCAAGAGTTATATCCTCGCCTTTACGCCCACTCCTTAAACTCCCCTCCCCGGGTTGTCCGTTTTCTGCCTTTACAATCGTATTGTATCTGAATCTGTAAAGAGTTCTGCGGTTTTCTGAAGCCTGAATTATTACATCTCCGCCTTTTCCGCCATCTCCTCCGTCAGGGCCGCCTTTAGCGACAAATTTTTCCCTGCGAAAGCTAACGCAGCCTGGCCCGCCATTTCCTGATCTGATTTTTATCCAGGCTTCATCTACAAACTTCACGCAGCAACAACACTCACTTTTTTACGTGTCTTTCCCATTCTTTCATATTTTACAACACCGTCAGAGGTTGCAAATAGAGTATAGTCACGTCCCATTCCAACGTTTGTTCCAGGGTAAATTTTAGTACCCAGCTGCTTTACGAGTATATTGCCAGCAAGAACTTTCTCTCCGCCGAATTTTTTTACTCCTCTGCGCTGTCCCGCACTGTCGCGTCCGTTTCTTGTACTTCCGCCTGCCTTCTTATGAGCCATTATACACCTCTTGCATTATAAAAATTATGCTTCAATCTGTTTAATTTTAATAGCAGTAAAATGCTGTTTATGCCCCTGCTTCTTCCTGTAACGTTTTCTTCTCTTATACTTGAAGATTATTACTTTTTTAAGTCTTCCCTGCTCTACTATTTCTGCCTTGACTGAAGCACCTTCAACCTTTGGCTGACCTATGCTGACATTTTCTCCGTCAGAATAAAGAAGAACATCACTTAAAACTACTTCCTCACCTACTTCTCCAGGAAGTTTTTCTACCTTGAGGGTTTCCCCCTCTTCAACTCTGTATTGTTTTCCACCGGTTGCCACCACTGCATACATGGTATTTCTCCTTTTATACAAAAATTCTGCAATCTTTACAAAATGACATTTTTTACATTCTAATTGTAAATTGTCAAGTTAATTATCATCTTTTTCATTTATTCCGGGAAGATATAAATCATTACTGCCTTCTTTCAAGGCCTTGTCTTCCAGAATAATAATATTACCGTCTTTTTCTATAATTTTATCCTTTTCTATCCATGCAATACCTGTTTTTTCAGCAAGCCTCAACCTGAATGAATAATCAAGCTCTTTCTTTTTGAGCTTGTATCTGAAAAAAAGCCAGGCAAAGCCAATAATACCAATACTTACTGATATCCCAATAAGAAAAAATTTCAGTCCTTCAAAAAAACCGCTGCCAGTGTTCTCAAAAAAATAGCCAAGTCTTTCAAAATCAAAAAACAAAATTAAAATAACACCAATGGCAAGAACAATGCTCAAAAAAGGTGAATGAAAAACAAAATTTAAAAAAGACCTGAGTCTTTGGGTAGTTTTTAAATCCTCACCATCATTTTCATAGCCTGCTCTTCTCCTGCCCTGAAAAAAAAGATGTTCAAATGTTACAATAAAAATACCGAATATAAAAGTAATTCCAACAGGCACAAGAAATGCCGTAATAAAATACACCTTCCACGGAAAATCCTTTTCAACCGGACCGAATCGGTCATATCCTGCTGCTCCAATCTGATAAAGCCAGCAGGTCATAAAAATTAAAATCTCAATTACAACTATAAAAGCTAAATATTTTTTAAAAAAAGACTTTAGTTCTCCACCTGAAAACAGTGAAAACAAGCCTTTAAAAGCCTGGTCGTCTTTAATATCTGATCCTTTATCACTCATAAATATTCATCATTTCGGTGTAATCACAAGTCTGAAACCAATATCATAAGCTCTTTTTGTTCCTGAACTTAAATGTTCTCTAGCCGAGTTCCTTAAAAATTCAGGCTTACTGTAAAAGCTTCCTCCCCTTATCACAACATTTTGTTTTTTTCCATAAATCCTTGAGCTTTTTCGACTTATGAACGGTTGATATTCGCTGTTGCACCATTCCCATACATTACCGGTCATATCAAAGAGACCGGATTTATCAGGAAGAAAAGTTTTAACAGGAGATGTGAATACATAGCCATCAAGGCAATCTGATATTTTCCAGCCTGAAAAAGCCTCTCTTGCTGTTATGTCTGCACAATTGGCAAAGCTGCAGATAGATTGATTTTCATTGAATGTACCAATACTGCCTTTTTTTGCCGCATACTCCCACTCATCTTCACTTGGAAGCCTTATTTTAAATTTCTGATTTTTCATGTCAAGCCATGCAGCAAATTCGCTTGCATCAAAAAAAGATACATGAACTACAGGATGATCATCAGCCTGCTTAAATCCTGGATTTTTCCATGAAATTCCTTTTTTTTTCTCCCAATTGCCTGTCAAACCTGAATACACATAGGAAAATCCATCTTTTTCAGCAGAAGTGATAAAGTTTGTATCTGAAACAAACAAAGAAAAATCCTTGACCCTTACCTCTGTTTCCGAAATCATAAACTCTTCAATTTCAATCCTGGTTAAAGGACTTTCATCGCTTTTTCTTCCTTCTTCACCTTGAGGACTTCCCATATAAAATGAACCCTTATTCATTTTTATAAAATCAAGGCCTGTTATTTTTTCTGTTATCCTTGAAGTTAAAAGTTTACTTGATTTATTTAGCTCCTGTCCCGAATTTTTATCCAGAAAAAATATAAAAAAGATCCTGGAGTAGACTCCAAGGATCAAAACAACAAGAATAAAAGGAAGATTTTTTTTAATAAACAAATATTTTTTCATTTGTCTTTCAAAAAATAAAGGCCGGAATAATCCGGCCTTTAGATTTTAATTTTAAGCTTTAATTACTATTTTCTTTCAGCGTACTCAGCATAGGTCATGGCAACAGTTCTGTATACTATATGTGCCATTTTTGAGTATGGAAGATATGCAAACAAGTGAAAAACTGAAATCAGATGCACATAGTAGAATGTGTAGCACAGGAATGCCGATCCTCCAAGCCTTGACATCTGAGTAAGCATACCTGTACCGCCGATTGTAAGTACAAGACCAAGAAGATACCAGTCTTTATAGGAAGAAACCTGATCTTCTTTCTTATCCAGTCTCTGCTTAACCATCAGCACGCCGCCGATTATCAGAGCAACACCAGAAACGTTGGCAAGCCATTTAATGGGGTTAAGCTGGCTGTATGGTGTACCCTGATGCAGAAAGTAAACTCCCACAAACACCACAGATGTTACTATAAAAAGACCTATGAAGGAAAAAAGAACCATCATATGTGCAGTAGAGCGTTCTCTGTTTTCTCCGCACTGTGTAAACTGTCTGTGCTTTGCAATTTTAGGAAGAACTGTCTTAAGAGTCATAAGAAACTCTTTTACATCAATTTTTTCTTTGGCTGTCTTGCCTTCAAGAAGTGCATTTTTATGCATGTCGGCAATAAAGTTTTTAAGTCCTATTGCAAAAACTGTAACTACAAAAATTGCAAGGGGAACAAAAATCATATCAACAAACCAGCTTGAAATAAAATTTGAAGCCGCAATACCAGGAAAAGGATTTCCATCATGGGTGTGATACCACAATTCGCCGCCAAAAATTCCAGCCATAAAGCTGCCGCCAAACATTGTCATTATTGCAAGAAGTGCAAAAATAACTGCTGGAACTGCTGTAAGTGTCCAGAATTTTTTAGGATCATTTACCATTTTGCCAAGTGCCTTTGGCTGTGCATATTCAGTTATTGCATATGAACGAAGTGCTGCAAGAACATCACCTGGTTTTGCACCTCTTGGACAAAGAGTCGAGCAGTCACCGCACTGATGACAAAGCCAGATATCTCCGTTTCCAACAAGCTTGTCCTTTAATCCCCAGGATGCAGCAATCATTTCTTTCCTTGGGAAAGGTTTATTTTCCGGTGCTATAGGACATGCCACCGAGCATGTTGCGCACTGAAAGCACTTTTTAAGGCTTTCACCGCCAAGCCCCATCACATCATCTATAAACTGCAGATCAGGCTCCACCATATATTTTTCAGACATTTTCTAACCTCCTTAGAAAATTAATTACAACATCATAAAAATTCAGAACTAGAAGCCCTTGAATGGGTTTGGACCAAGAGACTCAATTTTTTCAACAAATCCGTTAATCATATCGGAAACTTTGTCATAATCATCTATAGCCACTTCAAACTGCTCAACTCTTTCCTCTTCAAGACCAAGGCTCATAAGAGTTTCACCCATCTTGTATGTACGAACATCCATAAGCTCACTTCCTTTAACAAAGTGGCACTGATAATCGTCTCCATGCTTGCATCCAAGCATGAATACACCGTCCATACCCTGGGATAGGGCATCCTTAATCCATATTACGTTTACAGAACCTAGACATCTTACAGGAACTATACGCACATAAGGATGAATTGAGTTTCTATGAAGTGCTGCCATATCAAGAGCTGGAAGAGCATCGTTTTCACATACAAGTCCAAGAATTCTCAATGGAGGCTCATCGTAATCAAAGTCTGAAGGTACCCAGATTGATTTGATCATGGAGCCGATACTGTCAATATTATAATCTGCAAAACCAATAATTCTTTCAGGACATGCACCCATACATGTTCCGCATCTGCGGCAGCGTGTTGGGTTTGGCTTTGGAGTTCCCTTTGCATCATCATCAAGAGCACCAAAAGGACATTCCTCTGTACAGCGTTTGCACTGAGTACAGCGCTGGAAGAAAAAGTCTGGGAAAGTCATGTCTCCGGATCTTGGATGAACCGCAGTTCCTCTGTTAGCAGATTCGATTGCCTGAATTGCCTTAAGAGCTGCACCACGGGCATCTTCTGTTGATTCTTCAATAGTCATGCTTCTTCTAACAGCACCAGCTGAATAAACACCTGTTCTCTGAGTTTCATAAGGAAAACAGATAAAGTTTGAATCAGCATAACCGTCAAATATTCCTATATCCCTGAAGCCAGGTCCCTGTCTGTAGGCAAGGTTTACAACCGGGTTATCCTTGGTTGCCGGAACCATACCTGTTGCAAGAACTACAAGATCAGCCTTGATTGTTACATCATTTCCAAGAAGAGTACCTTCAGCAGACACTGCAAGAGTTCCGCCATTATCAGCAACTTCTGTAACAGCACCTTTTGTCAGGAAAATTCCTCTGTCCTGCTGAATTTCCTTATAGAAGTCTTCCATAAGACCTGGTGTTCTCATATGCTGATAGATCACATATGCTTTTCCGTCTGCATAGTCATCTCTTACATATTTTGCCTGCTTTAAGGCTACCATGCTTGTTACAGAACCAGCATATTCAAAATCAGCATCCCCTTCTTCCATTCCAGGGCTCTGAATAAACACAACATTTTTAGCTGGTTTACCATCGGAAGGTCTGACAATTTTTCCTTTTGCAGCAAGCTGCTCAAACTCATGGTTTGTTATAACATCTTTGTTTCCAACACCAAGGTAAGCATATTTTTCTGCATCAATTTCAGCCGGTCTCCAGCCTGCAGCAAGAACAACACCTGCAAAAGGCTCACCATTTGGATCTATTGAAAGAACATCAGCGCGTCCTTCATTGATCTTATCGTAAATCACTCTAATCTGGTCAACGTCTAGAGGATTACCTTTTTCATCATAACGCTGGTCTTCTGGAACAGCCATTGGAACGTCAAACTCAATTTTTTCTCCAGGTTTTTTAAAAGTTACAACAAATTCACCTGGCTGACCTGCAATACGTGCTACAACAGTACCTTTCTTGATGGTAATCTTTGAATTGCTTTCAGCCTTTTCAATCAGCTTTCCAACAACTGGATCAACAAGTCCCTTTGAATAATCACCCATAGGAATCTGTTTTCTCATTTTTGCAGCATAACCACCAAGCTCTTCTTCTTTTTCAACAACAGTTACATTATATCCAGCATCGGCTGCTTCCACAGCTGCTGTAAGACCGGTAACACCCCCGCCTATTACAAGGATATTACGGTTGAAATTTTCTAATTTATAAGGAACCGGAACTGTTATCTTTTCAAGCCTTGCAACGCCCATTCTTACATAGTCTTCTGCAAGATGCTGAATATTATCAATAAAGTACTCATCATCCTTCTGTTCTTCAGTTGGTGCAGGGAAGTCAACTCTTGAACGTGACCATGCAACACCTTCTCTTAGACTTACTCTGTCAACAACGCATCCGTCAAAACGGAATATGTCAAAGTTAACCCTTCTTGAGCAGGCAGCAATTGAAAGTGCATTAATTCCCTCTGCAACATCTTTTTTTAGAAATTCTACACCTTCTTCACTGCAAAGACAGGAATGAATTTTGCAGTCATAGCCTTTTTCCTTTGCTGCCTCCGCAACTTTTTCTATGTTCAGGGCCTCACCTATTCCGCACCCTGTACAAATATATGTGCAATACTTTTTATCCATTTTTCTGCTCCCCCTTAAGATCTCTTAACGGTTTGAATAGCTTTGAGAGCCATACCGGTTGCATTCTGGTTGCTGGAAACAACATCCAGTGGCTTGTTTGCACATCCAACAGCAAACATACCGCCCTTATCAAAATCATTTTGAATAAAACCGTATTCTGAGATTTTGAGATCAGCATTTGGCTTTGCCTTGGCAGCAGTCGGCTGCATTCCTGTTGCAAGAACAACAAGATCTGCTTTCTGGCGGATTTTTTCACCTGAAACTGCATCTTCGGCCACTACTGTGATATTGCCGTTGTCATCTTCATCAACTTCGGCAACCTTGCCCTTGATGAAAAAGATGTTTTTATCTTCTTTAAGTTTATTGTAAAATTTTTCATAACGGTATCCCGGAGTACGCATATCAATATAGTAAATATAAATCTTTGCTTCAGGATACTGAGCACGCAAATAAGTTGCCTGCTTAAGAGAAGCCATACAGCATATATACGAGCAGTAAGGCAGATGATTTTCATCTCTTGAACCTGCACACTGAACAAAAACTATGCTTTCAGGTTCCTTGTCATCTGAAGGCCTAAGGATTTTGCCTTCAGTAGGACCATTTCCTGATGCCATTCTTTCCATCATCATGTTTGTAATGATATTTGGATAACGTCCAAAACCAAGGTTATCGATTTTGGTTGCATCATATGGCTCCCAGCCAGTAGCCCAGACAACAGATCCGACCTTCAGCGTAAAGCTTTTTGCTTCCATATCAAGATCAACAGCGTTGTATTTACAGGCTTCTTTGCATTTCTGTGCTTCTTCTGTGCCTATAATTGAAGGATCAATAACATATCTCTGAGGATATGCCATTTCGTGGGGAAGATAAGCTGCTTTTGACTTGTTCATTCCAAAATTGTATTCATTATCAATTTCGGTCTCACAAACTTTTGCACATTCTCCGCAGCATGTACATTTTGAAGTCACATATCTTGGAGTAACCTTGATTGTTACATCATAGCTCCCAGGAGTTCCTGCAACCTTTTCCACTTCTGCCATGGTAAAGGTTTTTACTCTTGGGTTGTCTTTAATTCTGCGGTAGTTGATTTCAAGTCCGCAGGTTGGCGGACAAAGTTTTGGGAAATACTGGTTCAGCTGAGCTACCCTTCCTCCAAGAGAGGGGGATTTCTCGACAATATAAACCTCGTAACCGACTTCGGCTGCTTCAAGTGCGGTGGTCAGACCACTTATTCCACCACCTACTACCAGAATACTGCCGCCGGCAGGGGCTGTAGTTTCAACACTCATTCTACTCCTCCTGGATTAAAGTTTTAAACTTTTTTTGATCAATCCTTGCATTTACGCCTTTCGCTCCATGCTCATATCTTAAAACACATAAACTATGCGTGCTAAAATATAAACACAGGTCAAAATTAATAAAAACCTCCAGGCTCTAGGAACCTGGAGGTATTATTTATCCGGTCATCTTTCCACCGAAATCACTTCCTAAATCACATTGGAATGATTCTGTGGTAAGGAACTTTCTTCATTGACCATTCGTTGGTGTTCTTATCGTAAGAAGAGTTTACAAAACAGAACCAGTTTTCATCATCCTGGAAGTTGAAGTCTGTTCTGTAGTAGAATCCTGGGAATCTTGACTCTTTACGGAACATGATGTGACGTGTGTGAGCTTCAACAGTGTAAATTCTGTGGAAGATCTCCCAGCATCTCATAAGTTCATGAAGGTCACCAGCAGCAAGAAGTTCGCAGTCTTCTCTCATCATCTGGAATAGTTCCATTAGATGCTCAAGAGCTTTCTGGTTTGTCTGGTAGTAAGTAGCAACTCCACCACCATACTCGTTGGTAGCTTTCATAAGACGCATGGTCATACCAGCAGGCTTGCAGTATTTAGGGTTAACGTCTGCCATTGTGGAGTAATCTTTGTTTGCAAACCATGTCTTAACAGGTTTCCAAACCATATCAGCAGCTTCCTGTGCAGTCATGTTTGGCTCAGGTTTGAAATCTGCGTGATTTTTTACCCAGCGAACCATCTGCTTAGCAGCAATTCTACCTTCAGCATGTGAACCAGAAGAGAATTTGTGACCTGAACATCCGATACCGTCAGCAGCTGTGAAAAGACCTTTTACAGTAGTCATCTGAGAATAAACTTTTCCACCGTCGCCCCACTTGTAATCACCTGGAACCCAGTCTTCGTCTGGACCAGATACCCAGATACCGCAGCATCCTGAGTGAGAACCTAGAAGGTAAGGTTCGGTAGGCATAATTTCAGATTCTTTTTTCTCTGGCTCTGTGTTTGTTGCACACCATAGGTTAGCCTGTCCGCATGTCATATCAAGGAAGTCTTCCCATGCTTCAGCTTCAAGGTGCTTAAGCTCTTTTTTATCCATGGTTTCGCCAAGTTTTGCAAGAGCTTCAGGAGTAGTCATTGTAATTGGTCCACGACCTGCTTTCATTTCGAAAAGCATAAGGTGGTTACGAAGACAGGTAGGTGTAATCGGAGCTGTTCCGTAAGGAGCAAAGTTTGCAAGTTCGTCTTTTGCAGCCTGAGATGCAGCATAGTTTTCACCAAGAGAGTTTTCAAGATGAGCTTTGAAAAGAAGGAACCATGCACCAACAGGTCCGTAACCATCTTTAAAACGAGCTGGGGTGAAACGGTTTTCCATCATGGAAAGCTCAGCACCTGCTCTAAGAGCCATTGTATATGTAGAACCTGCGTTCCATACTGGGTACCATGCACGACCTTTACCTTCACCAACTGAACGTGGCTGGTAAATGTTAACAGCACCACCACATGCAACCATCATTGCGTTAGTTCTGAAGTAATGTACAACGTTTTCACGTGTTGATATACCAACAGCACCAGAAATACGGTTTTCTTCGTTTTTGTCGTTAAGAAGTTCAACGATGAAGATTCTTTCCATGATGTTATCTTCGCCAAGAGCTTTTTTAGCTGCTTCAGCAACGATTCTCTTGTAAGATTCACCGTTGATCATGATCTGCCATTTACCTGTACGAACAGGCTTGGCACCATCTTTAAGAAGACCAACTTTAAGACCCTGCTTACCGTTTAGGTTCTTATTGTTATCGTCTTTTTTCCAGATTGGAAGTCCCCATTCTTCGAAAAGATGTACAGAGTCGTCAACGTGACGGCCAAGGTTGAAAATAAGGTCTTCACGAACAATACCCATAAGGTCGTTACGTACCATGCGAACATAGTCGTCAACTGTATTGTCGCCAATATATGTGTTGATAGCTGAAAGACCCTGAGCAACAGCACCAGATCTTTCCATAGCAGCTTTATCAACCAAAAGGATTTTCATATCGTCATCAGCCCACTTTTTGATTTCAAAAGCAGTACCGCATGCAGCCATACCACCGCCGACGATAAGAATATCTACGTCATGTTCTTTTACTTCTGGGGTTTCTACACACTTAAGTTCACCGTGTGCTTTATTTGGTAATGCCATCTATTTCCTCCTTAGATGTAAAGGATATTTTCAATCTAACTAAATTTCGCCAAATCAAAACAATTTTTTCAAAAAAATCACTGCTTCCAAACAGGTGCTTCAATTGGAGCTACAAGAGTTTTACCTGTTTCAGTAGCAAGAAGTTCTGAATCCAGATCATCGCCTTTAAGATCTGCATATGCGTTTGAACTTCCTTCAGGAGTAGTTCTGATTGGGAATTTAAAACGCTTAACATTACCGTTACGGAATTTACATGTCCACATGATGTCTTCTGTACCCATCATAGGAACAAGGTCAGAACCCATAGGAACAAAGTCAGAATAACCACGAACACCAATAGCCTGGTTTGGGCATATTTTGATACATGAGAAACATTCCCAGCATGCATCTGGTTCCTGGTTGTAAGCTTTCATTTCATTTGGGTCTAGAACCATAAGGTCGTTAGGGCAGATATACATACAAGCTGTCTTTTCGCCACCCTTGCACCCATCGCATTTTTCTGCAATTACAAAACTTGGCATTTACAATACCTCCATTCATTAACGTTTTATACAAACAATTCACCCTATACTAACAATGCATATGCATTGTAATTTTTATAAGGTTTATCTCATACTAAATAAACCACCGGATTTACTGATAAAAACAATATCAAAAGTCTCAGATTTCAACATTTTTCCGGATACCTTCCCACAGATAATTTGCGACGTTAACACCAGCAAAAATGCTTGTCAAGACTTTTTAAAATGCCTCTTCCCAAAAATGGAGAGTATATACAGCCTCCATGAGCCAATCCAGAGAACCAGCCAGACTAAACAATGATTTTTAAAACTAATGCAATTTTTTGATAACCAGAAAACTAATTTTCTATTAATCCGCCCAGACTGATAATTTTATACACAGAAATACTTACTTATTTTAAAAATTTAATTTTAAACCTGTCTTTAGAAAAGACTGCTTTTGTTCAGCCACCGTATATTTTAAAATGCAGAAACAGAGCCGCCCAAAAAATTTCTAATTGAAGTATCTGAAAATTTGGTATATTCAAACTCCAATTAAAATTTAAAAAGCAGGTAAAACAATGTCATCTATAGATCCAATCAGCAAAAACGACGATATACTATTTGAATGCAAACCAGATTCTTTATGCGGAAATTTATGCTGCTGCGGCATAAACCAGACATTAACCGGATATGACATTCTTAAACTTTCAAGACTAAAAAACCTGACAACAGATAAATTTCTAAAAAGATATACTTTTTCATACACTGGTAAACAAACTAAAATCCCTGTGGTTTCACTTTTTGAGCAGCCGGATAAAAACAATGCATGTATTTTTCTGGACAGCTCATGCACTGTATATGATGCACGTCCCCTCTCATGCAGACTCTACCCCGTTGCCAGAGGCATAAGCAAAGATAAGAGGACAGGAAAACTTATTGAGCATTTTGCAGTTATAAATGAGGATCAGTGCACAGGGTTTGGCAAAGGGAATTACATGTCTGTTTCTGAGTGGATACTTGATCAAAAAGCCTCGGACTACATTGAAGCAAACGATTTTTTCATGAACCTTATACTTGATATCAGTTCAAAAAACACAGTTCTTGATAAATCAATGAAAGACATATTTATCAAGGGATGCTACAACCTTGACTTATTGCTTGAAGACATAAGAAACCTTCAGACCAGCATCAAAACAGACATTAAAGAACTTGAGAACAACCCGCTTTTACTTTTTAAAACAGGGGTAGAATGGACCAGAAGCCAGATCTTAAACTAAAAAACAAGTCAGCACTTGTCCTTGGAGGGATCAAGGGTATTGGGAAGTCAATAGCTGAAGACCTTTTAAACCAGGGCTGTTCAGTAGCTGTTACATATTTTGACTGGCTTGAGGAGCTGGACAGCCTGAAGGAATCATTAAACAAAACAAAAGGCAAGTATTCTCTTCATTATATTGACTTAAGAGATACCGATAAAATACCATATCTTATTGAAGAAGTTCGATCCATCCACAAAAACCCGGATATTCTCATAAACAATATTGAAAGAGGCGGAATGCCTGTTGTGCATGGAAAATACAACACCAGCCAATGGGATCTGGAACAGGAAACCACCCTCAGGGCAAAACATTTTATCTTTGAAGCAATTCAGCCTCACATAAAAAAAAGCGAAAACGGCTGTATAATAAACTTTTCCTCAATTGCTTCCATAACAGGAAGAACAGGACCAGCAGGGCTTATATTCAATGACGGATATTGTGCTGCAAGCAGAGCTGTTTCAGTTTTCACAGAAACATGGGCAAGGCTTATGGCACCGAATGTCAGGGTAAACGAAATTATGCTTGGCTTCATGGAAACAAGACATGCATCAAAAACCAGGGGCTGGGGCCTTTTGTCACAAGACCAGAAGGAAGCCATAATAAACCACACTCTCTGCGCACGTGAAGGAAAAATTTCGGATATAATCAAGGCAGTTAACTTTATAATCCACGATGCACCATTCATGACAGGTGCAACCTTAAGGCTTGATGGAGGATATGTTTTAGGAGCTGAAAAAATACCACCCATGCCTGAAGGAGTAGAATAAAGTTTCTAAAAACCATTTTTTTAACATTTACCTTTAGCTGAAAGGTAAATGTTTTTTCTCTTCACCAGAGATAAAAACAATAACATATTGAATATACAATTTATTTTAGAAATCAAATTTCAGACATCTGACCGTAACAGCCAAAAGATTAAAACTAATGTTTAAGCTTTATTAAATCCGACTTAAAACCAAGTGCAAAAAAACCTATCCAGTCAAGTGAAAACTTAAGCATTGCTTCATCATCTACCCTGATTTTCATCTGGATATTTTTTTTTACCTTATACCTTTTAAGAAAAGTACTGTTAAATACAAATTCTCTGAAGCCGTCAATATTGTACGCAGCCATAAAAACCATTTTCGCCTTTTTACCGTAAGGGCCTTCACCACCCCATATATCAGAATAGAAGTATTTGGCAGTTTCACTCCATAAAAGAGTCATTTTGTTTGTGGTAACAGCATTTTGGTCTTTGGCCCAGGATAAAATTGTGTGCTCCTTTTTTTCAAAACGCCCCTGACAAAACTCCGGCGGCCTGAACAGATGAATCTGGTCTTCTATTTCCCCACTGCTGTTATAACTCACACCATGTTCCACTGGAAAATTCCTGCACGAATCCGGCCTGCTTTCATAAACACTGCACCCTTCCTCAGTAAGGAAGGGACATGTCTGTTCTTCATTATCTGCCATTTTAAGCAGAACTTCAGGAAAATAACGATCTTTTGGCAAAACAGCTTCCGTATAATTATCAATAAACTCACCCGAGGTTATACCAAGTTTTTTTCTGAGCATAACAATGTCATGGGGGTAAAGATAAAGATTCAAATTTCTGCAGCACTTGTTAAAGCATGTCACCCCTGGATGGCATTCAAACAAAAAACTGCTTTTATCACCTATCTCAATCCCTCTGCTGGAGAGTTTTTCAGACTTATCAAAAATTTTCATTTCAAATCACCAAAAGTTCCTGATATCATTTCTGCAATTGAATGCTTGATCTTAAATCCGTAATCCGTCTTTTTTCTCAGATCCATTTCAAGAAAAGCAAGATTTCTGTATATATCTGTTCTATCAAGCATTGGAACCTTTTTCTTTCCACTTGAAAGCTCTTCAAATCTGAAACACCCAGGACCCTCAACTCTTCCCCTTGGACTGTCAAAATAATGGGCTGTCCCATGCAGCCTGCATATCATAAGCCTGTGATCATAAAGAGCACAAAGTCCGTTATCGTTAAGAGGACACAAAATCCTGATTTTATTGCCGCCTGATTCTGCCTCAGAAGTTCTGGATACAACATCATTTGCCTTCAGAACAAACTTTGAGCGTGTTTTTTCATCCAGCAGTTCAAGCCCATATACCAGATACATATATTCAATAAGAGTGTGGTGTCTGAAATGAGTATAACAGCAGTTATCAGGACAGTCGCTGCAGTTAAAATCAAGAGAGTCTGCAACGATTGAATACCTGACCTCCATTTCTTTATAGATATCTTTCAATCTTTTAAAAAAATTTTTTTTATCTTCTTCATTAATATTAATACCTGGAAAGCTCAAAATTTCTCCTTACACAAGAGGTGAGGGCATGAAAACCCTGTTATAAAGGTTTATTGCATAACGGTCTGTCATTGAAGCTATAAGATCACAGACAGCCCTTTCAATCTTTTCACCACCGGGATTATACTGTGGAAGTTCAAGCTTCATCAACTCAAGCTGAAGCTTGTCTTCATGCTTATTAAAATAATCATAAAGTTCAGATAATATCTTTTTAGCCTTCACAAACTCCTTGTGTACCTGAGGGGATCTGTAAACATTTTCATAAAGAAAGGCTCTTAGATCAACCATTGTATTATAAACCTCCCTGCCGATTTCAAGACAAAATCCCTTACTTGAATCATAGCTGGAATATATAACATCCCTTATCATAGTTCTTGCTCTTTCAGAATGGTTCTCGCCAAGCACTCTTACAAAATCGGCAGGAACATCCTTTCTGGTTATAACACCACTCCTTATGGCATCATCAAGGTCATGATTAAGATAGGCAATAATATCAGCAATCCTTACAAGTCTTCCTTCTACAGTTCTTGCGGCCTCTCCGGGGTCCCTTGGAATGATATCTCCAAAACCTTTTGAGTGCTTTAAAATACCATCTCTTACCTCATATGTAAGATTAAGCCCCTTCCCTTCCCTTTCAAGCCTGTCAATTACCCTTAAACTCTGAGCGGAATGGGAAAAATATTTTGAATAAATCTCCTTTAAAACCGTTTCTCCGCCGTGTCCAAAAGGCGTATGACCGAGATCATGTCCAAGTGCAATTGCTTCTGTCAGATCCTCATTTAAATTCAGAGCCCTGGCAATTGTCCTTGCAACCTCTGAAACTTCAAGGGTATGGGTGAGTCTGGTTCTGTAGTGATCTCCCAAAGGAGATAAAAAAACCTGAGTCTTATGCTTAAGTCTTCTGAATGAATTGGAAAAAACAATCCTGTCCCTGTCCTGCTGGAATTGAGTCCTTATTGGACAAGGCTCTTCATCTAAGACCCTGCCTCTTGACTGGCTGTTTTTGCAGGCGTAGTGAGCAAGGTTTTTTTCTTCCTTTTGTTCGCTGAATTCCCTGGGAGTCATCTTAATATACCATAAAAAATAAATTTATTGACATGCAACAATCAAAAAAACAATTATAAAGAAGCACAAATCAACTTGGGGCCATAAAAGGCAAAAAATCATACTTTCATATGAAAAAAATAATGTAAAGGCAAAATAAACAATGACCTCCCATCACCTTATCCTTGGCACACTCACGGATTTTATTACAGGAAGGACAATTGAAGACAATCATGATGAAAGATACAGGCAAAAAATTGCAAGACTGCTTGTTGAAAAAAAAGGATACAGTAAAACTGATATTGAAAAAAACTTAGAAATTTTTCTTGAAAACAAAGAAAACAAATTTAAGATTACCGTTGATTACACCATATATATAGATAAGAAACCTGTAATGATAGTCAAATACGGACCAGGATCAATTGTATCAAGACACATGAGTGCAATTGCATGCGCAAGACTTATTGATGAGCATGAAATCCCGGTCTGTGTAATTACAAACGGTGAAGATGCCGATACAATTGACACTCAATCAGGAAAAACAATTTCAAAAGGACTTGACAAAATCCCCTCTCCAGCTGAGCTGAAAAAAATACCTGTAAAAAGAAAGCTTGATAGTAAAATAAGGGATAAAGCAAAAAAAATTCTTTTTGCCTTTGAAGTTGACGGCCGATGTCCATGCGATGATTCAATATGTATAAAAAACCATGGAGAATAAAATGGATGAAATTTTCATGAAAGAAGCATTGAGGGAAGCAAAAAATGCACTTGAAAACAAAGAGTTTCCAGTTGGATGCGTAATCGTTTCAGACAACAGGATAATTGCAAGAGGAAGCAGAAAAAAAAGCCTTTCAGAAATCCCCTCTGAAATTGACCATGCTGAAATAAACGCAATACGTGAGCTTGAAAAAAATTTTCCCTTTCTAAAAAAACAAGATATGACAATTTACTCCACAATGGAACCATGCCTCATGTGTCTTTCTGCAATAACCCTTTCAGGATTCAAAAGAATAGTATATGCATACGAGGATGTAATGGGGGGAGGATGCTCAATTAATAAAAACAACTTTCCCCAATTCTACAAGAGCAGAATACCCGAAATAACACCGGGGGTCTTAAGAAATGAAAGCATTGATCTGTTCAAAAATTTTTTTTCTTCTCCCGGCAATATTTACTGGAAAGACAGCCAACTTTCAAAGTATACTCTTTCATTATGAATTCATTATGAAAAAACACTTGAAATTAGTATAATTATGGGCTAAAAATACCCTCTATTTGGTATTTATCAGATAATATAAAATAAGGAGAAAAGAGATAGCTGTTAAAAAGACTGAACAAACAAGGGTCAATGACCAGATCAAGGAAAAGGAAGTCAGAGTTATAGACTCAGAAGGCAACCAGCTGGGAGTATTAAGCATAAATGACGCTATAAATGCTGCCGAAGAAGCAGGACTTGATCTAGTTGAAGTTTCACCTGGAGCCAGCCCTCCGGTCTGTAGAATTATGGACTTTGGAAGATTTAAGTACCAGCAGACTAAAAAGAAACAGGAAGCTAAAAAAAAGCAGGCTGTTGTTCAGGTAAAAGAGATTAAAGTAAGGCCAAAAACTGAAGATCATGACCTCAATACTAAACTGAGACAAATCAGGGGGTTTTTGACAAAAAACAATAAAGTCAAAATAACTGTGAGATTCAGAGGGCGTGAAATAACACTACCTGAAATGGGAAAAGATATTCTTGCAAGGATAGCTGCTGAAACAGAAGATATTGCATCCATTGAAACAAGGCCAAAATTTGAAGGCAGAACCATGATAATGGTTTTAGCTCCAAAAAAAGAATAGTTATTTTATATTTTTTTAAAAGAATAATTAAACAAGAGGAATTTATATTTAATATTCCTGTTAATTATTTTTGTTTTTGATATTTATTAAATTATACGCGGTAACAAAAATCCGCTATTGTATTTAAGTTAAATTTTGGCGGATTTACTGCCGTTTTTTTTAATTTTATGATTTTAAGCAGGTTCAGCGCAAGGAGAAATTCAAATGCCTAAAATGAAAACAAACCGCGGCGCAGCAAAAAGATTTACTGTTACAGGCAGCGGTAAATTCAAGTTACGTAAAGCTAACTCAAGTCATATTCTAACAAAAAAGTCAGCCAAGCGTAAAAGAAAACTTCGTGCGGGTAAAGTTGCAGACAAAACAAATGAAAAACAGTTAAGACAACTTCTTCCTTACAGATAATGTCAGCTGAGTTAAAGGAGATTTTAAGATGAGGATTAAAAGAGGTTTTAAGGCAAGAAGAAGAAGACAGAAACTGCTTCAGCTTGCAAAAGGCTTCAGAGGTGGCAGAAGCAAACTATTTCGTACTGCCAAAAATGCTGTAGACAAGGCTTTAACCTATGCTTACAGAGACAGACGCCAGAAAAAAAGAAATTTCAGACGCCTTTGGAATATAAGAATAAATGCTGCTGCAAGACTTAACGGTCTTAATTACAGCAAGCTTATTCACGGGCTGAAAAAATCTGATATAGAACTGGACAGAAAGATGCTGGCAGACCTTGCTATTTCAGATCCCAAGGCTTTCACAGCCATTGTGGAAAAAGCATCAGCAAGTCTATAGCATGATTATCCCGGCATAAGCCGGGATTTTTTTAACAATTGAGGCGATAAAATTGGCACCTGAAAGTATTGACGGAATCGAAGAACAGGCATTAAAAGCCATTGAAGGAGCTGATACGGAAGAAAAGCTCCAGGATATAAAAACTGAATATTTAGGCCGCAAAGGCAAGATAACTCTTTTTCTAAGAAATATTCCTTCACTTCCACCAGAAGAAAAACCTGTTGCCGGAAAAAAGGCCAATCTTTTAAAGAACAGGCTTGAACAAGAAATCAGCGATAAAATACAGGCAATTGAGGAAGCAGTATCTGCAAGACCAGCAGATATTGACGTGACTCTTCCCGGCAGAAAACCAAAGACAGGAACCCTGCATCCCATAACAAAAATTCAAAAAGAAATCTGCTCAATTTTTTTCAAACTTGGATTTCAGATAGCTGAAGGCCCCGAAATTGAAGCAGACTGGTATAATTTTGAAGCACTCAATATACCAAAACACCATCCGGCAAGGGATATGCAGGATACATTTTATATTTCAGACAGTGTGGTTCTCAGAACCCATACATCTCCAATCCAGATCAGATATATGGAGAAACATGAACCTCCCATAAGCATAATTGCTCCTGGAAAAGTCTACAGATGTGATTCAGACATAACCCATACCCCCATGTTTCACCAGATCGAGGGTCTTCTTGTAGACAAAAACATAAGCTTTGGAGATCTGAAAGGCATTCTTGAATCCTTTATCCACAATCTCTTTGACAAGCAAACATCACTGAGATTCAGACCAAGTTTTTTCCCTTTCACAGAACCAAGTGCAGAAGTTGACATAAAATGCGTAATGTGCAGAGGCGCCGGATGCAGAGTCTGCTCAAACACAGGATGGCTTGAAGTTCTGGGTTCAGGAATGGTTCATCCGGCTGTTTTTGAAAATGTTGGCTATGATACTAGTGTGTATTCCGGGTTTGCCTTTGGAATGGGAGTTGAAAGACTTGCCATGCTGAAATACGGAATAGATGATTTAAGAAAATTTTATGAAAATGACTACCGTTTTCTGGAGCAGTTCTAGAAATGAAAATAAGTTTAAACTGGCTTAAAAAATTTACAGATTTCAAATCCTCACCAGAAGAGCTTGCAGAAGCACTTACAATGACAGGACTTGAAGTTGATTCCATTGATTACCCATTCGATTATCTTAAAGATGTGATTACTGGAAAAATTGAAAAAATAACTCCACACCCCAATGCCGATAAATTAAGAATCTGCATGGTAAACACCGGGGGAGAAGAAAACCTTCAAATCGTGTGCGGAGCCCCAAATGTTTATGAAAACATGATTGGGCCTGTTGCTCTTCCAGGGACAGAACTTCCCGGAGGCATCAAGTTAAAGAAAAGCAAAATCAGAGGTGAAGTTTCACTGGGAATGCTCTGCAGCTCAAAAGAGCTTGGAATAACTGAAGATGGCTCAGGAATCATGGATCTTCCTTCAGATATTGCACCGGGTACCCCGCTTACCAAAGCACTTGGCCTTGACGGAGCAGTCCTTGAAGTTGACCTTACTCCAAACAGAGCTGACTGCCTGAGCCTTATTGGTATTGCAAGAGAAGTAAGCGCAATTGAAGGGACAAAAATCAACATACCTTCTTCTGACAAGTACAAGGATGAAAAAAACAAGGGTGAAATCCTTAATAAAGCATCCGTTGAAGTTAAGGATCAGGATCTTTGCCCAAAATACTGTGCAAGATATATAGATAATATAAAAGTTTCTCCTTCTCCATTCTGGCTTCAAAGTATTCTGCTCTGCTCTGGAGTACGCCCGATAAACAATATTGTGGATGTAACAAACTATATTATGCTTGAAACAGGCCAGCCTCTTCACGCCTTTGATTATGATGAAATAAAAGATTCAAAAATCATTGTACAAAGAGCAGTGGACGGTGAAAAATTCACTGCACTGGACGGAAAAGAAAGAACTCTTGACTCTGAAATGCTCATGATCTGCGACAATGAAAGAAAAGTTGCCGCAGCTGGAATCATGGGCGGTGAAAATTCTGAAATAACTGATAAAACAACAAAAGTCCTGCTTGAAAGTGCTTATTTTTATCCTCCTTCTATTAGAAAATCAGCAAAAAAAATGGGGCTCTCAACAGATTCAAGCCACAGATTTGAAAGAGGAGTTGATCCGCTTCAGGTTGAAAATGCTCTCAACAGGGCAGCTGAGCTGATAGAAGAACTTGGAAACGGAATAACCGCAGAAGGATATATTGATACACAGACAAAACAGTTTGAGGAAACTCAAATAATTTTTTCACCATCTGACTGCAATAAAAGACTTGGACTTGATCTTAGCGCAGATCAATGCGTATCATACCTTGAGTCCGTTGGTTTTACTGTTGAAAAAACAGACAGCAGCAGCCAGTATCTTGTAAAAGTGCCATCATACAGGGTTGATATTGAAAGACCTGAAGATTTAAGCGAGGAAATTGCAAGAAGATACGGTTATAATAAGATCCCGACAACATTTCCAAAATCATCTGCATTTGATAAACAGGATGAAAGCGAGTTTGCACTGAGGCTTGAAATCAAGGAAGTAATGAAATCACTTGGTTTCAATGAAGCAATAAACTACAGTTTTATAGGAAGCTCTCTTATTCAGAAAACAGGTCTTGTTGGAGACTTCCATATTGAACCGGTAAAAATCCTCAATCCACTTTCTGAAGATCAGGCTATTATGAGAACTGACCTTGTTCCTGGCATTCTTGAAAATATCTCCTCAAATTTATCAAGACAGATAACAACGCTTAAGCTTTTTGAGACCGGGCAGGTCTTTTTTCCAGACCAGGAACTCATAAACAAATCCGTTCAAAAAGAATATGTCACAGCGGCAATAACAGGAAACAGAAGAAATTCTCTTTGGGACGACAAAAGTCCAGAGGCTGATTTTTTTGATATAAAGGGAGTTGCTGAAGCCTTTTTTGAAAGCTTTAATATCACACCCAGATTTATTGTATCGGAAACGAATCTGCCCTACTCAAGACTTGGTGCTAGTGCTGATATAATTATCAATAATGAAAAGCTTGGAACTGTATTTGAGGTTTCTCCAAAGATACTTAAAAATTTTGATATTGATCAAAAAGTTTTTATTTTCTCCTGTCAGCTTGAAGCAGTGATAAAATACAGATCAGAGTCTATCCTGTCAAGGGAAGTTCCTAAATTTCCTGCAATTTCAAGGGATATTACAATTATCACTCCAAAATCAACCCAGGCAGGAAAAATAATCGAACTGATTAATAATCTTGATGAAGAAATTCTTGAAAACATTATTCTTTTTGATGTTTATGAAGGAAAAGCTGTAAATGAAAATGAAAAAAGTCTTTCTTTCAGAATCACTTACAGATCCTCAAAAGAAACCCTCAAGGATAAACAGGTAAATAAAGTTCACGAAAAAATTACCTCAACCCTTTTAAAGAATTTTGAAATCAGATTTCCAGGTCAGGATTAATCGCTTGACTTTATAGGAGAAAAAGAATATAAAGACAGTTTAATTGTAACAGTCTTTAATGACGCCTCCTTTGTAAAACGGGTCATAAACCCGTTTTATTTTTTTATGGAACTACAAAAACAAAACGGAGTTAATAAGGATGGGTAAAAACTCATCAGAAACATCAGGCCTTTTAAAGAAAATCTGCGACCTTGCAGTTCCTGTCTGTGAATCACAGGGACTGGAATTCGTTCATGCAGAGTTTTCTGTAAATTCGGGAATGAGGATTTTAAGAGTATATATTGACAGAGAAAGCGGTGTTACAATTGAAGACTGCGCTAAAACAAGCCGTGAGTTAAGTGACCTTTTCGATGTGAAGCTTGACATACCGGGCAAATACAGTCTTGAGGTTTCTTCTCCCGGACTTGACAGGCCTCTTGTAAAACCAGAGGATTTTTTAAGATTCAGGGGAGAAAAAGTCCAGATAAAGATATTTGAGCCCCTTGATGCTGATTCTGACAGGAGAAATTTCAAAGGCAGAATCAAGGAATCAGATCAGGGTTTTGTGCACGTTGAACTTGAAAACGGAGAGGTTTCGATTCCGTTTGATAAAATCAAATCAGCAAGACTTAACCCTGAAATATAAATTTGGAGAATACAATGATCTTCAGCGATATAAAAAGAGTAATTGAACAGATTGGCAGAGATAAAAATATTCCCATGGGAATTCTTATCAAGGCTCTAGAAGAAGCACTGGTCTCAGCTGCCAGAAAAAAAATGGGTCCAGACGTTGAAATAGAAGTAGCCTATAATGAAAAAACCGGGGATATTGAAGTTTTTCAGTTCAAGGATGTTGTAGAGGAAGTAGAAGATCCTGAACTTGAAATCACCTTAAAGGAAGGCCGTGAGCTGGATCCTGAGTGCGAAATAGGAGACAGTCTTGGAATAAAGCTTGATACAACAAGCTTCGGCCGGATTGCAGCACAGTCTGCCAAGCAGGTAATAATTCAAAAACTCAGAGACGCTGAAAGAAATGCAGTTTATGACAGCTTCATAGACAGGGAAGGCGAAATTATAAACGGGATTGTTCAAAGATTTGACAGGGATGATATTATTGTAAATCTTGGCCAGGCTGAAGCTGTTCTTCCTGCAAGGGAGCAGATAAAGAATGAAACCTACAGAAGAGGCGACAGAATACGGGCAAACATAATGAAAGTTCTTCATGAAAGCAGGGGGCCGCAGATTGTTCTGACCAGAACCCATCCAGACTTCCTGATAAACCTTTTCAAGACGGAAGTTCCGGAGATAAGTGAAGGTGTTGTCAAAATCCACTCTGCCGCCAGAGAACCAGGAGTCAGAGCTAAAATTGCGGTATCATCTTCAGAATCCAATGTAGATCCAGTAGGTTCATGTGTCGGCGTTAAGGGAAGCAGGGTTCAGACCGTTGTTCAGGAACTCAGGGGCGAGAAAATTGATATTGTTCTTTGGAATCCAGATACTGCGAGGTTTGTGTGCAATTCGCTTGCTCCCGCTGAAATCACCAGAGTTGTGATAGATGAAGATAACAAGTCAATGGAAGTTATAGTTCCTGATGAATTTTTATCAATAGCCATAGGCAAAAGCGGTCAGAATGTCAGGCTTGCCGCAAGACTCACAGGATGGCATCTCGATGTAAAAAGCGAGGCAGCCTATTCACTGGCAATGAAGGAAGGCTATGATTCTCTGATGGGAGTTCCAGGTATAGGTCTTGAACTCGCGGAAAAACTATATTCAGGCGGCTACAGCTCCCCAGAAGATCTAAAGGATATAAGTGCCGCAGAACTTTCTCAAATTGACGGAATAAATGAAGAAGAAGCTCAGGTAATAATAAATTCAGCCTCAGATATGTATGAGAACTCAAATCCTGCTTCTGAAACAGAAGAGGAATATGAAGACGATAATTCAGAAGAAGAAAATTTCCAGAGCGAAATTGAAAACGATAATGATATGGATAATGAAGAACCGGAGACAGAAGACGAAGAAAAATAAGATTATTAAGTTTCGGTTTTGTTAAAAAATTAATTTATTTGAGCTTTAAGAGTTGATTTTAGCCTTAAAAGCTTTGTTTTATAAGTGCCCGTAGAAATATTTTTTGATATTTATTTTTTTATGATTTAAGAAATATTTTAACAGTTTTTCTGAAGAACAGACATACAGGGCTAAAAAAGGGGGATGGATGAGCATCAGAGTATACGAACTTGCAAAAGAATTGAATATGACCAACAAGGCCCTTCTTGACAAAATAATAAAGATGGGAGACATAGAAGTTAAAAGTCACATGAGTTCCCTTGACTCCGAATCAATTGAAACGATCAAGACCAGACTCCTCGGCAAACCCAATGAATCTGACGAAAAACGAGTTAAACCAACGGTTATAAGAAGACGTAAAAAAAATAAAAAAGAAAATCCAGCTGACAGTACTCAGGAAGATTTATCTGAAACATCAAATGAAGATGAGTCTGATGAACCAGTAAATGAAGAAGCACCTGAATCCGATGCAGCTGAACTGAAAGAAACTACAATTAAATCTGCTGAAGAATCTGAGCCAGATAATCATTCAGCTGCAAAAGACGAAGATAAAACAGAAAAGAAAGCCATGCCCGAAAAATCAGCTCCTGAAAAAACAATGGAAAAGGAAGTGTCTTCTTCAGAAAAGAAAGAGTCTCAAGCTGGCACAAAAGAAAAAAACAAAAAGAAAAAAAGCAAAGGCGCAGCCAAAATTATTTTCAGGCCTGATCCTCCTGTAAAAAAAGAGCCTGAAAAAGCACCGGAGCCAATTGCTGAAGAACCTGCTCCTGAAGAGCCAAAGCAGGAAAAAAACATTGATGCTCCAAAGGTTTCTGAAGTTCAGGCCGAAACACAAAAACCTCTGACTCAGGATGAGCCTAAAAAGCCTGAAAAGGGCAAAAAAGAAAAAGTAAAAATTGATAAGGAAGAAATTTTCAAAGATATAACTCCGCCTGAAATCACCCCTGAAATTATTTCCGACGACGATGACGAAATTGAAAGGGCTGATAAGCTTAACAAAGGCAGAAACAACAGCGAAGAAGCTAAAAAGCCTAAAAAGAAAAAAAGAAAACCAAAGAAAAAAGAAGTTGTTGAAGGAGATGAACTTTATGAATCAGCCTTCAGCAAAAAACCAAAAAAGAATAAAAAAGGCAGGAGAGTTCAGGAAATTGAAAAACCTGTTCATCAAAAAACACAGATAACTGTTCCAAAGGCTATTAAAAGAAGAATCAAGGTTGATGAGACCATTGTTCTTTCAGACCTTGCAAAAAGAATGGGTATTAAGGCAAATGAAATGATTGCTAAACTCATGGGCCTTGGTGTAATGGCTACAGTCAACCAGACAATAGACTATGAAACAGCAGAGCTTGTTGCTGGTGAATTTGGATTTGAAGTTGAAAAGGCTTCTTTTGAGGAAGAAACCCTGATAAACGTTCACCATGATTCCAGCTCAGAAAGCAAGAGCCTTCCGCGTCCTCCTGTCGTCACTGTAATGGGTCATGTTGACCACGGAAAAACATCTCTTCTTGATGTTATAAGAAAAACAGGCGTTGCCGAAGGAGAAGCCGGCGGTATTACTCAGCACATAGGTGCATACATTGTATCAACAGAAAGCGGAGACATTGCATTTCTTGACACTCCTGGACATGAGGCTTTTACAGCCATGCGTTCAAGGGGAGCCAAGGTTACAGACATAGTTGTTCTTGTTGTTGCAGCAGATGACGGTGTAATGCCTCAGACAGTTGAAGCCATAAATCATGCCAAAGCAGCCCAGGTTCCAATTGTTGTTGCTGTAAACAAGATAGACAAACCGGGTGCAGAGCCTGACGTTGTAAAAAGAGAACTTTCAGAACATGGTATTCTTCCTGAAGACTGGGGAGGAGATACAATATTTGTTAATGTATCGGCAAAACAAAAAATTGGTATTGAAGAGCTTCTTGAAATGATCCTTCTTCAGTCTGAAATTCTGGATTTAAAGGCTGACCCTGATAAATTTGCCAAAGGACATGTTATTGAGGCAAGACTTGATACTGGCAGAGGACCAGTAGCATCAGTTCTGGTTCAGGAAGGAACACTTAAACTTGGTGACGCTGTTGTCTGCGGAACCCATTACGGCAAAGTCAGAGCCATGTTCAATGACCAGGGTGAAAAAATTGAATCGGCAGGCCCAAGTATCCCGATTGAAATACTTGGACTTAACGGTGTACCTGAGGCAGGTGATGAACTTATAGCTCTCAAGGATGAAAAAGATGCAAAGCAGGTAGGTGAGCACAGAGCTGCCAAACAAAGATCAAAAGATCTTGCAAAGTCATCGAGAATGAGCCTTGAAGGACTTTTTGAAAAACTTGAGCATAAGGCAGTTAAAGATCTTAATCTTATAATAAAAGCCGATGTCCAGGGTTCAATTGAAGCTCTTAAGGAATCACTTGGAAAGCTTTCAACCGATGAAGTTAAAATTAAAATTGTACATGCAGCAACTGGTACGGTAAGTGAGTCTGACATCAGCCTTGCAACTGTTTCAGATGCAATTATATTAGGCTTTAATGTCCGCCCTGCTCCAAAGGTAAGGGAGCTTGCAGAAGAAGAAAATATTGATATGAAGTTCTACAATGTAATCTATGATGCCATCAAGGATATAGAAAACGCAATGGTAGGACTCATGGATTCCACATATAAAGAAGTAATTCTTGGTACAGCAGAAGTAAGAGCAGTATTTTCTGTTCCAAAAATCGGCAAGGTAGCAGGATGCTTTGTAACAAACGGAATGATGAAGAGAGGTAAGAATACAAGAATCTTAAGAGACGGCGTAATCATTTTTGACGGTCAGATGTCTTCTCTTAAACGTTACAAAGATGATGTTAGAGAAGTAAATGAAGGCTATGAATGCGGAATAGGAATAGAAAAATTTAACGACATTAAAGAAGGCGACACAATTGAATGCTATATGATGGAAGAAATAAAGCCTACTTTGGGATAAAGGAGATTTAATGAACAAGGATTACCCGCGTTCTGCACGAATTGGAACCCAGATTCAGGCAATCGTATCAGAAGTGCTTATAAAAAAAACAAAAGACCCAAGACTTTCAGGGGTAAGCATAACAGATGTAAAAATGAACGCAGACCTGTCCTGTGCCTATGTATACTTTGCTGTAACAGGAACAGGAGACAAGAGAATAAAGGAAGCACTGAACGGTTTTAAAAGTGCAAAAGGTTTTTTTAAAAAAACAATCGGAAACGAATTGAAATTAAGATATACACCGGAACTGAAGTTTTACTATGACAGTGTCTTAGACAGTGGACAAAAAATGGATGAACTTCTCAAGTCCCTGAAAAAAGAAGAAGATGGCCCAGAGAATGGTGAAGACAATTTTTGATAAAAGTCAAAACATTCTCATAACAAGCCATCTACACCCTGACGGAGACGCTCTTGGCTCAATGCTTGCACTAGGCAGGGCCCTGGAGAAAAAAGGAAAAAATATTTATTTATACAATGAAAGCTGTATACCCAAAATTTTTTCCTTTCTTCCGGGAATTGAAAAAATAAACAGGGGCGTTCCAGACCATTCAAAATTTGATACTGCAGTAATCCTTGACTGCAGCGAAACCGGCAGGACAGGAAAGTGCAAAAGAATCCTTAAAAATATCCCTGAAATAATTAATATTGATCACCACAGAACAAATACTAATTTCGGCACATTTAAAATAGTTGAACCAAAGGCAAGTGCAACTGCAGAAATTGTATACAGGCTGATAAAGGATCTTGGAATAGAAATATGCAATGAAATTGCCTACTCAATATATACAGGAATATTTACAGATACAGGTTCATTCAGGTTTTCAAACACAAATGCAGAAGCTTTTTCAATATGCCGTGAAATGCTTGACTATGGAGTATCTCCCCATAAAGTTGCCCAGCAGATATACGGAAGCTACTCACTTGGAAGAATAAAACTTATCAATATGGTTCTTGATTCCATTGAAATTTCAGACAACAAAAAAATGTCTCTAATGATTCTTACACAGAACATGCTGAAACAAACTGATACCAAAAGAGAAGATGTATCAGAACTGATTAATTACGCAGAACATATTGAAGATGTAAAGGTTGCGGCTCTGATAAAAGAGGGTGAAAAGGAAAAGAATAAAGATCAATGCTATCATGTAAGCCTAAGATCTGACGGAACAATAGATGTATCTAAAATTGCATTTTCATACGGAGGCGGAGGCCATGAAACCGCAGCAGGATTTTCAACAACAATTCCCTTTCCAGAACTAAAAAAGGAAATCATGGCAATAGCTGATCGGATTTAAGAATAATGATGGAAAACAACGGAATTATCCTCTTAAACAAACCTGAGGATCTAAGCTCTAATACGGCCGTAAATATTGTTAAAAAAATTTTTTCTTCCAAAAAAGCCGGCCACACAGGTACCCTGGATCCTTTTGCAGAAGGGCTTTTGCCAGTATGTATAAACAAAGGTACAAAAATTGTAAGATATCTCATGGATAAGGATAAGGAATATACAGGTACAATAAGGCTTGGATCGGAAACCGACACACTTGACAAAACAGGAAAAATTACAGATACAGGCAAAATTCCTGAATTAACACCTGAGCTAATTGAAAATGCAATGAAAAAATTCAGAGGGACAATAAGTCAGGTACCTCCGGCATACTCTGCTTTGAAGCACAACGGAATCCCTCTTTACAAATATGCAAGAAATGGTGAAATAATTGAAAAAAAGCCAAGACACATAAATATTTATAAGCTTGAAACAATTTTTTTCGACCATGATATTTTAAAAATAAAGGTAAAATGCTCAAAAGGAACATACATAAGAAGTCTTGCTTCTGACCTTGCAAGGGAGCTTGGAACCTTTGGCCATCTTGAGGAGCTTACAAGAACCAAAAGCGGCAGTTTTGACCTTGAAAATGCATTCACACTGGAAGCTTTAAGAAAAAAACAAGAAAATAATCAGCTCGAAGACTGCATAATAAATATTGAAGACGCAACATCTTTTCTAAAAACAATACAAATTGACACTAAAACCGAACAGGCGGTTTCAAACGGCAAAAAAATCAACTTAAATGATATTTCCAGTAATTTTACCATTGAAGAAGACACCCCTTTCAGACTTTTAACAAAGAACAATAAAATCAAAGCCTTTGTGAGAATGGAAAATAATTGTGATTTTTTAAAATATGATGCGGTCTTTAATTGAAAATATTATCAAGTTATTATATTAGTTTATGAGTCTGCATTAATTCAGGGAATTACCCTGCGGTCTGAATGGAATATCGGATCGTTAACAGCAGACCCATTATTAATTAATTTATTCCAAAATATAAGGAGTTTAAATTGGTACTTGCAAAAGAGCAGAAAAAAGAAGTGATTGACGGTTTTAAGAGGCACGAGGGAGATACAGGTTCTCCTGAAGTTCAGATTGCAATTCTTACAAAAAGAATTATCTACCTTACAGATCATGTTAAGATTCACAGCAAAGATCATCATTCAAGAAGAGGACTTCTAACACTTGTAGGAAGAAGAAGAAGACTCCTTAACTATCTTAAGAAAAAAGATATTTCAAGATACAGAGCAATACTTGCTGAACTAAATCTTAAGCGTTAAAAAGACAAAAGGGCAGAATACTCTGCCCTTTTCAAATCAAAATCCATGAAATTTCAACATACTCAGGTAAAGGCTTCCGCGCAAATAATTTTTCGGTTTTCTTTTTTTAAAACCGGAAAGCTGTTTTTGCGTAAGTCTGTGAGAAAGTTGGAATTTCGCAGAAAAACGGAGTAATTAATGGAACAAATAGTAAAAGCAGAAATCGGAGGCCGTGAGCTTACAATTTCAACAGGGAAAATCGCAAAGCAGGCATCCGGTGCTGTTATTGTCCAGTATGGAGAATCAATGGTTCTTGTAACTTCTGCTGCAAGCAGCGAAGGTAAAGATGATATTGATTTTCTTCCTCTGACTGTAGAATACATGGAAAAAATCTATGCTGCAGGAAGAATACCTGGAAATTACATGAGAAGAGAAATGGGCCGCCCAAGCGAAAAAGCAACATTGACCTGCAGGCTTATTGACAGACCTATACGTCCGCTCTTCCCTGACAACTACACAAATGAGACACAGATTATTGCAACAGTTCTTTCAATGGACAAGGAAAATGACCCTGATATTCTTGCAATGATAGGAGCCTCGGCTTCACTTGCAATTTCAGAAATTCCATTTGACGGCCCCATTGGAGCTGTAAGAGTCGGAAGAATAAACAAGCAAATAATAATTAACCCGACAATAGCACAGCAGAATGATCCTGAATGCGATATAAATATTGTTCTTACAGGCTCAAAAACCGGAATCACAATGGTTGAAGGCGGCGGAAATATTGTCAGTGAATCTGATGTCATGGATGCAATTTTTGCAGGTCATGATGCCATGCAGCCAATAATAGCTATCCAGGAAGAACTTGCAAGGCTTGCAGGTAAACCAAAAATGCAGCTTCCGGAAAAAAGAATCAATCAGGAGCTTCTTGATGAAATTGAATCTCTTGCAAAAGAGGACATAAAAGCTGCACTTAAAACTGAAGGTAAATTCGGAAGAAAAAGTGCTGTAAAAAAGGTTAAGGAAAAAGTAAAGGAAGCACTTGCTGAAAAGTATGCTGAAGATGAAAACCTTATTACACCTTACTTTGAAAAAATCACAAAGCAGGCAAGCAGGGAAATAGTTCTTAAAGAGAAGAAAAGAATAGACGGAAGAGCATTTGACGAAGTACGACCCATTGCATGCGACACCAAGATTCTTCCAAGAGTTCACGGAAGCGGACTTTTCACAAGGGGAGAAACACAGGTGCTTGGAGTACTTACCCTTGGTTCCGGCCAGGATGAGCAAAGAGTTGAAACACTTAGCGGTGACGAATCAAATGCCTTTATGCTCCACTACAACTTCCCTCCTTTCTGTGTTGGTGAAGTTAAAAGACTTGGAGGACCAAGCAGAAGAGAATACGGACACGGAGCACTTGCATACAGGGCACTTGAAAAGGTTCTCCCCAAAAAAGAAGAATTTGAATATACAATAAGAATAGTTTCAGAAGTAATGGAGTCAAACGGTTCTTCTTCAATGGGGACAGTTTGTGCCGGAACACTTGCCCTTATGGACGGCGGAGTTCCAATAAAAGCTCCTGTTTCCGGTATTGCAATGGGTCTTGTCAGCGAAGGCGATGAAATTGCAGTTCTTTCAGACATTCTTGGAGACGAAGACCATACAGGCGACATGGATTTTAAGGTTGCCGGTACAAAAGACGGCATTACTTCAATTCAGATGGACATAAAAATCAAGGAACTCTCAAGAACCATACTTGAAAAGGCTCTTCATCAGGCAAAAGAAGGCCGCCTTCACATTCTTGACAAAATGCTTTCAGCCATATCTGTACCAAGAACAGATATTTCAGAATATGCTCCAAAAATTGTTACAATGAAAATCAAGCAGGACAAAATTGCAGCACTTATAGGCCCTGCGGGAAAAGTAATCAGAGAAATTCAGTCTTCGACAAACACAAATCTTGAGGTTACTGACGACGGAACAGTAAAAGTTTCTGCAAACTCTAAGGAAGCATCAGATGCTGCCATAGCAAGAATCAATGAAATCTGCCTTGAACCTGAAATTGGAAAAATCTATCCTGGAAAGGTTGCAAGAACAACTGACTTTGGAGCTTTTGTTGATCTAAGTCCAAATACAACCGGCCTTCTTCATATTTCAGAGCTTGCAAACTACAGGGTTGCAAAGGTTACTGATATTGTAAATCCTGGTGATATCATAAATGTAAAGGTTCTTGATGTTACAAGGGATGGAAAAATTCAGCTGAGCCTTAAGGAAGCTGATCCTGAACAGGCAGGCAAAAGCGATGATTCTGACAAGAAAAAGAAAGATTCCGGTAAAAAAGGCGGTTTCAGAAAAAACAGAAACGACAGAAACTCAGATAATAACAGATAACCACTAAAAATTAGGTACCGGGTTTTTATCCGGTACCAGAGAAATTATTATTTATGAAATTATCAGGTCAGTGCAGAACAATTCACCTGAACCCGAAAACAAAAAGTAATTTTATTGATGTTGGCCAGCAGATTCATAAAACCACCCTTTCAAATAAAATAAGAATTATTTCCCATAAAATTCCATATATACGATCAATAACAATGGGGATCTGGATTGATGCAGGTTCAAGGGACGAAGAACCTTTTGAACACGGACGTGCCCATTTTATGGAACACATGCTGTTCAAAGGAACCCATAAAAGATCAGCCTTTGAGCTTGCCAAGGCAATTGATGCAATTGGAGGCAATTCCAATGCATTTACTTCCGTTGAATCAACCTGCCTTTTTGCCCAGGTGATGGATGAAAATTTTGAAAAAATGTCCGAAATACTTACAGATGTTTTCCTTAATTCAAAATTTGACCCTGAAGAAATAGAACATGAAAAGCAGGTTATTTTTCAGGAAATTGAAATGTTTGAAGAAAATCCAGAAGATTTTGTAATGACTCTTTTAGACAGCAGAAGGTGGCAAAACCATTCTATTGGAAGAAATATTCTTGGTTCAAGGTCAACAATATCGTCCATTAATTCAAAAGAACTAAAGCTTTTCTTTGAAAAGCACTACACTCCCGAAAAGATCACAATTGCTCTTGCAGGAAATATTGACCATGATGAGGCAGTAAATATTTTAGGCAAGTCATTTGAAAAAATAAAATCAGCAAAATATGAAACAGAAAAAAGACAGAAACCAAATGCAGAAAAAGGGCTTGTTTTTCAAAAAAAGCCAATTGAACAATATCATCTATGCATAGGTACAGACGGATTTTCCAAAAAAAACAGAAACCGCTTCAAGGCTTCGCTGTTTACAACAATTCTTGGCGGAAATATGAGCTCAAGGCTTTTTCAGGAAATAAGGGAAAAGCGCGGTCTTGCATACTCTATCTATACTTTTTTCAACCAGTTCTCAGACACAGGCATGATTGGAGTGTATGAAGCTGTATCAGAGGAAAATCTGATTCCCTCACTCAAGCTTATTTTAAAGGAAGTAAAAAAACTTAAAAACAAGAAATATTCTGAAGGCGAGCTTGAAAGCGTTCGATCATTTACCAAGGGCAACCTTCTCCTTTCCATGGAAAGCACTGAAAACCTCATGGTAAAACTTGCCCAGAACGAAAGCCTTTATAAAAGATATATTCCCTTTGAAGAAACAATTTCAGAAATTGAAAAAATCACGTGGAATGATATAAGGGATATGGCAGCCAGGGTATTTGACAGAAGCACTGTTACAGCTTCGGTTCTTGGCCCTGACACTTCAAAGAAAAATGAAATAAGTGAAATTTTAAAGATTTGAAAAATGACTGAAATTAAAATTAAAATACTTGATCCAAAAAACTTTGATATTGAACTTCCAGCCTATATGACTAAAGGCTCTGCAGGCATGGATATAAGAGCCTTTGTTAAAGATGGGGTCACCATAAAGCCGATGGAAAGAAAACTAATTCCCACAGGTTTTGCAATGGCATTGCCCGATGGATTTGAGGCTCAGATAAGACCCAGGTCAGGACTTGCCGTTAAAAAAGGGATAACTGTAATAAACTCTCCAGGCACAATAGATTCTGATTACAGGGGTGAAGTAAAAATAGGACTTGTAAATCTTTCTTCAGAAGAATACGTTATTGAAAAGGGAGAAAGAATAGCCCAGATGATAATTTCAAAAGTTGAACATGTAAAACTTATACAGGCTGATAACCTTGAAGATACCTCAAGAAGTACAGGCGGGTTCGGTCACACCGGAGCCATTTGATAAAACAAAAAACATTTATTTTTCTGTCCTTGCCAGCGGCAGTACCGGCAACAGTATTTTTGTCAGCAACAACAATACAAAAATTCTGATTGATGCAGGGCTTTCAGGTGCAGAAATACAAAAAAGACTTGCCATTATAGGAGAAGATCCGGAAAATATTCAGGCAATCATAATCACACATGAGCATACAGATCATGTTAAAGGAGCTGGTGTTTTATCGAGAAGATTTAAAATTCCCGTGTATGGGAATAAAAGAACCTTATCTGCTTCAGCATCCTGCATTAAAACACCATGTGAGACAAAATTTTTTGAGTCAGGGACTCCTTTTTTTATTGGAGAAATGAGGATAAATCCTTTTTCAATTTCACATGATGCTTCCGATCCATGCGGCTTTACAATTAAATCAGGAAATTCAAAACTTGGAATTGCAACTGACCTTGGCACTGCAACAGCCCTTGTTAAAACAAGACTCAAAAACTGCACAGGTCTTGTTCTTGAAGCCAACCACGACCCTTATCTTCTAGCAACCGGCCCTTATCCATGGTCGCTTAAACAAAGAGTCAAAGGGCGTACAGGCCATCTTTCCAATGAGGAGGCCAGGGATCTTTTAGGAGAAATTGCCGGAAAAAACTTAAAAAACATCATTCTTGGACATTTGAGCAAGGAAAACAACTGCCCTGCTAAAGCTCTTTCAATTGTATCCCAGGCTCTTAATAATCATAATTCCAGACTTTTAAATGCAACGGATGAAAAGCCAACTTCCATTTTTCAAATTTAATTCAGTAGATGGGGCAAAACCGGAAACCCAGAAGGTTTTCATATTTTTAAATACAATAAGCCTGATTCATTTAAAAATATGAAAGGCTCAATTGAGATTTAACTTAGAACTCAGCTTTAATTAAAATCCTTATATTCAAAATATAAATTTATTTTTACAAATTGAAAAACCATAAATGACATTTATAAAATTTTATGCAATTATATGCATATAGTCATTCCCAAACTTTAATTATTCAGTTCAGTAAATTATTGATTAGCCGGAAACGAGAATTTTTTGTTCCGTTTTAAGGATATAGTGAATTTAATCTTTAAGGATACATGGAGTATTCTTGGAATTAAATTTCTCATCTAAGGCAGAAATAAACAAAAAAAGGCTGTTGCAGTTCAAAAGCTTATCAGCCGAAAACCGGACTTTTTATTCTGTTCAAGAAAATCAAAATTCAATCCAGTTAATACATTGAGTATTTTAAAGATTAGATTTTGAATCAAACTCAGAACAGACAAAAAAACCGTTTTCGTTCTGCCACTATTTAAAAATTAATACCTGCAAGAGAGTTAAAATGAAAAAAATATACTCATTTTTTACAGCTCTTATAATTTTAATTTTTATCCTCACCAGTCCTGGTGCTGCAGAAAATTCCAATCAAAAAGTTGTACTTCAACTTAAATGGCGTCACCAATTTCAATTTGCCGGATATTATGCTGCAAAAATAAAAGGATTTTATAAAAAATACGGGCTTGAAGTAGAAATAAGGGAAGGCGGTTATGATATATCGACAGTTGATTCAGTTATAAACGGCAAAGCCCACTATGGGGTATCAAATTCAGAAATACTGCTTGCAAGGCTTAATAACAAGCCTGTAGTTCTTGTAGCACCAATTTTTCAGCACTCTCCCCTTGTCTTTATTTCAAGAAAAACAAAAAATATTTCCACCCCCCAGGATATGGTTGGCAAAAGGATAAAGTTTACAAAAAAATCAAGAGACATTGAGCTTTTCACAACTCTTACCAATGAAGGTCTTAACTTTGCAAATATAATCCATATTGAAGGCTCAATAGCAAGAGAGGATTATTTTGATGAAACAATTGACGCAATAAGTGCCTATATAACAAATGAACCTTATCTTTATGAAAGCAGGAACATAGAATACAATATTATAAGGCCTTTAAACTATGGAATAGATTTTTATGGGGACTGTCTTTTTACATCTGAAAGTGAGGCCAAGAAAAACCCTCAAAGAGTTAAAGATTTTAAAAAAGCAAGTCTTGAAGGGTGGGAATATGCACTTAACAATAAGGATGAAATAATTGAATATATTTTAAAGGAACTTAAACCAGCCAAATCAAAAGAGCACCTTGAGTACGAAGCTGAAAAAACAAGTCACCTAATAATGCACAATCTTGTGGAAATCGGACATTTAAATCCCGGAAGGTGGGAATACATTGGAAAAATATTTGCAGCCCACAAACTTGTCCCTCCTGATTTTAAACTTGACGGCTTTATTTTTAATTCTGACCCCAAACCAGACCTTAAAAGATTTAAAGTTTATCTTCTTGTTCTTGCTTTAGCATCTACCATTTTCTTTTTCTGCCTTATTACATTATTGTTTTTTAATAGAAAACTGCAAAAAGAGATAAATGACCGCAAGGCAGCTGAAAAAAAATTAAGGGAAAGTGAGGAGAAATTCAGAAATATTTTTCAGCAGTCAAATGAAGGCATAATTCTTCAGGATTTTAAAGGCAATATAATTGATGTAAATGCCAGTGCTCTTAGAATCATGGGGTTTGGAAAAAATGAATTCATAACAAAAAATATTGCTGACATGGTTCTGCCAGAGGATTTGTCAAAGCTTAAAAGAGCCTCAATCCACCTGAGAAAATACGGGCGTGCAATGATAAATCTAAAGGCATTTAAAAAAAACGGAGAAATAATAGATATCACCAGCTCTTCTGCAATGTTAATAATTTCAGATAGAAAAATAATAATGAATGTTGTCAACGACATAACCAGAAGGCTTGAATATGAGGAAAAACTAAAGTTCCAGGCAACAATACTTGACCAGATTGAAGACATGGTAACTGTGACTGATACCATGGGAAACATAACATATATAAATCAATCCGAATCAAAACGGACAGGCCTTGAAAGGGATGAAGCAAAAGGTTCAAAAGTTACAGTCTTTGAGCCTGAATCGGAAAATAATTCTGCAGATAAAATAATTGAAACCACACTTGAGAAAGGTCAATGGCACGGAGAAACACTTAATTATGATTCCTCCGGCAAAAAAATATTCCTCTTTACAAGGGCAGGACTGATTTCTAATTCAGAGAAACAGCCTGCTGGAGTTGTTTTTATAAGTACAGATATGACCGAAATAAAAAAAGCCGAAAAAGAACTCATGCTTAAGGAAAAACAGCTTAGACAGGCACAGAAAATTGAAGCTGTTGGAACTCTGGCAGGGGGTATAGCACATGATTTCAATAATTTGCTATATATAATCTCTGGTAATTGTGAGCTTATTCTCCTCAAGGCAGACAAAAATCTTCAAAAATATATCGTAAGAATTATTCAGGCTACTGAGCGTGGAGCAGACCTTGTTAAAAGACTTCTTGCTTTCAGCAGAAAAACCGAAAGCAGACTTGAGCCTGTATCTCTTAACCAGGAAATTGTCAGAATAAAAAAAATGATAGACAGAGTTCTTCCCAAAATGATTGAAGTCAGGCTTATTCTTGAAAGCAGGGAAAAATACATAAAAGCAGATCAGGGACAGATAGAGCAGATACTCATTAACCTCTGCCTGAACGCAAAAGATGTTATGCCTGAAGGAGGAACCCTGATAATCCAGACACAATTCATTGAATACACAAATGAAAACCAGCTTCCTTTCAGCTCAAGAAAAAGTATTTTGCACGGAAACTATATGCTTCTTTCTGTTGAAGACTCAGGAAGCGGTATGGACAATTCAACACTTGAAAGAATTTTTGACCCGTTTTTTACAACAAAATCCATAGGCAGAGGAACAGGACTTGGGCTTTCGGTAATTTACGGTATTGTTCAGTCACACAACGGATATATTGAATGCGAAAGCATTAAGGATAAGGGCACAAGATTTTACATTCTTTTACCCGTGACAGAGGAAAGACCTGTTATTCCAGAAGACAAAAAAGATACTGGAGAGCTTGTCAAGGGAACAGGCACAATTCTTATTGCTGATGATGAAAAAAACATATCTCTTCTAACCAGAAAAATGCTTGAGAACCTTGGATATAAAGTTATTACAGCCGATAATGGAGAAATGGCTGTGGAAGAATTTAAAAAAAACTCCAATAAAATTGATCTTGTAATTCTTGATATTGGAATGCCTGGAATGGGAGGTAAAAAGGCAATTGAAGAGCTTTTAAAAATCAATCCATGGGCTAAAATAATTGTTGCAAGCGGTTATTCTGCCGAAGGCCAGATCAAGGATACTTTATCCCTTGGTGCAAAAAACTACATCGTAAAACCCTACTCCCAGAGTGAACTTTCAAAGACAGTAAAAACAGTCCTTGATTTGAGGTAATGATTACACGAATTTATTTTAACTCTACATTTTAAACTGCAAGGCTTGCCGTATTCTTTGTCAGCCAAATTTCATCCTAAGCTCCAGACCATGATATAAAAAAGAATCTCCTGAAACATTCCCTCAAAAAATACTGCATCAGTTCTTCAGCCAAACTGACTTTTTCAAAGTTTTAAGCTGAATAGTTTCTTTAAATAGTTCTATGCCTCGTTTAAAAGTGTCTTAATGTAAAAACATTTTTAAATATAAAAACTTGTTTTTATTCTAAAATATCAAATAAAAATTTTAGTCTTTTTTTTAAGCGAACATTTTTCTTGACAATAAACTTAACGTTAACGTAAAGTTTATCAATCAACAATAAATTCATCACTGGGGAGGAATTATTAAAGATGAATCAGGCAGCTTTAAAAACTGGATGGCAGGATTTGTACAAAGAAAAACTGTGCAGCCCTGAAGATGCGGCAAAGACAGTAAAATCAAACGACAAAGTTGCGCTAAGCGGAGGAACATGCATTCCCCCGGCTTTTTGCAGGGCTTTAAGTGCAAGGGCTCATGAACTTAAAAATGTATTACTGGGTCTTGGATTTGCAATGGATTTCTATGATTTCATGGACCCGAAAAACAAGGAAAGCTTTCACATTGAAACCATGTTTGTAGGACCTGTGGAAAGAATCTGCATGCAGTTTGGAATGGCTCAATACGTTCCAATTCATCTTGGAGACTGCCCAAGCTATGTTGAATCAAGAGGCTACAATATAGTGACTTCAGTTGTCACACCTCCAGATGAAAACGGTTATATGTGCAGATCCCTTTTTGGTTCATTTCTTCACAAAAAAGACATTGAGAAGGCTGATATAGTAATTCTTGAGGTAAACAGCAAGCTTCCCAGAATCAACAGCGAAGATTTCATGATTCATGTTTCAGAAGCAGACTATATAATTGAGCATGATGCAGATATTTTTGAAGTACCTGAAATTGTAATAACAGAAACAGAAGAAAAAATTGCAGGATTCATATCAGATCTTATTGAAGACGGTTCAACAATTCAGCTTGGGTTTGGAGGGCTTGGCAATGCCATAGGACATCACCTCAAGGATAAAAAAGACCTTGGAATGCATGCCGAAGTTGTGACCCCTTCTGTAATGGAACTTGTAAAGGCAGGAGTTATTAACGGATCGAAAAAAACATTCATGCCTGGAAAAGTAACTGCTGCATTTTGTGTTGGAACAAAAGAATTTTATGAGTTTATACATGATAACGAAGATTTTGTTTTTAAGGATATAAGCTACATTAACGACCCTGAAATAATTGGACAAAACGACAACCTGGTTTCAATTAACAATGCTCTCATGATTGATCTGACAGGTCAGGCAGCATCAGAATCAATTGGAACTTTTCAATACAGCGGAACAGGAGGCCAGCTTAATTTTATCCATGGAGCAAAGCGTTCCAAAGGAGGAAAAAGCATTCTTGCCTTAAACTCAACCTTTAAAGATAAAGAAGGTAATTTAAAATCCAAAATTGTCCCCTATTTCCCCCAAGGTACAACTGTTACAACTCCAAGAACTGAAGTTGAATACATCGTTACCGAGTTTGGAGCTGCAAACCTCAGGTACAAAAGCATTTCAGAAAGAGCAAAGGCCCTGATAAAAATTGCCCACCCAGACTTCAGGGAAGAGCTTACATCTGAAGCAAAAAAGAATAAATGGATATAATTAATTAAGCCCGCCTCACTGCCCGGTATAATTGTAATGCCGGGCAGTACTTTTTCCCTTCCATTTAATTTTAAAAACCTGACTGCTCAGTTAAACTGGAACGGCAGCTGGATTCTTTCTTAGCCTCATTCTACCTGCACTCCGAGGCAGAAGATAAAAAACATCTCCTGAAACCGGTTCAGCAGCCATCTGCAAACTGACTTTTCTCCAGTTTTTAACTGAATAGTTGCTTTGAAACTATATTTACTTGAATAAAACCATTTTTCTGGTATCAGTTTGTACTGCTGCAGATTGTGTAATTTACAGACCGGTATAATAGCTATAAAATCAGGTAATAAGCCTGAACATTTTTAAAAGCGGTGAAATATGACAAAAAACGATAAACAGCAAAAAACATTTTCGATTTCAAATCTTGCAGAGGAATTTGAAATAAGCACAAGAACCATAAGATTTTATGAGGAAAAAGGCCTTATCTGTCCAGGAAGAACAGAGGGAAACCAGAGAATCTATACAAGAAAGGACCGTGCAAGACTGATACTTATTCTTAAAGGAAGAAAATTTGGATATTCAATAGATGAAATAGCAGAAATAATAGGTCTTGCAAATATTGACCTTGATGAAATAGACCAGATAAGAAAAACACTGGAATTCGGTAAAAAAAGACTTACAGAAATACGTGAAAGAATAAGCGAACTGAAACTTCTTGAAGAAGACATTGTAAGTTTTCATGACAAGGCAAAAGAACGCCTTGAAAAACTGTTGAAAGAAAAAGAATAATCAATGCCGGATTTTAAAGCTCATTCAGAGGCAGGAGTTCTTGCAGGATATGCAGCCGGAGCTTTAAGCCTTTATTTTTTGGATAAGCCCGTTTATTTTTCAGGAATTATATTTGTCAGCTCATATGCAGGCTCAATTTTTCCTGACATAGACAGCGACAACAGCAGAACAATAAGCATAATTTTCAATTTATTATCTGTTCTTGGAGCTTTTGCAGCAATTTCTTTTTTCATAGACTCCACATGGAAATATGCATTTTTAATTCCTCCTGCTGTTTATTTTTTCATAAAATTCGGGCTGTCAGGAATCTTCAAGTATTATTCAAGGCACAGGGGAATTTACCACTCCATTCCAATGGGAATTTTTATTTCACTTGTTATATTCAAGTTTTCCACAATAAAACTTGATGAAATTTCAGGATTTGTAACAGGACTGTCTTTTCTTTTCGGCTATCTTGTCCATCTTGTTCTGGATGAAATCAATTCTTTATATGATATTAAAAGTGCAAAGTTTAATCTCAAAAAATCCTTTGGAACAGCTTTATCAATAAAAGGTGTGGACATATACACAACTGTTTTTGTTTATCTTGGAATTTTAATTCTTGTTTTCCTGAACTATGATGCACTATTTCGGGGGTTTAATTATTTAAAGTCATTTTTTATTCCCAGATGATTCCTGTTCACGTAGTGCCTAAAAACACTTATTTAAACCCAGCCTATCTGATGACTACCTGTTAAAAACCATTATTATCTGGGATACAAGAATAAAAAGCATTCCTGCTGCCGAAAAAAAAGTTACAGGCTCATTAAGCAGAAAAATACCAAGAACAGCTGCAGTAAGAGGTTCCGCAAGTGTCAGAGTTCCTACTGTTGAAACTTTCACATATTTAAGTCCCCTTCCGTAACACATGTAGGAAAGTCCTGCAGATATAACTCCAAGATACAGTACAACACCTATTCCATTTGAACTTAAAATCCAGTTAAGGGGATATATAAAGAAAAAAATAATCATAAAAACAGTTCCAATCAGAAATGAAACTCCAATAACCCCGTCTTCACTTCTTGTTTTTATGAGTCTTTTTGCAACAAGAGTAAAAAGTGCATAGGAAAAGCCGGCAACAAGAGCCAGCAAAATTCCAAGGCTTTCTATTTTAACTGACTCATGGGATTGCGCCATAAGCAGGAAAAGACCTGTTACAGCAAGAAAAGTAGAAACAAACCACTTTATTCCAAGCTTTTCCCTGTCAAACAAAACACCAAGCATTCCTGCAAAAACAGGAGAACATCCAATGGCAACCATAGCTCCTACTGCAACGCCGGTAAGTTTTATTGCAGAAAAATATCCAAATTGAAAAACAGCCTGGCACAAGCCTGTAAGTAAAAGAACAGGGCTGAAAAACTCACTTAAATTTTTTATCCTTCTGTTAAATACAGAAAAAGAAGTAATAAAAATCCCTGCAATAAAAATTCTCAGGGCACCCAATACAGCCGGAGAAGCGCCTGCAGGGGCATAGGCCTGTGCTGTTCCCGATGTTCCCCACAAAAAGGCAGCTGCAACAATCAAAAGCCGTCCTTTTAAAACCTCATTCATAAAGACATCTTTATTTTCAAGCATTTATATTTCCAGTTCAAAATTTAGCATTTATCATTATTTTTAAGATGGCTCTCATTTTTCTGCCGTTGCACCCTGATTCTCAAAAGAAGTTAACAGGAATTTTTATGTTGTGAAATTAATATTTTCAATACTCATTAATTCTTTTGAATCTTGAACAGCAAAAAGCCTTCTTTATCCAGAAAGTAGTTTTTGTAAAAAAAGACTCATTTCAAAAAAAGACTTTCTTTACAGACAAAAAATTCTTTCAAAAGAATTGAAAAAGGTATAGAAAAATTTTTTTAACAAAGAATTGGAGGCTAAAAAAAATGAAAAAGCTTGCACCCTTTATAGCACTGGTAATTGCCATGGTTTTATGGTCAAGCACCTTTGTTGCACTAAAATATTCTTTCAGGTATTTTCCTCCAATGTTTGTCATTTTTTCAAGAATGTTTGTTGCAGCCATATGCTTTATTCCTCTTCTACCTTTTATAAAGCCTGAAAAAATTAAAAAAAAAGATATTTATCTAATATTATCCATGGCTGTTTTGGAACCCTGTTTTTACTTTGTTTTTGAAGCTCTTGCACTGAAAAACACAACTTCATCCCAGGCAGGAATGATTACAGCACTTCTTCCTCTTATTGTTGCAGCAGGTGCAGCATTTTTCCTTGGTGAAACAAATTCAAAAAAAACATATACAGGCTTTGTGCTTGCAATTATTGGAGCTGTTGTCCTCAGTTTTTCCGGAGGAGCAGATGCAGAATCTCCAAACCCTCTGCTTGGCAACTTTTATGAATTTCTTGCTATGACATGTGCAGCCGGCTATACTCTTCTTTTGAAAAGGCTCAGCAGCTCATACAATCCTTTTTTTCTTACGGCAGTACAGACCTTTTGCGGATCAATATTTTTTGCCTTGATACTTTTTACAGGAAACCTTGCCGGAACATTTACAATTCCATCCCAGTGGCCATTATTTCCTGTTTTTATTCTTATTTATCTTGGAATTTTCATTACAATGGGAGCTTACGGACTTTTCAATTACGGAGTAAGCAAAATTCCTGCAAGCAAGGCATCGGTATTTGTAAACCTTATCCCTGTTTTTTCAGTAATCTGGGGATGGGCCCTTTTAAATGAAAAATTTACAGTCAGCCAGTGTTTTGCAGGCGCACTTATTCTCATAGGAGTATGGGTAAGCCAGGATAAAACAGAAAAAAAGCCAGCAGCTCCTGTTCTTGAAACGTAAAACTTAAAAAGCAGTTTATTTTGAACAATAAAAACTCAATACTTATTCCAAAGACAGATGAAAAGATTGAAAGGCCTGTTTTCATGGTTCCTGTTTCGGCAGGATTTCCTTCACCTGCTGAAGATTATGTTGAAGGAAGCCTTGATTTAAACAGGCACCTTATAAAGCATCCTGCAGCAACCTTTTTTGTAAGGGTTTCCGGAAACTCAATGATAAATGCAGGAATTTATCCAAATGATATTTTAATTGTGGACAGATCAATTGAAGCTGTTCACAATAAAATTGTAATTGCAGTTTTAAATGGAGAGCTGACTGTTAAACGGCTAAAACTAAAAGATAAAGAGATTTATCTTTTTCCAGAAAATCCAGACTACCCTCCAATCAAAATTGAAGAAAATCATGATTTTGAAATCTGGGGAGTTGCAACAAATGTAATTCATTCACTTTAAAAATGAAAACCTTTGCCTTAATAGACTGCAACAATTTTTATGTATCATGCGAAAGGGTTTTTAATCCTTCACTGAGAAACAGCCCTGTAGTAGTTCTTTCAAATAACGACGGCTGTGTTGTTGCAAGGTCTCCTGAAGCCAAAAAGGCAGGAATAAAAATGGGGGTTCCATTTTTCAAAATAAAACCTCTTATATCACAGCTCAAAATAAAAGTCTTTTCATCCAATTATGCACTTTATGCAGATATGTCATCAAGGGTTATGAGAATAATAGCAGAATCATTTCCTGAAACTGAAATTTACTCAATTGATGAATCATTTGCACTTCTTGACAGATGCGTTTTTGACATTGAAAAATACTGCATCCATATAAAAAACAAAATTTACAAATACACAGGAATTCCTGTTTCAATAGGACTTGGCCACAGCAAGACCATGGCAAAAACCGCTTCTTCAATTGCAAAATCAAAAACAGGCACAAATGTTTTTTCATTTGTAAAAAACCCTGACTCAGACAATTTTCTTAAAAAGGTTCCAGTTGAAGATATCTGGGGAATCGGACAAAAGTCTGCATTGTATCTTTATTCAAAAGGAATTAAAACTGCCTTTGATTTAAAAAGAACTTCATTTAAAACAATTGAAAAAAAAATGGGGATAAATGGATTAAGAATAATTGAAGAGCTCAATGATATATCTCACTACCCTCTTGAATCAAATCCCCTTCCTTCAAAATCAATCAGGTCTTCAAGAAGTTTTCCAATGCCTGTCAATAGCAGGGAATCTTTAAAAGAGGCAATATCTACTTTTTCTTCAACTGCAGGACTAAAACTTAGAAAACAAAAATCCAAAGCCGGATATTTAACTGTTTTTTTAATGACAGACAGATTCAAAGCAGACTTTAAATTTCTTGCAAAAACAATTGATTTTGACTTTCCTGTAAATGATGATTTTTCAATTATAAGTGGAGCTCTTCAAGGACTTGACCAGATTTATTCCAAATCCTTTTATTACAAAAAAGCAGGGATAGTTTTGGGAGGCATAAGCAATGACTGCTTAAATCAAATGACATTTTTCAAGCATGCTGACATGGAAAAAAAAGAAGCAGTCATGGAAACCATTGATAAAATAAACAAAAAATTTGGAAAAAATGCATTGAAAATATCTTCATGCGGAATAAACAAAACCTTTGACTGGCAGATGAAACGTGAAATGTGCTCTCCAAACTACACTACTTCCTGGACTGATCTGCCTGAGGTCTGGTAGTCCTTGATAAAGCAGTCTTTTTTAACCTGAATTGACGTTTTATATTTTTAAATCAATAAATTTTCAGTCCAGCCCCTGACTCATTATCCTTTTTTTAGAAAACCAGAATTACAGCTTAATATTTAAGCTGCAAGATTAAATTATTCAACAAAACAATCAATACCATCAATATTTTTTAATATATAATTACAAATAGTTACCATTCCATAAAAACCATCCCCAATCACCAGATAAAGGGTTGACCTCAATATCATATTAAAATAAGCTGTATAAACATAATCATTTTAAAATATTACAATTCATTATCATCAAAAGACATATTTTCAGCAGTAAAAATAGACTCTTATCATTTTTGGAGGCAGTTCAGGCCTCAATATATATTTATATATGCTGAATAAGAATAAAATTTTTAATTTATCTTTAGTAACTGTTCAGTTCAATTTAGAACGGCTGCGGCATTCTTTCCGAGCCTCATTCTCCCTTAAGCTACGGGGCAGGAGATAAAAAAACTATCTCCTGAAACCGGCTCAGAAAAAATACAGCATTTAAGAGCCTGAATTATCCTGGAAATTAAATTTTGAATCTGGTTTTAAAATTGGCAAATCATGGAGTTTTCATTCAACAGTTATTTGATTATAACTTAATAATTAAGGAGGGTATCATTATGGGTAATCTTTTATCTGCCAGACGACCTTACTTACTTTTCAATGTGTTAAATTTTTTCTGGATTATCACAGTCATGGCCTTTTTATTTAATTCCTGCGGTGGAAGCAGTGGAGATGGAGGAGACAAGGAGCCAGCTTCTCCATATGGAAGCAGCATTACATTATCAGGTAATTTTACCTGGGATCCTTCTGCAGGTTTGAAAACAGCACAGGCAGCCATTTCCGATCCTGTTGATATTATCACCGATCAAACTGAAGGATTTACACTTGAGATAACTGATATCAGTGTTGTGGATGGAATTGCCAGAGTAAAAACCAGAATCAAAAATCTTTCAGATCCAGATGACATTATGATTGATTTAACGGCACAAACAACACAAATTGAAGGACAAAATGGAATTACTGATGACGGGCCCTGGATTTACGGTGATCTTGATAACAATTCAACATCAGATATTGTTGAATGGAAATTTTTTAATGTGGACACTTTAAATCCATTGACTGTTTATGTATCTGTTACCTGGACAAAAGAACAAAATACAAACACTTATGAAGAACTTATTGCAACATCAGATTATGGCGGCCAATACTACCTTGTCAATCCAGAAACAGGAGAAGAGGTTTACTGCGTATCCCCCCAGACAGCGGAAGCTTTGTCTGTTAAAGGCATTACCATGGGATACCTTGGGCAAAGAGCCTATTTTCTGAGCAAGCCTGCATCAAGCAGCGGCAATGAGCTGTTTGCATGCGACACTCTTACCGGAGAAAATCTTATACAGCTTACACATTTTGACAGGACAGGTATGAATAATCCTGATGCCTGCCCTGTAAATAACAATGTTGCTTTTGAAGGTGCCCGTGAAGGAGGAATAACAAATATCTATGTAATATCCAAGGAAGGAGAAGAACCTGTTCAGATAACAGGAGATGAACTAATTGAAGTTCCTGGTGCAGATGATCCAACTGAAAACTGGGGAAGCAAAAGTCCTGCATGGTCGCCAGACGGCTGCCATATTGCATATTCAAGATACAGCAAGGATACACTTGGGCCAAATATCCCTGAATTAAATGCAGTTATTGTAGCCTCACCCGGCGGGCAGGACAAAATTGCTGTTTATGCATCGCAAAGCAAAATTGAAAATATCTGCTGGACATATGACAATGAATTTCTGATTTTTACTGAGGGCCAAACAAATGATCAGGGGAAAAAAATAACAGCCGTTCATGTTGAAACAAAGGAAACAAGTGATTTAACTTCCTTTTTCGATTTATACGAAGGCACACTTCCGGCATCCATGTGGAGCTCACCAAGTTCTTATAAACTTGCATTTGTACCAATAGAGGTAAATCCTGATCTTTATACAGCAACCCTTGTCAAAAGCGGAAATTCAATTTACATCTCAGAAATCAAAACACTAAATGACCAGGGCAATCATTACCGGTGGCCGGACTGGTCTTTTGCCAGAAGAATTGCAAGCATTGACAATACAGGCGATTATATACAGCAGGAACAGACTCAGACAGGCAATTTGATAGCAAGCGGGAACTATTCAAGTAAATATTATGTTATCAATTCTGATACAGGAGAAGAGCTTTTTAATGTCAGTCCGGGAGTATACGGAGTAAATGATGTTTCACTCTCAAAAGACCATTCAAGAATTTATTTTGGTGCAAAAGGCACATCAGATAAGTTTTTTGAACTTTACGGCTGTGATACCCTTACAGGAAACAACCTGCTAAAAATCAGCAGCTTCAGCAGATTCGGACTGAAAAATATAGATGCAAATCCAATAAATGACAGTATTCTTGTTGAATCAGTTGTTGGAGGGATTGAACAAATTTTTGTTTTTAACGATGAAAACTCCACACCAGTTCAGCTAACAGAAGACGAAACACTCCAGGTTCCAGGAGCTGACGATCCAACTGAAAACTGGGGAAGCATTTCTCCTGCATGGTCTCCATACGGCAGCAAAATAGCATATGTAAGATACAGTAAAGATACAACCGGACCATCAATTAAACGCTTAGGCGCAATTATTACAATGAACTCAGACGGAAGCGGCAAACAGGCAGTTTATGCTGAAGAAGGTGCATGTTTTGAAAATCTCTGCTGGACCTGTAAGGGAGAATTCCTTTTATTCACGTCAGGAGCAGCAAATGACTCAAATAAAAAAGTCAAGGCAGTTCATCTCCAGACATCGACTGTTTCTGATCTCACATCAGGGTTTTCAAGCCATTCGGCAGGAGTTCCATGCAGTTTATGGTCATCTCCTGATAGACTTGCAATTGTATATGCTCCAATAGAAGTTAATCCGGAATTTTACAATGCAGAACTTAGTCAATACGGCAGCAGTCTTTCAGTTACATCTATAAAAAAATTAACCCAGGAAGACAAGAAACACTACCGCAAGCCTGACTGGGTCAATGCTGTTACAGCTCATTCAAATTAAAACCAGATCAATTAAGTGCTGTTTTAAAACTTCAAAAAACAGCACTTAAATCTTAATTTAAATCTTTTCCAAACATTAAAAAGGTATGCCGGGGACTATATTGGAAAACTTTTTTGCTCCAGACAATTAGATATTGGGAGAAAACAGAATTTTTTCAGCTAACTTGTATTTATATTGCTTGTGCTTATATGGGATACGGGACAATAAAATGCAAATATTATTTTCCTTTTTAGATCAAAGCTAAATAATATCACCCAAAAAAAATTTAAAAATTTTCCCTGTTATTTTTTTTGAAATTTTATTTTTAATTCTTTTGAAAAAAGATAAATTTTTTTCTGATAAATTCTCATTAATCAAATCTTCTGATTTATCTCCTAAAATACCCACAACTTTAAAATCTGAAAGACACGACATGTTTCCCCCCATAAAGTTTTGAATTAAAAATAAAAAAATTTTACAAGTTCCAGTTGCCAGAATCAAATCCTTAATCTTGACATTTTATCATAATAACCCATCTGTCAAAATTAAAGATTTGATGCCTTTACGCAAAAAAAACCAGCCTCATTGATTTATAAAATATGCAGCCTTTTCAGGCTCATCAAACATTTTTTTCCTTTGCTTGATTCTCTCTGCAACAGGTGCAAGATCGCATAGAATTGCTTCTTCAGGACATTGCTTGTAGCAGTTGAAACAGCTTATGCAATTATCATTAAAAACAGGATAGGGATTCATCTCAATTGCTTCCACAGGACAAAGCTCAGCACAGATTCCGCATGTTGTACAAAGTGATTCGCTTACCATTTTCTGGGGCATGTTTGCCCTTGCCTTGTAAACATCGCCTTTTTCCATTTCAGCCTTTTTTTCTTCAGGCTGATACTGGATATCTTCAGGAGTAAGACATTTTGAACTGTAATCATCTGATTCAAGCAGCAAAAGAAGCTTATCAACAAACTCTGCTATTATTTTTTTGTCTGCTTTATCTGGATGACCTGTTCCAAGAGCATCTTCAGATGGTGTCATCATTGAATGAGGGCCAGGAACTTTAAGTGCTCCTGCAATTTCAAAACCGTTTTCATTCAGGGCTTTTCCTGCATCATAAAGGGCAATACCGCTTGTAACGCATCCCCAGGTGACAAATGGTACGCTGGGAATTTTTTTATCTGTTTTAGCTTCAGAAACAAGTTCTTTTATTGTTGGAAGAACCTTGCTCACATAAACAGGCGAACCAGGAAAAAAGATTACCCCGTCTTCCTTAAGTGCATCCTGCACTCTCTTGAAACTGTTTTTTCTTCCAACCTCAAAAACTGAAACTTCAATCTTTTTTGAAACAAGAGCGTCCTTTAGTGCAAGTGCCGCCTCTTTAGTAGCACCTCCGGGAGAAATATAGGCAATTACAGCCTTTTTAAACTTTGACATAATTTCACCTCTGTTATTATTTAAAATTTTATTGTAATTATACATAAAAAACCTCACCCTTTTTAAACAAAAAATAAAGGGTTTTCTTTAAATCTTGCCTTTATCTAAATTTATAAACAGGCTTAAACAATGAATTATCAGACAAGACTTTTTTGTCAAACCCAAAAACTGCTGACATCGGATATCTTAAGGTCAGGACTCGGAAGTGAAGCTCTGGCGCAAAATCTTTTATTTGAAACTGAAAAAACAGATACACACAATCAGATAATAGTAAAAAAAAACAAACTTGAGCTGATAATAATTATTGAACTTTTACCAGAAAAAAAGGAAGAAGATAATATTAAGCTTAAAAGCATAATTGAATACTCAGAAAAAAAACTTCCCCAAAAAAACATGAAGTGGGTTAAAAAATACATTTCAAAAACAAAAGTTTTTTATGAGTTCATCCCTCTTTCACAGTTTGAGTCCGAAGAAGACTGGGAAATTTTATCAATCATCCAGACAGAGGCATGGGTGAACTCAAGGGGAATATTTCAATATATTGACGAAGGGTTTACAAATGAGTCTGGAGATCTTGTTTTGTGGGACTATCCATTCTCAATTACAGGAAAAAGAATTGCTGCGGTTAAAGATTTTACAGGAAGATGGAAAACATTTGAAATGGATCTTGAAAGTATAAATCAAAGAAAATCTTTTTTTGAAGGTAAAGTGCCAAAAAATTCCAAACTGATATTTCGGGGATAAATTATGAGCGGTCTTAAAAAAGAACTTGGATTATGGGATGTGTGGGTAATATCAACAGGAGCAATAATAAGCTCTGGTATTTTTATTCTGCCTGGGTTTGCCTTTGCCAAAAGCGGACCCGCATCAATTTTTGCATATATTCTGGCGGCTTTTTTCGCACTTACAGGACTCTTGTCACAGGCAGAACTTACTACAGCAATGCCAAAGGCAGGAGGAGCATATTTTTACATAAAAAGAACAATGGGTGCAGCTGCAGGAACAGTGTACGGCCTTATAATATTTTTTGCTCTTTCCCTTAAAAGTGCATTCCAGCTCATAGGCATGGCTGCATTTACAAATATTTTTGCATCCTTTGACATAAGAATAATAGCATTCTGCCTTATTATATTTTTCACTTTTGTAAATATAATGGGAGCAAAAAATGCAGGAAAAATCCAGGGTGTATTAATACTTATAGTTATAACAGGCCTTATAATTTTTGCATTTATATGTTTTCCACAAATAAAATTTGCAAGGTTTGATCCTTTTTTTACTTCATCAGGAGCCTCTTTTATTGGAACAACTGCATTTGTATTTATTTCATTTGGCGGACTTCTAAAGGTTGCAAGCATTGGGGAGGAAGTAAAGAATCCATCAAGGAACCTTCCGCTTGGAATGATAATGGCATTGTTCTGCGTTGTTTTTTTCTACATAGTAACCCTTATAATCATATTTGGACTTGTTGATAAAAACATTCTTGTTTCAAGCCTTACACCAATTGCCGATGCAGCAGGAACATCAGGAATAAAATATTTCTCGGAATTTATGGCTGTAATTGCAATTCTTGGATTTTCAGCAACAGCAAACACCGGAATAATGGGAGCATCAAGATTTCCCTTTGCTCTAAGCAGAGACAAGCTTGTTCCTCCGATATTTGGATATATAAACCTAAAACTTGGAACCCCTGTTATTGGAATAATTTTTACAGCAGTCCTGATGTCTGGAGCAATACTTCTTGAAATAGACCTCCTTGTAAAGGCTGCATCATGTATTCTTATTCTGACATATATTGTAACCTGTCTTGCCGTAATTATTTTAAGGGAATCAAAAATTCAAAACTATAAACCTGACTTCAAGGCACCGCTTTATCCATGGCTTCAGATTATTGGAATAACAGGACTTTCAGTTCTACTTTTCAGCCTTGGAGCAATAGCCTTTGCAATAACACTTGGTCTTATGCTTTTGGGTTTTTTAATATATTTTTTCTATGGAAGAAAAAATATGGACACAGATCAGGATCATGCGCTTCTTCATCTTATTGCAAGGATTACTGCAAAGGAATTTTATTCAAGAAATCTTGAAACAGAGCTTAAGGAAATAATTTATCAAAGGGATTCAATTGTAAAAGATAAATTTTACGGGCTTGCAGAAGAAGCCGAAATACTTGATCTTGAAGAAGAAATCAGCCACGAAGATTTTTTCAAAATGGCAGCAAACAAAATGAGTTACCCTCTTTCCATTACTTCTGAAAAAATCTACAACCTTCTTCTTGAAAGGGAGGCTTCAAGTTCAACAATAATTACACCTGATGTTGCAATTCCCCATATAATAATAGAAGGAGAAAACAAGTTCAAACTCCTCATAGCAAGATCAAAAAAAGGTATAAAATTTCCTTTTGATGATGCAAATGTAAAAGCAGTTTTTGTTCTTTTCGGCACAAGAGACCAGAGAAATCTTCATTTAAAATCACTTGCAGCAATAGCACAGATCATAAGGAACAAAAATTTTGTTAATGACTGGCTTGCTGCAAAAAGTACAGAATCTTTAAGAGATATTGTTCTTTTAGGAGAAAGATTCCACTGCAAAAAGGAGGAAATATGAAACTTGCCCGCACTACGGTTTTACTTTGTTTTTTTCTTGTTTTTTCAGCACTCAACTCTTTTGCAGAAACACCGCAGGATCTTTATCAATGGAAGGAATTTCTTTTGTATGGAGAAGAAAAATATCACTGCGTACCTGAATTTGACAATGATGATAATTATCACTGCATCTGGCCTGGAATTTTAAATCTTGAAATCAATGAAAAAAAAATTGTTTTTTCCCAAAAAGTCACACTTTTTTCGGACTCAGCCTTAATACTTCCGGGAAATCTTTTGCACTTTCCTGTAAATGTAAAAATAAACAATATAAAAATCCCTGTTTCCACCTTAAAAGAACAGCCTGTGTGTTTTCCGGGAAAAGGGAATTTTAAAATTTCAGGTGAAATAAATTTTGATGAAATACCTGACTATATAAATCTTCCAGACCATGCGGGAGGGTACAGGGTTATTTCAAAAACAGAAAAAATAAAATTTCCCTACAGTGATTCTAAAAATATTTTATGGCTCAAAAAAACCATGTCAGAAAAAGACAGGCCAAAGGAACATATAAGGGTAAATGTTTACAGAAAGATCAGGGATTCAATTCCATGTGAAATTGAATCTGTTTATAAAATCAATGTTTCAGGGAGCACAAGACAGGAAATAATCAAAACCGGACAAATCCCTGGACAAATTGCATTTGTTAAAAGCATGCTTCCCCTTAAAATTGAAAAAAACGGTTCATTTCTTGTTCAGGTAAAACCTGGAGAATATGAAATATATATAAAAAATATAATTCCAGACATGCCTTTAGAGCTTGGGCCTTTTAATTCGGGTTATGATCAGGAAATAATTGTCCATGAAAAAGAGCCAGGTGCAAGACTTTCAAATATTGAAAATCTTAAATCAATTGACCCAAAAAATACGGATATCCCTTCAAACTGGAAAAACTTACCTGCCTATATTCTTTTGCCTGATGAAAAAATAATATTTAAGGAAACACTTAAAGGCGTTTTTCTTCAACAGCCTGAGCTTAATCTTGAAAGGGAAATCTGGCTTGATTTCAATGGAAAGGGATCAACTTTAAAAGATCAGGTAAGCGGAAGAGTTAATCAAAGAACTTTTATCGGAATTTCAGATAATTCTGAAATAATTCCCGGTAAAATTTCCATTAATGGAAAAGATCAGATAATAACTTCCAAAAACAATTTGTCTGGAATTCCTGTAAATGAAGATAATATTTTAATTGAAGCAGTATCAAGAAAAGACAACTCATCAACTTTTTTTCCTGTTGCATGGAATCTGAGTTTTTCAGATATTTCAGGTTATATAAATATTCCCCCGGCATTTGATCTTTTTATGGTTACAGGTGCAAAAATTAAAGGAAACCATACGTTTCTTTCAAAATGGACTCTTCTTGATATTTTTGTTTTGTGTATTCTTTTTATTTCAGCATTTAAAATCTGGAACATAAAATGGGGAATTATTTTTTTTATATGTGCAGGAGCTGTTTACCACAAATTTTACCTTCCGCCTTATATATGGATTTTCCTTGTAATATGTTCAGGAATTTTAAATTCAAAACAACTGAAAAAATTCTTTTTCCAGAAAAGTTTTTTCAGATTTTCATTTAATTTTATATATTTTTCATGTCTTTTAACTGTTTTTTGTGCGGCAATTATTTTCTCAGCACAAAATATAAAATATTTTGTTTACCCTTCCCTTGATACCTATAATCAGCCATACAGACCCTATGCACCTGCCGGCTTTAAACAAAAAACAATAACCTCTTCAGACAATTTTTTAAGTGAGAGTGATTCAAGCCTGAAACAAAGGCTTCACACAAGAGTTAAGCAGCTTGATATGGAAATTCAAAAACCAGTTTATCAGACAATGAAAAATGACTATGGATACACACAAACAGGAGCCGGCATCCCTTCCTGGAGCGGCAAAAAAATAAGATTTGAAAATGCACTGGAAAGCGGAATTAAAATTTATGTTCTCAAGCCTTTTGCAGTAAGAATAATTTATCTTTCAAATGTCTTTTTCCTTTTTGCACTTCTTTTAAAGCTTGTTCCCTTCAAAAAAATATTTTCAGGCTTAAAACCTTTATCAGCTTCAAAGGCTTTATTATACATAATTGTTTTTTCTTTTTCAGTTTGTCTGCCTCAAAAAACCTTTTCACAAAATTATCCGCCGGAACATCTTTTAAAGGAATATAAAGAAAGACTTTTAAAGGAAAAGGATTTTGACCATAAGCTTGCTGTAATTGAAAACTGTATTTTAAATGCTTCTGCAGAAGATAAAAAAATCAGCCTTGAAATGATTTTTAAAATCAGCTCATTAAGAGACTGTGCAATAAATCTTCCTTTAACAGGTGATCTTGAATATCAACAAATTCTTCTTGATTCAAAGGAACACGATTATATTCTAAAAAGCACTAAAAAAGCACTTACACTTGTTCCAAAGGGAATTCACGAGCTCAAAATAAAGGCTATTTCAAAAACACAGGAAATTGATCTAAAATTTGACATGCTCCCCTTAAAACTTTCATTTAACTCAAAGGATGTAATGTCAAAGGGAATTGAAGATAAAAAATTTGCATCATCAATAAAACTTTTTATTCCATCTGAAAAAAACGAAGACAAAAGCATCAAGGGAATTGAAGGAGGATTGCCTTTTCCTGTTGTAGAACGTCATCTCTTTCTTGGAAGGGAATGGAAAATTCATACTGTTGTTTCAAGATATTACAGCGAAAATATTAATAAAAAAGCCGAGATTTTAATTCCTTTGATAAAAAATGAGAAAATTCTCAGGGAAACCTTTGAAATAAAAAACAACAACCTTGAAATAACACTTATGCCAGGCACAGCCTTCTGGGAATTTGAATCTGAAATACCTGTTGGTCAAAAAATTGAAATCCCTTCAAATGAAGGCGCATATCAGGTACAGAAATGGACAATTGATTCCGATTCTTTAAATGACTTTCAAATAAAAGGGCTTATTCCTGTCAAATATAACAACCATGATAAAACAGTTTTTGTGCAGCAGCCCAAAACCAGTGGTTTTATCATTCCAAAAGAACTTTCTCCTGTTAAAGGCAGATTCTTTACAATTGATTATGCAGACATTTGTTATGATATATCAAAAACGAGAAATACACTTACACTCAATACTTCAATTCGCGCAGGAAAAGGACTCAACCACAAAATAACTTATGACAGTTTACGGCTTTATCCTGAAAAAATAAGTATAAACAATATTAAAAACCAAATTTCTGAAACCAACGGAGAATTATCAATTCCTCTTTCTCCGGGGAAAAATGAAATAAATATAGTTTTTAATGAAAAAAATAAAAAACAGGGATTTATTCTCCCCAAAAAAATCAGCTTTCCTTTAGTTAATTTTAATGCTGAATCTTCAAACATAAGCCAGGAAATAAAATATCAGCCAAAGTCATGGATAATTGCAGCCTTTGGACCAAGATCCGGGCCTGCTGTTTTATTCTGGGGATATTTTGCAGCAATAATAATTGCAGCAGGATTTCTTGCAAAATTTACAAAGTCCTTTTTAAAGCCCCATCAGTTTATTCTTCTTGCAGCAGGTCTTTCACTTGCACAGCCAGTTGAAATTTTAATTGTATTTGGATTCTTTTTTGCAATTGAGTACAGAAAAAATCTTGTGCCTGAGCAAACAAGCTATTTCAACCTTATTCAGACAGGCATTATCCTTTTGCTGATAATGTCTGCTTCAATAATATATGATTCCGTATCATCTGGACTTCTTGGAATACCAGACATGCAGATAACAGGAAACGGTTCATATTCAGGTACTTTAAAATGGTTTACAGACAAGTGTGACAATATTCTGCCAAAACCTTTTATAATCATGGCGCCAATAAACATGTGGAAACTTATAATATTTTTATGGTCAATATGGATTTCAGCTTTTCTTATAAATAAGACTCCATATATTATTGACTCTCTTAAGCATGATGGATTCTGGAAAAAGACCAGGGTTTTGGGGAAAAAGAATAAAGGCAACAATACTCATTAATTTAAAATTTAAGACCATTATTTTTCATAATAGCGATGTGAATTCTGCCGGCAAAAAGGCCGGCAGAATATCAAGGAAGTTCAGGAAGGATATTTAAGATACAGATAAAGCATTGCTTTTCTGTCTGAAGGCATAAAACAAAAATACTGCAAAAACCACAATTGCAACAACTCCGCCTGTAATATTTGAAATCATTACAGGCAGTCCAAATCCTATTTTAGCCTGAAGAATAAATGCAAAAATTACAGAAGTCATAAAAGTTGCAGGTATTGATGCAATCCAGTGGAATTTGTTGTTTTGAACCAAAAATACTGCTGCAGACCATAATACAAGAGTTGCCAGAGTCTGGTTTGACCATCCGAAATATCTCCAGATTACAGCAAAATCCTGGGTTGAAATCACAAAGGCTATTACAAAAAGAGGAACAGCAATTAAAAGTCTTTTAACGGGAAGCTTCTGCTCCATTTTAAATGTTTCTGCAATTATAAGTCTTGTACTTCTAAAGGCAGTGTCTCCACTTGTAATTGGAAGAATAACAACACCCATTACAGCTAAAAATCCTCCAAGAGGTCCAAGAAGAGTATTACAGACCTCATTTACAACAGCAGAAGGAGAACCTGATGCAATAACTGCATTAAGTGCTTCAGGACTGTCATAAAATGAAAGACCCGCTGTTGCCCAGATAAGAGCAATTATTCCTTCTGCAATCATTGCTCCGTAAAATACAAGCCTTCCCTTTGACTCGTTTCTGATACACCTTGCCATAAGAGGAGACTGGGTTGAATGAAAACCGCTTATTGCTCCACATGATAAAGTTATAAAAAGAAGAGGCCAGATTGGTTTATCAGAAGGATGTGTATTTGTGAAAAAATCAAGATTTGGTAAAACACTGACACTTGAGCTGAAAAACAATCCAGCAAGAACTCCAAAGCTCATAAAAAGAAGCAGTGCGCCAAAAATCGGATATAAACGTCCAATAATCTTGTCTATTGGAAGAATTGTTGCTGCAAAATAATAAACAAAAATAAGCCCCACAAGTACCTGGGTATTAATTCCTGTCATATTGTTTAACAGCTTGGCAGGACTTAAAACAAACACAACTCCAACAAGAAGCAGTAAAATTACTGAGAAAAGTCTCATCACCTGCCTGGCACTCATTCCAAGAAAATCGCCTACAACCTCAGGGATTGACTGTCCCTTTGATCTTACTGAAAGCATTCCGCTGAAAAAATCATGTACAGCTCCTGCGAAAATACAGCCTATGACAATCCAGATCAATGCAACAGGACCATACAATGCAGCAAGAATAGGACCAAAAATCGGGCCTATACCTGCAATATCAAGAAGCTGGATAAAAAATACCTTCCATGTGGGCATTGAGATATAATCACACCCGTCTTCCATAGTTGAGCATGGAGTAGGTCTGTCTGGCTCAATACCGAAAATATTTTCTACAACTTTGCCGTATGTAAAGTATCCTGTAATAAGTAAAGCTACACATAATGTAAAAAACAACATAATAGACTCCTTAAGTTAATGCTTAATAAAGCTCCCGGGCCTTTACCTCAAGGTTTTTGCCCTTTTCCTCCCCTTTTAAAAATTCCCTTTTTTCGGGAATAAAAAATTTTACACTTGTTCCTTTCCCTTTTTTTGTTTCAAAACAAAGACCTGAGTCTTCACCATAAATATTTACAAGCCTTTCATGGCAATTTTTTATTCCAATTCCACCGGTTTCCGGCTCAATGTTTAAAAAATTATTTTCTTCATTTTTCACAGGCATTCCACTTCCATTGTCTTTTATGGTAAAAAAGACGCCTTTTTCTTTTTTTACAGCCACAACTTCAACAATTCCTCCTGATTCAATATTTTTAAGCCCGTGTCTCACACAGTTTTCAACAAACGGCTGAATTATTAAACGTGGAATCTTAAAATCCTCCAGATCTTTATCAATGGTCTCCAGATATTCGATACGTTCACCAAATCTTGCCTTTTCAATTGCAATATAGGCTCTTACCTGTTCCATTTCCTCTGCAAGAGAAATAATACCTTTTTCAGTATAAAGATTTTTCCTCATATAAAGGGAAAGAGAACCTATGAGATCCCTTGCCTTTTCAGGCTTTGTTCTTGTAAATGATGCTATTGTATTGAGTGCATTAAAAAGAAAATGCGGCTGAATCTGTGCGTTAAGCCTTCTTATTTCAGCATGGGCAAGCATTTTTTCACTTATTGCTATATCTTCAAGTTCAAGCTGAATGGAAAAAAGCTCTGCAAGACCTTTTGTAATTTCATAGATTTTGGGACTTAAGGGACGTTTTTTTGAGCCATAAAGTTTTAAGGTTCCAATGATTTCACCTTTTTTTCTTAAAGGAACAACAACTGCAGAATTTAAAGGACAAGCCTCAACCCTGCATGAAATCATTTTCCCAGATCTTACTATTCCATATTTTTTTCCCTGGAGTACACGTTTTGTAAATTCTGTCTGAATTGGAATTCCAGGCCTGTGATGGTCATTTCCTTCGCCGGAATGGGCAAGGATTGAACTTTTATCTGTTATTGAAACAGCTGCAACAAAAAGATTTTTGTAGATTATCTCACATGTTTTTCCTGCTGATTCCAGGTTTAAACCATGTCTTAAATGGGTAACCGTATTTTTGACTATCCTCAAAAGAACCTCTGCTTCACTGGAGCTTTCCTTTTCCCTTGACTGGAAAACCTTTAAAACAACAAAACAGAAAAATACGGCACCGAAAGTATTGCTCAGAATCATTGGAACAGCAATAATCTCAACCAGGGCCTTTGCACTTTCAAAAGGCCTGGAAAGAAAAAGAACCATAAGCATATGAACCGACTCTCCTGCAAAAGCAAGACCGCCTGCGAATCTAAAGTCTGGATAAAATCTTTGATGATAAAAAAGTCTTCCTGCAACATAACCTTCAAGAATGGTTGCAAGTGCACATGGTATTGAACTGAACCCTGAGGGATCAGCAAGAAATCTGTGAAGCCCTGCAATAATCCCTGCTCCGGTTCCAACAAAAGGCCCTCCCACAAGCCCTGCTGTGACAACTCCCATCCCCCTTAAATTTGCTATTGACTGGGAGACTCTTCCTCCTGAAAGTGTTCCGGCTATACCGATTAAACCAAAAAAAAGAGCAAGAAGAATTTTTTCCTTTCTGTTAAAATTCATACTTCCTTTTCCGGTAAAAGGGAGCCATACAAGCACGAGTGCACTTACCGCGGTTAAAAGACTTGCCCTTTCAATAAGTAGAAGAGTTAATTGGTTTATTGTCATTTTTTCTCCGAACTCATATTAATTGTTATGAAAAATATCTCTTTTTTAGATAAAAAATAAAATAATATGGGAACAAAATGTATTTTTTGTGGAATGAAATGCAATATTTTGGAATGAATAAATCAGAGGCCTGTCATTTTTTTAAACTCTTTTACCCTGGCTCTGGAAACCGGAATTTTGGTTTTATCCCTGTTTTTTACAACAAGCTCATACTTACCGGCAAACATAGGATAAAACTCTGATATTTTATCCATATTCACTATAAAACTTCTGTGGGTCCTGAAAAAACCTTTCCAGTATAGGCGCTTTTCAAGTTTTTCCATTGTGGCCTCCCCTGGAAGAAGGTACACATCATCATATAAAAAAGCCTTGATATCCTTTCCAAGTGATTCAAAGAAAAAAATTTCATCAGGAGATACAAGGATTATTCTGTTGTCAGATTCAAGTGGAATTTTAGAAAATCCAGGTATTTTTGAAACTGCATGCTCAAATTCCTCAAACCTGATCTTTTCATTTATTTTGTTTTCCAGCCTTTTTTTCGCTTTATTTACTGACTCATTTATTCTTTCAAAGGAAAAAGGCTTTAATACATAATCAAGAGCTTCCTTTTCAAATGCCTCAACAGCATAAGACTCATATGCTGTTGCAAAAACAATATATGGAAATTTTTTAAATTCCTTTATAGTTTCCAAAAGGAAAAAACCGTTATTACCAGGCATTTCAATATCTAAAAATATAAGATCAGGTTCTTTTTCCTTAATTAGATCAAAGGCCTGGGACACAGATCCAGCTTCTCCGCAAATTTCAAGACAGTCTATTTTTGATAAAAAAAATATAAGTTCATCCCTTGCAGGTTTTTCATCATCTACAACTACACATTTTATTTTCATCTGATTCAACCCAAATTCATGGTTTTCTGCAAAGCACGAAGGACACTTATAATCCAACCCTCAATTTATGTCAGAACCTGTTCTGTTCTACTATTTTTTCAAGCTCAAAGGCAAGATTTGAAAGTTCCCTTGACTTGTTTTTAATTTCAAGGCTTTTTGAGGCAGTATCATCTGAAGACATTCTCACATCCTGAACTTCATGGGCAATGCCGCGGCTTTCTTTCCCTTTGTTTTCTATACCTGCCGCCTGTGCAACATTTGCAACAATTATACTTATGCTTTCAATTATTTTCCCAATATTTTCAATTTCACTGGATGCTTCTTCAGAACTTTTTCTTATTGCTTCAAGTCTTGCAAAAATTTCTGAAGATGCTTCCCCTGTTCTTCCTGCAAGTTTTTTCACTTCATCTGCAACAACAACAAACCCTCTTCCCGCCTCTCCTGCTCTTACGGCTTCAATGGTTGCGTTCAATGCCAGAAGATTTACCTGATTTGAAATATTTGATATTTTACCAATAACTTGCGTTATTTCATCTGCTTTTTTACCAAAGTCATTTATCTTTGCTGAAGCCTTTTTTGACTGTTCAACAGCAGAGCCGGTTATATTGATTGCCTCATCAGTTTTTCTGGTAATAACCTCAACAGCATCAGAAACTGATCCTGCAACCTTTAAGGTTCTTTTTGCACCCTCGTGCATATTTTCCGAAATTGATTCAAGCCCCTTTGAAGAGTCAGTAAGGGTCTTAATTCCCGAGTTAACCTGAGTCATTATGTAAGAAAGCTTATCGGCCATGGAGTTCAAGGATTGTGCTAGCACTCCTGTCTCGTCTTTTCTATCTGTTTTTATCCTTGTTGTAAAATCTCCTCCGGCCATTTTCTCCGCAAATTTCAAAACATTATCAAGAGGTTTTTTTACAGAAAATCTTAGTGTTACAAAAATGGAAAAAATCAAAGTTATAAGAACTGCAAAAGCCAGTACAGACTGTTCTATTACAGCCTTTTTTATGTCACCTCCGGCCTTTTTCTCTGACAGACGAAGTCTTTTTTCAAAATCAGCCCTTGCCTCTGTCATTTTTTTCTTTATAAACTCTTCTGTAACATAGACAAAGACCCTGCCAACCTTTTCGGATTCATACTCAACATCCTTTTCAAATACAAGGAGATCATTTTTCAAAACATCTTCAGGGATAGTTTCACCTTCTTCTATCTCTTTTTCCTTCCAGATTGAAGCAAAGGCACTTCCCTCAGAATCTGAAACTTTAATGGCAATTATCTCAGAAAGTTTCATATAATTCCTTAGCACAGTGCCAAGTCCTTCAGAATTGAAGGTATAAAGAAACCTGCCGCTTATATTGCTTAAAATTTCAAGATGAACTTCAAATTTTGCTTTCTGAAGATTTTTTTCCTTTTCAGACTGAATATTTACAGCTTCGTCAATGTTGATTCTCTGATCTCTTATTATATTGCCTGCAAGTTTTATTTCAGATTTAATAAAAACATAACTCAAAAGAAAAAGAAGAAGGAAAACCAGACTTCCGTTTATAAATGCACTTTTTAATGCTATGGAAAAATTAAATTTTAATCCCATATTTTTTCTCCGGTTTTAGATTTTGCATTAAAGGCTTTTATTCTGCAGCAGGCGGACTGTCTTTTTTAGGTCAATCACTATTTGTGACCTGAATTGAGCGTTTCATATTTTTAAATTAATAAATTTTCAATGAATTAAACTTATTGTATTTAAAAATATGAAACACTGAGTACTTTCCGGTTTTGCTCCATATTATGCGGGAAATTGCATCACGCATTGCAAAGATATAACATGGTACAATTTGCCTTGTTTATGAAGCAAACTTGAAAATCGCTCAATCCAATTATGAATAAACAGACTATACATTAAAAATTAATTTGGTTAAACTAAAATTGATATTTTAATTATCCTGGACAAATCTAAAAAATTTGACAAAGATTTGACTTTATAAGACTTTTAAGATAATTTTTAAAATCATTTCCAAAAAATAAATATTCGTTTTTTTTGAATATCCATCCAAAACTCAAACCCATGGAGAAAAAAATGAGTACAGCTCTCATACTGGGGGGCGGAGCTCCCAACTCAACATTAATGGCGGGTGCGCTTTCAGCGTTTATTGAAGAAAATGTAAAATTTGACGTTATTTCAACTTCAGGTGCAGGTGCACTTATCGGACTTTTTTATACTGTTCCAAAGAATACAAGTCCAAAAAAGGCTCTGGAAAACAGCGTAAATTTCAGTATAAGCGACTTTATCTACGATATGCTGCCAGTTAATTACAAAGTTTTCAACAAGCCGGGTAAAGCAGCTGACTTATACAGAGACCTCATATATTCAAATCCCTTTCTCAGCAAAATTCTCGAACATCCCCCTGAAAATGATTACCAAAGACTTTTTCAGGATTTTTTTTCTCTTTTTATAAACACAATTTGTCCAACTGACCTTAATTATCTAAGCAAAGGCCTTTGTGCAAACGTGCCTTTTGTTGAAAAAGTGGTTGATTTTGACAAACTCAAAAATATCAGGGAAGACTTTTATATAAATGCATACAACATAAATAAGATGGAAATGGAAAATTTTTCCAAAAATGAAATCACACCTGATCATTTTCATGCTTCATTCGCATTTCCTTTTATTTATCCGCCATATGAAATGAACAATAACTTTTATTTTGAGGGAGCTTCTGTTGATGCTCTCAATTATAAAAGCCTTATAAACAATCATCCTGAAGTTGATACCATTGTAGTTTTCGATATTCTTGGTACCGAAAAAATAATCAGACAGCCCAGAAATATTTATGATGCCTGGGTTGTATCAATCATGGTGCCGCTTGTTGAGATAGCAAGGGATGACACAAAAATTTTTGAACTGAAATACAACACAGGAAAAGATAAAAGAAAACTTCTAAAAGTACCCTTTAATGTGCCGGAATCACAATGGCCATATGTTCTTGACTGGTCATATTCAAATCTTAAAACACTTTATGATGCAGGATATGAATCAGGAAAAGAATTTGTACAAAAAAACAGAAAAGACTTAAACTTCAATTAACTTCAGGAGGTTAAAGCATGACAGGAAGAAAATTCTTTAAAAACATTTTTTTACTTTTAATATCATTGCTTTTTTTTGCCAATCTTTGTTACTCAGCTTCTCTTAAAGTGGGATACATTGAATTCCCGCCGGTTTTTTCAACAAATTCAGACGGAAAGCCGGAAGGCATACTTATTGATCTTGCCGGAAAAGTTTTACCTGAAGCAGGCTATGAATGGGAAGCCTTTTCATACCCTGTAAAAAGAATGTCTGATTATATTGCAAAAGGAAAACTTGACCTCTGGATTGGTCTTAAAACTATCCCAGACTTTGAAGGCACAACCTTTAAAGGTGATTCTGAAGTTCTCAAAATTACTCTCAAGGCCTACAGAACAAAAAATATTCCAGATATTAAAAAACAGGAAGATCTTAACAGCAAATCAATAATTATTATCAGAGGATACAGCTACGGCGGATGGATTAACTATATAAAAGATGTAAAAAACAGTATTGACTTCATAGAAACAAATGATCACAAGTCTGCCTTCAGAATGCTTAAAGCGGGTAGAGCAGATTATGTACTTGATTATCAGAATCCTGCAGAAAAAGCTTTAAAAAATTTGGACATTGAAAATCTAAAGGAAAATACAATTTCATCTTTTGGGGCATATTTTGTTGTATCAAAACAAACCCCTGATGCTGAGAATGTGCTGAAGAATCTTGAAAAAGCATACAAAAAACTGAAAAAAAACGGGGAACTTTAGTTCTCATGTCATTACTGCCTTAATTGCATCAGGCTATTACCAAAAACCATAATGCAATTAAGGCAATACCTGCAGGCAGGGTTCATATTTGAAACATTTCAATTCTTTAAATCAAAACTCCCATCAATGGAAATCCAGCTTTTAATTAGTCACCAGACAATTGCCGCAATCATTGTTTTAAAATCAGACAGAATTTCTGACGTAAAAAACTGTTTCTTTCAAGCAACAATTTATATGGCTGTATAAAATTACCTCCTTGACCTCTTTTTAATAACTTTATATAAATTCTACCAATTTTTCTTATTTACCGAATGTTTTCCGCAATCGGGAGAAAGGATTTGCCGTGACACAGACAATCAGTTTTACCAATAAGGCAATTTCTGCTGCAATAATCTTTTTTTTTATTTCAGGGTGTGCAACAGGCGACCTCTTCACTCATAAAAAGGAATTTACTGAACTTAATCAAAAAATATTGAATCTCCAGGGCCTTCTTGACCAGGAATGTAAAAATACAAAATCATTGGTTGAACTAAATCAAAAAACTTACAGTATGATTCAAAAATCAATTGAGCAAAATAATGCTTATTTCAAACTCCTTGACGAACAGATTTTGCATAATCACAAAACCATATTAAAAAGGCTTAAAAACCTTGAAAAGTTGTCAAGAAATAATCACCAGCTGGAATCTTTTCATCAGAATCTTACACAAAAAAATGACCCTGAAAAACCGGAACTTAAAATATCTCCGACCCATAAGCTCATGATCGGTAAAATTGAAAAAGTACGGTTAACCCCTCCAGACAGTGTTTTCCATGCCAGGATTGACACTGGTGCAACAACGTCATCTCTTGATGCAAAAAACATTGAAACATTTGAAAGAGACGGCAGTTCATGGGTAAGATTCAAGATAAAAGATCCTTCAGAAGAAAAATTCTATGATGTTGAAAAACCTGTTGTAAGAAAAGTGAAAATACTACAGGCTTCAAATGAAGAAGCAAGCAGAAGACCGGTAATTGAGCTGCAGTTTCAGATTGGAGATATTAAAAGAATTGAGGAATTTACACTTGAAGACCGCTCACATCTTGAATACCAGGTTCTTATAGGACGAAATATATTAAGAGACCTTATGATTGTAGACGTTGCACAGGAATTTATTGTTCCCCTTCCTGATGAAAATGAAAGTGAAAACCAGACAAAATGAATTCAAAAATTACTTTTTATCTGCTAATTGCAGGCCTGATTATTTCAGGCCTTTGTCTTGCATGGCACAGACATGCATACCTTAAAGTTCCTTTCATACCGGGGACTGAAAAATCTGTCTGGCTTGTTGAAGCAAGAATTGATTTTACTGCCAGTGCCAATCCTGTCAGAGTCAGTCTTGACCTTCCTGATCACCCTCCAGGGTTCAGACAGGTATCTGAACAGGCAGCTTCCACAGGTTATGGTTTTTCAATTCTTGAAAATGCTGAAGGAAGAAGGGCTGAATGGACAAAAAGAAACACAAAGGGCCGTCAGACAATTTATTATAAAATCCAAATGATTGAAGATCCGGATGAAAAATCCAGCAAAATAATAAATAAAAATCCAAAGGCACAAAAAGTATACTGGGATCTTCTCCAGACCGTTGCAGCACACCAGATCATTGACCAGGCATATGAAAAATCAAGTACACCAGCAAGCTTTGCAAGGGAACTGTCCAGAATTTTGACTTCGCCAGAGCCAGACCAGAATGCATCTTTGCTTTTGAGTGAATACAATATTGTTCATCTTTTAATGCGCCTCATTAACCACGCCGGAATACCAGCAAGAATTTCCATGGGCCTTGAGCTGGAAGATGCAAGAAGATATCAGCCTTTAAAGCCTGTAATAGAAATCTTCCAGGAAAACCAATGGACTGCAATTGATCCTAAAACAGGAATTTTAGGGCTGCCTGACAACATTCTTTTATGGCACAGAGAAGGAAGGTCAATACTTGATGTCACAGGAGGAAAAGACTCTGAAATCAGATTTTCCATGCTGAAACAGACTCTTCCAGCCATGGATCTGGCAAGACTTCAGTTTAATGACAGAATTTCAAGACTGAATCTCTATTCACTTCCAATTGAAGAACAAAGTGTTTTCAAGCTTCTTCTCCTTCTCCCGGTTGGAGCTCTTATTGTCACATTTATGAGAATTATTATCGGAATAAGAACATCTGGGACTTTCATGCCTGTTCTGATTGCACTTTCTTTTCTTCAGACCCAGCTTATTCAGGGCATAACTGCCTTTGTAAGTATTGTCGTACTTGGGCTCATGCTAAGAGGCTACCTTTCAAAACTGAATCTTCTCATGGTTGCAAGAATATCCACCCTTATTGTTCTTGTAATTTTTCTTACTTCCGTCATAAGTGTCATAGGATATGAGCTTGGATTCCAGCTTGGACTGACTCTCACCTTTTTCCCTATGATAATAATTGCATGGACAATTGAACGTATGAGTATTTTATGGGAAGAAGAAGGCAGCAGAGAAGTTTTCATTCAGGGGCTTGGCAGTCTTTGCGTTGCAATAATTGCTTATGTCTGCATGAATATGGATATAATAAGACACCTTACCTTTAATTTCCCTGAAATTCATCTTATAATTCTTGCCTTTATTTTAATGATGGGACAGTACACAGGATACAAACTTACCGAGCTTCACCGCTTTGGAGTTATAAAAAAGGATTTCTAAAAAATGTGGATTCTGCCCTCCCTTTTGAATAAGTACGGAATTCTTGGTATGAACCGCAGAAATGTGTCATACATAAGCCGATATAATATCCGAAGCCGATACCCTTTGGTGGATGACAAACTAAAAACAAAACTTCTTGCAGAAAAATTCAAGCTTTCCACCCCCAAATTAAGGGGAGTAATAAAATATCAGTATGAAACAGCATATTTCCCAAAAATAGTTGAAAATCTGGACGGTTTTGCAGTAAAGCCGGCCAAGGGTTCGGGTGGAAAAGGAATTCTTGTAATCAAAGGCAGACAGGACGGTCTTTTTGTCAAATCTTCAGGGCAGACAATAACAATTGACGACATAAAAAGGCATCTCTCAAATATTCTTGCAGGGCTTTATTCTCTTTCAGGAGTTCCCGACTCTGTAATAATTGAAGATCTTATCCATCCTTCTGAAATGTTTGAAAAACTTTCCTATGACGGAGTTCCTGACATAAGGTTTATTGTTTTCAAAGGATATCCTGTCATGGCAATGCTTCGTCTTTCCACAAGAGCATCAGACGGAAAGGCAAATCTCCACCAGGGTGCTGTTGGAGTAGGTCTTGACATTTCATCTGGAAAAGGCCTTCATGCAATACAGCATTCAAGAAGAGTGGAAAAACATCCGGATACAGGACTTGTACTGGATCAGATTCAAGTTCCAGACTGGAAAAACCTTCTGCTTCTTTCAGCAAAAAGCTATGAAATGACAAAACTTGGGTATATAGGTGCAGATCTTGTTGTTGACAAGACCTACGGTGCAATGCTTCTTGAACTTAATGCACGTCCCGGACTTTCAATCCAGGCAGCAAACGGTGCAGGCCTTCTTCCAAGACTTGAAGCAATAGAACATATTGACCCTGATCTTTATTTTACGCCTGAGGAAAGAGTTGAATTTTCAATGAATACATTTAATTCAGATTTCAAAGGTCTGCCTCGCTAATTTTAACAACTATCTTGTACAAGATTTAAGACGACTGTCATCTTTAATACCCGCATTATCCAGGCATTATCTTGATTTAAAAAAATTCAGCTGAACTTGAACAAAATTATACCATCAAACTCCCGTCTAAAATCAGATCATTTTAAAAAAACAAAGTTCACCATTAAATTGACATATCTTTTGAGCTGACCTATAAAAATTATTTAAAACAATATTCTACCAGACAAACCAAAAATATAAATTTATTATAATTAATATCAAGGAGAAGATTTATGGAACTAAATGATGTTGTAATGGTTGGAGCATGCAGAACAGCAATAGGCGATTTCCTTGGAAGCCTTAAAAGTGTCAATGCAAGGGATCTTGCAATCTGCGTTGGTAAAGAAGCAATAAAAAGAGCTGGAACAACACCTGAGCTTATAGATGAAATCTGCATGGGCCAGGTATATTCGGGAATGCAGGGTTCTCTTCCTGCAAGACAGGTATCAATGAGAATAGGACTTCCCCACGAAAGCAGTGCTGTAAGCGTAAACCAGAACTGTGCATCCGGAATGAGAGCATTGGAAATTGCTGCCCATAACATCATGCTTGGCAAAACCGGTTCTGCACTTGTTATTGGTGTTGAAAGCATGACAAATGCCCCCTACCTTCTTCCAAAGGCAAGACAGGGTTACAGAATGGGCCCCGGACAAATGGAAGACCAGATGCTTCATGACGGACTTGTTGATGAACTTGTTCCAGGTCACATGGGACTTACCGCAGAAAACATTGCTGAAAAATACTCAATTTCAAGACAGGAGTGTGATGAGCTTGCACTTTTAAGCCATCAAAGAGCAACAGCTGCAGTTGAAGGCGGAATTTTCAAGGAAGAAATTGTTCCTTTTGAAATTCCTTCAAGGAAAAAGACAATTATATTTGATACTGACGAACATCCAATAAAAAATGCCAGCATGGAAACAATGGGAAGCCTTAAACCTGTATTTAAAAAGGACGGTGTTGTTACAGCTGCAAATGCTTCAGGAATAAATGACGGAGCTGCCGCTGTTGTTCTAATGTCTTCTAAAAAAGCAAAGGAACTTGGCCTTAAACCTCTTATGAAGCTTGTAAATGTATGCGATGCAGGGGTTGATCCAAAAGTCATGGGTCTTGGACCGGCTGTGGGTATTCCAAAGTGCCTTGATCAGGCAGGACTTAAATTTAATGACATAGACTACTGGGAAATAAACGAAGCCTTTGCTGCCCAGTGGCTTGGTGTTGGAAGAATGCTTAAAGAAGATTTCAATATTGAAATAGATATGAACAAAGTAAATAAAAACGGTTCTGGTATAGCTCTTGGCCATCCGGTCGGATGTACTGGACTCAGAATTATTGTTTCACTTTACTATGAACTTAAAAAGCAGGGAAAAACCCTTGGCGGAGCATCACTTTGCGTTGGCGGAGGACCTTCTGTGAACTCTTTATGGAGTCTTGACGTTTAAAGTTAAGCAAAATTCTTAGCAGTATAAATATAATCTGTTAATCATGCAAAACAGCCGGTCGGAGTTTTTCCCACCGGCTGAATATCGAATAAAATCCTGTTTTTTATATACAGCTAATGCAAAAACTAATATTTCTCAACAGTTATAGTGCCTGACATCTCTTTTATGTGTCCGCTTCCCGATATCGCATGCCCAAGTTCATACAAGCCCGAAGCTGAACCAAAACCTCCGTAAAACATCACCACATCTCCCCATGGAGCATAGTATGCAAGGGTTCCTGCACCAGCATCTGCTTTTGGAGTTTCTGAAGTGTCCAGTTTCTTTGGTGGATAGAAAATCTTTTCATCATTACTGTAATTTTCAACCTTAATGCTTAAAGGCAGCTGAGAATACAATTCTTTTGAAGCTCTGCTGTTATTAAGTTCAAACACTGTGGTTTTACCGTTTGCTTCAACTTTTATTCTAAGAACCCTTTGTTCTTCAGAACTGTTTTTTTCAATTTTTGCTTTACCAGACATCTTTTCTATCTCCTCAATTCCGGTCAGGTTAATTCCCAGCCTGTGCATTTTGTCTCCGGCATGAAAATCCTTGTAGAGCATAAACACATCCCCCCATGGAGCATAATAGCTGAGCTCTCCCTTTTTACCGTTATGATAGGCCTCTCTATCTGTTACATTAAGTTTTTCAGGAGGATAAAACATCCACTGGGCATCTTTAAAATTTTTTAAATCAAGGCTTAAAGGGAGCTGATCATAAAACTCCTTTGCAGCAGCTGTGTCATAAAGTCTGAATGATGCAAAATGACCGCTGGAAGTGATTTTAACCTGCATATCGGATAATGGAAGACTGTATACACTGGCTGAAAATATGCCGGTTATTATAAATATGATAAATAAAACAGATAGAATCCGATTCATATAATCCTCCAGGGAGTATTGTTTGATATTAAAATTACTTAGCTGCTGAACAAGAACGGCTTTTTTTGTCCATTTCAGATTCTAAATTTAATCCTCAAAATACTAAATGTATTCCTGCAGTTTAATTTTTCATCTTCCGTAACTGAACAAAAGATTCTCATTTTTGGCCAATCACTACTTAACAGCCTTCATTAAAATCTTTGCAATCCTTTCTTTTGGATACATTTCATCCATTGCCCATAGTTTTGCATTACCAAAGGCATTTTCTGCAATAGGATCAACTGCATCTTCAGAAAGCCCTGCTTCAGCAAATGTAACCGGAGCTCCGATTGATCTGAACCAGTCTGTTAATCCGCTTATACCTGCGTCTATATCTGACTCACCAAAAAGCTTTGAGGCAAAAGTCTTAAAACGATCGGGGTTCTGATCTTTAATATCTTTCATCCAGGCAGGCAGAACAACTGCAAGACCTGCACCATGTGGAACGTTATAAAGTGCTCCCATTGCATGCTCTATCATGTGAGTATCAAAGGTATTACCCTCTACTCCAACAAAGGTATTTCCGTTAAGAGCCATGGTTGCTGCCCAGGCAAATTCTCCGCGCGCATCGTAATCATCAGGATTTTTCATAAGAATATTTGTTGTACGCATTACTGTTTCAAGAATATTTTCTATAAGTGCTGCGGTATATCCCGGAAGATAACTTGCTGTGAAATAAAGATCCAGGCAGTGTGAGAAAATATCGACAGCTGAATATGCAAGATAGGAAGGTGTTACACTTGCCATAAGATCAGGATTAATTACAGAGACTTTAGGAAAAAGAAGAGGTGAACCTATAGGATATTTCTGTTTTGTTTCAGTATTTGTTACAACACCATAAGGGTTCATCTCACTTCCTGTTGCAGCTAAGGTCATTATGGAAAAAACACCGGCTGCTTCTTTTACTTCTGCCTTTCCAACAAAAAAGTCCCATACATCGCCGTCATATCTGCATCCTGCTGCAACAGCTTTTGCAGAATCAAGAACCGAGCCTCCGCCGACTGCAAGAATTCCCTGAAGATTATTCTTTTTAACAATCTCAATTGCTTCACGCACAAGACTTACTACAGGGTTACTTATAACTCCTCCGATTGATTCAAAACTTATACCCTGATCTTTAAGTGATGCTGCAACACGGTCAAAAAGTCCGTCTTTTTTAATCCTGTCAGATCCGTAAACAATAAGTACGCTCTTTACACCGTAGTCTTTTATATACTGTCCTATATTTTCTTCTTTATTCTTGCCGAATTCTATTCTTGCTGGATTATAGAATGTAAAGTCTCGCATAGTATCTCCTTATTTGTTTTGGTATTTTTTCAATAAAATATACAACTTTGACTGATTTTTTAAATACCTGTTGCTCCTGAAAACTTGCCTGATAGTCCAGAATATATCTGACCAGCTTATGCCGGAACTAATTTTCTCTGTTTGGAAAAATTCAAAACAATTGACATCCCGTATACAGTTGTATATACAACATTATTATGATATTTACTTATGACCATAATCAATCTCTAGGATATCTGACTGGACTGGCAAGCAGACTGCTCAGCAACACACTCGCCGCCAGATTCAAAAAATCAGATATTGATATGACTGCCGAACAATGGGGAGTTATTATTCTCCTTCTCAACTGCGGGGTCATGACTCAGACTCAGCTTGCTAACAAGCTGTATCTGGAAAAATCGAGTGTCAGCCGACTGACAGAAAGACTTGAAAAGCACGGCTGGATTGTCCGTACAAAAGATCCTGAAGACACAAGACAAAAGCTCATTGCTCCAACACCGAAGGTTTATAAAACTGCAGAACATTGTGCCGCTATTGCCAGAACAGTCCTTGAAGAAGCACAGCTTGGAATGACCTCCCAAGAAATGCTGATGTGCAGGTCAATACTCTCTAAAGTTATTAAAAATTTAAGAGATCTTAACGGCTAGAAAAATTTTTGACAAAACAGTTGTATATACAACACAACTGCATAAAAATCATAAATGTCTCATATCCGTTACACAGTGAAACATTAAGAAGCAATAAAAAGGAGAAATCAGCATGACCGAAAAAACACTACTTGAAAACACAGCCATGTTCCTGGAACATCTTGGATTAAAAGAAGAACCATTTGGCGTTTATTATGCAGACACTTTACCGGAAAAAGCATTTGGCCCAAAAAAAGGAATACAGATCTCCCGTGAAATGGAAGACAAAGGTGAAGTCGACTATCAGGAAATGTTTAAATGCTTTTCCTGCATAATGGGCAATATCTGGCTGGCAAGAAAAAAGCATAGTGCAGCATTTATTTCCTCTGAAGAATATGGATGTCCCGGAGGTGTTTTTTACAGCTCCATGATGAAGCCGAACCTCAGATTCATAGAGCATTATGTTACAACAGGGTTTCCCGGAACACCTGTTCATGGAGAAAGATATCTGCCTTCACCTGAAGCAATGAAAACATTTCTTGATACGGTAGATCCTCGTCCTGCTCCGGCAAAATACTGCATATTCAAACCTCTTTCATTGTTTACCGAAGATGAGGAGCCTGAATTCATAATATTTTTTGCACGTCCGGAAGTATTAACAGGTCTTTTTGTTCAGACAACTTTTACAACAGGTGATGTTGACTGCGTGGCATCTCCTTTTGGAGCCGGATGTACCAACCTGATTGCATGGCCTCTTTATTACAAAGAACAGGGACTGGAAAAGGCTGTACTTGGAGGATTTGATCCTTCTGCCAGAAAATTTATGAAACCGGATGAGTTAACTTTTACTGTTTCCTTATCATTGTATAAAAAAATGCTTAAAGCCCTGCCGGAATCTATGTTTAACGTAGATGGAGACTGGAAAACTGTACGCAAAAAAGTATCTAAAAGTGCAAAAGCCTGGGGTGAAGAAGAGTAAATAACTTAAATGCTTAAAAGGTTGCGGAGGAAACTTCGCAGCCAGTTAAGTTTTGGCTCCAGGTTAAAAAGAGCTTACAACAAAAACGACCTCAAGCCTGAGCTTTGGATCAAGAAAGTTAATATTCTGACCGCAAAGTTATAAAAATATAAATGGGGGATAATCCAAAGTTTAACTTTTGATTATCCCCCATTTTATGTAAAGAATATCGGCAATAGAGACGGATTAATTTTTATGATCTGTTTTTTAACACACCTTCAAGTATATTTTCCGCACTCTTTCCCTGATCTTTTCCTACTCTGTTTTTAATTACCAGAACAAAATCTTCCATCTGAGCTTTAGTCCAGCCTGTATTCATTGCAGCTCCGATATGAAAACCAAGCTGTCCTTTTGTTCCTGTCATATTGGCAAGTGCTGCAATGGTTGCAAGCTCTCTGTATTTGTAGCTTATGACATCTCTTGCAAAAAGATCTGCAAAAAGATGTTCCTTTAGAAAGGTATCAATGGCTGGTGAAAATTTCTGCCACTCTGCTCCTGAAATATCAGTTTCACGACCGGAAAGCTTTGCTCTTACTTTAGCTCCGTATTTATCTTTATCAAGATCTGGCGGAACAGGACTGGATACTTTTCCTTCAACATCTTTAATACCTTTTGCCTTTCTTTCATCAAGCACCTGCATAAATGAAGAAAGAGCATTAAGACTTCTTGGAAAACCTGTGTATGCATAAAGGTGTACCATAACCTCTTTGATTTCATTTATGGTAAGTCCTGCATCAAGGCCGTTATTTAAAGCAGGCTTGAGCCGATCAAGATCTCCGCTGGCTGTAAAGGCCGCAATTGAAATAATGCTTTTCTCTTTTTCATTTAAGGCTTTATTTTTATCCATTTTATTTTCCTCCAGACCAAATGCTGCAAATGGCACAAGCAGAGAAACCAGAGTTAATATTGAAATTATATTTGCTTTCATGGGCTGCTCCTTATTTTATTTAAAGTTCTGATTTTTTCCACATCATGGCCTGATTCTTCTGCTCCCCGAAGAAACTCATCACAAAGGAGATCTGAGTTTCCTCCTTTTCTTGGACTTGCTGAAATTAAAAGTATATCCTGCTCATATTTTTTCCTGTAAATTATGCAGGGAAAATTTTCTCTTATCCCGCTGTTACTTCAAAGCTTTGGTAAAAAAATCGTTAAGCTTTTTCCATGGAATCATATCCACACGATCATACAGGTCTATGTGCCTTGCCTTTGGAACAATGTACAGCTCCTTTGGTTCAGCTGCCATTTTATAGGCATCTTCAGTGAAATAACGTGAATGTGCATTTTCACCCATAATAAAAAGAAGCGGTCTTGGAGATATCGATTTTATATAATTCATCAAAGGAAAATTCATAAAAGACAGATTACTTGTTTTTGTAAAGGCTCCTATGGAATTTGGATGATGACCTCTCTCCATTGCATAATATTCAAAAAACTCGCTTGTAATGGGATCAAGTCCTTTGGGTATGCTTTTGGCAGGCTTATCCGGAAAAGAAGGAGCAAGCTCTGGAGTTCCTTTTTCAAAATCCTTCCAGCGCTGATTTCCAAGCTCTGTTAAAATTTCACTGCGTTTTTCGTCTGTCATGCTGTCTTTCCAGCCATAGCGGTTTACACGACTCATGTCGTACATGCTTACGGTTGCAATTGCTTTTATACGCAGATCAACCTGAGCTGCTGTAACTGCAAACCCTCCGCTGCCGCAAAGACCTATTACACCGATTTTATCTCTGTCTACAAAGGGACGGGTTCCAATAAAATCTACTCCTGCACTGAAATCTTCAACAAAGATGTCAGGAGATGATACACGTCTTGGCCATCCGCTGCTTTCTCCATTAAAGGATTCATCAAAGGCAATTGCAACAAATCCTCTTTTTGCCATTTCCTGTGCATAAATTCCAGCACCCTGCTCTTTGACTCCTCCATATGGAGTTCCCACTATAATTGCAGGATATTTTTTTGATTTATCTATAGTTTTCGGAAGATACATATCAGCTGATATTGTAATTCCAAACCTGTTTGGATATGTTACTTTTTCATGAATCACCTTATCACTTTTTTCAAATGTCTTATCCCATGTATCTATATCTGATGCTGTGGTAACTCCGGACATAAACAAAAGCAGAAAAAAAACAGCCGTGAAATTTTGAAGGCATCTTTTAAATTTGTTTTTCATTTAATCACCTTTTAATAATGGGTTTGTATTTTAATCAGACTTTAACTTTTGTATTCCTCATCACTTACATGTTCCATCCAGTCTACGTTTTTACCGTCAAGTGATTCCTGAATTGCAATATGTGTCATTGAAGTATCTGGTGCTGCTCCGTGCCAGTGTTTTTCCCCTGGAGGAAACCATACAACATCTCCGGGACAGATTTCTTCAATCAGACCGCCTTCACGCTGAACTCTTCCGCATCCTGCTGTTACAATAAGGGTCTGTCCTAGCGGATGTGTGTGCCATGCAGTTCTTGCACCGGGTTCAAATGTAACACTTCCGCCTGTTGTGCGTGCAGGTTCCTGTGCCTCAAGAAATAGCGGATCAATACGAACTGTTCCTGTAAACCAGTCTCCAGGTCCTTTTATTGAGGCTTGTGTTCCGTTTTTTTTTATTTCCATTATAAGAACTCCTTTTTTATGTAATTTTCTTTTCAGGTTAAATATACATCAGCCAGTTTAAAGGCTAATAGCCTGATAGTTTTCAATAGTTGCCTGATAGTCCATAAAGGTGCCAAAAGGATTGAGTTTTGAAATAAAAAACTATAAATTTGATTTACTGAATTTATAAATATTTCAGGTATTGAAATTCTTGAAAAATCAACGAAATATCAGAGATGACTGAGTATATATCTATTTCGGATATAAAACGGAGTGCAAACACGACCACCTGAGATGCTTGCTCAATTGTACACAAAGTTTAACAAATCAGTTATCAGGCTAAAGGAGACTTTACATGATAGAATATAATGAAAATAAAGGTGAAGAATTTATAAAAGCATCTAAAAAACTGGCAGAGAGTATAGACAGGTTTACAGATAATGAAAATCAGGTGGATACCAAAATCCCGGGACTCAGATTAAGCAGATGGACAACACCAACAGAACCGACAAGTTATACACTCGAATCAAGCCTGTGCCTTATAGCACAGGGTTCAAAGAGAGTTATACTTGGAGAGGAGACCTATACTTATGATGCAACCAGATTTCTTGTATCATCGGTTGACCTGCCTGTTGTAGCAAATATAATTGAAGCGACCAGTGAAAACCCATACCTTGGTCTTGTAATGGAACTTGATCTTCAGGAAATATCCCAGCTCATTGTAGACAGCAACCTGCCCTTAAACAATTCCAGACAGGCACAAAAGGGAATGGCTGTTGGCCAGCTTTCAATACCTCTTATTAATGCATTTCAGCGTCTTCTGGATCTTCTTGTGGAAGAGAATAATATTAAAATTCTTGCACCACTTGTAAAACGTGAAATTTTTTTCAGACTTCTTACATCTGATCAGGGACCGCGCATTCAGCAGATAGTATCTTCAGGAAGCCACAGCCATCAGATTTCAAAGGCAATAGACTGGCTCAAAAATAACTATACACAACCATTAAGTGTAAATGAACTTGCATCAAACGCCGGAATGAGCAAGTCTGCGTTTCATAATCATTTTAAAGTAATGACCTCCATGACCCCACTTCAGTTCCAGAAAAGGCTCAGGTTAAATGAAGCAAGGCGTCTTATGCTCACAGAAAATTTCGATGCACTTACAGCAACATTTGAAGTCGGCTATGAGAGTCCTTCACAATTCAGCCGTGAATACAGCAGACTGTTTGGAGCTCCGCCGCTAAGAGATATTACCCGTTTACGCCAGTCAGTATGACAGGCATTTAAATACTACTGATAAACACCCGAAAGTCTTTTAATATCACGAAGAGGAGGTGAGCCGAAAAAGCGGCTGTACTCTCTGCTGAACTGAGACGGGCTTTCATACCCAACACTGAAAGCGGCATTTGCGGCATCAACCCTTTCATTCAGCATAAGCTGCCTTGCCTCATGAAGCCTTAAGCATTTCTGAAACTGAAGCGGACTCATTGCTGTAATAGCTCTGAAATGATGATGAAATGTTGAAGTACTCATTCCCACTCGTGAAGAGAGCTCATCTACCTTAAAGGATTTTGAGTAATTTTCTTTAAGCCAGCCTATTGCACGTGAAATCTGCTCACTATGTGTACCTGAAGCTGTAATCTGCCTCAGCCGCGGACCCTGCTCACTTATAAGCAGACGGTAAAGAATTTCCCTTTGTGCAAGCGGAGCAAGTGCAGGAATATTTTCAGGCTCGTCAAGAAGATCTGTAAGCCTTAGAAAACTATTCACAAGCGCAGTCGAGACCCTGCTTACAGCAATGCCTCTGCCGGGTTTTTCCCTGCTTATAGAGATATCGTACTCGAGAATAAGCTGTGAGATCTCTTTAAGATCAAGCTTCATCATTAGGCCAAGATAAGGTTTTTCCGGTGAAGCCTCTATAACATTTGCAATAACGGGAAGATCTATGGAAGTGATAAGAAAATGAAAAGCATCGTAAACATATGTTTCATTTTCCAGCAATACTTTCTTTGCTCCCTGTGCCACAAGGCAGATCCCGGGTTCGTGCATATAACTCTGTGGCTCTGTTTCATATTCACATCTTCTAAAAACAAGTCCCGGAATTCTGGTTTCAAAACGCCCGGATTCTCTGGTCCATCCGGCAATTTTCGAAGCGAGCTTTTCATGTGCCTTTCCAAGCTCATTTTCGTCAGTACTCAGCTTAAAACACTTATCATTCATTCATCTTCTCCATTTGTTATTCTTTATTACAAATACTATAAGTACTGTTACTTGAAAATATAAAGGAGCCAGATTTCATAGAATCAGGCAAGAATAAGATAGGATCGTTATATTTTAATTACAGAAAAAAGATTATATTAATATGCTGATCAAAGTAACTTAAAAAGGAAACGATTTATGCGCCTTGCCCTACCCTCACTGATAATATTTTTATATGTAATTACAAGTATGGTCATTTTTACCAATCTAAGGCCTGCACTTAAGATATCTCTTATTATCCTGCTTTTTATAATAAGCCTGAAATATATAATATATGTGAAAGTCGGAGGCTCTTTTATAGCACCGGATTTTCCACCTTACCTTCTCATTGTAATGGAAACTCTCTACTCAGCTCTTATCATGCTGGTTTTTATGGCTGTTATTAAAGACCTTATTGCACTGGTTCTTCTTTTGAGCCGTCTTGCCGGTACAGACTGGCATATGCCGTTTTCAAAAGAAATTATAAATTCATGCATACTGGCAGGTGCACTGCTTTTCGGTATTTACGGTACATATCAGTCTATGAAGGTTCCTGAAATAAAAACAACTGAAGTAGAGATAGAAAATCTGCCCCAAAATCTTAACGGATTTTCCATAATTCAGCTTACAGATATTCATATTGGTCTTATTCTTGATAAAAAATGGCTTGAAAAAGTTGTTGAAAAAACAAACAGTGCCAATCCCGATCTTATTGTAGTTACAGGAGACATGATTGACGGCCGTGTTGAAAAGCTTGAGCAGGAGGTGTCTCCTTTATCCAGGCTTTACTCAAAAAATGGAGTTTTAGGAGTAACAGGCAATCATGAATACTATTTTAATTTTAAAAAATGGGTGACGGTTTTTGAAAAAATGGGAGTTGAGATGCTTGATAACGAGCACAGAGTTATTGATATAAACGGTTCAAAACTGATTATTGCCGGAGTTCCGGACACCTATCAAAAAAGATTTACAGGAAAAGGCCCCGATTTTTTAAAGGCTGTTAAAAATGCTCCTGAAGGTGTATCTGTCCTTCTTTCCCACAGACCTGACGGTGTTCCCATAAATACAAATGCAGATCTGCAGCTTTCCGGACATACCCACGGAGGTCATATATTCTTTTTAAAATGGCTGATAGGATCATACAACGGCGGCCTTGTTAATGGTCTGTATGAAATAAACAAACGCAAAATTTATGTAAGCCCTGGAACAGGCTTATGGGCAGGCTTTTCATGCAGAATCGGAGTTCCATCAGAAATTACTCGAATAGTACTTAAATCAAAAGACAGATGAGTTCAGATAAATACTCTTTTTTAAAAAATACAGCTTTCCAGAGAATCAGGCAATAATCAGACAGTATCAGTATACCCTCTTTTCATTTCCATGATGTATATTGCCATCATTGTAAAAATTTATTTTTGCAGAACAGTTTAAAAATAAAAAGGAGGCAGAAATGAAGAATCGTAAACTCGGAAAAAACGGACTTACAGTTTCCCCATTAGGACTTGGCTGTATGAGTATGAGCTATGCGTATGGTCCTCCATCGGACATCAATAAAATGACAGACCTGCTTCATAAGGCCGTGGATCTTGGAATTACTTTTTTTGATACAGCTGAAGTTTACGGACCTTACACAAACGAAGAGCTTCTTGGACGTGCTCTTCATTCCTTTCATGATAAAATTTCAATAGCAACAAAGTTCGGATTTAAATTAAAAACCGATGGAACACCAGGATGGGATGGGCTTGACAGCCGTCCAGAACATATAAGAGAGGTTGCAGAAGCTTCTCTTAAAAGGCTTAAAATTGAGGCAATAGATCTTTTTTATCAGCACAGGGTAGATCCCGATGTACCTATTGAAGATGTTGCAGGAACAGTAAAAGATCTTATAAAAGAAGGAAAAGTAAAACATTTTGGCCTGTCTGAACCAGGAATTGAAACCATAAAAAAAGCCCATGCAGTTTTGCCTGTTACAGCTGTTCAAAACGAATATTCATTAATGTGGAGAGAGCCTGAAAAAGAACTTATTCCGCTGCTGGACGAACTTGAAATAGGCCTTGTTCCTTTCAGTCCAATAGGAAGAGGATTTCTCAGCGGTAAAATAAATGAAAAGACAGAGTTTGCTGAAAACGATTTCAGAAACACTCTTCCCCGTTTTGCCAAAGAGGCAAGAAAAGCCAATATGGCTCTTGTAGAACTTATACAGGCAATTGCAGCAGAAAAAAATGCAACACCAGCTCAGATTGCTCTGGCGTGGCTTCTAAAACAAAGAGATTATATTGTGCCAATCCCCGGAACTACAAATCCCGGCCGGCTTGAAGAAAATATCGAATCAGTGAATATAGACCTTAACCAAAATGACCTTTCAAAAATAAAAGATGCTGTTTCAAAGATAGATATAATTGGTGATCGTTACCCGCAATCACTGCAAAAAATGGTTAAAAATTAAAACAATTTAAAATTTCTTAAAGTTTAAAAAGCCTATATAAGAATAAACTCTGCAATCATCTTTAATAAAATGATTGCAGATTTATGCAAACAATGAAGTTCAGGAGTTAAATTGTACAGTATTACAAAAAATGGAAACTGCAAATGCAGTGAAGAGAATACACCCGGCTGGTATCTGCTTGGGGTTTTGAGTCTTCTCATGGGGTTTGCATCAATATCTACAGATCTTTATCTTCCGGCCATGCCTGTAATGATTAAATCATTAAATTCAGATGCGGGAATGATAGAACTTACTGTTTCAGGTTATCTTATAGGATTCAGTCTCGGCCAGCTTATCTGGGGACCAATCGGCGACAGATACGGCCGGCGTCCTTCAATCGGAGCAGGACTTATATTATTTATTGCGGGTTCCGCAGGATGCGCTCTTTCAACAAATGCTTTGATGATGATTTCATGGAGAGTTGTTCAGGCTCTTGGAGCATGTGCAAGTGTTGTTCTCGCAAGGGCAATGATAAGAGACCTTTACGAAGGGGTTCGTGCGGCTCAGATGCTTTCAACGCTTATGACAATCATGGCCATAGCTCCTCTTATAGGTCCGCTTGCAGGAGCACAGATTCTTGTTTTTTCAGGCTGGCGGGCTATTTTCTGGCTTCTGGTTTCAATAGGAATAATTACTCTGATTATGCTCTTTACAATCCCTGAAACACTCAGACCGGAATCAAGAAACGGAGAGCCTCTTATAAATGCAATGGTTCGTTACGGATCATTATTAAAATCCAAAAGAATAATAGGTTATGCTGCAACAGGCGGATTTTTCTACGCAGGAATGTTTGCATATGTTGCGGGAACTCCGTTTTCATACATTTCATATTACCATGTACCTCCTGAATTTTACGGCCTGCTTTTCGGACTTGGAATAATCGGAATAATGGCTGCAAATATTATCAACACCAGGATTGTTGAAATATTTGGCTGCGACAGAGTTCTTTTCTTTGGAACGGTTCTGGCCTGTGTCTCTTCTATTGCTGCTGCAATATCGGCAAAAACAGGTTGGGGAGGACTTCCCATGCTTGTTGCACCTTTATTCATGTTTGCATCGGCAGCCGGTTTCATAGTTGCAAACTCGATTACAGGAGCACTTGCAGATTTTCCTGACCGTGCGGGGGCAGTCTCTGCCCTTGTGGGCGCCTGCCAGTACGGCAGTGGAATTATAGGTGCAGGACTTGTAGGACTTTTTGCAGACGGCACACCGTGGCCCATGGGGCTGGTTATAGCTCTTTCAGGAGTCGGATCACTTCTTTCAAGCCGGTTTCTTCACAGGGCTGATTAATTAAATCCTTTTCCAACACAAATTGAGAAAACACTGCGCATAATATGCACAGTGTTTTCTCTTATCAGAGAAATCTCATTTTTAGCAGATATTAAATAAATTCAGCATGAAAAATTATTATCAAATATAAGATACTGGTTATTAAATTAAAACATTGACATATATTCCGCAAAAATTGAAAATTACTCTTATTGCTTTAACTGAAACCAATGGAACCAGCCATGAACAAAAACGATATTATTGCAGAAGTAAACCTGGATAAAATAGGACAGAATGTAAAAAACCTTAAAATCCTTGCCGGGAAAAACACATCACTGATGGCAGTTGTAAAGGCAGACGGATACGGACACGGGTCAGTTGAAGTCGGAAAAAAAGCACTTGAAAACGGAGCTTCGCTTCTTGGTGTTGCAAGGGCTGAAGAGGCTCTCAAATTAAGGGCAGAAAAAATAAACTGTCCTATCCTGACCCTTGGATATCCATGTGAAGGCATGATAAATGAAATCTGTGAAAATAATATTGAAGTTTCAGTATATGATTATGAAACAGCAAGACTTGTTTCATCAAAGGCAAAGGAAATCAACAAAAAAATCAGGGTACACATCAAAATTGACACAGGAATGGGCAGAGTCGGAATTAGTGGTGATGAAGATCAGATTGCAGCAGAAGTAAAAAAAATAACTGCTCTTGAAAACATTGAACCAGTTGGGATTTTTACCCATTTTGCAACAGCAGACGAAAAAGACCTTGAGTATGCTTTCTTCCAGATGAATAAATTCAGCTCTGTCATAAAAAAGCTGAAACAAAAAAAAATCAGCTTCAATTTTTACCACTGCGCAAACAGTGCCGGGCTTATGAACATCAAGGAATCAAGAAATTCACTTGTAAGGCCTGGTATTGCCATTTACGGGCTGTACCCGTCTCCTGAAGTTGACAGGGCAATAGTTGACCTTGTTCCGGCAATGACCTTAAAAGCAAGAATCGTTCAGGTAAAAAAAGTAAAAAAAGGATTTAATGTCAGTTACGGAAAAACATGGAAATCTGAAAAAGATTCAAAGCTTGCAACAATTACCCTTGGCTATGCAGATGGATTTTCAAGACTTCTCTCATCCAATACCCATTTTTTAATCAACGGTAAGAAAGCTCCAGTAAGAGGCAGGATCTGCATGGATCTTTGCGTAGCAGATGTTACAGATATTGAAAACGTCCATCCCGGAGACTATGCAGTTATTTTTACAGATAAAATAATTACAGCAGATTATCATGCACAAAAAATCGGGACAATAAACTATGAAATAGTGTCATCCCTTACCTCAAGAGTAAAAAGAGTTTACGTTTAATTTACACTCATCTTGACACATTAACTCCTTTTTTTTATAAAGTCATGATACCAAAATTTTTGTTTTTTTAAATTTAAGGGAGTTTACCCAGAAAAAGGCTCAATAATGTCTGAAAAATCAGTAATTATCAAGGGAGTTGGAGACGGATTCCGGCTTATACTTGATAAGAGTATTTCAAAAAATAATCTGTTTGACGAAGTTTCTCAGGCACTGATACCTCTAAGCCATCTTATCAAAGGTGCTCATATATATATTGATTCTGAATACGGCAGCGATGAAATAGCCAGAGAGCTTTTTTCTTTTTTAAATGAAAAATTTTTTGTAGAATCTGTTAAACCCTTTAAAAATCATGAAGAAATAAAGGCAGAATTAAAACAAAGAGTCCGTACAAGAGAAGTGGAAAGAGGATGGAAAAATTCCAGAAGTGATGTCCTCATGATCACTGGCAGAGTAAGATCCGGGCAAAAAATTGATGCCTCAAAACACCTGATAATTTATGGAGATGTCAATCCCGGGGCCGAGGTTATTGCCGGAGGCGACATTATTATCCTTGGAGCTTTATGCGGAACCGCCATCGCAGGCCAGAAGCAGGATAATGGTTCTGTAATATTTGCACTTGATTTCAGGCCTTCCCAAATCCAGATAAACGATGTTGTGGGAGTAGGAGGTGCAAAGAAAAGTATTAAACTGCCTGAAATAGCTTTTTTAAACAATTCAGGCGAACTTGAAATTACAAGTTATCTTGATCAAAATCCTTTTTCCAAACTTCCATGGCCGGAAGTGAGATAAAAATCAGCTTTATATCAAAACAAAAAAGAGGTGCAGATTTGAAAGGCAAAGTCATAGTAATCACATCAGGGAAAGGCGGAGTTGGTAAAACAACAACCACTGCTTCCCTTGGAGCTGCAATTGCTTCCCTTGGAAAAACTGTTGCTGTTGTTGATATGGACATTGGACTTCGAAACCTTGATGTTGTTATGGGTCTTGAAAACAGAATTGTCTATAATGTTGTTGATCTGGCCCACGGCAGATGCCAGGTTAAACAGGCTGCAATCAGGGATAGAAGAATTGAAGGTCTGTTTCTAATTCCTGCATCTCAGAGCGATAACAAAAATGCTCTTAATACAGATGACATGGCAAGACTCACCAAAAAACTAAGGGATGAGTTTGACTATATCCTCATAGACTGCCCGGCAGGTATAGAGCAGGGATTTGAAAACTCCGTAACAGGAGCAGATGAGGCTATTGTTGTATGCACTCCTGAAGTTTCAGCAGTAAGAGATGCAGACAGAATAATAGGACTTTTGTATGCAAGATCCATCACCCCCAAACTTATTGTTAACAGAATAGTTCCTTATATGGTTGTAAACGGGGATATGCTGAGCCACAAGGATGTTGAGGATGTTCTTTCAGTTGAGCTTATCGGCCTTGTAGAAATGGACGAAAGAGTAATAGCTGCAACAAATACAGGAAGCTATATCATTGATGACAAAACATCCAAGGCAGGCCAGGCATACACAAGGATAGCCAGAAGAATACTGGGAGATCCTAGCGTCCCTATTAAAGAACCTGTTTATGATCAAAAAGGAATATGGGGCAAGATAACTTCAAAATTTGGAATCAGAAAATAAAATCTTTTTTCCCTCAAAGGTGAGTATTATGAAGAACGGATTCTTTGGAAAGATATTTGGCACAGGAAAAGAATCAACACGAGATATTGCTAAAAAAAGACTTCAGTTTGCACTTATTTACGATAAACTTGAAGTGTCGGATGAAATACTTGAGTCACTTCAAAAAGACATTGTTGATGTTATTTCAAAATATTTTGAAATAGACAAAAGCTCACTGAAGCTCGATATTGAAAGACAGGACGATCTTTCTGCACTTGTGCTTAATACACCCATTCTTTCAGCAAAACGCAAGTTTGGATAGTCTATAAAAGATCAACAAAATCGTTGATACTTTTATTGATTAGTTTTTCAGCATCAAGAATATCTTTTTTGTCTGAGAACGAAGCCTTCACTGCTTTGAGCACATTAAAGACTTCAGATTGTTCTGGGTCTAAATCATTGCGTATTGTTTCTGCATCGCCGAAAAAATAATTTGCAGGATGCCGGTTACACGACCTAAGCGGCCACTCAATTTTCAGCTTTAAAATTTTTTCAAGCATAATCAATGATTCGTCGTTAACTTCATGGGGAAATATCTTTTTCCCCCTTTTTTTCTCAATAAGATCAAAAATATTGTTGATCATTTCATCTTCCGTGATAACAAGCCCATATGTATAGGAATCTTCAACTGCATTTCTAACCATCAGCTTTCTTTCAGGAGATACATTGTAATAGGTGGGACAGAAATAAGAGGCACATGCAAGTCCTCCGTAATAACTAAGCCCCCTGAAATCAACTCCATTATTTTTTTCTGACATTGGATGGAGAAGACAGCCGGGTTTATAATGCAAAGTATCCATAAAACCAGCAAAAGGACAGTGATGAAAATCTGGAAAAGGCTTATCCCCAAGAGATTCTATTCTTTTTGTTTCAGCATCACCAAATTCAAGAATGGCATCCATTGTTCTTTTTATTTTTTCAAATTTTAGAGTTCTATCAAGAATTCTATCAAAAAAATTTTGGCGCGAAGTATAGTTGAAATTATAAATTCCGCAGCAGGCACCGCAGGTCATATATTCTGTCTGACATAAATAAACCGCACCAGGAACTTTTTTAACATTTTCAGACGCATGTTCCTCATTAATATCACAAAATACCGAGCTCATTTTTTATCCTGTAAAGTAAACTTGATCCAATTTCAATGCCAATATCAATAAATTCGGGGCCATATTTTTTACCGGTTGAAGTTCTGAAAGTTTTCTTTATCTTTTTTAAAGAGTTAATCCCTCTTTCATAACCGCTCATAAACTGGGCCGCACTTATATCTGTGTGCTCAAGCATTGCCCAGAGCATGTGGGAAAAGTTATCAGGCCCCCATCTGAACTTATCTGAATCATACAGTGAATCTGACAGTACAGAGGCTTCAAAATTAGGGGCTTTCTCGTAAAAATCACAAAAGGCCTCATGGTTTGCAATTGCATGTGCCACAGAGTCAATATTGTTTTCATCTGTGAAAATCCCTTCAAGATAAGATCTGGCATATACTGCACCTTTTTTGGCGTGATTTTTTTCCTTTCTGCAGATATCATGCAAAAGACCTGCTGTATGAGCTATTGAAAAATAATGATCATCATTTTCTGCTCCCCCCGCCTTTTTAATTTCAATCAGAAAAATCACACCGGCTTCAACAGCAACTTTTTTTGCATGGCCGTATCCATGACCAAAATTATTTTCAAGGGTTTGAAATAAATCTTTTTTTATTTTTATTATGAGCTCATCTCTGGAAAAAAATTCTCTGGACTGTTTTATGAGCTCATTATAATCGAGATAAAAAGAAGGAAGCCTTGCTTCACTTACAATCTCGATAGCCATTTTTTTAATTTCTTCAAGAACCTGATCCATTAAATACCCGCATATTTTCAATTTTATAAATCAAATTTAAATTATCATGATGATTTATTTGTAACAACTAATAATTTTTTCAAATATTAACTTGACAGCCTCTGTTTTATGGGAATATTGTTATGAGCATATGCTCATAAAGGAGGATAAATGGTAAGACCCCTTAAACAGAGAATGGTAAGGCAAAAGCCTAAATCTGACTATTTTAAACCGAGAGGAATTCCCTTAAGGGAACTTGAAGAAAATATTTTGACCATAGACGAAACAGAAGCAATAAGGCTTGCTGATCTAAATGGCCTTTCCCATGAACAGGCCGGCGAAAAAATGGGTGTTTCAAGACAGACTTTTGGCAGAATCATATCTGCAGCAAGAAACAAGATTGCCGATGCAATCATAAATGGCAAGGCCATAAATATTGAGGGCGGCAACTTTGAAATGCACCCTAAATTTCAGGGGAAACAAAGAAACAGAAGGCAAATGTGAAAACCTTTTAACCATCCGATAATAAAGGAGGATGAATAAATGAAAATAGCGATAGCTTCAAACGGAACCAATACTGATTCTCAGGTAGATGAAAGATTTGGCAGAGCTGATTTTTTTCTTATTACAAACGAAAACGGAGATCAGATAGAAGAGGTAATTGAAAATAACTCAAAAAACAGCCAGACCGGAGCTGGAACAGGTTCTGCAAGTCTCATTGCTGAAAAAGGTGTAAAGGCACTTTTTGCAGGAAACCTTGGCCCAAAGGCTGAAAGTGTACTAAATGCAGCTGGCATAAATTTTATCAGTTTCCAGGGAACGGTAGCTCAGGCCATGGAAATGGCAGACAAAGACAATTTTTTTAATCAGAACCAGAATTCAGGCAATCTGCAGCAAAGAGGACAGCAGGGAGCAGGCATGGGTTATGGCAGAGGTATGGGAAAAGGAAGAGGCATGGGGCAAGGCTGTGGAACGGGACAGGGCCGCGGTATGGGAGGCGGCTGCAGAAAAGGAATGGGAAGAAACCAGGGCGGGAGGTTTTAAATGAAGATTTGCGTAGCAAGCGGAAAAGGAGGAACGGGTAAAACAACGGTTGCAACATCTCTTGCTGCATCCTATGGAGAAAAAATCCAGCTTGCAGACTGTGATGTTGAAGCTCCCAACGCCTCAATTTTTTTTGATGTTTCAGAGGCGGAAAAAGAAGACATATTCCTGTTTATTCCGCAAATTGATCAGTCAAAATGTACCGGGTGCAAGGAATGTGAAAGAGTATGCAGATATAATGCTCTTGCTGTAGTATTGAATAAGGTCATGATCTTTCCAACTTTATGCCACAGCTGCAAGGGATGTCTTTATATCTGTCCTGAAAAAGCGGTTTCCCAAGGGAAAAAAATGCTTGGTTCAATTTATTCCAAGCAGATAAATGATAAAATTAAAATAATATCCGGCGATCTTAAAACGGGTGAAATGGCATCACCAATGCTCATTGACAAGGTACAAAAAAAACTTGATCCAGATATTCATTCAATTATTGATTCACCTCCGGGAACATCATGCCCTGCAATTGCAGCAATGAAAGGCTGTGATTATGTTATTCTTGTAACCGAACCCACACCCTTTGGACTAAGCGACTTAAAACTTGCTGTTGAAACATCAAGGCTGCTTGAAAAACCATGCGGAATAATCATAAATAAGCATATGGAAGAAATTAAGATAATTCATGAATATGCCAAAGAGGCACAAGTTCCGGTTTTAATGGAAATTCCATATTCCAGAGACCTGGCTGTTGATTATTCCAAGGGTAATCTTGTTGTTTCAAACAGAAGCGGGCTTATGAAACAGTTTAAAAATACTCTTGATTCAATAATTTCAGAAAATTTAGGGGCTTAACATGAAAGAGCTGGTAATAATAAGCGGTAAGGGAGGTACTGGAAAAACATGTGTAAGTGCCTCATTTGCAAAACTTTGTAATGACAGAAAAATTCTTGTTGATGCAGATGTTGATGCAGCAAACCTCCATCTTATAATAGAGCCTTCAGACTCTGAAGAATCTTCTTTTACATCCGGTGTAAAAGCGTTGATAAATAAAGACAAATGTATTGAGTGCGGTCTATGCATAGAAAGATGCGAATTTGATGCAATAAGTGATGATTTTGTAGTGAATGAAATCGATTGTGAAGGCTGTGGTGTCTGCCATGAATTTTGTCCTGAAAAGGCTATTGATCTTATACCCGAAGAATCGGGAAAATGGTTTGTCTCAAAAACTGATTCCGGCACCATGATTCATGCCAAGCTTAATATTGGAGGTGAAAACTCGGGTCTTCTGATTAACCACCTAAGAAAAAGAGCAAAACAGGAAGCTGAAGCACAAAATGCTTCCTATATACTGATTGACGGCCCTCCTGGTACAGGCTGCCCTGCAACTTCTTCAATTACCGGAACCGATCATGTTCTTATTGTAACCGAACCCACAAAATCCGGTTTCCACGATATGATAAAGGCAAAAGATCTCTGCGATTTCCTCAAAATTCCAGTAATGATCATTGTAAACAAGTTTGATCTAAACCAGGATATAACAGACCAGATTGAAGATTATGCTAATAAATCAAATGCACTTTTCATGGGAAGAATACCCTTTGATGATGATTTTCCCAGGGCAATAATGAATAAAAAAGCACCGGTTGAATATTCCAGCGGCAAAGGTGCAGATGTTTTGAAAAGCATTTATGAAAAAGTAATAGAAAATATAAATAAACATTAACTCAGAGGTAAAAAATGAAAATTGCAGTAAGTTCGCAGGGAACCCAGCTTACATCAAAAATTGATGAAAGATTTGGAAGATGCGCATACTTTCTTGTAATCACACCTGAATCACTTGAATTTGAAGCAATTGAGAATACCGAATCTGAACAGGGTGCAG
>JACKCP010000037.1 GCA_020633955.1 Desulfobacteraceae bacterium | reverse complement strand
CTCAAGCTCAAGATTTCCTATTTTAACTGGAACAAAAAGCGGATCTTTGTGCAAATATACTTTAGTCATAATTTCCCTCATAATTAAGTTTTAGACCACTGAAAAATCAGTTGAAAAAAATAATACATAAAATTTAGTTTGTGTGCAAACTATTTTTTTTAAATATTTGATATTGTATTATTTTAATAATTCTGATAGCAGTTTCCAAATAAAAAGTATTAAGTTAAGGTTAAAACAAAATCAGGGGGTTAGTTTAAATTGGTTGACCAGTAATTTTTTTTTGATTTATTAAGAAACTGTTTGCGGTCATAAATTTAAAAATAAAAGGCATATAATTTATAATGAAAACACAAAAAATGTTTTGCCTTTTTATTATATCCTGATAGTTTGTACACAAACATTAAATATCAACCTTAAGGTTTAAGGAAAGGACAAAATGGACTTCACTCTTTCACCAATCAACAAAATGGTCATAAAGGCAGGAAAAGATTTTTGTGAACGCATAGTTCCCGAAATCGATGCCTATATGGCTGAGCACGGAGATTATCCTCCTGACCTTCTTGAAAAATATGCAAAGGCAAGAATGCTTGGGTTCGATGTTCCAAAGGAATACGGCGGACTTGCAACAACAAACTTCAACCTCATTCTTTTGATCGAAGAATTTGGAAAAACAGGCTCAACCTGTTTTCTTCCTCTTCTCATGAACAACAGTGTTGCAGAAACAATCTGCCACTGGGGATCTGAAGAAGTTAAGAAAAAATTTGTACCGCCTCTTTGCGACGGCTCGGCCTGGGCTACAATGGCTTTTACAGAACCAGACACAGGCTCAGATCCAAAAATGCTTACCACAACAGCAACACCTGACGGAGACGACTTTATAATAAACGGATGCAAGCGTTTCATCAGTATGGCAAACAAGCCTGGATACGGAGTTTTCATATGCAAGGATCTTTCTCTTGCAGGCCAGCCCCATGACTCTACTGCCTTCATAATAGACAAAAAATCACCGGGTATAAGCTGCTCAGGACATTATGAGCTTACAGGTCTTGACGGTGCAGACACATGCGATATCTATTTCAATAACGTAAGAGTTCCCAAAGAAAATATTCTCGGCAAGCAGGGACAGGGTTTCAACGTTCTTCTAAGATGGATTTCAGGAGAAAGAATCCAGCAGGCAGCAGGTATGGTTGGTGTTGGACATCAGGCCTATCTTGAAGCAAAAAAATACTCCATGCAGAGAATTGTAAACGGTATGCCAATGGGATACATGCAGGGCTTTTACTGGATGCTTGGTGAAATGAAAGTTAAAATCGATGCATGCAGACTTATGGTTTATAATGCAGTCTGCAAGCAGGACGCAGGTAAAAATTTTGATACTGCATCTGCTGAAGTAAAAGTTTTTACAACACCTCTTATCCAGGAAGTTACCAGAATGGCTGTTCAGTTCCACGGTTCATACGGATATTCCAAGGAATATCTTGTTGAAAAACTGTTCAGGATAGCAATGCATCAGGGTGTTGTTGCCTCCAGTCTTGAAATCAACAAGACAATAGTCGGTATGACAGCTCTAATGAGCAAATAATATAAACAGGCTAAAATCATCACGGACGTAAAACTCAGTGAAGCGATATACGGACAAGAGGAAATAAAATGAAAATTATCGTAACTATAAAGCAGGTCCCAAACGTTACAAAGGTTAAATGGGATGCGGACGGCTCTCTTATAAGAGCAGGCCTTCCAACTATAATAAACCCTGTTGATAAACATGCCATCGAGGCAGCTCTTGAGCTGAAAGAAAAACACGGCGGAGAAGTTATTGTAATATCAATGGGTCCAGGTCAGGTTGAAAGTGCATTAAGAGAAGCATTGTGCATGGGAGCAGACCAGGCTATTCAGCTTACAGACAGAAAATTTGCTGGTGCAGACACCTGGGCTACATCATATGCCCTTGGGTGTGCTATTAAAAAAATCGGCGACTATGATCTTGTTATTTCAGGTGTTGAGGCTATGGACGGAAACACAGCCCAGGTTGGTCCCCAGATGGCGGAATTTCTTGGACTTCCTCTTCTTTCATATGCTCTTGGAATAGAATCAGACGGCAAGAAAGTTCAGATCCAGCAGAAGCTTGGAGACTTTGAACGCAAAATCGAAGCAGATTTTCCAGCCCTTGTTACTGTTGAAAAGGAAATTAACGAATACAGGGTTACCCCAATGGACAAGATTCTTGAAGCCTTTGAAAAGGAAATTCCTGTATGGGAAGCAGATGACGTTGATGCAGAACTTGTTCATCTTGGACTTAAGGGATCTCCTACTAAACTTAGAAAGGTATTCTCTCCAAAGATTGAAAAAGGCAAGGTTCAGATGCTTGAAGGAACCCCTGAAGAGATAGCCCGTCAGGTGGCAGACAAACTTAACGAGAAATTTCTTATATAAAGGTGAAATAATGGCTACAAAAGCTAATATCGAAGAACATAAAAATGTCTGGGTATTTGCCGAGCAGAATAACGGCAAACTTGCCAAGGTGTCTTTAGAAATGCTTGGAGAGGGAAGAAAGCTTGCAGACAAGCTTGGTGTTGAGCTTGCCGCCTTTCTTATCGGAGACAATGTAAAAACTTCTGCCGAAACTCTTATTGCATACGGTGCAGACAAGGTTTTTCTTGCCGAAGACCCTGAACTTAAAGAATACCGCACAGAACTATACACAGATATAATCTGCAAAAAAGCCCTTGAGGAAAAACCTGAAATTCTTATTATCGGAGCTTCTGCAATAGGAAGAGACCTCACACCAAGAGTTTCATTCAGACTTAACACTGGCTGTACAGCAGACTGTACAGAACTTGACATTGACGAAGAAAAACGTCTTCTTGTTTCCACAAGACCGGCTTTCGGCGGAAACGTCATGGCAACAATCATCTGTCCTGAGCACAGACCACAGATGTCTACTGTAAGACCTGGAGTTATGGCTGTTCCAGAAGCTGATGCTTCAAGAACAGGTGAGATCATAACTGTTCCTGTTGAAATAAAGCCCGAAGAAATAAAAGTCAGGGTAATTGAAAGCAATGAAAAGGAACACGAAGGCGAAAAAATTGAAGATGCTGAAAAGGTTGTAGGTATCGGTATTGGAGCAAGTGATCCTGAAAGCGTTGAATATGTAAAAGAACTTGCAAAGGTTCTTGGCGCTAAAATCGGCGGTTCAAGACCATGTGTTGAAAAACATATTATTCCACACGAAGTACAGGTTGGACAGACAGGTAAAAACATCCGTCCTGAACTTTACATTCCATGCGGAATCAGCGGTACTGTTCAGCACACAACAGGTATTACAAATGCAAAATACACAATTGCAATAAACAAGGATCCAAACGCTGAAATATTCAAGTTTGCAAATCTTGGAATTGCAGGTGATGCAAAGGTAATCCTTCCCGCAATTATTAAAGAAATCAAAAAGTACAAAGCATAAAAATTTTAAGCCGGGTTTTCACCCGGCTTTTTTTATCCTTACATAGTTTCTGAACGAAAACGGCCTTTTTTGTCAATTTCTGAGTCAGATTCAAAATTTAATCTTCCGTAACTGAACAAAAAATTCTCGTTTTCGGCCAATCTCTAATATCAATCTTTCCTGGTTTTCACAGGAATCAGAATATAAAGATTTCCCTCATTTGCAAGATGCCCAGCTGCAGTTCTGGCATATTCACCGCAACCAAAAAAAATATCCCCCCTGAAATATCCTTTTATTGCTCCGCCTGTATCCTGGACAAGCATGAATCTTTTAAGATCAGTCCATTTTTTTATATCACCGTTTCCTGATACAACAGGCTTTTTTGTTTCAATATAGACAAGACCGCCTCTAGGATAAATCTTTAAATCCGAAGCAAGTGATCTTCCTGGTGTAAGCTCCCTTGAAAGAGCCCCGTATGGCCCTCCTTCAACAACTTCAAAAAAAACATAACTTTCATTATAAGAAAGAATATCTCTTAATTCATGGGGATTTTCCTGAAGATATTTTTTTAAACTC
>JACKCP010000036.1 GCA_020633955.1 Desulfobacteraceae bacterium | reverse complement strand
TTTTTTTATTCAGTTACGGAAAATGATAAATACAACCATATTAATACATCAATTATTTTGAGGATCAAATTTTGAATCTGAGGCTAAAATTGACAAAAAAGATTTAAAAAAAACCATCCTTAATAATAATTATTCTCCTTTTCTCCAATAGTGCTATTGACCTGATGTTTATACTGCTTAATTTATCCATACATAAAACCAACTGTTCAGTTTGAATTGGAAAGGCTGATGCATTAAGTATAATCCTCGCCCTACTCCAAACTCTACTTAAAAGGGCTCAAAAAATGCAGCACCCGTCAGCAAAATGGCTTCTTTATCAGTTTTCAGCTGAATAGTTTTCAAAAAACAACAAAAGGAGGATAAAATGCAGGAAAGAAAAGGAATAACAGCAATTGAAGGTAACCCCCTTACACTTATTGGTCCTGACCTTAAAATCGGGGATAAAGCACCGGATTTTACTGTTGCAGATAACAATATGGCACCATCCTCACTAAAGGATTTCAAGGAAAAAGTTATTATTATCTCAGCTGTTCCTTCACTTGATACCCCTGTTTGCGATATTGAAACACAAAAATTCAACTCAGAGGCTGCAAAACTTGGAGACAGCATAAAAATTATTACAATAAGCATGGATCTTCCTTTTGCCCAAAAAAGATGGTGCGGAGCAAATAATGTTGATAATGTAATAACCCTTTCCGATCATAAAGATGCCTCCTTTGGAACTTTATTTGGAGTTCTTATTAAAGAGCTTAGACTTCTTGCAAGATCTGTTTTTGTTCTTGATGAAGAAAGGATTATAAGAGATATGATAATTCTTGACGAAGTTACAAATGAGCCAGATTACAACAGAATAATTGAATCAGCCAAAAAACTGATATAAAAAAACTTGCCTGCTTTTTGGGCAGGCAGGTCTTTTGGAGTTCCCGTGAGGAGTTCCGGTGACACCATACTTAATTAGTCATTGACCGAAAACGAGAATTTTTTGTTCAGCCTCAAGAAAATCATTTGAAGCTGACTCTTAAATCAGCAATTGTTAAAAACAATTTATTTGGGGAATCCTTGAATTGAGTGAAACCATATTTTTCATAAAATAATTTTGCTCCTTCTTTGGTATCAACAACTATAAAAGGAAAACCAACAATCTCGCTGGCAAAAAGCAATTTCTTGAGAGCATCTACTAACAGCAACTCACCAAATCCTTTTCCTTGATATTTTTCATTGACTGCCAAACGTGCAATTAAACCGGCTGAAGTTGAAAATTTGTGTCTTTGCTTTAATTTTTCAGGCAACCCCTGAATATCAACAGCTGTCATTGTTAAAGTATAAAATCCGACAATAATTGATTTATCGAACTCATCTTCAAGAACAAAAGTCCGATTGTTGTCTTTTTTAGCCTGCTGATTTGCCATTAACTTTAAATAATTATTCAATGATTCTATCCCACAATTAAAACTTTTTCTGTCATGTTTTAATTTATCTAAAAGAACCGTTTTCATAATTATTTTTTACTTTCATAACGCTGAAATGCTGCTTTAAGCTTTAAGTTTATTTCAGCAGGCCTATCCAGTGCATCCATAAGAAGATTTGCATCATGTTCAGAAATTTTTAAAAATTGACTCTGCTCTATAATCTGCCTTGCTTTTTCAACCGCAGCACTGAGCACAAAGTTATTAATACTTGACATTCCTGCCAGTGCAGTTGCTTTGCTCAATAAATTTTGGGTATCAGCATCTACCCTTGCAGTTATTCTTGGTAATGAAGTCATGGCTGTTCCTTTTATTTAGTGACAAAATGGCACATTTATTCAAATATCTAATTTCAATACATAAATGTCAATATTAATTCTAAAGGAAAAATCTATTTGCCATCTTCTGATTCCAGAGAGGGGTCATTTTTGGGTTGCAAAAAACAAGTAGTTGCACAACTCAGAAATCAACAAAAAAAGGTTCTCAGATAAAACATGGGAACCAGTAGAAATAACTTAAGAGACAATTATGTATGGTGTCCCTCCAACCAATTAATAGTTATGTATGGTGCCCC
>JACKCP010000035.1 GCA_020633955.1 Desulfobacteraceae bacterium | reverse complement strand
CGTGTTTTATCACCAACAGGCAAACCTTTAAAAGGACTTTACGCAATTGGCGAAACAGCAGGATTTGGAGGAGGCGGAATTCACGGACAGGGATCTCTTGAAGGTACTTTTCTTGGAGGATGTCTTGTAACAGCACAGACAGCGGCAGATTCCATAAGGAAAAATATCTGATGGCAAATTGTAATTGTTGACTGCCCATAAAGGAGTATTTTTTATTTACGTAAAACAAATAATTTAACACCATTAATATATTGAGTATTATGTGAATAAATTTTTAAATCTAACTTTAGAGTTTAGAAAAAAATCATTTTTTGTTCAGACACTAAACCTTTATAAACAGAACCAGTCTTTTTTCAGACTTTATACTCTATTTAAGCAGGAATATATAATTTATTGAAAATAAAAAAAATAATCCTTGCTTTATTTTTAAATAAAGCTCATTATGCATCATCTTCTCAATATGGAGAAACATTAGAGATTCGTTATTAAAGGAAAATCCATTTACAAAGTGGCAGCACCTGAAGTATCGAACAAAATTTAAATCAATTAATTAAGGAAAAGTCACAATGGCAAATGGAACAGTAAAATGGTTTAACGACTCAAAAGGATTCGGATTTATTGAACAGGAAAACGGAACTGACGTTTTTGTTCATCATACAGGAATCAACAGCACAGGTTTTAAAACACTTCGTGAAGGAGCTAAAGTTACATTTGATATTCAGCAGGGTCCTAAAGGTCCTTCAGCTATTAATGTAACTGAATAATATTTTAAAGGTGCTTTTTTCAAAAAAGCACCTTTCCCCCCTTTTTAATATTCCTTAAAAAATTTCAGATCAAATTATATTTTCATATTTTCTTTTATCCCTCTTGTTTTTAAATTCATATTAAAGTAATAAATTTTATTTTAAAACTTTTTAAATCCATTTTCGGAGTCCAAATGATAACAATACTTGATTATGGTGCAGGAAACGTTAGAAGCGTTATAAATGCAGTAAAAAAATGTGAATCTGAAATTAAAATGGTAAAAGATTATTCTGATATCCTTTCAGCCGAGAAGCTTATTTTCCCAGGCGTTGGAAACTTTGAAAGTATGATTAAAATTCTTAACCAGAAAAACTATCTAGAACCTTTAAGAGAATATATAAAATCAGGAAAACCTTTTTTTGGAATCTGTCTTGGGCTTCATGCACTTCTTGAAGAAAGCGAAGAAGCACCAGGACAAAAAGGCCTTGGAGTAATAAAAGGCAAAGTCAAAAAATTTAAAACAGATCTTTCAGTTCCCCATATTGGATGGAACGGAATAAATATAAAAAAAGATTCCTTTCTTTTCAGCGGTTTAAACCAGGAAGAAAAATTTTATTTTGTACATTCCTATCATGCAGCACCTGCTGACGAATCTGATATTCTTACAACTACAGGTTACGGATATGAGTTTACAAGTGCAGTGCAAAAAGACAATATAGTTGCAACCCAGTTTCACCCTGAAAAAAGCGGACATGCAGGATTAAAGCTTCTGGAGAACTTTATTTCCGAAAAAAGGATTTACCAGTCATTTAAAATCCCTACAAAAGGAAAAGGCCTTGCAAAAAGAATTATTGCCTGCCTTGATGTAAGATCAAATGACATGGGAGATCTTGTGGTTACCAAAGGTGATCAATACGATGTAAGAGAAGAGGGAAATGTAAGAAATCTTGGAAAACCTGTTGAGCTTGCAAAAAGATATTATGATGAAGGTGCTGATGAGGTAACTTTTTTAAATATAACAGGGTTCAGAGATTTTCCTTTGCAGGATATGCCAATGATTGAAGTTCTGAAAAAAACATCTGAAAATGTTTTTGTACCTCTTACAATAGGCGGCGGGATAAGGGATTTTACAGACAAAGATGGTAAGTTTTACTCTTCCCTTGAGGTTGCTTCAGAATATTTCAGATCAGGAGCAGACAAAATTTCAATTGGAAGTGACGCTGTAATTATTGCTGAAGAATTTATAAAAACAGGACAAAAAACAGGAAAGTCTTCAATTGAGCAGATTTCCCATGTTTATGGAAATCAGGCAGTTGTAATTTCAATTGATCCAAGAAAAGTTTATGTAAATTCACCTGATGATGCAAAAAAACACCAGGTTATAAAATCAGATGAAAAAGGCCCAGATGGTGAAGAATACTGCTGGTATCAGTGTACAGTAAAAGGCGGACGCGAAGGAAGGGATATTGATGCTCCAACCCTTGCAAAAATCTGCGAACAGCTTGGCGCAGGAGAAATTTTACTCAATTCAATAGATAAAGACGGCACAAACTCAGGATTTGACTTAAATCTGATAAATCTTGTGAAAAAAAATGTTACAATACCTGTAATTGCATCCAGCGGCGCTGGAAAAGCAGCTCATTTTGAAGAGGTTTTTTCAAAAACACAAGCTGAAGCAGGGCTTGCCGCAGGAATTTTTCACAGAAAAGAAGTTGAAATTTCAGATGTAAAAAAACATCTTGAAAAAGCCGGAATTGAGATCAGAAAAACTTATTAAATTTTTTACTAAACAAAAAAATTATGATGAATTTACACTCATCGTAGACATTTACTAAAAAAATGGTCAATATATAGTTACAGGTCAGTTTAAAAATACAAAAGTCCTCAACCTTGTTACAAATACAGGAGGCATTATGAAATACGATACAACTTCAGACAATGAACAGGAAAAGTTTATTCTTTCCAAAATAAGAATGCTTCCTCCGGATAAAATTGCAGAGGTTGCAGATTTTATTGATTTTATATCTCAAAAAACCAAAGAACAAAATCTGGTTCATGCC
>JACKCP010000034.1 GCA_020633955.1 Desulfobacteraceae bacterium | reverse complement strand
TTTTTCTGAGCCGGTTTCAGGAGATAGTTTTTTTATCTCCTGCCTGGGAGCTTAAGCTGGAATGAGGCTCAGAAAGAATGAAGCAGCTGTTCTAAATTAAACTGAACAGTTATAAAAAACGTAAATCAAATTTTTATATCTGTCTGAAACTATTAGTATCAAACGATATTCATAACCGCAAAATTTAAAATACTTTTAAAAAAAAGCCAACAATCCTCTTTAATAATCCAAGAATTGAGTTTTATACTAAAAAAGTATTGAAGTATATAAATTTTGATATTTAAATATTTTACTATATAATCAAGACTTAAAGTCAATTTAAGCGGAAAAAGCAAATGCCCAAAATAACCATATCTCCTCTCAAATCCATGAGTTCAAGAATTTTTGCTCTTGCATCAGGGCTTATAATTATTACAACCTGCCTTCTTATTTATACTGTACACAGTCAGGCTAAATCAGAACTTCTTAAAATTCAGGAAAAAAATGCCACAATCCTTTTAAGCTCAGTAAACAGTGCAGTGGAAACTGCGCATAAAGACATAATTTTTTTTAAAAACAGACTTATCGAGCAGAGAAAGCAGGAAGTAAAAAACGAAGTTGATATTGCTTTTGCTGTATTGAATTTTTTTAAAGATAATGCTGAAAGTGGTCTTATATCAAATAAAGATGCAAAAATAATGGCCAAAGAGCAGATAAGAAAAATGCGCTTTAATGACGGACTGGGATATTTCTGGATAAGTGATACAACCCGCCCCCATGCCATAATGCAGATGCACCCGATCTTTCCGGAGCTGGAAGGATTAACAATGTCAAAACCAGAACACAATGTCATAACAAAAGACCATGAGATAAAAAATCTATCGGAACTCTTTTATGAAATTATTGAAAAAAAAGGCGAAGGATTTGCCAGATATTATTGGTACAGACCAGATAATATTAATGAAAATGAACTTAAACCAAAACTTTCTTTTGTTAAACTTTTCAAACCATGGAACTGGCTGATTGCCACAGGAGTATATATTGAAGATATTGAAAGACTTGAACAGGAAAAATTAAGCAATGCAATAAGCTCTCTTGAGTCGGCATTTAATTATAAAAGGGTACAGGATTCAGGTTATATGTTTCTTTTTACAGGGAAAAAAAAGGTACTTATCCACCCTTCACTGCAAAACCAGGATGGCTCAGGTCTGATTAACCCTTCAACAGGAGGCTATATCCTTGATGAAATAATTAACACCGTAAAAAACAAAAACAAGCACACATTTTTTTATCTTTGGGACAAACCCGGGAAACCAGTTGAAAAAAAATTCAGGAAAGTTGCATACTTAAGTCATTACGAACCCCTGGACTGGTACATAAACGTAACATATTATATTGATGATATTGAAAAACCAATATGGAACCTTGGTAAATACATGATTATGGTTTCATGCATAATGCTTGGTTTTTCTCTGATTGCAGCAGCAATAATATCAAAAAGTGTTTCATCTCCCCTTGATAAACTTGCACAATCCGCAGGTGCCGTAATGGACCAGGATCTTGAAAAGATTAATCTTCCTGTCATCGGCTCTTCAGAAACAAAAAAACTGGCAAGGGTTCTTCAGAAAACCTTCAAAAAAATCAACAATACAACCAAAAAACTCAAAAACAATGAAGAAAACCTGCGTGTAACACTCAATTCCATTGGAGATGCAGTAATTGCAACTGACATTAAAGGAAACATTACAAGAATTAATTATGTTGCACAAAATCTTACAGGATGGAGTGATGAAGAAGCACTCGGGAAAAATATTTCCCAGATTTTAAAACTTGTATATATGGAAAAAAATAATCCCGTTGAAATATCAGTTCAGGAAATTTTTAAAAAAACAAGCAGCACTCTTTTAAAAAACAACCTGATCCTTATTTCAAAGGATAAAAAAGAATACCAGATTTCAAATTCAGGTGCTCCGATAAAAGATGACAACGGAAAAGTTATTGGTGTTGTTTTTGTTTTCAGGGACGTAACCGAAGAGATCTATCTTCATGAGCAGCTTAGGCAGGCACAAAAAATGAAAGCCATAGGACAGCTTGCAGGAGGTATTGCCCATGACTTCAACAATATACTTGGCGGTATAATCATGACAGTTGATCTTTTAGAAACAAAAATTGAAAAAACACCTCAAACACAAAAATATTTACAAATGATAATTCAATCTTCACAAAGAGCAGCCGATTTGATCTCAAAACTGCTTGCCTTTGCCAGAAAACAGCCTGAAGCATCTACACCTGTCAACATAATCAAACCTTTGAAAGAGGCTATTGATATTATTGAGCAGACAATTGACAAAAGAATAAAGCTTAAAAAAGCCTTATCTGAAAAACCACTATTTGTAATAGGCGACCCCTCTCAGCTCCAAAGTTCTTTTTTAAATTTGCTTATAAATGCTTCACATGCAATGCCAGATGGCGGTGAAATATCAATAACAACTTCCATTATTGAGCTTGATGAGTTTTACTGCTCGTATTCAGATTTTCAAATTCAACCAGGCAGGTATGTAAAAGTTGAAATAAATGACACAGGGTGCGGTATTCCAGCAAAAGACATAAAGCTGATTTTCGAACCGTTTTTTACAACAAAACCCGAAGGAAAAGGAACAGGGCTTGGACTTTCTGCTGTTTTCGGTACTGTTCAGCAGCACAGAGGCGCAATAAATGTATATAGCGAGGTAGGATCTGGCACATCTTTTCAAATCCTTATCCCCCTGACTGAAGAACAGGAGCCGCTGCAGCATATTGATAATAAATTGCCTGTTAAGGGACAGGGAACTGTATTGATAGTTGACGATGAATATGTAATGAGAGCAACAGCCTCGACTGTTCTTAAAGAGCTTGATTATGAAGTTATTACAGCTGAAAACGGAAAAGAGGCAATAGAAGTTTTCAAAAAAAACAAGACTGAAATCGATCTTGTAATTCTCGATATGGTAATGCCGGAAATGAACGGAAAAGACTGCTTCATAGAACTAAAAAAAATATCACCTGATGTAAGAGTTCTTCTGTCATCTGGATTTGCAAGGGAAGAAGAAGTTGAATTTTTGAAAAGTGAGGGAGTAAAAGGTTTTATTAAAAAACCTTTTAGAGGAAATGAGTTGGGCAATGCTGTTTATAATGCACTAAAAACCTGAAAATAAAAACCAGTAGACAGGAATTATCAATTTGTAGTTGCAAAAAATGTCAAACTGCTATTTATTTAATGATTAGCCGAATATGAGAATTATTTGTTCAGTTCAAGGAAAATAAAAAATTTAACCTCTTGGATACATTGAGTATTTTCAGGATTAAATTTTGACTCTGACTTTAGAATGGACCCAAAAAACAGTGCTGATGCAGACAATAAATACAGTTTACCAATAAATTCTAAAGTCCAGCTGAATTTAAGGCAAAAGATGTTTATTAAAAAACCATAAAATCTTAACTGAGGTTTTAATGCGCCCAAAAACTTATTTTGCTTCCCCTGA
>JACKCP010000033.1 GCA_020633955.1 Desulfobacteraceae bacterium | reverse complement strand
TCAAATCTCTAATCAGTTCAGAGATTTGTAATCAAAAAAAAATAATTGCTGAATTTGGAAACACCAAAAGCACTTTAAACATATCAGATGACTACTTAAAAATTGACCAGGAATATGAACTATTCCACAAAAAACTCCAAAATTCATTAAAAGAAAACTTTCTGCCACAAAAAGAAAAAGGGAAAACCGAGTACAATTTTATAAGGCCGGTTGTTTTCCTGTTTATTATGGCTGATGGTTTTTCCATTTCTTTTTTCCCTTTGTTTGTTGAACAGATTTATCAGCCTGTTTCATGGATTTCAAAGGAAGTAATGATTGGAATTCCAATGTCTATTTACATGCTTTTTGTAGCTTTTTCCATGCCTCTTGCAGGAAAATTTGCAGATCAAAAAGGATGGTATAAAATTTTGATTTACGGGCTTTTAATAAATTCTTTCGGGCTTTTTTTAACCGGATTTTCAAATGACATCATTACACTTATTCTTTTCAGAATAATTACAGCCATAGGTTTTGGAATTGTATTCATATCATCCCAGAAATTCATAATTGACAATACAAGTGCAAAATCAAGATCACATGGAATGGCTTCATTTCTTGCGGCCTTTTTCAGCGGTGACATATGCGGAACTGTTATCGGAGGTATGCTTGCCCAAAGGATCGGATATTCAAATGTTTTTCTTATAAGCGGATTTTTTTCACTTTTTGCGGCAATTGGAACTGTTTTAATTTTTAAAAATACATTAAAAAACGAAAAAGGTCATAAAGCCGTTGAAAAAAAACTTCCTTTTACATTAAAAGAACTTTTTTTAGTATTTAAAGACAAAAAATTTACATCCGTTTTAATATTACAGGCAATACCTGCAAAAATAACCCTTGTGGGTTTTTTGTTCTACTTTACCCCTCTTTATTTAAAAAAAATTGAAGTACTTCAGTCTGATATTGGAAGAATAATTATGTCTTACAGTATTGCAATTATTTTTGCAGGACCGGTTTTTTCACGTTTCATGAAAACCCAGAAATCAAGAAAATACTTTATTGCAGCAGGCGGAATAATAACAGGTATTTCGCTTGTATCATTTAATTTTTACAATGGATTCCTTGCAATTTTTATTGTTGTAACAATGCTTGGAATTGCCCAGTCATTTTCTGTTCCGTCCCAGGCTTCATTTGTTTCAGAAACAGAAATTGTGAAAAAAATGGGTGTGGGAACAGGTATGGGAGTATTCAGGTTCTGGGAAAAGGTTGGTAATGTTTCAGGTCCTGTAGTTACAGGAATTTTTATTTCGTGTTTTGGATATGTTGAAGCTGTGGTTTTTACAGGTATAATTTCCATTGTTTCATCATTTATTTATCTTTTATTAATAATGATGATAGACAAAAAGGCTTAATTTTTTTTATGAATGATTTTTATAATTTTTTGGACGAACAGATTAACAATGAACTTAGAGTCAATGTTGGATTTAACAGCCTTATTTCCTCCAGTCCCTATTTATTTGATGATGAACAATCCAAAAATTTTTTTACTAGATATGAAATTATCAAAGAGTTTCAAAAAATCTGCTTAAGTCTTTTTCAAAAAAGTCTTTTAAAAGAGGAAGATCCTGAAATTGCAGAGCTTGTATTAAACGAACTTCCTGTAAATCTGGGCGAAAATTACCACAGAGATCTTCCTGTTAGAAATGACCAGACTCCTGTTTTTTTCAGAACTGACGAAGTTATTCCAGGTAAAATTTCTGAAATTCAAAGTCCTGGTTCTTCATGGGGCATTTATGACCAGATTTTCAGTTTTTTTAATTTCCATAAAGAATTCAACAAACACAAAAGACTATTTGAAAACTCCCTTCCATCCCAGCTTTCAAAGGCACTGAAAGATCATTTAAAAAAAGAACCTGTTGTCCACCATCTTATTGACAATGCATCTATTCCATGGGGAATGAGATATTTTATTCTGCAGACACGAAAACACGGGATAAAATATTTTGGATATGACAAAAGCATTACTTCCTATGACTGCAATTTTATCAGATCACATGCATTTCTTGGTCTGATGTCTGACAATTTCAGGCGGTTTCGCCTTGAAAAATATGAAAATAAAGAACTTCTTTATGATCTTTTCCCTTCTGTTTTGTTTGATCAGAAAATGCCCCTTATTTTTCCTTTTCATGAAAAAACAAAAAAATATTTTTCTGATGAAATAAGAGGAATTTTCCCTTTTTGTTCACTTGTAACTCCACAAGGCCTGAATCTTGAAGATGGACTTGTTTCAATTGAGGATTTCTGCAATCTGCCACAGGGTAAAAGAAAATATTTTTTAAAATATGCAGGAAGTGACCTTGAAATCAACTGGGGAAGCAAATCAGTTTTCTATCTGGGGAATGAATCCAAAATAAGATGCAAAAATATTCTTGAAAATGTATTAAAAGGGTATCAGAATAGAAAATACTGGAAAATCCAGAAGGCTTATTTTACTAAAGACGAAAATGCTCACTACATAAACAGGAAAAATGAAATAATAGAGGAAAAGGCATACTCGAAATTCAGCGGTTTTTACGGACCAAACGGGCTTATGGGAATACTTGTAATGCAAAGAACTTTTCCAAAGGTTCACGGGTCACCTGAAACGGTTATGACTATAGCCTGATTCATAAGGATTAAATTTAAATGTTTATCAAATTAATATGTAATTTTTTTATATTTATTTTTTTATTTTGCGGAAACGGCTTTTGCCAGGAAAAATTTAAAATTGCCTATATAGAAGGCGGACAATACTGGATTTTTGATAAAACAAATGAAGCCTTTAAAAGCTCATTAAAGAAAAAAGGCTGGTTAGAAAAAGTTGAATTTTCAAAAAAGTTTTCTTTCAGCCCTGGCTGGGACAATTCAGCACTTCTTGAAGAAAAGGCAAAGTTTTTAATGGAACAGAATGGGCTTTCTCTTATTATTTCAGCAGGTACAGATGCAACAAAGGCTCTTTTGAAGTTCAACAATAAAAAAACTCCAATTCTTGCAATGGGTGTATCTGATGCAGTAGGATCAGGTTTTGTAAAAAACGAAAAAGAATCAGGAATTGATAATTTTACAGTAAGAATAGTACCTGAAAGATTTGAAAGAATGTTTAAAATTTTTCACGAAGTTGTGGGGTTTAAAAAACTTGGTCTTATTTATCCTGATACTGAAAGCGGAAGAAAATATACAAATCTTGAGGAGGCAAAAAACGTCAGCCAAAATCTTGGGTTTGATATAATTGACTACAAAATTAAAAGCGAGGAAACCACAGACTGCCTAGCCGGACTTAAAATATTAAAAGAGAAGGGAATTGACGCTTTTTTCATTCCATCCCTTCTCTGCTTTGATTTAAATAAAAATGATGTTTCAAAACTTATTTCATATTTAAATGAAAATGATATTGCAAGTTTTGCCCGCAATGGATCTGAGTATGTAAAAGCCGGGGCATTAATGGGATTTTCAACTCTGGATTTTTCTAAAAGGGGTGATTTTCTGGCAGATATGATAATTGAAATTTTAAGCGGGAAAAAACCTTCAACACTTAACATGGTTGACAGCGGATCACCTAAAATTTCTTTCAATCTTCAGACAGCTGCTGAAATCGGCTTTGATCCTCCTTTTGACATCTTAGCTGCTACTGATGAACTGTTTAATTAGAATGAAAAAATTCAGATTAATATTCCTTTTTGTTTTTTTATCAGGTTGTGTAAAGATACCTGAAGGTATTACTCCCGTTGATAATTTTGATTTGAACAAGTATCTTGGCACCTGGTATGAAATTGCACGTCTTGATCATTCATTTGAAAGAGGACTTGTAAGTGTAAGTGCTGAATACACCTTAAGAAATGATGGCGGTGTATCTGTTGTAAACCGTGGGTATGATCCTTTAAAAAAACAATGGAAAAAAGCCTCAGGCAGGGCATATTTTGTAAACTCCATTAATCAGGGCTTTCTTAAAGTCTCTTTCTTTGGCCCTTTTTACGGCTCATATATAATTTTTGACCTGGACACCAGGGATTATCAATATGCACTTGTATCAGGTCCTGATAAATCTTATTTGTGGATTTTAGCAAGATCTTTTCAAATTGATGAATCAATAATAAAAAAACTTGTTAATAAAGCCAAATCCAAAGGCTTTCAAACTTCTGATCTAATATTTGTTGATCATGAAAATCACCATGATTTCAAAAAATAAAATTAAACTGAAAATTTCTGAAATTCAGAAAAAGCTCTCTTTTAAAACATAATAACCGCACTCCACAATACTTACTTGACACTTTTGCAAATGCTTTGTAATAAGCACACCGATAATCATGCATTTTTTTAATTAATTCAAACTATTAATATAATATCAAAGGTATTGAAATGAACCCAATCGCAAAGGAATTGAACAATTCCATCCAGCAGGAAAACAACTATGTATTTGAAATGCTTTCAAAAATGGGTAAGGAACTCTTTTTCCCAAAGGGAATTTTAAGTCAGAGTGCAGAAGCAAAGGAAAAAGCCAAAAAAATCAATGCAACAATCGGTATAGCAAAGGAAAACGGCGGCATTATGTTCCTTGAGTCTGTAATGTCAGAAATTCCTGGAATTGCTCCGGAAAATTCACTTTCATATGCCCCTTCATTTGGTATTCCAGCTTTAAGACAGGCATGGAAAAAAGAGCAGTTTGAAAAAAATGCGTCTTTAAACGGAAAATCAACTTCACTTCCTGTTGTAACAAACGGAATTACACATGCAATAAGTATTTTTGCAGATGTTTGGGCTGATGCAGGTGATGTTGTTGTACTTCCAGATCTTTACTGGGGAAATTACAATCTTATAATGAAATTAAGAAAAGGAATTGAATTTGCACATTATGAAACCTTTGATGCAGACGGCGGATTCAATGTAAAAGGTTTTGATGAATGCGTAAAGGCACAGGCAAAGGGAAAAGATAAAATTATTGTTATAATGAATTTCCCGCATAACCCTACAGGTTATTCAGTAACTGAAAAAGAAGCAGAAAGTATGGTAAATACTTTAAAAGAAGTTGCAGATTCTGGAACTAATGTTCTTGCAGTATCTGATGATGCATATTTTGGACTTTTCTTTGAAGATGAAACATGCAAGGAATCTGTTTTTGCAAAACTTGCAGGAATTCATGAAAGAATTCTTGCAGTAAAACTTGACGGTGCAACAAAAGAAAACTTTGTCTGGGGTCTAAGATGCGGATTTATTACTTATGGTACAAAAACCAAATCTGACAGTCCCCTTTTCTATGAGGCACTTGAAAAGAAAACTGCAGGCTGTATAAGAGGAAACATATCCAATGCTTCACATCTTGGACAGTCAATTATACTCAAATCCATGGAGGCAAAC
>JACKCP010000032.1 GCA_020633955.1 Desulfobacteraceae bacterium | reverse complement strand
AATGTTATTTAAATATAGAAATAAAAATTTACAGAAAAAAATCATTTCTCTTTTAGAAGAAACCGATGTTAAATTCCGTATAAAAAAAGATAAAAGTATAGAATTTGCAAAAAAATGGTATCCTGAAGTTTATCATCAAGCAGCAGAGATAAGATATTTAATTTTCAATAATCCAGTAAGTTATGAGTGGCGTCATGAAATTGATATAAATAAGATGTTGCACTTATTAGCAGAAAGAAACGTTTTTTTTATTATTGAAAAACATGATGAAACTATTTACCTAATTTTTGATGAAATAGATGGTGATGATATTAATGAAGTTGATGAGGAATTGGGGTTAAATAAAATTATATAGTTATTGCAGAACCTCTTAATGAACTCTGACAATTAAAGGCGGGCGACCTTTTGTAAAAGACTTCTAAGGTGGTCGCCTGCCTTTAATTGCAGGTTATCTACACGTTGAGCCTGTAGAATAAGTAAGAAAAAATTATAGTGCTGATTATATTGATAAAATACAATATTCTCTTCGTAAAAAGTGGGGAAATCATGGCAAAATATAAAAAATATGATCAGGCTCAATCTCTGCTCCTTCCTGTTAGAGAAAAAGGGGACAGGCACAATAATCATTGATACCTGAAACTTTCAGGTATTATGGCACCGGAATTTTCAAAATTATAACTAAATTCACGGCGGGCAATTAAGCTTCGCCCTTATGTGGTCATTACCATGAATAAATTTTTAATAGTTTTATTTTTTGTTTTAAATAGCTCAGATGTATTTTCCGCTGAATTTTATCTGAACAACCAAAAGTTAACTTCAGCAATACATGAGGTTACTTATAGCAGTTCTAGTTATAATATCAGGTTGGTTACTGAAAAATTTCCTGAAAAGTATGAAAGAAAAGTACCTTCAAAATATCATATAAATAATTTTTATGGCTCTCATATATATTTATCAAAAAATGCTTATTACGAAACATCTAAGATATCATTAAAAATACCTAATTGTAATGAAATACATGAACTTAAAAATAAACTTTTAAAAGCAAGGACTTATTTGCCTTTTAAAGCCTATTGCAAGGAACAAAATTTTGTTATTGGATATTGGTCAGGTGGAAACTGCCATAAATGTGAGATATTTGTTGAATTCAAGGTCAAAGATGGAAAATTTGTTTCCCCTGATATTATTTCATATAGAAAAGTAAAAGAACTTTACTAATATCATAAACCTATATCCAGTTGACAGTTAAAGGCGCTCGAACTTTTATAGAAGAACGCAAGGGTTGTCGCACCTTTAACTGCAAGTAATTAAAACTTCAGGAAATAGAAAGGAATTAACAGTGAGCATGGTTCTCTGCCTTACAGCTTTATCAGATGATTCGATTGAAAAAGTTCTTGCTGCTCCAGTACTTATCTGGAGTGTGATAGCACCAGATGAGACTGATTTTATAGATATACCTGTAAGACAAGGCTTTTTTTCACGGTTATTTGGAAAGAAACCACCAAAATCTGAGCCAGTTCCTAAACTAGAATTTGGAGATGGCGAACTCATGGATACAGACCTTGATAAAGCATGGCACGGAATTCATTTTCTTCTTACAGGTTCTGATTGGGAGGGGGACCCCCCACTGAATTTTCTCGTCGCGGGTGGAACTGAAGTTGGAGATATTGATGTAGGATACGGGCCGGTTCGTGTCTTTCGAGCTTTAGAAGTTGCTGACATAAATAATGCTCTCAGTAAGGTTACTGAAGATTACCTTCGGACACGCTTTGAGCCAGATATCATGACTAAAAAGGGTATTTATCCAGAAATTTGGGATAAAGATTCTGAAGACGACGATACATTTAGTTATCTTCTTGGATATTTTGATGAATTAAAGAGTTTTATCTGTGACGCAGTTTCTAAAAATTTAGGGATAGTTGTTAGTATGCAATAGGAATTCCGAACAATTGGTTCCATCAGAGCTCGGGGTAACCCCTTTTTTTATTATGAAATTCTACAATAGAGAAAATGAGTTAAAACTCCTTGATAATATTTTAAACCTGTCCAAATAAAACTCTAAAAAGACTGTGCTTACAGGAAGAAGAAGGGTAGGAAAAACTTTTTTATCCATAAACTTTGCCGGGAATCATAAATATATCTATTTTTTTGTTTCAAAAAAATCTGAAGTAAAGAGGGCAGGCATCCTCTTGACTCACCTGACTCAAATTTAAAAAGCTAAGAGGAAATAGTGGCAACGGTTTGATCAAAATCATTCATCCCTGCTTTCAACTCTTTTATTTTGTTTACAACAGCACCAAAAGTTGAAAATAAAAGATGCGACTCAGTTTTAGTTGATAATGAGAAAAAAATAGTATTCCATGAATATTCTTTAATGAAAATATAAGCTTTCAGTTTGTTGTTTTTTGCAGTCAAAAAATACACTTGACAATCGGTCTTAATTTGATACCTTAAAAAGACTGGAGGTGAAAATGCATATTATAGATGACATAAAACCTGTTACTTATTTAAAATCAAAAGCGGCTGATCTGTTGAATCAAATCAATACAACTCATAGACCTGTAATTATCACGCAAAATGGTGAACCCCGAGCTGTTCTTCAAGACCCTAAAAGTTATGAAGATATGAAAAATGCAATCGGTATATTAAAGTTAATCTCACAAGGTGAAAGTGATATACGAAATGGTAAGGTCAAAACACAAAAAAATGTATTCGACGACATTGAAAAAGCACTGGTCGCTAAACTTAAATGAGTACTAAATACAATGTAATTTGGGCAAATGTTGCAGAAAAAGACTTAATCAATATTATTGAATATATTGCCGATGATAGCCCTGAAAATGCTGAAAAAATATTAGCAAAAATCAAAAAACAAGCCTCAGACCTCTATACTATGCCTGAAAGAGGTCGAATTGTCCCTGAACTTTACGATCAAGGTGTTTTATTATATCGAGAGTTAATTATTGAGCCGTGGCGCTTAATATACAGAATATCTGGTAAAGAAATTTATGTCTTATCTGTTATTGATTCTCGCAGGAATGTTGAAGATATTCTTATAAAACGATTTATTGACATATGTTAACACTGCTTCATAAAGAATACAGATGGTCATCAATTGCATATCATGCTCAGACAGGAAACAGAAACAACTGGCTTTCAACAGATTTCGGCCTTGATGAATGGGGTGATTTCATTGATAAAGAAAAAATTATCTTGTATCGCCAGTAGAATATTCCATTTGCTACAATCCCAATTCTTTCCAGACAAGGGTAGGAAAGACTTTTTTTCCATAAACTTTGCCAGGAATCATAAATATATCTATTTTTTTGTTTCAAAAAAATCTGAAGTAAAGAGGGCAGGCATTCTCTTGACTCACCTGACTCAAATTTAAAAAGCTAAGAGGAAATAGTGGCAACGGTTTGATCCAAATCATCCATATCTGCTTCCAACTCAATAAATCTTTTTATTTCCATTGGAACCTTATCGGCAGGAGGAGCTTCAAAATGTACCACAGGTCTGTCAACCCTGCCTGATATTATCTGCATAGGATCATTTTCAAGGCTTTCTTCAATTTCTGCAGCAAGGTTGTATATAAATTTACTTTTTTCCTGAATACCTGAAGCTGCTTTGCTTAAAAGTTTGGCTCCGAAATCAGGATATATTTTTTTAAATCCCTGAATAATATACGAAAAAAACAGATCAAAATTTTTGTCATATTCATCTGTTGTATACCAGACAATATCTTTACCAAGTCTGTCAATGCTTGTGCTTACAAGGGTTGTTTTGCCAAATCCTGCAGGAGCACTTATTATAGCAGCTTTCTTAGAGACTATTTCAAAAATATGATTTTCAAGCCCTGGTCTTGATACTGCACCTTTGTTTAAAGGTGTGGCTGATTTGGAATTTATTATTCCTATTGAATTCATGGCTTTCCTTTTAGATGGAATGAAATTTATATTGGGGAAAACCATGTTGCAAGAAATAATAGAAAAAAGATCTATGCTGTTTAATTCTGCTGTAAAAATCTTGAGGAATTATTTTCTTTAAGATATCTGTGGTTAAATAATCAAAATAGTTTATGAAACAGTCTGCGTAAAATTAAAACTAAGAAAGATTTTTTATGATGTCTATAAAAAGAAATGTTTCAAAGTTAAGAGGAATGATAAAGGGACTTACCCTTAAAAAAGGAGAAAACATATCCCTTGGAAGTATTTTGGAAAAACAGGCAAAAAAGTATAAAGAAAAACCTCTGATTCTTTTTGAAGACAGATCGATTTCATATAAAGAATTTAATGAACAGGCCAATAAATACGCAAGCTACTTTCTGTCTCTTGGTTTCAAAAAAGGAGATACAATAGCTCTTTTAATGGACAACAGGCCGGAGTTTCTTATTATTCATGCAGGCCTTTCAAAAATCGGAGTTGTTCCGGCCCTTTTAAACACCAATGTAAAAGGCAAAATTTTATCCCATGCTGTAAATATTGTAAAAGCAAGAGCTGTTATTGCAGGACATGAATTTATAGAAACCTATATAGAAGCTGAAAATGATATAAAGCTTGAAGAGCCGGGCCTTGTTTTTTCAGAGAGCACAGGTTTTAAAGGAGAGCTTACAGATAATATAAAAAATATAAACAGTCTGATTGAATCTTACTCCTGTGAAAATCCTGAGACAGTTAAGAATCTTAATACCGGAGATCTGCTTGAATATATATACACCTCAGGAACAACCGGACTTCCAAAGGCAACTTCACTTATTCATCATAAATGGATTCAGCTTGGATACGGAGCAGGAGGGTTCTGTCTCAATGCCATACCTGAAGATGTTCAATACTGCTGTCTTCCCCTTTATCATAACAGCGGCATAAATATAGCCTGGTCAACAAGTCTGATCCATGGAGGAACCTTTGCTTTTAGAAGAAAATTTTCTGCCACCGCTTTCTGGGACGATATAAGAAAATATAATGCCTCACTTTTTGTTTATATTGGTGAATTGTGCAGATATCTGAATAACCAGCCTTTAAAAGACAATGATTATGAAAATCCACTTCTGCATATCCTTGGAAACGGAATGAGAAAGGATTACTGGCTCGATTTTAAAAACCGTTTCAATATCAGTAAAATTATAGAGGTATACGGAGCTACAGAAGGTGTCGGCGGACTTGCCAATGTTAAAGGTGAGCCAGGAATGATAGGAAAACTTAATATTGGATGGAAGAAAGTTGGAGAGGTTGTAAAATACAATATTGAAAATGAAGAAATATTAAGGGACGGAAAAGGTCATGCAATAAAATGCAAACCAGGAGAAACAGGAATGTTTCTGGCAAAAATCGGAAAAAGCAGCCCGTTTTCAGGATATAAAGGAAATAAAAAGGCAACAAATGAAAAAATACTTGAGAATGTTTTTTCAAAAAATGACAGATATTTTATAAGCGGAGATCTTTTTAAGCTTCATAAAAAAAATTATGTTTCCTTTGTAGACAGGCTTGGAGACACCTTTAAATGGAAGGGTGAAGTTGTTGCAACAAACGAGGTGTCAGATATTTTAAACGGTTTTGAAAATATTGAAGACTGCAATGTCTACGGAGTGGAGGTTAAAGGCTTTGAAGGACGCTGCGGAATGGCTGCCCTTAAAATGAGAGATAATAAAAAACCCGATTTTGCAGAAT
>JACKCP010000031.1 GCA_020633955.1 Desulfobacteraceae bacterium | reverse complement strand
TTAAAATTCTAATTTTTACATTTTTATCAATTGCCTCTTTGAGGGGATCAAATAAAAGATCAATGCCGGAAGGCAAAATAAACGAAACTGAAATATCAATATGTGTAGCATTGTTTATTGCCTGAATCAGTTTTGGAAGTAATGGATCATCAGCTCCGCCAGTTGTTAAGTTAAAACCGTTTGCAAGTTTTTTTAAAATCATTTTATTTTTTTACCAGAATTGCATTAAGCCATTTTTCATCCTTACGCTCGGGCCGTGCATCAGCACTAACCCAGATTTTTTCAGAATACAGCCCTGTATTTTCAATAAACAAATCAAGTTTTTCTTCTGTGGCATTTGTAAAATGCCTTCCGTTTCTTGTTATTTCATCATTTCCATACTTGAAAGAGCAATAAAAATATCCGTTTTTTCTAAGACATCCCGATAAATTTTTAAATGAAAGATTAATATCTCCTGACGGCACATGAAGTAATGAAGCACAGGCCCAGACAGCATCAAAAATGATTTCAGTTTGAAATTCCTCAAAACTGCATACATGAACATCAATACCGGTTAATTTATTAGCAATTTTTGCAAGTTCAAAGCTTGCATCAATTGCAGTTACCTTAAAACCTTTTTCAAGGAAAAATTTTATATCCCTTCCAGAGCCGCATCCAGCATCAAGTATATGACTTCCCGGCGTAAGATAGGGTAAAAAAACACTATATATTAAATTCATATCAACGTTTACTGTTGATTCTGCAAAGTTATTGGCATTTTCATTATAAAAATTAACAGACATTATTTTTTCCATCATCAGGTTGGTAAACTAAAATGGTTTTGTTTTAAATAAGACTATACATCATCAGGTCTGTCAAAAACTGACAGACCCGCCATTTTTTTATTTCAAAAATACTCTTTAGAATTAAAACTGAATTTTATCCCATACATCCGCTGCAGCCACCTGGCTTGCAGGAACGAGGGGGCGGGTTAAAACCACCTTTACCTTTTGGTATTCCGTTTGGCCTGAACGATCCGGGTGAAAGGAGTTTTTTTATATTTGAACTTTTACATTTTGAGCACTCAATTATTTCGTCTTCTCTACCCTGCAATACAAGGGATTCAAAAATTTCTCCGCAGTCATTGCATTCAAATTCATAAATTGGCATATCACTACTCCTTAAAAACTTTATTGTTTACCTTTCAATACGGATAAATTTAAATATATTTCTAAAATTTACAATTCAATTTTTAAAAAACCTTAATCACTGATTCTGAATTTTAAGATATAATAGACTTAATTCATTAATTTTTTTTAAGTTTCAAAAATCAAACCATCAATTCAGCTAAAATATAAATTGAAGTATCTCTTATATCTATAGTATCTTCATTTTTCAGTTTGATCTAAGATTGAAAATTTTTATAAATGAAAATGCAGACTCATAATTTTATCAAAAAATAAATTACTAACCGGAAAAAATAATTATGGCAGTATATGAATATCAGGCACTTACTAAAAACGGAAAAAATAAAAAAGGGATAATTGATGCCGGCAGCCCCGAAACTGCAAAAGCAAAAATCAGGGATAAAAATCTTTATCCTGTATCTCTCAAGGAAGTAAAATCTGAAAAAAATTCTAACCAGCCATCTTCAATTTTAAATTCATTTTTAAAACCAAAAATTAAAACAAAGGAAATTGCACTTGCAACAAGGCAGATTTCAACACTTTTATCTGCTAGATTTCACCTTGTTGCTGCACTTGAATCTGTTTCAAACCAGATTAAGTCTGACAGACTCAAAACAATTTTAACCAAGGTAAAAGATGAAGTTGAATCAGGAAAAAGTTTTGCAGAAGCATTGTCTGGATACCCAGATGTATTTACTTCCATTTATATAAATATGATAAAAGCTGCTGAAGCCGCAGGAACTTTGGAAATAGTCATGGAACGTATTGCAGATTTAATGGAAACTTCTGAAAAGAGAAAGTCCAAAATCAGAGCCGCCCTTGCCTACCCTGTTCTTATGATGTTTTTTGGAATTATTGTTTTAATTATTCTAATGACCATGATAGTTCCAAAAATAGTTTCCATATTTTCAGATATGAATCAGCAGCTTCCTGCAATTACAATTTTTCTTATAGCAGCAAGCGAATTCCTTAAGAAATCGTGGTGGATTCTCATGGTTTTGATTGTTCTTTTTCCGGGATTTTTAAGATATCTTTTTAAAAATGACAAAACCGGATATTTTATGGATAGTCTTGTTATTAAAATCCCATTATTTGGAGAACTTAATAAAAAACTCATAGCAGCAAGATTTTCAAGAATTTTATCATCACTTGTAAAATATGATGTTCCAATTTTAAAGTCCCTTGATATTGTAATAAACATTGTAGAAAACAGAATTTTTAAAGATGCTCTTTTAAGAACAAAAAATGGAGTGGAACGTGGTGAGGGTCTTGCCTATTCCCTTGAAAGGGAAAAAATTTTCCCTGAAATTACAACCCAGATGATTTCAGTTGGAGAAAAAAGCGGAAATCTTGAAGATATGCTTGCAAAAGTTGCAGATATTTATGAATCGGAAACAGAAGATTTAATAGTTGCACTTACTTCAATGCTTGAACCCCTTATTATTGTTTTTATGGCTGTAGTTATTGGCTTTATAGTTTTTGCAATCTGCATTCCTATTTTTACCATGAACCAGATGATTGGATAAAACTAAATATTGACTTATTTCAAAAAATGTTAAATTTTGCTTTTTTTAATTATCTTTTCCAATGGGAGAACTATGAAGGAAGTACTAGAAGGTATCTATTGTATAACCCAGAAATTCAGGTGGTCAATGTTCAAACCACCTGCCAACATTTATATAATTGGATCAAAAAAAGGCATTATCTTTGACAGCGGTTACGGCACTTATGTTGATTTGAGATTTTTCAGAAAACAGTATTTACAGGTTCTTTCAGATATCAAAAAAAAAGGAATTGAATTCAGGGCTTCATATATCATACCAAGCCATTCACACGGAGATCATTTTTCCGGACTTTCGGGAATTAGAAAATTTACAAAGGCAAAAGTCTGCCTAACTCCACAAATGGCAGAAGTTCTTTCATCACGTGAAAATCTTATAAAAAAACACAAACTTTCGGGCTCGCCTGTAAGGATATTGTGGAAAGAAGAAAGAACCAAGGCTGCAGGAAGATGGGATCTTATATTTCCCCACGTTTTTGGACTTAAGTTTCTAGCCGATCCAGATATTATTATCAGAGAAAACGACAAAATTCATGATGGTGAAAAGGATTGGAGAATAATTCCAGTAAAAGGTCATTGCGATGATCACATAGCACTTTTTAATGAAGAAACAGGAATCATGTTTTGCGGAGACAATATTCTTCAAAATGTAATAACATGGCTTGGACCTCCAAGATCTGATGTTGAAGCCTATTGCAGAAGTCTACAGGCAGTTTACAATCTCAAAAACTTAAAGATTATTCTTCCTGGACATGGAAGACCTGTAACAGAACCTAAAAAAAGAATAATTGAAATTCTTATACACAGAAGAAACAGAACTAAAGATGTTATAGATATTATTTCCAAACATAAAAAAGGCATAAGATTTAAAAATTTGAGGGATTCAATTTATCCTGAAGGCACAAAATTCTGGGTTAAAAGCAGTGGTGAAGGCTGGATTTTGTCTACAATTGATTTTCTGATGAAAAAGAGAATGGTTCATCTCTCCAAAAAAAACGGAAAAACCAGAATTGTCCCAAGAAGAAGAATTTATGATGCAGTTGAAGTTGAAAAGATTCTTTCTTTACTATACTCAAATTAATTAGTTGCCAAACGACAACGGCATTTTTTGTCCATTTCTGAGTCAGATTCAAAATTTAATCCTCAAAATACTCCATATATTCCTGGGGTTAAATTTTGAATCTGTCTTCAAATTGTCAATTAATTCAGTTTTTGTTCATATCCTGATTACAATATTATTTTCAGAGATATGAGTCACCAACCTCCGGCAGAGCCGGAGGCTTGTATTGTGAACCGCTTAAAGCGGTGTGTTAAAGCATGAACCACCTGAAGGTGGTTAGAACAGTTCCAGTTGATCCTTTTTTTTATCAGCTGATTCCTGTTTCTGAATATATTTCCTCACAGTCTCTTCATCACGTCCTACTGTTGAAACGTAATAACCTCTGGCCCAAAAATTTTGTCCAACGAAATTTCGTTGTTTGCCAGCATATGTTCGAGCTATATAAATAGCACTTTTCCCCTTAATGTAGCCTACAACTTGAGCTACTGAATACTTCGGTGGTATTGATATCAGCATATGAACATGATCTCCCATCAAATGCCCTTCAAGGATCTTCGATTCTCTTTGTAAAGCCAAATCTCTAAAAACTTCACCGAGATATTTTCTCAGCTGACCGTATATCACTTTTTTTCGATATTTTGGAATCCAAACTATATGATACTTGCAATCATAGGTCGTATGGTTTAATTTTCTATTGTTGTTCATTGAAAGTCTCCTTTACTGTGATCTTTAAGCGGTTCACAGCTTGGGAGACTTTCTTATATTCCCGTAAATGTCAAACTTTGGGAGTCTCCCCGGCAAAGCCGGGGGTTTACCTTTGATTAATTAAAAATGAAAAATTTATTACCTTTTTATCTCTTGAATTTTTAAATAAGAAAAAAGACACTGTTCAAGTTTTATTTAAAAAGGATAAATATAATTTACTGTATGCGGATTTTAAAATTGGAAAAACCAGACACAAAAACATTGAAGTATCATTTGCCAAAAACTTTAACGAAATAAAACTTGTTAAATCAGGCATGGAAATAAGAATCTTTTTTAATGGTAAATATACAGGATCTTTTTATCCATCGGGAACTATGATTAAAAAAATAAGTATACCTCTTTCCCAGGATATAATACTGTGTGGAATTGAAGTCAGTGAAAAATAATTTCTAACTAAAACCAGCGGGAATGATAATGAAATTTGAAAATCTTAAAGTAAAAAATTTTAATGTAATCAAAGTTTTTGGGAGAATGGACGCATCAAATGCATCTCTTTTTGAAGAAGAAGTTAAAAAATTGCTTCAGGATGGAAACAAATACCTGATAGCTGACCTGGAAAATCTTGAATATATAAGCAGTGCCGGACTTAGAAGCATTCTTTCAGCTGGAAAGCTCATTAAGGCAGAAAATGGAAGTTTAAGGCTGAGTTCTTTAAACGGAATAGTTCTTGAAGTTTTTGAAATTTCTGGTTTTGATGCAATTTTTCAAATCTTTGAATCAATAGAGGAAGCAGTTGAACAGTCATGATAAATTAACAGATATCTGTGTCCCTGGAAAAAGAGAAAATCTTGAGCATATCAAGGATGAGGTTCTAAAGTCTTTTTCTTTTTTTTCACAAAATAAAAAAACTCTTTCAAGGCTTGAGCTTGTTTTAGAAGAGGTTGTTCTAAATATCTGTGATTATGCCTATAAAAACATTGAAGGCATGATTGAAATAAAGACATACATAAAAGATAAAAATTTTTATATCCAGATAAAAGACAGCGGCAGTTATTTTAATCTTCTTGAATATGATGAACCTGATACTGAAAGCCTGATTGAAGAAAGACAAATAGGAGGACTTGGGATTCATTTTATAAAAAAATTTACCCAGGAAATTAAATATAAAAGAGAAGACAATAAAAATATTATAAATTTTTCAGTAAGTATTGATTAACCAAAATTTTTAAGGCACAAAAATGCTTTACTCAATCCAGGCAAAAATTCTTTTTTTTATCACGGCAATTTTTCTTGTGACAACCGGCTCTACTATTTTTTTTACAGGAAAAGATGTTAAAAAATCAGTTTTTGAAAATGAAACAAAAAACACAGAAAACATAAAAAACATTATCCGAATCAATGTTGAAGGAAAATACAAAAACCTTCTTCTTGATAAATGGGACGCTGTCTTAAACAAAAAAAATCAAATAAAGAATGAATCAATAATAATTGAAAAAACAGTTAATGCTCTATACAATCCTGATCTGAAAAATACACAGACAGTTTTTAACTGGATAAAAAATCTTGAAATATCATCTGAAATATTTATTGCAGACAAATCAAATCAGATTATTTTTTCAACTTCAAAACAAAATTTAAACTCTAACCTGGAAAATATTACTGATGTTAAATCAAGATCTCTGTCAAAAAGTATTAACTCAAAAAATTCCTCATTTGAAAAATTCTGTGTTTTTTCCTGGCAAAAAAATGAGTCCAAAAAAATTGGATATTTTTCAAGATTTGAAAATATAGGCTGGATATTAGGAGTCACAGCAGATATTTCAGAAATTGAAAAGGAAACAGATGAAAAAATAAACCAAATACTGGATGTCTTAAGGGATAATTTTTCAAAAATTAAAATTGCAGAGTCTGGAAGTGTCTTTCTGTTCAATTCAAAAAACGATATCCTGATTTACCCTTCAAATATTAACAATGAAGATCTGTCAGTTGGACTTTTAAATAATCTTAAAGACAATTTAACTAAAGATTCATACAAAAAAATAATTATCAATGATGAAACTTACAGTTTTTACTCGTCCAGAATAAAAGCACTGGACTGGTATATTTCATTTTTTGTTCCTGAAAAAGAGCTGAAAAAGCCATCACTGTCACTTGTTAAAAGTCTTTCTTTGCTTATATCGGGAATTTTTATAACAGGTATGATTATTTTAATCTTTGCAGTTAAAAAATTTTCAAATCCCTTAAAAAAGCTTACACAGAATTTGGAAACCATTCCGGAAAAGGATCTAACATCTCCTGAACTTATTTCAGGCCTGAAAAACGAATTCCCAATTAATAGAAAAGACGAGGTTGGCCTTCTTACAAAAGCCTTTGTATTTATGTTTGAGGAACTGCAGAAAAATATAAAACTCCTTGTAAAGACAACTGCAGATAAACAGAGAATAGAAAGTGAATTAAATGTTGCAAGAGATATTCAGCTTGGTCTTTTACCAAAAATTTTTCCGCCTTTCCCGGATAAAGAAGAATTTGATATTTATGCATATCTAAAGCCTGCAAAGGAAGTTGGAGGTGATTTATACGATTTCTTTTTTACTGATAAAAATAAACTCTGTTTTGTAATTGGGGATGTTTCAGACAAAGGAGTTCCGGCAGCTCTTTTCATGGCAATTACAAAAACCCTCATTAAAACAAATGCTGAAATCGAAAACTCCCCTGCTTCAATTATGGTTCGTGTAAATGAAGTTTTAAGCAAGGATAATCCAAATTCAATGTTTGTTACTCTTATTGTCGGAATTTTGGATATTGAAACTGGAAAAATAAAGTATGCAAATGCAGGCCACAACCCTCCAATTATAAAAAGAAAAAATGAGATTTTTTACAAAAAAGGAATAAGCGGCCCTGTTGCAGGTGCAGTTGAGGATATGAGTTACCGTGAGATGGAAATTGAACTCCAGAAAGATGATATGATTTTTCTATATACTGACGGAGTAACAGAAGCCATGAATAAAGAAAAAAAACTTTTTTCAGAGGAAAGGCTTTTAGGTTTAATTGAGTCGGAAAATCATGGTAACTGTGCAGCCTACATTGAAAAAGTAAATCAAGATATTTCAGACTTTACAAAAAATGAGCCTCAGTCAGATGATATCACCATGCTTTCAATTATTTACAGGGGAAACTGAAATTAAACTTTTTAATTGCAAAACATACCGGACAGTTTTAGTTATATGAGATTTGAGATCAGAATTTTTTTTGCAGCACTTGCAATTCTTGTTTTTACCCTTGTACTAAATTCTGTTTTAAGCATTTCATCTTTTGAACATGTTTATGAAAAATCCTTGATTTCCACATTTGAGGCAGGCGGTAAAAACCTGAAAAGAAAAATTGAGCAGTCACTTTTATTTGGTAAACCGCTTGAAAATTTTGAAGGAATGGAAAAACTTCTTAAGGAGTTCACAGTTCAGCATTCCTTTATAAACTCAGCAGGAATTTTAAATTCTGGAAATAAAATAATATACCATTCTAACCCTTCGGAAGCTGGAAAATTATTCGAGATAAATAATTTTAATAAAGAACAGACTATTTCAACAAAAATTATCAAAGATTCCTATATTACCTTAATCCCTTTGTTTTCTAACAATAAATTTGAAGGATATCTCTTTTTTGGGTTTCCTCAAAAAACTATTTCAGAAAAAATATTTGAAATGATTTTTTCTAATCTGAAACTTCTTCTTGAAGTAATTTTTTTCACTGGAATTATTCTTATCACCCTGCTTGGATTATTTATTACAAGACCTCTTAAATCAAAAATAAAACAAATTGTTTCAAATCTTGATAATAAAAAATCAGATTTTAAAAAAGAGAAAAACTTAAAATCTCAAAATGAAATTTATAACCTTGAACATAGCATAAAGAATTTTTCTTCTTCTTTTTTAAAGAACATGGCTGAAATAGAATCATTAAAAAAAGATTTTTTGATATTAAATTACGACACCATAGATAAAATTAATAAATCACGGGATGTTGTAGAAACATACTTGAAAGAAAATCCTGAACTTGAAACATTGTACCAGTTATATCAAAAAAGAAATGAAACAATTTTAAAATATTTTAAAATCTGCTCTCTTTTAATTGAGCCGGCTGATTTGACGGGCAAAAAAAATGAAAATTGATTTGGGGTTAAGAATTAAAATATTTATTGTCTGTATTTTTGTAATATTGTGCGGACAGCTTTTTTATTCTTACAAGAACTATATTTTTTTTAAGGAAAGCTATATTTTAACTCTAAAAAGTAAATGTGAAAATTTAGGCCAGTACATAAAAAAAGATATTGAGTATGTTCTTGACTTTGGAATTCCGATTTCAAGACTGATAAAGCTTGAAAATACAATAAAAGATGTTCTTTCAGGAGTTAATGAACTGGAATATATAGAAATCACCGACCTTGAAAGTAATATTTTATACTATGCAGATCATGAAAGAATGGGAAGAATTGAAAAAGGTGAAAAAAAATCAAAAATTATAAGCACTGATGTAATTAACAATTTTTTTCAAGCTCAAAATACAGATATAATATTTCCTCTTTTTTATAATAAAAAAAATGAACCTGCAGGGTATCTTAATATGAGGCTTTCGCCCCAAACCATTGAGTTGCAATCAAGACAGATTCTTTTTGACATGATAACAGTTATCATGACTTCATTTCTTATTACTTTTGAATTTTTAATATTTTTTGCAGGATACAGCATAAAACAGCCAATTGATAACATTACAGAAAAAATTAACTACTCATCAATAAGACTAAAACCTGTTAAAATAGATAATAGCAATATTTTCAGGGAACTACAGCCTGTT
>JACKCP010000030.1 GCA_020633955.1 Desulfobacteraceae bacterium | reverse complement strand
AAAGGTTCTGCCAGTTTGAATCTTTAAAAACTTTTAAGCCTGTTACCGGGCATGTATCAAACATTTAAATTTCCATATTTTTATTAGATGATACAGCCATTTTTCAAGCTGTTTTCCATGATTATAGTCTTTAACCTGAGGAAATTCAAGGTAATGCAACCATATGATCTTTTGTAAAAAATTCTAAATTGAACTGAACAGTTACGTTATTTTTTGGTTAAAGTTTGAATTTAATCCAGATACCAATTTTTAGTCAACAGCTGTTTTTTATAAAAAAACAGCTTATTAAGACATGGCTGCTTAAAGTTCTTTGCCATCAAGGCAGTCAGTTCGGACATTTGTTCCCCCATGGCAGTGCCCTTTCAAGCTGACCGCAAAGACTAAAAATTGTTTTTTCATCACACATTCTTCCAGTCAGCATCATACCAAGGGGCAGATTGTCCGAAGTCCAGTGAAGAGGGACAGAAGCACTTGGAAGCCCTGTAATATTGCCAAGAGCTGTAAAACCGATTCTGCTTAATGTTGGATATGAAAATTTTTTGACCAGTCCATTATTTAGAAAAAACCGGCTTCCAGGTAAAACTGATCCTATTTCCATAATATACTCTTCTGCTGAAGAAGGAGGAATCACTCCGTGCCTTGCTGGCGGAGATATAAGGGTTGGTGTCAGAAACATATCATAGGACTTGAGAAATTTTCCCATTTCAAGCTGAATATCATGCCACCCCTGTTTTGCTTCAACAAGATCAGAGGCTCTAAGGGAATGTCCCATAGCTGCCATGTTACGGGTGGAAACTTCAAGCTTTTTAAATTCTTTTTTACCGTAAAGAGCTTTAATCTGACCTGTAATAAAGGCCACATGAGCACAAACAACTACAAGAAAATCTTTCCAGAATCTGTCAATATTGATTGAAGGTTCAGCCTCTTCAACATGATGTCCAAGAGATTCCAGAAGTTTTGCTGTTTTTTCAAGACCTTCTACAGCTTCAGAATGGAGTCTGGCTTTGACAAAAGGTTTTTTGGAAAATGCAATTTTCAATGGTTTTGGATCTTTCATACTGGCTTCAAGATAAGATCCTTTATCCCTTGATATCATATATGGAGAACCTGTTTCCGGGCCGGCAACAGCATCAAGCATAGCAGCACTGTCTCTTACGGATACTGATATTATATGCCCGGCAGCTGCACCATCCCATCCTTCTCCAAAATCAGGGCCCATTGGAGTAAGTCCTCTTGACGGTTTAAGGCCGAATACACCGCAGCATGCCGCGGGAAATCTTATTGAACCGCCTCCATCATTTGCTGATGCAATTGGAACTATTCTTGCTGCAACAGCTGCTGCAGAACCTCCGGATGAACCTCCTGTACTGTATCCCTTTTTCCATGGATTGTGGGCAGGTCCGCTCAGTTTTGGCTCTGTTGTAATAGTCAGGCCAAATTCCGGAGTATTTGTTTTTCCAAAAGGTATTACCCCTGTATCTAAATATCTTTTTACCAGTTCACTGTGCTCCTGAGGATGAAAGAAAACTCCGCGGCTCCCCATCCTCATTGGTTCTCCTCTGTAATTATCCATAAGGTCTTTAATTAAAAAAGGGACTCCTGCAAAAGTACCTTTGGGAAGTATTTCAGATGCTTTTTTTCTGGCACGGTCGTAAAATGTGTGAATAATTGCATTTAAATCAGGGTTTATTTTTTCAGCACGGTCAATTGCAGATTCAAGAAGTTCAAGGGGATGAATCTCTTTATCCCTGACAAGTTCAGCCAATGCAAGGCCATCGTACTTATAATACTCTTTCATAATCATGATTTCCTTATTTTATTTGTCAGTAACTCTGCAGCATTTGCAGCATCATTAATTTTGCCGGAACCAAACCCAAGATGAAAAAGCCTTGTATGACCAAGCCAAAGGCTTATTAACGAATAAACCAGGGATTCAACTTTTTTTTCAGACTGTTCAGGCTGATGCCTGCAGATAACCTCAACAGCATGTGATTCAATTTCCTTATAAAACTTCAGCAGACTTTTTTTAATTTCTTCGTCTCTGTCAGCAGCTGCAAACAATTGAGAAAAAACCAGATATTCTGATTCATTTTTTGTAAACTCATCAAAAAAATAGGTAATAAGTGCTGAAGTATTATCAAATAATTTTTCCACATTCATGGACTGAACAATCAGGGATTTATAATGTGAAGTAAAACGATTGACCATAGCTGCAATCAAATCATTTCTATTACCAATATAGTGCCTGATTATACTGTGTTTTACATTGGCTTCTCTGGCGATTAAAGGTATGGAGCTGGCATCAAGTCCATATTTTGCTATGCATCGTTCAAATGCATCCAGAATTTGAGGTATGCGTTCCTCTGCCCTGCTTTTTCTTCCCATAAATTTTTCTTTAAATATATATTGTAAGGTCTTAAAATTTATATTCAACAAACCATAACCTGTCAAGAAATAATGACGCCTTTATTTTTTTTAAATTTTATTTTATTAATACAAGCGTTTTAATATTTATAAGATTTCGGGGAGTTATGAAGAACAGAGTTTACAGTATTTTAATATTTTCATATTTGTGTATGAGTTTTTTCATTACCAGTGCCTTTTGCCTTGAAGCCGGCAGATTAGAACTTGGAAAGGGCACGGGAAATTATGACCTTAAAAATTATTATTCTTATTATATTGATAAAACCGGTTCAGTCCAATTTGAAGATATAATTTCAGATGAGTATAAAAAAAGATTTAAGCCGTCCATGGGAAAGCCGGTAAATTTTGGTGTTGTTCCAGACCATGAATGCTGGCTCAGGATAAAAATTTACAACCCATCTGAAAAGGCAATTGAAACAGTTGTTGAGCTTGGTACTTCAACAATAAACTCTGCAACATTATATTATCCGGAAAAAGACGGAGAATATAAATCCAAAACAACAGGAGACCTTCACAAAATAAGTGAAAGAGATTATTTTCACAGGCATTTAAATTTTGCGTTAAACCTGGAGCCGAAAAAAGAAACGGTTTTATATCTTCTGCTTAAAACAGAGGCAATTCTTGAAACATCAATCCAGCTTCATACAAGAAAGGCCTTTGAATCAAAACTTCCTGTGGAATATCTTTTGCTCGGCTTTTTTTATTCTGCATTTTTTGTTGCGATTTTTTACAACCTTTTCATATATTTTTCATTAAGGGACATAAACTATCTTTTATATGTTCTTTATGCAGCTTCATTTCTTGGGTTATGGGCATATCTCGACGGACTTGGCCAGCTTTTTCTCTGGCCTGAATCTCCCTGGCAGCAGGTATGGGGTACAAGAATTGCCAATACTGTAACATGTTTTTTTATGGTAATGTTTGCAGACTCTTTTTTCAACTGCAAAAAAACAGCCCCAAGAATACATAAAATTTTCATGTCCATAGCATTGTTATGTATTATAAATACATTTTTTGTATCCATTCTTCCTCTTGTGGATTACAAAGTTCCTGTCAGACTGGCATGGCTTTTTTCAATTCCCACAATAATTTTTACAGCAGCACTTTTTTTAAAACGAGGTTTTAAAAGAGCAAGATATTTTCTTACAGCATGGCTTTTTGTTCTTGCAGGAGCCTCTGTATTTCTTATTGATATGTATCTAGGACTTCTTCCAAATTCCTTTTTCACAAGATATTCATGGAGAATCGCCTCTGTTTTTGAAATTATTATGCTAAGCCTTGCACTGGCAGACAGAATAAATGAACTTAACCACCAGAAGGAAGAGGCAAAAAATCATGCTCTGGAAATTGAAAAACAGCTGAAACAAGACCTTGAAAAACAGGTAGATATAAGAACAAAGGAACTTCAGAAAGCACTTGATGAGGTTAAACAACTCAGCGGACTTCTGCCAATATGCTCTTCCTGCAAAAAAATACGCGATGATAACGGAAACTGGAATCATATAGAATCTTACATTCAAAAGCATTCTGATGCTAAATTCAGCCATGGAATGTGTCCTGACTGTCTTGAAAGGGCTTATGGGGATGAGAAATGGTACAGAAATATGATTAAGGATAAAAATAAATGAACTATAATCTGGCATACAGCATACTGATTTTATAATCAGTGGCTGAGCAAATTAAGAAAAATATCCCCGAACACAGGTTAAAACCAGATTGACCGCACAAAACTTTGTTGCTATGGTCTTTTCTGCTTCACAAATAATTTAAATAAATCGGAGAATTCTATGGGTAAAGAAATCTGGTCGAATACGGATAAAAATATTTTATACCTTGCACCTGGAGAGCTTGAGAAAAAAGATTATCATAATTTTGCAAACGAGGTAGAAAAAGAGGCAAAAAAGCTTAAAAAAGGGTTTATCTGCATAAATGATCTTAGAAATTTTTCTACTGACTGGAGTACAGTTACAGAAGAAGATGTTGAAATTTTTAAATCAGGCCAGAAAAAACTTAAAGAACTTGGAATGGAAAATGCCATAAGAATTTTGGGAAATCAGCCTAAATTTGTAGTAGATTTTTTTGAATCCGAAGACGACAGAGGATATTCGGTTTCAAATGTTGATTCTTATGATCAGGCTGAAGACCTTTTAAGAAGTATGGCATAGTTTAGTTTTTAATAGAGATTTTTTTAAAAATCATAATGGCTTTTGCATGAAAGAATTTCTAAAATATTTTTCTCTTTATTAAAGCGATATACTAATCTATGAGTCATATCTATTCTTTTGCTATACCATCCGGACAAATTAATTTTTAATGGTTCTGTTTTCCCTAATCCATAATGAAAAAACTATAAGCCTGTTTTCAGATTATGGATAAAGGAATCTGGTCGGATACGGATAAAAATATTTTATTCGTATTGTAAATTTCTTTTTAGTTCCTTATAGTTCAGTACACATTCATGCATAGCAAAAATATAACCTGCTTTGAATGGGAAAAATATACGGGAATTTGATATGAAAAAATTACCAATAGGGATTTCTACATTTTCGGAAATCATAAAAGACGGTTATTATTATGCAGATAAGACCGCATATATAAATAAACTTTATAATGAAGGAAAATATTTTTTTATTTCCAGACCGAGAAGATTTGGTAAAAGTCTTTTTGCTGATACTTTAAAGGAAGCTTTTTTGGGGAATAAAGATCTGTTTAAAGGGCTTTACCTTGAAGATAACTGGAACTGGGAAGATAAGTCGCCTGTTATTTTACTTAGTTTTGGTGGCGGTGTAATAAAAAGTCGTGAAGAGCTTGATCAAAAGGCTTTTGAAATTTTCAGGGAATATTTTGATGCTTTTGATATTAAGCCTGACAATGCCAGTGTTTCCGGCAGATTCAGCGAACTGATAACAAAGATTTGTAAAAAATCAGGAAAGCGTGTTGTAATTATTGTAGACGAATATGACAAACCTCTTCTTGATAATATAACCGACAAAAAAATTTCATATGAAATAAGAGAAGGCCTGAAAAATATATACTCTGTAATAAAAGACAGTGATGCATATGTAAAGTTTGCCTTTTTAACAGGTGTAAGCAAGTTCTCCAAGGTAAGTCTTTTTTCAGGGTTGAATAATTTAAAAGATATAACTCTTGATAAAAGATATGGGGAAATCTGCGGTTATACTCAGGAAAATTTATGTTCTGTATTTCATGACCTTCTTGAAGGAAAAGATCTTGAAAAAATTAAATTATGGTATGACGGCTATAATTTTCTGGGTGAAAACCTATATAACCCATTTGATATTCTGCTTTATCTCGATAGTGAAGAATTTAGAAATTACTGGTTCCAGTCCGCAACTCCTAATTTTTTGATAGATATAATCAAGGAAAAAAAGTATCCGATTGCAGATTTTGAAGACTTAAAAGCAACGGACAATATTTTAAGCAGTTTTGATATAGATATAATAGAGCTTGAAACAATTTTGTTTCAGACAGGTTATTTGACCATAAAAGGGGTTAGAGAACTCGGGAATACAAGGGTATTCAATCTTTCCTATCCAAACCTTGAAGTAAAAATGAGTCTTACTGACTTTATACTCCAGTATTTTTCAAATCAGGTCAGTAAAAAAGATTTAGCAAAAATTAAGCTCTACGAAATAATAGAATCAAACAGGATTGATGATTTAAAAGATCTTTTTCATTCCTTTTTTGCATCAATTCCTAACGACTGGTACAGAAAAAATCAGCTTTCGGGTTATGAAGGCTATTATGCTTCAATTTTTTACTGCTATTTTACGGCACTTGGTTTTGATGTAAAAGCAGAAGATACAACAAACAAAGGCCGCCTTGACATGAGTGTGAAGTTTGAAGACAGGGTTTATGTATTCGAGTTTAAGGTAAATCAGCATGCAGAAAACCAGGGCAGTGCTCTTTTGCAGATAAAAGATAAAAAATACCATGAAAAATTTGTTTCAGACTTTGAAGATATTTATCTTATTGGTGTTGAATTTGACTGTGATGAAAGAAATATAACCTGCTTTGAATGGGAAAAATATAAGCCGGCGTTCCAGACATCATAAACTTTTACATTACGCCTGTCAGGTCGGATTATCATGGTAAGATCGGAATATTTTCTTTAATTTTCAGCTTCTGAATCCATAAAAAAATTGGATTATTATATAAAAGTGTTAAAAATGAGTAGTTTTGGAAGTAATTCTAAAAGACTATCCTTCTTGCCATTCATGCCCCCGATTTTTTTGTTTCAATCCTTGTTGTCTTGGAAGTAATTCTGAAAGGTTGCACCTATAATGGACCCCAAAATTTGAACCATTTGCTAAGCGACATATAAGCTGGTAAAAATTTAAAAAAAATAAAAGAGAATAGGAGGTCCATGAGGAAAAGTTACAGTGGGAGCTTCAAGGCAAAAGTAGCCATTGATGTAATAAAAGAGCATGAAACAGTAACAGAACTTGCTTCAAAATATCAGGTTCATAGAGCTCTTTTGACGAGGTGGAAAAAAGAAGCAATAGAAGGGTTGCCTGGAGTTTTTTCTCAAACAAATAAAAACAATAAAGATCATGAAAAGTTAATTGAGGAACTTTATAAACAAATAGGCCAGCTCACAGTTGAAAATGAGTGGCTAAAAAAAAAGGTTGATTCAATCAATTCCTGAGAGAAGACACCTTGTTGATAAAGAACATGACAATATCAGTATTAACAGGCAATGTCAGCTTCTTGAAGTATCTAAAGGAGCTCTTTATTATAAGCCCAAATTAAGAGATCCAAAAGACCTTGAGCTCATGGATATGATTGATGAGCAACATACTAAAACACCTTTTTATGGCAGCAGGAGGTTTACAAATTTTTTAAGACAGAAAGGCTATATTGTTAATCGTAAAAGAGTTCAAAAATTAATGAATGAAATGGGGATAGAAGCTATCTACCCTAAACCCAAATTTAACAGGAGGAATGAAGACCATAGAATATATCCTTATTTACTTAGAGGACTGAAAATACAGAAACCAGACTGTGTCTGGAGTACTGACATTACCTATATTCGCATAGGTAAAGGATTTGGTTATTTAACATCGGTAATTGACTGGCACAGTAGATATGTGCTGTCATGGAAACTCAGCAACAGTCTTGACAACTCTTTTTGTATAGCGGCTCTGGAAGAGGCATTGGATATATCAGAGCCTGAATTTTTCAATACTGACCAGGGATGTCAGTATACAGCACAAAATTTTCTAAAGCCGCTTATTGAAAGAGGTATTAAGATCAGCATGAATTCTAAAGGAAGAGCTCTTGATAATATCTATGTTGAACGGTTATGGAGAACAGTAAAATACGAAGAAATTTATATAAAAGATTATACAAATATGAAGGATGCATACAGCTCTCTTAAAATGTATTTTAAATTTTATAATCAGGAAAGACCTCATCAGTCTTTAAATTATAAAACGCCTGAATACGTTTATCTTTCCACCTGATCTTTAACAATAAGGTAGTTTGTCTGATTTTAATGGGGGCCAGCCCCCATACCCCCGGGATTTAACGCTTTAAGGACAGAAGCATGAAAAAGGGCAGTCATGAAAAACTGCCCCATGCTTCCGTCATCAGCTCGGCGCTCAGGTTGCTTCCCAGCATTGCCTTATCCTCCGAACTGATTTTTTTATGGTAGCAGGGATTTTTTTTATTTCAACTTTTTTAAAAAAATACAGGAGACGCATTTATTTATATGTAACTTAATTTTTATTCAAATCGGTCTTGACATGGGGTCCACTTTATAATTCAATCTCTGTGCCAACAAAAAATTCAAGCAGCAGTTTTTTAAACTAACAGCAAATCAGAACTTAGGGAAAGAATAAATTAAAAGATATTATGGTTTTAAAACTCAATTGACTAAATTTTCTAAGTTTAATAAACTTTAAAAAGTTTTTCTTTAAATAATAACTATCAAAATCTATCAAATAAAAAATAAAGGACTCTAAATGAACCTGAACAATCTTACCATTGCAAAAAAAATTACCCTTGCAGGCCTTGTTCCACTTTTAATCCTTTTTTTCAGCCAAAGTATTAACATTAAAAAAAAGCTAAATGAAATCAAAATACTTAATCACATGAAAGCTAATATTGAGATGCAGTCTTTAAGTTCAGAAATTATAGGGCATCTCCAGAGAGAAAGAGGCCGCACAGCCCTATTTTTAAACAAGGGAAGCAGTTTTGATTCTGTAAAAAATTTAAGAAAAAAAACAGATTTATCCCTGGAAAACTGGGAAATAATAAGAACTAATTCAAAAATAAAAAAAAACAATGCCTTTGAAAATACAAAAGACCTGAAAACCAAACACAACCACATAAGAAAAAGATATGAAACACAAAATCCTGATTTACAGAAACGACAGGTCAAAGAATACACAGAAGTTATATCCAATCTTCTTGAAATGCAGTCATTGGCTGCCAATGCAAAAACAGTAAGGGGATTTGGAAAAGTCATGACAAGTCTTCTTGTTTTGGAAATAGCCAAGGAAAATGCAGGCCTTCTCCGTGCAAATATAAGCAGTATTCTTGCAAAAAATACAAAAGTTTCAGAAGATGACTTCTCCCATGTTATTACACTTAAAGCTACGACAGACACAAATCTTGAATCACCGGCACTTACATTATCTTCTGAAATTAAAAATGAGTTAGATAGCAATAAATCAAGCTTTGAATGGAATGAAACAAACAGAATTTTTAATGAAGTTCTAATCAAGGCAGGAACAGGAAATTTTGGAATAAAGCCGGATTCATTCTGGAAACCTGTTTCAAAAAAAATAGATGATATTGGAAATATTGTTAATAAAAGTCTTGAGGAAATGAAATCAAGGCTGAATAAAACTGTAAGTGATATGAAGTCTGAAATTTTGACAGCTTTACTGGTTACGGCAATTACACTTGCTGCAACATCAGCTTTTATAATTTTTTTAGTTATCAATATAATTAAAAATATAAATAATGTAAAAAATTCCATGGATGAAATTGCACAAGGCCGGGGAGATCTTACAAAAAGACTTCCAGTAAAAGGCAGGGATGAGCTTGCAAAGCTTTCAAAAACCTTTAATTTGTTTGCAGAAAACATGAGACAGATGATTTCTGAAATAGCACAAAACACTGAAGCTCTTTCAATTTCTACCCTAGACCTTAAAAAAATTGCACAGCAAACAGCTCAAGGTGCAGATGAATCAAGTTTAAGCTCACAAAATGTTGCCATGGCAGCAAAAGAAATGAACGCATCTGCAAAAACAATGGCTGAGAGCATGGAAAATGCAGCTCAAAATCTCAATTCTGTTGCTTCAGCAATGGAAGAAATGTCTGCTACCATATCTGAAATAGCCTCCAGCACATCACAGGCCAACACCCAGTCAGAAGATGCAGCAGAAAAAGCCAATGGTTTTGCATTAATTATGAAAGAGCTGAGAACTGCAGCCGTTGAAATTGGGAAGGTGACCGAAACTATTAATGATATTTCTGAACAAACAAATCTTCTTGCCTTGAATGCAACCATAGAGGCAGCAAGAGCAGGAGAAGCAGGAAAAGGTTTTGCAGTTGTTGCCAATGAAATAAAAGAACTTGCCAGACAGACATCTGAAGCAACAAACAGTATAAGTACCAGGATCAGCAGGATTCAGGGTGCTTCAGAAAAAGCAGAAACAGATATGGGAGTAATTGTTGATTCAATCTACAACGTAAATGAAATTGTAGGTGCAATTGCAGCAGCAATAGAAGAACAATCAGCAGCAGTAAGGGAAGTTTCTTCAAACCTTTCCACCTCATCAGCTTATGTTGATGATTCAAATACAAAAAGCCATCAAATAAATTCTTTGTCAGGAGAAATTGCACATGACATAAACTCAGTAAGTGCTTCAGTTGTACAAATAAAAAATGGCAGCCATAAAACACTTGAAACTGTTCAAACCCAATCTTTAATTACAGATAAAATAAAAAAACAGGTTTCCAGTTTTAAAGTTTAAATCTAATAAAAATTAAAAGCACAAAATTTTCAAAACAACCCAAAAAGATTAAACAAGATATAAAAACTTCAATTTGTATTGTAAAAATTTTAGAGAAGATATTTAATAAAGCCGGAATTTTAATTTTTATTCCGGCTTTTTTTATAATCAATACTTAGTGATTGGCCGAAAACGAGAATTTTTTGTTCAGTTCAAGGAAGATGAAATTTTAACCGCATGAATACATTGAGTATTTTGAGGATTAAATTTTTAATCTGACGCCGAAATGGACAAAAAAGGCCGTTTTCGTTCAGCAACTACTTAAGCAAATTAAGAAAACGATCCCTAAACACTCAAGTATCTTTTAAAACCAGATTGACCACACAAAGCTTTGTTGCTATGTTCTTTCTGCTTCACAAACAATTTAAATAAATCGGAGAATTTTATGAGTAAAGAAATCTGGTCGAATACAGATAAAAATATTTTATACCTTGCTCCTGGAGAGCTTGATAAAAAAGATTATAATAATTTTGCAAAAGAGGTTGAAAAAGAGGCAGCAAAACTTAAAAAAGGGTTTATCTGCATAAATGATCTTAGAAATTTTTCTACTGACTGGAGTACAGTTACAGAAGAAGATGTTGAAATTTTCAAATCTGGACAAAAAAAACTAAAAGAACTCGGGATGGAAAATGCCATAAGAATTTTGGGAAATCAGCCTAAATTTGTAGTAGATTTTTTTGAATCTGAAGACGACAAAGGGTATTTGGTTTCAAATGTTGATTCTTATGATCAGGCTGAAGAACTTTTAAGGAGTATGGCATAGTTTAGCTTTTAATAACTCCAGGACAAGTCTGCATATCAGGACTCAAGAAAAACAGCTTCCTTAAAATCCGGCAAAAATTCATCAAGCTCTTTTGTTTTATATATGAAAAGAGATGAAAATTGAATTTTTGCAGATAAAGAATAAAAAAAACATGAAAAATTTGTTTCAGACTTTGAAAAAATTTATCTTATTGGTGTTTGGTTTTACTGTGATGAAAAAAATATAACCTGCTTTGAATGGGAAAAATATAAGCCGGAGTTCCAGACATCATAAACTTTTACATTACGCCTGTCAGGTCGGATTATCATGGTAAGATCGGAATATTTTTTTTAATTTTCAGCTTCTGAATCCATAAAAAAAATGGGATTATTATATAAAAAATGTTAAAAATGCGTAGTTTTCACAGCATAAAATTGACCCACTAAAAAAATTTTAGGAAATCAGCCTAAATTTGTAATAGACTTCTTTGACTCTGAAGATGACAGAGGCTATTCGGTTTCAAATCTTGATTCTTATGATCAGGCTGAAGACCTCTTAAGAAGTATGGCATAGTTTTAATAACTCAACCGATATAACCGTATATTTATTATAAGTAATTTTTTGTATTTGATTATTTTTATTATTATTTTAATCTAAAAGGAGCTTCATGTTTAAGATAGTTGAAAAAATGTCTAAAAAAGAATATTTAAATATGCTGTCTGAGATTTTATATGATAATTACAATATGAATATTGATGAACATTTCAACATATGTGAAAATCAATTTATTGAAACTTTGTGCTTTATTCATGAAATAAAACAAAATGAAACCTCTGCTGAACTTGCTTACTTTAATCATGAAGATCTTTTGTTCAGATTCAATAAATTTATTGAGGATTCGGGATTTGAAGAAAAAATATCTATTATTAACAATGACCCAAACCTGGATGTTAATTTCGATATCAGAGAACTGCAACCAATAGAATTTTTTAATAAAAACGGTTATTTTCTTCAACAGCTATCAACTTATGAACTCACGATATTAAACCTGGCATTTATAAGTAAAAAAGATGAGATATCATTAGATTTTGTTTTGCCTCCTGAAAAATTACCAGATAAATATAAAAACAGACTTCTTTGCGGTTATAACAGTAATATTTTTTTAAGCCCAATTAATGAATTCCCTGTTAACCAGATTCAATTTTACCCGCTGGAAAAAGAACCTGAAATCAGGACAGATCTCAAGCCATATATATGGATAATCGATTTTCTTATGATTTATTCAAAACTTAATTTGAATAAATATCAAAACCATAAATCTTATTTTATTTATGTTTATATAAACTTAATTAATTCACTTAAGTACAACGAGATGCAATTAACTTGCATAATTAATGAATATAAAAATTTTTTAAATTATTTCTTTGACGGCTTGGACAAAATCTCCCCTGATAAAAAAGAGAGAAAAAAAACTATGCTAAAGGAAAAAATTAGCAGTCATAAATTAGCAGTTAATAATCTATCTGATAATGAAATGTTATATAAAATTATAGAAGAAGAGTAATTTACAAAATAAAAGTTTTTTAAAACAAAATTTTACGGAAGACAGTCAATGAGAATTTAATTGTTTTTTGGAATAAACATGCCCAGTCTATATAGCAGGCTTTAATTATGGCAAAAAAACGGTAAACTCACTACCAGTTGTGCTTTGACCACAAAATATTAAACCATATTTATATAGGTTTGGGCATGTCAAATGTTGTGTTTACAGGGTTCTGATGATAATTTTAAAATTATTACCACATAATTTTTTAATCAAATAACCCCTCCCACACCTTTGAACTTATCCACAAAAGCAGCAATTTTTTGATATACACTTTGTTTTTTAGTTAAATATTGCGGATTAAGTGGACTCATTTTAGGAAGTATTGCATTTAACTCAGTGCCGTTTTCACTGGCATATTCTCGTTTTAAGGATGCAGTTATATAACGCTTAGCAGCTTCTTTATTAAGATTTTCAGCACTAATTAATTCTTCTGCTTCATGTTGTTGTTCAGTCTGTGCAAAAGCAAAAAAAGCATCAATAATGTCGGCTTTGTCAAGAATCTTATCAAGATTAGTCTGGTTAATAAAATCAACAAGCAAACTTTCTTTGGCACGGTTACCAACACTGGCACGAATTAAACGGCGTACTTCATCAATCAAAATTGATTTATCTTTAAGCTTTTTATTATTTTCAAAAATTAATTCCAGAATATAATCCAAATTAATTTCCTGTGATTTAAGCAAGTCTACTTCAAAGACCACATCATCCCAATCAATGGTGCTAATTTCTTCTTCATCAGATAATTTTTCATTGGCAAGCCAATCCCGAATATCATTATAAGTTGAACGGTAATCTTGGATAGTACGCTCATCAGGGATATTAATATTTTGCATATCTGCCAAGTCATCTTCTTCAAGATAGTGGCTGGCTTTAAAATCTTCTACTGCATCAGGATCGTTGATATCTAAATCCTGAAAGTCTTTTAAATTTATAAATTCATCATAATTTTGCAAAGCATTGTCCAGGCGCAAATATTCACCAAATAATTTTACAAAATCCTTTTTATCCTCTTCTTTAATGATTTGATCAGGGTTTGGAAAACGTTCTTTTAGTTCCGCTACCACATCAAGATAACCTCGTCTGG
>JACKCP010000003.1 GCA_020633955.1 Desulfobacteraceae bacterium | reverse complement strand
GGTAATTTATACTCTCACAAGCTTCATTAAAGGTTCAAAAGAGTATAATGCAGGCCTTCTACCAGATGCTTCTTCTAATGTAAGGATAAGATTTTTATCTAATAAAACCCTGGCAAATCTTGCTGCACTTGCTGTAGGGATACCACTTTTAGTTGTAAATTTGTTATTTCTAAATACTGGATTTGTAAACACAAAATCCAATGCATTGACACTCCATTTAGAAGAAAGAACATCTGAAAATACAATCTTCATCTCTTCGTAAAGTGTCCGTATATCCTCTGCAATAGAAAGATTTCTAATAGCTTGTTTTTCAACAGCTTCAAGAAAAAAACCACACCAGCTTTCCCAATCCCCATGGCCAGATACTTTTCGCATTGTGTCAATATAAAGATTTTTATTATCTTCCAAGTACCCACTTATATAAAAGTGGGGTGCAGATATTATGCCCGAAGACCACATCATTAATGTAATCAACATACGACCAATGCGACCATTACCATCTTTAAAAGGATGCAATGCCTCAAATTCAATATGAGCAATACCCGTTTTTACCAGTGCAGGGTGTGTACTTTGTTCTATATATTGAAATAATTTATCTAATCCTTCTTGGAGTTTTTCAGGACTTATAGGGATAAATAATATTTTTTTTTTAAACTTATCTGCCAAATAATTTTGTTCGTTCTTTAACTGACCTGGTGATTTAGAAGCACCCCGACCAAAAGACAGTAAACGCTGATGGATGCCTTTAATGAATGATTGGGATAGTGGATACCCATCAGTCATAGCTTTTTGAGCAGCCATCAAGGCTCTTTGATAAAGGATGGTTTCGATTACTTCAGATCTTACTTTTGCAGCGTCCCCTGTTTCAGCGTCATGGTCAGCTTCATATTTAAGAATTTCATCCATGGTACTTATCGTACCTTCCATTCTTGATGAAATTACAGCCTCTTGATTCCGTAACGGAGCCAAGAGAATTTCGCTGTTGTGCATATTTTTCAACATTTGGTCATATCGAGCCACTGCATCAGTCGCTTTTATTAAAGGCTCCACAAATTGTGCATAATCCAAATCCTTTGGTGGGAATTTGTCGTAATGATAGTTGACTGCATTTTCTAAACTATGTTCCATATATTGCTCTCTGTTATTTTGACGTTATTATTTTTGAATATATTAAATACAAAATGAATTGATGTCAATATATTTAAAAATTTTATAGTCAATATGGATGGATTTTAATAGATTCAGATTAAAATCGTTTGTCTTTCAATTTGATCCATATTTGAGAGACAAACGATTTAGGTCTTAATAGCTTTAGATCAAAAAGGTTTGTCTTGCATTTTGACCTATATTTGAGAGACAAACGATTTAGGTCTTAATAGCTTTAGATCAAAAAGGTTTGTCTTGCACTTTGATCCATAGTTGAGAGGTGGTCAGATTGAATTCTCGATCAGGTACCCAACGTGTGCTTCACCGGCCAGCCGGCGAGACGCCGTGCTGATGTGCAGAAAAGGTTCAAAAATTAAATGCTTCCAAAACGGACAAGCTGTAGCCCGGTCCGGTGGAAGCAATTGTTGGTTTTTTACTTTTTGTATGCTGGTTTTAAACCCTTCATCATTGGGTAATGCTTTGCATTCAGGGTCTTTAGTGCTGTATTTTCAGATTTACAAGTTGCAGCAATGATTGAGTCTGCAAGGCCAACACCATGTGATTTGGCATAATCACGCTTGAAAAGACCGCCTAATCTGGCAATTTCAGAGGTAACCGGGATAACAGTAAACAAAGAGATAAAATTGTCTAATGCGGTTAGTTCCGCATCTCCTTTTACACCAGCGTAGAGCTCAGCAACAACGATAGAAGACAAAATAATTTTATGGGAATTTGCCGTTACAAAATCTACTGCCTTATCGTAGCCACGCAAAAAATCTATGAGGACATCTGTGTCAAGAAGAAAGGAATCAGCCATAATCAACCCCTGTCCCATTCAGAGCGTATTGTGCTGTAATCAGGAAGATCAACACGGTCTTTCCAGATTCCAGCAGCTTCCCGCAATATGCTTTCACGCCTGATGCGACCAGTTTGATCTATGAGGCGATCCACAGCTTCACGGATAAGCTCGCTTTGCTTTTTGCCCAAAGTTTTTGAAATTATATCTAATTCAGTTTTTTGACGGTCTGTGAGATAAATCTGTGTTCTTACCATGTAACACCTCCAATAATGTATACATCAATGCTATACATTACCATTGCTGCTGTCAAGGCCAAGAACCGCTCAATAAACCCCATCTATTCAAACCCAAAAATTTATGAAATAGAATTTATATCCGGCAGTACATTTTTGTCAATGTATTGAGGAAGAAGAGCTTTATAATCTTCTTCATGAAGTGCATCAGGAAGTTTTTCCAGCAGATGGCGAAGATACCAGTAGGGTTCAAGATTGTTTGCTTTTGCAGTTTCAATAATGCTGTATAGCACAGCACTTGCCCATGCTCCTTTATGCCAAAGGCAAAAACCGTTTGTATCCCAGTATAAAATTTTAACCATATTTTTCTTTTTATTGGTAAAAACAAACATATGTCCGGAAAACGGATCAAGATTAAAATATTCTGAAACAATAAGGCTTAGACCGTTTATTGACTTTCTCATATCTGTTGCTCCAATAACCAGATATACTCTTATAGCTGCAGCAAGCTCAAACATCATACCTCCTTTAAAACCAGAAGGATCTGCTTCAAGGCAGCAGAAGAAAAATTATCAGGAATGTCAAGATGAAAGCCAGATTTTGAATGCAGGGTTATGGATGAATTTTTATTTATTCCAAAAACCTGTTTTATTGACGCCTGGCTGATTTCTACAACTGAAAGCGGCAAATTTTCTTTTTGCAGTTTTATCTTCCAGTAGGTAAATCTGGTTTTTTTAAGATTGTTTATTCTGCAATACTCTGCCTGGGTCAGACCGGATACTTCCCACTTTGATATATGGGTTGTCCAGAAACTTTTAAGCTCTGAATTTGAGCGTTTTGACTTTGATTCCATTTTTACAAGCCTCCATGGTTTTATTTTTCATGGCTTGTATTATAAATGGTCTTTTTAGACTTTTGTAGATGGGGTTTGTTGAGCACTTACAATTAAAACACTATAACGTCTAGGTCTGGTGTGCCTGGAGCGTAGCGGAAAGCGTCCCTTCCACCTGGTTGTTCTCATTTCAATCTTTTTTTAATCAATTCTAGATTTTTTCTGCAATCTAATACAGCTGAAACAATTACGGTATCAGATTTTATTGTATAATATATAGCATAGGGGAACCTTTTTGATAAAAGTCTATATTTTCCAAAAGCCATAAAATGAATTCCCGCATAAAATTTAAGAGAGTCAATATCTGCAAAGATAGATTCCTGGAAATAGCTTCCTAACCCTTCACATTGAGATTCATAGAATAACTGGGCTTCATTTAAATCATCACAAGCTGAATCAGATATTTGAATCTTCATTATAAAGATTCTCTCAGTTGTTTTTTTGCTACTTCCCAATCAATAAGTTTATCCTGTCCCTTTGCAATTCTTTCATCCCTTTCTTTCAAAACAGCTTCATGCCATGCCGGAGAAGGGAAATCAGCTGAAGTATGACAGATATCTTCCCATATCATTTCAATAGCCAAAAATTTTTCATTTAGAGTCATGCTTTTTAAAGGTAAAGTAATCATTTTTTGTTCTCCTATAATATCCATATCATTAAAATAGCATACAAAAAAAAATATTAAAAATGGTATTCTATGAGAACGCTGATTTTCATAAGGGGTCAAGTCTACTCTTGGCCCAATAGCCACTTAAATTGATTTCCCTCACTTTATTGTTTAATTCCTTATCAGATTTCATTCTTTTTTCAAGACTGTTTATTATAACTATAAGCCAGGTTTTATAATAGCTTATCTTATAAAAGAAGCAAAATCTTGCTTGCTTTTTTTTGCAACACCTTTGATTGTATGAAATTTTTAATTTGTTAAAAGTTCTATTGACTGAGTACGTAAAGGGGGCAGATATACCCTTGACTCGCCTTGCTCAGAAAGAATGAAAAATAGCACTCTTGCTTTAAAGCATGTGTTTGTTCACATGAGTCAAGAGTAGACTTGACCCCTTTTACACTGCTTGACCGCGTAACCCACAGGGCTCATGTAATAAATTGCCCATGGAACAGTTACAGACTTTCAGAAACTTTAAAAGAAAGGAATTAGAATGCAATTTAATGACCTGCCCGCCGTTGCGGCCGGGAACACCAGTCGCGTGGGCTCCGTACGTTCCCGGCCGCAACGGCGGAGACTTCGACAAACTGTAAGGTAGTGGATAATTATTAATTTTTTTTAACTCAGGTGGGTCAAATTTCGGTTGCAAAGAGGGGTCATTTTTGGGTTGCAAAAAACAAAGAGTTCAAAACCGCCCGATTACACCTGATGAAAAACATGCCCGGTGACGTGGCCTTCAAGAAAGGGTTAAAAATGCGATTTCCCAACCCACGGCACCAGCAGACGGCCGATTTAGGCAATTTGGGTTCGGATCGCTGGCAAAGCGAAGTTAACACGGATTTACCTTTCCAAAAATCAGCAAGTCTGCACTGCATAGAGGATGTACATCAATCCTCCAACCGAGTCTGAAGGTCATTCTCGAACAGCCCCCTTGACAATGACTCACCACTATCTTATTTTAGTTTTGGTAATAAATTAAAATAAAGAATTAGTTAATTTAAAAAGTGAAATAAGAGTATGAATCGAGATCTGCAAGGCCATTATATTCCCATCTCGACGGTTGGCGAGAATGCGAAAGCTTTTGTTCCGGCTCCGTTGCCGCCAACACCACCTATTGAATGGTCATCAGAGCTTCGGGAAAGGTTTGATCAGGCACTGCTGGCTCTCGGTCGTCTGGACAGCGTTTCAGTGCTGCTCCCTGACACTTCACTTTTCCTTTATATGTATGTTCGGAAAGAGGCTGTTCTTTCATCGATGATCGAGGGAACTCAGTCTTCCCTTTCCGATCTGCTGCTGTTCGAGTTTGAACATCAACCGGGTGTGCCGCTGGATGACGTACAGGAGGTCAGTAATTATGTAGCAGCGCTGAATCATGGCTTGAACCGGTTGAATGAGGATTTTCCGCTATCGCTTCGATTGCTGAAAGAAATCCACAGTGTTCTGCTGTCGAAGGGACGCGGCAAAGAATGCGATCCGGGCGAGTTTCGTAGAAGCCAGAACTGGATAGGTGGCAGTCGCCCCGGCACTGCGGCTTTCGTGCCTCCCCCTCCGGAATATGTTCAGGAGTGCATGGGTAAGCTGGAGTTGTTTTTACACGATCAGCCGGAGAGAACATCGGTTTTGATCAAAGCGGCGCTGGCCCATGTTCAGTTTGAGACAATTCACCCATTTCTCGATGGCAACGGACGTCTGGGGCGTTTGATCATTACCTTGCTGCTTTGTTCCGAGAAGGTGCTCAAAGAACCGATGCTGTATTTGAGTTTGTATTTCAAGACTCATCGGCAGCGGTACTATGAGCTGTTGAATGAGGTCCGCCTGACCGGTGATTGGGAGAAATGGCTGCATTTTTTTGCTGATGCGGTCATTCACACCGCAACGCAGGCGGTTGATACAGCGCAGCAATTAATGAGGCTTTCAGCTATGGACGGCCAACTGATTAATGGACTGAAACGCATCTCCGGCTCTGCACACCTGATTCATAAGGCAATGCTGGAACGTCCGATGTCCTCTCCGAATTGGATTCAGGAAAAGACCAAGCTCTCACCGGCGACCGTCAATGCCTGCCTGCGCGAATTGGAACAACTCGGAATTCTCAAAGAGGTGACGGGACAAAAAAGAAACCGTCTTTATTCTTACGTCGAATACATCCGGATTATGAATGAAGGCACCGAGCTGCCACGCTGACCAGATAAGGGTTTTGCTCCCCCTCCCTGTTTTATAGAATAAAAGGCTCAAAATACGTTGACCAATATCTAGTATTAGATTAGTTAATCAACAAGAAAAAAATTAAGGAGCCTGTCATGTACTGCAAATTTTATTTTCTACCCTTAATTATTTACACAATAATCAACTTGCTTTTCTGCTCCGTCACAACAGCCTTGGAATTCAATCAGGAAGAACTGGATTTTCTTGAAAAAAAACCAATAATCAGGGTGCATAACGAGACAGACTGGCCTCCTTTCAATTTTTATGAAAACGGCAAGCCTCAGGGTATCAGCATTGATGTAATGAACAGAATCTCAGAAATTTCCGGCCTTAAAATTGAATACGTAACAGGCCCAAGCTGGGATGAATTCATTAAAATGATGGGTGAAAAAAAACTCGATGTAATGCTTAATATTGTTGATATACCCGAAAGAAGGGATTTGTTGAGATTTACCACATCATATGCAAAAAGTCTTACTGGTGTGCTTGTAAAAAAAGAGAATCAGAAAAAATTCTTTAATCTTAAAGATATGGCAGATAAAACAATAGCAGTTCCAGCAGGTTTTGATCTGGAAATTAATCTTCCCAAATATCATCCTGATATCAGGACAATGCCGGTCAGAGATATTCTTGAATGCATTGATATGGTTCACTCCAGAAAAGCCGATGGTTTTATAGAAGAAATCGGAGTAGCAGATTATATAATGTCACAAAGGATGATTACAGATATCCGCCTGGCATTTCACATCAGCGAAGACCCGTTTATCACAAGCTTGTCCATTGCAACCCTTAAGGAAAACAAAATTCTTTTTAATGTGATACAAAAAAGCCTCAATGCAATTTCCGATGAGGAACTTCACAGTATCAGAAAAAAATGGCTCCTTGATACTGCTGAAATATATGAAAAAAGCATGGTTAACCTCACAGTAAAAGAAAAGGAATACTTGTACCTTAATAATAAGATTAACATCTGTGTTGATCCTTCATGGCCCCCATTGGATTTTATTGATGACAACGGTGTTCACAGCGGATTGTCTGCTGATCTCATAAATCTGCTTTCAAAAAGAACAGGTTTCAAACTAAATCTTATTCCTACAGATACCTGGGATCAAAGTCTTGAGTTTATCAGTAATGGACGATGTCAAGTTATCCCTCTCATGAATGAAACAAGTGAATCAAAATCTTTTATAGACTTCACCCAGCCCTATTTTAACTTTGCAACAGTCATTGCAGCAAGAAATGATGCTGCTTTTATTGCAGATTATTCGGAATTGTATGGAAAAACAATTGCACTTCAGGCACACTTTTTCATTACTGAATACGTAAAGAAAAACCATCCCGACATAAATATCATTGAAGTTGAAAACACACGAGAAGCACTGAAGCTGGTGAGCGAACAAAAGGCCTTTGCAACCATTGACAGCCTTCCAACAATAATCAATACCATTGAGGCACATGCTCTGGAAAATATTAAAATTGCTGGTTCTGTTCCCCAGGAAAATCAGATGAAAACCGGGGTAAGAAAAGGAAATGATATTCTTCTGTCAATTTTAAATAAAGGCATAAATTCTCTTTCCGAGCAGGAAAAGATCAACTTATATAAAAAATGGTTTGATATTGAAGTTGCAAATCAGTTTTTTAACAAGGATTTTTTGTTAAAAGCCTTTATTGTTGCATGTGTTGTTTTTATTTTTCTGATCTGGCGGCAGATAAGTCTGAGAAGGTATGCAAAAAAGCTGAAAATACTAAATGAAAAACTAAGATATGCTGCAACTTATGATCACCTCACTGGAATATTCAATAGAAAGTCAATTGAAAAACGACTTGAAATTGAAAACCAGAAATCTGTTATACTTGGAGAACCTCTTTCCCTTGTAATCATGGATATTGATTATTTTAAATCCATAAATGACTTTTACGGACATATAAAGGGAGATATGGTTTTAAAGGAACTTGCTGATTTTGTACAAAAATCAATCAGAAAAACAGATCACTTTGGGCGCTGGGGCGGAGAGGAATTTTTAATGGTTCTTCCAAATACGCGTCATCAGGATGCCTTTAAAATAATGAATACTTTAAAGGAAAATATTGAAAATCATGATTTTGGCCTTGAGAAGCCGGTCACAGTCAGCATGGGGGTTGGGCAATTAAAACAAAGGGAAAAAACAGGAGTTTTTCTGACCCGTGTTGACAACAGTCTGTATGCTGCAAAAAAAGAGGGTCGAAACCGGGTTGTTAATGCTGGAATATCTTAATCAACTGTTTCTTGTACATCTTGACAAGTATTATCAGGTGATGATTAGCTTTTTAAGCTTGTCCATAAGATCTTTCATCTGATAAGGCTTTGTTAAAAGCTCCATTGCACCAAGATCTAAAATTTCCTGGGCTTCTTCATTATTGCCGTATCCGGTTGAAATAAGTACTTTTACTGAGGAATCAATTTTTTTCAGTTCAACAAAAGCTTCTTTCCCATTCATTACAGGCATTTTCATATCAAGGATTACAGCTGAAATTATATCTTTATTCTGTTTGAAAACTTCAACTCCTTCCTGGCCGTTTGAAGCCTTGAGAACATGGAATTTATAATTTTGAAGAATATTTTCAAGCATTGATCTTAAAATTTCCTCATCTTCAATTATAAGAATTGTTTTCTTGTCGTATCCATCTGCATAATTAAGAGTTTCAATTTTTTGAGACTGCTTGAATCCCTTTGGAAAGCTCAGTTTAAAAACAGTGCCTTTTCCTTCTCTGGAACTGTATTCAATTGAACCGTTATGATTTCTTATAATTCCATAAACAGCAGGAAGCCCTAACCCCCTTCCATCTGTCATTTCAGAATTATTTTTTGTTGTAACAAAAGGCTCAAATATTCCTGATTTAATTTTTTCAGGAATTCCTGAACCAGAGTCTTTTATTGAAAGCTCTACCCTGCTTTTGTTGATATTTTTTGTTTCAATTAATATTTCACCGTTTTTTTCAATTGCCTCAACAGCATTGAGACAAATATTCATTACAGCCTGTTTTATCTGTAAAGGGTCTGCATCAATTGAGTAAAGGTCATCTGCAAAATTAAAATTGAAAGATATGTTTTTTTCACTTGATATGCCTGATTTAATAATTGAAACTACATCTTCAGCCATAATATTCAGATTGCAGGGTTCTAAAATATTTTTACCTTTTCTTGCAAAACCAAGAAGATTTTTTGTAATTTCTGCGGATCTTTGGGCAGACTGAATTATGTTTGTAATAATTTCCTTTTTGTCTTTTCTATCTTCCATTTCTCCAAGCATAGATGCATAACCCAGAATACCTGCAAGTTTATTATTAAAATCATGGGCAATACCTCCTGCAAGATTTCCAATTGAATCCATTTTCTGGGTTTCAATAATTTTATCCTGCATTTTTTTTATTGATGAAATATCTGTTATTACGGCAAGAATTCTTTTCTGATTCTCATGGTCTATTATCTGAAGATTTACCATGCAGTACAAAATATTTCTGTTAAGAGAAAGAAGCTCTGATTCATATTGTTCCGGCTTTTCTGTCAAATTTGCAAAATCAGGAATATTTTTTTCATTTTTAAAAAAATCAGTGAAGTTTATTCTTTCTAATTCATCCTCTTCAATCTGGAATAGTTCAAAGGTTTTTCTGTTACAGTCAATAATTCTATATGTAAAAGGATCAACAACAATAATTGAGGCGTTTGACTGCTCAAAAATTATTCTGTAATTTTTTTCCTTTTCAATCAGTTTAATATCTTTTTCATGTGAAGATGTAAGATCCCTGAAAACAATTACAACACCTTTTTTTTCTGAATTATCATCAAATATTGGTACAGCTGTAAATGATATAATATATTCTTGGCCGTTTTTTGATTTTAGAAGACTTCTCCCAAAATTATCGGCCGCCTTTCCGAAACGAAGGGCAGTTTTAAAAGGGTCTGGAATTTTAAGTCCTGTTGTAAGATTGTAAATATCAAAAATTTCATAAATTTTTTTCCCAGGTGCATTTTTTTCATTAAAGCCTGTAAGACTTTTTGCAACTGGATTTATGGATACAACCTCACCTTCGAGGTTTGTTGTAATTACTCCATCAACAATTGAATTAAGAGTAATTCTTAAAAACTCCTCGTTTTCCCTGAGTTTGTGTTCAGCAAGATCTTTATTTTGAAGCTCTGTTTTGAGCCTTTCTCTCATACTGTTAAGTGAGTCGGCAAGTTCATCAAGCTCATCTTTTATAGATTTTTTCTTCCTTGTCAGATAAATATTTTGTGTTGATTCAAGGTCTTCAAGAGAAATGTTTTTTGAATATCTGCTTATTCTTATAAGGTTTTTTATAAAATAATGATAAATAACTATCATTATAAAAAGGGATACTGAGAAAATCTGAATTGACTGGAGTAAAATTATTAAAATTGCTCTGTTAAATGTTTCCTTGTAAATTTCCGACATCGAAGCTGTGATTTTTACTTTACCAATATTGATATTTTTTCCGTAATCATTGTACACCAAAGGAAATTCCTTTGTTATTATTTCATGGTCTTGAAGTATTTTACCGGAAGTTATTTCTTCCTTGTGATTATAGTTAACCTGTATGTGAATTATATGCCTTAGTGTCAGGATGTTATCCATATGCTTTTTAAGAAGATTTATATTCATTTCCCACAGACTGCTGGCCATTGTCTGAAGGTGAGTGTGCTGGATAATCAAAAATTCATTATCAATTTTTTTTAAATCTCTTTTATATTCAACCCAGATCTGGATAGATGAAGCAATAATTGTAAAAAATAAGCTGATTGACAGAATAAACAGCAGCTGTTTTCTGGCTAAAGTGCTTTTAAAAAAAATTTCATTTAGTCTTTTCATAAATTATCTCTAAAGGAATGATTTTTATAAAATATTCATTATTAATTTAAAATATTAAATTTATGGCTAAATATCAAGGCATTATAATTTGGCGGGAATAGACAGAAAAAGGGCCTGTTTTTAAGGCCCTTATTGAAAAATTAATATCAGCTGAATTTATAAAGGACTGCACCCCAGGTAAGACCAGCACCAAGTGCTGATAAAAGAACAAGATCCTTTGAAGTATCAATTTTACCAAGCTCTATTGCTTCATCAAGTGCAATTGGAATACTTCCTGCTGTAGTATTTCCGTATTTCTGAATATTGTTGAACATTTTTTCAGGTGGAAGGCCGAGTTTCTGAAGATAAAATTCATTAATTCTAAGATTGGCCTGATGTGGAATAATCATATCAAGATCATTAATTGTGTATCCTGTCTTTTCAAGAATTTCATGGGTTACTTCAGGAAGTTTTTTTACTGCGAGCTTGAAAATCCTTGAACCGTCCATTTTTGGATATTCTCTTCCGTCAACCATCATTTCTTTTGTAAGTCTTTCAGGAGAATATCTTGATGCCGGAAGCTCAAGCATAAGGCTTTCTGCATATTTACCGTCTGCATGAAGAGCATGACCTATAATACCGATCTCTTCATCTGATTCACATACTTCAATACAGGCTGCGCCTGCACCGTCACCAAAGATTACAGTAACGTCTCTGCCTCTGTCTGTTTTATCAAGTCCGGTTGAATGCACTTCAGCACCCACTACCAAAACCCGGTCTGCAATTCCAGCTCTTATATATGCATCTGCTGTGGTTATTCCATATAGAAATCCTGTGCACTGCTGTCTGATATCAAGTGCAGGTGTTGAATCAAGACCAAGCTTTGTCTGAAGAAAAACTCCAGAACCAGGGAAAAATATATCAGGACTTAGAGTTGCAAAAATTATTAAATCAATATCTTCAGGTTTCCAGCCGGCCTTGTCCATTGCTTTTTTTGAAGCTTCAAGTGCAAGGTCTGAAGAGCCGGTTACGCTTCCCGGCTCAATCCAGTATCTTTGTTTAATGCCTGTTCTCTGCTGAATCCATTCATCTGTTGTATCAATAATTTTTGCAAGATCATCATTTGTTACAAGATGGGGTGGGATATATCTTCCTGTGCCTTTTATAACGGATCTTCTCATTTTTTACTCCTGAAATTTAATTTAATGGGGAAACTGAAATCTCAAAAAAGTCAATTACTCGCCCTGCTCTGCCTCTTCTGCAAGGCCGTCAAGCCAGGCAGAGAGAATGTCATCTGCTGAGCCAAGCTCAGCATGATTGCTTTTTGAGTATAAATCAGGATCGTATTCATTGTCCTCAATACAAAAATATCTGGAATTATTAACTGCTTCCTTCTTACCTGTTACAAACAGATTTTTGAGGCTTCCGCCTGTTCTGCTTATTTTTGCACCGTAACTCAATTTTCAAATCCTCATTAAAGTTTATTAGATAAATTATTCAGATATTGTCTATAACAGATTTACAAAATAAAAAAGAGCTTAAAAAAAAATTTTTAAGCTCTTTTTATGGTGCCGAAGAGAGGACTCGAACCTCCACGACTCGCGCCACCAGGTTCTAAGCCTGGCGTGTCTACCAATTCCACCACTTCGGCACAATTTGTAAAAAATCTTCTATACTTTTTATTTTTACAAGTCAAGCTGTATTTTAATTTATTTTTATAAAAAATTAATTGCCTTTGAAATATAAAAAAATGTATTTTGTTTGTAAATAAACTGAAGTAGTGGCTGAAAGAAACCAGTCTTTTTTGTGCCTCATTAAGTCAGATTCAAAATTTAATCCTGATAATACAATAATGGTTAATTTTTTGATCTTCCTTGAACTGAACAAAAAAACCTGTTTTCAGACAATCACGAAGTAGTAAAATTTAATAAAACTTTTACATTTTAAAACATTTAAAGGAAAAGAAATGGCAAAAGCTAAAGCAAGACACATACTTGTTGCAACAGACAAAGAGTGTAAAGAACTAAAAAAGAAAATTGAAAACGGCGGTGATTTTGCAAAACTGGCCAAAAAACATTCAAAATGTCCTTCAGGAGATCAGGGAGGATTTCTTGGAGAATTCAGCGAAGGTGAAATGGTTCCAGAATTTGACAAGGTTGTTTTCTCAGCAGAAATAGGTACTGTCCAGGGACCTGTAAAAACAGATTTTGGATATCATCTTCTAGAAGTTATAAGCAGATCAGAATAATTGCCTGTGTTAATATTTATTCAGATTCCCTTAAGGCATAAACAAAAGGGAATCTGAATCAGCATTAATTTACAATCCATTCATGAATATCTTCACACATGCTGTCCCAGCCTTTTTCCCAGATAATTCCATGTCCATGATCTTCATAGACTTTAAACTTAAAGTCCTCAACATGAGCTGAAATCAGTTCTGCCTGTTTTTCAAGAACTTTATATGATATTATTTTATCTTTTTTACCTGCAATCTGAAAAACAGGACAGTCAATTTTTGAATTTTGAATGTCAGTCGATTTTTTAAAATCAAATCCCCACATACTGATTTCAAAAAAAGCTCTTCCAGATTCAGGAACAAGATTAAAAAAAATCTTATCTCTTACTTCATCAGGAACTTCGGAACAGATATAGTCAAAACCCTTTTTTGTAGGTTCAAGTGCTCTTTTCCAGAAAAAAGGTTTCAATGCTACAGGTAAAAAACCCATTGCAGCGCCATAACTGAAATTAAGCACTCCCCGCTGTGTTGCAGGAGTAATGAGAACAGCTTTTTTAACAAGACCCATTTCAGCAAGCTTGTGTGTTATAAGCCCACCCATGGAATGCCCCATGACAACGGGTTTTGAATCCAGACTGCTAATAATTTTTGCTGCATGATCAACAAAGTCAAGGAAACCATATTCTGAAACATCGGATTTTACTTCAAGCTCACTGCCTCTTCCAGGAAGATCAATTGCAATACAGTTATAGCCCTTTTCTTCAAAGAAACATTTTATATTAGACAAAAGTTCACCTTTGGCCCACATACCGTGAATAATTACTATATTTTCTTTCATTGTCTGTCTCCGTTGATATTTTTTAGAATTTAAAAATTGCTGAACAAAAAAACTTCTTTTACCGGCCAGCCACAAACTAACATATATGTTTTTAATTATTATGAAAAATTTGTAAAGTTAATGATGCAGGAAGACATGATAAAAAAAATTTTAAATTTTTTTTGATTTATTGCTTGACTAATGAAAACCAAAAGTATAGATAAGTTTCCCATGTTGTGCCGAAGTGGTGGAATTGGTAGACACGCCAGGCTTAGAACCTGGTGGCGCGAGTCGTGGAGGTTCGAGTCCTCTCTTCGGCACCACAACAAAAAAAGCCTGAAACTTATGTTTCGGGCTTTTTTTGTTTCTGCTGTCCACTTTTTTTTCAATAGACTTCATTCCTTTAAAATATGGATTCATTTTAATATCTTAATCAGAAATATTGATTTTTATTTGACAGGAGAGTATACGAGTACTTATATTTTAGGCGTGCCGAACTTTTACCAATGATTTATGGCAGAAAAGCCTTATAGACAAAGGGGTATAAATGAAAAATGTTTTATTAGTAAGCGGAAACAGAGAAAAGTTTAAGGATCTTGAAGAAGCTTTTGTTTCAAAGGGAGAATATGAAATTTTTTTTGCAAAAAGAAAGGATCAGGTTTTAGACCTTGTAAAAAATAATTTTTTTACTCTTGTTGTATGTGACGATAGCACTGCAGATGATTTTCCCGGAAAAAATCTGATTGAAGAAATAATAAAAATCAATGCAATGGTAAATACTGTTCTTGTAAGCAATCTTTCTGATGAGGATTTCCACGAGTTCACTGAAGGACTTGGCATACTTAAAAAAATAAGTTCAAATCCATCAAAGGAAGAATCAAAGGAAATTATTGATTATCTTGAAATGATAATCGGACCTGCTCATTAATAAGGTGTCAGATTAGTTTTATTGGTTCAAATATTTACAAAGGCAAGACAAAATAAATTTTTAAGTTAATAAAATTAAAATTATAAAGGGGATAATAATTATGAAAAACGGAAGAATTGCTATTCCGTCAAATGGCAACGGCGGACTGGACGGACAGAGATCAGGACATTTTGGACATTGCGATGTATTTACATTTGTTGATGTTGAAAATGGTGAAATAAAAGAAGTGTCTACAGTCCCAAATGAAGGACATGCACAGGGCGGATGCATGGTACCTGTGAACCTTCTTGCAGGGCATAAAGTAAATGCCCTTATTGTTGGAGGAATCGGAATGAGACCTCTTATGGGTTTCAGACAGGTTGGAATTGAAGTGTATCATGATGATCAAAGACCATTGATCAGACCTGTAGTTGAGGATTTAATTAAAGGGCAGCTTCAGTTGATTTCTGATAATCAGGTTTGCGGTGGCGGCGGCGGAGCCCATTAAATTAACTCATCCTGCGGAGATTATTTATGAAAATTGCAGTTACATCCAAAGGAAATACTCTGGATTCAGAAGTAGACCCAAGATTTGGCAGAGCAGAATATATCCTTGTTGTTGATTCAGAAACCTTTGAAGTCAGTGTCATAGACAATTCTGAAAATAAAAATGCCTTTAAGGGTGCCGGGATTCAGGCTGCTTCAAAGATAAGTGAATTAAAATCAGATGTTCTTCTTACAGGGTATTGCGGTCCAAATGCATTTACCACACTTGAAGCTGCAGGAATAAAAGCCTGTGACAATGTTTCAGGAACAGTAAGACAGGCAGTTGAAGATTTCAAGAATGGTAAATACAGCTTTCTTGATGCTCCAAATGCTGAAGGCCAGTGGACATAAAATTCTTGAATAGTTATATTTTTTGTTCATAAAATAATTGATTTTTTAAAACCCGGCATAGTATTTTGCCGGGTTTTATTTTATCTTTACAATGAATAAAAAAAGGAAAATCAATGAAAAAAAATGTATTCATAACAGGAACATCAAGGGGACTTGGATACGCACTTGCAAGGGAATTTGCATTAAATGGCTTTAAGGTTTATGCAGTTGTCACAAGTGAATCCGGCAGAAAAAAAATGAATGAACTTGATTTTGAAAATATTATCCCAATTATTTCAGATGTTTCAGATAATAAAGTTATTGATGATATAAAAAAAATTGTAAAAAAAGAAAAAATTCATCTTGTAATAAATAATGCCGGTGACTGTCAAAAACCTGAAAAATTTATTGATACAGATATAGATGGAATAGAAAAAAGTTTTCAGATTCACGCAATGGGAGCGATAAGGGTTGTAAAGGCACTTTTTGAAAATCTTGATAAAAATGCTTCCATAATTAATATGTCCTCAAGATTTGGTTCAATCAAAAAAATAGCTTCAGGAGAACTTGATCACATTCCATGTTCCTATGCCTACAGAATAGCCAAAGGTTCACAAACCATGTTCACACAATGCCTTGCAAGGGAATTTGATGGAACTGATATCAAAGTCTGCTCACTTCATCCAGGCAAACTTAAAACAGAAATGGCAGCACCTGATGCTGATCATGAACCAGAAGAGGCAGCTGCCAGAATTTTTGAGTTAAAGGATAAAATTCAAAACGGCAAATTCTATTCTCTTTTTGAAGGCGAGTTTGAAATCTAAGTTGACTGATAAATCAAGTTTCCTTTTACAAAGGTTTTCTTTATCCTGATAAAATCTTCATTATCAGAAACTACTATAAAGTCAGCCGGAAGATTTTTTGCTATACATCCTTTTGAGGAACCTTCAGGAAGAAGTCTTCCAGGTCCTGAAGTAACAAGGGAAAGAATTTTTTCATATGGGATACTGCTTCTTTTACCCGCTGTAAAAGGAGCCTGTAAAAGCGATTCAGGGTAATAGTCGCTTAAAAGACCTGTACATATTCCAGACTCAACTGTTCTCGAAGCATCCTCCTGTGTCAGGGTAGTTGTCACATGAATAAAAAATACTTGTCCTTGCTGACTCCAAAGTATTTGCATATTTCAGTCCACTGACAGCCAAGGATTATTGTTTTATATCATATCACATAGCCATCCTTGGGGTTAATGTATCAGAATATGATTTTAATAGAAAAATAAGTGTAACAGTATTTACAGTAAATATACATTAATTCACCTTCAAATTTAAATGAATACCACCAGTAAACTGGTGGTTTCATGAAGCCCCCCTAAATGGGGGTCTCATACCAACTACCTTTTTAGTTAAACTTAAATTCCTGTTTCTTCTTCGAGAATATCTTTACGTTCTTGATTTCTTATATATTCTCGTATCTTTTCTTCATCAAGGCCAACTGTGCTAACACAATATCCACGAGCCCAAAATGTCCGGCCTCGCACCATTCGGCTGCTCTTGTTACCAAAGCTCATCACTTCCGATGCGCTCTTACCTTTCAGAAGACCAATGACATGTGCTACCGCATATTTTGGGGGAATAGAAAGGCAAAGGTGAATATGATCGGGCATCGCATGTCCCTCAATAATATCTACACCTTTGATCCGAGCCCACTGCTTAATTGTATCTACAACTATTTGCCTCTTTTTCCCGTACAGCTCTTTTCGACGATACTTGGGTATCCAAACAACATGATACTTACAATCCCAAATTGAATGTGATAACCTATGAAAACGTTCCATTTTGAAATCTCCTTCTCTGAGTAGTTGGCACTCTCATTCTAGGAGATTTCTTTATTCTCGGCACTAATCACTGGCATAGCCATTGTTCATACCACCGGCATGCCGGTGGTTTATTCCTTCGAATTAGTGAAAGATAACCATGAAGTCAAATATTCTTTGCTGATTAAGCTAATTCAATTTTCTATTGGCACATTTCACTACAACAAGCCAATCCATTCCGGGCTTTGAATTATATCATAATCAAAAGACCTAAATTTTTTGTTTTCTGTCAAATACAGCATGAAGTGGATTTTGCGGATCAATATACAAAAAGCACTTATTATCAGTTGATATCCTTGATTCAAGATAATTTTCAGCCTGCTTTTTTGTATTAAAGGATATAATTTTTGAATTTTCAGGGGTTACAGTGTATTTTCTGCCGTTAAAATAAAATGTACATAAAAGCCTGTAAGTCCAGGTTTTTGATTTACTGCCCCGTCCTGACAGATGGAAAGCCTGAGCTGTTTCTCTGTCAATACAATCGGCTTCAATTCTAACCCACCCTTTCTGCTTTTGAAATGCTGCAACTATTCTGCCTGATAAAAGAAAAATCATTCCTGATACACTGATAAATATGCCGGGTAACGAAGGATTTATACCGGACAGATATTCATTTTGCCAAATTTCATATATCCCTGCAGCAGAAACTATACCTGCAAAAAATAAGACAAGACCAGCAATATTGAATATGTGTGTCAAAGGGCTGTTGTAAACATATTCGGGTTTTCCCTTTTCCTGCCAGGGAATCCACTTAATCCTGAAGCCTTTGTTTCTCAGGTTATCCTGAAGTTTACGAAGTTTTATTTCTATTTTCATATTTAAAATTCACAGTACAAACTACTAAACTGAAACATGATTTTTGTTCAGCTTAATTGTTTATTACAGCTTCTCTTTCCTTTTTGTATTGGTCATATGACATATTATCAAGTTGTTCCAGACATTGCTGGCGCATTAAAAAATCATCGATTTTATAGCAGTCCTGACGCTGGGTCTCTTTCATCCCTTCATACCAGGCCTCTTTTGTGCATCCGTTAAAAAGAATAAAGGCAAATACTGCAATTAATAAAAACAACTGATTTCCTATAGATTTTTTTCTGTACTGTAACATATAAAATTATTCTCCTGATTATTATATAAAAAACAGTCTAAAAAATTTTATGAATGCCAGATTAAATTGCATTATGTTTTTCTAATACCTGATCCAGAATATCAACTATATCCAAAGAAAGTTTTTTTTTGAAGTTATTAGGGCTTTTATTATAACCTAAATTGAGGGTTTCATATTTTTAAATTAAGAAATTTTCAATGAATTAAGCTTATTATATTTAAAAATATGAAACCCTGCGGGCTTTTCAATTTTGCTGCATCTACTGCGTTAAATTGCATCAGGCATAGCAAAAGTATAGCCTGATACAATTTGCCGTTATATGCAGCAAACTTGAAAATCGCTCAATTCAGGTATAAATTTCCTTTCCCTCAATATAATTTCCAGGACAAAAACTATGAGGGAATCATTATCCAAATCTTTATCTCTTCCAAATCCGTTTGCAGTATGTGAGGCAATAAAAATCATTTGAGGTTTTTTTAAAACATCTGGAAGGGCTAAGTTGTAGTCTTGACTCATCTCCTGTAAAAGCTTTCAGTCATACGCTTGGCGAATTTTAACAAACATATAATCGGAAGCAAGGGTGCTATTTTTCATTCTTTCTGAGCAAGGTGAGTCAAGAGTAGAGGTAACCCCCTTCGTTTGATTAAAGTTGGGCTAATATAATCACGCTTGACATCAATAACGCCACGCGTTACTATACAGCTATGATAAGATCTTTTAGATGTAAACATACTCAAACACTCTCAAACGGTAAAAGTGTCAAGCGTTTTGTAAATTTTGAAAATGTTGCACGACGTAAATTACGACAACTGGAAATTGCTAATTGTCTTGAAGATCTAAGAGTACCACCTGGAAATCGTCTTGAAACGCTCAAGGGTGATCGTTCAGGACAACACAGTATCCGCATCAACGATCAATGGCGTATTTGCTTTTTTTGGACAAAGGCAGGTGCAGAAGATGTGGAAATAGTTGATTACCACTGAGGAGGATTTATTATGAACAACCTTAAACCAATCACTCCTGGTGAAATTCTCTTGGAAGATTTTCTCAAACCTATGGGAATTAGCCAGTATCGTTTAGCCAAAGAAATTAATGTTCCCGCTCAACGCATCAGCAAAATTGTTTTAGGGAAACGTTCAATCACTGCAGATACAGATTTAAGACTATGTCGTTTTTTTGGATTATCTAATGGTTATTGGCTGCGTGCTCAAGTTGCATATGATACAGAAGTTGCAGAACGTACTTTGAGTAATGCAATCATGAAAATTAAACCTTGGTCTGAGCGTGTTGCCCAACAATGCTGATTCAGCGGACGCAAAAAAGCAGCACCGCTGAAGGTTACGAAGTTTAAGCATAATTAAATTTTAAATCCTGTAAGCTCATTAAAAAGAAGCTGAGCAGTAAAAATACCTGCAGCAATTCCAGGTGAATTTTTTGTTGCTGAGACATTATATAAATTAGAAACTGGAATATCTTCTCTTACTCCACCCTTTAGAACTTCAGAAACAGACAGCCTTCTTCCATAGGCATTGGCCATTTCGCCTCCAGTTTGATTTTTTATATCAACACTTGTTATTATTTCTGAAAATAACAGATATGATTTTATTTCATGAAAAATATTTTTTTCTAAAATATCAATTATATCCAAAGAAAGTTTTTTCTTGAATTTATTATAGTTATCAAGGCTTTGATCATAAATTTCCTTTTCCTGAATATAATTTCCAGGACAAAAAACTATGAGTGAATCACTATCCAGATCTTTATATCTCCCAAATCCGTTTGCAGTGTGTGAGGAAATAAAAAGCATCTGAGGTTTTTTTAAAACATCCGGGTTATTATAGTTAATTTTTGGTCCTTTCTGCCACCAGAAATTTTTTCCCTTTAAATTTTTAATTTTTTCATATCCCCCTTTTAAGCCAATACAGCAGGATATTATTGAATTTGAGGGAAGATAGTCGTATTCATCTTCCGGAAAATCAAAATCAATCAATTTTCTTGTCAGTCTTGGAGAAATATCTGAAAAAACAGCATCGCATTCATAAAAAGAACCGTCTTCACAATAAACTTTTACTATTTTATCCTTTTCAGTCTCCAGTTTTATAACCTTTTTACCGGTTTCAACTGATCCACCGCTGTTTTTAATTACCATAGCCATTGAATCAAAAAAATGGTCAAAACCATTTTCAGGATACCATGCACCTTCATGATAATTCCCTGTTCCAATAATATATGCAATGGCAGACATTTCATCTTCATTTTCAGCAAAAATTCCGCTGTGTCCATATAAAATTCTTCTTACTGCAGGACTCAGACTGTATTGGTCAAAAAATTCCTCCAGACTTTGATAAATTGTCCTTGCAAGCTTTAGCTTGGTTGACATATTCACATTTCCTGCTGCCAGAAACTTTGTAGCAAGAAGAAATCTGCCTTCTGCCGAAGAATTTTTTCGAAAAAATGTTTTGTAGGTTGTATAAATTGAAATCATATCAGAAAAGAAATCATTGATGTTTGTTTTTTCATCCGAAAAAAGATCAGCCAATTCATTTCTGAAATTTTCAAGCCCCATGGGAACCTGAAAATTTATAAAATAATAATTGTCGGATTGTTTTTTTTCACCAATAAAAATATTTTCAAAACCTTTTTTTTCCATGGGAATAAATGGATTTGATTCTTTTATTTTTAAATATTCAAGAAACCTGTCCCCTGTCTGGCCTTTACCAAACTCCCATACATACTGAGGCCCCATTGAAAAACTGAGCCCATTCATTTTAATGCATCTTCCATGTCCGCCAATATATTGTTCATTCATTTCAAGAACATTTACCTCATGCCCCTGCTTTGCAAAAAGAGCAGCTGAAGCCATTCCTCCAATTCCGCTTCCAATAACGACTATTTTTTTTGATCCCTGTTCCCAGTTTTTATGATTGTTTTTTGCAAAAAAAGGAAGCCTAAGTTCTTTTTTCAGCTCATGAATTTTCTCTTCTGATTTTTTTTTGGAAAGTTCAATTATGTCAGATATATTCATATTATTCTCCATCTGAATATTAATTAATACTGTCTAATATATTTTAAAGGAAAATTATCCATCTTCCTTAAATGAACAATAAATTCTGGTTTTCGACAAATCACAATTTTTCAAACAAAATCGATTTTAATAACAGCTTTAAAATTTATCAATCAAAGAAATTTTAATTTATAACTGATTAATTTAAAATGGATGGATTGGGCATTCTTCGTGAAGTAAAATCCTGCCCGTCTTAAAGGATGGATAAAAATAATTATTTTGTAACTTTTCAGATGAAAATTGACAAAGAACCCATTTTGCTGAGGAATGCTGTATTTTTCTGTGCTGGTTTCAGGAGATAGTTTTTTATCTCCTGACCGGGAGTTTAAGCAAGAATAAGGCACATAAAAAATTAAGCAGCCGTTCAGATTTAAGCTGAACAGTTACCATATTTTGATTGAATACAACTTCTGAAGTGCTTTATTAAAAGTTTGAAACTTTTTTATATTGCAGCTCTCCAGGAATGTATCCGTAAATATCCTTAATATCATTGATTGACAGACTGCTGCTTTTACCTTTAAAAACAACTTCCCCCTGATTCAGTGCAAATATTTTTTTTGTAAAATTTTTAGCAATTTCAAGCTGATGGAGGTTTATCATCACTGGAATTTTTTTTTCTTCATGAATCTTTTGTAAAATTTCAAGAACCATATCTGAACTTCTTGGATCAAGGCTTGCAACAGGCTCATCTGCAAGAATTATATCCGGATTCTGTGCAAGAACCCTTGCAATGGCAACTCTTTGCTGCTGACCTCCCGAAAGAGTATCAGCCCTTTGAAAAGCGTGTTTTTCAATACCTACCTGCCGCAGACATTCAAAAGCCGCCTCCCTGTCTTCTCTCATGAACTTTCCTCCAAGAGAAGAAAAATATTTTACTGGAGAACTGGAAAATCTAAGTCTTCCAACAAGAACATTTTCAATTACGCTTACTCTTTTAACTAGATTAAACTGCTGAAAAATCATTCCTATTCTTCTTCTGACATTAAGAAGCCTTGCTCCTCCTATATCTGTAATATCCTTTCCATTGAGATAAATATGACCAGATGTTGGACTTACCAGTCTGTTTATACATCTGAGCAATGTGGACTTGCCGGCACCAGAAGGCCCTATTACAGCAGTAAAATCATTTGATGATACATCAAGGCAAATATTATCCAGAGCTGTAAGTTTAGATGAATATTTTTTTGTAAGATTTTCAATTTTTATTACTTCATCAATTTTTTCTTTTTTAATCTTTATAAGATCGCTCATAATAGTCTCCATTATTTTTTTGAATACTTATAATTTCAAAGTTTAATTTTTATTAGATAAAAATTTATTTTTGTTTCAAATTTGTTATGGTCAGATTTATTTTGCCAGTTTTTTTAAAATTACTTATATTGATGTAAACAAAAAAAGACAATTTTATCAGGAGATTTATAAATGGAGCTTAAACTCACCAGGGAAGAAGCTGTATCTGAACTTGAAAAATACGGTATATCAGGAAAAGACTTTTATCTTGTAGATATTCTTCCCCTGATTGAAATGATCTGGGCTGACGGAAAAGCCCAGGAAGGTGAACTTAAAATTTTAGTTGAATTTTTAAAACATCATGTCAAAAAAGTTAATGAAAATGCGGGATTTGATTTTCTTACAAATGAAGATGCCAAAAACTTTGCTTTGAAGTTTTTAAAAAAACGTCCGGAAAAGGAACTCATGGAATCCTTAAGAAAACTTTCTTCAGTTATTATAAAATCATCAGGAAATTTTGAGCAGATCAAGGAATCAATGCTTAATGCCTGCTTTGATATAGCTTCAAGCTCAGTTGTCAAATACCCATACGGACTTACAGAACGTTTTGAGCTGTCTGAAAAAAAATGTTTTTTTACAATCTTATCAAATCTGGAAAGCTGAAAAATGAACAATTTACCCGGTTATTTCGTAAAAGGTGAAGGTACTCCTGTGGTTCTTCTTCACTGCAGTATGAGCTCAAAGGAGCAATGGTTAACTCTTGCATCATTGCTAAAGGAAAAATTCAAGGTAATTGGAATTGACCTTTATGGTTATGGTCAGAGTCCTTTTCCTGAAAAGACTGATAATTTCACACTGGACAATGAAATTGAACTTATTGAAAAAGTTTTTGAAAAAGTTCTGGATGAAAATGAGAAATTTCATCTGGCAGGCCATTCCTACGGCGGTGCTGTTGCAATGAAATACTCTACCCTTGAAAGAAAACGAAATATAAGTCTTTGTGTTTTTGAACCTATGCTCAATCATGTATTCAGGGAAATTGATCATGATACTTTTCTCCTTGGCAAACAATTCATTTCAGATATTGAAAATGACGTCCTGTCTGGAAACCCCAAAAAAGGGTGTATCAAATTTATTGATCTTTTCAGCGGAGATGGAACATTTGAAAAACTTCCATATGAAATTCAGAAGATTTTCATGAACTGCATAAAAAAAATGCCAATGGATTACAGAGCTACAATTGATGAAAACTTAAATTCCAATCTTTACAAAAAAATTGATATCCCCGTATGTTTGATTTCCGGGAAAAAAAGTCCTGATATAACAGCACAAATCAGCCGGTTTATTTCCGGTATTATTCCAGGACTTACGCATTTTGAGATAGACGGGGGGCATATGTCTCCAATAGAAAAACCCGAATTTTTCAATCCAATAGTTAAGGATTTTTTTGCTAAAATTTAATTGGCAACTGAACGAAAGCCTTTTTTTGAACATTTTTTAACCTTATAATCAATATATCCTGAAGGTTTAATTTTCTTATTCCCTGAAATGATCAAAAAGTTCTCGTTTTCGCCAAATTTATAATTAAATTTAAGCATTGGCACTACCCTATATTTTATTTATTTAAGTTTATACATAACTTAATTTCTTTAATGTAAAAAATTCAAAAAAGAACATAAAACGATAAACCCCTTAAAATAATAAATATATTTTAAGGGGTTTATTGTTTTTTAATAGTAAAACCAAAACAATCAATATTTATATCTTGACACAGCCACTGGGTTTTTATAGCTTAATGGTATTACCAAACTTTTTCCATAAATAAAGGATTTGGAATGGAAGCAAAATATATTTTTAAAAGAGCAATGCACGGAAGAGCAGTTGAGGATATTTCACTTCAGATAGAAGCTGCAATAATGAATAAAGATTTTCTGCCTGGTGAAAAACTTCCAAGCGAGAGAGAATTACAGCTCCAATTTGGTACTGGACGCGGAGTTGTAAGAGAAGCTCTTAAAGTATTAAAACAAAAGGATCTCATTGAGACAAAAAAAGGGGCAAGAGGCGGTGCCTTTGTAAAAGAAGCCGAAGTAGGAAAAATTAGTGAATCTTTATCGCTTTTTTTAAAACAAAAACAAATTGACCCTGAAAAGCTTATAGAATTCAGAGAAAGTATTGATCAGACAATTACTGTTCTTGCAATTTCAAAAGGCAGTTTAAATGAAAAACAGGAACTATATGAAAAAGCAGTTGAACTGAGCACAATAATTTTAAACGAAAATATTGATATGAACCTTATTGGGGAAGCAGATAGAAATCTTAATATTCTTCTAGCTAAAATGACTAAAAATCCATTGTTTGTATGGATAATGGAGGCAGTTCAGTTTGGTTTTTCATCCTATGATTATGCACTTTATGAAAAGGAAAACTTCAGGAGACTTACAGCAGACAACTGGAAAAATACTGCTTTTGAAATATTAAATGGTGAACCAATGAAAGCACTTTCTTATATTGGTTATCATTACTGCCTTTTAAGAGAATGTATTAATGAAAAAAAATATAAATAGTGATTGGGCGAAAACGAAAATTTTTTGTTTAGTTCAAGGAAGATGAAAAATTTAATCTTTCACTCATTTTTAAAAAATTTTGGAGGAATTATGAAAAATAAAAATTATGACTATATAATTGTTGGAGGTGGTTCGGCCGGCAGTGTTCTTGCCAACAGACTGAGCAGCAATCCTTCAAACAAGGTTCTTGTTCTAGAAGCAGGAAGACCTGACTACAGGGCTGATTTCAGAATTCATATGCCTGCAGCCCTTACATATCCGCTTCAAAGCAGGTTTTACAACTGGTGGTATGATTCAGACCCCGAACCTTATATGCACAACAGAAGAATTTACCAGCCAAGGGGAAAAGTTCTTGGAGGTTCAAGCTGTATTAACGGTATGATCTATATACGCGGAAATGCAATGGACTATGAAAAATGGGCAACAGTAGACGGCCTTGAAAACTGGGATTATGCTCATTGTCTTCCCTATTTTAAAAGATTTGAAACAAGACTTGCGGGAGCAAATGCTTACCATGGTGACAAAGGACCATTGAAAATAACAACACCTGAATGTGACAACCCTTTATTCGATGCTTTTTTTGAAGCTGTTCAGCAGGCAGGGTATCCTCTTACAGAAGATGTAAACGGATATCAGCAGGAAGGCTTTTCAAAATTTGATCAAAATATTTACAGGGGAAGAAGACATAATGCAGCAAGAGCCTATATTCATCCTGTAAAAAAAGAGAGAAGAAATTTAGAGATTAAGTGCAGAGCCCAGGCAACAAGAATTCTCTTTGACGGAAACAAGGCAATAGGTGTTGAGTTTCTGACAAAGGGTAAAAATCCTCAGAAGGTATACGGAAAAGAGATCATAAGCTGCGGAGGCGCAATAAACTCACCTCAGCTACTTCAGCTTTCAGGGATAGGTAATGCAGATGAGCTTAAAAAGCTTGGGATAGATGTTGTAAACGATCTTAAAGGTGTTGGTGAAAATCTTCAGGATCATCTTGAGCTTTATGTTCAGTATGCATGTAAAAAGCCTGTAAGTATGTTTCCTGCCCTTAAATGGTACAGGCAGCCTTTTATAGGAGCACAGTGGCTTTTCCAGAGAAAGGGTGCTGCTGCTACAAACCATTTTGAAGCAGGCGGTTTCATAAGAGGAAACGATGAAGTTAAATATCCCAACCTTCAGTTCCATTTTCTTCCAATTGCAATAAGATACGACGGTTCAGCACCAAGGGAAGGACACGGTTTCCAGCTTCATGTAGGCCCAATGAACACAGATGTTCGCGGTCATGTTAAGATTAAATCGAACAATCCTACAAAATATCCTTCTATACTTTTTAACTATCTTTCCACAGAGCAGGAAAGAAAAGAATGGGTCGAGGCCATAAGAAAATCAAGAGAGATAGTATCCCAGCCGGCCTTTGATGAATTAAGAGGCAAAGAACTTGCACCGGGAAGCGATGCAAAAACAGATGAAGAGATTCTGGATTTTGTTGCAAGGGAAGGTGAAAGTGCATATCACCCAAGCTGTACCTGTAAAATGGGCTACGATGACATGTCTGTTGTAGGTTCTGACTTAAAGGTTCACGGAGTTGAAAATTTAAGAGTGGTTGATGCATCTGTAATGCCGTTTATTACAAACGGAAATATTTATGCGCCTGTAATGATGATAGGAGAAAAGGCTGCCGACATAATTCTTGGGAACAAGCCTCTTTCTCCTGAAAAGGTGCCTTACTACAAGTCTTAAAATTAAATCCAAGCTTCAAAAGGCATTGTTTTGCCTTTTGAAGATATTTATAAACAATATTTCAGGTGGGGATAATGAAATCTTTAAGTAAAAACATTTCAATATTAATTATTTTAAATTTTATCTGTTTGACCTTTTCAAGTGTATTTGCAACAGAACTTAAACACTGGCCAAAAAAAGAGGCAGAAAAACTTGAAGCATTTATAGAAAAACATGCAAATAATGGTGAGTATGCAGTTTTTGATGCAGACAACACAATCTGGTATCACGATCTTGAGGAATCTCTTCTTCCATATCTTGAAAACAAGGGACTTGTAACAAGAAGAACAATTGATCAAAGTCTTAAAATCATTCCTTTTCACAAAGAAGACACGCTTGTCTCCTATGCCTACAAATTATACGATATTGACCATAAGGTAGGATATCCCTGGATAGCTCAGGTCTTTTCAGGGTTTACTCTTGGACAGCTTAAAAACCATGTTGACGCACTTTTTGCTCTGGGTGGAAAAGAAATGCCCTGCAAATACTGGAGTGGAGATAAGCTTGTGGATTATTATCCAAAGACTCCTGTTATCTATCCTGGTCAGAGGGAGCTTATAAACAAGCTTCAGGAAAACGGTATAGAAGTATATGTTATGACAGCAGCCCTTGAAGAGCTTGTAAGAATGGTTGTTTCAGATCCTCAGTACAATATTAATGTAAAGCCTGAAAATGTAATAGGTGTTACAACACTTTTAAAAGACAGAGAAACAATGGATGTTACAACTGCAAGACTTCAGATTAAAAAGGGTCACTTTTTTGATGATGAGTATACCAAAGAGGAACATTATCAAAAAGAGCTTACACCTTATATCTGGTCTCCAAATACCATGTATGTTGGAAAGCTTGCAGCTATAAAAGACTATATCCACCCTGTGAAAAAACCGATTCTTGTTTCAGGAGACTCTCCAAACGATCACTGGATGCTTTTTTATTCGGATTATTCAAAAGACGGTCTCAAGCTCTGGATAAACAGAAAAGAAAAATACTGGAAAAAAACACAAAAGGCAATGAAGTCGAGAGCCAATGAGGAAAAAGAATGCGGCTTGGAACCAACTGCCGATAAAAACTGGATTATGGTACGTCCAAAAGATATAGGAATTAAATAAAGGTCTTTTTATGCAGACAAAAAAAATGTTTATAAACGGAAAATGGGTAGGTTCTGAATCTGGTGAAACCAGAGAAATAATAAATCCATACAACAGTGAAGTAATAGCTGTAGTATCAGAAGGAAGTGCTGCAGACAGCCAAAAAGCAATTAATGCAGCAAGAAAAGCTTTTGATTCAGGTATCTGGTCAAATCTCACAGGCATAGAAAGAGCTTCTTATCTCTTTAAAATAAATGAATTGATTTTAAGGGATCATGAAGAACTTTCAAGACTTGAGAGTTTAGATACGGGAAAAACTGTTGAGGAAAGCCGGTGGGATATGGATGGAATTGCAGATATTTTTAAATATTATGCCTTTCTTGCCAGCGATGACTGTGGTTACATAATTGATTCACCATTCCCAGATACTTCAAGCAAAGCTGTATTTGAACCAGTTGGAGTCTGCGGGCAAATTTCCCCATGGAATTATCCTCTTTTACAGGCGTCATGGAAAATGGCACCGGCTCTTGCGGCTGGATGTACTATAGTTATGAAACCAAGTGAAATAACTCCGCTTACAGCAATAAAAATTACAGAGCTTTGTCAGGAAGCAGGCATACCTGATGGTGTTGTAAATCTTGTTTTAGGTCCTGGTATTGGAGTTGGGTCTGAACTTGCAGAGTCAAATGATGTTGATCTTATTTCATTTACAGGAGGAATTGTAACCGGAAAAAAAATCATGCAAGCTGCTGCTTCAAACGTTAAAAAAATTGCACTGGAGCTTGGGGGCAAAAATCCAAATATTATTTTTGCTGATTGTGATTTTGATACAGCACTTGATTTTGCACTTAATGCTGTCTTTTTTCATGCAGGACAAATCTGTTCCGCAGGTGCAAGACTGATGGTTGAGGACAAAATACATGATCAATTTGTATCTGAACTTAAAAAAAGAATTGAAAAAATTAAAATAGGCAGCGGTTTTGATGATTCAACCCAAATGGGTCCTCTTATTTCTGAAGAACACAGAAGCAAAATAGAAGATTATGTAAAACTTGCCATTAAAGAAGGTGCTGTTCTAGAAACAGGCGGTAAAAGACCAGATGATGAAAATTTAAAAAATGGTTTTTTTTATCTCCCGACTTTATTTACAAACTGCACAGCTGATATGGAGATTGTAAAAGAAGAAAGTTTTGGCCCAGTAATAACTGTTGAAAAATTTTCATCTGATAAAGAAGCACTTAAGCTTGCAAACAATACTGAATACGGACTTTCAGCCGGCTTCTGGACAAATTCGCCTGCACGAATAGATAAATTTTCAAAAGGTTTGAGGTTTGGAACAATATGGGTAAATGACTTTAATGTCTATTATCCAAAAGCACCATGGGGAGGCTACAAGCAGTCAGGTATTGGAAGAGAACTTGGACGTGAAGGATTTGGAGAATATTGTGAAATCAAACATATTTTTCAAAATTTTTCAAATAAACCAATGAACTGGTTTGGAACGTCTGAATAAAAAAGTTAATAGACTGCAAGATGATTATCGGTTCAGTCAACCTTGCAGAAAATAATAGTTTTAAAGTTGAGCCGTTAACATAATTTTAAGGAGTTCTAATGTTTGATTTCAGAAAAGTATTTATCACCGGATTAATTGCTTTATGTTTTTTGTTCACACAGGGAGTTTATGCAAATGAGGAAATCAAGTTTGTCAGCGTCAGCTGGACTGGCGTAACAGTTAAAACTGAACTTGGGGTAGCAGCTCTTCAAAGCCTTGGTTATGAGGCATCCAATACAATGGTATCGGTTCCAATAGCATATAAGGCACTTGAAACAGGAGACGGAGATATTTTTCTTGGTTACTGGTACCCTTCTATGACAAACATTGCACAAAAATATTTTGACAGAAAAACTGTCGTGAATTTTGTTGCCAATATGCCGGGAGCCAAATACACTCTGGCTGTACCAACTTATGTTGCAGAAGGTGGATTAAAGGATTTTTCTGATATTGCAAAATTTAAGGACAAACTTGATTCAAAAATTTATGGAATAGAAGAAGGAAACGACGGGAACCTTGTCATCCAGGATATGATTGACAAAAATATGTTTAATCTTAAAGGTTTTGAAATGATTCCTTCCAGCGAAGCAGGAATGCTTTCCCAGGTAAGATCTTACACCAAAGATAAAAAATGGATCGTATTTCTTGGCTGGTCGCCCCATTATATGAATGAAATAATTGATATGACATATCTTACAGGTTCAACATCAGATACTTTTGGTGACAATAATGGAACTGCAACTGTTTATACAAATATAAGAAAAGGATTTGATAAAGAGCAGCCAAATATCGCCGTATTCCTAAAAAATTACAAGTTCCCAATTCCAATGATGAATCAGATAATGGATATGCTTAATAAAAATCAGAATCTTACACCACGAGAAGCCGGTCTTGACTGGATTAAAAATCATCCGGAAGTTTATGAGCCGTGGTTTGACGGAGTAAAAACCATAGATGGCAAAGACGGATTAAAAGCCTTTAAAAACTATCTTAAAAAATTATAATTTTTGGGTAAGTGTATTGCCTGAACTAGTTTTTATATAATATGCAGCGGCTGGATAAAATAATTTTCCAGCTGCTGTATTCAATGAATCTAACCTGGATTGATCTTTTTTCAAGTTTGCTGCTTATGTCAGGCTAGACTTATAATTTAACGCAGTAGATGTGACAGCTTAATTCATGTAAAATTTTTTTCTTGATTAAATTAATAGTCAGCCCATGACAAACAAATCAAATAACTGTTGAAAACGATTCAGATAAAATGACTTTTCTGCCTAATAGCTGCCAAATCAATACCTTTTAATTTTTATTTTTCCAGATTCATTACTGGCCGCAGCAAGTCCAAAGGCTTTGATAAATGGATGAAGATCATCAAAACTATTTGAATAGATATTTTCCAGTTCATTTTCCAAGTCAAAATCAGACTTAAATTTTTCAAGAATAATTCTTTTTTCTTCAAATATTTTTTTTAAATATAAAACAATCTTTTCCTTTGATGTAAAAATGTCGTCATTATTTTCATCATTTTTTTCATCAAGAATAATTTTTGTTTTAGAAACACGCTGCTCATCAATAATATCTGAAATATTATCTTCCTTTAAAATTATAAATTCAGGAGGTACAACTACTTTTCTTGGAGGTCTTCCAGACTGACTGAATTTTTTCTTTAAAATATTAAGTTCCTTTGAAGTCTGATATGAATTTATTATTTTTTTCAAATTATCTTTATCTGTATTTTCAATCATTTCAGATATAAAAGGTTCATATATCCTTTTTGCTGTTTTTCTGTGCATTAAAGTTGTAAAAAAATAATATCTGTTCTGTTCAAAAATAATACCAACGTAGTACATTTATGTCCTTTATCCCATCTTAAAGAAAAAGATTTTTACCTGAATTTTTTATTATGCCTTTTTTTTTGGCCTCATCAAAAAGTTTTTTTAAAGCCTTTTCACCGTCAATTGAAGTATTAACTGAAAAATCATTTACATAAAGTGAAATATGCTCATCTATTACACTGTCTTCCATTTCCTGTGCATATTTTTTAATGTAGTCTTTTGAAGCATCAGGATTTTTAAATGCATATAAAATACTTTCAGAAAGTTTTTTTTCAATATCTTTTATAGTTTTTTCACCAAGGCTTCTTTTTGCAGCGATTCCTCCAAGGGGAATTGGAAGATTTGTTTTTTCTTCCCACCATTTTCCAAGGTCAAGACATGATAAAAGATTATAATTTTGATATGTGAATCTTCCCTCATGAATTATTACACCAAGATCTGCTTTTTTATCTCTTACTGCCGGCATTATTTCATAAAAAGGCATGGAAACAAGGTTTAAGTCACAATCTGCATAAAGTCTTAAAAGAAGTGCTGCGGTTGTATGAATTCCGGGGATTGCAATGGTTTTATTTTTTAAATCCTTAAAATCATTTAAATTTCCTGAAACAACAAGAGGCCCGCACCCTCTTCCAAGTGCAGAACCAGACCTTAGGAGAACATAATCATCCAAAAGATTTCCAAGGGCTGAAAAAGAAATTTTTGTAATATCAAATTTTTTTTCAAATGCACTTTTATTTAAATCTTCAATATCTGAAAGACTTACGACAAAGTCATAATCAGCTGGAATAATTTTATTTACAAGGGCATGAAACATGAAAGTGTCATTTGGACATGTTGAAAAAGCAAGCTTAATTTGTTCAGTCATTTTTAACCTTTTATAAATTGGGGAATAATTTTATCAGTTAAAAGTTTGTGCCTGTGCAAAAGAGAATAAAAAAGTTTGAGTCCTTCAATTTTTTTTTCTGACAGATCATATTCTATGGTCTTAAAATAATTTGCCATAAACTCTTTTGTTGTATTTTTTCTTTTTGCTGAAATTATTGAAATTTCATCAAGACAATCAAGGTTTCTTTTTTTATTTTCTGTTAAAATATCTTTTATTTCATGAATTTTATTTTTATTTTTTTCATATGATTTTTTTGAAACAGCCCATAGTCCAAAAACAAATGGAAGATCTGTAAGCTCAAACCAGCTTTTACCAAGATCATAAACATTTGTAAATTTTTTGGTCCAGTCCGTTAAAAGAGCATTGTCTCCAATAACAAGTGCAGCGTCATACTCATTTTTATCAAGTTTATGAATGTCTCCTGAATAAAACTCTGGATAAATATTTTTTTCAAAAAATAAAATTCTAAGTAAAGATGCAGCACTTGCAGATTCATTGGTTAAAAGTATCTTTTTTTTGTCAAGTTCTTCAAATTTTAAATCTGAAGCTAAGAGAACACTTATTACATCACCGCTGCAGCTTATTGAAATATCAGGAACAAGCAGCCATTTTTCATGGTAAAGTGCATAGGCAAAGGCTGAAACAGGGCTTAAATCAAGAACCTCGTCAGCTAAAGCCGCATTTAGTACTGCAGGCGGGCCTTCATTTAATGTGCAGCAGTTTTTGGGAAGATATTTTTCCAAATCATGGTAAACAGGAACTACATTTATATAATTGAATTTTCCAAGTTTAATTAAATCATTCATAATACAATTCTTTTATTTTTTTCTGAAAAAATTACAGATTCATAAATATCTTTATTTACATCATTTATATAAAGACCGTTAAATATGTTTCCCTTTTTAAAGGTCTGACATATTTTTTCAAACCCGATAATTTTAGAAGGATTAATGCACCCTGCCTTTAAAATTTTATCCGGAGAAATTTGAAAATTATTTAAGATAAATTTCATTTCATCAAAAACATCAAGACTTTCACAGCTTGCAAGGCTGTCTGTTCCAAGAACAATATTAATATTAAATTCAAACATTTTTTTTAAGTCAGGAAGTTTATTGTGAAGATTTTTATTGCTTCTTGGACAGATGCAGATTGTTGAGTTTCTTTTTTTTATAATTGAAAAATCATCATCTTTTGCATCCAGAACATGAACAAGGATTGTTTTTTCATCCAAAACATTTAATTTATCAAGATATTCAACAGACGATTTTGAAGGAACCGGCCAGTCTGAAAAGTCTATGTTTCTTGAATTTAAAAATTCACCCCACTCCTTTGATTTTTTTGTAATAAAATTTAATTCTTCATCTGATTCTGAGCAGTGAATTGAAAATAAATTTTTTTGTTTATTTGTAATATTTTTAATTTTTCTTATAAGCTCAGGTGAAGTTGTATGGGGAGCATGGGCAGCAAATGAAATTTTTTCTTCTTTTTTTTCATTTAAAAACTTTTCTTTCAAGCCAAGTTCTTCATAAAAATGATATCCTTTTAAATCTGATTTTTGAAAAATTTCCTTTGTAATACCAAGGGATGAAATATCTAAAACACCAGTTGTACCTGATTTTAAAAGAGAATCTATTTCGTTTAATGCAGAAATAATTTTTTTTTCATCTGAAATTTTTTCTCTTTTTTCAATAAGCTCAATTACCCATGATTTAAATCCTTTTGAAAAATCAAGCTTATTTTTAAGACATGATAATTCAAGATGGGTGTGCATATTAAAAACCCCTGGCATTAAAATGCCTGGTCCTAAATCTTTTATTTCAGTTTCAGATATGTTTTTTAAGGATTTTTCAATTCCAGTTATACAGCCGTTTTCAATGCAAAGAGCGGCATTTTTCAAAATATTTCCAAATTCATCAAGAATATATGCCGCTCTTAAATAAAACATAATCAATCAAACTTTTTTATACGGTTATAAAAGCAGTCTCTTTGCCATGCTTCAAATCCCGCTGTCTGAACAAGCCTTATCATTTCATCCATTGGAAGTCTGAAGTCTACATTTGCAGCCTTTACAACATTTTCTTCTATCATTGTGCTTCCAAGGTCGTTTGCTCCGAAAAAAAGTGCAGTCTGAGCAATTTTAGATCCCTGGGTAACCCAGGAAGCCTGAATATTTTCAAAATTATCAAGAAAAATTCTTGAAATTGCCAAAACCCGTAAATACTCGGCAGAAGTTGCTGTTTTTGATTCAAGTTTTGTGTTTGAAGGCTGAAAAGTCCATGGAATGAATGCTGTAAAGCCTTTGGTTTTATCCTGAAGCTGTCTTAATCTTTCCATGTGTTCAATTATGTGCTCTTTTTTTTCAATATGTCCAAACATCATGGTTGCTGTGGTTTTAAGTCCAAGATTATGGGCCTGCTCCATTACATCAAGCCACTTGTCTGCATTGCATTTGTTTGGAGAAATTTTTTCCCTTATTTCATTTACTAAAATTTCTGCACCGCCTCCTGGAATTGAACCAAGACCGGCATCAATAAGTGTTTTTAAAACATCCTTTACACTTATATTTTCAAGATTTGAAATATGGGAAATTTCAGGGGGTGAAAATCCGTGAATATGAATATCAAATGATTTCATGTATTTTAAAAGATTTACATAATCATCAAGTTTTTTGTCAGGGTGAAGTCCTCCCTGCAAAAGAACCTGAGTTCCGCCAAGTTCCTTTGTTTCAAGTATTTTCTGCTCAAGCTCCTTATTTGTTATCCAGTATCCGCCTTCCTGTTCAGGCTTTTTATAGAAAGCACAGAATTTACATGCAGAAATGCAGATATTTGTGTAGTTTATGTTTCTGTCTACAACAAAGGTAACCTGATTTTTATCAGCTTTTTTTGTTCTTAAAATATTTGCATATGTTCCAAGGCTTAAAAGATCGGCATTGTCATAAAGAAAAAGTGCTTCCTCACCTGAAATTCTTTTGCCTTCAAGAGCTTTTTTTAAAATCTTTTCCATCATTTTATCCCGCCTTTACTTCATTGTAAAAAGCATCTCTTTCTATTGCCTTCATTCCTGCTTTTTCAATCAGCCTTATCATTGTTTCCTTTGCATGGCCTACAGCTGATTTTGCACCTGCACTATGGGTAATTTTCTCCTTTAAAATTGTACCGTCAAGATCATCAGCTCCAAAATGAAGTGCTGTTTGAGCAAGTTTTTCTCCAAGCATTACCCAGTATGCTTTTATGTGTGGGATATTATCGAGCAAGAGCCTTGAAACAATTATATTTTTAAGGTCTTCAAAGGCTGTAGTTTCTTTTATATGGGAAAGTTTTGTATTTTCTGAATGAAATGCAAGGGGAATAAATGCTATAAATCCGTTGGTTTTGTCCTGAAGCTCTCTTAAATATATAAGATGCTGAACTTTTTCCTCAACGGTTTCAATATGTCCGTATAACATTGTGCAATTGGTTTTTATTCCGGCATTATGAACTTTTTCTATTATTTCAAGCCATCTGTCCTTGTTGATTTTTCTTTGAAACAGCTTTTTATGAACACGGTAGCTTAAAACTTCCGCACCGCCTCCAGGCATCATTTCAAGTCCGTTTTCCTTTAATTCGGCAATTACTTCTTCAACTGATTTTCCTGAAATATTTGAAAGATGATCAATTTCAACTGCTGTAAATGCTTTTATTGTAACATCCGGCCTTACTTTTTTTATGGTCTTTAAAAGGTCTATGTAATAACCGTATGGAAGCCCTTCATTAAGTCCACCTACCATATGAATTTCATTTACAGGCTCATCAATTTTTTCTAGAAGCTCTTTTTCCACATCTTCCATTGTATACTGGTAAGATCCCGCTTCGCAGTAGTCTTTTGCATAGGCACAGAAAAGACATCTGTTCCTGCAGATATTTGTGTAATTCAGATGCTGGTTGTAAATAAAAAAAGATCTGTCACCATGAAGAGATCTTCTTTTAAAGTTTGCAATCTGTGCTGCTCCCATTAAATCTTTTGTTTCATAAAGATAAAGTCCGTCATTAAAATCAAGACGCACATTGTTTTTAACTTTTTCAAAAATTTCCTTTAATTTATCATCAAGAAAAACCGGCTCCATTCTTTTGCCCCGTCCTTTTATTTATAATAAAAAAGGCATTATGACCAATTGGTCATATGGTGTCAATAATATTTCATTTTAAAACTTGTAACTGTTTAGTTCAATTTAGAACTGCTGCTGCATTCTTTCTGAGTCTCTTTCTCGCTTAAGCTCCGGGCCAGGAGATAAAAAACTATCTCCTGAAACCGGCTCAGAAAAAATACAGCAGCCGCTGCCAAAACGGATTTTTCTCAGTTTTTAAGCTGAATAGTTACTTAAACTTATTAATTAATTTTAGATAGAAAACCTGATTTTTTTCTTAACTACAGGAAATATGAAAAAATTAACTGAAATGATAAATGGATTTTTTGAAGGTCAAATATTGAATATTGCTTCAGCAAAAGGCATAAAATACCGTTTACCTTCTGGCACTAATTTAAACTTGCATTTTTAAGTAAACAGGGTCAAATTATAACCTGTATTGAATTTTCAAATTTTAAGACTTACTTTAAAAAATTTTGAAATTTCATTTGATTCAATTAAAAAATAAATTTTGTTCATTAAACTTAGATTTTTTAAAATTTAATTACCTAAAATCTACATTGCTAAAAAAAATTATCCTGAGTCAATTTTTTACAGAGTGGTTGACTCCAAACTAAAATTTTTGTTCAGTTCAGGGATGTAAAAATATGGCTTTTAATATACTTGAATATTTTTAAAGTTTAATTCTGATTCTCACATATAAATTGGCATAAAACTCAGCTTGAGACCATAAGCTGTTTAGACAGGACAATTAGTATGAATATTTTATATACATTTATCCTTGAAGATAAAAATCAAAGAAACTTCAGCATTGATATAGATGAAAAAACAATAACCCTGATAAAACCAAAAAATACAAATTTACCCAAATGGTGCGAGCTCAGATATAATAAATGTTCACACTGCCCTTTTGACAATGAGAAGGAATACTGCCCTGTTGCAGAAAATCTTGAACAGGCTGTTGACTTTTTTTCTGGAATCATTTCCTATGACAAGACATGTGTGATAGTAAAAATAGGAAATAGAGACATTTATTGTGAAACAAGTGTTCAAAACGGTTTAAAATCACTTATGGGGCTTTTAATTGCAACAAGTGAATGTCCTCACACTGACTTTTTCAAACCAATGGCCAGGTTTCATCTGCCATTTGCCGACACCCAGGAAACTCTATGGAGATCAGCTTCATATTTTCTGCTGCAGGAATATCTTAAAAGGCTTAATTCCAATGACAAATCACTTTCACTTGAACCGCTCAAGGAAAAATACAGAGATATAGAAATTTTAAACACTTTCATGGCTGCAAGACTTTCAGGTGCATCACAAAAGGACAGTGCAGTAAATGCCATTATAAGTCTTGATATTTTTGCAAAAAGGATAGGTCCTGATTTGGAAAAAAGGCTTGCTTCAATTCTTGAACTTTACACATATTAAACAAACGAACAGGCAGAAAAAAACTTTCTGCCTGTTAAACTTTTTTTATTTTGCTCCAACTGGAAGTACGTCTCTTCCATAAACTTCATTTAAAACCTGGGCCATTGCAAAATATATTGCAGAACCGCCACAGATTATTCCTTCAATTCCTGTTATTTTTGCATAAATTCCATGTAATCCAAAAAAATCTTTTATTGCAAGCATGAAAAAAAGAATTGTTAAAGAAAGAAAAACAAACTGCATGGCCTTTGATGACTTCAATGTGCCTATCCACATAAAACACGTGAAAACTCCCCATAACAAAAGATACCATCCCATAAAGGTGAGAGTATTCTCTGGTATGCAGAACTTTCCATTAAGATAAATTATTCCAACAAGACTTAGCCAGAAAAAACCGTAAGAGGTAAATGCTGTAGTTCCAAAGGTATTACCTTTTTTAAACTCCATCATTCCGGCCACAACCTGTGCAAGACCGCCGTAAAAAATTCCCATTGAAAGAATTACAGCACTCATTTCAAAAAAACCTGCATTGTGAAGGTTTAGTAGAACTGTTGTCATGCCAAATCCCATAAGACCAAGAGGTGCAGGATTGGCCAGTTCACTCTGGTGTTCCATACAAAAATCTCCCTTAAAATTTAATTAGTTAATAAAGATTTGAAAATATTGGAAATACTTTCATTTCAAAAAAAAGCATAGAACCTGTATTACAATAAATTAAAATAAAATGCATCTTTTTTCTGTTAAACATACACTATTTTTTTAATTAAACAATGTTTACCATATTACAAACAAGTCTCATAAACAACAAAGTATTTGATAAAGCCTGTTATTATTACTATTAAATAGTTGGTAAACTAAATTTCTGCTGAACAAAAAAACCCGGTTTTCATCCAGTTATTTAATATAAAGCAGAAAACTTTAAAAAATGCGGTTGCATGGTAAAAAAACATCGTTCAGTTCAAGCATGAAAATTAAAATGCTTTTATAAACTAAAGGAATAAAAATTGGCCTTAAAAAAATTTCCCATACACAAATTTATTTCAATCCTTGAAAATGAGTATAAAAAATGGAATTCCCCTGTTATTACTTTTATCTCTATCAAGGGCGCCTCTCCCTATGAAATACTTATTTCAACTCTTTTATCCTTGAGAACCAAGGATGAAGTAACTATTGAAGCAACAAAAAAACTCTTTTCCAAAGCAAAAACCCCTGATGAAATGCTTAGACTTGATAAAAAAGAAATTGAACAGCTTATCTATCCTGTTGGATTTTACCCGACTAAAGCAGGAAGAATCATTGAAATAAGTAAAATTTTAATTGAAAAATACAGTGGAAAAGTACCTGATTCAATGGATGATCTTCTTGAACTTCCAGGTGTTGGAAGAAAAACTGCAAATCTGGTCCTTGCAGAAGGATATAAAATACCGGCAATATGCGTTGATACTCATGTTCACAGGATTTCAAACAGAATCGGGTATGTTCATACAAAAAATCCTGAACAAACAGAATCTGAGCTTAGAAAAAAACTGCCTGAAAAATACTGGATAATATATAATGAAATACTAGTTGCCTTTGGCCAGACAATTTGCAGGCCAATATCCCCCCATTGCTCTAAATGTCCTGTAACTCAATATTGCAGACAAATAGGTGTCGACAAAAAAAGATAGTTTGATCCTGTTTTAAAATATCATTATTTTTGATAACAAATGGTTTTAAAAATTTAATAATGAGGAATCATGGAATTTAAAAAAAATCATAAACCCTTAATACTGGCTTCAAAATCTCCAAGACGGCTTGAACTTTTAAACTCTGCCGGAATTTATCCAAAAGTAATTGAAAGCAGATTTAGTGAACCCGAATATGATGGGCAGAACCCTGAAGATTTTGCAAAAATGCTTGCTTATTTCAAAGCTCTTGATGTTGTAAATACCAGGACAAATTATTATGTTCTCGGAGCTGATACAATTGTTGTTTTTAAAAATAAAATTCTTTTAAAACCAAAATCAGATGAAGAAGCAAAAGATATGCTGACAATGCTAAGCGGAAATACCCATGAAGTAATAACCGGTTTTTCTCTTATTTCACCGCAGGCAGAAAAAATTACAACTCTTGCATCTAAAACAAAAGTAAGTTTTAGAAGGCTTTCATTTGATGAAATCAGCTGGTACATTAGTACAAAAGAGCCTTTTGACAAGGCAGGAGGCTACGGGATTCAATCTAAGGCAGCCTCATTTGCAACATCAATCGAAGGCTCGTATACAAATGTTGTCGGTCTTCCGTTAAGTCAGGTTATTGAGCTTATGGAAAGGGAAAGGATAATAGAATAGATGAGTATAGAAAAAAATCTTGAAGAAATAAAAAATAATATAAAAAATGCCTGTATCAAGTCTGGAAGAAATGACTTTCCAAAACTTATAGCAGTAAGCAAAACAAAACCATATACATCTGTATTAGAAGCAGCAGAGTCCGGACAATATGATTTTGGAGAAAACTATATTCAGGAAGCAATGGAAAAAATCGATACAATAAACAGAAAAGACATAACCTGGCATTTTATTGGTGGACTCCAGTCAAACAAGGCAAAGTTTGCAGTAAAATACTTTGACCTTATCCATTCGGTTGATTCAATAAAACTTGCAAAGGAAATAAACAGGCGGGCTAAAGACATTGACAAAATTCAAGATATTCTAATCCAGATTAATACAGGTAAGGAAGAGCAGAAATCAGGGATAATGCCAGAAGATGCTGAAAAAATCTTTGAAGAATTAATTAATTTAAAAAATATCAGAATTCTTGGATTAATGGCAATCCCTCCTTTTGGAATGGAAGAAGATGAGGCAGAAAAACATTTTTCACTTTTGCAAAATACCCTTCAAAATTTAAACAGCAAATTTGAGAATCTTGAAATGACGGAACTTTCAATGGGAATGTCAGATGACTTTCATATTGCAATTAAATTCGGAGCTACAATGGTAAGGGTTGGAACAAAAATATTTGGAGAAAGAAATTATAAATGAAACTTCTCTTACATACATGCTGCGGTCCATGCACAATTTATCCCCTGGAGAAGCTTAGGGAAAAAAACTTTGAAGTAATGGGTTTTTTTTACAGACACAATATTCACCCTCTAACAGAGTGCATGAAAAGGGAGGAAACTCTTAAAAAATTTGCTGAAGACTCAAATCTTCCAATGATATGGCAAAAAGGATATGAAATGGAAGAGTTTTTAAGGAAAGCCTGTTTCAGGGAAGCAAACAGGTGTCAGATATGCTACTACGACCGTATTTATGCAACTGTAAAACTTGCAAAAAGGGGAAAATTTGAATATTTTTCCTCTACTCTCTTATACAGCAGGCAGCAGAACCACGAAAAAATAATTGAAATTGCACAATCTCTTGGAAAACAAAACGGGGTTAAGTTCTACTATGAAGATTTCAGGTCTGGATGGAATTATGCAATAGAAAAATCCAAGGAACTTGGAATGTACAGACAGGAGTACTGCGGTTGTATTTACAGTGAAAAGCAAAGATATATAAAACTTGCCGAACGCTTTAACTGATCTGTTTCAGATTTTGACATATAAAATCAAATAAAAAAAAACAACATCTGTCAGCAAGCTGAATTTTGAGGTGAATAATTACAAATGCTTTTGGTTATCAATGTATTATATTTCTGGGGATGCCTTAAAAAAAGTTTTTTTGTAGAAATCATAAACAAGAAAGAACAAGCAATATGTTTGAAAATATAATTTATTTTATTTCGGCACTTATTCTTTCAATCCTGTATTCAGATCAGGGAATAAACAATTTCAGTATCCTTTTTTCAATTGGTATTTTAATTCTTTCTTATATTATTATATATTTTATCAGCGACTTCTTTTTCAGGAAAGCAGCTTTAAACAAAAATCACGATTTATTTAAAATATATTTAAAAAGGGTTTGTATAACCGCCATTTTAATTTTTGGCCTCAATATCTATGTATTTGAGATTCCACAAATTTTTATTAAATATAATATAATTTCCTTTATTGATACCATTGGACCTGTAGTTATGCTTTTTTTGTTTACTGTCCAGATGGTTATTATCTGGGAAAGATATCATTTTTATCAAAATAATATTTTTGATGGGATAACAAAAAAAGAATTTATTATAACCCAGCTTGGATTTGCACTCCCGTCTCTTTTACCATGGTTTCTAATTTCTTCAGCCTTTGATCTTTTAGAATTAATTCCATTTAAACATAAAGAAATATTTACTGAGTCAGTTACAGGACAGATTATTTATGCAGCTTTGCTGGTTTTTACCATAAGTGCATTTATTCCTGTTATCATAAAAAAATTCTGGAAGTGCAAAAAAATTGATGACCTGGAAACACTTGAAATACTGGAAAATCTTTCTAAACACACAGGAGTAAAATATAAACAGGCACTTTTGTGGCCCATATTTCAGGGTAAAATAATTACCGCCGGAGTAATAGGCCTGTTTAAGAATTTCAGGTACATTCTTGTTACCAAAGCATTTTGCGATTATCTTGCCCCTGATGAAAAAAAGGCAGTAATTGCACATGAATTCGGGCATATAAAAAAAAATCACATGATTCTATACCTTTTGATTTTCGGAGGTTTTATAATCTGCACCTATTCTCTTATTGAGCCTGCCGCTTTTATTTTTTTATTTTTAACCAGTAATAATTCAAATTCATTTATTGCAGGAAATAACCTTATGTCCCTTTTTACAGCTTTATCATTTATGGGATCATTCATACTTTTTTTCAGATATGTTTTTGGTTTTTTCATGCGGAATTTTGAAAGGCAGGCAGACTCTTACAGTTTTACAGTTTCAGGTTCATCTTTTCCTCTTGTTTCAACTTTTAGAAAAATATCAAGGCTAAGCAATGAAAACGATGATGAACCAAACTGGCATCATTACAGTATAAAGGAAAGAATAGAATTTTTACTCAAATGCCAGATGGATAATTCGCTTGTAAAAAAGCATGACAAAAAGGTAAATTCAAGTCTTTTAATTTATTTTTTTATTGTATCAATTGTTTTTTTCACAGGCATTAAAAGTGATTTTTATAAAGAAATAATTATTAAAAAAAATGCTGAAAAAATTATACTGGCAGAACTTGAAAAAAATCCGCAAAGTTTTGAACTATATCATTATCTGGGAGACCTCATGGTAGAGCTGGAAAGTGAAGAAAAAGCTGTTAATGCATATGAAAAAGCTTTAACCATAAATGAAAATCTTCCGGAAACATTAAACAACCTGGCATGGCTTTATATTACCTCTGAAAACAAAAATATCCAAAATATTGATAAAGGCTTAACCCTTATACAAAAGGCCTGTAATTTAAAAAACAATCCTCCTTCATACATTCTAGATACTCTTGCAGAAGGATTATTCAGAAAAAATGAATTTGACAGTGCCTGCTATTTTGCCAAAAAAGCACTTGAAAAATCAGGGGATAATAAAGAATATTACGCAAGTCAGGTGAGTAAAATTTGTATCCATTAATTAGCAGCTGACGAAAACGCCTTTTTTTGTCCATTTTAAAGTCAGATTAAAAATTTAATCCTCAAAATACTCTATGTATTCTAAAGGTTAAATTTTTCATTTTCCTTAACTGAACAAACAATTCTCGTTTTCGTCCAATCACAAATTAATAGTTTTCGTAACTATTCAGCTTAAAAACTGAGAAAAAGCCGTTTCGTCGACAGATGCTGTATTTTTTCTGAGCAGGTTTCAGGAGATAATTTTTTTATCTCCTGTCTCGGAGCTTAAGCGAGAACGAGGCTCTGAAAGAATGCCGCAGCCGTTCTAAATTAAACTGAACAATTATTGTTTTTCTTAATTTTTACCGTGAACAAGCAGCATGAGCTCATCTGAGACCATTTTTACTTCTTCGGCCTTAAATGAGAGTCCTTTTGCACTTTCAAGTGAATCTCTTGCAAAGGAGTTGTTTTTTTCAACAACATTTTCTATCTGTGCTACTGCTTCGTTGATCTGCTCTATACTTTCAAGCTCTTCACCAAAAGATTTTGAAAGATTTTCCATTATTTGCCCAATTTGAACCGATGAGTCCATAATCATATGAAAAATATCTTTTGCTTCAGAAGATACAACCTTACAATTATTGGTATTTTGAAGTGATATTTCAAGAAGATTTGCGGTTTCATGGGCTGCCTTTGATGCTCGTACAGAAAGATTTCTCACCTCACCCGCAACAACAGAAAACCCTGCACCTGCCTCTCCTGCCCTTGCAGCTTCAACAGCTGCATTAAGAGCGAGAAGATTTGTCTGGAATGCAATCTCATCGATTGTTGTAATGATTTTTTTCATTGAGTCACCTGACTTACTGATATCCTGTATAGCTCTGTCCAGCCTTTCAATGGAATCAGAGGCCTTTTCAATAAGATCCCCAGCTGATTTTACAAGCGCAGAGGTTTTATGCACTCTTTCGGAATTTTTATGGCCCATGTGACTAAGTTCTTCAAGTGATGCTGAAGTTTCCTCGATTGATGAAGCCTGATCCGATGCTCCCTTTAAAATATCAGTAGTTGCACATTCTAAAGTTGAAGCTGAGTTTTTAACATGGTCTGTAGAACCTTTGAGAGTATCAAGAGATTTTTTTAATGGTTTTGTAATTGCTCCAGTAATCCATAATGTAAATAAAAATGAAACTATAATAGAGATTAAAGCAACAGCTCCAAGAATTATATTATTTTTTTTTGAAACCTGAACACTTTTAATAAAAGTTTCAGAAGAAAGCCTTTTTTCAAGCTCGACAAATGAATATAATTTTTCATTCAGCTCCTGAAAACGCTCTTTCATATCCGGAACCAGAGGAATGGCAACCATTCTTCCAACATCAATCATTTCTGACATTTCAATAAATGCGTTTCTATAATTGTCAAAAGATATAATAACATCCTTTAAAACTGAGGCTTCTGTCTCAATAAGGCTAAATCTTTCAGGAAACTTCTTTAAAATTTCACTAGCCTTTATAATAAGATTATTTGCATTTTCCTTACGTTTTTCAATACTTTCTTCATCTATACCTGAGTCTGTTATGGCAAGTGCATATAAGATATCTGACTGTGCTGTCATAACATGGCAAGAAGCAGTTACTGTATCAGATTTTTTTTCATCTCCAACTTCAACCACATATTTCATGGCCTTTGATTGAATAAAGCTGTTCCACCATCCGACAGATGCGATTACAACCATAAAAAAAATAATATTTACTGGTATAAATCCTAGTTTTACAGCTATGGACTTATTTTTAAAGAGCATTATTTCACCTATTTGTAGATTCCGACTGAGGCATACATATCAAGGTTTCCAACTCTTTTTACATAAGCTTCCTTATTTTCAATTTTACCTGATTTTGGATTAAGCCATCTGTATTTTACCCATCCGCTGCCTTTTTCCTTAGCAGTTTTTATAAGCTCCTGTACTAGATAAACACCGTCTGGATCTTTTACATTCAGCACAGATTTTCCAACACCTTTAGGCCTTGGAGCATAGGCAAGCCAAACCCCGTTAAAATCAACAACCGACACATAAAGTTCTCCACCGCCTTTTATATATTCACCTGACTGGTCATGAAGTATCTCCCTTGCATTGTCAATTCCCTTAGAAAGTATCAGTTCAACAGCTTTTTCAGTAAGATCAACTGCATCGTCACTTGTAAAATTTTCTGCATATAAATTTACAACAGCAGCAAAAACAAAAACCAATCCAAGAATTGCAATTTTTTTCATTTTTTTCTCCTCTAAATAAGGTAATTATAAAATTTGAACTAATGAAATGAAATATGTGATGGAATTATAAAAATGATATAAATAAAATTACTATAAGTTAAATTCTTAATCAATTAAATAATAATTATGTTTAAATTTATATTCTTTTGTTTTGAATGACTGGTCAAAAACAACGTTTTATGATTAATCAGTTATTGGCCGAAAACGAAAATTTTTTGTTCATTTACTGAAGCTGAAAAATTTAACCTTAGGAATACATGAAGTATTTTGAGGGTTAAATTTTGAAACTGAAACAAAAATCAGGAAAAAACGCCGCTTTAATTCAGCAGCTGAATAAAGGACTTAAAAATTAATTTACCTTATTTTAAAAATCATGTTTTAAAATAAGGTAAATTTAAAAAAAGTTTAATCAGTCAGGAAGAAGATCATAAAAATATCTCATTGTATCAGATCTTGATACAATACCTATTATTTCTCCATTTTTAACAACAGGAAGTCTTCCTATATCAAACCTTACCATTATTTTTGCTGCTTCCATTGGAGTTTTGTCAGGCTCAATAAAAATCGGCTTATCACTCATGAATGCTTTAACAGGAGCATCCATCTGTTTTGATTTTTTTACTTTTCTAAAATCCCTTCTTGATATTACACCAACAAGCTTTTTATCATTTACCACAGGAAGGCCTGTACAACCCTTTTCAACAAGAATATCACGTACCTCCTTCATTGGAACTGTCTGATCAACCGTTGTGACAGGATAAGACATAAGGTCGGATATTTTTACAGAAGATGAAGTATTGCCATCAATAAAATAAAGAAGCCTTTCCTTGATTTCATCAACGTTTATTCCTCTAAGCATTGCAGACCCGGCTCCTGGATGTCCTCCTCCTCCAAGACTTCTCATTATTTCACCAACATTTATGTCTTCAAGACTGCTTCTGCCAATTATAAATGTTCTGTCCCTTTCCCTGTCGGTGAAGATACCAAATGCAGCATCAACATTCATTATTTCCCTGTACATGTTAATTACAACTGAAAGATTTCCAACATGTCCTTCAATATCCTTTATGTGGATTCCAATTTTATGACCTGATTTCTCAATCAAATCAGTACTTTCTTCCTGCAGCATTTCAAAAAGAACTTCTTTTTGCTTTTCTCCGTAAACTGTCCTCAGAAAGTTGGACAGTACACTCAAATCTGCACCGTTGGAAAGAAGGTATTCTGCTGCTGCAGCATCTTTTGCTCGTGTTGATGAAAAGGTCAGATTCCCCGTATCTTCATAAAGTCCAAGAAGAAATAAAGTTGCCTGAATTGGAGTAATTTTTAAATTCCTTTTTTTAAATTCTTCCATAAAAAGTGATACAGTTGCGCCAACATACTCTCTTTTCTCAAAATCTCCGTAAATATCTCCTGGCTGGTGATGATCCCAAATATGAATTTTTAAATTTTCTTTATTTGAAAGTTTTTTAAATTCCGGCTCAATCCTTCTCCAGGAACCTGTATCAACAACAATCAGTTTTTCAACCTCATTAACATCAATCTCTGAAGGCTTGATTCCGTCAAATATATCCTTATGTATTGAATAAAAAGCTCTCACATTGGGATTCATTGTATTGGGGAACACAAGTTCGCTGTCTTCATAAATGAGAGAAGCCGCCACAGCAGATGAAAAGGCATCAAAATCAGCCGATTTATGTGTAGTAATAATTTTTTTCAATTTTCTGCTCCATTATTTTCAATATAATTTTTCATCTTATTTTCAATTTTTAAAGTATCGCTATCAGAGATTTCAATAATGTTGTTTTCTATTTTTTTAAGTTCGATCATATATTTCTTTTCTATTTCAAATTTTCTGAGTCTGAATTTAAGATAAAACAAGTAAAAAAGAAATATAAATACAGATAAGAAAAAAACAGAAAAAATCAATGGATACCTTGAAACAGTAAATAAAAATCTGTCTGCTGCAGAATTAAAAACAATTGGGAGTGCCCAGAAAATAAAAGAAGCCGCAAATAAAAAAATTCCTGCATAAAAAATATTCAAACTGAAAAATCTTGTTTTAAAACTTATTTTTGAATCTTTTTTAAAAAAATCAGACTCAGGATCTAAAAATTTTTCTTTTATTGACGGATAAAAAAATGAAAGAATTTTTACAAAAAAAAGAAGAATAAGAGAAAGCCCCACCGGAACTCCAATACTTGCAAAAAACCAGCCCCTTACGGGAAACGGAACGTTTTTCTCTACAAGCCTGATTTTATAGTTATCAAGACTCCCGAAATTATTTTCAAAATAATATTTATCAAAAGACTGAAGCCTTTCACCGTTTACTTCATAGACCAACTCACCTTCTACAGTCCTGACCTGAAGCCTTTTTTTTTCACCTGAAATATTGTAGGCAGTGAAAAAAATTATAACCTCACAAATAATCACAAGTATAAGAGTCAGATTAAAAATTTTTTTATGTTTCATAAATATTCCTGATTTTTAATTGCATAAAAATAAGCTATATTTTTTGCTTTACTTGACAAAAACCTGATTTAAAATTAACCAGTCTTTTTTAACATGCTCATATACGGAGTAAAAATCAAATGAAAAAAGCAATTATTACCTCTCTGACAGATGACAGACCAGGAGTCCTTGCATCAATATCTGCATCGCTTTTCAGAAGCGACTGCAATCTTCTTCAGGTCAGTCAGACAATACTTGGAAGCGAATTTGCCGGAATTTTTATTGTTTCTATGCCTGAAAATCTTAATGAGGACGAACTTAAAAAAAATCTTGAAACCGATTTAAGGGGAGAAAACATAAATATCCATGTAAAGCCTTTAAAGGAATCAAAAAATTTTGAAAAACCCTCAGACCCTTTTATTGTGACTACCTTCGGACCAGACAGAAAAGGTCTTGTTTCAGCTGTTACTGCTGCAATTGCAAGGCATAATTCAAATGTAACAAACCTGAAGGCATTTTTCCATGGAGGTGACAATCCAAGGGATAATGTAATGATTTATGAGATTGAAATACCCAAATCCGAAAATTTAAAAGCACTTTCAGAAGATCTTAATAAACTTGGAGAAAAATTTTCTCTTGAAATCAATATTCAGCACAGAAAAATATTTGATAACATTACAAAAATTTAATCGGAGATACAATGCTAAACGATCTTGAAATATATTCAACCCTGGATATGCTCAACAATGCACATCTTGATGTAAGAACTGTCACACTTGGAATAAGTCTTTTTGACTGCGTGAGCGATGACCTTGAGAGGTTTAAGTCAAACATAAAGAAAAAAATCAGGTTTTATGCTAAAGACCTTGTGCAGATATGCAACAGAACAGGGGAAAAGTATGGAATAGAAGTTGTTAACAAGCGTATTTCAATAAGTCCTGTTGCAGTTGCAGCAGCTCCTTTTCAGGAAAATGAAATGGTTGAAATAGCAAAAACCCTTGATGAGGCAGCCAGAGAAGTTGGAGTTGATTTTATAGGAGGATTTTCAGCTCTGGTTGAAAAAGGAATGACCAATTCTGACAGGGCTCTTATAAGGTCAATTCCCGAAGCATTATCTTCAACCCAGAGGGTCTGCGCATCAATAAATGTTGCATCCACACGAGAAGGAATAAATATGGATGCAGTAAATCTCATGGCAAAAACCATAAAACAGGCTGCACACAAGTCTGCGGATAAAGACGGCCTTGCTTGTGCAAAAATCTGTGTATTTTCAAATATTCCTCCAGATATTCCGTTTATGGCCGGAGCCTATCTTGGAATTGGGGAACCAGATGCAGTAATTAATGTTGGCGTAAGCGGCCCCGGGGTTGTTAAAAACGAAATTGAAGCAGCCCTAAAAAATAAGGAACATGGCCTAGATCTTGGAAGAATAGCGGAACTTATAAAAACAACCGCATGTAAGGTAACAAGAGTTGGCGAGCTTATAGGCCGTGAAGTTGCTTCTGAACTTAAAATACCATTTGGAGTATGTGACCTTTCTCTAGCTCCTACACCAACGGTAGGAGACAGCGTTGGTGAAATTTTTCAAAGCCTTGGCCTTGAAAGCATTGGACTTCCAGGTTCAACTGCACTTCTTGCAATGTTAAACGACGCAGTAAAAAAAGGCGGAGCATTTGCAAGCTCTCATGTGGGAGGATTAAGCGGAGCTTTTATTCCCGTTAGCGAAGACCTTAATATAGCAAAAGCTGCTGAACTTGGCCTTCTGACAATTGAAAAACTTGAAGCAATGACCTGTGTATGCTCTGTTGGACTTGATATGGTTGCAATACCAGGCGATACATCAGAAGAAGTTCTAGCTGGAATAATTGCAGATGAGATGGCAATAGGAATGATAAACAACAAAACAACAGCAACAAGGATTATACCGGTTCCTGGCAAAGGCCCCGGTGAACAGGCATTTTTTGGTGGACTTTTAGGACATGCCGCAATCATTGACGTAAAAAACAGAACCGGAAAAAACAATTTTGTAAAACTTGGAGGAAGAATTCCGGCTCCCATCCACAGCCTTAAAAACTGATTATGCATAAAAATTTTGCAAAAATAGAAATTCTTGATACGGGTGATATATATTCACCCGTTTTCAATGACATTTACTTTTCTCCTGCAGGCGGATATATGGAGTCTCTCCATGTATTTGCAGAGCCAAACAACATCCCCCAAAAATTTTTTTCAAATGAAATTACAAATATTTTTGAAGCTGGATTTGGAACAGGTCTTAATTTTTTGCTGACTTTAAAACTTTTTTTACAGTTTGCACCAAAATCTGCATCTCTTGATTATACTTCCTTTGAAAAATATCCAATTTCACCTGAACAGATGGAAAAAATCCATAATTTTTTTATATTTCTAAGACATGAATCAATAAGTTTTCTAAAATCCTATTCAAAAATTGATTTTAACAAAAATTTTACGCAATTTTCATTTTATAACAAAAGAGTCAGCCTTAATATTATATTTGATGATTTAACCGAGGTAAAAAAATATTTACCGGGCAAATTTTTTCATGCGTGGTATCTTGACGGCTTTAATCCAAAGGAAAACCCTGAAATGTGGAGCGAATCTTTTTTTGAGTTTATGGGTAAAAACAGTTTTGATAATGCTACTTTTTCAACCTTTTCAGCCGCAGGGTTTATTAAGAGAGGTCTTTTAAAAAGCGGATTTCAAGTTGAAAAAATAAAAGGATTCAACAGAAAAAGAGAAATGCTTAAAGGATATAAGACCAAATGTCTTGATAAAATCTTTTAATTAATTAATATAATCTTTTCAAAATAAAGATAATAGACTTGGTTTCAGGTCTTAAAAATCTGGAACTTAATTTTATTGATTTTATCATAAAAAAAATTTTTATATGTTTTTAAATAACTGGATTTTAAAGTGAATATATTTGATTTGGAAAAAAACGACGATTCAAAATATCTGGCTGAGGATATTTCTGTTTTAAGAGGACTTGATCCTGTAAAAAAAAGACCTGGAATGTATACAGAGACTTCATGTCCAAATCATCTTGCACAGGAGGTGATTGACAACAGTGTTGACGAGGCTGTTTCCGGATATGCAAAACAGATTTCAGTAGTTGTTCACACAGATAATTCAATTACAGTTTCCGATGATGGAAGGGGGATGCCCGTTGATATTCATCCTGAAGAAAAAATTTCAGGAGTTGAACTTATAATGACAAAGCTACATGCAGGGGCAAAATTTTCACAGAAAATATATAAATACTCAGGAGGGCTTCACGGAGTTGGGGTTTCCGTTGTTAATGCTCTTTCAAAACGTCTTGAAATTATCATACAAAGAGATCAGAAAAAATATTCAATCAACTTTGAAAACGGATTCAAAGTATCGGAGCTTGAAGTCATTGAGGAAAATATAAAAAAAACCGGAACCTCAATCAGATTTTATCCTGATGAGTCTTATTTTGACAGCCCTTTTTTCAGTTTAAATCCTTTAAAGCACGCAATCAGGGCCAAGGCTATTTTATGTCCGGGCCTTAAAATGAATTTTTTAAACGAAAAAACCAGCGAATCAATTTCATGGCAGTATAAAGAAGGAATTAATGAATATTTTGAAAACCAGCTAAGCGAGCTTGGAACTGAAGCTTATCCAGATCCATGTTTCTATTCAAAATTTATTGAAGATGAATTTGAAATGGAAACTGTTATTGCATGGACATTTGAAAATTCTCCTAAAATATTTGAGAGTTATGTAAACCTTATACCTACCCCTCTTGGAGGAACCCATGTAAACGGACTTAGAACTGGTCTTTTGCACGCTTTAAAGGAATTTTGTGATTTACGTAACATTATTCCAAAAGGAATAAAGCTTTCCCCGGAAGATGTCTGGAAAGACTGCAACTATATTCTTTCTTTTAAAATGAATGAACCCCAGTTTTCAGGCCAGACAAAGGAACGGCTTTCCTCAAGAAGTGCAGGTTCAACGGTTTCCTCTTTAATCAAGGATTCATTCAGCCTTTATCTTAATCAGCATCCCGAAGCCGGGGCATTCATTGCCGAGTCTGTTATAGATAACGCAAGAAAAAGACTTAACTCTGCAAAGAAAGTAGAAAGAAAAAAATATAAGTCAGGACCTGCATTACCCGGAAAACTTGCCGACTGTACTTCACAGGACCCTGATGTATCAGAGCTTTTTTTAGTAGAAGGCGACTCTGCCGGAGGCTCGGCCAAGCAGGCAAGAGAAAGAAACAATCAGGCCATAATGCCTTTAAGGGGAAAAATTTTGAATACCTGGGAGGTTGAATCAGCTAATGTAACAAGTTCCAAGGAAATAAATGACATTTCCATTGCAATAGGAGTTGAACCTGGTTCAAATGATATTTCAGGATTAAGATACGGTAAAATCTGTATTCTGGCTGATGCTGACTCAGACGGGCTTCATATTGCAACACTTATTGCCGCTCTTTTTATTAAACACTTTACAGAAGTTGTAAAAAAGGGGCACCTTTACCTTGCTGTACCTCCACTTTACAGGATTGACATTGGAAAAGACACCCATTATGCAATAGATAAATCAGAAAAGGATTTGATTTTAAAAAAGCATAAAAATTCTCAAAAGAAAATTTCAATTGTAAGGTTCAAGGGACTTGGAGAAATGAACCCTCCCCAGTTAAGGGAAACTACAATGGAGCCTTCAACCAGAAAGCTTGTTCAGCTCACACTTCCAGACGACGATAAACTGCTCGATATAATGGATATGCTTTTATCAAAAAAAAGAGCAAAAGACAGAAAAAACTGGCTTTCTGAAAAAGGAGATCAGACTGAGGCCTTATGACAAAAGATATAATGAATGAAGAAAAAAGACCTGCTATAGAATTTGCTGAAGAAGCCTATCTTGAGTATGCAATGTATGTAATCATGGACAGGGCTCTGCCAAGAATTTCAGACGGATTAAAGCCGGTTCAAAGAAGAATTGTTTATGCAATGAGTGAGCTTGGGCTTTCCCATGCATCAAACTATAAAAAATCTGCTCGAACTGTTGGTGATGTTCTTGGAAAATTTCATCCCCATGGAGACAGTGCCTGCTATGAAGCAATGGTTCACCTTGCACAGCCATTTTCCATCAGATATCCTCTTATTGACGGCCAGGGTAACTGGGGTTCCCAGGATGATCCAAAATCATTTGCAGCAATGAGATATACAGAATCAAAAATGACAAAATATTCCTCTGTCCTTTTATCTGAGCTTTCGCTTGGAACTGTTGACTGGGGACCAAACTTTGACGGGACATTAAAAGAACCGCTTGTTCTTCCTGCACGACTTCCAAATATAATTATAAACGGATCTTCTGGAATTGCAGTTGGAATGTCAACAGACATACCATCCCACAATTTAAATGAGGCAGCAGATGCTGCTGTAAAGCTTCTTGACAGTCCAGATACAACTCTTGAAGAACTGATGGAAATAATCAAGGGGCCTGATTTTGCCTGCAAAGGAGAAATAATTACTCCAAAAAATGATATTTTAGAAATCTATCAATCCGGTACTGGTACAATAAAAGTGAGAGGTACATACAGAGTTGAAAACGGAGATATAATAATAGATTCCATCCCTCCCCATGTTTCTGTATCAAAACTTATTGAAGATATTGCAGCACAGATGACCGACAAAAAACTTCCAATGATCAGTGATTTAAGGGATGAATCAGACCATGAAGAACCTTTGAGAATTGTGATTACACCCAAATCAAAACAAACTGACATAGTTCAGCTTATGGATCACATTTTTGCAACAACTGAACTTGAAAAAACCCACAGAATTAATTTTAATTACATTGGAAATGACAACAAGCCCAAAGTAACAGGAATAAAAGAGCTTTTAAACGAATGGCTAGAGTTTAGAAAACGAACAGTAATAAGAAGGCTGAAATCAAGACTTGAAAAAATTAATGAAAGACTTCACATACTTGAAGGACTTAAAATTGCATATCTTGATCTTGATGAAGTTATTAGAATAGTAAGGGAAGAAAACAATCCTAAAAAAGAGCTGATGAGTAAATTCTTCCTGTCGGAAATTCAGGCTGAAGCTATATTAAATACAAAACTAAGATCTCTTGCAAAGCTTGAGGAGGAAAAAATTCTTATTGAATTTGATAAACTCAATAAGGAAAAAAATGAAATTGAACTTACTTTAAATGATTATAATTTATTAAAAAAATTGATAAAAAAAGAAATAAAAGAAGCAAGAAAAGAATTTGGAGATGAAAGAAAAACAAGAATTGTTGAAAAAAAAGAAGCCAAACCTCTTCCAAAAAGAGAAATCATTCAGCCAGAGCCTGTGACAGTTGTCCTTTCAGAGCAAAACTGGATAAGAGCAGCCAAAGGTCATGAAATTGATCCTGTTTCACTTTCTTACAAATCCGGGGATAAATTCAAATTTTTATGCCTTACCAAAAACACATACAAATCTGTATTTATGGACAGTGAGGGTAAAACCTATTCCCTTGACAACCATGAACTGCCAGGTGCAAGAAGTTATGGGGAGCCCTTGAGCTCAAAACTAAACCTTTTTGACCAGATAAACATTGTTTCAATGATTTCTTCTGAACCACAAAAGAAATTTATTTTTGCAAGTGATTCAGGATACGGGTTTATTTCAGAAATTTCCAATGCATTTTCAAAAAATAAAAAAGGTAAAAATTTCTTAACCGTCCCTGAAAACTCCCTTCCCCTTCAGCCTGTTGAAATTGAAAATATTGATGAACAGATGATTGCAGCCGTTACACTTGAAGGACGCCTTCTTATTTTTCATGCAAAGGAACTGCCTGAGCTTGGGAAAGGCAAGGGAAACCAGATTATAAGAATTCCAAAAACTGACTTTGACAACAACAGGGACAGGCTGATAATTTTACATATAATGGAAAAAGACTGCGGGCTTGTTATTCATTCAGGAAAACGTGTTTTAAATATAACAACAAATATGATTGATGATTTTAAGGGAAAAAGAGGAAACAGAGGCAGAATTCTTCCAAGGGGATTTAGAAAAGTACAAAACCTTGAAAATAAAGAATCATAAAACAAGAGTTGATGACAAAAAAACTTTTTTTTGATTTAATTACTAGCTGGTCAGAAACGATGATTTTTGTGCATCAATTAATTAGTGATTAACCGGAAACAAGAATTTTTTGTTCACTTACGGAAGATGAAAAATTTAGTATTTAGAAGGTTAAATTTTGAATCTGGCTTTAGAGTGGACAAAAAAGAACGTTTTTGTTCAACAACTAATCTTTTACTTACTTATGACAGTGACTTTTGATTATGGAAGCAAAATATTATTTAAACACTTCAATACTTGACTATTTTTTATGATTGTATTTAGACTGACACCGAAATTGAATAAAAAAAAGATAATGTTCCTAAAAAATCTTGCTTATACTGATTTAATTAATTTTTAAGTGTTCCATGAAAGGATTTTTAATTCTATGTCAGATAACCTGGAAGGTAAAATCACCGGTATAAACCTTACAAATTTTCTACAGATAGTCCAGATGGAAAAACCTACGGTTACTCTTCTCGTTGCAATCGGAAACAAAAAAGGAGCACTTTATATTGAAAGCGGAGAAATTATTGATGCAGAAACCAAATCAGGCTTAAAACACCTGGATGCTGCCTATGAAATAATTTCCTGGGATAATTCTTCAATAGAACTTAAAAAAAATATGCCAAAGACTGAGAGGGTAATAAAAATGCCTCTCATGAATATTTTAATGGAGGCATTAAGACTTAAGGACGAAAAGTCAGATTCAGAAGAAGAATTTGACAATCTTGAAATATCCATTGAAGAAAATGAAGAACCATCAGAACTTGAACCAGACTATAATGACTTAACACTTGAGTCATCAGAACAAACCGAAGAGACCTTTGATGAAGACTTTTTTGCAGAATCAGAGGGATCGTATGACAACCTTGATGAAATTACATTTACTGAACAAGACTATTCCGCCGAATCAGTAAAGCAGGAACCGGATAAAGGTTTTAACGAAGAGCCAGATTTATATCACAAAGATCAGCACGATTATGCCCATGATAATACACTTGAAAAATATGACCTTGGAGCAGACATAACCCCTTCTGTTAAAGTAACGGATTTCACAGACTATATTGTTCTGCCTGAGCCTGCTCTCAAAAAAACACCTGAAGGGGAAATAAAAAGACCTACCATTGAAGACTTTATTGAAAAGAAAAGTCCATGGAAAAAAATAGTTATTGCCTCAATTCTTGCATTATTAATAATTTCATCACTAGGCACAGGCGGTTACATTTATCTCAATAATAAAAAAATAAAAACCGAATATAATATTCTTTTATCAAACATTGAAAAAATGGACTATGAAGATCAAAAAATTAATTTATTGAAAAAATTTATTTCTTCATACCCTGAATCTGATTACTCAAAAAATGCTCAAGCAAAACTTGATTCAATTTTAAAAAGAACCCAGAAAGAATCCTATGAGTTAATGTCTGAAAAAATTAAAAAACTTCCTATAGACAAAAATTATAAGGAAAGAGCTTCCAGATATTACCAGAACTTTCTCCAAATGTTTCCAGAAGGTCAATACGCCGAAAAAGCAAGAACACAGCTTGATAAAATACCTGAAGTGATAAGAGAGCATGATTTGGAAACGATTAAGGAAATTCCAGATTCACAGGTAAATAAAAAAATGGAAGAAATAAAAATCTTTAAATCAAAATATCCCGGCATGAATTTAGATGAGCTTGAAAAAATGGAAATAAGAATTGGAACTTATTTTTTCCAGGTTCTGCAGAACGAAATTTCAACTGTCAGCAATATTGAACAGTTTAACTCACTAAAAGAAAAAATTAATTCCTTCAAAAACATGTTTCCAAACCATCCTGATAATTTTAAAACATCCAGACTTTTAAAGAAGCTTGAAGATGATAAATGGGCTGATGCACTTTTGAATTCAGCAAAAAACAATTCATCTACAATAATTGAGGAAAGGCAATATTTAAAAGACTATATAAAGTCTTATGACAGATTCAGTCTTGTCAGCGCAGTTAATAACAGGATAAGAGAAATCGACTTTATTTTAAACGAAAAAGAAAAATTTGATAACATAATGTCTTATGCCTCAAACAGCAACTATTCAGTTACAAACAGAATTAACAGATTAAAGGCCTATGTTCATTCTGATATACCTTCAGAATACAAGGACAGCTCTACTAAAATGCTTAAAAAGCTAGAATCTGAATATGCAAGACTTGAAAAAACCCCAGAAAAAATTGAAGTTAAACCGGAAAAACCATTAATAATACAAAAAAACATTAATGATATGATAAAAGATTCTTATTCAGAGGCACAATCAGCTGCAGTAAAAATTGGAGACTCAACAAGATTTTTTATGCACGGCAAATTCAGCTTTAAGGACAATATAACTGGGAAGACCTGGCTTATCCTTGATTCTGATGATTTTTCCGAAAAGGAATGTTTTTATTATAAAGATGCTGAAGAAGCAGTTAAAAATATGAATATTGACGGATACTCAGACTGGAGACTTCCAACTGAGCAGGAACTTTTAAGCCTTTTTAAAAATAAGCCATTTTTCCCAATTGAAAAGAACAAATGGTACTGGTCAAAAGATATTTTTGAAAAAGGTTTTAATACTTATTCCGCTGTAATAACGGATACCCAGACAGAGCAAAGGGAAAAACTCAGCAAGGATATTTTTACAGACTGCGGTATTTTTAAGGCTGTGAGACCATGATCTATGGGTAATCTTTTAAAGGTAAATAATGCAATAATTAATATGCAGGATCAAAATACTGCTGAAACCATAAAAAAATTTTTTAAAACAGGAAAAGGGTCATATTCAGAAAATGACGTATTTCTAGGAATAAAAGTACCGGATTTAAGAGCCCTCCAAAAAAAACTGCCTTTAAACCTGGAAGAAACCCAGGCTTTGTTAAAATCCAAATTTCATGAAGAACGCTTTTTCTCACTCATTAATCTTATTGATCTTTATGAAAAAGCTAATTCTAAAGAAAAGGCTTTTATTGCTGAAGAAGTTTATCTAAAAAATACAAAGCATATAAATAACTGGGATCTTACAGATGTTTCTGCTCCTAAAATCACTGGGCACTATTTTTTATTTGAAAACTATAAGAACAGGGATAATCTGAAAAAAATTGCAAAATCAAAATATCTGTTTGACAGAAGAATCAGTATTGTTTCCACCCTTTATTTCATAAAACACAATCATCTTGAATTTCCACTGGAAATAAGCAAAATTCTTTTAGATGACTCCGAAGACCTGATAAATAAGGCAGTTGGCTGGGTATTAAGGGAAATTGGGAAAAAAGACGAAAATAAACTTAAAAGTTTTATTAAAACCAACTACAACAAATTAAAAAGAGTAACTTTAAGATATGCCATTGAAAAATTTGATCAAAAAACCAGAAATGAGTTTCTTAAAGGTATTTTTTAGCTTTTTACCTCTTTTATTTTTATTCCCCTTCCCTGCTGATTCTACTGATATAATTTACTTTGCTTCTGTTGAAGAAAAAATCCACAACGGAAAAACAGATTCACTAATACTTTATATGAACCCGGTAAGAAAGGCACTTACAAACTCTAAGTTTAAGATTTATAACTGGAATATGATAATTGATTCAAATACAGACCAGGATAAGTTAATAGAATATTCTGTTAAGATTTTTCTTTTAAAGAATGGAAAACTTTCCATAGAGTCAAACTCAACTAAAAAAAATTTTGATTTTGATGATACAGTAATTGCTTACTTTGAAGGATATTTTAAAAACAATATTGAAATAATAAAAGTTGAAAAGATTGCAAATTCTACAAAAAAAAAGATATACTTTAAAGGTTTGTTTGCTCCGCTTTCATATCCTGATACCTGGAGCAGAATAATTTTAAGGGATAAGTTAAAATCTGATTTTAATTATTTTATATCATTTTTTTAGTAAAAGGTTTTATATGCGGGCTGTTATTCAAAGAACTGATTATGCAAAAGTTGAAGTAGAAGAAGTAATTACTGGTGAAATAAATAAAGGACTTCTTGTTTTACTGGGAGTAACACATGAAGATTGTGAAAAAGAGGCAGAATACCTTGCCGACAAAATTATAAATTTAAGAATTTTTTCAGATTCTGAAGACAAAATGAATTTAAGTCTCAAAGATATTAAGGGTGAAATTCTTGTTGTCTCACAGTTCACTCTATATGCCGACACCAGAAAAGGAAGAAGGCCCTCATTTGTAAAAGCAGCCAAGCCTGAAAAGGCAAAATTTCTTTATGACTATTTTGTGAAAAAAATAAAAGAAAAGGGATTTGAACCAAAAACAGGAAAATTTCAGGAAATGATGAATGTTTCCCTCTTAAACAGCGGACCAGTAACAATAATTATTGATACAAATGAATAAGCTATTATTATTTCTAATTATTATTTTCTTTCCGTCAGCTTTATTTTCTGCTCAAAGTTCAGTTGTTTTATTTGACCTTGATAAAAATGAAACTGTTTACTCAGAAAATAAAAACAGTGAACTGATTCCAGCCTCAACAATAAAAGTTCTTACAGCACTTATTTCAATTGAGAAATTTGGTCTTGATTACAGGTTTTCAACAAAAGCATATTCAGATGAAAATAATAATATTTACATCAAAGGTTTTGGAGATCCTCTTTTCACTTCAAATGAAATTAAAAAATTCTGCAGTGAGCTTGCTTTAAATCTTAATTCAAAAGTCATTGGAGATATAATAATTGATCAAACATTTTTTATTCCAAAATCAATAAATTTTGAAGGTACAAAAAAAATTTCTTCAAACACCTATGATTCTCCAAATAATGCGCTGGCAGCCAATTTTAATTCTGTGTGCTTCCAAAAAAAAGATAATATTTTTATTTCATGTGAAAAAGAAACCCCTCTTTTAAAGGAGATTTTATTTCTTGTAAAAAAATCCGGCCTTGACAGCGGCAGAATTCCTGTACCTTCAATAAATGATGCCAATTTACTATATCCTGGATATTTAATTAAACACTTTCTAAGCAAAGAAAATATTTCCTGCACTGGCAAAGTTTTGCTGACTGATAATTTTAAGCCGGATAACTTAAAGGAAATTCTTCATTTCAAATCAGATTTTACACTTAAGGATATAATTGAAAAAATGCTTTTTTACTCCAATAATTTTATTGCAAACCAGCTTTTTTTGTGTATTGGAGCGGATGAAAATGGAGCAGAAATTGAGAAATCATCTGATTTTTATAAGAAATATCTTGCTGCAAATCAAATCAATGCCAATGTGACTGAAGGAAGCGGAATTTCCAGGGAAAATAAAATTTCCGGTGCAGAAATGATTAAAATTCTTAAAAAATTCAAACCTTATTATCTTCTCATGAAAAATGACGGCAACAATAATTTTTATAAGACCGGAACTCTGACAGGAGTAAAGAATCTTTGCGGTTATTTTTTTGATGAAAAAGACAAGGTTTTTCTTTATTCAATTTTTTATAATAATTCCTTAAAAAACCCATTTGATGAATTTTTTATTTTAAAACAAAAAACCGGAAAAAATTTATAATCCAATGAAAAAAATTATTTTTTTTTTAATCCTTATTTTATCGGGTGCAGCAGTCTGCCATGGTGATGAATCAGACACACTAACCCCTCCCGAATACCCAAATGGATTGTTTCTTGAGCTTGGTGGAGGAAGAAATCCGGATTCATCCTGGGGGGAACTTGGATTTCTTGGAGCACCTTCTGAATTAATAGAGTACAGGGCCTCAATAGGCTATCTTGGACTTGAAACCAGCGAAAAAAATTATTATTCAGGATTTAACCTGGGAACAAGAATTAAATACTCTTCTTTTATTTCACCTTTTATCGGTGCCGGCATCTTTAGCGGATATTCATTTGAAAATGATGAAGAAGATGCTGAAAATAAGGATAGCAATGATGACCAGAAAAAAATCGATGACTTTATTTTTTGTTTTTATCCTGAAGCTGGATTGTATTTTCAATTTGAAAACGGTTCAAAAATTTATTTTTCAGCAAAATACTTGATATCAAGTGAAAAAGAAGCAGATAATTTTTATTTATTTACAATAGGATTCTCTTTTAGCTACGAAGAGGAAACTCTAAACTTCTAAAATAAAGATGGAAGATGGAAGATATTACAAATCAGATTTTTGATGAAAAAAAGCTCTCAGAACTCATTGAACTTAAAGAATCAACGGAAATTGAAAATTTTTTTGAAATTGTTCCGCCATTTGAAACTGCAAGAATTTTTTCAAGACTTGATTCTGATGAAAAGGAAATTTTATTAAAAATTCTTCCACCTGAAAAAGCTGCTGATCTTATTGAACTTGTACCTGAAACTGTTGCTGCAGAAATTCTTGAGGATATGAATCCAAAAGATGCTGCAGCTATTGTGACTGAAATTGAAAGTAATGAAAGAGCTGATATCTTTTCAGGGCTTGACGAAGAAGCTGTTAATGCAATTTTATTTGAAATGGACCCTGAAGAAGCAGATGATCTGAAACTACTTTCAAGCTATTCGTCATCTGTTGCCGGTGGTCTTATGATAACCGAGTATCTATGGCATTATGAATCTGAAAAAGTAACAGATATTATTGATGACCTTAGGAAAAACCAGGAAATATACTCAGATTTTGATGTTCAGTATGTTTATATTGTAAATAACCAAAAGGTTCTGACAGGGGTTTTAAGATTAAGAGATCTTCTTATCTCACCAGGAATTAAAACAGCAAAAGAAATAATGATAAAAAATCCTGTCAGCATTGATCACAACACTCCACTTTCCAAGCTTGATGAGTTTTTTGAAAAAACAGGTTTTATTGGCGCCCCAGTAATTGACTCTGATGGAAAGCTTCTTGGTGTTGTCAGGGAATCTGATGTTGATGAAGCGCTCATAGATAAAAGCGATGAAACATACCTTAAAACCCAGGGTATTATAGGAGGTGAAGAACTGCGTTCCATGCCTCTGCTTAAAAGATCCTACAGAAGGCTTTCATGGCTTACAGTAAATATTTTTTTCAATATAATTGCAGCAAGTGTTATTGCCGCATATCAGGATACACTTTCACAGGTTATTGCACTTGCAGTATTTCTGCCAATAATTTCAGACATGAGCGGCTGCTCTGGTAATCAGGCTGTAGCTGTGTCATTGAGGGAATTAAGTCTTGGACTGGTGAAACCAGATGAAGTCTTAAGAGTCTGGCTTAAAGAGATAGGTATAGGGCTTATTAACGGCTCTGCTCTTGGTATAATTCTTGGAGCTTCAGCATATTTATGGCAGAAAAATATTTATCTTGGTATTGTAATAGCACTTGCCATGGCTTTAAATACAATAATTGCCGTATCAATTGGAGGTGCAGTGCCTCTTTTAATAAAACTTTTTAAAGCAGATCCAGCACTTGCATCCGGACCTGTACTTACCACAATAACAGATATGTGCGGCTTTTTTCTTGTACTAAGCTTTGCAACAATGATGCTTTCCTATATTTCATAATTTTTTTGGGATAAATACTTAACAATTAATTACTGACCTGAAAAATAACGATCAGATTTCCTGTCTTGATTCATCAATGCCTGAGCTTGAAATATAAGCATATGCACTGTGATTATGGATAGATTCAAAATTTTCTACGCTAACTTCAAACCACAGAATATTTTTATCATCATAAAGTTTTAAAGCAACATCCCTTGCAATATCTTCCACAAATTTTGGATTATTATAGGCACGCTCTGTTACTTCCTTTTCATCTGCTCTTTTCAAAACTGAAAAAACTTCGCATGAACCTGCTTCTTCACAGATTTTTATTAAATCTTCAATCCATATAAATTTTTTAAAACGCACACCAAGTTTTACAATTCCTCTTTGATTGTGAGCCCCGCATTCACTTATCTCTTTAGAACATGGACAAAGTGAAGAAACAGGTACTTCAACATGGGATACAATGTCGATCTTTCCATTCCTGTCGCTTTGCCCGGTTATTTTGCAGGAATAATCCATTAATCCTGAAGAACCTGTAACAGGGGCTCTTTTTTTTACAAAATATGGGAAACTTAGCTCCATATGAGAAGATCTTGCATTGAGCTGTGTCTTCATATTGTTAAGTATCCTTGAAAATGCTTCATAAGAGAGTTCCTGTCTGAAGATATGAAGCATTTCAACAAACCTGCTCATATGTGTACCTTTTATATGATGAGGCAGATCTACATACATGTTTATGTTGGCAACTGTCTGCTGATATTTATTTTCCTTGTCCTGAACTGTAACAGGATATCTGAGATTTTTTATACCCACCTTGTCAATAGGTATGTTCCTGTAGTCTTTTTCTTTTTGTACGTCCTTCATAATTATAAAACCTATAAAAGATATTCAGGTGAAAAATTAGACATGGATCTGAATATATTTTCCTTTATCCTTTTATTTTTTCCATAAAGGGATTTTAAAAAAAGTTTCATTTCATCCCTCTTGGAAACACCTGCAGAAGGACACTTGTTTTCAAATACAGGAATTTTTGAATTATTTATAAACCCGGAAATCAGCTGTTCATCGGCCAGGCAAAGCGGCCGAATAACACGTATCTCACCATTGAAAAATTCCTGATTGGGCACCATTGTACCCATTGTCCCTGTGTAGCACATATTAATAAAAAGAGTGGCGATAAGATCATCTTTTGTATGACCAAGTGCAATTTTATTGCAGCCAAACTTGTTTGCCAGCTCAAACAGCCTTTTTCTTCTGTTCCATGAGCATAAAAAACATGGACTTTTCTTTTTGTTTTCAGGCCCATGGGCCATCACACCAAAATCAGTATACTCCACATGTATATTTATGCTGTTTTCAGTTAAAAAATTTTTTATGCCTGAGGCACATTCATCATCAAAACCCGGGTCAATATAGACAGGAATAATTTCAAAGTCAACTGGAGCCCACTCTATCCTGTCATTCAAACATGCAAGAAGAGTCAATGAATCCTTTCCGCCTGAAACACCAACAAGGATTCTGTCTTTATCATTGATAAGATTGTATTTTACTACTGCTTTCCCAACAAGCTTGTTAATGCGGAAAAATTTTTTATTCCTGTCCAGCAAAAAATTATTATTCAGTACCGCCATCATCTTCCCTGACAACTTTTCCGGCAGCTATCTCACGAAGAGCCATTACAACATCCTCATTTTTAGCTCTCTGTACCAGATATTCTGAACCTTCTCTCAGCTGTCTAACTCTTGCTGCAGCCATATGAACAAGTTCAAAACGGTTTTTTACCTTTGACAAACAGTCTTCAACTGTAATTCTTGCCATTTTTACTCCTGTAATTATTTAGTTATAGTATTTCAACTATCTCGTATATTCTCTTACCAGCCGGGGCCTGAAATGTCACTTCATCTCCGGGAACTTTTCCTAAAATTCCCTTGCCCAGGGGTGAAGTAACAGAAATCTTACCTTTATCTATATCAGATTCATCCGGACCTACAAGCTGATATTTTACTTCTTCTCCTGTATCAACATTTTCTAGAAGAATGATTGCTCCAAAAACAACTTTGTCCTTAGGAAGCTTGCTTGGATCAATAACATCAGCATTTGCAAGTTTATATTCAAGCTCATTTATTCTTCCCTGAATAAATGACTGTCTTTCCTTTGCTGCATCATATTCCGCATTTTCCGAAAGATCACCGTGGGCTCTCGCAATTTCAATAGCTTCAATATTTTTAGGTCTTTCAACGGTTTTAAGATTCTCAAGTTCCTTTTTCAGAGCCTGATACCCCTCTTTAGTGATCGGAATTCTTTCCACTTTTATTCCTCCTTGATAAAATAAAAAGAGACCATTTTTTTCAACGGTCTCTTTACAAAAAATAATGTATGATGCTGATTACAAATAGGATTCTGCAAGAATCTCTGCTATCTGAACTGCATTTGTTGCAGCCCCTTTTCTTATGTTGTCAGCAACTATCCACATGTTTATTCCATTTTCAATTGACTCATCCTGTCTTAATCTTCCAACAAGTGTAAGATCCTGACCAGCTGCATCTATTGCAAGAGGATAAACGTTTTCTTTTGGATTATCAACAATTTTTACACCTTTTGAAGTTTCAAGAAGCTTTCTTACTTCAGAAACATCGGCGTGCTTTATTGTTTCAACATTAACTGATTCAGAATGTCCATAAAAAACCGGTACTCTTACTGTAGTTGCGGTAACAGCAATTTTATCATTTTCAAGTATTTTCCTGGTTTCATTAACCATTTTCATTTCTTCTTTTGTATACCCATTATCAAGAAAAACATCAATATGGGGCAGACAATTGAATGCAATGTCATGAGGATAAACTTTTTTCTCATAATTTATAAAGTTTATCTTGGCTCTTGTCTGGTCAAAAAGTTCATCGATTGCCTTTTTACCGCTTCCAGAAACCGCCTGGTATGTTGAAACAACAATTCTTTTTATACCATATTCCCTGTAAACTGGAGCAAGTGCAACAAGCATCTGAATTGTTGAGCAGTTTGGGTTCGCAATAATACCTTTTGTTTTATAGCCTGCTACTGCATGGGGGTTGGCTTCAGGCACAACCAGAGGTACATCTGGGTCCATTCTCCACGCACTTGAGTTATCCACAACAACAGCTCCTGACTGCGCTGCAATGGGAGCGAATTCAAGACTTGTCCCTCCTCCCGCCGAAAAAAGAGCTATATCAACACCTTTGAAAGAGTCTTTGGTCATTTCTTCAACTTCAACCTCATCACCCTTAAAACGAAGTTTTTTACCTGCGGATCTTTTGGATGCAAGAAGTTTCAGATTTGCCACAGGGAAATTTCTTTCTTCAAGACATTTGATCATTACATTTCCGACAGCTCCAGTTGCACCGGCAACTGCTACATTGAACTTTTTTTGTGTCATTTTTATCCCCTTAGAACTCAAAAAATTAAAATTTGGTTATTGCCTGAAACCCGAATTTTTTGTTCAGTCCAAGTTAAAAATTTAACCTTAAGGATACATGGAGTATTTTTAGAATTAAATTTTTTATAAAGCACTTCAGCTTAAATGGACAAAAAAGCCGTTAAGTTTCAGCAATAATTTATATTATAAATAGAACATATCGATAGTTTTATTATACCTTAAATTTAAAACTTCAAGGTAAAAAGTAAAAATCATGGCTAATACAATAAAAAAATACCGCTTTAAATAAAACTTAAAGCGATATCTCTTAAAATCCAATTGTAAAAATCTACTCAGATTCAACAGAATTCCTGTCTTTTGCATGAATTGACCTGATAAAAATCACAAGACCGGATAAAAGATAAATAAAAGCTGTTATAAAAAGCATTATCTGAGGTTCAGATGCAATAAGAACAATTGCAAGAATAACAGCAACTAAAATATTGAATGGTATTTTCTGATCCTTGTCCATTTTTTTAAGACATGGATATTTTACATTACTCACCATCAAAAAAGCTACAAGATAACTCAAAATTATAGATATAACCTCAAGGAGTTTTCCCTCAAAGCCTGTTTTATTGCAGAACAAAAACCATGTTACGCAAATAAATGCCGCTGCAGGAATTGGAAGGCCTGTAAAAAACCTTGAATCAGAATGATCACTGACATTGAACCTTGCAAGTCTTAACGCACCGCAGATCACAAATACAAAGGCTGTAAGCCATCCAACCCTTCCTTCATGTGGAAACACCCACATATATAAAAGAATTGCTGGTGCAACACCAAAGGAAATAAGATCTGAAAGGGAATCAAACTCCATTCCAAACCTGCTTTCTGTGTTTGTCATTCTTGCAACCCTTCCGTCCATGATATCAAAAAACATTGCAACAATAACAGCAGTTGCAGCTGCCATAAAATTACCGTTAATTGAGGATACAACAGAATAAAAGCCGCAAAGTGCATTCATCGCTGTAAAAATATTTGGAAGAATATAAATTTTTCTGTTAACTTTATGCATAAATTACCATCCTTATTTCATCCTGCAGATCACAGAAGAACCAGCATTGACCATCTGGCCTTTTTTAACCATGATTTCACTGTTTACTGGAAGATAGAGCTCAAGCCTTGAGCCAAATCGTATCATTCCATACCTGTCACCTTTTATAACAACGTCTCCTTCTTTAATTGGGGTTATTATTCTTCTTGCAATCAGTCCTGCAATCTGAACTGTCCAGAATTTTATACCGGAATCAGTTTCAATTAAGACGGCATTTCTTTCATTGTCTTCAGATGCCTTGTCAAGAGAAGCATTAAAAAATTTCCCAGGGAAATATCTGATTTCTTTTACTTTACCAGAAAAAGGAATTCTGTTTACATGAACGTTGAATACAGACATGAAAATGCTTACTTTTATGCAGGAATTTCCATCGTAATTATTGGATTCAAGATTTTCTATCCCGATTACTTTTCCATCGGCAGGAGAAACAAGAATATCTTCTTCAGAGGGGATTTTTCTTTCAGGATCTCTGAAAAACCACAAAGAAAAAACCGTTAAAAAAAACAATGGAAGAAAAAAAGAATATATTCCAGCAAGCAGAAAGATAAAAAAAGCAACAGTAAAAGAACCGATAATCGGATAACCGTATTTTGTTATTCCGGTAAATTTTTCAATTTTCTCAATTAGTGTCATGATTTAATTCCGTCTGTAAAAAGTATCAAAGTATATCTTTATTGTCAAATCAGTGCTTTTTCTTAATATTTTCCTCAGCATTTGATCTTCTTATATAGTTTGGGATAAGCCCGAATTTTTCGTCTGTTTTGTTTTCTAAAAACTTATTCATTCCTATCTCACAAACAACTTCAGGTTTAATTTCTCTCATCCAGGATGGGGGATAATATATCTTTTTAAAGGAAAGGTCAAAAACATCTTTATAAAGCAATGCAGCATTCCCCGATATAATTATATTTTCATTTGAATAATCTTTTATAAATTCTGGTTTTGCTACAGATTCCTCTGTTTTTTCAGCAAGAATTCCATTCTCAAAAGTATAAAATGAATAATAGACTTCTCCTCTTCTTGCATCAACAACACTTAGTATTTTTTTATTGCTGTATCTGAAAACATAGGCACTGGCATCAAGGGAAGAAACTCCTGTAAGGGGTTTATTTAAAGCAAAGGAAATTCCTTTTAAAGTGCTGACACCAATTCTTACACCTGTAAAATTCCCAGGCCCAGTACAAACAGCAAATAAATCCGTATCTGAAAAACTTTTCCCTGCAAGACAATAGCAGTATTCAATATTTGATATTATATTTTTAGAATGGGTTCCCCTGTTTTTAAATGAAATTTTAGATAAAACGTTATTATCTTCGCAAAGTGCAAGATTCAGATATTCCGCCGCAGTGTCTGCTGCAAGTACAAGCATTTTATTTTTTTCCAGCTTTCTTTGTTGTTTTTTGTTTGAAAATTTCTTCACTGATTGCAATTTCAAGAACCTGCTCAATGGTTGCAACAGGGATAAATTCAATTTTTCTTTTTACATTTTTTGGTACTTCAGAAAGCTCTTTTCTGTTTTTTTCAGGAAAAATTATTGTTTTTATTCCTCCCCTCAATGCACCAAGAGCCTTTTCCTTAAGTCCCCCAATTGGAAGAACTCTTCCTCTTAAAGTAATTTCTCCTGTCATTGCAACATCATTTTTTACAGGTTTTTCTATTATTGCAGAAATAAGAGCCGTTGCCATTGCAATTCCTGCAGATGGTCCATCCTTTGGAATTGCTCCTGCCGGAACATGGATATGAATATCTCTGTTTTCAAAAAAATTTTCATCCTCATCCATTAATTCAAGCTTTGATTTAGCATAACTCAGTGCTGCTCTGGCAGATTCCTGCATTACTTCTCCAATCTGGCCTGTAATCTGCACTTCTCCTTTTCCAGGAAGAATGGAAGCCTCAATATAAAGAACTTCTCCTCCTACTTCAGTCCAGGCAAGACCTGTTGAAAGTCCTATCTGACTTTCTTCCTTGTCCATTTCAGGCTGAAATTTAGGTATACCTAAAAATTTTGAAAGATTTGATGAGTTTACCCTGATTGAATCCTTATTCTCTTCAATAATAATTCTTGCAGATTTTCTTGTAATTGCACCTATTTCTCTTTCAAGATTTCTGACTCCTGCCTCAGCAGTATATTCAGTTATGATTTTTTTCAATGCATTATCGCTTATTACAAGCTGATCTTCTTTGATACCGCAGTCTTTTTTCTGTCTTGGAATAAGATAATTTTTTGAAATTTCTTCTTTTTCTTCTGGAGTGTATCCGGATAGTTCAATAATTTCCATTCTGTCAAGAAGAGCTGAAGGTATTGTGTCTGTCATGTTTGCAGTAAGAATGAACATTACTTTTGAAAGATCAAACGGAAGATTCAGATAATGATCGCTGAACTCAAAATTCTGCTCCGGATCAAGTGCCTCCAAAAGTGCTGAGGACGGATCACCTCTGAAATCTGAGCCAAGCTTGTCTATTTCATCAAGCATAAACACAGGATTTTTAGACCCGCAGTCTTTTATTCCCTGAATAATTCTTCCCGGCATGGCTCCGATATAGGTTCTTCTGTGCCCTCTTATTTCTGCCTCATCCCGTATTCCGCCAAGTGAAACCCTGTGAAACTTTCTGTTCATTGCCCTTGCAACAGCCTGTCCAAGGGAGGTTTTACCGACTCCAGGAGGGCCTGCAAAACATAAAATCGGTGATTTTGAGTCTGGATTCAGTTTTTTTACACTTAAATATTCAAGAATTCTTTCCTTAATCTTTTCAAGGCCGTAATGACGTTTATCAAGCTCCTCAGCGGCTTTTTTAATGTCTATTGAATCCTTTGAATACTTTGCCCATGGAAGTTCAACAAGCCAGTCAAGATAAGTTCTTATAACACCTGCCTCAGAAGAATCAGAATTCATCTGTTCAAATCTCTTGAGCTGCTTATCTGCTTCTTTCTGAACATTCTTAGGCATTTTAGCCTTTTTTATCTTTTTTTTGTAATCTTCAATCTCTTCAAGTTTGTCATCGGACTCTCCCAGTTCCTTGTGGATCGCCCTCATCTGCTCTCTTAAATAATAATCCTTCTGGGTTTTTGAAATTTCATCCCTTACATCAGACTGGATTTTGGCCTGCACAACAGAAAGCTCAACTTCTTTCATGAGATAGTCGTTGACTTTTTTGAGTCTAGCCTTGACATCTCTTTCCTCAAGAAGAGACTGTGCTTCATCAATTTTAAGCTGAAGATTTGAAGCAACAAGGTCAGCAAGCTTGGAGGGATCATCTATTGAGTCAAATACAGCTTTAATATCATTGGTGAGCTCTCCCCTGAGACCAAGAATTTTTTCACTCTGCTCTTTTATATTGCGGACAAGAGCTTCAATTTCCATATCAAAATCTTCAATTTCAATATCTTCGATAAGATCAATCTTGACTTCAAAATAAGGAGTTTCACTTATATAGTCAGTAATTTCACCTTTTGTCACACCCTGTACAAGTGCCTTGACCTTGCCGTCGGGGAGCTTTAAAATTCTCAGTACCTTGGCAACTGTTCCAACAGTATAGATTTCCTTTTTACCAGGTTCTTCAGATACAGGATCTTTTTGAGTTGCAAGAAAAACAAAGTTATTTACATTTACAGAAGCTTCAATAGCCTTAATGGATTTATCCCTTCCCACAAAAAGCGGAAGAAGCATGTCAGTAAAAATTACAACATCTCTGACAGGCATCATGGGCATTGATTCAGGAATATCTTCCTGATTGAATTCTTCCTCAAGTATATTTATAAGATCGTCTTTATCTGTTTCAGCCATTCTTTCTCCCAAATTAAAATTTTGCCTTCCCTTTACAGGGCAATCTTTGTAATATAAAGCAATTTTTTAAGTTGACAATACTATAAACCAGGTATTTTCTTTTTTTATATATACAAAATCCGGACAAACCAACCAATAAAGAAAGTAAACCAATGTATTCTTTTAATTTTATTCTTCTTGCTTCCAGTATTTTCGGTTCCTGCATTGGAAGTTTTTTAAACGTATGTATATTAAGAATTCCAAGGGATATTTCAATAGCTTTTCCTCCATCTTCATGCACAAACTGTAAAGAACCCATTAAATGGTACGATAATATACCTGTGCTGAGTTATATTTTTTTACTTGGCAGATGCAGAAACTGCAAAACAAAAATTTCAATTCAATATCCTCTGGTTGAGCTTTTTACCGGATTAACTGCATTTTACACTGTTTTTTCATTTTCTTTAACCCTTAAAGCCTTTTTTGTATTTATTTTTGCATGCGTACTTATTGTTATCAGCATAATAGATCTTCACCATCAGATTATACCTGACATAATAAGCCTGCCTGGAATTCCCTTTTTTTTTATTCTTGCCCTGATTTTAAACGAAATTGAACTGACTGATCTTGTTCTTGGAATTCTTTTGGGCGGAGGAATTCTTTATCTGATTGCTTTTCTTTATTATTTCCTTGCAAAAAAAGAGGGAATGGGTGGAGGAGATATTAAGCTGCTTGCCATGATAGGAGGTTTCATTGGATATAAAGGAGTCTTTTTTACCATTTTTGTATCATCTGTTCTTGGGACAGTAATTGGAATTTTTTTAATACTTCTCAAAGGCAGGGACATGAAATATGCTGTCCCCTTTGGGCCGTTTCTTTCGCTTGGTGCCTTGATATACATATATTTTGGCGATTTGATAATTTTTCACTACATTAATTTCATAAGAGGATAAAATTTTACTTGATTTTAATTTCCATGGGAATATAGTTCCATTTGAAATTAAATTTATCAGGATCAATCATCATGTCCGGCTAATCATAATATCCATCCATAATTATTGTAATAGCAGACTAAAAAAGGCACTTTGTTTATCCAAAGCAAGATAAACAATTTTTAATTAAAAATTTTCAAAAATTTAAAGCTGTGCTTTAAATTAAATTGGATCAATTAAATTTTCCGGACACAAAATGAACCAGACCAAACTCAGAACGGCACTCCCAGAAGATGAAGACTTTATAGTCAATCTTGAAAAAATATGTTTTCCAGAGCAGAGGCAAAGCAGCAGGAAATCAATCAGAAACAGCATAAAAAGCAAAAACCAGATAGTACTTGTTGCAAAGCGAAATGATACTCTGGCTGGATGCGCAATACTTTTTATTTATAAACATTCCTTGAGAATCTATTCTATTGCTGTTCATCCTGACTTTCAGAAAAACGGGATAGGAAAATTTCTGTTAAATCAAATCACTAAAACAGCACAGGAAAAAGGTTTTGAGAAAATAACCCTTGAAGTAGAAACAAAAAATGAGCGTCTTGTAAAGTGGTATCAAAAATTTTCATTTGAAAAAACAGAATTTCTTAAAGACTATTACGGTAATGATGAAACTGCATTTAGAATGGAAAAAAAGCTTTTCTGCCGCTATGACAGTTCTGAAGAGGCAGGGAACATAATTGTAATTGATAATATAAAAAAATATGATTTTAATTTTCCAGGAATCAAGTTTATTTCAGCAAGGGATTATCTTTCACTTAAACTTTTTAGAAATTCAGAAAAGTTCAATGTTTTAAACCTTTGTTCCAATTACAAGGCTCATTCAATGGGCTATTATGTCTCACTTATTTCTTCAGCAAGAAATCACAGAGTAATTCCATCGGTTATGACAGTGAAGGATATTTCAAACATTTCCATTGCACAGACACTTTTTGAGGAAATTAAAGATACCTTTGATGAAAAGCTCAAATCCTTAAAAGAACAATATTTTGAAATTACTGTTATTTTAGGAAAAACTCCCGAAAAAAAATATCAGGATCTTGCAAAAAAACTTTTTTCAATTTTTGAAATACCTTTTTTTCATATAGTTTTTAAAAAAAAAGAATGCTGGAAAATAAAAAAAGTCTCTCTTCTTAATATTGATAATGCTTTAAATGATTATCCTGATCTTTTTAAAGATGCATTGTCAGATTATTTTGAAAAAAAAAGATACAGGAAAACAAGGCTTAAAAACTATAAATATGATCTAGCAATTCTGGTAAATCCAGATGAAAAGACTCCTCCATCATGCGAAAAAGCTTTGAACAACTTTAAAAATGCTGCTGAAAAAACAGGATTTTACACTGAATTTATAACAAAAACCGATTATAGAAGACTTTGTGAGTTTGATGCATTATTCATAAGAGAAACAACAGCAATTGAAAACCACACATACCAGATTGCAAGACATGCATACACTGAAGGACTTGTTGTTATAGATGATCCATGGTCAATACTTTTATGTTCTAACAAGGTTTATTTAAGCGAGCGTCTTGACCGTGCCGGAATAAATCAGCCAAGATCATGGCTTTTAACAAAAAGAATGCTTCATACATCAATTGTTGAATCACTGCCATTTCCAATTGTTCTTAAACTCCCGGAAAGTTCCTTTTCACTTGGCGTTTTTAAGGTTACCTCTGTAGAAGAACTTAAAGCAAGACTTTCTTCTCTTCTCATGAAAAGTGACCTTGTAATTGCTCAGGAATATCTGGAAACAGAATATGACTGGAGGATTGGTGTTCTTGACAACCAGCCTCTTTTTGCCTGCAAATATTTCATGGCACATGGACACTGGCAGATATACAACTGGGAATTAAAGGAAGATCCCGATTTTGCAGGAATGTCCGAAGCAGTTCCAATAAACCAGGTACCTTCAAAAATTTTAAAAGCAGCTGTAAAATCATCTTCCCTTATTGGAAATGGTCTTTATGGGGTTGATATAAAGGAAATCAAAGGATCTCCAGTAATAATTGAAATCAATGACAACCCAAATATTGATTCCGGAATAGAAGACCAGCTTCTTGGAGAAGAACTCTACCTCAGAATAATGAATTCCTTTTTCAACAGAATTGAAAAGGAAAGAAAAAACCCAAACTTTTTACTCTGATACTGGAAACAAAAAAATGATTCATCCTGATACAACAATAAAAAACATTAATCCCATAATTGGAAACGGAGTTTTTGCCTTAAAGGATATTCCAAAGGGAACAATAATAGTTGCAAGAGATACTTATGACCTTGTAATAAATGAAAATGAATTTTTAAAACTTGATCCGGTTTTAAAAAATTCCATGGAAACATATATGTACAGAGACAAGAATAAAAATTTTGTACTGAGCTGGGACCATGCAAAATACATGAATCACAGCTGCTGCTCCAACACAATGATGACAGACTATGATCTTGAAATTGCTGTGAGAGATATAAAGGCAGGAGAAGAAATTACAACTGAATACGGAATTTTGAATATTGTTGAATCCTATGAAATCTATTGCGGCTGCAAAAACTGCAGAAAAATACTAAAAACCGACGATCTGAAAACCTATGGCGACATATGGGATCAGACAATAAAGGAAAGCCTTTTATTAATAAATACAGTTGCTCAGCCTTTAATCACAGTTTTGTCCAAAGAGTCAAAAAAAAGAATAGAGGAACTTTTAAAGAATCCAGAGCTTTACAGTTCTGTTAAAAATCTTTCTTTAAACTGATTTAAATCTTTGAACTAAGGCCCGAATTTTTACAATTCAGGCCAGCATTACAATGTCACTCCCCTTTTGGAATCTAACACTTCCCTTACTTTTGCTGTCATGTCAGCCATTGAAAACGGCTTCTGTATAAATTCAACTCCTTCATAAAGCACTCCTTGGCGGGCAATAACATTGGCTGTATATCCTGACATGAATAAAAGTCTGATATTTGGATAAAGAATTGAAACTTCTTTTGCCAGATCCCGTCCGTTCATTTCAGGCATGACAACATCAGTAATCAATAGATCAACTGTACTGATATGATCCTTTGCCAGAAGTATGGCTTCGGCAGGAGATGATGCAGAGAGCACTTTATAACCAAGCATTTCAAGCATGGTTGTTGTCATTTCAAGAATCATTGGTTCATCTTCAACAAGGAGGACAGTTTCTGTTCCGCCCTCACTTGTTTTTTTCTCAGTATCAACAATATCTGTATCTTCATCACCTGCAAAACGTGGGAAATAAATATTAAAGGTGGAGCCGTGACCGGGTTCACTGTATACATTGATAAATCCATTATTTTGCTTAACAATACCATATACTGTAGCAAGCCCAAGACCAGTTCCCTGTCCCACATCCTTAGTGGTAAAAAAAGGCTCATACAGGTTATCCATTACATCCCTGTTCATTCCGCAGCCGTTGTCACTGACTGTCAGCATTGTAAAATCACCTGGAATAAACCCGTGGTGTATGCTGCAGTATTGATCATCAAATGTTTTGCGTGATGTTTCTATTGTGATTCTTCCAGCTCCATCAATTGCATCACGTGCATTCACACAGAGGTTTACAAGGATCTGGTCAATCTGGGACGGATCCATTTTAACCGCCCAAATATGATCAGATGGTGCAAAAATCAGATCAATATCTTCACCTATGAGCCTTCGAAGCATATTAAGCATACTTTCAACAGTATTATTCAAATCCAGCGGCCTTGGGGAAATAGTCTGTTTCCTTGCAAAAGCAAGAAGCTGTTTTGTAATATCAGCAGAACGAGAGGCAGCAGCCTGAATTTCCTTAAGATTTGAATAAAGTTCATGATTTTCATCAACTTTGAGCAGTGCGAGCTCCGAATGTCCCATTATCACCCCCAGCATGTTGTTAAAATCATGGGCTACACCACCTGCAAGACGCCCTACAGATTGCATTTTTTGGGAGTGATTCAGCATTCTTTCCAGTTTTTTATTATCTTCCTGAGCCTTTTTTTGCTCTGTCAGCTCTATTCCTGTTCCAACAATAAATTTATCCCCGGACTGATCAAAACTCCTCGCCATAAAAAGAAAAGGAATTGATTCATCATTCTTACATTTCAGATAAAGCTCAACTTTAACGCTGCCATACTCCAATACATGCTCAACAGAAGCTTTAAGATCAAAAAGACTTTCTTTTTCAACAAAAGAATTGATTGATATATTCTGAAGTTCATTGGATGAAAGTCCCAGAAGCTCCTCATGCTGGCTGTTCCATTTTTTTAGAACAAAGCTGTTGTTTTCAAGTTTGTATAAAAAGAAAAGGCCAGGAAGACTTTTGATAAGATTTTCTGAAAATTCTTTTTCCATGATCAGGTCATTTTTAGTCTTAATCTGTTCTGTCATATCTCGTCCTTCTGCCAGAAGAAATATGACGTTCCCATTTTCATTGAAAATAGGGCTCAGGCTGAAATCCAGAAAGGATTTATCCTGACCCGGATGGTTATAAGTGATATCAAAACGTGAAAATAAACCTTTAGAGCAGTCATGAACAGCCTTCTTTAATATGTTTCTGCCATGGTTATCATTCCACCATGGAGTATCCCAGAAATATTTGCCAATAACTTCCTTTTCATCCCTTACTATTAAATCAAGTGCAGAACGGTTTATTTTTGTTAGTCGCCCATCGCAGGATAAAGTACCGATTAATTGAAAAGCATTGTTAAATATTGCACTTAGTTCATGTTCCGCCTTGTGCAGCAATTTATTCTGACTGCGGATTTCTTTCATGGAGGCCCATACCAGAAAAAAAAGAATAATAAGTGAAACAGATGTTAATGCTGTAGTTTCAATAATATAATTAAGCTGGTCCCTGCGAAGATCAGCCATATACTGACCAGTGCCGATATAGCATTCCAGCTCAGGTATTCCAACCACATAGGATATTTTTTCCTGAGGTGAGGTCTGTCCCGGTCTTTGATAATGGTAAGACACATAGCCTTTACCTTCCCTGGATTTTGCAGCTTCAACAAGAGATCTTATAATATAGTTGCCATAAGAATCCTTAAGCCCCCATACATCTGTCAATTCCTTTTCCGGCTCAAAGGGCTGAACAAGCATAATTCCTTTATATGAGCTCATAAAAATATAGTTATTTCCAGCATGGTCCTTGTAAACCATTCTTCTTATCAGATTTCTAACTTCATTAAGAGCAGTTTCTCTTGATAAGTTCTGTTTGCGGTATTGCACAAGAACAGGTTCAATTGAATTTCTGGCAATCTCAACTGTCTGCTTAAGATGAAGAAGTCTCTGTCCCTTGGTTTTTCCCATATATTCGTATGCAAGATAACTTGAAAAACATACAAATATTAAACTAAGGATTAGTCCTGCACAGATTATTTTTCTTCTAGCTGATCTTACGATTGATGTTTCATTGCTATCAGTCATATATTCCCCTGATTCATACTGCAAAAAATAAGAAAGGTAAAATATTCAGCCTGTGAGCGAAAACTGTGAGTCTTTATATATACATGCATCAAAATCAAAATTTAATCCTTAAATACAAAGTTTAGGTAAGGCCTGATTTTCACCTGATCCTTAAAAAATATTTTTTCTCCCATACAATTCATAATCTATTATTCAGATAAAATCCTGTCATACATTTTACCTACTCCGTAATCCCTTCTTCTCATAAATTTTTCAGGAGACGGCCCTGCAAGCTGCATTTCAGGATTTTTCTCAAGAACACTCATTGCTATTGCCATCTCCTTGGTACATCCTGTACTGTATGTTGCATCCTTACCTACCCATTCAGGAGGTACTTTCTTACCAAGAATTTTAAAGGAATGGGAAATATCGTCATAGGTCTGAAATCTCCAGATATCAATATAACCGCTTCTCTGGACAATTTCCCACATATACATAAGATCATCTGCATCCATTCCATGCTCATAATATCTTGAAGGATTGATTATAAAGGTATTTTCATAACTTTCTTCAAGATAGGCAACAAAAGTAGACATTATTTCTGTTGCTTCTTCAATTTTTCCTGGAATGGAACCTATAATGCCGCTGTAAAACATTACAGTTGAACCAGACTCCTTTTTATTTTTCATTTTCTCAATTATCTGATGCGCCTTTTTTTCAAGGTCTTCTCTTGTAAATCTTATAACTTCAGGATGTGCCATTTTAAGGTCTATTACAACAAAGCCATCTTCGCTGTGTGAAATATTAAATACCGGCCGTGTAAAGGCAAAATGTGTGTCAAAAAATCTTCTTTTCTGCTCTCTTCCTCTTGAAATAATGGCATCGCACTCTTTAAATGCCCTTGCAAATGTAGTTGATGCCATTAAAAGATTAAGATTTTCCTGGGTACCGTCTGACATTACAAGCACATTTTTTTCTCTTTGGAGGTAGGAAATAACCTCATTTTTTGAAAGTTCCTTGTTATAAATAAACTCACTGTGGCTCAGCTCAGTTTTTAAAGTTTCATCTTCTTCCACATCCGTAATATTTATTTTTGAATAAAGCGGACCGTCTTTAAAAACCAAAAAAATCTTATGCCCAAGAGAAGCAAGATAATTAACTATTCTTATATCAATAATTACCTCACCAGCCTCATCGGCAAGCCACATTATTTTCTTTTTCTGCCTTTTTTCAATTACAGAGCCTCCGCCTTCTATTCCAAGAAATGAAAAAAATTCACTTACTCCGTTTCCGATAAATTTTTTGTTAAAGCATTCACGGAGTTTTTCATTGTCAACATGTTTATTTTTATCCCAGAAAATATCAGGTTTTCCTATAAGTGAAATAAATCTTCTAAGCTCTATATATTCCAGTTTTCTTCTTATTTCAGATAAAGAATCAGGCACACCAGTTTCCCTGTTTATATTCACTGCATCAATTGCCTTTTTAAACAGGTCGGATTCAAGAAAATCTTTAACCATCTTATTTTTTTCAAGTTTTATATTAAAATAGGGGTCACTGATTCCGGATTGATTTATAAAAATTTTAAAAAGCCTTTTTTCAAGCCTTGAAGGAATCATCATGAGATCCCTTGTTTCGTGTTCATATTTTATGGTTAAAAGTGCTTTTAAAAATGGCTTTTTTTCTTTATCAGAAACAAAATCATCAACAAGTTTTAAAATCCTTTCCTTAACCTTTAAATAAATAAACTCAAGTTCTGGATTTCTTCTCCTTGAAATTATTGTATTGAACATATCATCAGTACATGGGTAATAATGGGTTTTTTCATGCTTCATATAAACCATGAAGCCAATCTGCTCCGGTGAAGCAACCTGATTTGGATAAATAGAATGATCAAGGTGATTTTCAATAAAAAAAATAGCATAGAAAGCATCGAAATCTGGGTTTTGACCTGGTGTAAATTCAATCACAAGAGCCTCCGGTAATATTAATTTTAAAACTTTATAGCTGCTGAACGAAAACGTCCTTTTTTATCCATTCTAAAGTCAGATTAAAAATTTAATCCTCAAAATACTAAATCTATCCTGAAGGTATAATTTTTCATATTCCCCTAACTGAACATAAAATTATCGTTTTTGGCCAGTCACTATATAAATGATTATTATAAACTTAAATGTCTCCTGCTTACTTTCTTTATAAAAACAGGAGAAAAAAACAGTGTAAAATCAATTGGAATATTTTGTTGGATCTTTTATCCCAGCCTTTTCAAATCCTCTTTTTCTTATTATGCAGCTGTCACATTTTCCGCATGCATATCCCTTTACATCAGGGTTGTAGCAGCTTGATGTAAAACTGTAATCCATCCCAAGCCCTAAACCTTTTGTTATAATCTGATCCTTGGAAAGATCTACAAGTGGAGTATGAATTTTAAACGGCCTTCCTTCAATACCTTTTTTTGTTCCAAGATTTACAGCCGATGAAAAAGCTTCAATAAATTCAGGCCTGCAATCCGGATATCCGCTGTAATCCACTGCTGTTACACCTATAAATATATCATCTGCACCAATAACCTCAGCATAGGAAACAGCATATGACAAAAAAATAATATTTCTTGATGGAACGTAAGTTACAGGAATTTTTGTATTTCCCTCTTTAAAATCAGGAACGCTTATTTTATTATCGGTAAGGGCTGAACCACCAATCAAGGAAAGATCTGTCGGAATGATTTTATGTTCAAAAACACCAAGAAACCTGGCTGTCTGGTCTGCAAAATCAAGCTCTGTCTTATGTCTCTGGTTATAGTCAAATGACAGAGCATAAACAATAAACCCCATATCTTTGGCAATTGCGGCACATGTTGCCGAATCAATCCCTCCGCTCAGAAGAACCACAGCTTTTTTCTTATCCATTTTCATACTCCTCTCATTGATTCAGGCCAGATAACCTTATGCATCTGAATCTGCATCCTGGAATCGGGTTTATATTTTACTATCCATGAAGCAAGTTCTTTAAAATCTATTTTGTTAAATACCGGAGAAAAAATGACATTTTCGGGTTTTATTTTAAGTTTTGATTTTTTCAAAACATCAAGTGCAAAATTAAAATCAGTTTTATCGGAAACAACAAATTTAATCTGATCTCTATTTTGAAGCTTTTCAATATTTGAATAAAGATTGAATTTATCCATTTTGCTTGAAGGAGTTTTTATATCCATTATTTTAACACAGTCTTTTGAAACAATGTCAATGTCATATGAACCGTTTGTTTCCATAAGGGTTTCAAAACCCATTTCAATAAGTTTTTTCACAAGAGCAGGGGTACTTTTCTGCATTAAAGGTTCTCCTCCTGTTATTTCAACAAGCTTTACCCCAAATGAAGAAACTCTTTCAATAATTGAGTCAAGGTTGATTTTTTCCCCTTCATCAAAAGAATACCGGGTATCACAATATGAACATCTAAGATTACATCCTGTAAGCCTTATCATTACGCACGGCCTGCCCTGGTCAAGCCCTTCTCCCTGGATGGAGCAAAAAATTTCGTTAACAATCAGTTCCATATATACTCATGAATTTGCAAATTAAGCCGATTTATATTAAAAAATTAATTTTTAAATATAAGAACAAATTCTTCTTATAAAATAAACCTGCAAGTTTGACATTAAAAAAATTTCTTTATTTTTAATACTTATTGGTAGAAATTGATAAATTCTTGATCAGTAAAAGTAAAAAATTAAATCTTAGAGAATCATGAATCTGGCTAAAAAGACAGTTTCAGTTCGTTAACCCTGATAATAACAAATTTGAAAATAATATGGCAAAAAAACAAACAGAAATTAAAAATCAGCCCAAAAAAAGCCGCAAAAAAAAAATTTTATTTATATTTATCTTACTTCTTTTTTTATCAATTATAATCTCTGGTTTAATAACCTGGTATATTTACTTTGAAAAAGACAGATTCAGACCAAGGTCCTACAATTATTTTGAATTTCCTGCCAAGACTCAGATTTTTTTTAATAAAAACTACCCTCAAATCATAAGCATTGCTGATTCAATAGAAAATGAACTTGCCATAATCGAAAAGGAGTCACAGAGAATTCTTAATATGGAAAAAGAATATCCGGATCAGAAAAATATAACAGAAAAAGCAATTGAAAAACTAAATAAAATCCAGGCTGATGCAAAAGGTGAAATGTCAAAAATAATAAATCAGTTAAACAGTATTTTTGTTACCGCAAACCTTGGTTCATCATCCTTTGAAGAAAGTTTCAGGGAAGAAACAAAAAAAGCAGAAGAAAAACTTAATCTGGTTAATAATAAAATAATAAATGAGTCAGCTCCATACAAATCACCCGAAAAAAAGCCACAGGGATTAATTGAAAAAATCAAATCCTATTTATAAAATCTTTTCAGTTTAGGCTGCTGCATTCTCAGCCTAATTGATAAGTTATAAATTAAATTTTGAATATTTTTATTTAACTTTAGAACGAAAAAGTTTTTTGTCCGTTCTAAAGTCAGATTAAAAATTTAATCCTCAAAATACTCAATGTATTCTAAAGGTTAAATTTTTCATCTTCCTTTAACTGAACAAAAAATTATCGTTTTAGGGCAATGCCTGTCCTAGTCCTGATCTAGACAGTTTCCAATGATTCATTTTTTACTTCATCAATTGCTTTTCTAACAGCAGCAGCTAGATCTGTTTTCAATACAGGTTTCATAATAAAAGATGAAATTTCATCTTTTTTTGCTTTATCCATTGTAACAATTTCACTGAAGCCGGAACATACTATTACTGGAAGTCCAGGACGTATCATATGTATTTTTCTGGCAAGTTCAAAACCTGTCATATTGGGCATTGTATGATCAGTGACAAGAAGGTCAAAGTTTTCAGGGTGTGCTTTGAAGGCTTCAAAGGCTTCTATGCTGCTAGTTCTCAAGGTTGTCTTGTATCCAAGGTCTTTGAGCATGTCCCCAATAACCTCAACAATAAGCTCTTCATCATCTGCAACAAGAATATGCTCTGCTCCGCCAACTATTTTTGAAGGTAAAATTTTATCCTTTGAATAATCAAGATCTGTGGTTACAGGAAGAAAAACATTAAAAGAGGACCCTTTACCCTCTTCACTGTAAACTCTTATAAACCCTTTACAGGACTGAACTATTCCATGTACTGTTGCAAGTCCAAGTCCAGTGCCCTTTCCCTGGGGTTTTGTTGTAAAATACGGATCAAAAATTCTTTCAAGAATATGGGCCGGAATACCAGTTCCTGTGTCTGAAACTGTAAACCTCAAGTATTTTCCTGAATTGATATCAGTCATAACTGATCTGTCTATATCTTCATCATCTATATCTACAGCTTTAAGATAAATCCCAAGTACTCCCCCTTTTGCTTCCATTGCCTGATATGCATTGGTACCAAGATTCATTGCAAGCTGATGTATCTTGGTGGAATCAGCAAGAACTGTAAGTGAGGAACTTTCTATTTCTGTTCTTATCTCAATGGTGGAAGGAATGGATGCTCTTAATAGTTTTAGTGCCTCATGGACTATTATATCAATTCTAACCGGTCTTTTTTCTTCCTCATTCTGTCTGCTGAATGTCAGAATCTGATGTACAAGATCCCTTGCCCTGTATGCAGCAGATAAAACATTATTTACATATCTTTTTTCTTCACTTCCTTTTTCATATTTATTTGAAAGAAGCTCGGAAAAGCCGATTATAGGGAAAAGAATATTATTGAAATCATGTGCTATCCCTCCTGCAAGAGTGCCTATAGCTTCAAGCTTTTGGGCCTTTCTCAGCTGGGATTCCATTTTTCTCTCCTGGGTAACATCTCTTTTCACTGCAACAAAATGCTGAATTTCGCCGGTTCTGTCAAAAACAGGTGAAATTGATGCTTCTTCCTCATACAGGATTCCATCTTTTGATTTGTTCTTGAGATACCCGTTCCATGTCATTCCTTTATTAAGACGTGTCCACATTTCATCGTAAAAAAATCTTCCGTGGTATCCGCTTTTAACAATATTGGGATTTTTTCCTATTACTTCATCCTTGAAGTAACCGGTAATATTTTCAAAGGCTGGATTTACATAAATAATTTTGCCATGCTTATCTGTAATTACAATACTCTCCACAGCCTGTTCTATGGCAGCAGACAAAATGGCCTGTTCTTCCTCCATCTTAACCCTCCTGGAAATATCAGCTGCAACTCCGCTAAGTCCCAGCAGATTATTATTATCATCCATTATTGGAGAAACAGTAACCTCGTAATAACGCTCAAGGAACTTGATAACCTTTGTAAAAGTTCTGAGTTTAAGACCTTCTCCTATAAGTGATGTTACCTGATCAAAATTTTTATACAGTCTGAATACAGATTTACCAACAAGGGAGTCAGGCTTTATACCAAAAGGTTTAAGGCCCATTCCTCTGCAAAGGGTTATCAGCCCATCTTTATTTACTGCCCAAAGTATTACGGGAAGGCTGCTTATTACAGAGTTAAGCCTTTCTTCCGCCTCTTTCAATGACCTTTGGGTAGCAACTTTCTGAGAGACATCTTCAAGAGATGTTACAAACATATCTATTTCACCATCATCTCCAATAATGGGAGTAGCATTGAATGAAAGATAAATTTTTTCATTTTTCCCATTTGTCACAACATGCTTTATGTCATGAAGAACTTTTTTCTCACGTCGGAGTATATTGAAAATATAATGTGATTTATCGAGTTTATTTAGATTAAAGTCTCTAATATCCCATGAATCATCATGAAAATACCTGCATTGTATTTCTTCAATATCAAGACCTAGAATATCTGCTGTTCTTTGATTTGCATAAAGAATTTTACCTGTCCTGCCATTTACTGCAATTATTCCGGCAGGACTTGTTTCAACTACTTTTGAAAGGAAAGCTCTTTCTTTTCTAAGCTCATTTTCTGTCTGTTTAAGTTTTTCGATTTCCCTGACTATTGATAATAGATGAGTTTTTCCGTTTAAAACTATTTTGGAACCTGAAAAAAGACCTGTGACAAGCTCTCCAGATCTTAACCTGAATCTTGCTTCAAAATTTGTAATTTTATGCTCATTTTCAATAACACCAAGCATTTTGTCACGATCTTCCCTTTTTTCCCAGAGGAAGAAATTCATTGTTGAATGACCTTTTACTTCTTCTGCTTTATAGCCTGTCAGATTAGTAAAACCATCATTAACATCAATAATTATTCCTTCCGGAAAAGTTGTAATGAGAACTGCATCAGGATTTGTCTTAAATGTTACCCTGAACTGATTTTCTCTTTCAACTACCTTTAAAAAGGCCTGCTGTTTCTGGATAGCAACAGCATAAAGAGCTGCTATTCTTTCAAGCTGGTTTTGATTTGCAAGATTGAACTCAATTGTCCTGCTCCCGGCAGCAATAATTCCAACAACTTTATCCTTGACAACTGCAGGTACGGCAATAACTGAATTCGCCCTGAACTCTTCGTTTTTTCCGGGTAGAATCGAGTTTTCTCCATCTGCCTGATTTATATAAAGGCCTCTGCCCGAAGCAATTGATTTTCCGCATATCCCAACTGGATTTGAAACTGTTTTCTTAAAAAACGGTTCACCTAAAATCTGCTCAGACTTATAACTTGAAATGAAAAGGTTTACGTCTGAATCCCCCTCATCAATAAATCCGGAAACGATGTAGTCAGCACCTGTCATTGAAGAAACAGCCTCATTAACAGAAACTGAAGCCTCATCCATTGAATTTGACAAAAGAACAGACCTTGCAAACCTTGCAATTATTTCATCACTGCCTGATTTTTCAGCAAGAATCTTTTCAGTTTTTCTACCAATTTCAATCATGTCCTGAAGTCTTAAATACTGCCTTAAAAAATACCATCCTATAAAAAAGAAACACAGGAGACTTAAACCAACATAAATTTTTGTCATATAGGTAAGTTTTAAAAAATAAAAAATATTACCTTTTACATAAAGATATGACGAAATTCTGGAGTCAAGTTCAAGAGGATAAAACATTTGAAATTGAAAATTATCCATACTGTAACTTATTGAAGTCAGCTGTTCCTTGCTTGGTATGAAAAAATCATGATTATCGAGAGAATGTAGAATAAAAAATTCTTTATCATTTTCCTGAACAAAAATATCCAGGGTATTTATCCAGTTGTTCTTTGAAATTTTTTTTGAAAAATATATTTTTATCTTATCTTGGGCTTCAGGTTCAAAGTAATTTTTATGAACAACTTCTTCTCTTAATTCCTTACCCATTATTCTAATACTATCTATGGCCGCAGAAAAACCTCTCGTATTTAAAAAAACAATGAACCCATAGGAAAGAATTAGAAAAAAAAGTAAAATAATAATTCCAAAAATCCATGGTTTCGTAGAGGATTTGAAAATTTTAAGCATTCACCATAAGCCCTGTTAATACTTTATAAATTAAATCAGAAAATAAACTTACATTGAACTAAAAATCATAATAATAACACTTTGTCAAATCAATGAATAAAAAATTATCAAAATAGTTTTTTGTAGATGTGAGTGGAAAAAATTTAAAATTTATTGTGCCGTCCGGAAATCTCATCATTTTAATTTTTCAGATAATTTATGTGGGATAATCTGGAGGGAATATGATTTTTAGGTTAGTTTAAAAACCGGACGGCTCAATAAATAAAGGACAGTAAAGACTGTCCCGGTGTAGCATATTTGGAGGCGGCACTCAGATTCGAACTGAGGAATAAAGGCTTTGCAGGCCTCTGCCTTACCACTTGGCTATGCCGCCATGGAGCGGGAAACGAGATTCGAACTCGCGACTTCAACCTTGGCAAGGTTGCACTCTACCACTGAGTTATTCCCGCTCATCAAAAGCACGCCATTTTTAAGCCAGATTTAATTCTTTGTCAATAACTTTTTTTTAACAATTATATTCTTTACTATTTTTTTCTTTGATGCAAAGACTGTTTCTTTGTTTTTTGTTTATTTGAAAAAAATTAAAAGCAGGTTTCACACAATGTCTGATGACTTAAAAGGCGCCGTTTCAATCATATTTGCAGGATTTTGTTTTGCATTAATGGGAACTGCAATAAAAAAACTATCTTTAACAATGCCAAATGAAATAATTGTTTTTTCAAGAAACTTATTTGTTTTAATCTGTTTTATCCCCTTTCTTATGAGAAAAAAGAACTTAATAAATCTTAAAACAAAAAATTTTCGTCTTCACATTGCAAGAAGTTTATCAGGATTATCTGCCATGTATCTATATTTTTATACCCTTTCAAAACTCCCCCTTGCAGAAGCTGTTATGCTTTCATACACAAGCCCCATTTTCATTCCTTTTGTTGCTTTTTTATGGATTAAGGAGCCCATAGAAAGAAAATATATAATATCTGCTTTTGGAGGATTTACAGGAATTTTAATGATTTTAAAGCCAGGAACAAGCATATTTAATTATAATGGTATTTATGGCATTGTTGCAGCTGTTTGTGCATCTGTTGCAATGGTTGCAATAAGAAGAATGTCAAAAACTGAAAGCCCTTTTAAAATTGTATTTTTCTATACTCTGATATCTTCAATTATTTCATTTCTGCCATTAACAGGTAAAAATATTATACCAGATAATAATGAAATGATTTTAATATTTGTAATGGGGCTTTCAGGTCTTGCAGGACAGTTTTTTGTAACAACCGGCTATTCAATTGCTCCTTCGGCAAAAGTTGGACCATTTACATATACAACTGTTTTCTTTGCTGCAATTATTGGAGTATTCTTTTTAAATGAAACATTTGACATTTATTCAATGACAGGAGGAGTCTTAATCGCCTGCGCCGGAATACTGTCCGTTTCAAATATTAAAATCTAGTATCTTTCACCTGAATTGAGCGATTTTCAAGTTTGGTACATATAACGTCAAACTGTATCAGTTTTTTTGCTTTACTGTGAATAATACAGTTTAACCAGCAGATGCAGCAATGTAAGGAAAGTCCCCAGGATTTCATATTTTTAAATATAATAAGCTTGATTTATTGAGACTTGGCCGGTTTTAAAATATGAAACGCTAATTTAGGTTTCAGCTGAAAATCAGAGATTAAGTTCCTGTTTTTTTGCAAGACAATTTAAAATCTTATCATGAATACCGTCAAAACCTTTATTGGACATGACAAGGATAACATCTCCAGGTTTTGAATTCATGCATAGATAATCAACAATCTCATCTGAAGTTTCAAAAAGCTCTGAATTAATGTTTTTACAGTTTAACCCGGCCTTAAGATTTTCAAGTGAAAGTCTTTGATCAAGATTAACCCTTGAAATTTTTTCAGGTCTTTTTATACAGACAAGATCACTTCCTTCAAAAGAATTTTCATATTCATCCTGAAAAATATTTCGCATGCTTGTATTTGTCCCTGGTTCAAAAACACAAATAAGCCTTTGAGGTTTTAAGCTTTTTTTTATTCCGTCTATGGTGTGCCTGACTTCTCTTGGATGATGAGCAAAATCATCTATAACCCTGATATCTGAAACTTCGCCTCTTATTTCCTGTCTTCTTTTCATTCCTTTATATGATTTCAGTGCTTCCTTAATCTTTTCCTTATCAATACCAATACTCAGACAAACTGAAATTGCAGCAAGACAATTGTAGATATTCTGTTCTCCTGTCATTGGAAGAAAAATCCGGTCATTCAATGTTTTTGAACAGCAATCGAAATACAGACCTTTTCCCCCGTATTCCGGATTTTGAAAATACATGTCACTTGAAGTTTTTTTCCCGTATAAACTTAAATTTTTATATTTCACACCTTTTAAAAGATCAGTGAGTTCTTCTGAAGAATCAAAGGCAAAAATAAAACTTTCCTGGTTAGCCTTATTTATCAATTCCCCAAAAGAATCTTTTATCTGATCTATACTTAAAAAAATATCTGCATGGTCAAAATCAATACCTGTGATTACAAGTCTTGAAGGATTAAAATGAAAAAACTTTGATTTTTTGTCAAAAAATGCAGTATCGTATTCATCTCCCTCAATCACAAAATATTTACCTTCATCAATCATGTATCCGCAATCAAAATTTTTATGAATACCTCCAATAAAAAATGACGGTTTTAACCCGCAGTAATGTAGAATCCAGGCAATAATTCCTGTTGTAGTTGTTTTACCATGTGTACCTGTTACCATTATTACTTTTTTATCTTTGGCAAAAAAATGATTAATTGCCTGGGGCATTGAAAGATAATTTATTTTTTTCTCCATGGTTTCAAGAACTTCAATATTATCTTTGCTTACAGCATTGCCAATAATTACAAGATCCAAATCATCACTGATATTTTCTTTTGAAAATTCGGTTAAATCTATTCCCCTGGATTTAAGGAAGGTGCTCATTGGCGGATAAATACCTTGATCTGAACCTGTTACATTAAAACCTCTGTCCGAAAGCATGGCGCAAAGAGCCCCCATTGCTGTACCGCAGGCAGAAATAAGGTGTATGTTTTTGGCATTTTCAGGAGCAAAATTCATATTATCTCTCAATTAAATTGTATTTCATAATAAAACATTAAACTGCTTCAAAAGAGTCTCAACTAGTTAATCACCGAAAACAGTCATTTTTTGTCCATTCTAAAGTAAGACCTGAAGGTTAAATTTTTAATTTTCCTTAAACTTAACAAAAAATTATCGTTTTCGCCCAATCACCAACAAGGACTATCAGTGATTAATGCAGGATAAAAAATTCATCTTCGGACTATAGCAAGTCTTTTTAGGATTAAACTTTTTATCTGAGGTTACTATTAAATAAAAAACGTTTTCCCTCTCCAGCCAACTAATTTTTTATTGTCTTAAAAACAGTTAATGCTGAATTTATTGTTGCATTAATATCGGCTTCAGTATGGGCTGAAGAAACAAATCCAGCTTCAAACTGTGAAGGTGCAAGGTAAATTCCCCTTGAAAGCATTTTTGAATAGTATTTTGAAAAAAGCTCAAGGTCAGATGTTTTTGCGTCTTCATAATTATGTACTTCAATATCCGTAAAAAAGATTCCAAACATTCCACCAATATGACTTGCACAGATATTTATACCTGTTTCATCTCCAGCATTTTTTATTCCACTTACAAGCATTTTTGTTTTGGAAGAAAGTTTTTCATAAAAAGAAGGTTCTTTAAGCTGTTTAAGAGTTGCAATACCGGCCGCCATTGCAACAGGGTTACCTGAAAGAGTTCCAGCCTGATACACATTTCCTTTTGGTGCAAGACACTCCATAATTTCTCTTTTTCCACCAAAGGCACCAACAGGCATTCCTCCTCCTATTACTTTTCCAAAGCATGAAAGATCAGGTTCAATATTGAAATATCCCTGTGCAGAGTTTTTATGAACCCTGAAACCTGTCATTACTTCATCAAATATCAGTACACTTCCATACTCACTTGTTTTACTCCTCAGGGCCTCAAGAAAACCTGGCACAGGCAGAACACATCCCATATTACCTGCCACTGGCTCAACAATTACACAGGCAGTTCTATCTCCATATTCTGCCATAACTTCATTGAATTTTTCTATATCGTTGTATGGAATTGAAATTGTATTTTTTGTAACATCGGCTGGAATTCCCGGACTGCCTGGAATATTTAAAGTAGCAACTCCAGATCCTGCTCCTACAAGAAGAACATCGGAATGTCCGTGATAACATCCATCAAACTTGATTATAATATCTCTTCCGGTATATCCCCTTGCAAGTCTTACCGCACTCATTGCAGCCTCTGTACCAGAGCTAACCATTCTAACCATTTCAAGTGAAGGCACAAAGCTGATCATCAATTCCGCAAGCTCAATTTCAAGATCACATGGAGCACCAAAGCTTGTTCCCCGTCTGATGGCATCTATGATTGAACTGATAACCGTATAGTCTGCATGTCCAAGAATAAGAGGCCCCCATGAACCCACATAATCAATATACGCATTTCCGTCCACATCAAAAATTCTTGGCCCAGAACCTCTTTGAATGAATAATGGATCTTTGTTTACAGATTTACAGGCTCTTACCGGACTGTTTACTCCGCCGGGAATCAGGTTAAGTGCTTTTTCAAACAATTTTTTAGAATTTGTTTCAACCATTTATCTGCCTTTCATTTTTATTGTAAATCAATACTGTACCTTGATGAATATATCTGATAAAAAAATTTTATTCGGTGACTGAACCAAACGGTTTTTTTATTTCCGCACATGGTTAAAAATTTATAATTATTATAAAGACACTATTTTTAACCTGCTCTGAACATAAAAATACCGATTATTAATCAACAGCTAATTACTAATATCAGAAAAATTATTTATCAGCAAAAAAGAAATCATGTCAAAAAATAATGATGCAAAAATCGGTAAAATACTTGAATATATTCTTTCTGTCAGACCAGATGAATTTCTCCTTGTACCAGACTCCAATGGTTATTACAATTTTAAGGAAGTACTTAAGGCCATAAGTGAAAAAAAGGAATTAAGCTGGATAACAAAGGGGAAGATTATTTCATTCTTAAAACTTCAGCAAGATCCAGAAATTGAAATCAACGACCAGAATCTAATTAAGTCATTGGACAAAAAACCGCCGGAACCATTTAAAATTAAAACAAATATTCCAGGCGAGCTCTACACATGCATAAGAAAAAAAGCATGGCCCCATGTAATGGAAAAAGGCCTTATATACAATGATAAAAAAATTATTTTATTTTCTTCAAAAGATTTGGCACTTCTTAAAGGCAAAAGGATAGATCAGGACCCTGTTCTTTTGTTTATCAGTACTAAAATCGCTCTGACAAAAGATATTAATCTTGAAGGTTTTATGGAAAACATTTTCCTTGCTGATTTTATTGACCCTGAAGCTATTAAAGGACCTTCGGTTGATAAAACTGTGCAAAAAATCAAAAGAAAACCTTTAACTGAGAAAAAAGAAATAAATCCGGCAGGATCTTTTTCAGTTAACCCTGAAGATATTTTCCCTGAGTACAGGTTACAGCAAAATAAAGGTTCATGGCAGAAAAACAAAAAAAAATTAAGAAAGCAAAAAAGCAGATTATGGCCAGACCAGAATAACTGATAATTCTAAAATCATAATTAAAACATTAAATTTTGAATCTGAGTTTAGGAATAGACAAAAAAGACCGTTTTCTTCCAGCAGCTAATTTTCCAGCAGTGCCATATAATCAGATTTTGTTTTTTAGAGTTGCAGACATTTCATATTCAGTTTGAAAAGCACTTTGCCTCAATTCCTCATATGCTGAATAAATAATATCAATATCAAGAGTCTTGGATTTTTCCTGAAGCAAGGCAGCTTTATCCATAAGATCATTGGCACACATATTTGCTGCAGCTCCTTTTATGGAATGAGCCAGTTCGTCTATTCTTGCGTAATCAAAATCATTTATTCCCTTTTGAATATCCTTGACAAGCCTTTTCATATTCTCAATAAAAATAATTATCAGTTCCTTTGCATCCTTTTCATCTCCCATGACCCTTGATAACAGTTCCTGATAATCAAACAAATCCGATTTTACCCTGCAGAAATTATCTGAACTTGTTTTTTTATCCGAATGTGAAATCTTAAGCCACTTGGATATCTTTGCTGCAAGATCGGATGGGTTTACAGGTTTGGGAAGATAATCATCCATTCCCGAAGCAAAACATTTTTCATTATCCCCCTTAAGTGCATCAGCTGTCATTGCAATAATTGGAACCCTTGATCTCTGTGATCCAAAACCCGAGTTTACTTCCCTTGCGCGAATAAGTCTTGAAGCCTCAAGTCCATCCATTTCAGGCATCTGAACGTCCATTAATATCAAGTCAAAGGGCCTGTGTTCAACAGCACTGATAGCTTCTATGCCATTTGCCGCAGCTTCAGCCTTTAATCCAAGCTTTTCAAGAATTCTAAGCGCTACTTTCTGATTTGTTATATTATCTTCAACTACAAGAATTCTATATTTATCACCGTCAGTGAAATAATAATCATTCAAAATCCCCACTGACCGGCGCAGATTGCATTCTCCGGCTTTTCCCTCTAATATATTGACAATAAGGTTGTATAGCTGGGACTGTTTTACAGGTTTTGGAAGAAAACAATCAAATTTTCTTTCAGAGTCAAAATAATATCTTCTATCCTTCATAAATGACATGAAAATCATTTTGAAATCATTAAAGCGATCGTCTGCACGAAGAATTGAGGCAAACCTTTCTCCGCTCATACCCGGCATTCTGTAATCGATTATACCAACATGAAACGGTTTTTCTGATTTATATGAATCAATAAGCTTTCTTATCCCAAGTGCAGCACTTTCAACTGAATCATATTCAAACCCCCAGCTTTCAAGAATAATTTCAAGATGACGCCTGTTAATATCATGGTCATCAACAATTAAAATTTTCATGTCTGAAGTGCAGGAATCTGGAATTTTTGAAGGACTTGAAATATTTCTGGTCTCATCAAAACCAAAAACTGCTGTGAACCAGAAAGTAGTCCCCTCGTATTCCTGGCTTTCAAACCCGATTTCTCCTTCCATCATTTCAGACAGCTGCTTTGAAATTGCAAGACCAAGTCCGGTTCCTCCATATTTTCTGGTAGTTGAACCGTCTCCCTGGACAAAAGGATTAAAAAGTTCAATTTTTCTGGCATCAGGTATCCCTCGTCCAGTATCATTAACTGTAAACTTAAGTTTTACCTTGTTATTAAATTCATAGATTCTGTGAACTCTTAAAGTAACCTCCCCACTGTCAGTAAACTTAACTGCATTACCAAGAAGGTTGATAATAATCTGGCGTAATCTTCCGGGATCTCCCTGAAGGAGTACCGGCACATCCGATTCACACATACATACAAATTCAAGACTTTTTTCTTCTGCCTTAAAAGCAAGAAGATCACTTACTTCTTCAATTATTGTACGAAGATTAAAATCTATAATCTCAAGATCAAGTTTTTGCGCTTCAATTTTTGAAAAATCAAGTACATCATTAATTATTGCAAGCAATGAATCAGCACTGCTTTTTATTGTTTCAGCATATTCTCTTTGCTCATCTGTTACTTTAGTGTCGAGAAGCAGGCCTGTCATTCCAATTATTCCGTTCATTGGAGTCCTGATTTCATGGCTCATATTGGCAAGGAATTCAGTTTTTAACCTGCTTGACTGAAGTGCTTTTTCCTTTTCAATCTGTATTTCCTTTTCCCTTCGATACAGTGTTTCAGCCATTGAGTTAAAACCTCTGGCAAGCTTAGACAACTCATCGTTTGTATGCATATCTTCTACCCTGTACTCGAAGTTGCCCCTTGAGGCAAAGGTCATCCCCTTTACTACATTTCTTACAGGTTTAGAAATTTTTCTGGAAAGTCTTGAAGTAAAAAAAAGCGCAAGCAGTATACCAAGAGATGAGAATAAAACAATCCTGTTTCGGGTCTCATTCATCATCTGTTCCATTCTTTTAATAGAAGAAGCCATGATAACAGTGCATACAGGTATCCCTTTTCTATCCTTAATCACAACAAAGGCTGGTGTGAATTTCTGATTATTAATTTCAAGAAGCTGATTTTTAAGATCACTTTCGTTATATTCAATATATTTGGGTCTGGCTCCATAAAAATTGTCATCATTTGAAAGAAAACCAACTACTTTTTTGTTTATTAATATAACAAAAAGATTATTCCTGAAATTATTGTTTATATCCCTTAAAAAAGATTCTCCAGAGGTCAGGTTATAGCCTCCTGCAATGTAGCCTATTTTCTGGTCCCTTATAAAAACAGGCTGAACCGACTCAATAAAAACACTTTCCGCCTGAAAACCATTATTTAAAGAAAGACTTTTATAAAATGGCCTGTTAGCCGAGTAAACGTTAACATCCGAATTTTCAAGCCAGTCTAGAACATTACCTTTTATTTTGTTTTCAAAGCCGGACCAGGCTATTATTTCACCTTTTAAATTAAATGCTGCAAGATAATCCAGACTGTATTCATCTCTATGTTTCTCAAGAAAAACATTTAACTGCTCTTCGACTTCAAGCTTAATAGTTGTTTTGCATGTATTATCAAGGGTAATGGATTTGATCTGATAGTACAGCCTGTTTTTCCAGTTTTGAAAAATCAAAGACACACTCTCAAGTCCGGAGTTCAACTCATTTGAAATAAGGGTTTTAATATGGGTTTTAAAAAGATTTACAGAAGTATATGTTGCAATAAAAACTGGAATTATAAAAATAATAAGAGTATAAATAAAAAGTTTTGATCTGAGTGTATAAAAAAGCCTTTTTTTCATCAAAAATCCTGGAATTATTCAATAAAAATTTAACTGGAAATAATTTCTAACTAATTTTTAAAAAACTGACAGCTGAATAAAAACGATCTTTCTTGTCCATTTTAGTAATATCAAGAGTTTAACTTTGTAATACAGATGCATTCCTGATGTTAAACTTTTCACTTGACTGAACTGAACAAAAAAACTGATTTTCGGTCAACCATAAACTCATTTTTTGTCTGTTTATTTTGCAAAAATGATATACCCATCATTATAAATAAAAGGCAACATAAACTTTCATTTTCATGTGGTTATTAATCTAAAATTTTTTTCCTTTTTCGTCAATTAACAATCAGTATCTACCCGTATTAATATGAAATTCAAAGAAAGAACCAATATCTCACAATAACCAGGATAAAGTAAGATAAAAATAAAAAAACTTCTTAATATAGAGAAACAGCTTTTTCATATACAATTTCAGCAGCTTCCAAAACATGAACAGGAATTTTGATATTAAGAAATTCAGCTCTTTCTAAATTAAGTGCAATAAAATGATTTTCAGGCTTTTCAATGGAAATTTCGCCGATATGAGTACCGTTTAAAATTTTTTCCACGATTCTACCCATCTGAACTCCGCATCCCGGCAGATCAACGCATACCCCGCATAAATGACCAAGCTCAACCCAGTGGTTAATCCATGTAAGTCCTGGCTTATGCTGATTTCTGACCAGCCATTTAATTCCATCCTTAACTGATACAATTTTCCCAGATTCGTCTTCAAGTGCCATGAGGCAAAATACAAAAATCACATCTATGCTCTCATCTTCTCCGTACCTTACAACACTATTTTTGAGTTCAGAAAAATTTTTAACATAAACAGTATCAATAAGCTTGAAAGGAAAATTTTGATCCTGATCTTTCATGGTATTTTTAAAATTTTCGAGAACTTCAGGTATAAAGTCCATTCCAGCAGAACTTATAATCACCATATTCTTTTTATCAGGGACTATCTCCTTTAAAACCTTTAGAGCCTTGTTAAAATCAGCTTCTTCAGTAACTCCGGTTACGTTGAAACCAGGTTTATTTCTTGAAATCATAAATTTGAATTCTTCATTATATTTTTCAGGAGGTAGATTCATGCCGCCAAATACAACATTAAATTCGGTATTTAAAAGCACCGGAATAAAAATCCTGCATGCAAGGTCATCAAAAAGAACAACAACATCTGGATCATATTTGTTTAACCTCTTAATGACGGTTTCCTTTTCTTGTTCAAAAAAAGCATCGCTTGCATTTTTTCCCATTGAATCAATATAATGATGGTCATATGTAATATTGTCTCCGAATTTATTGTTTAAATATGAAACCATTCCTGTTTCTGATATTGTTCCGCACCCCTGCCCTTTTTGGTAGCTGTGAATAACAAATATTTTTTCTGTCCTGGTCCAGGCAGTAGATGGAAGAAATAAACAAAAAATAACAATTGTAAAAACAAAAAATATTTTCATATACGTCCCCCGAATCAACGATAGAACTATATGCATACATTGTTTATCTGATTTAACAAGAATATCTTTTATAAAAAGATGTTAACATAACAAATAAAAGAAATACAATTCTAATTTCAATAAAGTTCTGAAAACTGATAATTTTTATTACGCCGAAGATATGCTTTTTAAATTTGTGGCCGAACTGAATCGATCTTTTTTCACTATAAAGTCAGTCTGAATGTTCATTTAAAGTCGCAGCAAATGATACATTCTTTCTAAGTATCATTTATGCTTGAGCTACATTACAGCAGATAAAAATCTCATGAAAACAGCTCAAAAATAATGCCTCCGGCATCAGACTGTTTTTTTCCAGGTTTTCAGCTGAACAGTTTCGGTCAGATTGAAAATTTAACTATCAAAAAACTATATGTAACCTGAAAGTAAATTTAATTATCTTCCTTGAACTAAAAAAAACTCCTCTTTTTCACCCTGTCAGCGATTAAGAGGACTTTTTTTCTTTTTTATCAAAAAATAATCAATATGGAGTCTTTTGAGTAAAACACGGCTTTATTACTAAAGATCTCTGATATTATTGTCCTCCAATAATATCAGAAATTCTTAACAGGTTGTTCTTCCAGTCTTCTGCCAGTGGGTCTGCAGTAACAACATTCAATCCTAGTGTATTTTCCATTACCTTTGCACTGGATGAAGGAAATTGGGGCTGAACAAGAAGAGTTCTGATATTACTTTTTTTGGCAAATTCCATAATCTTTGAAAGATACCTTGGTCCAGGTTCCTTTCCCTGGGATTCAACTGGAATCTGTTTCAAGCTGTATTCATCCATAAAATATCCCCATGAAGGATGAAAAACAAAAATATTTCTGTTTTTTATATTTTCAGTTGATTTGAGAAGATTAAAATCAAGTTCAAGAATTTCTTTTGAGAAGGAGAGATAATTCTCACGATAAAAATTTTTTTTAGAAGGATTTTTTATTGAAAGAACTTTCATCATGTTTCTTGAAATTTTTATGGCATTCAAGGGAGACATCCAGACATGAGGATCATAAAACCCATGATCATGATCGTGGTGTTCCTCATCTGAATGTTCGTGATGCTCAAAAAAATTCTCATCGGTTTCTCTTTTTAAAATTCCTTCACTGCAATCAGAAATAATAAGATTGTTGTAATTCTGCCTTATCTTTGGAAGCCAGGTCTGCTCAAAAGGTACTCCAATTGAAAAGTATATTTGAGCCTCTGAAAGATTTTTCATCTGACCGGGTTTTGGGTTGTATGAAGCAGGACTGTGTCCGGGAAGAACCATAACTTCAGCTGAAATTGTATCTCTGCCAATTTTTTCAACAAAATATTTTTGAGGTAAAATACTTACAAATACTTTCAATTGATCTGCAAAGCCTGATAAAGGATAAAACACAAACAATAACAGGATAATAACTTTTTTCATTTTAATCTCCTTAAATATAATTTTTGAACTGAACCTGAATTTAAAAAACCTGGATTGAGCGATTTTCAAATTTGCTGCATATAACGGCAAATTGTATCAGGCTATACTTTTGCTATGCCTGATGCAATTTAACGCAGTAGATGCGGCAAAATTGGAAAGCCCGCAGGGTTTCATATTTTTAAATACAATAGGCTTAATTCATTGAAAATTTATTAATTTAAAAATATGAAACGCTCAATTCAGGTAAAAATAACTAAAGAAATTTGTAACTATCAAGCTTAAAAACTGAGAAAAAGGCGTTTTGACGACGAATGCTGTATTTTTTCTGAGTCGGTTTCAGGAGATAGTTTTTTTATCTACTGCCTCGGAGCTTAAGCGATAATGAGACTCTGAAAGAATGCAGCAGTCCTTCTAAATTGAACTGAACAGTTACAGAAATTTCATGTTAATCCGGAACAGGATCATAAAACCTCAGTCCTGAATCAGTATTAATAATCTTAAGCTTTATCTTAGAGTCTCTCCCACACCTTATCAACCTGTCGCCTGTCAAAAAACAAGCTTTAAAAAAAGGATGTTTTTTAAATGAAATTTCTGCATAGGCCGAGCATGAAGGATACATTGGGCACCTCCCTTTTCTCACAAAACCAAGACTTTCAAAAGTACCTCGATAAATTCCAGTAATTTCTGAAAAATAACTTTTATGATTAAGTTCATTTGTATGAACCAGGCTGCATCCTGAAAAACAAAACATTACCAGAATATTAAGAAACAAGATTTTTATAGAGTTCAATATTTTCATCCACTGTTTTGTCTATAGAGAACTGAGATGACTTTTCTCTTGCGGCCTTTCCAAGCTCTATTCTTAATTTCTCCTCAGTGAAAACCTCAATAATTTTATCGGCTAAAAAAACCGGATTTTCTTTTTCAACCAAAAGACCGTTAACCCCGTCATCAATAAGCTCTGGTATTCCTCCGCTTTTGCAGCAGATGCAGGGAAGGCCTGCTGCCATTGCATCCATTACAGAGGTTCCAAGACCTTCTGTTTTAGAAGAGAGAACAAAAACATCATAATTTTTCAAATGATTTCCAACATCTTTTTGAAAGCCTCTCAAAATAAATCTGTCTTTTAACCCAAGCTCATCTCTTAATCTGAAAATTGCATCTCTGTCCGGACCGTCTCCAATAGAAACAAAATAAAGATTTGGTATTTTTCCGGCTGCAATTTGAAAAGCTCTTAAAAGAGTCGGGTAATCCTTGTGTCCAGCCAGAGCTGCAACTGTTCCTGCAATAAAGGCATTATCTGGCAAATTTAATTTCTCATTCAAATACAATGATTTTTCTATATTTGAAAACTTATCTATATCAACACCGCTTTTTATGACCTCAATTTTTGATTCATCAATCCCGTCTTTAATAAGAATTCGTTTAATTTCATCTGAAATTGCAACTATTTTAGTCATTTTAGCGGACTTGTATTTATATTGGCTGAATATATTTTTTTTAATGGGATAGTCAACCCGTCTTACGCCCACTAAAAGCAGTGAAGGATTGAAAACCTTTGCCCAAAGCCCTGTAGCCATTGCATGTGCATCATGAAGATGCAAAATATTAATGTTCTTTTCCCTGCATATCCCGGCAATTTTTTTCCCTGCTAAAAAATCGGCTTCTCCATTAATTTTCATTGTAAGATATAAAAGGTTTTCACTTTCAAGCTTTTCATTTAGCAGTGAACCCGGCTGACATAAAAAAACAGAGCTTATATCTTTTTCAAGAAGTTTCTTGTGAAGATAAAAACCCTGCTGCTGTCCTCCTCTCCATTGCCTGTCTGTATCAATATGCATTACACTTATTTTATTCATTAAATCTTTCCATAATTAGAGACTAAAGGTTAATTCAGTATTCGGACAAAATCTGCCTTTTTTGACAATGCCAAAATCATAGCCAAAATTTAATTCTAAAAGCACTCATGTATCCTGAAGATTATTCATTATCATTTTAATCAACAAGAAAACCTGATTTTAGTACAATAGCTGTGCTGTCAGAAAATTAAATCAAAAAACAAAATAATAACAAAAAAACAACTTCTTTTTTATCTGAAAAAAGTTATTCATCAAAATGAAAGGCTAAGTTTAGATTCAACTTAATTGACAATAAACTTTATTATATTTATAAATTTGCATTGTAAATTGTAAAATGGAGCAAAAATGAACCTTTCAGATATATTTAAAGACCACATAAAAGTAATAAATGAAATAGAAAAAAATTCAGATACTATTTTTAATGCGGCAGCAAAATTGACTTCTATCTTAAAAAACGGCAATAAAATACTGTTTATGGGAAACGGCGGTTCAGCTGCAGACAGCCAGCACCTTGCGGCAGAACTTATAGGCAGGTTTCAAAAGGAGAGAAACTCAATTCCTGCCATTGCTCTTACAACTGATACCTCCATCATAACAGCCATAGGAAATGACTACTCCTTTGATGATATTTTTACTCGCCAGGTTAAGGGGCTTGCAAATGAAGGAGATGCTGTTTTTGGAATTTCTACAAGCGGAAACAGTAAAAATGTAATAAATGGTCTTATTGAGGCAAAAAGAAAAAAAGCCTTTACAATTGCCCTCTCAGGAAAAGACGGAGGCAAAATGAAAGATATTGCAGATTTAAACATAATTGTACCATCAAATATCACTGCAAGAATTCAGGAAGGACACATTCTTATTGGCCATATTTTGTGCGAATTAATTGAAGAGGAATTTTGTGGATAATTATTTTAAAAAAATAGAACTGATTCCAATGATTGAAAATCTTGGGAAAGGCAAAATCACTGTTGCAGGAGATGTAATGCTTGACTCCTACTGGTATGGAGAAACAAAAAGAATTTCTCCTGAAGCACCGGTACCTGTAGTAAAAGTTCAAAATTCCGATGAAAGGCCAGGCGGAAGCGCAAATGTTGCAATGAATATCGGAAGCCTTGGTGCAAAATGCGATATGGTTGCAATTACAGGAGATGACGAACTTGCAAAAATTCTGGAAACAAAATTAAAAGAGTTTAAAATCAAGGCAAGGTTCCAGAAAATTAAAAATTCAAAAACCATTTCAAAATTAAGAATAATAAGCCAGCACCAGCAGCTTTTACGAATTGACCATGAAGACGGATTTCCCAATATAAAAAGAGATAAAATTGAAAAATATTTTGAGGAGTCAATTAAAGACTCCAATGTTGTGGTTATATCAGACTATGCAAAGGGCACCCTTAAATCTACAAAAGAATGGATAAAAAAAGCAGTAAGTCTTCATAAACCTGTAATAGTTGATCCAAAAGGCGATGATTTTCACAAATACAAAAATGCAACAATCATTACGCCAAATTTTTCTGAGTTTGAGCAGGTTGTTGGTAAATGCCATGATGAATCCGACATTATAAAAAAAGGAAGCGGACTTATAAAGGAACTTAATTTAACAACTCTTCTTATTACACGTGGAGAAAAGGGGATGACCCTTATTTTTGATGAAAAGGAGTTTATAAATATCAAAGCAAGAACAAAGGAAGTTTATGATGTTACAGGTGCAGGAGATACTGTTGTTGCGGCACTTGCATCATCTCTTGCTGCCGGAATTGACCTTGTTTCCGCTGTAAGAATTGCAAACTATGCGGCAAGTATTGTTGTATCAAAACTTGGTACTGCATTCACAACAAAAGAAGAACTTAAAAACGTTTTACTTTCAGAAGTTCAAAAAGAATTCAAACCTCTGGAAAAAGGAATAGTAAACCTTGAAAAACTGCTTGAACTTATTGGAGAGTCTAAAAGAAGAGGCGAAAAAATTGTTATGACAAACGGATGCTTTGACATTTTGCATCCAGGACACATTGAATATTTAAGACAGGCAAAAAAACTTGGTGACAGACTTATTGTTGCTGTTAATTCTGATAGTTCTGTTACAAGGCTGAAAGGTACTAAAAGACCCTTGAACTCCCTGAAAACAAGAATGACCATGCTTGATGCACTTGAATCAACTGACTGGATAATTGAATTTGGTGAAGATACACCGAAAAATCTGATTGAAAAAGTTCTTCCTGACATTCTTGTAAAAGGCGGAGATTATCAAGTTGATCAAATTGCAGGAGCATCTGCAGTTCTTCAAAACGGCGGCGAAGTTAAAACACTTAATTTTCTTGAAGGCTTCAGCACAACAAACCTGATAAACAGAATAAAGGAATAACCAATGCTTATAGTAACCGGCGGAGCAGGTTTTATTGGAAGTAATATAGTAAAAGAACTCAACAACATTGGAAGAACAGATATTATTGTTGTTGATGATCTTACCCAGGGTGAAAAATTCTTGAATATTTCTGACCTTAAAATTCATGATTACATGGATAAGGACGACTTTATTGAAAAATTAAAAAATAATCACTTTGACCTTAAATATATTGAAGCGGTATTCCATGAAGGGGCCTGCTCTGATACAACAGAATGGAACGGCAGATTCATGATGGAAAACAACTATGAATACTCCAAATCAATTTTTTTAAAGTCAATTGAGAGAAATTTTCAGTTTATATATGCATCATCTGCTTCTGTATACGGAGATAACACTGTTTTTTATGAACAGGAAAAAAACGAGAAAACATTAAATGTCTATGCTTTTTCAAAGCTTCTTTTTGATAATTTTGTAAGAAGATACCTTGGAAAGATAAAAAACCAGACAGCAGGACTCAGATATTTTAATGTTTACGGGCCAAGAGAATTCCACAAAAAAACAATGGCAAGCGTTGCCTGGCATTTTTACAATCAAATAAAAAATGACGGAGTATGCAGGCTTTTTGAAGGTATAGACGGATATGAAGACGGAGGCCAGAAAAGAGACTTTGTTTATGTAAAAGATGCAGTTGATGTAAATATCTGGCTTTTTAAAAATCCTCAGATTTCAGGAATTTTCAATGTAGGAACAGGACTTGCTCAAACATTCAATGATGTTGCAAATGCAGTAATAAAATATATGGGAAAAGGAAAAATAGAATATGTAGGTTTCCCGGATCATCTCAAGGGAAGGTATCAGAGCTACACTCAGGCAGATATTACAAACTTGAGAAAGGCAGGATATTCAAAAGAATTTAAAAATGTATCTCATGGAGTAAAGGACTATCTTGACACAATAAACGCACATAAGGCTTCTTAATGAAAATTCTTATTGTTCAGACAGGTTTTTTAGGCGACATTATCCTTTCAACTCCTGTAATAACAGGCGTTAAAGAACTTTATCCCGAAAGTGAGATATATTTTCTGACAACCCCTGCAGGAAGACTTTTAATTGAAAATGATCCCCTTATAGACAAAGTTCTTGTTTATGACAAAAGGGGAAAAGAAAAAGGATTAAAAGGAATTTTAAAAACCACCAGAACGCTGGATAATTTTAAATTTGACAGGGTATATTCACTTCATAAATCTTTTCGTACCTCCATTATGCTTTTTTTAACTAAAATACCTAATAAAACAGGATTTAAAAAAGCGAGCCTGTCCTTTATTTACAATACAAAGGAAAAAAGAAATATTGAAGATCATGATGCTATAAGAAATCTTTCTATTCTTTCTTCCCAGACGGATATAAGCCTTTTAAAACAGGATTTAAGACTTTTCCCCCCTGAGGAAAGTAAAGTTTCAAAAGAGCTTCAAAGCCTTAAAAATTCCAAATATATTCTTTTATCTCCAGGCAGTGCATGGAAAACAAAAATGTGGAACTCAAAAGGATATAATGAAGCTGCAAAATACTTTGAAAAAAAGGGATATTTTATTGTTGTAACGGGATCTGAGTCTGAAAAGGAAATATGCGGGGAAGTCTGCCAGAACACCAATGCCTTTAATTTATGCGGAAAACTTAATCTTTCGGAACTGAAATTTGCCGCCTCAAATGCAAAGCTTATTGTCTGCAATGACAGCATGGCACTTCATTTAGCATCAGCGCTTAAAACACCTTGTGTTTGTATATTTTGTTCAACAATCCCTGAGTTTGGATATGGCCCGTGGAAAAATAAAAGTGTAATTGTTGAAAAAAATCTTAACTGCAGGCCATGCGGAAGACACGGTCATAAAAAATGCCCGACAAATACAGAAGAATGTATGAAAATTCCTTCTGCTGAAGTGATTAGTGCCTGTGAAAAAATCCTGGAAAATTAGATGAAAATATTAATTGTAAAACTTGGAGCTCTTGGGGATGTAATAAACACTTTTCCACTTGCAGTTCACCTTGAAGATAAAATGAATGCTGAAATTACATGGATAACCGAACCTTTAAGTTATCCCCTTGTAAAAAACCACTGCTCTGTATCAAACGCAGTTTTGTTTGATAAAAAAAAAAAATGGAAATCCTTTGGCAGGATTTTAAATTTTCTTAAATCGGAAAAATTTGACATTGTATTAGACCTTCAAAGAATTTTAAAATCTGCTTTTTTCACATTTAATTCAGATGCTGAAAGAAAAATTACCTTTGACAGAAAAAGATGCAAGGAATTAACCTGGCTTTTAAACTATGAAAAAATTATTCCAAAAAACCATGAAACACACCACATGCTTGACCAGTACCTTGAGTTTTCTTCATATCTTGGAATAGATGAACCCCAAATAATTCAATGGAATATTCCTGAATTTGAACTACCCATGAGTTTACCGGAAAAATATGTAGTTTTAAATACCGGAGCAACAAAAGCTGCAAACAAATGGTTTGAAGAAAGTTTTGCTGAGCTTGCAGACCTGATTTATCAAAGAACAGATTTTACCCCTTTACTTACAGGCGGACCGGAAGACAGGGGCTTTTCGGAAAAAATTTCTGAACTCTGTATAAATAAACCTGTAAACATGACAGGAAAAACAAACCTTGAAGAACTTACAGAAATTTTACGCAATGCTCAGTTTTTAATAAGTTCAGATACCGGCCCCATGCATCTTGGAGTGGCACTTGGAGTAAAAACCGCAGGACTTTTCGGGCCATCAAACCCTGTCAGGACCGGTCCTTATTATGGAAAAATAATAACAGGAAACAATTTTTCATGTTTAAACTGCGGGAAAAAACACTGCAAAACAAGAGAGTGTATGAAAATTGATCCGGAAAAAGTTTTCAAGGCCGTTTTTTTGGAACCATGGCAAGAAAAGAAGGCAGTTTATGTTTCCTGACAGCTCTGTTCCATCTTGATTCAAGCTTTTCCCTCAAATAAAATGGCAGTTCCTCAAAAAATGTGGCTTTATCAAAATCAATTATATAAATATCCTCATCATTTGATACAACCACATTACCAGGATGAAGATCGCAGTGATAAATTTTATGCTCTATTAATTTTTCAAATACCGGGAGAAATTTTTCCTTAAATATTATTTCACCTTTTTTTTCATTATTCAGACAAAACTGTGCAAGTGTATAGGGGCTGCTTATATATTTTGTTACTGTACCGCCTTTGTATATCAGATTACCGCTGTAATAGGCAGCAACAGGTTGTGGCACCGGAATATTTAACTTCCTGATTTCTTCCAAAAACAAAATTTCGTTTAAAGGCCTGATCTTTCCCTTGGACTTCAAATAAAGCCTTTTATTGAAAATCCCCCAGATTCCTCCTCTGAAATAATTTTTAAAAACAGTCATTCCAAGCTGAGGCAGATTTTTTATAACAATTTCAGCTCTTCCGCCAAGTGGATTAAAAGATTTTTTAATTTTTTTCTCTGAATTTAAAACAGTTTTTGAAAAAGGTACAAGGGTTTCTTCACTAAGCTCTTCTAAAGAAACAATTATGTATTTGTCTATTTTATAGGTATATAATCCGTTCAATTTATTTTCAGCCGTTTTTTTAAAAATTTGTCAAATTCATCGCCGTAAAATTCAATTTTTACATCCATAACAATAAGATCAAAAGGAAGATTTATATCAATATCATTTATTCTGCAATAATCTTTGTTTGTTGTCATAAAACAGTCGCATCCGCTTTTTTCAGCCTTTTGGATTATATTTTCAAGATCTTTCACACAATATTCATGATGATCTTGAAAAAAAAGCTTACTGAAAATTTTATAACCTGCCTTTAATGCGCTTGAGCAAAAGGCCTCATTATTTCCAAGACCGCAGAAAAGAAAAATTTTTTTATGTTCTGAACTATTTTTTCCTTTTACTGTTTTTTCAACATAGGTCTCATGAAAACAAAAAAAAGTATTGTTAAATGAAAGCTGAGGATTTTTTGTTCTGGTATAAATTACAGCGTCTGCCCTTTTAAGGTTTTCTTTTTTTTCCCTTAATATTCCCCTTGGCAGAGTATAAAAATTCCCATAGGGTTTTTCATAATCAAGAAGAACAAGGTCAAGGTCTCTTTTAACTTTTAAATGGGAAAATCCGTCATCAAGAATGATCACATTGCAGCCAAATTTTTCAACTGCAGTTTTAACAGACTCTTTCTTGTTTTTTCCGCATAATACCGGAACATTATCAAGTTTTGAGCAGATAAGAGCGGCTTCATCCCCTGCCAACCTGAAGGATTCCTTATGTTTTTTTCCATCGCAGGCAATTCCTCCGCTTTTTTCAAAACCTCCCTTGTAACCTCTCATTACAATAGCGGGTTTAACTTTATTCATCTGAAGTAAAATTTGGGCAATATAAATTGCCATTGGAGTTTTTCCGGTTCCTCCGGCTGTTATGTTACCAACAGAAATAACAAATGCATCTGATTTACAGGATTTTATAAAAGATTTTTCATACAAAAAAACTCTTAAATCAGTTACAAAGGAATAGATTTTTGAAAGAATAAAAAGAAAAAACCTTAAGGATAAAAAAGGATTTTTATAATTATCTGAATAAATAATTTTTATAATTTTGTTTTTTAAAAAATTCATTTCAGACTAAATCAGTTTTTTTTCATAAAAAATAAACACAAAAATACCAAATAATCCAAATATCAGGTTTGCAGTCCATGCTGCAAAAAAAGGATTGATATTTTCACCATAACCAAGTGAAATAAAAAAACTGTGCATTGACCAATATAAAAGGGACAAAAAAAGGGATAACCCAACTCCAAGAGGTATTTTTTTCCCGGTTAAAGGACTGATCCCAATAAGAGTACCTATTATGCACATTATCAAACATACAAAAGGAAAGGCTGTTTTTGAATTTAGATCAACAAGATATCTTTTATATTCATACCCCTTTTCCTTCAAACTTTTTATATATTTCCTGAGTTCAATAAATCCCATTTCATCTGGAAGTTTCACAGCATCTTTCAACTCATCCGGAACAAAATTAAAATCAAACTCTTTTTTATCAACCAAAAATACTTTCTGACCAAAATCCTTTTCCAGATTATCTGAATAATAAATTTCATTCAAAACCCATCTGCCGTTAGTAAAAAGACCTGATTTAGCCTGATATCTCTTTGATAACACGTTATTATCATTAAATTCATTAATTATTATCTTCCTGATCATTTTCTTTTCAAAATTAAAAAAATCAATATAAATGATTTTATTATTGTCTTTTATCCATATGCTGTTTCTGTTTTCAGTGATAATCCTGTTTTTTTTTATCTGTGTGGAATTAATTAAATTAAGTTTTGAGGAAGTATACGGCATTAAAATATCTGAAACAAAAAATACAAAAAAACTAAAAAAAAGGCTTAAACCCAAAATTGGCAGATAAACTTTTTTAATACTTATACCGCTTGCACAAAGTGCTGTTATTTCCTTATTTTTATTCATAACTCCAAAAAAAACAACTGCAGTGACAACAATTGCCACAGGAGTCAAATGAACAATTACAAAGGGAATCTTTAACATAATAAAAAATATTCCCTTTACAGCCGGAAACCCTGCTTTAACAAATTTATCGAGATTATTCAGATAATCTATTACAAGAAAAATAAAAATCAGAAAAATCTCCATAAGAAAAAAAATTTTAAGATAACCCTTGATAAGATATTTTGTTAAAAGACTCATTTAATCTCTGCTAAACATATTTAAATTAATATTTTTTTCCTTAACAGCCAGATATAAAAGAAAAATTCCGAGTATAAACATAATAAAATCCGGAATCCACATTGCAGCAAAAGGCGGATAAATTTCAGGTCTTGATTCCCCAAGGGATAAACCAAGTGCAAAAAGAACATAATAAAAAACAAAAAGAAAAATGCCATAAATTATTCCAGAAGATTTTTTGCCGGTTTTATTTCTAAGTCCAAGAGAAAAGCCAATAAGACCAAGAAAAATACAAGCAAATGGAATTGAAAATTTTTCATGCAGCCTTAAAAGTGCTGAATAATAGTCTGAATTTTTTTCATCAAAACCATTAATGTATTTTTTAAGTTCAAGATAATACATTTCCTTTTCATTTTTTTTTTGAATGTTTTCTGAAATCAAACTTTCAGGCAGATCAATTGAAAATGTGTAGGCACCAAAACTTGTTTTATGGACAGACTTATCTTTTTTATCTATCTGAATAATTGAACCATTCAAAAGCTCAATTGTGTAGCCACTGTCTTTCTGAAGTATCCGCCCTTCCGGAGCGGTTATTGTTACCGGAATATCGGCAGAGTTCATATCCTCAAGAAAAATATCTCTCATAATATTTTTCTCCTGATCAATTTCATTTATATAAAGAGCAAAACCTTCAAATGAATCAATAAAGGTTTTTTCTTTAAAAGATACTGCCATATTAGTTTTGGCTATTTCATAGGCCTCTTTTTTAAAGGAAAATTTACCCCATGGAAGTCCGTAAAAAGTCATTATTCCAGTTAAAAAAGTACCAAACAGGCAAAAAACAACAACAGAAGGGAGAAGCCTTAAAACACCTATTCCGCCAGATTTTAAAGCAAGAACTTCATTTGAACCGGAAAGCTCAATAAAAACAAAAAGAACAGCCATCATAACTGACATTGGAATTGTATACTGAAGGAAAAATGAAACTGAATAAATAATAAGCCTTAAAACAGCTCCAAATGACACATTAAAGTTTACAAGCATATCTGCGATATCAAGAATTCTTGATAAAAGAAAAATAAATGAAAAAAAAACAAGGCTTACAGTAAATGGAGGAATCAGTTCTTTTAATATATACCTGTCAACAATCTTAATCATAAACCTCTTTCAATAAAAAGCTTTGAAACTTCATCATTTGTTTCATTAAAACATTTTTCAAAATCTTCTTTTAAACCTGTTTCAAGAGCTTTTTCAAACAAATTTTTAATTTTTTGATTTTCAGGTGTATTTTCCATTAATTCATAAATCATAACCCCTTTGGTTTTACCCTTGACTTTTACTTCTTCAAGTTTTCTTGTTAGGAAATCACTGTTAATCTGATTTTTTGTAAACTCGCTTATGATTATGCCTGTCCTGTAAATTTTGTTAAGATCCTGAAGCCTTGATGCCAGATTTACACTGTCGCCAAGGGCAGTATAGTTAAATCTGTTGTCTGCTCCTGTATTTCCAACAACTGCGCTGCCTGTATTAATTCCCACCCCAATATTCAATTCAACACCAAAATCCGCCTTTTTTCTAAGATCTTCTGATTTCATGAATCTCATCATTTCAAGAGCGCTTTTACATGCCATGTCTGCATGGTTTGCTACACCTGCCGGAGCATTGTAAAAAGCCATGATTGCATCTCCAATATATTTATCCACAAACCCATCATTATTCTGGATAATTTTAGTCAGGGGATTAAACAGCTCCTTAAGGAGATTTACAAGTTCAAATGATTTTAACTTTTCTGAAATGGTTGTAAAATTTCTTATATCTAAAAAAAGAGTGGTAAGTTCCTTTTCCTCTCCGCCTAGTTTCAGTTCTTTTGGATTTTTTGCAAGTTTTTCAAGAAGTATTGGTGATACATAGGCTGAAAAGGCCTGTTTAATAAATAGAGACTCCTTTTCCTGAAAACGGAACATTACCGATTCTGCAATAAAAACACTTAAGATTAAACAAACTGCAGGATAAAAACTGCTGATCCAGATATTGAAATTTATATATAAAAATTTGGATATTACCAAAAAAACAAGTCCTGCAAAAATATTCAGGCAAATCCTTAAATAAATTTTTCTAAAAAAAACCACACTTATTAAGGGAAAAAACGATAAAACAAAAATGGGAATAAAAGTATAAATCTGATTTTCTTTTATCAGCTCGTTATTTAAAACATTTGATAGAAAAGTATAGTGAAGTAAAGGCCCTGCAACAGCTCCGATTGGAGTTGACCTTATATCTGATATTCCGGCTTCTGTTATTCCAACTATTACAATTTTGTTTTTAAAATATTCTTCATCATACTGATTTGTTATAATGTCTGAAAATGAAATAACATTATAATCTTCATGGTCATAGAAATTTAACCTTACAACTCCTTTCTTGCTGAATTCAAGTTTATGATTTGCAAAGTTTGCCTCTATTGAATTATTTTTTTCTTCAATTTCAATATCCTCCTGCAAATAAAAACGCAGTCCCTGAATACCAAGGGTTGGGTAAATGGAGTTATTATATGCAAACCCAAGGGGGTATCTCCTGAAAATTCCATCCTTGTCGGGAAATGTTGAAAAGGCTGCATTCATTGCACATGCTTCTAAAATTGGTGCTATGCTTGCTTCTGCATGCTTTGCCCCGGGAAGAGAAAGATTTTTTCCCTTTATTCTTTCAAGAGTTGAAAGGGATAATACAGATTTCCTTGCATCATCCAGTTCCTCGGTTGATCTGTCCCTTAAAAAAAAACCGCATACAACATTACCCATGGAACTTATTGTATCAGCAAGATATTTGTCATCATATTCGGTGCTTGATTCGGAAAACGTAATGTCAAGAAGAACAACAGAGGCCAAATCAAGACGTTTAAGACCTTTTGAAAGAACGGCCCTGTTCCAGGGCCATCTTCCGAAACTGTTTACACTTTTTTCATCTATTGCTGCAAAAACAATATTTTCATTTGGATTTTTATTTGAAAGTTCATAATTTATGTCATCTGTTTTTTGAGCAAGGTCAAAAAAAGGAGAAACATCAAATTTGAACAGATAAAAAAATATTCCAGATGAAACTATAATTAAAGCCCCAATAAACAGGTATTTTTTCATAGAAGCGCCCTGAATTTTTCAAACTCTTTGTCAAGCTCTTTTGAAAGCTCAGCTTCATTTACAACATTACCTGAAAAAGATACCATTTTATCAGGCTTTAATTCAAAATTATCTACAAATTCAACAAACTCTTTTTTCTGTTTTTCCTTATAATCAGTAAAGGCAGACTTTGTTTTTTCCATAAAAGATTCAAAGGCCGACAACTCCTGTTTCCTTCTCAACTCAAACTGATCCTTGAGTGATTCAATATTTAAAAGTCCTTTTTTAAGTGCAACAGACTGATTTTCATTTGTTGAATTAACAATAAATTCCGTTCCCTTTACTCCAATTACTGCAAATGGGGTTTTTACTTCAATACCCTTTTGTTCTTTTTTTTCTATTGAATAATAGGCCTTGCCCTGCTCCTGTTCAAAACTTGATTCTGTATTGACTTTAAACTTTGAATTTTCATCAACAATTACATTCGACCCATCAAAAAGACTAATTACTGCACTGGAATTTTCACCAGTAATTATGACATCTCCAGGAAAAAGATTCATTCCCTGCTTTGCGGCTTTTTTCATGAAACTGCCTTTTTTCAGATAGAAAACACTTCCTTGTGTTTTTGATACTGATATTTTTTCTTCGCAAAATCCAAAAGCTGACATAAATAGAAAAAAAGCTGCAAAAAAACTTAGAGTATATAATTTTTTCATTTTCCTTCTCCTGATTTATATAATTTACTAATTTGTCGAAAACTAAAAAGTTTTTCCAGTTCAAGTAAAAAAATACGTAAATATTCAGCTGAAAACTCATAAAAAGCCAGTTTACTGAAGCAAGCTTTATTTTTTCTGAGCCGGTTTCAGGAGATAGTTTTTTATCTCCTGCCTGAAGCTTAACCGAGAATGAGACTCAGAAATAATGCAGCAGCCGTTCCAAATTAAACTGAACAGTTACAAAAATACTTAATTACTTGCTGAACCAAAACGGCATTATTTGTCCATTCAAAGGTCAGGTTCAAAATTTAATTCTCAAAATACTCCAATTTATCCTGAGGGTTAAATTTTTCATCTTCCGTAACTGAACAAAAAATTCTCGTTTTCCGCCAATCACTAAGTAAAAATTTTTACCTGACCCGGGAATGAACAAACAAGACAATTTTTAGTTCAAAAGCTATTTTGCCTTTGCCTTAATAACTGCCCTTACCGGAGCAGGATAACCTTCTTTTGTTTTGTTTTTATCAAGAGGGTCTAAAAAATCCTTTAAAGATTTTTCAAAACTCCAGCCTGTACTTCTCTGCTCATTAAAATCTGTCCTTGTTACATCAAGACATTCAATATCATAAAACCCTGCTTTTTTAAGCCAGATTTCAAGAGTTTTAATACTTGGAACAAAATATACATTATTCATTTCAGCATATCTTTTTTCCGGAGTAAGAGCAATCGGTTCTTCACTTAAAATTATTAGATTTTCAAGAACAATTTCTCCGTCTTTTTTCATGATCTGCCTTATTTTTAAAAGCATGTCTATTGGAGATTTTCTGTGATATAAAACTCCCATTAAAAATACAAGATCATAAAAATTTTCCATCTGAGGAAGTTCATTAAAAGCTATTGGAAGAGTCGAAATATTTTTAAGCCCAATATATTTATTTACAGCCTGAAATTGATAATAATAAGGAATAAATGGTTCTATTCCAAGGCCGAATTTAATATTTTTACCAGCTGCCTTAAAGAGATAATAACCATTGCTTGATCCGATATCCAAAAGAATTTTATTATTAAAATCAATTTTATCTTCAAATCTTTTCCATTTTAAAAAAGAATTCCACTCAGAGTCTATCTGAACTCCAAATATATTAAATGGGCCTTTTCTCCACGGAATAAAATTTTTTAAACTTTTTTCAAGAGTTGACTTTTTATTTAAAGAAAGTTCATTTGTCAAAAAACATCCAACTTCTTTACTGTCAAGGTCAATAAAATCAGATTTTAAGCCGGGAAGCCCCCCATAATATAATTTAAAATCAGAGATTAATTTATTTGTGCCCGAATTAAAAAATTTTTGTTTCTTTAAAATAAGCTCCTCAAGAGAAAAAGCCAGACTGTCGAGCTCCAAACCTGATACATTTTCAAGCAAATTATCCATTTAAATATTTTTCCCTGCAATAAAAGAAGTAAACTGAAACCATTTTAAATACACATCAACATATGAAAAACCTGATTTTTTTAATCTTTTTATATGTTCTATTGCTGTTTCAGGAACAAGAACATTATCAAGAGCTTCCCTTTTTCTGCTTATTTCAAGCTCAGAATATCCGTTTTTCTTTTTAAAATCGTAATAGATTTCTGTTTCGGTTTTAAGAAATTTTTCATTTTCATTAAAAACCTTTTCAGTTAAAAGCAAAATCCCTCCGGGTTTTAATCCATTGTAAATTTTTTCAATCAGTTTGTTTCTTGATGATTTTTCAATAAACTGCAGGGTAAGGTTCATTACAACAACGGATGCATTTTTTATTTCAATATTTTCTGCACTGTCATGTATAAGGTTTATTCTTGAACTGTTTGTTCTTGAGCCAAGTCTTTTTGAAAAAATGTCGATCATTGGTTTTGAGTTATCAAGAGCTGTCAGTGAAAAATTTTTTCCTTTCATTTTATCTAAAAAACAAATTCCAAAATTCCCGTTTGAACAACCAAGATCATAAATTTCTGTATTTTCCTGATAAAATTTTTTTGCAAGCTCGCACTGCAGATTAATTGACTCATTATATAAAGGAACAGATCTTTTGACCATATCATCAAAGCATACTGCTATTGTTTCATTAAACTCAAAAGGATTTGGCCATCTTTTTTCATCTGAAAAAACTTTATCTTTCATTTTCCATTCTTTCCGTTTTGATAATTATTTACTGAATGAACTTTAATCATCAGCTCTTTAAACAATGTTTGAGGATTTATCAAAAAAAATATAAAATGAAAATTATTGATAAGTTTTGTAACCTTTTTTTTATTTTAAATTCATTTAAAAAGATTTGAACCATTAAGGCATAAGTTAAATTTTTTACAGAGCAAAAATAAAATAAACTTATCAGGGGGAAAACTTTATGGGAAACAAATTATTTCTTTATCTTTTTATGGGTATGTTTTTTTACTGTCCGTTGATTTCTGCTTCAACAAATGAACAAACCGAAAAACCTGGCTCCCAGTACAGAAGCTGGACTACTGCGGACCACAGTAAGATTCCTCTTCTTCAACAGGATTTTGAAACACCGGAAGAAGTAACAAGTGCCTGCATATTTTGCCATACTGATGCATCAAAACAGGTTCACAAAACCATCCACTGGACCTGGGAATGCGGTGCTGACAAAACCGGAAAAATGGGGAAAGGCGGAATAACCCTCAACAATTTCTGAATGAACATAGCCAGCAACGAGGCTCGTTGCACATCATGCCACGCAGGTTACGGATGGAAAGACAAAAACTTTGATTTCTCAAATGAAGAAAAGGTCGACTGCCTGGTCTGCCACGATCAAAGTCTTGAATACAAAAAATTTCCTTCGGGTGCCGGCTATCCGTCAAAGGAAGATAAATACTTTGAAGGTCAACTGTTCAAAAAACCTGATTTTAATAAAAGCGCCCAAAGCGTAGGACTTCCGGGAAGACATAACTGCGGAGCATGTCATTTTAATGGCGGCGGTGGTGACGGAGTAAAACACGGAGATCTTGACAGCTCACTGATTGACCCGCCCTATGAACTTGATGTTCATATGTCAAAGGACGGTGGAAATTTTTCATGTGCAAGATGCCATACCACAGTTGAGCATAAAATTGCTGGAAGATGCTATAAAACCCCTGCTTTTACTGACAGAAAATCTGTTCTTGATGACGATATGGTAAAAAGAATTTCCTGTGTATCATGCCACACTGAAACGCCTCACAAAGAAGTCAAAAAACTAAACGACCATACTGATAAAGTTTCCTGTCAGGCATGCCATATTCCTGCCTTTGCAAGAAAAAATCCCACAAAAATGTACTGGGACTGGTCAACCGGAGGTAAATTAAAAGATGGTAAACCTTATGTTACAATGGACGAGGAAATGAATAGAATTAAATATATGTCCAAAAAAGGTGATTTTACCTGGAAAAAAAATGTTGAGCCTGAATATTTCTGGTTTAACGGATCAATGGAATATACCCTTTTAACAGATAAAATTGATCCTTCAGATCCCCCTGTAAAACTTAACCGTGTAATGGGTGATATGAATGATGAAAAATCAAGGATCTATCCCTTCAAAGTGCATAAAGCAAAACAGCCATATGACAAAAAAAACAACACAATGGCTGCTGTACACCTTTTTGGCAACGACAAAACATCGTACTGGAAAAATTTCCACTGGGGTAATGCAATCCAGGCAGCAATGGATTATATGGAACTCCCTTACAGCGGAGAGTATGATTTCATAGAAACTGAATATCATTTTCCCACAACCCACATGGTTGCACCTGCCAAAAATGCTCTTTCATGCAAGGAATGCCACTCAAGAAACGGACGACTTAAAAAAATGGCAGGTTTTTACATGCCTGGAAGAGACAGTTTCGGGTTTATAGACAAAACAGGTTTTGCACTGATAATTTTATCCCTTTGTACTGTTTTTGTTCACGGAATAATCAGAATATTTTCATCTTCAAAAAAGGAATAAAAAATGGAAAAAATTTATCTGTATACAAGGTTTGAAAGATTCTGGCACTGGCTGCAGGGACTTTTGATTATTCTTCTTATAATTACCGGCTTTGAAATCCACAGCACCTATTCTATCCTTGGATTTGAAAATGCATTTAAAATTCACAACTATGCTGCCTGGACATGGCTCATACTTTTTATTTTCATAATATTCTGGATGTCCATAACCGGAGAGTGGAGACAATATATTCCCACAATGAAAAAAATTTTTGATGTGATGATGTATTATGCATTCTATATCTTCAAGGGATATCCCCATCCAGTGCCAAAAAGCAAAAGAAAAAAACATAACCCGCTCCAGAGAATAACATACCTGGCAATTGTTTCCTTTCTCATTCCATATCAGATAATTACAGGATTTCTTTATTATTTTTACAATGAACTGCCAAAAAGCATGGTTATAAAAGATTTATCTCTTCTGGGGGCACTTCATACAATAGGAGCCTTTGCATTTATTGTTTTTTTAATTATCCATGTCTATATGACAACAACCGGTCACACCTGGACTGCTCACATAAAGTCTATGTTTACTGGATGGGAAGAAGTTGACAATCCCCATGAAATTGAAGAGTGGGAGGTAAAAAAACAGGCAAAGGCTGAAAAGTAATTACAAATGTATTGATTGGGAAAACATAGGGTTTTCCCTCATCAGCTCTGTTTAGCTGCTCAACTAAAACAGGCTTTACTGAACAAAAAATTTCATTTTCGGCCAGTCACTATTTAATGATAATTTAAAAAAAGGGCTTAATTTAGGCCCTTTTTTGCTTTTTTTACAAGTTCGATAAATAAACGCCTCTGTTTTTTATCATAAAAAAGATATTCAGGATGCCATTGAACACCTATAACAAAGTCTTTTTTTTCATGCTCGATCCCCTGAACAACTTTATTTGGCTCTCTTGCGCTTATTTTTATATTCTTGCCTTTTTTGGCAACTGACTGATGATGCAGTGAATTTACCCTCAACTTATCCTGTTCAAGTATTTCAAAGAGTTTTGAGTTTTTTGCTAGATTTATTTCTTTTTTTGGAAGGATAGTTGTTATTCTTGGATACTCCTCATAAAATTCCATGGTATCAGGATAAAGAGTTCCATTGAAAAAAACATTAATCAGCTGAGCTCCCCTGCATATTCCAAGAACAGGAATATTTTTTTCAATTGCTTTTTTTAAAATCAGATACTCAGCCTGATCTCTTTTCTTATCTGTTTTAAATCTTTTTTTGGTTGAAAAAACCCATCTGAATAAAATTAAAAGCTGGAAAAAAAGATAATATAAAATTCTTTTTTTCTTTTTTACTTTTGTTTCAGATTCAAATTCAGAAATGGAAATAAAAAAATCTTTCGGGTCTTTTTTATAAATTAAAGGGTCTATATCAGACCCGCCGCCTAAAATAATCCCGTTAAAGTCAAATTTGTTTATTTTTTTGGAAGGGGTTACAATTTCAGGTCTTCCACCTGCAATAATTACTGCAGCTGAAGTGAAAAAAAATGCAGAAATTCCTCCGTATGCTGGTCCTGTTATTCCAATTTTAGGTTTGATTTTCATTGTAGAAATTTTTTATTTTTGCAACCCATTTTGATTTTTTTAAAAAATTCTTCTGATTTTTAAAATACTCTTTTGAAAGCTCATTTATTTTATCTTTGTCTGAAGCAAGATTTTCAATTTTTACCCATAAATTCCATTCCTGAGAAGGCTTCCAGTCTTTTGAACCAACACATGAATTTGGAAGCCTGTAATGAAATGAGGGTCTTTTACCTGTTAAGTGATAGTCTTTTACGTTGTTTTTGACTCTGTTTTCATCAATAAAAGCAAAAACAGGAAGCATATCCAGAGCTCTGTTTCTTGTTGGATTAAATTTTATATAATCATCAATCAATTCATTTATTGAAGGGAGATAGTTTTCATTTAAAACCTGATTTATGTATTCATCCTCAAACTTATCTATAAAAGGCGTCATTTTTCTTGAAAAATCAATTTCAGATTTTTCAATTATATAATCATACAAAAGAAAAAAAGATTTCAGGTAAAAAACAAGAACACCAGCTTCAAATGAAGGAACTTCTGCATTTATATGCATACCAAAAGCATTTAAAAATGAGGATTTTGTTCCTTTTGCACCAAAAAGCATTAATTCATCAGAAAGCCTGTCTACAAGATCAAGGTCAGAAAAAGGTATCGGAGGGGTTACAATTTCATATGGAACAACAGTAGATGCAAGTTTATTTAAAAGCTCTTCAATTTCAGGTTTTACACTGTAGTCTGAAAGATTTATTCCAGCCTTTGAAAGATAATGCTCATAACCTTTGTTAAGCAAAATATCAGCATCAAGTTCTATTGAAAAATCCCCGAACAATGTATCTGAAACAATATATTCAAATTTGCTTTTTTCAAAAACATTTCCATTGAATATATTTTTTACAACATGTGCTGCATCTTTTAAATCTATTCCTGTAAATTCAATTTCAAATCCGGCTTTTCTTTCCTTGTTTTTATGGTTTTTATTTAAAGCCGGGATTTCAAAAGTCATCTTAATTTCTCCTTTTAAAATTTAGGCACCAGTAATATAAAAATGCTTCACTCAAGTCGAACTGTGATGAAGAGTAATCCCTGCAGGAAGAGATTCACCAAAAACTGCGGCTTCCTCATTTGACTCCATTTCAATAATTTCTTTTACATATTTTGAATTGTCAAAATCTTTATATGAATCAAGAAAATCAATTACAATTTTTCTTTTTTCTTCATCAAGATCCCTTGTTCTGTCCCCTGTAAGTCTTGCAATTCTTGAAACTGCATATCTTGCCTCAGAAATTTCACCCCATTTTTTTGTCATAAGAAACTCTATCCACTTAAAGGCAGTATCCTGAGAAATAACTTTGTTTATATCTCCGTAGAGCGGCTCTCTTGAGCCTATTCTTCCAAGAAATATTAAAAGTCTAGGGTCTGATTTTTCTGGTTTAAGTTCATTTTTAAGGGTATTTCCAAGCCTTTGTTTGTCGTTTGAATGAAGATATTCAAAGTTTGCAACACATGACCAGAGTTCCATTTTCTCTTTTAAATCAAAACTGTTTTTCTTTAAAATTGATGAAATATCCTGAATAATCTGTCTTTGATATCCTGGCTTAAGTCCTGCTGCAATTCTTCTCCATAAAATCCACCACTCATTTTTATTTTGAATTTCATTTGGAAAAACAAGTCCCTTTGAATAAATTGACCAGATTTTTTTTATTCTTGCCTCGTCAAACGGGTCTCCAATTCCAGGCCTTAAACAAAATCCTGCAAGGTTAAGCCATCTTGCTTCATGAACAGGAGATTTTTCTCTCAGCTGAGGGTTATCGACTAAAAAATCACCAATTTTTCTTATAAACATTAAAGGCCATTTATTTTTGGACATCTGCAAAAATTTTGACAAATCCTTTGCAACTGAATTTACATTTGACTTGTCACCGCCAAATGCATTTTCAATCAAAGACAAGGCTTCAACAACTTTTGAATTTTCTATTATTACGGAAGTATCAACTCCTGTCTCCATTTTTGGAAAAACTTCCTTTGCTCCCCTTAAATCAAAGGATAAATCCCAGGTGTGCTGAGTTTCTACAGAATCACACCAGATTTGAAGATTTCCTGTTTCTGTATATTCTGCCTTTAATTCAATTGAAATATCTTTTTTTTCATCTTTTTTGCCGTAACTTATTATTGTGTGCAAAGGAGGAAGCGGTGAAAAAGATTCATCAATATTTTCGATAAAATCACCGCATTTATCACCTGAGCGGTAACTTGATGAATAAAGTGTAAAAGTTACAGGCATATTTGTTTTTACAGAAAATTCATAATCCTTTGGAAGTTTTATTTTGGTTCCCTCTTCAAGCCCTCTTTCAACAAGACAGATTACCCCTTTTTTATTTTCCTTTGTTTCAATTCCAAGATAATAGCTTCTTGGACTTCCGCTTCCAACTTTTACACCAAGACCAAGTTTTACTTTTCCATAATAGGAAGCTCCAAGGGAAACGGCAGTGTCCGGTTTATTGTTTTCTAAAATTTTAGGAATATCAGCTTCCAGATCAAAAAATGATTGAATTGATTTAATAATTTTTTGCTGAATTATCTCAGGTTTAAGCGAACCGCCGTTAAACAGTATAAGATCTGGGAACGGTATATCTTTTCCTGTAATTTTTTTTACATCATCTTTATGTCTTAATAAAAATTTTATCAGATGTTTTGTAATTGACGGCTCAGACTCATATGGGAGTCCAAATTCGGTTATTCCCTTTTTCTTTTTTTCATCTTCAAAAGAGTCATTTTTTGAAACTTCAGGGAAAAATCCGTTTAAAACAATATTTTCCACTTCATCTTTTTCAAGATAAACAGAAAATGTGTTTTTTATAAGTTTTGAACCTTCTCCAACTATAGTAAGCCTTTCTTTTTCAGATTTTCCTTCTAATATATTTTCCTTGGCTTCCCTTGAAAGATGACAAAGGGTTTTCCATTTATCGCCTTTTAAAAGGTTGTTTTTTCCTTCAGTTTTTGATTCTGCAAGTCTTGCAAGTGCAAGGTCAATATTGTCTCCGCCTAAAATAAGATGGTCTCCAACTGCAATTCTTTCAAATTTTAAGGATTCATCATCTTTTCTAAGGGCAATAAGAGTAAAGTCAGTTGTTCCGCCTCCAACATCACAAACTAAAATCAGCTGATTTTCAGATACATAGGAATCAAACTTTTTTTCCTTTTCATCAAGCCATGAATAAAATGCAGCAAGGGGCTCTTCAAGAAGTACAACATTCTTTAAACCTGCAAGTTCAGCTGCCTTTAAAGTAAGATTTCTTGCAGCTTCATCAAAGGAAGCAGGAATTGTTAAAATTATCAACTGATTTTCAAAAAAAAGCCTGTCATCCTGTTTTTTATCCATATTCCAGCAGTTTTTAACATGAATTAAATATTCTGCGGAAACTTCAACAGGAGACCTTTTTGGAACATTTTCATCACTTCCCCATGGAAGAAATTTTGAATTTCTGTCTACCTTGTCATGGCAGAGCCAGCTTTTAGCTGAGGAAACAAGTCTTTTTGGAATTTTACCTCCATAATCCCTTGCAAATGCTCCGGCAAAATCATCGGTTTTTTTAGGCCAGGGATGGTTTATATCATCCTTTGAAAGCTCATAAGTACCTGGGATATATAAAAAAGAAGGTAATACATTTAAAGGTGAAAACTCATTTTTTCTTGTTATCTGATAAATTGGAAACTGTTTTATCTTTGGAGTCTTACCTTCATATGTATCAAGATATGACACAGCTGAATTAGTTGTGCCAAGGTCTATTCCAATTATGTATCTGAAATCGGTTTTATTCAAAAATCCTCCGAAAAATTCAATTGCTCTGCTGTCTTAAATTAAATTCCAACTTCCACTTTCTGCTGTCTTCAACAGAAACACAGTAAAACTCCAGAGTTCCTATTTCTGTAACATGGGTTTCAAGAACAACCGGAACCGTTTCACCTTTGTTTCCTTCAAGAAAGGTTTCAATCTCTGTGAGTTTCTCAAGGTTGTTTGAAAAATCTTCAATGGTTTCTCCGGCTTTGTCGTCTTTTCCCATTGAAGACTCAAAAAGATTGAATGAAACATCTTCTCCAAGGGTGAGCATATATTTTTTGCCTTCAATTTTTATCAGGCTCCCTTCTTCCATTCCAAAAGGTGCAACACATAAAGCTTTTGTTGGAACTGGAATACCCGGGATTGCAGGCATTGATGAGCTTACCTCAATATAATAGGTTTTATTTAGTCCGCTTTTTATTCTTATTCCGCCTGAAAGTTTTATAAATGAATAATAACAGGCACCGAGTGCAACTGAAATATCTGAATTATTGTTTTCAAGTTCTTTTATTTCATTTGAGCCATTCCAGGAAGAAACAGTTTGAGTAATGTGATTTCTTAAATCCTTTGATTTCATTACTCCGCCGTTAAAAAGAATGTATGAGGGAAAGGAATTGGAAGCAAAATTTGAAACAAACTCTGCAAGATGCTTTGTAATTGCAGGGTCGGATTCATAATTGAGTCCTGCCTCCATAAGCCCTGTTTTTCTGTTGTTTACAGGTTTTTCGTCTGGGCTGCACCGCGGGAAAAAACCATTTTTTACAATCTGGTCAAGTTCTGAAGACAAAACCTCACTTTTAATTGTTCCGGAAATGAGCTTCATTCCTCTGCTTAAAACTGAAATCTCATATTTTTCTTTTGTTCCATCCGATAAAAGCTCTTCCTTTGCGTCCCTTGCCTTGTTAACAAGTGAACGAAGCTGCCATTTATCAAGTTTTTTACCGCTTGAAGCAATTTTTGAATTTATGAGGTATGAAATAGAAAGATCCATGTTATCGCCACCCACAAGAAGGTGGTTTCCAACAGCTGTTCTTTCAAGCTCGAGATTGCCATCGGTTTCAAAGACCCTGATCAGTGTAAAGTCACTTGTTCCACCGCCGATATCGCAGACAAGAACGGACTCATCTTTTTTAATCTGTTTTCTCCATGTTTCTTCATTTAAAAGAAGCCATGAATAAAATGCGGCCTGGGGTTCTTCCATGAGTGTCAGATTTTTAATCCCGCACTGGTTACAGGCTTTTAAGGTAAGCTCTCTTGCAACAGCATCAAATGAAGCCGGAATTGTAACTGTTATATTTTGTTCAATAAATGAATTGTTATAATCACCTGAAAATTTGTGATTCCAGGCATTTTTTATATGATTCAGAATTTCTGCCTGAGCTCTTACAGGTGAAAATTTTTCGCTTACCTGATCACTGTCCCATGGAAGAATTTTATCATCTCGTTTTACATGATTGTTGCAAAGCCATGACTTTGCAGAAGAAATTACTCTTGAAGGAATTTCAGAACTTCTTTTCCTTGCATATTCCCCTACAATAAAAGTTTCATCCTTTTTCCATGGAAGGGAAAAATTATCTCTGTTCTTTTCATTTTCATCCGGGAAATAGATAAATGAAGGTAAAAGAGGCCTTGAAAGAATTTCGCCCGGTCTTACAATCTGTGGAATTTCAAAAATTTTAAAATCAGGCTTTTCGTCATTTTCTGTTATTTTTGCATATGAAACCGCAGTGTTCGAGGTTCCAAGATCTATTCCAATAAGATATTTTGCATTCATTATAAAAAACCTTTTTATTCAACTTCAATTTCAGCAGGAACTAGAAAAGATGCATCTTGAACTTTTTTAAGATCCGGAAGATTAATATTTTCAGCTTTCCAGCCTCTGTGCCTTACTATGCCTTTAAATGGAGGATTTCCAACAACATTTCCTGTAAGTCTTATTTTTTCAGGATTAAAATTTTCTTCTACTTCGATTATGGAGTCTTCTTCATCATTAAGAAGAGGCTTTAATTCAATATACTTTTTCAAAGCATCGTTACAGCCTTTATGGATACTTCTTACAGCAGCTCCTATATCGTCATCATTGTATTCTGATAAATCTTCATTTAAAAAATCAATAAGTCTTCCTTCTTCCTGAAGTACCGACAAAATATGAAGGAATTTTCTTTTTTCAAGTTCAGGGTCAACTTTTAAGGTCTCTTTTGGAGCAGTTTCTGTCTGGGTTGGAATTTGTGAAATTGTTTTCTTCACTAAACCCCTTAAAATTAGCCATGAAAAAAAAGTAAAAACTAAAATAACTATTCCGCAGGCTGGAATAACAAATATATTTACTGGTTCTTTCAGACTTAGCACCATGTCAAAAAAACCCTGATAATCCGGCGGATAAATTTTTTGCACATCTATACCCGATGCCTTTGAAAAAAGCATTGAAGAGTAAAGGTACAGACCAGAAAACAAGGTTCCAAAAAAAACCAATGACAATATAAACTGAGTCCAGAAAATCTTTTTAGAAACAGATTTTAAATAATACTTTTTTTTATTTATCATGCTTAACTCTCCCAAACTTCGGTAAAAAACCGAATTATAAATAATAATTTACAATATTTTGATTACACTTCCATTGTAATGCCAACCGGGCAATGATCTGAGCCATAAATATCATTTAATATCCAGGCATCTTTTATTCTTTTATTCTCAATCAAATCCCTTGTTGCAAAAAAATAATCTATACGCCAACCCGCATTGTTTTTTCTTGCATTAAACCTGTAAGTCCACCACGAGTATTTTACTTCTTCAGGATAAAAATACCTGAAAGTATCCACATATCCTCTCTTTATTATTTCATCCAGCCACTTTCTTTCAACAGGAAGAAAGCCTGATCTTTTTTCATTGGCTTTTGGATTTTTAAGATCAATCTCATTGTGTGCGGTATTGTAGTCTCCGCAGATTATAATACTTTTGTCTTTTTTAAGTTTATCTGTATAGTCAAAAAACTTTTCATAAAATTCAAGTTTATATTCAAGCCTTTCATCAGACATCTGTCCGTTTGGAAAATATACATTGAAAAGAATAAAATCATCAAAATCAAGCCTTACAACTCTTCCTTCATCATCAAATTTTTTGATTCCGATCCCCTCTTCCATGTTAAGCGGGATTTCTTTGGAGTAAGAAACAACACCGCTGTAGCCCTTTTTCACTGTCGAGTGAGACCAGACTTCATGGTTATAATGAACCGGGTTTACCATTTCATCCTCTATCTGGTCATCCTGAAGCTTTGTTTCCTGAAGTCCTATTATATCAGCATTTATTTCACTTAATGACTCAAGGAAGCCTTTTTTTAAAACCGCTCTCAATCCGTTCACGTTCCAGGACGATAATTTAATTTCCAAATTAAGTACCTCCGCTATGAAAAAGTAAAATCCTTTGTCATTTCCAAAACATTATTCCTGATTTTTTTGGTAAACTCTTCTATTTCAAAGTCTTCAATATTTAAAAAATCCTTTACTTCAGCCTCAAGCACATGGTTACTTTCAATGCAATAGTCAGCTGCAGAAAAACCTGACTTTTTAGCAAGATAATCAGCTGCATTTAAAATATATGAAAGCTCATTCATACCTGATTCCCCAGGATTATGATGAAAGCCTATTGCATGCGTCTGAATCTCAGGCAGATGCCAGCTTTCAAGCAGATCAAACCCTATTTCCGCATGGGAAAAACCAAACATCTTAATTTCAGCCCTATAGCAGGTCATCTTATCAACAGTAATCAGATGAATAAATTCCTGTTTTCTCTGATTAACATAATCATTTAAGATAAGCTTTCCGCAATCGTGCAAAAGTCCTGATGAAAAAGCATCAAGATCAAATAAAGGCATTTTTTCATTTGCAATAAGCTCTGCAGCAACAGCTGACGCTATGCTGTGATAAAAAAGATTACCTGTTGCGATATTATAACCTTTCAGGCTCTTATCAAGCATCTTGGTCATCTGCGCAACCATAATTATGCTCATCAGGTTTTTTTCACCCAGCAAAAGACAGGCCTCTTCAATTGTTGGAATGGGAGGATTGAAGTTAAAATATGCTGAGTTTGCAAGTTTTAGTACCCTTGCAGCTATTGCCTGATCAAGGGAAATAATTTTTGCCAGCTCTTTTGCTGAATGCCCTGGATTTTCGATAGTTTTTTTTGCTCTTAAAAGAATATCCGGGATTGGCGGCAGAGAATTATTATTTTTCAATATGTGTTTTTTAAGATCTTTTCCATATAAATGCCTTTGTTGGTCACTGGCATTTGTTTCTTCAGCCGGTTTATCCTGAGGGTTGATTTTTATTTTGGTACCGCACCCCGGACAAAGAAAAGAAAACTTTTTTTCTTTAGGATAAGTTCCCTCCCTTAGATTAATATTTTTTTTGCATCCGGGACATTTAATTTTCATTTTTTTCTCTTAATATTTTGAGTTTAACTAAACAAACAGCCTCTGAACGAAAACTGTATTTTTTGCCCATTTCTTTTAAGTCTTTAAATTTTAACCCTGAAAATAAACTGATATTTTTGAGTCAAAATTTTTCACCCCCGCAGAAATGAACAAAAAATTCGAGCTTTCGGGCAAAGAATAAATATTTTTTTTTGCCCGCTTCCTGAATATTAAGTAATTTCTCAAAAAAAACATTTTTTGAGATTACCAATTAAGGAAATGAGCAAAAAAATTAAACTTTAAAAAATAATTATCATTTTTTTAATGATAATCATGTGTTCCGAGCACAACATCAATTCCAGTTTTGGATTTGATGAATTCAGCCTTTTCTTCTGGTGAAGAGTAAGGACAATCAGGTTTTGCACCAACCATGCACGAAGAAAGATAAATAAGATCAGGTTTAAGTTCACTTAGTTTCATTGTCATTCCAATATTTGGAACCATAGTTCTTCCGGGACACTCACATTTTACAAAACCTATTACAGATGAAGGCTCAGCAAACTTTCCTTCTCCCATTGAGGCAGCCTTGAGACATCTCCATTCACCCGGGCATCCATAACCGCTGTTCATATAAGATCCGCAACCTACAACAACTACTTTTTTCATAATAATCTTCCCCTTTTAAAAAATATATCAAAATTTTTTGATATATTTATTAGTTTAAATCAAATTCTTCAAGTAAAGTTTTCATTTATAAGGGTTCAAATATCTGAAAGGTCAAATCTCCTGGAGTTATGATTATAATAAAAAAGTAAGTTTTTGTGCTTATCAGCAAGAGATCCTGCATACTCAAACTTTTTATCATCCAATACACCCCTGCCACAAAAACTCCCATTTCCAGCACCTGATCATGTAAGTCAGGGTCTAAACTGCTGATATATAAAATTCTTTTAAAACTTACATCATTTTTTTGAAGATGTGAAAAAAAACTGGCTTTGACTTTTGCTGTTTACAATTTTTAAATTTTCATCAGAAATACAATCACAATAAAAATAATTTTTTGTAAGAACATCTTTAAAATCAACAAGAATCCGCTCAACATTATTATCATAAACCATTTTTTCATTTCTCCTTTCACTGTTATGGATTATGAAGTTATTTGATTATTCATAAAAAATATAAGAAAGGTTTATAAAAATGAAATGGCTTAAATTTTTTATTCCTCCAAAAAAAATCAGATGGGATAAAGTTAATGAGCTTTTTTTAAACGATAATAATAAATATCTGCTTTTGGATGTTAGACAGCCTTTTGAACATAAAGAACAAAGCATAAAAAATTCTGTTTTAATTCCTCTTTTAGAAATTTCCCAAAAAATTTCCATGATTGATAAAAATAAAACCATTTTTGTTTTTTGCCGTTCAGGAAAAAGAAGCAGCATTGCATCAAGGATTTTGCAGACAAAAGGATATAAAAATTTATTCAGTGTAAAAGGGGGAATAAAAGCTTTTAATAAACTGAATAAGTGATTTTAAAAAAATAAATTAAGCGTTTCACAAAAAAAAGAATAAAACGCTCAATTTATCAAATATTTATTTTATAATTTTAATTGTTCCCTGTTTTTCGGTTTTTAAAGGAAAATCATTAAAATAATCAAGTCCTGTATCAGCTTCTCCATTAAATTTGAAAAAATAATCCAGGTTTTTATCTGATGTTAAAATTTTGTAAAGTGCAACCCCTGCACTTTTAAATGAAAGATTAAAAGGGAATTCAATAATTTTTTCATTATTTGCTTCAATTGAAATACCTTCTAAAGAGGCACCGTTTGCTATCTGATTTTTATTGAGCTCAAAAATATAATCATATTTATTTAATTTTATCCCAAAATTATTTGCGTTTTCCACCTTAACAAAAAGTTTAAGGTCTGCACTAAAAAAACTTATTTTTTCAATTTTTAAATTTTGAACCTCAATATTTGGTAATTTAGGAACCGGAATTTCATCTGACGCTGAAAAAGGGATCCTGATCTGATTGCCTGCCGGCATATTCAAACTTAAACCTCCCAAAAATTCGTACTTTATAATATCTGATTCCTTTGTTTGTGAAACTGATGAAAATATCTTTTCAAATTCCAAACTTACAGGAAATAATACTTTTTTGGAATTATGAGCAGGAAGTGACATTGATTCATTTTGTTTTCCAGTTAAAATTTCATTTTCATGAATTTTCAAAGAATAATCAATTTTACCAACTTCTATGGAATATGAATTTAAGTTTACTATTTCAAGTTCTACATCAAGATCTATTTTTTGAAAATCAAGAGATTTGATTTTAATTGATGATACTTTTACATCCGGCTGTTTCCACAAACCTGTACTTTGAAGCATTGCACAGCCGGAAAAAAACCAAATAACAAATATTGGCATAAAAATTCTAATTAATTTATCCATATTTTTCCCCTTAAATTATGGTTTAAAATTTTGCTGAATAAAATTTGGATGCAATCCAAAAAATTTAATATTATAAAATAAATTTTATGTAAACCAGATTACAAATATCATCTAAGCTGAAAATTATATATCTTTATTATTTTACATAAATATATTAGCCAAACTTAAAAAATATATTTTTTAAAGTTTGGCTAAAAGAACAAATAAAAAATGCCGGAAAAAAGACATTCCGGCATCATTTTTTTTTAATTTAAAAAATTTAGAAATTTAATTTAAAAATAAATTTCTAAATTTTGAACTGATCAACAACATCTTTAACTTCTTTTGAAATTCTTTGAAGCTCAAGAGAGCTGCTGTTTATATGGCTGCTTCCATTTTTAAGCTTTCCTGTAATCTGCTCCATATTGGAAATATCATTATTTATTGATTTGGCAGACTTTGAATTAAATGACATTTTTTCATTTACTCCAGAAATTCTTGCTGATGCCTGATTTACACTTGCTGCAATTTCCTTTGTTGTAACAGATTGTTCTTCAATCGCAGCTGCAACAGAACCTACAAATTCATGAATATTATCAATTGTAGCTGCAATTTCATTAATATCTGTAACTGTTTCCTGGGTAGATTTTTGAATATTTTTTATTTTTTCTGCTATATCTTTTGTTGCACTGGCTGTTTGTGATGCAAGAGCTTTTATTTCTCCGGCTACAACAGCAAAACCTTTTCCAGCCTCACCTGCTCTTGCAGCTTCAATTGTAGCATTAAGAGCTAAAAGATTAGTCTGGTCTGAAATGTCTCTAATTGTATTGGTAACAGCATCAATTTCTTTTGCTGCTATTCCAAGCTGATCTATTTTTGTGGAAGAAAATTTAGCCTTTTCAACTGCTGCCTTGGTTATATTGCCTGTTTTATCTACATTAACGGCAATCTCACTTATTGTAGAGCTCATTTGTTCAGCACCGGATGCTATTGTTGAAATATTTGTAGCACTTATATCAAGATCTGAGGCTGATTCATTTATATTATCAGTCATTTCTGAAGTTTCTTTAAATATTGCCGCAGCCATTCCAACTGCTGTATTTATTTCATTGTCCATGTCTTCTGAAACCTTTTTCAAATTCATGGAGCCTTCAGACAATGATTTAACAAGCTCCCTTAACTTTTCTATGCTGAACATTTCAGTTAACCGGCTGCCCATGCTGTTTAAGGATTCTACAAGTTCTCCAAGTTCATCATTTCTGTTAAGCCTGACCCTTGCATTAAGATCTCCTGATGCAATTTTTTTGGCAAATGAAACAGCTTTTTTTACAGGATTTAATATAATAAACCTTACAATAAGAACAATTGATACTGCCATTAAAAAAATAGTTAAGCCTGCAATTGTAAAATTTATTTTTTGAAGCTTTTTTATTCCTGAATAAATTTCACCAGGATCAACCCTTGTAACAACAAACCATCCTGTTTTTTCAACACGGTCAAAGGCTGAAATGGTTGGTACTTTACCCCATAAATACTGCATATAGCCTTTTTTTTGTTCAAGCATTTTTTTGCCAAACTCATATTCATAAAGTCCTGCCTTATAAATGAGTTTTTTGACAGGATGATGCAAAACAAGACCTTTTTCATCTGTAATAAAAATATATCCTTTTTCGCCAATTTTTATATCTTCAATATATTTTTTTGTAAATTCTTCAAAATTAAGGGTTGAATAGATTATTCCGCAAATCTTGCCTTCATCCTTTAGAGGAACAGAAAGTATAATTGAAACCTTATCTGTAATTCTGCTTTTTACTGCTTGAACAAAGGCAATATTATTTTCAAAGGAATTTATAAAATATTTTCTATCAGAAATATCAAGTTCAATTCTTTCGTCAGATGAAGAAGCTACAACTTTTCCTTTATTGTCAACAATTGAAACTGATTCAAAAACATTATGCTCATTAATATAATTTTCCAAATTTGATGATGCTGTTTTTCTAAGAGCCCTGCCCTGAAAGTCATCAATACTTGCTTTCTGGTAAATCTTTATGTCTGCAAGGGTTTTTAAAACCAATTCTCTGCTTTCAATCCAATTATCTAAATTTTTAACTGTTTCTTCTACAGTTTTAATCATGGAATTATCAGTTATTTCAGAAATGGATTGTTTTGAATATTTATTTGAAAAATAAATTGTAAGTCCCATTCCTAAAACAATAAGAATTAGAATTGGAAAAAGGATTCTTTCTCTTAAACCAAACTTCATTTTTTTAATCTCCGTTAAATATATTGCAAAAAAATAATTATTAACAAATTTAAACACTGGCCGATTATATAGGTAAAACTTTTTTTGTAAAGTTAAAAATACCTGAATTTATTAGACAAAATGAGTTTGATTTAAAATCACTGTTTAAAAACATAATTTGGATTGTTCTAAAAATCACAGCTTTTAAAAACAAAAAAAGTTCCTGACTGTAAACAGCCAGGAACTTTAAATAATTTTGATTATTTATTTAAAAACTAATTAAAAGGCTTAAATTCAACCCTTCTGTTCAATGCTCTTCCTTCAGCAGTTTCATTTGTAGCCATTGGCTGTGAAGGTCCATAACCCTTTGATATAATTCTTTTGCTTTCAATGCCCTTGTCTGTAATATATTTCTTTACAGAATCGGCTCTTTTTTGTGAAAGCTTGTAATTGTAAGCTGTATTCCCTTTGCTGTCACTATGCCCCTGAATTTCAAGTTTTAAATCTTTATTTTCTTTAAGTATTGCAACAACTTCATCAATTTCTTTTGCTGATTTTTCATTTATTGTACTTTTGTTAGAACCAAACTGAATTTCTCTTAAAATCCAGGTTCCTTTTTCTGTTATTTCCGCCTTATCAGATGCCGATACAATCATACATCCATTTGCATCAACACTGGCACCAGCTTTTGTATTTGGACATTTATCCATATAATCAGCTACACCATCGCCGTCAGAATCTATTGGACATCCATTTTTATCTACTTTTGCTTTTAAAGGAGTACCTAGACATTTATCTTTGTAATCAGCTACACCGTCTTTATCTGAATCTATTGGACATCCGTTTTTATCTACTTTTACATTTCCAGGAGTATTCTTACATCTGTCTAAATTATCAGCAACTCCATCACCATCAGAATCAGTCACTTTTTCATAAATAATACCATTTAAAAGAGCAGCAACTGACTCGTTTGATGCAAGTTCTTCAGCTTTATAAAATTTTCCACATCCTGTTATGGAAGCAAGTTTTGCAAAGCCTTTTTGCCCGTCAAGAGAAGTTCCTGCATGAATTGGATAAATGCAAATATTTCCGCCAAGATCTTTTTTCATTTTTTCTACAATTGAAAAAGGCTTATCTCCCATTTCAACTCCATCACCTAAAACAAACAGTGCAGTTTTCCCAGAATTGCATGAAAGCATTTTTAAAGCATCCTCAAGGCTTAGATCAAGTCTTGAAGTTCCTCCTGCATTATCAACTTTTGCTACAGCTTCCAAAAATTTTTCTTTTGAAAATTTACCTAATTCCAAATTAACAAGATTTGGCTTTGAGGAAATTGAACTTAAATGCCCATATGTCAGATAGGCAGAATTAATATCAATATCTGAAGGCAGCCCTGAAATCATTTTTGTTACAATATTTTGACACATGCTGAAACATGTCTGGTTTTTACAGCAGGCTTCCATTGAAGAAGATGTATCTGCTATAATTACAAGGTTATCAATTTTTTTTGTATAATCACTTCCATCATAAACAGGAGGATTACCGCCTGACAAATTTTTGCATTGATTGACTGCACAACCGCCAATCAAAAAACTTAATGCAAAAAGAGTAAAAATTGTTTTCTTAAAGAGTTTCATTTTACCTCCGTATAATAAGTAATTTTTCTAAATATTAGACTGTTACTAAAAAAAAATTCGCCACAAAAATTAAATTTCAACAAATTAAAGAATTATTATCAAATACAATAAATAATTATTTTTATCCATTTTAATTATTTTTTAACTACAAAAAAACATTTGAATTTTATTCTGACAATTCCTTGAAACATTTATCACACATAGTATGTGTAAGCATAGGCAATCTTTTTTTACCAAATAAATTCATTTTTTTTACTGCATCTTCAACCTCATACCAGCAATCTTCATTCTCAATATATACCTTTTTACACCAGCTGCAGATTTTTATGAATTCATTACTTCTTTCAACATTTTTTTCAAGAAGAAGAACTTTTTCCCTTTTTTCAATTTTTTCAAGAATAGAGTTAAACTCTATGATCCCATTGTCCATTTCTTTTATTTCCATATAAAGGAACCTTCTAAATTCAGAAGTATCGCAGCGAAATGGAACTTTTACTGTTTTTTTATTCTTCCTTACTTTTTCAACAAGCATTAAGTAAATCTGAGCTGTTTCAGGATCACTTATAAAATCCCATAATTTTTGTTTTAATACTAAACTGCTTTGATTTTCTTTTCCTTGATTTTCTTCTGCAAACTTATCCCAGGCACTTGATACATAAATAATTTCGTCATTTGAATTGATACGGTAAGTTAAAGATGCCATATAAAACCTCTTTTTCAGGTTAATGCAGCCTTGATTATTATTAAGTATCTTATAACTTTTCCTATACTTACCGCCATAAAAAAATAATAAAAATTTATTTTTAAAACTCCTGCAGCAAGTGTAAGCGGATCGCCGATAATTGGCAACCATGCAAAAAAAAGACTTATTTTTCCGAATTTATTAAATTTTGAAATTCCTTTTTCTAAATCAGCCTGCTTAGATTTTAAATATTTTTCAAATATCAGCCTGCTTCCAAAAAAACCTGCAAAATAATTTAAAATGCTTCCCAAAATATTTCCAATGGAAGCAGATAAAACACAAAAAAAAGGATCTGCTCCCTTTAATATAAGTGAAGTTAAAACAATTTCAGAACTAAAAGGTAAAATTGTTGCAGCTGCAAAGGCAGTAAAAAAAAGAAGAATATACTCTATTTTAAAATCCTTTCAAAAAAATCATTACCCTTGTCATCTGTAATAAGAAAGGCCGGGAAATCTTTTACTGCAATTTTAAAAACTGCCTCCATTCCAAGATCTTCAAAATCAAGAACTTCAACAGATTTTATTGAATTTTGACCAACAAGGGCAGCAGCTCCTCCTATTGCACCAAGATAAAAACCTTTATGTTTTTCGCATGAATTTTTCACAACAAATGACCTGTTGCCTTTTCCTATCATAACAAGTGAGCCTTGATTCTCCTGAAATTTTTCAACATATGAATCCATTCTAGCTGATGTTGTTGGACCAAAAGAGCCTGAGGCATAACCATCTGGAACCTTAGCAGGACCTGCATAATATACAGGATGGTTTTTAATGTATTCAGGAAGTTTTTTATTTTTTTCTAAAATTTCCAAAATTTTAGCATGGGCAATATCTCTTGCAACAATTATGGTTCCGCTTAAAAGAACAGGACTTGAAACTTCAAGTTTAGAAAGATCTTCCCTTATTTTTTCCATTGGCTGGTCAAGGTTGATTTTAACAGGTTCATGAAAATCAATATTTTCTTCTGGAAGATACTTTGCAGGATCTTTTTCCTTTTCCTCTAGAAAAATTCCATTCTCATTTATTAAACCAAACTGGTTTCTGTGTGCATAACAGCTTACTCCAATACCCACAAAAACAGAAGCTCCGTGTCTTGGAAGCCTTAAAGCCCTGGATGCAACAGCAAAATACTTTCCGCCGTACTGTGCTCCCATTTTTGTATTGATGCAGATATCTGACACCATTTTTTCAATTTCAAGATCCCTTAATGCCAGACAATCATCTGTTTGAAAATTTTTTATATGATCAAGAGAGCCGGTAGTTAAAAGCTTAAGGGTTTTTAAATTCATTTCAGGAGAAGTTCCTCCAATTACAATACCAAGATTATAAGGAGGACATGCTGCAGTTCCAATTTTCAAGATATTTGTTTCCAAAAAATTCTTTAATTTTTCAGGATTTAAAAGGGACTTGTTTTCAGTGAAAAAAAATGTCTTATTTGAAGACCCTCCACCCTTTGCAGCAAACATGAATTTAAACTCATTTCCTTTGCCGGAATAAATGTCTATTTGAGCCGGAAGATTTGTTTTGGAATTTGTTTCTTCAAAAAAAGATAATGGAATAAGCTGTGAATACCTTAAATTTTCATTTTTATATGTCTCAAAAACGCCTTCACTCAAGGCTTTTTTTTCATCAAAATCAGTTAAAACAAAATTCCCTTTTTCGGCTGCAATTGTTGCAGTTCCGGTATCCTGGCAGATTGGAAAAATTTTTGAAGATGAAATTACAGCATTTTCTATAAGTTTTTTTGCAACAAACCTGTCGTTTTCACTTGAGTCCTTATCTTTAAAAATATCTGATAAATTTTTCAGGTGTGATCTTGAAAAAAAATAATTAATTTCTGAAAAGCTTTTTTGTGAAATTGTTTTTAATGCATCATAATCTGGCTTAAGATATTTATTATTATCAATATTTAAGACAGATACTCCTTTTTCAGATATTTTTTCAAACTTGATAGTTTCAAAATCAAACATTGAATAAATTGGTTTATATTTAAATTCAGTCATTTTTTTGCCTTGTTGAGTTTTAATTTTTTATCCCTAATACAAAAATTTTTAAAAAAAATAAAATCGAATTTAACCAATTGCAAAAATTACCAGATATTCACAGCCAGAAAAACAAAACAATCAGCCCAGTAAAAAATAATTTGTCACAAATTTTATTTTAAACTGTATCACTGATAAACAATAAAGAGAAAAGGTCATGCAAAATAATTTAAAAGCAAAAGAAATACAGAAACAAACCAACGAAGAACTTGTTAAAAAAGCCCTTTCCGGTGATGAAACTTCACTTGAAAATATAATTTTGAGCAGTCAGGCAAAAATTTATAATATGGCATTTAAAATGGTTATGGACCATGACGATGCTCAGGATCTGACCCAGGAAATATTAATTAAAATTATAACAAACCTTTCTTCATTTGATATGTCAAAATCAAAATTTTCAACATGGTCATATAAAATTGCTGTAAATCATATTCTAAACATGAAGAAAAAAAAATTTGAAATCCGTATAAATGATTTTCAAAAATATACTGATTTGATTGATAATCTACCTTCCCATGAGCCACAAAACAACCCCGAAGAAAATATACTTGCAAAGGAATTTCAGGCCGGGTGCATGGCCGGAATGCTTATGTGTCTTGAAAGAACTGAAAGAATTGCATTCATACTTGGTAGAATTTTTTTACTGGACAGCAAAACCTGCTCTGAAATCATGGACATTACAAACGAAAATTTCAGAAAAAAACTTTCAAGGGCAACAAACAAACTCTTTGAAAGCATGAATAATGTCTGCGGAGTTGTTAATCCTCAAAATAAATGCAGATGCAATGAAAAATACAAAAACTTTTTAGATATGAAAATGCTTGATTCAAATAATTTAAGATATACAGGTGAGAATCTTCCCCTCATAAGAGAAAAAATGGAAAATAAAATAACAAAATTTACAGCTGATTATTATGAACCATTTTTTGACATATTCAGAAATCAGGTGTTTCATACTCCCCCTGACATGACTGATTGGTTCAAAAAAATTTTAAAAACAAGAGATTTTAAGGAAATATTTAATATTTAAAATCTGAATTTTAAAAAAATGCTTAAAAAATATTTTACAGAACAGACAATTTAATATGGAGACAAAAATGGATGATTTCAAAAAGAATCTAATACATTCCTACAAAATGGAAATGATTGGAACAGGACTTTACAAAGGGCTGAGCATGCAGTCAAAAACAAAAAATGCATATCTCAGCACCAGGTTTCAGGAATTCTCAAAGCAGGAGGAAATGCATGGAAAGCTGTTTCAGAAGTGTTTCAAGGATCTTTACGGAAAAAATATTAAGTCCGGTTTTTTCTGGAAACTTACAGGAAGGTTAGCAGCTTTTATAATGAGACCAATTCCATTAAGAAAAAAAATGAAAAAACTTCAGATTGCTGAACAGGATGCAGTAGAAAAAATTGAAAAACTTCTTAATGAAAATATTGAACCAAAGTTTAAAAAAGTTCTGAAAGTGATTCTTCCCCACGAAGTTCTTCATGCATCATTATATAAAGAAATTTTCAAGCAGTAAGTTTGGTCTGGAAACAGCCTTTTATCAAGGCTGTTCCCATTTACGACAGATTTAACCCTTAACTATGGGTCCGGGGAGGGGTAAAACATTTTTATTAAAAACAGTGTTATTAACTATTGCACCGATCAGGTATACTGCAATGAATCCTGCTGTAATCAGAACCCATCCAATAACCGGTTTTACTGCCCCTGACAAAATTCCCATATCCAGCAGAAAAATAAACCACAAGGCAATATCTAGAAGCACAACTACAATGAACAGAAGCAAGTCTGATTTCAAATAAGCGGGAGTTACAACTGTAAGAAAAAATGCTCCAGCCATCCAGCACCATCCTTCCACAACGGCATGAGGGGTCATTCCAAACTTAATCATAAGGAATTTTGACAAAACACTCAAAGACGCTCCAAACATGAAAAAAGCACAAAAGAACAGGAATACATTGCCTCCTGTCAGGTTGTGATCTTTTAACTCCATAACTGCGACGGTATACTGGACAATACCGCCGCCAACAAGCCAGGCTGCAAGTAGGGGGAGACCTGTTACTTCGACTTTTCCAAGAAAAACGGCTCCGAATCCAAAACATGCCACACAAAGTGCTCCAAGTCCGGCAGGTCCCGGAGTTGCAAAAGTATGGTTAGGTTGTGTCATAAATACTCCTTTAAGTTTATCTCTGCTTTCAAGGGGTTAATTTAGAACTGACGTTTTTTTGCTCATATATATTTTAGGAGAGATATAAAAGCCTTAGTTATACTCGTAAAATCCACGGCCTGTTTTTCTGCCAAGCCACCCTGCCTCAACATATTTTCTCAGTAAAGGACATGGACGGTATTTTGAATCGCCAAATCCTTTGTAAAGAGTTTCCATAATTGCAAGACAGGTATCAAGTCCAATCAGATCAGCCAGTGCAAGCGGTCCCATTGGATGGTTCATTCCAAGTTTCATTGCTGAATCAATTGCCTCTTTTGTTCCAACACCATGGTATAGTGCAAAAACTGCTTCATTAAGCATTGGAATAAGAATACGGTTTGCTATAAACCCGGGAAAATCGCTTGATTCGGCAGGAGTTTTACCAAATTTTTCAATCAGGGAAATTGTTGTGTCAAAGGTTTCCTGATCTGTAGCAAGTCCTCTGATAATTTCAACAAGCTTCATTACCGGAACAGGATTCATGAAATGCATACCAATAATTTTTTCAGGTCTTTTTGTCTGTGCAGCAATTCTGCCTATGGGAATAGAAGAAGTGTTAGTTGCAAGAATAATTTCTTTTCTGCATATTTCATCAAGATCTTTAAAAACCTTGAATTTAAGATCTTCTCTTTCAACAGCAGCTTCAACTACAAAATCAGCATCCTTAAGACTTGATAAGTCGGATGATATTTTAATTCCTGCCATGAACTTATTTTTTTCATCTTCAGTAAGTTTTCCTTTGGATACTGATTTTGAAAAATTTTTTTCAATAACACCCAAACCTTTTTTACAAGCTTCATCACTGATATCAAACATGATTACCTCAAGTCCGCTTTGTGCTGCGACCTGTGCAATTCCATTCCCCATCTGACCAGCTCCAACCACACCAAAAACCTTAATTTCCATTTAAATTTTCCTTCTTTATTTATTTTTCAAACAGATTTTAAAAATCAGATAAACATATTTATACAAAAGCAAACTATATGCCAAAAACAATAAAAAATATAATTACTTGATTTTATAATATAAATAAAAGAATGTGAAATTTTAGACAAACACAGATGTTACAGATAAGTAACAAGATAAAAATATAAAACAAAAAGAATTCAATATTAACAGGGTTTAAGGTTGTGAAGTGGTATTATATAATCTTAATGTAACAATAAAGGAACATACAGACTCCAACTAAGGAATCTGTATGGAAAATTTAACTATTTTGACTCAACAGCTCTGTTCCAAGTCTTTAATGCACACAAATCTCCGCACATTGTACACACATCTCTTTTGCTGTCTTCAGAAGCATTTCTTCTTTTTCTTGCAAGCTCAGGATCTATTGAAAGTTCAAACATTTTTTCCCAGTCAAATGTCCTTCTTGCGTCAGCCATCTGAAGATTTCTTTCCCATGCTCCTTTTACCCCTTTTTCAATATCTCCAATATGGGCGGCAATTTTAGATGTTATAACCCCCTGTCTTACATCATCAAGATCAGGAAGAGTAAGATGTTCTGCCGGAGTTACATAGCATAGAAAGTCAGCACCATTCGAAGCTGCAATTGCACCTCCGATTGCTCCGACAATATGATCATAACCAGGTGCAATATCAGTAGGAAGAGGTCCAAGAACATAATATGGTGCATTTTCACAGAATCTTTTCTGCTGCTTCATATCACCTGCAATTCTGCTCAGAGGAACATGTCCAGGTCCTTCAATCATAACCTGAACTCCTTTTGCCCTTGCTCTTTTTGTAAGTTCACCAAGAGTTATGAGCTCTGAAATCTGAGCTCTGTCTTCAGCATCACAGATTGCTCCGGGACGCAGCCCGTCTCCAAGAGAAAGGGTAACATCATATTCAAGGCAGATATCAAGAAGCTCATCAAAATATTCATACAATGGATTTTCTTTGCCGTTTCTGACAATCCACTCTGCAAGAAAGCTGCCTCCCCTTGAGACAATCCCCATTTTTCTGTCACAGTTTTCAAGAACGCTTACTGTATGTCTTGTAATTCCACAGTGAACTGTAATAAAATCAACACCTGTTTTTGCATGAAATAAAATCTCTTCAAAAAGGTCTTCCTTTGTAAATTCCTTGGCATCTTTTCCCTGTTCCATATATTTTGAAACAACCTTGTAAATTGGAACTGTTCCAATCATAACAGGAGATTTTGCGACAATTTCCTCTAAAATCTGTGAAAGATTCCCTCCTGTTGAAAGATCCATTACAGCATCGGCTCCTGCATCAACAGCTGTTTTAAGCTTTAAAAGCTCAGAATCCATACAGTGACGGCTTGGCGATGTTCCAATATTTGCGTTAACTTTTGTTTTTAAGCCTTCACCAATTCCAACTGCCCTGAAATTTCTGTTTTTATTAATTGGTATAACAATTTTTCCTGACTTAACTTTTTCACAGATTTCCTCGGGAGTATAATTTTCATCTTCAGCCACCTCTTTCATGGCTTTTGTAATCTTTCCCTCGAGTGCATATGTAAGCTGGGTTGCCATAATAAATCCTTATAATTTATGATTAAAAAATAAAAAAGCCGCCCTTACAAATATAAGGAAACGGCTTAAATCCAAAATAAATTGAACTTTTATCTCGTTTCCCTTCGCAGGTATTACCCTGATCAGGTGTTAAGGGTTACTCAAATTTTAATTGAGACTCTCAGTCCAAAGGACACCCCTAACGAGTAGGAAATAATTTAGTTTTCTTAAAGGATTATGTCAAATTAAATATATTCAGAAACTGACCATAACCCAGATTTATTCCCAAATTGCAGTAAATTTAGAAAGTCTTTCATTCACAGGAAATTATTGTCTGGTAAAAATTTATTAAACGAAACTTTATTATTCCTTCAAGTTTAATTCGGAATAAAGTTTTGTCTTACACTGGGGACAAATGCCATGGGAAAATGAAATATCAGTATTTTTGTGAAGATAGGATTCAAAGGAATGCCATTTATCCTGCTTATCCCTTATTTTCTTGCAGTAGGAACAGATTGGAATTAATTTTTTATAAACATTTATTTCTTCAATTGCCTTTTCAAGCTTGTCAATAAGCTCATCTTTTTCTTTTTCTGCTGTTTTCCTCTGGGTAATGTTAATTGCAACCCAGACAACAGCATTTATTTCATCAGCTCCAAAACCTTCCACAGGATAGACCCTTCCTTCAAACCACTGGGTTTGTGCCGGCCCGTCCATTGGATTGCCAAAGCAGTCAGCAGATGAAAGGCTGTACTCAACAATCTGGATTTTTCTTTGACTGATTGCTTTATTTAAAACATCAAAAAAGAAATCTGCTTTTTCTAAAGTCATTATATCCCTAAGATTTTTACCCTTGAGATATTTTGCCGAATCATACAATGAATTTTCAGCACCACCCAGAACTTCAAGGTAAAAACCGTTTGAATCTATAATAAAAAAAGGATCAGGAAGGGCTTTTTCAAGAGTTTCAAGTATACTTGCTGAATTAAGGCTGTTTATTGTATTCATGAAATTATCCCGGATTTAGTTGATAAAAAAACTGTCTTTTTTGTCACTTCAGGCTAATGATGGAAAAAAACTAATAAACAACTTTATTCCTGCCCGAATTTTTTGCTTCATAAAGCCTTTCATCAGCACAGGTTATTATATCACATGGATGGTTATCATTAAGAGAGCTGCCAGATAATCCAAAACTCATAGAAATTTTAAAATTATCACTGCCCCAGTTAAAATCATAATTAAATATTTCCTTCCTTATTCTTTCGGCAACATCAAATGCAGAGTAAATTTCCAGGCCAGGCAGAATTATAAGGAACTCCTCTCCTCCCCATCGTCCGGCAAGATCTCCGGGCCTGATTTTATTTTTTATGATTTCAGCTGTTTTTTTAAGAACATAATCCCCGCAGTCATGACCAAAATTATCATTTATTTTTTTAAAATGATCAAGATCGCAAAGAATAAATGAAAAAAATCTTTTTGAATTGGTACTTTTTATATACTGAAAATATTCATACATATACCTTCTGTTTAAAAGTCCGGTTAAAGGATCACGCATTGCAATATCTTCAATTTTTTTAAGCAGATTTTTTGTTAAAGTAATTATGACAGTTGCAAGTATTATAATAAGAAAGGATTCAAGAATACTTTCAGGCCAGTTTATTGGAGTTTTTTTAAAACCAAGCAAGTAATGTGGAATATCAAATATTTCATTAAGCCATAAAACCAGTGTCATAAAAATAAAACCAAGATATTCTATAAAAATTATATTTTTTAATATTGATTTCATGTAATCCGCTTAAAATTAGTTTTCAGGAAGTTTTTCTAAACACAGTCCCGTTAAAAACCGCGACAAGTTCCATATCATTATCATTAAAAACTTCCATTTTGTAAAAACCGGTTCTTTTTGTTGTATGCACAAGTTTTGCTTCTGCTTTTAAAATGTCGCCTGGTTTTGCAGTTTTCAAAAAAGAACCTGAAATATCCAGGGCAAAGGATAATGGATTCTCAAAATTTGAAGCTGCTGCAAAAGCTGCATCTGCCAGTGAAAAAACAAAACCTCCGTGGATAACTCCAAGAAAGTTGAGCATACTATCCCTTATTTCAGCACTGCACAGTGCATAGCCTTTTTTAACTTCAACAAGCCTGATTCCAAGCAAGGAAGAATAAGGATCATTTTGCATTTTTTTTATCTGATCTGTCATTTTAAACCTTATTTTTTTGTGCCGCCGTTAAAGGCGGCACAATATTTATTTGACTGGCATGTTTTTTAGCCAGGCAATATTTTATCTTGTCAGCTGTCTATATTTTATCCTTCTTGGAATTTCAGCAGCCTTTCCAAGTCTTTTTTTCTTGTCTTTCTCATAATCAGAATAGTTTCCCTCAAACCACACAACATTTGAGTCACCTTCAAATGCTAGAATATGAGTTGCAATTCTGTCAAGGAACCATCTGTCATGGCTGATAATAACTGCGCATCCTCCGAAATTTTCAAGGGCTTCTTCCAGAGCTCTCATTGTGTTTACATCAAGATCATTTGTAGGCTCATCAAGAAGAAGAACGTTTGCTCCGTCTTTCAAAATGCAGGCAAGATGAACCCTGTTTCTTTCACCTCCGGAAAGCATTCTTACCTTTTTCTGCTGATCACTACCTGAAAAGTTAAATCTTGCAACATAAGCTCTTGAGTTTACTTCCCTTCCCCCAAGATCGATTGTATCGTTTCCTCCTGAAACAACTTCCCATATGGATTTTTCAGGATCAAGAGTACCTCTTAACTGATCAGCATAGGCAAGCTTTACAGATTCACCTTTTGATAGAGTTCCAGATGTAGGTTCTTCCTGTCCTGTTATCATTTTGAAAAGGGTTGTTTTACCAGCACCGTTTGGTCCGATAATACCAACAATACCACCTGGAGGAAGCATGAAATTCATATTTTCGAATAAAAGCTTTTCACCAAAAACCTTTGAAATATTTTCTGCTTCAATAACTTTATTTCCAAGTCTTGGTCCCGGTGGAATATAAATTTTAAGATCTTCAACTCTTTTGTCTCCGCCCTGATTCAAAAGAGATTCATAGGATTTAATTCTGGCCTTTGATTTTGCCTGTCTTCCCTTTGGAGACATTCTGATCCATTCAAGTTCCCTTTGAAGGGTTTTCTGTCTTTCAGTTTCCTTTTTTTCTTCCTGATTCAGCCTGTTCTGTTTCTGCTCAAGCCAGGAAGAATAATTACCCTTCCATGGAATTCCATATCCCTGGTCAAGCTCAAGAATCCATCCTGCTACATTATCCAGAAAATACCTGTCATGTGTTACAGCAATTACAGTACCTTCATAGCTGTGAAGATGGTGTTCAAGCCAGGCAACTGTTTCTGCATCAAGGTGGTTTGTAGGTTCGTCAAGAAGAAGAATATCAGGTTTCTGAAGCAGAAGTCTGCATAGGGCAACCCTTCTTTTTTCTCCTCCTGACAAGACTTTGGTCAATGTATCTGAAGGGGGACATCTCAATGCATCCATTGCCATTTCAAGTCTTGAGTCAACATCCCAGGCATCCAGAGTATCAAGTTTTTCCTGAAGTTCGCCCTGTCTTTCAATAAGAGCAGTCATTTCATCATCTGTCATTGGTTCTGCAAATTTTTCACTTATTGAATTGTATTCCTTTAAAAGATCAACAAGCTCCTGCATCCCCTCTTCAACAATTTCTTTGACTGTTTTTTCAGGATCAAGCTCAGGTTCCTGCTCAAGATAGCCTACTGAATAACCGGGTGAAAGAACTGCCTCACCATTAAATTCCTTGTCAACTCCTGCCATAATTCTTAAAAGTGTACTCTTTCCTGCACCGTTAAGTCCAAGAACTCCGATTTTGGCTCCGTAAAAATAGGAAAGAGAAATATCTTTTATTACAGGTTTATTCTGACGAAATTTACTTACTTTCATCATGGAATATATAATTTTATGCGGATCACTGCTCATACAACAAAACTCCTTAGATAATTAAATTTTTAAGAATCTATATCTATAACAAGACTGCATAATTTTGAACAGAATTTTAGGTTCAGTGATAAATAAATTTTTAATTTCTGTTCTGGCTGATGAAAATGAATGGTATTGGACATAGCAGTTTTCCAGACAGAAAAAATATACAGACAGTAAAACCTTCTTAAAGACCGAAACTAAATTTGGACAAACAATTCAATCCTTGTCTATCATTTCAACAACAGCTTCAAGCAGCAGTCCGGGGACATCAGGTTCTTCAGGTGAAAGATAATAACCGTTTGTAAATGCAATTATGCTGTTTCCCTTATAATTGAACATAATAGTTGTATAGCCTGCAACTGCTCCTGTATGTCCTATCTGTCCGAATTGATTCATGAGGCCGAGACTGTATAAAACCTCTTCGGGAGCACCATAAACATGGCAGTTAAAATCCATTCTTTTCTTCTGAAGCTCACTGGATATTAAATTACCGTTCATAAGCTCATCTAACCAGATTGAAAGATCCAAAAGTGTTGAAACCGCAGATCCAGCACTCCAGATTGCATCCGGGTTCTGTGATGTTATTTTTTCTTCGGGTTCAAAATAACCGTTAACATTAAGATCTATATAACCGTCTGCAAAATTTCCTGTAAGAAAATTACTGGCAGGAATGTAGGTATCGTTCATTTTTAATGGTTTGAAAATAAAGGTCTCCATAAAGTTCTGAAGGGTCATGCCTGATACTTTTTCGATTATCATTCCAAGGAGATAATAATTGGAATTGCTGTAAAAGCTCTCATTTTCAGCTTGAAAATCAATAAGGGGACTGTCTTTAAAAAGATCTACAATTTCGTTTCTTGTCCAGGGATATGTAGGATTGTCAAGGTAGATATCTGCAAATTCTTCCAGATTTGTATAATTGATCAGTCTGCTTGTATGATTGAGAAGACTCTCAATTGTAATGGAATTTCCGTATTTGATTACACCTGGAAGTATTTTTTCAACATTGTCTGAAAGATTAAGCTTTTTCTGATCTGCAAGTATTAAAACAGCAGTTCCGATCATTGTTTTTGTTGTACTTCCAATTCTGAACTGCATTTCTGTATTCATGGGCACGCCATCTTCACTGCTGCTGCCTGTAAAGGCAAATCCAGCCGATTTTTTCCAGACTGAACCGTCTTTAAATTTAATCATCATTGAAGTTCCTGGAACTGTTGCAGAATCAAAAGTTCTTTTTAAAATATTATCAAGCTCATTGTTAAATATTTCCGAAGAATTTTTAAAATCTGAATCCGAGCAGGATAAGGCTGTGCAGATCAATAAAAAGTATATAAAAATTATTTTTAATTTCATTTATTATCCAAATTCCGGTTAATCTGTAATTGTAAATGTTTTTGTAATGGAACTTTAAGCAAAAGAATCTTAAACAAAAAAATATGCTTTATAAAGGATTGTCTTCATTTATTGATGAAATCACAAGCCTTTTCAATTGACGAACTTTCATCTAAATTATGCCCGACTTTAACATATAAAACTGTATAACCTCTACTCAATTTTAAAAGTATTAACTATACTCCTTAAGTTTTCTGACATATTTTTAAGATCGCTTGAACTGTTTTTTACACTTATACTGTCCGACGAAATTTCTGATGATTCTCTGCTTACAAGTCCTATATCCCTTGAAATATCATTTGCGAATTCGGAACTCTGTGCAAGATTCCGGTTTACTTCACCAATAACCGACGAAAGTTCTTCTATGTTTCTAGAGATCTCGCCGGTTGCGGCAGACTGTTCCTCAATTGCAGAAGCTATTGAAGAAACAATTTCACTGGTTTTGTTTATTGTCTCAGAAACTATTCTTATTGACTTTCCTGCGGATGAGGAAACTGACTGAATATTTTCTATCTCCTTCCTGATACCAAGTGTAGCAGCAGATGTCTGAGCTGCAAGATCCTTGATTTCATTTGCAACAACATTAAAACCCTTACCTGCTTCCCCTGCTCTTGCCGCTTCAATTGCAGCATTCAAGGCCAGAAGATTCACCTGATCGGAAATTTCGGTTATTGTTTCAACAACCTTACCTACTGAGACTGCCGCCTTATCAAGAGACATCATCTCATTTAAAGCACTTTCGGTCTCTTTTGAAGCCTCTTCTGAGATCTTCCTTGCCTGCTCGGAATTTTCAGCAATCTCATTTATTGTCGAACTCATCTCTTCAGCTGCTGAAGCCACCATATTTGCATTTCCAGATGATTCTTCCATTGCACCAGCAATAGAAGTCAGAGAAGAACTCATCTCTTCGGAAGCAGAAGAAACATTTCCTGACTTATCTGTGACGGATTGGGCACCTTTACTCATCTTTACAGAAATTTCCAGCAAGCTTCGGGATGAAACATCTACATTTTGAGATTCTCTGGAAATATTTCTGATTATTTTCTGAAGCTTTTCAAGGAAAAGGTTAAACCAGCCAGCAAGAACTCCCAGTTCGTCCTTTGAATCTACCTTAATTCTTTTGGTAAGATCGCCTTCTCCTTCTGCCACATCCTGAAAACTTAAAATCATGGTTTCAAGAGATCTTGAAATCCCAAACACTATTACAAGACAGAGAATAACCAGTACAACAAACAACAGCCCGGCAATAAGGACTATTTTAGAAAGCATTGATTTCACATCTGAATTTATTGAGTCCTTCATATCTCCGACATAAGAATCAATATTATCCAGATATACTCCGGTTCCTATCCAGTAGTCGGTTCCAGGTATCATTTCTGCATAACTCAGCTTCGGAGCCTCCCCTGCTCCAGGCTTTGGCCATATATAATTCAAAAATCCTCCGCCCTGAACTGCCTTTTCATGAAGCCCCCTTATCACATACACTCCGTTTTTATCCTTAATATGACCGAGATCCCTGCCTAAAAAATCTTTATTTGTCGGAAAAGCAATATTTACAGTACCTTTATAAACAAAATAATAGCCTGATTCATCATCTTCAAATCTGATATCATCTATAAGATTTCTTATTATCTTTATTTTTTCATCATTATTAGTGATATTTTCAATAGCATGGCCTACTGCCAGAGCTATTGTGTGAGAGGCAACTCTGATCTTATCTTTCTGATCTGCAAGCATTATTTTTTCGGTAGATTCCATCCCCGAATTTCTGACCCTCAGGCTGCTGGTTACGGAAAACACGATCATTACAGCAAACAGAATAAAAATCAAAGTTATAATCAAATACATCCTTTGCTTGATACTTAATCTTTTCAACATGATTTCCTCCTGTCGTATCTGTTAAAATTGCTGAAACTATAAAAACGCTGACAGAGACATGAAGAAATCAATAATTTTCAATTTTGCAAAAGATATAAAAAACATTTAAAAAGCATAAAACTGATTACAGTTGCGTTTTTAATCTGACACTGGATTTAAATAAATTATTATTTCAGCAACAGTTATTAAGATTTATAATATTATATAACTAATCTTCTCACATGTACAAAAAATAATCCCGTCTATTTGCAATTTTATGGTGTTTTCTTAAGAAACATTTTTATATTTGTATGAAAATTTAACGGCTTTATTCTTAAAATTTCTTGTGACTTTTGGGCATCACAATAGGCGCGGTGTTTCTTCAATATCTAAAAGTCCGGTGCAATTTTTACTGTACTTTTAAAACTTATGCATAGGATAATTATGCAAAACTTCATCCTTTGGCTTCATCCAGGGCTTTTCGAACAGTTTTGGCTAACACGGCCCTATCTACTGGTTTGTATATTAACGCCTGTATACCAAATTCACAGGCTGTTTGTTCAGAAATCCTTTTGCTATATCCTGTACAAATAATAACAGGTATATCCTGGCGGATTTTCATCAGTTCAACCGCAAGCTTATCGCCTGTTAGACCCGGCATGGTCATATCCGTGACAACCAGATCAAAAGCATAGGCATTCAATTGAAACAGATCGAGGGCCTTGGTGCTGCTGGTCATGATAGTGACCGAATATCCTAACTTTTCAAGAATTTGGCTGCCGATTGCAGCAATGGAGACTTCATCATCAACAAAAAGGATTCTTTCCGATCCTGTGGGCAGGACCTCTTTTGTATATGGCTGGCTGGTTTGACACTCATTTGTAGTGGGCAGGTAAATCGAAAAAACAGATCCTTGTCCCAGTTTGCTGGAAACCTCAATTATACCACCATATCTTTCAACAATGCTGTGCACCAAAGCCAACCCGATTCCAGTGCCTTTTCCTGGTTCTTTACTGGTGTAGTAGGGATCAAAAATTGATTCCATAACTTCTGGTGACATACCGTTACCTGTATCTGACACACTCAATTTTACATAATTACCTGGTTTCAAATTCTGTCCCTGAATTGTCTCATGTTTTTCAATTTTAAGATCAATCAGGACAACTTTCAGTAAACCGCCGTTTTCTTCCATTGCATGCGCTGCATTTGTACATAGGTTCATTAAAATCTGGTGAAACTGGGTTGAATTTCCCATGATTGATGATTCACTTGCTATATTTTGTTGTATTTCAATTGTAACCGGGATGGAAGATCTTATAAATTTCAGCGCTTCTTTTGCGATAGGCTTTATAGGTATAGGTTTGATTTCTTCATCGGATTTCCTTGCAATCGTCAAAATTTGTTTTACTAAATCTTTGGCCCTTTGCCCTGCCTTATGCACTTGTTGCAAATTTTTTTCAATTTTCGAGCCTTTTGCAACATCATCCAGAGAAATTTCTGTGTATCCTATAATTGCTGAGAGGATGTTGTTAAAGTCATGGGCGATTCCGCCTGCAAGCGTGCCGATTGATTCTATCTTTTTAGCCTGAAATAGTTGCACCTGCATTTCCATTCTTTCAGCTTCAGCTATCTCTCTACCCTGAATCTCATTAACGAGTTGACGGTTGGTTTTCTCAAGCTCAGAGGTCCGTTTGGCTATTTCATTTTTCAGTCGATAGTTCCACAACAAAAAAAGGCCAATAGTCACAGAGACTAAGGCAAAGAATATAAGAAAATAAATAAGTATCCTGCCTGGATCGAGACCTGGCTCGTAGTCGACATTGACCCACTTTTCCCGTATGTCTTTTTGTTTCAACGAGGTCAATGATGCAAGTCCTTTTTCTACTATTGCGACCAGTTCCGGCAGATTTTTGCGAACTGCAAAGTGAAGCTCTTCCGATGCATAGCTCACCGGTCCCGCAATCTTTAAATTTGTAAGATGCTCCTTTCGTATCCAAAAGATAGAGGAAGAGAGGTTGCCGATCATTGCATCGGCTCTCCCCTCTGAAACAGCTCTCAATGTCTCTTGTAACGTTGGATACAAGGTTGGTTGAATCTTTGTATTGTCCAGTAAAAAGCCTTCATGAGAGGTTTCATTTTGAACAGCGACCTTCATTCCTTTAATGTCGTCTATGGAAGAAATAAACGGAGTGCCCGTCCGGGTTATAATAACCCGCTGATAATGCATATAGGGTTTTGAAAAGAGGAGAAACTCCTGTCGTTCCGCTGTCTTACCAACACATGGCAGCATGTCGATTTTGCACTGCCTGGTCTGTTCCAAAGCCTCCTTCCAGGACAACCCGGGAGCCACTTTGAACTTCAACCCAATCCGTTGCTCCAAAATGTGAAAATACTCAGGAACAATTCCTGTATATTGCCCGGTCTCATCAATAAACTCGAAGGGTGCAAATTCAGGGTCAACGCCCAGCAAGATCTCACGGTGCTCTTTGACCCAGGCGGTCTCCTCGGCGGTGAGGGCATTTTTCTGCTGAAGCAGAGCCGGGCCTTCCAGCGAGGCGAGTGCTGAAATCCATGCCTGGTGAAGTTCAAGCCGCTTTTTCTCAGTGATCGCACTCAGTGCTTTATCCAGAATTTTTGCAAGTTCAGGCCAATCTTTCCGAGTGGCGACACTCTCGCCATACATCAGCATATTATAGCGAGCAGCGATCTTGAGATTGCTTATCCCATTTACCCTGGATATATAATCACACACACCAAGGACACCAATGTAGCAGTCAGCCAGGCCTGTAGATACGGCTGTTAATCCGTCTAAGGGCGTTTGGACCATTACCGGGATAATATCGGGATGGTCTTGCAATGTTATATCAGCCGAATAATAACCCTTTACCAGGGCGACCTTCTTACCATTGAGATCCTCCGGACCTTGTATCTCCTCATAGCCCTGTTTTGTCATTATCACCAGTGGCGTTGGTAAATAAATATTTGTAAAGTTAAAAGACTCTCTTCTCTCCGGACTAGCCACGGCTGTCAGAATTGCATCAATTTTTTTCTTACTGGCATAATCTATGATTTCAGGCCAATCCAGCCCATCGACGATATCTATTTCCACATCCAGATACTTGGCTATGAGATTTATGGTGTCGACAGCAATTCCCTGGTAGACGCCAGATTCATTTCTGAAACTGTAGGGCGCATATCCTTTGTCGACTCCCAGACGGATAACTTTGTGCCTGGCAAGCCATTCTCTTTCTTTTTCGGTGAGGGGAATCGATTGCATTTCCCTGTGCAAGGTCAGATCGAAACCAACACCTGCAAGATACGAATTGATTATTTTATGGAAAATAGAGTCAGGATCTGACTTTAATTGTCTGATATGTTTGTCTATATTTTTTGCAATGCCAATGTATTTCTTTCTTTTTGGAAAGGCGAATTTAAGATGCACCGGATTGAAAACAATGGGTGTCTTGCCGATCTCATATTCCCCTTCGGTCAAGGCTCCGAAGAGCCTGTTAACCACGCCGGCGTCGGCTCTGCCGTCCTCAACCATTGTCAGAACCTCATGATAGCTGGTAACAGGGATAATTTTGGTATCCAGCTCAAATTTTGAAATCAGGTGTTCAATACCATCTTCTCCAACTGTATGAATATCTCCCTTAACCGTTGCTATTGTTCGTCCATTGAGATCAAAAAGAGAGTTGGCCATAAAACCCTTATTGGTATAAATAGTGGCCCAGTTCAAAAAGACACTTTCTTGAGAAAAATAGAATTTTTGGCCCCTTTTTTTTAAGTAGGCGATGTCCATCATGATATCCAATTCACCGCTTTCCAAACGCTCCAAGCAGTCGTTCCAGGAGCATGATACAAATTCCAGTTCCCATTTTTCGCGATCAGCTATGACCTTAAGTATTTCCGGAAAGATTCCTGCTGCTTCACCTGCGTTGTTGGTATAAACCTTTGGAGGGTTTTCATATACACCCACCCTGAATTTCTGCACAGGGCTGGATTCTCCGTAACTGTCTTCAGCCGAAGGCAGAGCTAAAATAAGCAAAGCTAACAAAAAGCATTGAAGCCTGGATCTCAAGTCAGTCATGGAAATCACCTCTTATCGGATACTCTGTTTTTAATTCAACTAATCGTCAGAATTGATTTGATGGTTAGCTTTTTTTTCTTCTTTTTGTACCTTATATAAGGCAAAAAAGCCTGTTATGATAACTAATCCAGGTATTACAAAGGCAAATAGAACAGTAAAAAAACCAGGCTCATTAGCATCATATATTATATTCCAGGTTTGTTTTGCATAGTTTTCTCCGCTAGTAGATGTGAAAAATATCGATACCTGAAAAATAAATGCTAAAACTATTCCCAGTCCCCCAAGGATAATTCCTTTTATAAAATTCTTAGTATTGATTATTACTGCTAACAGAACAATAATCCCAATTCCAACAGGCGCTATTATGAAATCAAACATATATTTTTATTCTCCATAGGGTGTGTAATTTCTTTATTAAAAAAACATCAAACTTTTTGATTTTGAAAATCCCTTTTTTGATTTGACAGCTAACACTGAGCTAAGGAGCGGCAGAAAAAACAAATAGAGTATAATCTTTTTAAATCCGTAATTTTATAAAAATTTAAAAAAGGATATTACACTATGAATCTCTCAGAAGCAAACCGATTTAAAAAACTTATGACCTGCATCAAAGATCTTTAATACTAAAGGGTAAAGCAGATAAATTAAACCGCCTGGGACTTCAACCTTTCTGGAAATAGAAAAGGCTCTTTATCTGCTTTCTGTCTGTGCATGATTTTTGTTGGTTTATTTATATTGTAAGCTATTTTTCTTTTGATGTAAGACACGCCATTTCATAATAAAAATTATTATTGAATTCAAATTCCTGTATTACATCAAGCCCAAGTTTTTTAGAATGAGCAGCATATGATCTTGGATTGATTTTATTCACAAATGTTACTAATACAGGATATCTTTTTGCCATTTCATTTTTTGCAAAATCAAAAATTTCGTTTAACAGTCCGGTTCCCCTGAGGCTTTTATCTATACATACAGGACCGTATTGATATGAATTTTCAGTGCTTAATGTATATCCCTGATATTTAAGCGAGGGAAGATCTTTTATCATAAACTGAAAAAGAGGCCATGCAGACCAAAACTGCCATGATGCCGCCATAACATATGCATAAACCTGATTGTTTTGCTCTGCTATGAAAAGACCCTGTTCTTTTATAATTAAATCTGTCAGCTGATCTTTGGTAAATGGTGTTGTTACAAAACCGTCATTTTTATCTTCTTCTTTTATTGAATCTATTTGATATTTGTAATGGAGCTTAAGTGTTTCTTCAATATCTGAAAGTCCGGCAATTTTAATCTGCATTTTATTCCTGCTTTTTTTATTGAGTCAAAAGCCAAATCAGAAATGTTGCGTGTTCTTATTTATATCTCTGATTTGGCATTATTAATTATTTTTTCAAAAACAGATTCCGTTGATAAATCAAATAATATGAATATTCAATAAAAAAGGGGGGTACCCGGATCGATATCGTCAATATCAAACAGAACTTTGCCATCCAAATCAGTTTTTAAATTCAATACCGAACTTACTAAAAAACTTTATCACTTTGGCGTAAGCAACTGTAATGCTCTCAGCCTTTATAGAGTGAGTGTCAGGCATATTGCAGATAAAAGGGTGTGGTGGAACAAACGTCATTTCAAGGGAAACCGGTTTTTGACCACCATCCTTAACTGTTAAAACACTTGAATATTGTACCCAATCCCCAGCTCTGGGGACGACACCGTAGATTTCCTCTTTTGATTCAAATATAACTTTGTACTTTGGCATATAATTCTACTGCTCCTTTTTTCATTCTTTGTACATATACAAAGCCCGTTTTTAAAGATATTTTATTTTAAAGACTCTGCAATTTCAGTAAAAATAACCCCAAGTGCATATGCTCCTGCATCGGGAAATCCAATACTTCTTTCTCCGACAGCTCCGGCTCTTCCCATTTTTGCAGAAATTTCCTTTGTTTTTTCGGCTCCAAGAATATTATTGTGCCTGTCCCCTTTATTCCTTTTAAATTCTCTTCCGTCTTTATCTGTATAATAAAGCCGGAGAATACCCTAGCACTGATAAGAGTCTGTTTACGGGGATATTCTCTTTTAATAAATAAAGCAGATAACTCGGCAAGCTCTTTATTGTGATTTGAATCGTTGTAAAACACTTCTTTCAATAATTTATCAGCCAGAGATATTTTGCCGGAAGATATCAAGGATGTCCTCTCTTTTGTATTTATTTTATTGCTGCCTGAAGTGCGGCATCAGCATGAATCTCTGCCGTATCAAAAAGTTTAATCTTAAAATCTTCCTGCTTTATTAACAAAGGTATTTCCGTACATCCCAGTATAATGCCATCTGCACCCCTTGAAATTAATCCTTCAATTATATCGATATATCTCTTTTTCGATTCTTTAAGAAAACAGCCTCTTACAAGTTCTTCAACTATTATTCTGTGAACAGTTTCCTGCTGCTCCAAATCCGGCACAAGAGTCTTTATCTTAAAACCGGACAATCTGTTCTGATAGAAACCGTCACCCATTGTATATTTTGTGCCGATAAGGCCAAGAGTGCTGATGTTCAGATCTCTGGCTTTTTTTGCAGTTTCATCGATAATGTTTATTAATGGCATATCAATAAGTTCTGCAACCTGATCATATACCTTGTGCATTGTATTAGTTGCAATCAGTCCAAAATCTGCCCCTGCTTTTTTAAGATTATTAAAACAGGAAACAAGATCTTCAATAATAAGATCCCATCTGTTTATGCTTCTCCATTTATGATAATTTTCCAGATTTACACTATAAATAATAATTTCAGGATAATCATAGTTTCCAAACATTTCAGCGTAAGTTCTTGTAATATAAAGATAGTAGCTTACAGTTGATTCAGGACTCAACCCTCCTGCTATTCCTATTTTTTTCTTCATTTTACTCAAGTCCGATCTTTGACTTTTTAATTAACATGCATAAATAGTGTTACCCGAAGTTTGAAAAAAGCTTCAGACTTTCAAAGCCAGCAATGATTTTTGTGCCTGTCCCCTTTGGTGTTTGTTTTTGTTATTGACTAAGCTTAGAGCTTGCGAGTCTATTAAGACTAACTCCTGCTTCAGCAGCTTTTATTGCAAGCGAACGGTGAATTTCAGGTGGAATTCTAACCATAAATTTACCACTGTAATTTTTAGTTGATATTGGTTCAGGAATTTTTTCTCTGTTGGCTTCCATATCCTCAACTACTTCTGCAACAATATCACGAATACCTTTTAGTGCAGCTTCTGGAGTACTATCCAACCAGCTAAGACTTGGAAACTCAGCACACAAACCGATGTATTCTTCATCTTCCGCCGACCATGTAACTCTGTATGTATAATGATCATTTTTTATTGGCATTTTCGACCTCCAATCTTTCAATGGCATTTAAAACTTGCTTTACTTGATAAGCTTTGGCTTTTCCTTTAAAGTTTTGAATATTTACCCTGGGATCTCCTCTCCAGGGTGTTTTATAAACTCTGTGACTTGAGCCTGATTGTCTCGGTTCCCCAAAGTAAAAATCACATATATTGCATAGCTCAGAAAACTTTACATCTTTAGGATTATTTTTAAATTGTTTTAATTTCTGCTCTATGTTTTTCATATTTTTATAATATCATTAATGATACTAAAGTCAACCCTCGAGAGATGAAAAAAACAACCGTGTCAGGAAAGTTGGCAACAAAAATTTCCAAAGGATCAGATACGAATAAAAATATTATTGTGCCTGTCTCATTTATTTTTTTACTTAAAAATTAAGTCAACGTTGATTATTTTCAGGCAAAAACTTACCCTTCAGACAAACGCTTTAAAGAAAAAAAGCTCTCAAGTCCGCAAACAGGCCAGGTACTTGGCTTATCTTTGTTAAGCACACCTTTGAAAAATTTCTGTTTTGATGCCACAAACTCCCTACTTCCAATTATTCCGCTGTCTGTAAACCATCTTGTTCTAAGGCGGAATCTTTCCACAGTTGAATATCTGTATTTATTTTTCTTTCCTGATTCCACAACTTTTGCAGGGATTACCCTTTTTCGCCTACAGCACCAACTTCATAAACAAACTGGCGGTACAAGACAATTTTTTCTTTATCAGTGAAATCACCCCATTCATCAAGGCCAAAATCTGTTGAAAGCCAGTTGTTTCTGTTTCCTGTCTGAGCATGATATCCAATTGATGACCATCTGTATTCTTCAGGTTTTTCAACTATTCCGGCTCGAATTGAATTAAGATCAATGTATGCCAGCAGATTTATTAAAGTTTCCCCTTTTTCCACAATTACGCTTTTAAATCTTCCACCCCAGAAAAAACCGTGCCTGTTGTGGCATTTATTGTACCACCTGGTAAAATTCTGTTTGATGTCTTTCATGAAACTGGAAAGATCTGATAACTTTTTTCTAATTGCTGGAAAATCGGATTGTAAAAATTCACGGTCTTTACCATAAAAGTTTTTAAGTCTTTTCATCAGCTCATCATCATTTACATAATCTGCAGGATGCATTTTTACTGCTATGTGAAAATGATTGTCTAAAATTGTAAAACCAAGAATTTCTGCAAAATATAATGATGAAAAAGCCTGAATAAGATTCAGAAGATAATCTTTTTCTGATGCTCCCATTGGAAATCCGTCCAGTGCTGTTCTTGACATTACATGATAGATTGTTGGATTTTCAGAATCGGTTAATCTGGCTGATCTTGGCATTGGGGTTTTCCTTCCCTTTTTACAATTTTTACTCTTTTTAATTTACTTGCTTCATGAAAATTCTGCAATGATTATTGTGCCTGTCCCCTTATTTCTTTATATATTAATGATGTTCTGAGCTCGGAATATAGCAGTGTCTTGGCCAACTTTCTTCAAAATCAATTTACGAATGAAAATCAATATTGTGCCTGTCCCTTTATTTTTTACTTATTTGCGTTATTATTTTGGTCAAAAACTTACCCTTCGAAAACGCTTTAAAGAAAAAAAAGTCAAGCAAAACCAATATTTATCTTTATCACATCTTTGAAAATCTGCTTTGATTTGAAAACTCTTACTAATTATTCGCTGTCTGTAAACCATCTTGTTCCTGGCGAATCTTTCCACAGTTGAATATCTGTATTTATTTTTTTACCTGATTCACAACTTTTGCAGGGTTACAGACCGCCGCTTTTCCTCTAAACACTTTCGGTACAAGAAATTTTTTCTTTATCAGTGAAACGCCCATTCATCAAAGGCAAAAATCTCTGGTGAAAGCCAGTTGTTTCTGTTTTGTCTGAGATGATATCAATTGATGACCATTGTATTCAGGCTTTCAACTCACTCGAATTGAATTAAGATCAATGTATGCCAACAGATATTAAGTTTCCCTTTTTCAGCAATTACGCTTTAAATCTTTACAAAAAACCATTGCCTGTTGCATTTTTATTTACCGAGGCTGTTTGATATCTTTTCATTAAACTAAGATCTGATAACTTTTTAGGCAAATGGATTCTGTAAACACAGTCTTCACCAAAATTTTAATCTTTTATCAGCTCATCATCATTTTACATAATCTAGGATGCATTTTTTACTCTATGTAAAATGATTCTAAAATTGTAAAACTTTCTGAAAAATATATGCTGAAAAAGCTTAATAATTGATAATCTTTCTGATGCCATTAAATCCGTCAGTGCTTTCTTGACATTAATGATAAATTGGGTTACTACTGAGTCAGTTAATCTGGCGATCTTCATTTTTTCCCCTTACAATTACCTTAATTTACTCATATGAAAAATTCTTAATGATTGGTGCTGTCCACATATTTTTCCAATATTTTTTAAATAACAACCACATTTAAAATCATTATTGACCCTGTCATTTACTTTTTTTTGCAAAAATTAAGTAACTTTGATTAAGATTGAGGAAAATACCCTTCAACCAAACGCTTTAAGAAAGTCAGAGTCGAAACAGGCTGGGTAACAATATCTTTATTAAACAATCTTTAATTGTTTGAAGGTTCTTGCTTCAGGTATTCCACTGTGTAAACCATCTTGTTAAACGAATCTTTCTGAGAAACATATTTTTCTCGCTAACCTACTTAGGGATTACCTTTTTCGCTACAGCACCAACTTCATAACCTTGAGAAGTACAGAAATTTACTTTCTAAGCATTCATCAAGAAAATCTATTTGAAAGCCTGTTTTCTGTGCAATAGCATGATATGCAATTATGACCATTGATTCTTTGGCTTTTCTTATCCGCTCGGGTAATTAAAAAGATATCAATGTGGCACTTAAGCAGATTTATTAAAGTTTCCTTTCCACAATTCTTTTAATTTCCTCACAGAAAAAAACCCCTTTCATTTGGTTTATTCTTGCACCTGGTAAAATGTTTGATGTCTTTCATGATAAAGATCAATAACTTTTTAGCTGAAAATCGGTTATAAAATTCAGTCTTTACTGCATAAAGTTTTCAAGTCTTTTCACAGCTCATCATCATGTGAATCATAATGATTTTTACGTATTGAGAAATATTACTCCTAGAATGTAAAAACAACTGCAAAAAAAATGATGAAAAGCCAATGATTGAGAGAAGATAATCTTTTCGATGTCCCATTAAAATCAATCAGTCTGTTCTGACACACATGATAAATTTTGATTTGGGTCTAATCCTGCTGATCTTCATTTAGGGTTTTCTTGCTTACTTTTTACTGCTTTTTACTCTTTTAATTTACTTTCTTCATATAAATTCTTCAGGATTATTTGCCTGTCCTTTTATTCACTCTTGTTGTCCTTTTTTGTTCCTCTTAAAATACCACCTTACTTTTGTTATTTTTGATGTATTGCATTGTATCTTGAAATAACGATATAAATCTAAAATCTCTAAATTTATAGTCAGTTGCACCTCTAATACCAAGGCTATTTCCAGTGATGTATATAATTTTAATAACATCTACCAGATGCTTTCTTAAAAAGTTGTCTCTAAATTTACTGATGGTCATTGTAATGATTTTAAATAAGCCTTTGCAGTAGCTATAAAAAACCCTCTTTCATCAGGCTTATTGCATTCTGATTTGTTTTGAGAATTTTCTTTTTTTTAATTTATTATAGTTGAAATTTTCATAGTATTTGGTACTCTTTTTAAGATTGCTTCGAAAATAAAAGTTCCATCAGGGTCAATATTATTAATTTTAGAAAGGAAATTGTCTTAAACCTGATCTTATTATCTTAATAAGATGATGTATTAAAAATCAACGTATTGTATTTTTATACAATATTTCTTTTTCCATATGATACTGATTTGTTCATATATTTGCTTCTGATATTTTAGTCAACAGTATATTGGTTACATCAATTTGAAAAGAAGATTGTTGAGGGAGCTTCTAAATCAAAAGGCTTTTAAGATTTTAAACTTTTGCTCCTGCAAAGTGTTCTTTTCTCATACTTATAGTATCAAAAGAATATTGGCAAATACCACTTATATGGAGAAGGAATTATTGTTGTGATGAATAAACAAATTCTTTCTTCATAATTTTCTCCTCTGACACTCGAAGATAATCTGATAGAAAGCCCACAATCTAAAATTTGTCGATATCTTAAGATTACTACAAATCTGAGAGCTTAATGGAGAATGATGATAGCAATGCTAAGATGTTTATTTGTTCAATTCTGAATATGATTTTTATACTTCAACTTCAATGTCGAATAATTCTATTTACTAATATTTTTTCGTATGCATATCAGTTTGTATTTTTAAGTAGACAGTACAAATAAGCATTTCATCTTATTTTTGATACAGCCCATGGCTTTCTGAAGAAGACGCGCCAAAAACTCATCCGTATTCCCCCAGATCTTGTCCTGATAATATCACAATCGATTTATTACTGTTTATTTTAGGCTCATCCCTTCAAAAATACGAGGGTTTGTCTATCTCTAAATTATTGTGCATCCAAACTTAAGGTTCAATTATATCACATGATCATGCTGATTTACAGATAAAAAACAAGATTGTGGAAATCCCAAATGTTGTCCTCTTTTTCTTTTTATAGCTCACGCTGTTTTTCATACTAGTGAGTCATACTAGCGATTTAGTGGCTGGCTTGAAGTTTCGAACATCACAATACTGCATATACAATCTATGTGTTTTGAGATAACTTAGTGTCATCGAAAAAGATAGAAAGCTCAGATGATCCGTAATTTTGTCTTTCCTAAGTTCTATGGCTTTATTCATTGCTCTCTGGCAGATTTGTTCCGGTGTTGGTATGCCTTTCGATAGCTGATAATAGAGTAGATATTTATCCACAAAATCAAAATAGTGCCTGATGCAATTAAGCCTACATAAAGTGATTTTTTTCAGCGATATGCCTCTATTGAGATCCAATGTTTCTAAGTCTTATCATAACTTTTATGGGCACTTTTTGTCAATTCACCTGATGAACCATAGTGGATATTGTCAAGTTCTATGTTAAAGGTTAATAGCAATGCAATTTTAGATTTTTAATAGAAAAGTTTATTTTGGCTTCCCTACCCTTCTTTAATTGTCAGCCAGTTAATCATTACTTTAATTCTTTCGTTTCAAATTTGAATATGTTTTTCAAATCCTTTCCCATTTACAACATTAGAAGCTCCTTGTATTTATTTCATGTTGAGATATTATTGAGCGCATAACAGTATAATATATGGAAAAATCCACTTACAACGCTTATATAATTGAAATTTTTCCAGTTTATCAAATATTTAACTGCAAAATTGAAAATAATAGCAATTTTTTTCACTTTAAAAAAATGATATTCCCAATAAATATAAATTACAAAAACCACCATTTAAAACATTTGTCAATTAATTTAAAATCAAACATTTAACCATCTGAAATTAAAAAACATTTTAAATAAACTATGATTAATACCATAATCTGAAACAAAATAATTTCCATAATATATTATATTTAAAAGCACTTATGGAAAATAAAAAACAAAGCTAAAAATCAATTTTAAAATTAAGCTTAAAGTCCATGGAACCTTTTTTTCTGAATCTGGATTCCAGGTCTTCATAAACCTTTTCCCTGTAAATATTATTTTCCACATTTGCAGCTCTTATTCCGCCGTAAATATTTCCGGAATAAAATCCAAAGGTTAAGGATGCAAGCAGAATACCGGCCAAATTCAAGTCATTATCAAAGGCTTCACAGGCAGATGCCGCAAGGAGTGAGTTTATTGAAAAGGCAAAAAAAGCGTCCTTATATCTTGAACAGTACAAATAACCTCCGCCTGGAATAATTGAATATATTCCTGAAAGAACAGGTGATTTTACTTTTTTGTCAAGAAGGGGAATTTCTCTTTCAAGTTCATTTAGTTTAAAATATTTTTTAGCAGTTTCATCGGATTTTTTAATTTCTGAAATAGCCTGTCCTGTTTTTCCAAACCTTAAATAAAACCATATTTTTTCATTTAATATGCTTTTTTTTAAATCAGGATCACTTGCTGTTTTCTCAAGATTTGAAATATTTGCAAGAAAAAGGCCCGGCTCTTTTAACTCAAGATAAATATTTGATAAAAAAAAAGTAGAGGCATTTAAAAACCTGTCTTCACAGTTTTTTGATATTTCAGAAAACAGATCCAGAGCTTCTTCATATCTTTTTGTATAATATCTGCAAAGAGCTGATTTGAACCTGATTTCGCAGGAATCATTTTCTAAAAGAAAGGCATCATAAAAAATTTCAGCCTTGAAATAAGACTTTTTCTCAAAAAACTTATCACCCTTTAAAACAAGTTCTAAGTCAAAATCGGTGGCATAGGCGTTTAAAGAAAAAAAAACAAAAAAACATAAACAAAAAAATCTGAATCTAGCCATTTGTAACTCTTATGACTTCTTCAATGGTTGTAATACCATTTAAAATTTTTTCTACTCCGTCCTGTCTTAAAGTGGTCATTCCCTTTTTAAGTGCTTCCTTCTGGATCAGGTTTGAATCCTGGGTTTTTAAAATAAGACTTTGAATTTCATTATCCATTATCATTATTTCATAAATACTCATTCTGCCCTTATAACCTGTATTTACGCATTCTTCGCATCCAACTGAAGTATATATTGTTTTACCTTTAAGCCTGTTTCCGCTAATACCAAGGGTTTCTGCCTCAATATCTTCAGGTATATATTCCTTTTTGCAATTACAGCACAATACCCTTACAAGTCGTTGCGCAATTACCGCCTTTACAGAAGATGAAATCAGGTATTTTTCTATTCCAATATCCGAAAGTCTTGTTATTGCACTTGCAGAATCATTTGTATGAAGGGTTGAAAAAACAAGATGGCCTGTCAAGGCTGATTGCACAGCTATTTCAGCAGTTTCCTGATCCCTTATTTCTCCAATCAGAATAACGTCCGGGTCCTGTCTTACAATTGATCTTAAACCCTTTGCAAAGGTCAGTCCGATTTTTCTGTTTACCTGAATCTGCCCTATTCCCTTTATCTGATATTCTACAGGATCTTCAATAGTTATTATGTTTATATCAGGCCTGTTTATTTCTGAAAGAACTGCATAAAGTGTTGTGGTCTTTCCGCTTCCTGTTGGCCCTGTAACAAGAATAATACCGTTTGGAAGCCTTATAAGACTGCTTATTATGTCATAAATATTTTTTGACATTCCAAGCTCGCCAAGCCTTAAAAGACCTCCGGATTTATTAAGAAGCCTCATAACCACCCTTTCACCAAATCCTGTTGGAATGGTTGAAACCCTTATGTCAATCTGCTGATTTCCAATTTTAACTTCAATTCTTCCGTCCTGGGGAAGCCTTTTTTCAGCAATATTTAATTTTGCCATTACCTTAATTCTTGAAATAAGTGCAGTCTGCATCCATCTTGGGGGCGAGAGCATTTCATACAAAACACCGTCAACCCTAAATCTGATATGAAATTTTTCCTGATATGGCTCAATATGAATATCTGAAGCATTAACCTTTACTGCCCTTGAAATAATATGGTTTACAAGCCTTATTATGGGAGCCGATGCAGTATCATCAAGAAGATCTGTGGTTTCTTCAATTTCACTTAAAATATCTTCAGCACTTTCTTCAACATCCTGGACAATATCATCTGCAGAACCTGAATCAGACTGGTCATAGGCTGAATTTATAAAGGAAACAATTTCATTTTTTGGACAAAATGCAAGACTGTATTTTTTGAGACCAATATAAAATGCAGCATCATCTGCCTGATTAAAAAAGGAAATATCATTTAATAAAAGAATGCTTTTTTTATTTTCATCTTTATAAACAAGGGGAGCAATAAAAAATTTCTTCAAAAAGCTAATGGAAATTTTTTTGGTAAATGAAAAATCATAACTGTCTTCAGGAATACTTTGAAAATAGTTAAGTCTGGATATTGATGAAAAAACATTTAAAACAATTTCTTCAGAAATATCTCCATTTTTTGTCAATGTTTCTGTAATACCCTCTGAGCAGGGATTATCCGGAAAAATTTCAATAATTTTTTCAATATCAAGGCCGGAATTTAAAGATATTTCATTAATAATTTGATCTTTTTCAGACAAAATTTTAGCCTCACTCATAAAGAGGAATATCCTTTACATTTTTTTTCAGATTCTTTTTCATGGTTTCATCAATATGATCTTTCTTTTCCCTGTAAATATTTTGTGCACTTGCCGAATCATTAACAAGATGTGGAGTAATAAATACATACATATTGGTCTTATCCTTTGAATTTCCACGGGTTTTGAAAAGATAGCCAAGTATTGGAATATCACCAAGACAGGGAACCTTGTTTTCAGATTCTGCAAAGGATTCGTCAATCAAGCCTCCAAGAACAACTGTATTGCTTTTTTCAACCACAACTGTTGTTTCAATGTTTCTTTTCAGGGTGGTTGGAAGTTCTCCAAATTCACCTGCAACAGAATCAATTCTTGATACTTCCTGAAAGATTTTAAGTTTTACAAGACCGTCCTGATTGATCTGGGGAGTTATTTCAAGAAGAACTCCAACATCTTTATATTCATAATTGCTGTAGGCATTGTCACCTGTGGTTGCCTTGATAAGATATGGAATGTTTTTTCCAACTGAGATTTTGGCTGTCTGGTTATCCAGCGTCATGATCTGGGGAGTTGATAAAATATTTACATTTTTATTATTTTTATAGGCATTTATAACGGCTCCAAGATTTGGAAACGAAACACCTCCAATATCAATTGTTTCCGCCATTACTCCAACAGAAAATCCGCTTGGGAAAGCACCTGTAGAAGCAATTTTACCTATTGTTCCGTATGGTGCAAGCGTATTGCCTGAAAACCCTCCTCCATAAGCACCATTGGAACCTTTGATATCCTCTTCATATCCTATTGCCCATTCAGACCCAAGTCCGAAATCATTAGTTGTATTCATTTCAACAATAAGGCATTCCAGATAAACCATTGGGCGGTTTATATCAAGTTTTTCTATGAGTCTTTCAATAACCTCATAATCACTTCTGCTGGCTTTGATAATAAGAGTGTTTGTGTCTTTATCAGCACTTATAGCAACATCTCCTGAAACAACCGGAGCTGTTTTTTTGGAGGGGTCATTTGCAGAAGAAGATCTTGAAGCACCTGAAGCAATATTTTGAAGAACTTCTGCAAGAGCTTCTGAATCAGAATATTCAAGATAATAAACATAAAATTTTTCATCACCCTTTGGCTTTTCAAGATCAAGGTATTCAACCAGTTTTTTTATTCTTTCTATATCCTGCTTTCCTGCAACTGCAATTATTGTATTTGTTCTTTCATCCGGCACAAAGCTTACATTATTCAAGGTTATTTTTTCATCCGCCTTTTGTGTGGCCGGGAAAACAAGCTTCAAGGTTTTAGCAAGATCTGATGCATCTGCATTTTCAAGTGGAATAATTGATATTTCCCTTCCTGTTTCCCTTACATCAACAGCCTCAATTATTTTAATCAGTCTTGAAATATTTGACTGATAATCTGTAATTAAAATCATTCCGCTTTCTTCATAGGACATTACAGCACTTCTTTTTGATACAAGAGGCGCAATCAGTCTTTGAATACTTCTTGGATCTGCATAATTAAGGGGAATAACCTGGGTAACCATTGTGTCGTCTTCAGATGAAACATCTCTTCCCTTTATGGTCTCCATGTTTTTGGTTCTTGCTTCAAAGGTGGAAACTATTTTTATAACATCTCCTGCCGGTACTGCTGCAAATCCGTTTACATCAAGAACAGATTCAAAAACCCTGTAGGCCTGTTCAGGCGAGATTTTACCAGGAGACACAACTGTTACATTTCCCTTGACCCTGTTATCAATTATAAAATTTTTGTTTGTAACCTCACTGATAAATTTTATAAAAACAGAGATATCAACATTATCAAAATCTATTGAGACCTTGTCATCTGCAAAGGATTTTGCTGCAAAGCAAAATATCATAGGGATTGCAATAAAAATAATAATAAATTTTCTTAAAACTTTGAAGATCATGAAACCTGCCCTTATAATTGAGTTTGCAGTAATAATTTATTCAATATTATATTCTATGGTCTGCTCCTGACCGTTTCTTTTTATCTGGAGAGTAATTCTGTCTGAATTTTTCAGTCCATTGTACAGACCTATTGCATCATTTACTGTTTTAATATCTGTTCCATTTGCGCCCACAAGAATATCACCGTTCTCAAGCCCCATTTTATTGAACAGGGAAAGGGGTTTTATATTATCAATCATAATTCCGCCAGGGTTCCCGTTTTCAATGTGAGGCCTTGCTCTTGCCTGTCTCATAAGTGTGTTAATATTATTCAGGGACTGATCAATAAACTCTCTTGAAATCTGATACTGATTTTCTCCGCTTTCATTTATTGAACTGTCAATACTGTCAAAATATTCTTTTTTCTGACCCTTTTCAGGATCTATGGTTAAAATTTCATCTTTTCCATTTCTTGTAAGAACAACTTTCTGCCTGAAAATTCTTTTGATTGATGCATCTTTGATTTTATCCGATTCCTTGTAAAGCCCCTGATTTTTATCAGACAAAATAACAGCATAGTTTTCTTCAAAACCAACCACTGTTCCTAACAGTTTTAAATTAAGTGATGTCTTATCAAGGGTTGAAATGTCTATCTCAGGTTTTAAGTCAACCTTTGAGACAAGGGTTCCAAAAAGATTTTTATTTGATATTTCAAGATATTTTTCAACAGAACCCAATAAGGATTCATTTTTTTGCTCATTATTTACATAGTTTCCCTGATGGGAATTATTTCTTCCGGAAGATATTTCATCTGTATCAGAAAAAATAAAATAATAACCAAGATCAACAGCCGAAAAACAGATAATGGCTGTCATAATTAAAATAAATGAAATAAAAGATGTTTTTACAATATTCATTTAAACCTTACCGCAGGGTTTGAAACACTTCCCTTTATTGTAAATTCAATATTTTTTTTATTCTGCAGAATTGAAACAAGCATTGCCATTGAAGGGTTATCCCTGTTTTTCAAGATATTTTCTGTGTCTGGAACAAGCTTCCCGTTAATATCAGCAACTGATCTTTCAAATCTTTTGTTGAGCTGAACCCTGCCGTTAAAATTTGAAAAACCTGCCTTTGATCTTATTGATGAATCTTCAAAAAAAAGGTTGCTGCCTTCAATTTTACCATGAATATTTGCATTATTTATGTCAAAAACCGAAACAGGAACAATAATAAATTTTGAAACAATATCAAAATTTTTCAGATTGATCATGGAAGAATAATTTCCTTTTCCTGATTCTAAATCAAGTTTTACCCTTCCACCGGCACTGCCTGAAAGTATAAAATCAGAACCGGCAATTGTGCTTGCACCCTTTAAATCAATATTTTCAAATTGTGAGTCAATATTAAATTTTTTCATGAATTTTAAAAGGCTTATTTTGATATCCGAATTTATTGTTCCTCCATAGCCTTTTGCACTTATTTTAAATTTCAGGCTTCCGGTAAAAAGACTTAAAACTGAAACATTGACTTTAATTTCCTCAAACTCAATATTTTTAACCTTTGAAGAAGAAATTTCCATATTTTGTATTTTGAAATTAAATGGAAAAACCGGTTTAATTGAATCTGCATAAAAATTTATCTGATATTGCTTTTTTAATTTCTCAGATATAAAAGCAGCACCTTTTTTTTCAGGAAATAATACATGTGCAAAAAATACTAAAAGAAAACAAATATAAAACAAATATGAAAATATGTATAAAAACTTTTTAAACATTATTTTTTACTATTTCCGCCTGAATGGTTGATGTTATGTAGGCTCCCTTGTCGCTTCTTGAAATTCTGAGCCCCTTGATGACTATTGCATCCGAAGAAGACTCTATTGAATAAAGAAACTGGATAAGCCTTTTCATATCAATACCTGAAAGTTTTATTTCTACTTTTTCTATTGTTTTTCCATCTGTTTTTTCAGATGAAGGTTTCATGTAGTCAATATTTTCCTTAATTTGAGCCTTTCCAGCAAGTGAATCCATAAAAGAAAAAAGTGCAATGTCAGAATTTTCTGAAATTGAATATGAGCCTGAATTTTTGACAAGTTTTCTATATTCCTGTCCAAGTCTTTTAATCTGGTCAGCCTGATAATTATATGAATATATTTTTGTCTGAAGTTCTTTTTTATAATCAATAACCGGAAGAAACAAAAAATTTACCAGAACAAAGACTGACAAAAAAATTATTCCTGCAATCAAAAAATTTTTTTCCCTTTGTTCAAGGCCTGAAAAATATTCCTTTAGTTTATTCATTAACCTTTATCTCCAGTCTAAACCTTATTTTTCCCGAACTGTCCGTATTTGCCATGACAATTTCTGCACTTTTAATATACTTGTCAGCGCCAAGATCCTTTTTCATTGAATCAATAACGTCATACCCTGCTGCACTTCCCGAAATACTTACGGAAAATGGAAGTATGGTTAAATTTTCAAGATCAACAGTGTCTGAAGGAATCTGATTTAAAATTGATTGAAGAAGAACAATTTTTTTTATATTTGAGACATTATCATTTTCGTTCTGGCTTTCCCTTGCCTCGATGATTTCAATTTTTGCCTGATCTATAACTGATGGCGTAATTTTTTTTATTCCCGGGAAATTTTGTCTTACAGCTGTTTCAAGATTTGAATATGCCGTTTTATAGTCTTTTTCAAGCTCAGAAAATTTTAAATAACTGCTCATTCCTGTTAGAACAAGAGATAGAAAAAGAAAAAATCCGGAAATAACCGCCTCTTTTCTATACTCCTGAAAAAACTTGTTAATACCGGGTTTCTTCCTTCTTAAAACAGGAGATTTATCATTTAAAATTTCATAACCGCACAAAACATCTAAAAGTTCTGTTTTTTCATCTGATTCAAAGTCAAGTTTTTTTAAAAGATCTGATTTATCAAGGATAAAAGCTTTATCTTTGAAATTTTTATCAATTGTATTAAAGATTTTTTCCTTTGCAGAAAAACCGTTTAAAATAACAATTTTTTTGGGATTAAAGCTTTTTTTTACTGATAAAGATGTAAAATTTATCAAAAGATTTATTGAAGATATTATGCTTTCTTCATCAGAAATATCTGAATTTTTTCTTCCGCTTAAAATTTCATTTTCTGTTACAGCAAAAAAAACGGCTCTTTCATCTGCTTCAGGAACAATTATAATTGAGTCAGATTCTATTATATGAAGATTTAATAAGGCATTTGCACAATAATATGAAAATGGAACAAAACCTGATATTTCAATATTTTTTTCAAGAAAAATATCTTTCGATTCATCCATAAACAATTTTGAAAGGCCAATACAAAAAGCCCTGGATGAATTTTTTGTGCTGCTTTCATTTAAAACAGAAAAGTCAAACTCAAGCTGATCATTTTTTAGGGGAAAATAAGGCTCAAGCTCAAAATCAATTATTTTTTCTATTCTTTTTTTACCGCTGAACGGAAAATCATGATTTTTTAAAAAAAGATTTTTTGAATCAAAACAAAAAAAAGAGCTTATTTTATTTGGAGCATTCCCACAAAAACCTTCCGGCATTTTTTTTATAAAAAATTTTTTACCTGAAAAACCAGCAGAAAAAAATTCAATTTTATTTTCTGTTTTATTTAATGCAAAAATTTTTGTCATTTTAATCTTAAATTATTCAATTATAAATTTTTCTGTTCTGATATCCCATTTGCCGTCTTTATCTGTAAATCTTTTTACTACAGCCTTTACTTTTACAGACAAATCATTATCCCTTGCAAGTGATTCTATTTCAAATATGTCCGAACTTGTCACAATAAATTCTTCTGCAAGAGGAACATCCTCACATCCAGGACATTTTCTATACCATTTTTCATCAAGGTTATTTACAAACTTTCCCTCTGATTTTTCCTCCCTGTACGAGCAGATTTCATCTGCCATATGCAAAAAGGCATTGTCTGTTATAAGAGCGGAAACAACAGCATGGGGAGCTGTATTTATATTGATTTTACCTTTATAGCCAAAAGATGAACCGCTTCTTTCAACATCACCATCTACACTGAGATAGCCATTAGCAATACCAGAATTGTAAACTTTGTTCCACAACTTTTCATCTACTCCCTTTACAAGGGAAAGTTCTTCAATGCTTTTTAAGGGCCCGTTTCTTGGAGGAGTTTTATTTTCATGGATATAATAGTCTGATTCTGCTCCTGAAAGTCCTGTTATTGAGTCATCATCACCGTAATCAAGCCAGTCAAGAAGGGGATTTATAATATCATATGGATTATTCAAAAGTTCAGGGTATTCCATTCTGATTCCGTCAAGGAATCTTTCCCACAATTTTATCTGTGCCTGATTTTTCTGGTTTGGATAGTTTACAAGTGCATTTACCTGAATTTTTGACATACAGTCTGTAATTTTTATCTGGAGTTCATCTGGTGAAAAACCAAGCAGCCCAAGATAAAAAATTATTTGTTCTTCGTCAGCCCAGAATTCCTGGATTGAATCTGTATCCGAACTTGATTTATCTTTTAAAAGCATCATGGAGGCAATATCAATTCCTGCCTTTGCCCTGTCATAGAGAATTGATCTTTTTTTTAAGACAACTGCCTCAAAGAGAAGGTCTCTTACACGGACATTTAAAGAAAGTGCCCAGCCTGCAAGAAGGGTGACCATTACAAGAGTTACAATAAGAGCTATACCCTTTTGATCATAAAAAAAATTATTCTTCTTTTTCCCTGAATACAGGAAGTTTGATTTTTGTTTCAAATTTTTCCTTTTCATCATCAAAATAAAGTTCAAGCTCAAGTTTAACTACACAGGGAGTTGAATATTTAAACTCTGAAGAATCAGAATCCCAGAATTCATATTCATTTTTTTCCTCATCGTAAAAATAAAGGTTAAATTTTTCAACATTTGTACAAATTGGATAGGAAAGCTTTTTTTTCTCATCTTCTGTTTTTGGGTAAGGGTAATAAAAATCTCCTCTGTACAGGATATTATCCTCTAAAAAATAAAAAATCTCTGAAGGTGATTTAAGATTATTTTTTCCAAACCCAAGATGGGAATAAGATGTAAACTTAAGTTTTGTTGAAGACTTTTCCTTAAATTCATTTTCAGCACTAAAAAAATATTTTGATTCAAAATCATAGTCATCACTTTTTTTATACAATGGAGAAAGCTCACAGTAAAAATTATTCAAATCCTCAACAATTCTTAAAAGTGCAGTTTCAGCCTGGGATAGAATCTGTGTTTTGCGATCTATTTTCTCCCTTGCCTGAAAAAGAGCAGAATATGAGAAAAACAGGGTCGAAAAAACAATTCCAAGAATTAGAACTGCAAGAACAATTTCAATTAAGGTAAACCCCTTATTATTGAATTTAAGAATCTGTTTTTTCATAAAAAAAGGTCTGATAATTTTTATGGTTGTCTGTTATTGTAACAGTGATTTTATTTATTTTTATATTTTCAATTTCTTCAGGAAGTTCATCTGAATATCCGGAAACAATGAGTTCTTCAGTATCAATTTTCCAGCTGAACTTTTCAAATTCATCTTCAAATTTTCCATTATTTTGAAACCTTGCGGTTTTGTCTGTTTTATATTCTGTAACAATTTTCTGTGCAAGAAAAGGAGCTTTCATGTCAAAGGAGGAACTGATAAGCATGGAAACAGACTGGGAATAAAGCCTGAAAACCGCAGTAAGAATAAGTGCAAGTACGCTAAGTGCCACCATTACTTCTAAAAAAGTAAATCCCTGATAATTTCTTTTATTTTTCATGAAAAACATTCTTCAAAAAAACACAGCTTGTTGTAGATTACTGGTGAAGCAAGAAAAGGATGTACTGCAATTGAAAAAATTTTATTATCAATTCTGTTTTTCAAAGTCACAACAAATGGATCATTATAGCCCTTTGAATAAAATCTTACAAAAATTTTCCGGGTAGTTGAATAATCACCATACCCTGACTGAACGCCAGCTATATCAACATCTTTGCCGAGATCTTTTTTTTCAGGATTTTCACCTTCTTTTACATCAAGCCAGAAACTGTCTGACTCTGGATCTATTACAAGAATAAAATCCTGGGATTTTTTCAAAGCTTCAAGCTTGAGCTCTCTTATGTATGAGCTCAAAATTCTTATTCCTTTTTTTGATTTGTCCTCGGAAAGAAAACTGTCAAGCTTTGGAACAGCAAAACCAACCATCAAAGAAATAATAACAATCACAACAATAATTTCCATTAATGTAAATCCGGCTTCACTGTTTTTCATAGGATCAGTCTATTTCCCAGGAATTGATATCCTTATTTTCCTTTTCTCCTCCAGGCATTCCATCAGCACCATATGAAATCAGATCATAATCACCGTTTAGCCCTGGTGAAAGATATATATAATCATTTCCCCATGGATCTTTTGGAAGAGTTTTTTTGTCAAGATACCCTTCCTCTCTCCAGTTTTTTGCATCCCCGGATTCAGGAGGACTTATCAGAGCATTAAGGCCCTGTTCTGTTGTAGGATATTTACCGTTATCAAGTTTATATAGCTTTAAAGCAGTTTCAAGAGCCTGAATATCAACTTTTGCCTTTACTATTTTTGCATCATCAGTTCTACCTACAAGCCTTGGAACAACAAAAGTTGCAAGAATTCCAAGTATGATTACAACAACCATTACTTCAATAAGAGTAAAACCTGAATTGTTTTTCAAAACTTTCATCCAAACCCTCCAAATAATTATATAACCTGAAACCAAACAACTGCAGTTAATCAGTTTTTCTGTAGTCACTAAGCTGAAAACTGAAAAAAAGCCAGTTTACTGACTGATGCTGTATTCTTCTGCTGCTTTGGAGCAGACCAGGAATAAACCAGCCGTTCCTGCTTAAACTGAACTTAAAATAAAGACCTTTTACCACTTTAATAATTAAAAATAAAGCAGGTGATGACAAATTCTTTTTTATTCAAAACCATATAACGTAATAAAGTTTAATATTGATTTAGATTACTTTATATTCTAATCAGTAAATTCAAAAAAATAACAAGGGAGATGACAATGACACAAAAAACACTTGGAATGATAAAGCCTGATGCTGTTGAAAAAAATGCCATAGGCGAAATTATTGCAATGATAGAAAATAAAAATATAAAAATAAGAGCCATTAAAATGACAAGGCTTACAAAAAAATCTGCCGAGGAATTTTATTCTGTGCACAAAGGCAAGCCTTTTTTCAATGACCTTGTAGATTTTATGACTTCAGGTCCTGTAGTTCCCATGATTCTTGAAGGTGAAAATGTAATAACTGAATATAGAAAACTTATGGGTTCAACTGATTTTACCAGGGCTGAAGAAGGAACAATAAGAAAAAAATTTGGCAGTGCAATGGAAAAAAATGCTGTCCACGGATCAGATTCACCTGAAAATGCAAAAAATGAAATTTCCTTTTTTTTCTCTGCCCATGAGGAGCTTGGTATTTTTTAATGGATTACAATAAACTAGCTGAAAACATTTCAATTGTCCTTGTAAGACCAAAATACTCAACAAATATTGGTTCAAGTGCAAGGGCAATGAAAAATATGGGATTTAAAAATCTTATTATAGTAAACCCTGTTGATTATGATCATGACAAGGCAAAAAAACTTTCAACACATGCAGCACAGGATATTCTTGAAAATGCTGTTTTTTCAGATAACCTTGACGATGCATTAAAGGATTTTAATTTCTGTATCGGGACAACCGCAAGACTTGGCAAGCAGCGAAGCCTTATCATGACAAGTCCTGAAGAAATGGGCAAAAAAATATCAAGACTTGTAAAATACAACAAAACTGCAGTTTTATTCGGCCCTGAAGACAAGGGACTTGACAATCTTGAGTTAAAACGCTGCCACCAGCTTGTTACAATTGATACTGACGAATTTTCATCCTTAAATCTTTCACAGGCTGTAATGATTATTACATACGAACTTTCAAAGGCTCTTAAGGAACCTCCTGAATTTTTTGTACCAGAACTTGCAAACAGATTTCAGCTTGATTCAATGTATGAACATCTTAAAAGAATACTGATAAAAATAAATTTTATTCATCCTGAAAATCCGGATCACTGGCTTGATAATTTCAGAACTTTTTTTTCACGCCAGGATATGAGAGCCAAAGACGTAAATATTTTAAGGGGAGTTTTAAGGCAGATTGAATGGTATGGAAACAATATGCTTGAAACAGGAAAACAGGAAAAAAATCAGTAAATATCCCATCTTCCCTTGTCATAATACCTGAAAATTACAGGATGGCTTTTGGTGTTGGTCATGATTTTTTCATGATCAATACCCGAAAATACGTCTTTTCCAAAATAAAGCATTGATTTGAGCACATCATCTGTAAGAAAATCTGTATCAACTTCATCAAGTTTTATTTCCTCATATTTTTTCCTAAGGATTTTATCTGAATAAACATCATTTTTTGTTCCAATTATAAATCCCCAGTCTCCCATGGTTGGAACATTCTGATGGTATCCAATTGTTGAAAATCCTGCAGACTGAATGGTTTTATCAATTGATATGAAAACTTTAGGAGTAAAGTAAGGACTAGAGGCCTGGGTTACAAAGGCACCAGTTCTTGAGAGGTGCTTATTAATAAGCTTATAAAAATGTTCACTGTAAAGGTGCATCAAATCCATTGAATCCGGATCTGGAAAATCAAGGATTATCACATCATAAATATCGCCTGAAGATTCTAAAAAAAATGCTGCGTCATTATTGTGAACATTTACAATTTCACTGTTGAGACTGCCCTTGTTTACTGAAGTAAGAACAGGATGATTTTTTGCAAGATCTGTCATTTTTGGATCAAGATCTACAAGATCAATTTTTTTTACATTTTTATATTTTAAAATTTCACGAACTGCAAGGCCGTCCCCTCCGCCCATGACAAGAATATTTTCAGGGGAATTACTTATATTCATCACAGGATGAACAAGTGGTTCGTGATATCTTTTTTCATCATAGGTGGAAAACTGCTGCTGTCCATTCAGGTAAAGCCAGATTTTATCTTTCCATCTTGTCATTACAATTTTCTGAAATCTGGTCTGCTCTTCATAAATAATTGTATCTTTATATTTTTTCTGTTCACTGAAAAATATCACCGGCTTTGCAAAGACAAATATAACGGTAAGAAATAAAAATGAAACTGTTCCTGCAAAAACAATTGTTTTTTTAAATTTCAATATTGAAAAATAATTCAATATAAGCATAACAGCTACAAAAAAATTGATTGATCCAAGAACTGCCGGAGTATATGTAAGTCCGAAATAAGGAAGAGCAATAAATACAAAAAAAATTCCTCCTATAAGCGCTCCGTAATAATCCTTTTCCATTATTGATGAAATATTTATTCTTAAATCCGTATAATTATGATTTATTCTTGTTACCAGAGGAATTTCCATTCCAATCAGCATACCTATAAGAATGGAATGAAAATAAATTATCAATGCAGTTGAAGACGGCTGAAAATATGCTGAGACAGAATATGATACAACTGCGGAAAGTGCACAGAGAACTGAAAGTGTAAATTCCGCAAAAAGAAAGAAGTCAAAGAGATAATCCTTGAAATAACGGCTTAATCTGCTTCCAAGACCCATTGCAAAAAGCATGAGACTCATTACCATTGTCCACTGAAATACTGAGTTTCCCAGAATATAAGTGGCAAGGGTTGATAGAACATATTCGGCTACAATTCCGGCACACCCTGTTATAAAAATTGCAGCCTGTAGAAAAACAGGGTTCATATACACCAGTTTACTGCAAGAGCTGCCGCAATATATGAAAAGCCTTCAATATATGCTGCACCTACATTTGGCTTTTCCTGACCGGCAATTTCCTTTGAAAGGCTTTCTGTCGGAAGAAGAAGTTTATCTGTAAGAAATCTTACAAAAGGCATAAGAAGAAGACCTATCAAGGCATAGATCACATACTGCTTTATATTATAACTCCATGAATAGAAGTCGCCTTCAGCAGAAAGACCTATGATAAGCCCTGTTCCGATTAAAAGGCCGCCAAAGCTTACTCCTGCTGCAACATTGTCTTTTTCTATTTCTTCATGAATATCATAGGGAAGAATAAAATTATAAATTTTACCTGCAAGAATTAATATTACCTGGCCTATGGCCCAGAATCCAATCGCAGTCCAGATACTTCCGCCCTCTCCGCTTACAGCTCCATAAATCAAAAACCCGGAAGCAACACAGACACCGAAACTGACAGCGCCTGTTCCCTGATTCTGATCCCGGATCAGTTCGTCACTAACCTTGAATTTATAAAGAATAACCTTGTCGCATATAAAAGTTGAAAGATTAAGAAGAACTACAGCAAGAAGTCCGTAAATTGTTATGTCAAGGAAGTCGGAAATAAGACCGTTTGAAGGACCGGCAACAGCACCTCCAATGGCGATTACAAGCCCCAGATAATATCCTGCAAGGGACAGAGCAAGTGCGGGGTTATCATTTTTCACAAGCTCATAAACTATGTTGTAGCTCTTGTTAAGCTTGTCATTGATAAACTTGCCAATAAAAAAAACAGCATAAAAACAAAACAGCAAAACAGCAGAATGAATTATTATATCCATAGATAATATCCTTGAAATATTTTAAAAGACATTTTTTAAATTTTACTTACCTACTCTTCCGGCCTTGCCTCTAAAGGTTCCGGTTTTGGTTCTTCCTACTTTTTTATTCAGGTTGCTTTGAAATTTCTGTTTAAAACCAGCCTCCCTGGCCTTTCTTCTTTCAAAAAAAGAAGGATTGTTCTGACGTGAAAGTGAACCGGAAGTTCCATATGTATTATTTTTTCCATAGTAAACCATATTTCTTCCGGAATAAGACCTGTAATTATCATAATCATTTCTGTAAACAGGTCTGTACCAGCCGCCCATTAGATGGCTGAACAATGCATATTTACCGTAAAATTCCCAGAAACTGTTACCCGATGAATCAGTTCTCCACTGACCGTATTTTGGATCACCTACATACTGGTAGCCCGGAGGTGAAGGATTTGCTTCAATTTTGCCGTCCTTTTTATCAACAAGGGCCATTCCAAGAAACCCTGAATTCAGCCTGAAATATTTTTCAGAGACTTTAAGCCATGGTGTGACATAGGCGTCATCCGGGGTAACAACTCTGTATTTATGGTAGTACGAAGGTGAAATAAACCCGTCTTCCTTCATGTCTTCAAGAAGAATTGAATAGGTAGGAACATCCTTTAATGAACTTTTAAGCCTGTCAATCGGAGAACTTGGTGTACCGCAGGATATAAAGGTAAAAGATAGGGCAGTTAATAAAACAATAGTTTTTATAAAATTATTCATAAAAGTATCCAGATATTTTATTAGAGAGTTTAAATATTCTTGATTTATAATTAAAAAATTTTAGTAATTTTACAATGTTTTTTTCTGGATTAACAAATTTAAATGCACAATAAAAAACGTAAAATTGATTCACACATCCGCTGTAAAACAATTTTACGTAAAAATCTGACAGATATTGGAAGGTATTCCCTTAAAATCTCCAGCCAAGCTCCAAAAATGCTCCTTCTGTATCAAAATCAGCCCTGTATCCTTCGGTATCAATTTCAACCGAATCAGACATATAGCCAACTGAGGCAAAAACAGCTTCAAAGATATTATAACTTATCCGTGCAGTCAGATTTGTAAAGGATGTTGAAGTAAGAGGAACAGCCTTTGCTTCAAATGCAAGTTCAAGTCCCCTGAAAGGTCTGTATAAAATATCAAAATAAAGGGATGCAGCATATTCATTGGCATCGGTTGTCACAGAAAGATCAGATTCAGTTATTTTCTGTTCTATATCAATCCATCTTAAAGCTCCTCCCACGTTAACCTTGACTTTGCCAAAGGCAGCAACAGAAATTGGCTTAATTGGGAAATAAAGGGATAAATCTATTGCTTTTGCTGAAAGTTCAGAATTAAAAGTTCCGTCATCAAAATTCTGATCTCCAAAAGTCATTGTACCTGTTGAGTCAGCATCATAGTTAAATACATAGGCATTTAATGATATATCAGGGAATCGATGCTTATGGAAATATTTCATTCTTCCAAAAAATACATTTTCCTCAGAATAGCCAAGAGTTGAATCATAACCAAGATCAGTGCCCTGGGTAGTTAAGGAATAACTGGTTGATCCGGAAGGGTCGGCAAAAACAACACCAAAAGCAACTTCACCCCTTGAAAGATTTTCATAATCAAATTCATCTGCACAAATAAGACCTGAATTAAAACAGAAAAAAACTGCAACAAAAAACAGAAGAATTTTTTTCACTGAATTTCCGCATACCATAATTTAAACCCCTGAATTAATAAAATTTATTTAACAAAAACAAAACTTCATGTAACTGCCTGAAACAACCAGATTGTTTAGAAAGTTTTCAAGTCATATCCCTACTCAATCTTAAAAATAAATTACTCTTTTATTGAGGTAGTATTTAACATTTAAAAACTGAATAAAAAATCTCAAATTTTCTGTCAAGCACCTGTTTAACAGCTTTTTTTACCACCACCACCATGTTCTGTCACCTAAAACATAGTGATAATAAATCTCTTTTCTCGGGCTGATATAAACCTTTGCATCAGCACGGGCAATTCCAGCTTCAAAAATCACGGAATCAATACTTGCACCTCTTAAATAAACACTCGCAATTGTCTTTACCTGGTCATTTGTGAGCTGACCGTTGTCGGCCTTTGAGTTTGCTTGAACAACAAGACCTCCAAGTCTTTCTGAAAGCCTTCTGTATGCATCTACAATTGCAGCTCTTTCAGCCATGAATTTTTGTTCTGCCGGGGTCCCTTCCTCAGGTGCAATTCCCATACCTGTTTCATTTACAAGAATTTTCCTTGACATTTCATCAGGTTCTAGACCGGCAATCAGATTTTCATGCAGTTTTACAAACTGATACTCTTTCAAAACCTGATGGTCTGTTGCACATCCCAATACAAACAGCAGCAAACCTGCTGTAAATATTTTCCTTACTATCGCCATTTTGCATGCCTCCTCAATAATTTAATGCAACTATTACAAGGAATTTAACTTTGAACAATTAAAAAATATAATTAAAAAATCGGTTTTACAAAATTAATCTTTAGTCAAAAATACATTTATCAGCAGTAATAATCGGCAAATTCATAAATAACCTTCTGTTAAAATTTAAAAAAATTTTTATTTATTTTTTAAATTAAACTTAGATTTTAAACCCTGCTTTTTTCTATTAAAAATTACATGTATAATTCAAACTCCTTAAACCGGCTCAGAAAAAATACAGCATCCATCGCCAAAACGCCTTTTTCTCAGTTTTTAAGCTGAATAGTTACAATTTTTTTTAAAAATGGCGAATAAAACATTTCAGTTCAACTATTAATTTGGGTATTCTCCCCCATAAAAATAAGCCTATGTATCTATAGATTTATATATCTCTAAAATATATATTTGTTCCAAATCAATACTTTCCTTAATAAGTCATGATTTTCCCCCTCAATAAACCTCTCCAGGTAAGCTTCGGCGGTTTGCAACAAACCGCCTTTTCTTTCCCCTCTTATTTAATCTTGATTTTAGCATTTCCTTAAAGTACAAATGATTTGAATATTTGGTAACTGGTCTTAAAACATTTTTTTGTAGATTCCAGTCTTTGCATTTAACCTCAATAAATACCTCAGGTATTTTGCAGATTAAATTTTTTATAAAAAGAACCGGAACATAAGAAAATAAAAAATTTTTGTACAGCTGCCATTGAAGAATATTCTGTCAGAGGTAAATACACCGCTCTGCCTGACATTCATATTTAATTTTTTGTACTGTTACTGAAATTCAAATCCATAGGAAATTTATGAATTTTCTTTTAGGCATTTTAAAACTCCTTGGTCAGAAAGTTATTTATACGGTTAACGGACTTGGTAAAATTTTTATCTTCTTCATAAAAGGACTCTTTCTTTTTTTTAAGTGGCCTCTACAATTATCAAAACTACTTAACCAGGTATATTTTATTGGTCTTAAATCTGTTCTCATTGTATGCCTTACCGCTCTTTTCACCGGAATGGTTCTTGGTCTTCAGGGCTACTACACTCTGATAAAATTCGGATCTGAAGGTTATCTTGGAACTGCTGTTGCTCTTACAATAGTAAGAGAACTTGGTCCTGTTCTTACAGCAATAATGATAGTTGCAAGAGCTGGCTCTGCAATGACAGCTGAAATTGGAATTATGAGAATTTCTGAACAGATTGATGCACTTGAAACAATGAATATAAATCCATTAAGATTTATTTTCAGTTCCAGAATCTGGGCCGGAATAATAAGCTTCCCGCTTTTAACAGCAATTTTTGATTTTATTGGAATAATAGGAGGATATATCTCAGGGTCTCTTCTCCTTGGACTGAATTCAGGAATATACTTTGCAAGGGTAGAATCAAGCATCACCCTGAATGACGTTAACGGAGGATTTATAAAAGCCTTTATTTTTGCTCTGGTTGTTATAACAATCTGCTGCTACAAAGGATTTTACACACACCTGCAGAAAAATGTATCAGGTTCAAAAGGTGTAGGCTATTCAACAACTTCGGCTGTTGTTCTTTCATGTGTGTGGATACTTGTTTTTGACTATGTAATAACATCATTTTATTTCAATGGATAATTATGAATAACACTAAACCTGAAATACCAGTGGAGCTTATTTCAATATCAAAAAGTTTTGGTGAGCTTGATGTATTAAAACAAATAAGCCTCAAAATTGAAAAAGGTAAAATTACCTCAATAATAGGTAAAAGCGGTGAAGGAAAGAGCGTACTTCTAAAACATATAATCGGTCTGCTGAAACCCGATAAAGGAGAAATATTATTTGAAGGGAAACTTATCGGTAAAATGTCCAGGTCTGAAATCAGAGAGTTTAGAAAAAAAATAAGCTATATGTTTCAGGGTAACGCACTTTTTGATTCAATGACAGTTTTTGAAAATATTGCTCTTCCTCTTTATGAAAATAATGAAAAAAAAGAAAAAATTAACAGCCTCGTATCAAAAAGAATTGATCAGATGGAACTTTCAGGCTCTGAAAACAAATACCCATCCGAACTTTCAGGAGGAATGCAGAAAAGAGTTGCACTTGCCCGTGCACTTGTAAATGAGCCCGAGATCGTTCTTTTTGACGAACCAACTACCGGTCTTGACCCAATCAGAAAAAACTATGTCCATAAAATGATATCCGATTATCAAAAAAAATTTCATTTTACTGCTGTTCTTGTAAGTCATGAAATACCTGATGTATTTGAAATTTCAGATATAATAATGATGCTCGACAATGGAAAAATTGTTTTTACAGGGACATGTGAAGACATAAAAAACACTAAAAACACATATGTAAAAAAATTTATTGAAGGCAGGGATTGATAAATGCCATTAAACCTGGAGGATAAATGAAGAAAACTGCTCTTGAAACCGGTGTAGGACTATTTGTAGTGTTCGGACTTCTCTGCACTGCCTACTTAACCATAAAGCTTGGCAAAATGGAACTTCTTGGCTCCAACTATTATACATTAAAGGCTAATTTCAGAACTGTTGCAGGTCTTAAAACGGGTGCAAACGTTGAAATTGCAGGTGTGCAGGTTGGAACAGTTGAAAAAATAAGTCTTGATTCCAAAACACATACTGCTATTACAGACTTAAAAATTGACAAATCCGTAAAACTTTCGGCTGATGTCATAGCTTCAATAAAAACATCTGGTCTTATTGGGGACAAATATATTCAATTATCCCCTGGCGGCGATCCTGATATTTTAAAAAACGGAGAAATGATTACAGAAACAGAATCTCCAATAGATTTTGAAGAACTGATAAGTAAATATGTATTTGGCTCTGTTCAAAGCAAAGACACAGAAATGGAGGATTTTTTACAATGAAAAAAAAGTTTGCCTTTATTATTTTATTTTTTTTTGTTCTAAGCTTTGAATGCTTTGCACTCAGCCCCATTGAATCGATAAAAAAACCAACTGAAAATATTATTTCTATTTTAAAATCAGAAAAATACAAAAATCTTTCGCCTGAGCTGAAAGAGGAACAATGGAATGAAATCTGGTCTGTTGTAAAAGACTCCTTTGATTTCAAGCTTATTTCAAGGCTTGCCCTTGGCAAATACTGGAACAGTTTTTCATCTGATCAGCAACTGGAGTTTCAAAAACTTTTTGCAGAGCTTCTTGCAAACACATATATCAATAAAGTTCAGGAAAATTTTAAAAACCAAAAAGTTACTTATATAGATGAAAAGATTGATCAAAATAAGGCTGAAGTCCTTGTTCACGTGGCTCTTGAAGACAAGCCTGTGCCAATAATATACAGAATGCTTGATAATAACGGCTGGCTCATTTTCGACGTAAAAATTGAAGGAATGAGCATGATAAAAAATTACAGAAGCCAGTTTGATGAATATCTTTTCAAAAAAAAACCTGAGGAGCTCATTACTGCCCTTAAATCAAAAATTTCACAACTCAGGGAAGAAAGAAAAAAACCGGTAAATTAATATGACTAAAAGCATTTATATTTTAATTTTCTGCTTATCATTAACAATTTCTTCCATTGCCTGGTGCGAAGATAAAAATAATGATTTCTCAGATTATGATCAACTTTTAATTGAAGAAATTGAAGCTGACTATAATGGAGAACAATCTGAAGGTTCATTTGATAACCATGCTGATGAGGACCTGCTTGATAATGATCTTTTAGATGGAGGTTTAATCCAAAACGAAACTTCAAATGAACCCGCCACGGAAAAAACATTCGATCCTGTAGAACCAGTTAACCGTGCTTTTTTTTATTTTAATGACAAGGTATATATCTATGTTTTTACACCAGTTTCAAAAGGTTATGTTAAAATCACTCCAAAATTTGCAAGAACAGGAATAAAAAATTTTTTTTCAAATCTTGGTTCTCCTTTAAGAGTGGTAAATAACCTTCTCCAGGGAAAAATAAAAAATGCCGGAGCTGAAACAGGCAGATTTTTTGTTAATACTTTTCTTGGTTTTCTCGGTTTTATTGATTCCGCAAAGGTTTTTAAGCCTTTAAACCCGCCGGAGGAAGATCTGGGACAGACTTTTGGAAAATGGGGAATTGGAAATGGTCCATACCTTGTAATTCCATTTCTTGGACCCTCAACTCTAAGAGATAGCGCCGGAATGGTTGGAGAATTTTATATTAATCCAGTTTTTTATGCCTATGATCTCAATTCAAGAGAAAAACTTATAATGGACGCAACTGAAGCCACTAATTCAATGCCATCAAGAATGGATCTTTACAAGACTCTTAAAGATTCGGCTCTTGATCCATATACAGCGGCAAGAAATGCCTACATGCAGATAAGAAAAGAACAGATTAAAAAATAAACAGGGAATTTTCATAAAAATCAAAGCGGAGGATATTCTTATTTATCCTCCGCTTTAATTTAAAATTAATTCCGGTTAAATTAAGCAGATATTTAATTCATGTGAATGTAAAAATCATTAATCAAATTTCCCTTCCTGCTCATAAAAGAGAGGTTTTTAAGGATTTTAAACTCTATCTACTTTCGGATTAATGGAATATTTTTTTGTTTTCCTTTAACTGAGCAACAATCTATTTTTTAGTTAATCATTAATTAGTGATTGCCCGAAAACGAGAATTTTTTGTTCAGTTCAAGGAAGATAAAAAATTTAACCTTTAGGATACATTTAGTATTTTGAGGATTAAATTTTGATTCTGACGCAGAAATGGACAAAAAAGGCCGTTTTCGTTCAGCAACTAATTAAGTTTGAGATGTAAAGGAATAAGATGTTTTTCTCGACTTACCGATATTGTATTGCCAATTTCCCATTCAAGACTGGAATTTGAACTGTCAATTTTACTGGCTATTTTATTTACTACTTCTTTAATATTTATTACGGGATGCTTCACAAATACTTTGGGCAAACCGTAAGTCAGACTGCATACAAGACATTTTCCAGGGCGTTGATCCAAACTGAAGTCAAAAATCAGTTCATTATCTTTTTTTTCCCTGAACTTAAGGGAAATATCATAGGCACCCTCTTCACTGTCGCCAAAAAGAGCTTCAAAAAATTCATCGGATTTCTCAGATGGAAAGATTTCATTTAAAACTTCTGATGAAAAAATCTTTTCAAATTCAGCCATTCCTAATTCCTTCCTTACAGTTAAATTTGAATATTTCTTACTACATAACTAAAGTTCAAGTCAACCAGGTTTGGAAATACATTTCCTTATAAAATATCCAATTTCCTTAACACTGAAAACACTCTCAGGAAAATGAGGATAATAACTCTGAAATGAATGCATCATCTCAGGCCAGATAGAAATATAAGAGTTAACATTGTTTTTTAAAGCTATTTTATGACATCTAACTGAATCATCGAGGAGGATTTCTGATGAACCTACCTGGAAGAAAAGATCGCAGGATAGAGAAAAATCGCCATAAACTGGTGATATAAGAGGATTTACCATATCCTTAGTGTATCCCGCATAGGAATCAGCACAAAATTCAAGAAAATCAGGTTTAAGTACAAAATCATTTTTTTTATTATAATCAATTGAAGCACTGGAAAGAGAAAGATCAAAAAAACCTGATAAAAAAATACCAAAATCAGGTCTGTAATTCAAATTATCATTAGCTATTGATAAAAGTGCACTTAAACCAATATTACCGCCTGCTGAATCTCCGATAATACCATTGAAGGTATTTTCTGATGAAATATCTTTCATATACCGGAAGGCTTCTATAGTGTTAACAAGCTGAACAGGATATTTATTTTCAGGGGCAAGGGGATAATCAATCATTAAGATATTTGCATTAAGCTCCCTTGACAATATTTTTGCAAAAGGACGATGATTGTCAAGTGAACCTGCAATAAATCCTCCTCCATGAATATATAAAATATTTATATTGGAATCAGTACTGCATTGCCTTACCCACTCAAGTGTAGAGTCAGATAGTTTGAAAGTTTCGCCTTGAATATTGTTTTTAATGGATTTTGCAGCTTTGAGTGCGTTTTTTCTAACTTCAGTTATTTTATAAGTATCATCTTCATAATAACTTATAAATTTTTTCCATCTGATAATTTTTTCCCTGATTTTATAGAATTTATCAGACGGGTAATAGGTAAACTCCGGATTAAAAATCATCTTTTTTTTTATTTACTTTATTTAGCCACTCTCTTTGTTTTTTTATGTAATCTTTTTCCGATTCCTGCCAGCCTGGATTTGTTTTATTTAGATCAACACAGTCACTGTTATGCTTAATTTTAAAATTGTTCATTTTTTTTAAAGCCCTGAACAATAAATTATTTTTTTCTTTTTGATCATTCATACAAATTCTTTATAAATTTTTTTATTTTATCTCTGGTTAAATAAAAACCGAACAAAATTTGATTTTTATAAACAACAGCAGGAGGGAAATAAGTATTATCCTCAAATTTAAAAAAAATCTTTTTAATGCATCTAACCTCCAAATCCGAAGCCTTTATTTCCTTTTTTAAATTTTTAAGGGATAAATAAGACCTCGGACAAAGGGGTGTATAATAGAAATAAATTTTTTTCATATCATATAAAAATATATTTAACGGCTTCAACTGCTCTTGAAATAATTGGTTCAGGATAAACACCGGTTACAAGAATACCAATATTTATCAAAACAGCAAATGCAGCCTTTTTAAAACCAATGGCAAATTGTTCTTCAGTATCATCGCCCATTGTATATGCTGCTCTTACAAGTTTCAGATAATAAAATGCTGAAATTCCAGCGTTTATAACACCAATTATAACTATTGCATAATAGCCTTTTGAAAGTGCGGAAGTAAAAACAAGAAATTTGGTTGTAAATCCCACTGTAGGAGGAATACCTGCCATGCCAAATGCCGCAAGTGCAAGGGTAAATGCAAGGAAAGGAGATCTTTTGCTCAGTCCCTTCAATGAGTCAAGTGTCAGATTTTCCCCATTTTCAGAAAGATTATAAATTACAAAAAACAAAGCAATGCTCATAAGAACATAACCGACTATATAATATATTGAAGATGAAAAACCATCTGATCCCGCATTAAGAATACCAACCATAATATAGCCTGCATGGGCAATTGTTGAATATGCTACAAGTCTTTTTATATCCTCCTGAACAAGGGCTGAAAGATTTCCAAGAGTCATTGAAAGAGCTGCAAGAACAGTCAGAATCAGGATTATATCACCTGACTGAGCACCTGAAACAGCCACAAATCTGATAATCAGTGCAAGACCGGCAATCTTTGGAAGAGTGGCAATATATGCAGCTGTTTCATTTGCTGATCCTTCATAAATGTCAGGAGTCCAGAAATGCATTGGAAAAAGAGCAAGTTTAAAGAAAAAACCCGTAAGCATAAGAACAAAACCAATTAGACCAGCGGGTGATTCACTTAAAACAGAAGGAAGAACCGCAAACAGCTCTTTTAAAATTGTTGTATGACAAAGTCCGAAAATATAGCTCATTCCAAAAAGAGTCACAGCAGTTGAAACAGCACCAAAGAGAATATATTTAAGTCCTGCTTCGTAGTGCTTTTTTGTAGTTCTGTCGGATCTGAACGGGATTGCAATATAAAGCGAAAAGGATGAAATCTCAAGGCAGAGAATAATTGTAACAAGTTCTGCAGCACTTGTAAGACAGATAAGTCCGAATGTGCTTATTGCAAGAAACATCAGATATTCCGGAGCTATTTCATTTTTTATGCTTTTAATTCCTTTTGTAAGAACAAGAACCAGAAAAAAAGCACTTAAAATTAAAACCTTGAAGGTCTGTGAGTATAGATCAATTCTGTAAAAACCTGAAAAAAGCTCTCCTCTTGCATTTAAGGATATTAAAGCTGCAAATATGGCCAAAAGAGAAAAGGCAACAGCTGATTTATCTGATGCAAGTTTTTTCTTTGATCCAAGAGAACCGAAGAAAAAGAACAAAATCATTAAAATTAAGACCAGTTCAGGAAGAAATAAAAGTAAATTCATTTTTTATAATCCAGTTTAATTAATTTATTTTTTATTGATAAAATCATCCGGCAATAAAACCTTTAAAAGCTCTCAACGCGTGATGAAGGCCTTCTGAAGATTCAACAGCCTGACTTATTCCGTCATTATATTGGATTAAAAGATGATTTATGCTTTCATCCATTATGTTCAAAAGAGGTTCAGGATTAAGACCGATCCAGAAAACAAATACAGTTAAAAAAGCAAGAGTCAGCTTTTCCCTTAAATCAAGATCAAAAAGTCCTCTTTCACTGCCGTCTCCGTGTTTATGTCCGTCACTGTCAGCCCATACCATTTTCTGTAAAAGTCTCAGCATGTATGCGGCAGCAAGAACAGCTCCTGGTATTGCTATAGCACCAACTAGTTTACTTTTTGAAAAAGCACCTAAAAGAACAAGAAATTCACCCACAAAACTGTTTGTACCTGGAAATGCAAGTGATGAAAGTGAAAAAATTCCAAGGAATGTAACATAAACCGGCATAAACATTCCAAGCGCGGAATTTACTTTAATGTCCCTGCTGTGGGTTCTTTCGTAAATTATTCCTATGCATATGAAAAGAGCTCCGGTTGTAATACCGTGATTTATCATCTGAAGCATTGCACCTTTTATACCTGCACTGTTTAAAACAAAAATACCAAGTGTTACAAATCCCATATGCCCGACACTTGAATAAGCTATAAGCTTTTTTATGTCATTCTGTCCTAATGCAAGGTATCCACCAAAAATTATTGATGCAAGAGACAGTGCAATTAAATATGGAACACAGGCTTCAGTTGCAAGAGGAGTTATTGGAAGACAGAATCTTATAAAACCGTATCCTCCCATTTTAAGGAGAACCGATGCAAGAATCACACTTCCTGCAGTAGGCGCTTCAACGTGGGCTGCCGGAAGCCATGTGTGCAGTGGAAACATTGGAATTTTAACCGCAAAGGCAAGAGCACATGCAAGAAATACCCATATCTGAAATGAAAAGGAAAAGTTTCTTCCCATAAGCTCTGGGATGAAAAATGTTCCTGTATTTATGTAGAGTGCAATAATTGCAACAAGGAGGAAAACACTTGCAATCAGAGTATACAAAAAGAACTTGATTGACGCATAATCTTTTCTAGGACCTCCCCATACTGCAATAAGAAGATACATGGGAATAAGCATTGCTTCCCAGAAAATGTAGAACAAGACAGTGTTTAATGAAATAAAAACACCTATCATTGCTGATTCCATTATAAGGATTGCAAAGAGAAACTCTCTTATACGCTTGTCTATGTAGTTCCATGAGCAGAGAATACAAAGGGGCATTACAAATGTTGTAAGAATTACAAGAAGAATGCTTATTCCGTCTATTCCAACAGAATAATTCAAATTAATAGTGGGAAACCACCTGTAAACTTCCGCAAATTGATACTTTGCAGTAGTTGAATCGAAATTTGTATAAAGAGGAATTGAAATTACAGCTGTAAGAAGCGTAATAAAAAGTCCCCAGATCTTCATCATATACTGTGAATTGATGAAAAAAAGCCCTATTGCTCCAAGAATAGGAGTAAATACAAGCATCGATAAAACCGGGTAAGAAACATTGTCAAAAATTAAAAACTGTTCCATATTTATCAGCCGTTAAATTAATTTAGGGTTATATTTTCTAAACAAGTACAATAATTATCAGGACAGCAAAAAGGACTATAACAGCAGCCCCTATATAATGCTGAATTTTTCCTGTTGTAAGCATTCTTACCCTGTCGCCAAGGTTTAGAGTCTCTTTTGCACTTCCGTCAATCACATAGTCTATTCCATTCCAGTCAAACCATGACATTGCCTTTGCAAACATAATGGCAGACCTTGTTCCAACAGTTCTGTACACTTCACCCGCAATGTCGTTAAGCTTTGACAGGGGACCGCCGCAGAATTTTTTGAAAGGATTTGCAGCTTTTCTGTAAATCCAGTCAATATCAAGATTAAGCTTATCTTCAGGAACAAGCTTTTTCCTCATAAGGTAAAAACCGAGTCCGGTAAAGCCGATAATCTGTAATGTTTCGGAAAGATGATACATTGTATATGGATGATAGGTCACTTCAAAAGGAAGCATATTGTAAAGAAAATCAGGATAAAATCCCATCATTATACAGAAAAATGCAGCAATGCTCATTCCGCCTATCATTGGAAGATGAGCTTCCTTTGCATCTGGTACAGAAGGCTTTTCCTTGTGGAACCAGATAAAATAGGGAAGCTTGATTCCAACCGAAAGAAATGTACCAACCGATGCAAGTAAAAGCATCAGCATTATAAATATCCTGTGATCATCACCTGCAGCAGTTATAATCATTGATTTACTTATGAATCCGCTTGTAAGAGGAAAACCTGAAATTGCAATTCCCCCTATGACTGTAAGTATAAGAGATATCGGCATTCTTGAATAAAGGCCTCCAAGCTCGGAAAGCTTTGATTTGCCTGTCATTTCAAGGACTGAACCAACTCCCATGAAGAGAAGAGCCTTGTAAAGGATATGAGCATATGCATGGGCACATGCACCGTTTATCGCCATTGCTGTTCCTATTCCAACTGCACAGACCATGTATCCGACCTGGGAAACAATGTGATAGGCTAAAATCCTTCTGGCGTCATTTTCAATTACCGCGTAAAAAACACCGTAAAGTGTCATTACGGCACCAAGTATTACAAGAGCCTCAAAACCTGCAAAACCTCTTGCCAGAACATAAACCGCTGTTTTGGTTGTGTAGGCGCACATGTATACTGCACCTATGACCGAAGCTTCGGGGTATGCATCTGCAAGCCAGGCATGAATCGGAGGAACAGCGGCATTGAGCATGAAACCAATCATTATGAGGTAATCACCAAATGTTGCAGTTTCAGGTGCAATGGGAGTAAAAAGAAAATTTCCCACCTCGCTGTGGCGTATAAGAATTCCTGCAAGCAGAATAAGACCGCCTGTTGCATGAACAATAAGATATCTCAGACCTGCCTTGTGTGATCTTCTCTTTTTTCTGTACCAGATAAGAAAAACCGATGAAAAAGCCATAAGCTCCCAGAAGACAAAAAGTGTCAGGTAGTCTCCTGCAAGGGTAACACCAAGAGAGCTTCCTGCATAAAGAAGAGCTGCTGTATGCTGTTCCCACTCATCTACATATGAACTGTAAATTCCGGCAATAAGTGACATTAGCGTAAAAACATTAAGAAACACGTAAGTAAGCTTATCTACTCTGCCAAATATAAGATCCAGTCCTAGATAATTTACGTTCCCGAATTCCTGGGGAAGAAAATTAATCTGAAAAATTGCAATTACTGGCACCAGTACAAGAGCAGGCTTCATAAAATTGTTTTTTTTAAGCCAGGGCATAAAAAAAGCTGCAATGAAAAATACCGATGCAGGATGCATTAAAAATGAAACCTGTGTCATCTCACTATCCCTTCGTCTTCATCTTCCCAGTAATAATCAACATCTTTCATGAGAAAAGAATGAGCTATCCCCTTGCAGAAAATTATCATTACAAGACAGCCGATAAGTCCAAAGAATCCCCAGAAACCAATGATTGAGTCTCCGAAAAAATGTCCGTGCCCGTGTCTTGGAACAAAAAAGTCGAAACAGACTGTCCCTGCAAGAAAGATAAAAAACAACCATTTTAAAATACTGGATTTTTGCTGTAAAAAACCGAAAAATTTACCCATCATATTGTATCCACCAGAAGGTTAATGATTTTAAGGAAAAGATCTGGCCATATACCTATACATACTGAAATCACTGCTGTAATGAAAAGTGGAACAACCATCATTGCAACAAGCGGAGATTTTTCCAGATTTGCACTGGTTTCGGGCATCCTTGAAAAGGAACCGATAAATACCGGGGCAAAATAGCAGGCATTCAAAAATGAGCTCACCAGGAGAACTGTGAGTAGAATCATGTTATTAATATCCATTGTTCCAAGAGCGAGAAACCATTTTGTAACAAAGCCTGAAACCGGAGGAACGCCTATCATGCTTAAAGATGCAAGACCAAATGCAGCCATTGTAAGAGGCATCTGATAGCCAACACCTTTCATGTCTCTGATATCTTTTTTCTTTGTTGCGACATAAATTGCACCTGCACAGAAAAACAGGGTGATTTTTGAAAAAGCATGGTTTGTGATGTGAATAAGGCCGCCTGTAATCGAGTTGGGTGTAAGCATTGCAACACCAAGTATTATATAGGACAGCTGACTTACTGTAGAATATGCAAGTCTTGCTTTCAGATCGGTTTTTGAAAGAGCAATCATTGATGCTGCAAGAATTGTAAAGGAAACAATATATGCAGTAATAAGCCCAAGATGAAGCGAGGATAAAAGATTAACACCGAAAACTGAAAGCATAACTCTTGAAATTGAAAAAACACCTACTTTAACAACAACAACTGCATGTAAAAGAGCTGAAACAGGAGTAGGTGCAACCATGGCTGAAGGAAGCCAGTTGTGGAAAGGCATGATAGCAGCCTTTGCAAAACCAAAAAGACAAAGGAAGTAAACTGCAATTACAAGGGCTTTTGATGCATCGCCTGCAAATATTCCTTCTGCAATACCTGAAGTTGCAAAGTCAAGAGTTCCGCACTGCCAGTAAATAAGAGCCATGGCAGGAAGAAGAAATGCCTTTGATGTAAACATCAGATAAATTATGTATTTTTTAGAACCTTCGTAAGCTTCCCTGTCCTGATGATGGGCAACAAGAGGGTAAGTAATTATTGAGACTATTTCATAAAAAAGATAAAGGGTGAAAAGGTTGGCTGAAAAAGCAGCACCCATTGCACCGCACACAGCAGCTGCATAGCAGAAATAAAATCTTGTCTGTGCATGTTCTGAAAGTCCTCTCATGTACCCTATGCAGTAGATTGCCGCAAGAATCCACAGAAATGAGGCTGTTCCCGCAAACATTAGTCCAAGTCCGTCAATGAAAAAAGATACATTGACACCCGGGACCAGTTCAAAAAGGGTAAAGGAATAATGACCTCCTGAAATAATCTGAGGAGCAATCATAGTCGCTATGGATCCAAAAGTCAGAACAGCACCGACTATTGCACCCGCATCCCTTAAATTAGGTCTCCCGGAAAAAAACATTATCCACAGAGCAGCTAAGGCAGGCAGCATTATTGTTATCATCAATTTACCGGTTACAACTGTTTCCATTGGTGAAATTCCTGTAAAATATTTGAAATATTGATATTAATGTTTCATTTCATGTACATCGTCAGGATCATCACATCTGTAGCGTCTGTAAACTGCAAGAACCATGCTTATGGCTATTGCAACCTCAGCTGCGGCAATCCCCATTATAAATAAGGTAAAAACCTGACCAACAGCAGGGTCAGGAGCAGTAAACTTATTAAAGGCCATAAAGTTCAAAGCTGCAGAATTCAGCACAAGCTCGGCTGAAATAAGCATACCGACAAAGGATCTGTGCTGAATCATCCCGTAAATTCCTGTAACAAACAGAAAAACGGCAATCAGCAGATAGGTTTCCAAAGTTTGACTGAAAAACATGTTAATTATCCCCTCTTCCGCCTTGTCCGAGTATTATTGCCCCGACAATTGCTGCAAGTAAAATAAGAGAAATAAGTTCAAATGCCAGACAGTAATCATATAAAAGAGATCTTCCAAGCCATTCCATGGAAAAATCACCTGTTCTCTTTGCTGCAGGAACAAACTCCGACTTAAAGATTACTGCCGTCATCAGCGAAAAAACTAAAGCTCCTGACATAACTGCAAGAACAAGGTTTTTCCCTTTTAAATGCTTTTCCGCTATCTGTGTAGGTGTGTATCCAACCATAACTCCAAAAACAAGAACTATACAGATTGCACCAACATAGATAAGTATCTGCATCATTGAAAGAAATGGAGAGTCAAGATAAAAATAAAGCCCCGCAACTCCAAGGAAACATACAGCAAGTCCAAGAACCGAATGAATTATAAGTTTTGACCTTACAGCAAGTATTCCACCAAAAAAAGTCAGAACAATAAATGCAAAAAATAAAATTTCGGAAATATAATGATAAATCAGCATGAGGTCTCCTTCAGGCACTTAAGAAGATCATAGTGAAATTCTTCTTTTGTAAAACCTGCCAGGTTATATTCATTTGAATATTCAATTGCACCAACAGGGCAGGACTCAACACAGATTCCGCAAAGAGAGCATTTTGTAAAATCAAGATAAAAGGCTGTAAGAGTCTTTTTCTTCTCACCTTCTTTTTTTTCTGTCAGAATTTTAAAACAGTTTGAAGGACAAGCCCTTTCGCAGGTTCCACAGGCAATACATTTATGTTCGCCTGTTTTCTCATTTAAAACCATTACTACATGTCCGCGGTAAGCATCAGGGATTATATTTTTTTCCCTTGGATACTGTACGGTTACAACAGGAGAAAAAAAGGCTTTGATTGTTATTATCATCCCCTCAATCAGACTCTTTGCTCCTGTAAAAAGTTCTCCAAAATATTTTTTCATAGCTTCACTACCACTGCTGTAATTAAAAGATTTACAAGTGAAAAAGGAATAAGATATTTCCAGGAAAAATTAAGCAGCTGGTCAAATCTTACCCTTGGGAAAGTCCATCTGAACCAGATCATCAAAAACATGAGAAAATATGTCTTTAAAAGAAACCATACAACAGATGAATATTCAAAAAAAGGCAGTGGAAATCCGTGCCAGCCGCCTAAAAATACAGCTGTTGCAATTGAGCTTACAACAAACATTTCTGTGTATTCACCAAGAAAAAACAGAGCAAAGGCCATACCGCTGTATTCAGTGTGGAATCCTGCTGTAAGCTCGCTTTCAGCTTCAGGAAGGTCGAAAGGAGCTCTGTTTGTTTCAGCAACACTTGAAACAAAATAAATGAGAAAAGCAAGGGGCTGAACAATAAAAAGCCATATTTTGCCCTGATATCCTACAATATCTCCAAGGCTGAATGAACCTACTACAAAAACAGCAGATAAAAGAGAAAGCAGCACCGGAATTTCATATGCTATATTTTGTGAAACAGATCTCATTGCTCCAAGAAGTGCATATTTGTTGTTTGATGCCCATCCAGCAACAAATATTGCCATGACATTCAGGGATGCCATGGCAATGATAAATATAACTCCAATGTTGATATCAACAGCCTGAAGGTTTGGAGCAAAAGGCATTACAGCAAAAGGAAGAACAGCAGGAGTAAATGCAAGCAGCGGTGCTATTCTGAAAAGCCTTGTATGTGCTTTATCTGGTACAATAAGCTGCTTAGACATCAGTTTTACAGCGTCAATTGCAGTCTGTAGAAGACCATGCCAGCCTACTTCCATAGGTCCAAGCCTGAACTGCATATGGCCTGCAATTTTTCTTTCAAGATAAACCATTATCAGTGCATTGATGAAAACAAGTGATATTACAAGAGTCAATGCAATGGGTATTCTAAAAAAATGTGGTGGTAAATTTGCAATAAAATCCATTTTTCTACCTGTCTATTTCAGGAATTACCAGATCAAAACTGCCCATGACTGCCACAAGATCAGCAAGAAGCATTCCCTCGCAAATTTCTGCAAGTGCTGAAAGATTGCCATAGGACGGAACCCTCGCCTTTAGTCTGTATGGAACATCGGTTCCATCCGATACCATATAGTAACAGAGCTCTCCCCTTGCAGCTTCAACTGAAAAAGAGGACTGTCCTTTTGGAATTTTCAGCTTTTTGGGAACTTTTGCTCTTATATCGCCTTCTGGTATCATATCAAAAGCCTGGGAAAGAATTCTCAGGCTCTGTTTCATTTCATTTATTCTTACATTATAGCGGTCGAGACAGTCACCGTTTTTTCCAACCGGAATTTCAAAATCAAACTTGTCATATACTGAATATGGAAAAGCCTTTCTTACATCGTATGAAATTCCGCTTCCTCTGAGATTGGGGCCTGTAATACCGTATCTTCTGGCAATATCTGAAGTAACAATTCCAACGCCTTCAGCTCTTTTTCTGAAAATAATATTACCTGTTACAAGCTTGTCATAGACATTAAATCTTTTCTCAAGCCTTTTCATGAATTCACGGGATTTTTCAATAAAACTGTCGTCAATGTCTTTATAAACACCTCCGACTCTGTGAAAACTGTATGTAAGCCTTGAGCCGGTCAGACTTTCCAAAATATCCAGGATATGTTCTCTGTCGTCGAAGCAATATAAAATTGGGGTAAAGGCACCAAGATCCAGAAGAAATGTACCAAGCCAGAGCAAATGGCTTGCAAGCCTGTTAAGCTCAACTGTTATAACTCTTATATACTCTGCACGCTCAGGCACTTCTATTCCGGTCATCTGCTCCAGAAGTGACACATAACCATGGTTATAGGGAAGAGCACAGACATAATCCATTCTTGCAGTATTTGGAAGAAATGACTGTGCCGGCCTCACTTCCGCAATTTTTTCATGCATACGGTGACCATAACCGATAACAGGGTCTATGCCTGTAACATATTCACCGTCCATTTCAAGCACAAGCCTTAAAACACCGTGGGTACTTGGATGCTGTGGGCCCATGTTAAGCAGAAACTTGTGCTGACCGTTTTTTTCCAAATTTTCAGGTTCGGTTTCGTTTTTAAAAGTCATTGTAATTATATTTCCTGTGACTTTGTGTCTGTTAATTTATTCTGCCAGCCAAAATATCAACTGATCTTCCAATTTAGTAAAGCACACTAGTTATTTCCAAATCCTGTTTCATCTGCACTAAGTGCTTTTCCTTCTTTTTTAAGCAGAGGATTTAAATTTTTATCAGATTCATCAAGAATCAGGGTTCTTTTATCTTCAAGACCATTAAAATCAATCCCGAAAAATTCCATTACTTCTCTTTCATACCAGTTTGCACCATTAAAAATATCAGAGATAGTGGGAACCGACTTGTTTTCACCGCAGAACACCCTTGCTCTTATCCTTGACTTTGTTTCGGGACAAACAAACTGATAAACAACTACAGGGTATGGTTCAATATGAACTGCAGTTACAAATAAAAGCATATAATTATTTTTATAAAGAACAGATGCAAACTCTCTGATATTTTCAGCTGCGGTATTACATTCATATTCTACTCCGGGAAGAATATGTATACTTTCTGACTTTGCAGATATTTTTTCAATTTCTTTTATAACTTTGCCTGTATCCATGATAATTAACCAACTCCTTAGGGATGTCTGTTTTGAGGAAATGGATGACGTTTTCCTGTAATTTTTTCCTGAAGCTTGAAAATTCCCTCAAGAAGAGCTTCCGGTCTTGGAGGACATCCTGGCACATAAACATCAACAGGAATCAGTTTGTCAACACCTTCAATAACAGTATAATTTTCTTCAATAGCAAAAGGCCCGCCTGAAACTGCACAGTTTCCCATGGCAATAACCCATTTAGGTTCAGGCATCTGCTCGTACAGAGTTACAACTGTTTCAGCCATTTTCTTATTGACTGTTCCTGCAACTATCATTACATCGCTTTGTCTTGGTGAAGGTCTGAAAACTTCAGCTCCGTATCTTGAAGCATCAAATCTTGCCATTCCAACACTCATCATTTCTATTGCACAACATGCGATTCCAAAGGTCATCGGCCAGAGAGAGTTTGCCTGGCAATGTTTTAGCAAAGTTTCAGCCTGGGCAAATTTAAGTACAAGACCCTGATCCGAATAATCCTGAGTTTCCCTTAATGCCCCTGTTTTTATATTTTCAATAAATTTTTCCATTATTTAAACCCTTTTCCTCTCCCAGCTGAAAACACCCTTTTTCCAGGCATAAACAATTGCAAGGGATAAAATTCCTATGAAAAGAAAGAGTTCAAAAATCCCTCTCCAGGCTCCAACGGAATCAAAAGCTGTTGCAACAGGAAAAAGATAGAGAACATCAACATCAAAGGCTAAAAAAATTAGAGCATAAAGATAATATGCGGCTCCGTATCGAAAGTTCCACATTTCACCATATGGCTTCATACCGCATTCATAAGTATCTATTGTTCTAGCGGAATCCAGTCTTTTAGGTTTTATAAGCCATGCAACAATAAAAGGCGCAAAAGCAGCAAGAAAACCTCCAATAAGAAAGGATATGATATAAAGATACTGAATTAGTAATTCATCTGACATTTACTTGTCTCCTGTATCAGGTTTGTGCCGAAATTATTTTTTTAGTTCCATAAATATGGATGTGTCAAGGATAATAATAAAAAAATTAACCTTAAATAATTATTTTCCTAAAAATAAACGTAACTGTTCAGTTCAATTTAGAAGGGCTTTTTCTCAGTTTTTAAGCTGAATAGTTACAAATAAACTATTCAATTCTCATTTTACGCAGTTTTTTAAAATATTGATTTTATTATTCCTGAGTTCACTGTATCTTTTTTCATAGAAAAACTCCTTTTCCCCAAATGCTGGCTCAAGATCGTCAATCCACGATGCATTTTCATTGTATTTCGCAAAAAAGACCTTATTGACAAACTCTTTTATTCTTGACTGAACAAATTTTAAAACAAAAACTTTTTCACCATTTATCTCATTTATATCTTCAAGAAGTATTTTACCCGGGCCGGCAGACATTGAAGGTCCCCTTACTGTCCTTGCAAGTCCGGACACATTTCTATATGCATTGGTAAAAATTTCCAATGCTTTGACAAGAGGTACTTCAAAATAATTTTTCGGCCCTGTATCCCTTTCCACAAAAAAATAATAAGGAACAGCACCAAGCTTAACCTGATCTTTCCACATTTTTTCCCAGACAATGCTTTTATCATTGATATTTTTTATTAATGGTGCCTGGCATCGTATCTGTGCTCCAACAGATCTAAGCCTTTTAACTGCCTTTTCAACTGCTGGAGTTTCAAGTTCTCTGTAGTGGGAAAAATGAGCCATAACAGCAAGATGATATCCTTTGTCAACAATCTTTTCAAAAAGTCTCATCAATTCATCTGAATCCTTGTCATCAAAAAATCTGTAAGGCCAGTATGCAAGAGCCTTTGTTCCAAATCTTATATTCTGAAGATGATCCGGCTTTTGCTGTATGAAAGGCTCGACGTATTTTTCAATAACAGATGCTTTCATGACCATAGGGTCGCCTCCTGTAAACAGAAGATCAGTAATAAGAGGGTTGATTGTTATGTATCTGTAAAGACTTTCCTTTTCCCTGGATGAAAATTTCAGATCCTGAAGACCAATAAACTGTGCCCATCTGAAGCAATAAGTACAGAAACTGTGACAAAGCTGGCCCTGACTTGGGAAAAAAAGAACGGTTTCATCATATTTATGCTGCATTCCCGGAAGAGTTCTGTTATCCATTACAGGAATATTCATATCCTTTTGTCCTGCTGGATGCGGATTCATTGCAAAATGGATATTTCTTACTTCTGTATTGAAATCTTCATTTTGTCCGTTAAGATAAAGAAATTTAAGTTTATTGAATTTTTCTGTTCCAATCATTCCCGGCTGTGGAAAAGTCATCTGAAAAATCGGATCATCAGGAACTTTATCCCAGTCAATAAGCTCATCAATAACATAGCTGCTGACTCTGAAAGGTATAATATTGGTGCAAATTTCAATATCTTTTTTTATTTCCGGGTCAATTCTATCCAAATATTTGATTTTATTTAGACTTTTCTTATTATAGGCTTTAAATTCGTGCTCGCTCATACTGCCTCCTTAATATTTCTGAAATTAGAGAAATCTTAACAATGAGATTCTGGTTCAAATTTTTAGCGATGAATAAAGATATGGTAATTAATTTTATTTGTCAAATTGAGCTTAAATTTAAGAAATAAATCAGATTATAGTTTAAAATCTCTTAAATTCTTTTATTTTCAGTTGTTTTTTAATTTTTTCTTATTTTTTTGTTGTTTGTGAGTTTTATTTTCTTATTTTCTATTTAAGAATAAATCACAAAAAAAATTATCACAATTAATATAGCCTGAAAAACCAAACACTTAAACAAAAAACACCTGCAAAAAAGAATAATTTGGGATTAAGAAGAAATCATAATTTTAAAAATTTTGTAACTATTCAGCTTAAAAACTGAGAAAAATCCTTTTTGGAAACGGATGCTGTATTTTTTCTGAGCCGGTTTCAGGAGATAGTTTTTTTATTTCCTGACTGGGAGCTTAAGCGAGAATGAGGCCCACAAGGAATGCAACAGCCGTTCTAAATGAAACTGACCATTTCAAAATCTTTTAAAAAATCAGCAATCTTCCAAAACAGATTTTTTTCAACGAGTGAAAACAGCCTGATATTTGATATTAAAAAGCAGGAATTCATTGATTGATCTAAAATTGAGCATTTTGAGGATTAAATTTTGAGTCTGACTTTAGAATGGATAAATAAACAATTCCTGTACCATCAAATCAACCCTGCAACCAGTACGAAGCCGGGTTGATTTGATAGGCCACACTTAGTTATGAGGCAATTTTAAGTTTTTTAAGTTTTGTTTTCAAAGGAATTCCATTTGAATCGTAGCCTCTTTTCCTGTAATAGGATGAAAGCATTTTTTCAAGAGGAACTATTTTTTTATCTTTATCAGTTTCATTGGGCTCTTCCAGCATTCTTGCAGGGAGAGTATCGTCTTTTCTTGAAATGCCTTCCCTTGTATTCATATACCTTTCAAGCATATGAATTCTTTCTCCAGCTCTTCTAAAACCCCACATGGACATCTTTATTCCTGTAACTGAAGTAAATATTTTGGAATACAGACTGAAATCAATAAGTGAAATCGCAAGCTTTGGCATATTCATCATAAGAATATTTAAAATAAAATTTGGAGTATATTTTGATAAAAGCGGTTCTAATGTATAGGAATACATTGTGAACTGACAGGTCTGCAATGAATTGATTCCGCAGGTGAGATCCTCGAAAAATTTAACAAAATCAGCCTTTGCTCTTACGCTGTCAGGCTTTAAAAGTCCAAAAAACACTTCAAGTGCAACAACGTATGCTGAAAGATGGCATGCGCCCCTGTTTGCCACGGCATATCCAAGTCCGTGGCCAAATGCTCCTCTTGGATCATAGGCTGCCATTTCCATTCCTTTAACCTGAATTGCAAAATCTTCGCCTCCGTATTTCCTTGAAAGCTCCCTTGATCCAAGAGCCGCTTCAGCACCTTTACCCCTTGAATATGCAATGTCGTATAAAAAATCCTCTATTCCTTCAGGAGAACCAAATTTCAAGTCAGATTCAAAAATTCCCTTTTCAGATGCTTCCATTATCCATGCAAGGGTTCCTCCAGCAGAAATTGTATCCATTCCCATTTTGGAACAGATTTCATTAAACCCGGAAATCAGGTTTGAATCAAAAATTTTAAGGTTTGATCCAAGAAGAGAAACACTCTCAAATTCGGGGACGCTGACTTTTTTACCTTTGAAATTTCCTTTATGACCGCACAGGATTGCACATGGCTTGCATGTTGAAAAACTTGTGTCATGAACGTCCTTTATTGTTTCACCGGAAATTTTGTAGGCCTCATCATGTCTGCCTGATGTAAAATTTTTTACAGGAAGGATGTTTGCACTGTTATTAAGATTAAGGTTTGCATTGGTCCCAAAATTCCTTAAAAGATATGAACTCATTTCATTTTGATTTATATATTTTTGTCCCCTTTTTCTCCACTTATCAAATTTTTTTTTGTTTACAGGAACAATTTTATAGTCACCGCCTTTAACAACGACTCCTTTAAGGTTTTTGGAGCCCATTACAGCACCAAGACCTCCTCTGCCAAGAAATCTGTGTCCTGATGCAATATTTGCAAATTTTACTCCGTTTTCTCCTGCAGGACCTATAACCAGTGCAGCTTCTTTTTTATCCTTTAGAAGCTTCTCCTGAACTGCCTCTGTATCAAGCCCCCAGAAAGATTCCCCGTCTTCAAAATAAGCACCTTTTTTATCAATTTTTAAAATTGTATGGGTCCTGCATCTGCCTTTTATTATAAGTCCATCCCACCCTGCGGTCTTAAGCTGCATTCCAAATGGTCCTCCGCATGATGAAGTATTGAAAATATTTGTCAGAGGAGACTTGGAGACAGCATGGAACCGTCCTGAACAAACACCGTTTGTTCCCATTAAAACACCAGGCATTACAGCAATCATGTTTTCTTCACCAAGTGGATCAACCCCTGGTTTCATCCGGTCAAACAGCAGCTTCAACCCAAGGCCTTTTGCTCCTATGTACAATTTTCTTTCCTGCCTGGAAACCTCATAAATGCTCCAAGTTTTTGAGGACAGGTCAACCTCAAGAACTTTATTGGAAGTACCAATTATTTCTTCTGTCATACTCGCTTAAACTCCGATTATTAAAATGCTTTTTTTAAAACCTTCATTGCGTCTTCATGGGACATTTCTTCAGGATTCATCATTAATGCTCCGTCATTAATTGCCTTTGTGGCAATAGTACCAAGCATATCCTCTGTTACACCAGCATCTTTAAGGGTCATTGGAAGAGATGCTTCATCAAATAACTGCTTTTGAAGTCTTCTCAAATCTTCAATAAATTTTAAAGCTCTTTTTTCTTTTGGAGTTGCTGCAAAAATTTCAGGTCCTGAAAGAGCAAGAAGAAGTTCACCAAGACTATCCTTTATTTTCTCCAGATTATATTCAAGACCATGGGGAAGGAAAACAGACATTGCAACACCATGGGGTACTTTTGCAACTGCTCCTGCAGAATGGCCCAAAGCATGTACAGCTCCAACCATTGAATTTGAAAATGCTATTCCTGCCATTGTTGCAGCATTTGCCATATTAAGCCTTGCCTTTTGATCTTTTCCGTTTTTTACTGCATTTAAAATATTATGGCTTATAATTTTTATTGCTGAAAATGCATATGCATCGCTGATTGGATTCTTCTGGAGACAGGTAAAGGCTTCCACTGCATGTGTTAATGCGTCCATTCCGGTTGCAGCAGTTATTTTGGGCGGCATTGTTTCAGTCATTCTAGGATCAATTACCGCAAGATTTGGAAGAAGATACCCTGAAATAAACTCCATTTTTACATTTTTTTCCTCATTGTAAATAACAGCAACAAGAGTTGCTTCAGACCCTGTCCCAGCAGTTGTTGGGACAACAATAAAAGGTTTTAAAGGTTTTTTAAGTCTGTCAGCCCCCTCAAACTCCATAAGATCATTGGAATTTTCTGTTACAAGAATGTTAACACCTTTTGCAGTATCAATTGGAGACCCTCCCCCAACTGCAATAATTGAATCACATTCCTTTTCTCTGTAAATCTTTGCAATAGCCTTTACAACCGAATTTGATGAATCAGGAGGAACATCAGAATAAATTCCACCGATTTCAATTCCGCTGTTTTTGAATGAATCAAGAAAGACTTTCATAAGTCCTGCGTTTTCAACCCCTTTGTCTGTAACAACAAGGGGGCGTTTTGCATTTAAAAGCTCAAGTTCATATGGAATATTGTCAAGGGCTTTGGAACCGGAAATTATTTTTACTGGATTATAAAATTCATAGTATGAAGGAAGCATTTTTTCTCCTTGTATTTGAATGTTTTTCAATTATTGATCAAGAACCTGTAACAATGCCAATTGTGTAGAAATAAAGACGTTTGGACATTCTTTTCATAAAATTAATTTCTGGAATTCTCCGCATGAGATTCCTGCACAGAAAATCAGGATACAGATATGCAAGAATCCTGTTGAGACATCTCGTAAAAGCCATTGCCTTTGCAACATCTCCAATAACAATAAATCTGTGTTCAGCAAATCCCCTTGGAACACCCATTAAAGGTGTCAGGATGAGAAAAGCAGATTCAATATTTTTGAAATTTACAGAAAGTTCGGGTTTTTCATCAATTTCGCCCACAGTTCTGATTTTACCGTCTTCTTTTAAAATTAAAAGCCTTGGTCCAAATGGAAGAACATTCAACTCAAGGGTAAATCCTTCAGGCCATGCAGCAATCTCATTCTTAATCTCATGATCATGCCTTGAAAAAACCTGAAATGCTCTGCCCAAAATAACCATAACAACTTTGCATACAATGGTTTTAAACCATTTCCTTCCAGGCTTGTAACTTTTAATACTTGACATTTTCCTCCCCCTTTTCATTTTTTAAAAGAAGCTTGATTAATTTTACATACCTTTCAGTTTCAACTTCATTTATTGAAAGCAGATTCTGAATAACAAGACCATCAACAGCTGCTATAAAGAATCCTGCAAGAGCTTCCGGGTCTTCAAGACCTGGAATCACCTCATTAAGCCCCTTAATCAGCATTTTCTTCCATCTTCCGTAAATATCATGGAATTTTTTCAAGAGTTCCCTGTTTTCTGTAACTGCCTCACGCACAAGATATATATGCAGCCTGCTTCTTGTTTCAGCATTAGGAACTGTATCAAAAAGTTTTCCAACAATTTCCTCTGGTGGATCACCTGTATTTAAAAGCTTTAAAAGATTCTGGGTAAGATTTTCCATGTGCATTTCAGTTACTGCAAAAACGAGGTCATTTTTGGTTGTGAAGTGATAATATAATGTTCCCTTGCTTATATTTGCCTTTGCAGAAATTTCTGCAAGAGATGTTTTCTCAACACCCTTTTCAGTAAACAATTCTGAAGCTGAATTAATAATTCTGTTTCTCATCAAACCACCCGTTCGGTCGACCGACCGATAAAAGGTTAAAAAAATTGGCGTTATTTAAACGCCAACTTAAACTTACAATAAATCAAATATATTAGTCAATATCTAATAATAAACCCAAAAAATGGAAATTATTCTTTTTCTTCCATTTCTTTTCTTATGGAGCTTATATCCTTATCCATTATATCTTTCCCAAGTGCATTTCCCTCTTTTATAATAAGAAGAGCAAGTCTGTGCATATACTCTCTTCTTTCTTCATGGCTTCTTCCAGGATAATTCCTGAATGTGAGAACAACACCTGCCAGTGAAGCAAAAAAAGCATGGGTGAAAAATCTTATATTTGAGGCGCCTTCTGCACGTGAAACAGCCTTGTCAAACATGTTAAGGAAGTATCTCTGAACTGCATTGAATTTTTTCAAAGCCCTTTCATTGATTTCTCCTCTTATCATAAAGTGGCACATCATCTGAAAGGTTGACTCATTATCGATAAGATAGTCAACTACTGCAATTGCAAGCTCATCCAATGAACCGCCTGCATTTATTCTTTCTTCAAGCTCATTTTCAATTTTGTTTATGTCCTGGATAAGAGCTTCAACAAACAAGTCATCCCTGCTGGGAAAATATCTGTATATTGATGCAGCAGAAACTCCTGCCTCAGCTGCAATATCTCTCATTCCTATTTCATGGAAAGATCTTTCTTCAAAAAGAGTCATTGCAGCTGAAATAATGAGCTGCTTCCTTACTTCCCTTTCATCCTCCCTTAACTTCATAAAAGTTGACTGTTCAGTCATTAACAGACCTCCTTAAAATTTATATAGATTCTGATGTATGCGCATGAATTTTTATAAGATTAATCACTGCATCCAAAAAATCAAACAGTTTTAAGTGTTTTTTTACCAGCATCACTTAAAGCAAGAAAAAAAGCACCAACAGCAAGTTCAGCACAATGAATTTCATCTTCGGGAAGGGTTTCTAGATAATCGGCTACATCTTCCGGAGTAATTTCCCATGCTTCATCAAAACTTTTCCCCTCTGTTAGTTTTGACAATGTAGCAGCACATGCATTTGTATTAACACATCCGTCCGCCTTATATGAAACAAATTCCAGTTTCCCGTCCTTTATTGTAAGATACATGGAAATTGTATCTCCGCATTCTCCTGTCTTTGATCCGAAACCATCCGGATTTTCTACATATTCTGACCTTTCTGTGCTGAAAGCCATCTCAAGATAATTTTTTGAATGTTTTTGAAAAAAATCCTCATCAATCTCATCGTTCATTTTAGTCTCCCAATACTCAAAAATAAAAAAAATTAATATACAACACAGCAAAATTATAGGCAATTAAATTTTAACCACTGCTAATAAAATTTGACACATATATCAATTAAAAAAACATATCAATTCAATTAACAGCGTTCAAATAATTTTATTACAAAAAAAAAGTCCCCTGAGTACTCAGGGGACTTTTTAAAACTAATAACACACCATAAGGAGAACAAAATATTATTAAATTAAACCTGATTTTTAGTTTAATTTTAATTTCAATGCGAAAGTAGAATCTATTACAAATAAAAAATTTTTTCAAATAAAAAACTTGATTTTTTAAAAAAAACTAATTTTGAACCTCGAAAGAAGCCCGCTGTCTTTTTTATTTTTTATCTCCATTAAATATTCTGAAATAAATTCCTTATCTCTTTTTTCTCCGAAAATTTCTATAACATCATTGTAAAAACAATCATTTGAATAAACAATTTCAATTTTTTTCAGTTTTTTATCCACATAGTCCTGTTCATCAATACACTCCTCTGCCCATTTTAAATATGAAGTATTGTTTACATGATTGTTATAGTCTGTATCATCTCTTAAAGCTCTGTAAGTTCCCATTAAAACAGGGTTTAAGGGAGTTTCTACTTCCGATGGAAAAAACACGGGATTTTCCTTTTCTCCAAAAAAACTTTGTTCAAGAACCCGATCAAGTCTTGAAGGTCTTTTTGTTTTTTTATCTACAAGCACCCAGGAACAAAGCCCCTTTACAAAAGGCTCTCCCTTTGAATCAAGAAAGTCGAATCTTCTCATTTCATAAAGTTTTTTATAAGGATATCTTGATGTTATGATTTTAAATTCTTCATCCCAGAAAAGTTTTTTATTAAACTCAAGCTCATATCTGTGAACAACCCAGATTTTTCCCTTTTCTGCCATATGAAGAGCTGAAAGCCCCATTTGATATGCATGTCTGCTTGCAACATCCTGACACAGGCTTAAAATCTTTGCGGACTTAATCTCACCTTTAAAATCAACATCAGAATATAATACCCTGAAATTTTCTTCAAAAACACCATCAAGCTCAGACATTGAATTCCCCGGGGTTTTTATTTTCCCTCAATAAATGACAATAAATAATCAGCATCAATAATTTCAATCCCAAGGCTTTTTGCCTTGTCAAATTTAGAACCGGCTTTTTCACCTGCAATAAGATAATCTGTATTTTTACTTACGCTGCCGGATGTTTTTCCGCCCAGATCTTTAATTATTTTTTCAAGTTCCGGCCTTGAATACCCTTCAATTTTCCCTGTTATTACAAAGGTTTTACCGGAAAGAGCTGTTTTCTCTGTCTTTTTTTCAAACTCAGGATTTTCGATTTCAACACCTGAACTTAAAATATTATCAATTATTTTTCTGTTTGTCTCATTTTCGAAAAAAGACCTTATTGCATTTGCAGCTTCGGGTCCTATACCTTCTATATTCAAAAGATCTTCTTCACCGGCATCTGAAAGATCTTCAAGGGTCTGAAACTTTGAAGCAAGGACTTCAGACATATGTTTTCCCACATTTTTTATTCCAAGTGAAAATACAAAGACATCAAGGCTTTTCTTTTTTGAGCTGTTTATTGCATCCAAAAGATTTTTTGCAGATTTATCTCCCATTCTTTCAAGAGCTGAAAGCTCTTCTTTGGAAAGCTTGAAAATATCTGAAAATTCATGAATAAGGCCTTTATCTACAAGCTGTTCAACAATTTTTTCTCCTAAACCGTCTATGTCAAAACCTGCCTTTGAGGTAAAATGCCTTATTTTTTCCTTGAGCTGGGCAGGACATGATGCATTGACGCACCTGAATGCAGCCTGATCTTTATCCCTTACAATTTTTTCAAAACATGAAGGACAGTTTATTGGCATTTCAAACTTTACTTCATCGCCTGTTCTTTTTGATTCTACAACTTTTATGATTTTTGGAATCACATCTCCTGATCTCTGGACAAAGACAGTATCACCTATTCTTATGTCCTTTCTTTCAATCTCATCCATGTTATGGAGAGTTGCCCTCTTTATAAGAGCACCTGAAATCTTTACAGGCAAAAGCTCTGCAACAGGTGTAAGAACACCGGTTCTTCCAACCTGAACCTTTATATCAAGAATTTTTGTTGTTTCTTCCCTGGCAGGAAATTTTATTGCTATTGCCCATCTTGGGGCTTTTGAGGTTGCCCCTAAAATTTCATGGGAACTGAAATCATCTACCTTTGCAACAGCACCGTCAATTTCATATGGAAGACTGTCTCTGTTTTCAAGATAGTTCCGGTATGTTTTTATAACTTCATCAGGCAGAAGACTGTATTTATTGAGATCATTTACACGAAAGCCCATTTCCCTCAAATCTGAAAACATTTCTGTAAATGATAAATATTTAATATCAGTTTTTCCAACACCATAAATATAAATTTCCAGGGGACGGCTTGCTGTAATCTTTGAATCAAGCTGGCGAAGAGAACCTCCTGCCGCATTTCTTGAATTGGCGAACAAAGGCTCTCCTTTTTTTTCCCTTTCAAGATTCAATTCTTCAAAACCTTTTCTTGAAATGATCACCTCTCCCCTTGCCTCAAAAATTCCTTTTATATTCTTTGAAAGTTTCAAGGGAACGGTTTTAATTGTTTTTACATTTTCAGTAATATCTTCGCCAATATAACCGTCTCCCCTTGTTGCGGCCCGTATCAGAACAGAATTTTCATAAACAAGGGAAACAGCAATTCCGTCAAGTTTAGGCTCAATTGAATATCTGACTTCAGCAGTTTTTAAGTTTTTTACAACCCTTGAATGAAAATCGAAAAACTCTTCTTCGTTTAAAGCATTGCTTAAACTCATCATGGGAACAAAATGCTTTACGGTTTCAAATTTTGAAACCGGTTTTGAACCTATTCTTATTGTCGGGGAGTCCGGGGTTTTAAATTCAGGATATTTTTCTTCAAGCCTGATAAGTTCCTGCAGAAGAAGATCATATTCAGCATCTGAGATTTCAGGATCATCATCTATATAATATTTTCTGGAGTGATAATTTAATTTTTTTGAAAGTTCCAGTATCCTTTTTTCAGCTTCACTTTTTGACATAATCAATCGCCCAGTTAATAATTTTTTTTCTTGAATCATTAAATTCTTTTGACTTAAATCCCTTAATCCACTTTCCTTCTGAAACAAGGTCCGAAACAATATTTATACATATAAGATTTATATTTAAAAAATTAGCTGCATAATAAAGTGCTGAATTTTCCATCTCAACACAAAAAGCTCCCCTGTTTTTAAAAAAATCGGCCTTTGCCTTGGTTTCACGAAAAACAGCATTTGTTGTCCAGATTTTTTCTTCCCTGAAAGATATATTGCTTTCAGTCAAACTTTTCTTGATTTTCATTCTGAAAGATGAATTGAAATCAAGGCTCTCATTTTCCAGAATATAACTTTTATAGGTTGAATCTTCATTTTCAAATGATGACGGAATGATTATATCACCGAAATCAAGTTCAGAGCCAAGTCCTCCACACCATCCTAAGCATAAAATATTGTCAGCACCTGATTTTTTTAAAGATTCAAGCAAGGCACACGCATAGGGTGATCCAAAATACGGCCCTGCGATAAAGCAGGAATCATCAAAATAAACGTGGCTCATTAAAAAACCAAAACCTCTTCCCTTTAATGAAAGCTTTTGCCGTAAAAAATCAAAATCTTTTTTTACTGCACACAAAACTCCTTTTAAAGGAAGAGGCTTTTCAGAAACTGACAAAGGCCTTACAAGGCCTTCTTCATTTCTGTTATTCTGGTAAGGAGAGATCCTGGAGTTCATCTCTTATTTCATCAATTATTTCATGGAGCCACATTATATCTTCAACACTGAGTCTTCCGGCTTTTCTTGGAGCTCCTTCTGTTCCGTCCTTTTTCATAATAATTCTTGGGCCTATCTGAACTTTAGGCTCTCCATCACCATATTGGTTTATTGAAACAACAAGTCCTGTTTCTTCGCATCTCCATTCTTTTAAAACCTTATCCTTTTCAGGGTCAAAACCTGCCATATATATACCTCCGAATTTTCTTATCCTGATATTCTTGAAAAATCTGCAAACCCTTTAAAAATATCAGCTATATTTGATAAAAGAGCTATTCTGTTGTTTTTAATTTTTTCGTCTTCTGCCATTACCATTACATTGTCAAAAAAGCTGTCGACCTCATCTTTTATGGAGGCAACCTCAAAAAGTGCGTCTTTGATTTTACCCTCTTTTGCAAAAACAGCTGATTTTTCCTTTACAGCTTCTGCTTTTTTATAAAGATTTTTTTCATCTTCAGATTCAAACAAAGATTCATCGATTGAAGAAGGTACAGTATCCGCTTTTTTCAAAATATTCCCAACTCTCTTAAAACCGCTTGCAAGTGATGAAAAATGCTCTTTGTCGCTTTCACGTAAAAGAGTTATTGCAGAAACCCTTTCCCATACATTTGGAATAACATCACAGTCAGCTGAAATTACAGCCATTACAAGATCCCTTAAATAGCCTTCGTCAACAAGAATCTGTTCCATTCTGACTGCAAAAAACTCCATTATTTCATCTAAAACAATATCTTTATCTTTTGTCATGAATGAAGAAAACTGATCAAGTGAAAATTCTGCCATTTCCCTTAATGAAGCAAACCCTCTTTTCTCCTTTAGAATCTGGATAATACCTATACACTGCCTTCTTAAGGCATAAGGGTCTGATGCTCCGGTTGGAACAAGCCCAATTGAAAAACATCCGCAGATCGAATCAAGCTTGTCCGCGATTGAAACAGCATATCCTGTTTTTGTACCGGGAAGCTTTGCACCTGCGCCAACAGGCATATAATGCTCTTCTATGCCTTTTGCAATATTTTCTGAATATCCTTTATTTTCTGCATAAATTCTTCCCATTATACCCTGAAGGTTTGCAAATTCACCAACCATCTGGGATACAAGGTCAGCCTTACAAATTGAAGCAGTAGTTTTTGCATCACTTATTTCATTTTCATTAAAGCCGAGTTTTTTACATATGAACTCAGTATTTTTAACAACTCTTGAAACCTTTTCCTTAATTGAACCAAGTTTTGCCTGAAACATTACATTTTCAAGTTCCCTGTTCCATGTATCAAAATCTGTTTTTGAATCAACATCAAAGAAAAAGTCGGCATCAGAAAGTCTTGCTCTTAAAACTCTTTCATTACCGTTTATAACTATTTTTTCATCAAGTGGCTTTATGTTTGAAATTGTAATAAAGTATGGAAGCATTTTTTCATTGTCATCTAAAACTGCAAAATACTTCTGATGCTTTTTCATTGCAGTATATAAAACTTCATCGGGAAGATTTAAAAATCTGTCTTCAAATTTACCTGTTAAAACAACAGGATACTCAACTAGATTTGTTACTTCATCAAGAAGATCATTATCCTCAAAAACATGTCCGCCAGCTTTAATTCCAGCTTCTTTAATCTGCTCTTTAATAAAATTTCTTCTTTTTTTTGTATCTGCAATAACAAATGCATTTTCAAGATTTTTTTCATATTCATCAGGAGTTTCAATCAAAACACTGCCGTTTTTATGAAACCTGTGACCTGTAGTATATTTTGAAGATTTTATTCCCTCTATTCCAAACTCAATAAGCTCTGTTCCAAGAAGTGCTGTAAAACCAGTAACCGGTCTTGCAAAAGTCATATCAAGGTCAGCCCATCTCATGCTCTTAGGAAATGGAATTTTTTTTACAAGCTCTACAAGAAGTTCCTTTAAAATATCCTTTGTAAAAAAAGCATCTTCTGTTTTTACAGCAGAGAGGTATCTTCCCTTTTCAGTTTCTTCTATCTGAATGTCTTTTACATCAATACCAATTTTTTCAGCAAATTTTATTGCAGGTGTCTGAGGTTTTCCATCTTTATAAGCTACTTTTTCAGGAGGCCCCATAACCTTTGTCTGAGCTTCCTTTTGCTTTTCTGAAATATCTTTAATTATAAGAGCAAGCCTTCTTGGAGTTGAAAACCTTAAAATTTCCCTGAAATCTATTCTTTTTTCCAAAAGATTTTTTTCAAGGAATGAAGACATAAAATCAAGGGCAGGACTTATATATCCTGCAGGAATTTCTTCAGATGATATTTCGAATAAAAAATCAGTCATATCCTAATTTCCTGTATTCTGTTTTTTAAGCAGGGGGAATCCCATTTCTCTTCTCTGTTCAAGAAAAGCCTCTGAGCATGCCCTTGCAATGTTTCTTATTCTTCCGATATAGCCTGTTCTTTCAGTTACGCTTATAGCTCCCCTTGCATCCAGTAGATTGAATGTGTGTGAACATTTAAGACAGAATTCATATGCAGGAAGTACAACACCTTCTTTTATAAGACGATGGGCTTCGGATTCGTATTTTGAAAAAAAGTCATGAAGAAGAGAAGTATCAGCAAGCTCGAAATTATATTTTGACTGCTCAACTTCCTGGGTATGGAAAAGATCGCCGTAACTTAACTCATCGTTCCATTTCAAGTCGTATACATTGTCAACACCCTGAATATACATTGCAATTCTTTCGAGCCCGTATGTTATTTCAACTGAAACAGGTTTGACCTCGATACTGCCTGTCATCTGAAAATATGTGAACTGGGTTATCTCCATTCCGTCAAGCCATACTTCCCAGCCAAGTCCTGAGGCTCCAAGAGTTGGTGATTCCCAGTCGTCTTCAACAAACCTGATGTCATGTTCAAGGGGATTTATCCCAAGCACTTCAAGACTTCTTAGATATTTTTCCTGAATATCTGACGGAGATGGCTTTATTAAAACCTGAAACTGATAATAATGCTGGAGTCTGTTGGGGTTTTCTCCGTATCTTCCGTCTGTAGGTCTTCTTGAAGCCTGAACATATGCAGTTTTCCACGGCTCAGGGCCAAGAGATCTTAAAAGAGTTGCATGATGAAAAGTACCGGCTCCTACTTCTGTGTCATAGGGCTGGGACAGAAAGCATCCCTCATCTGCCCAGTACTTTTGAAGATTAAAAACAAGATCCTGAAAATTCATAGTAAATTTTCCTTAAATATTTCGATTTGGAAATTAACCAAAAAAACCTTTATTTTCAAAAGGCTTCTGGAATTCAGTTAACAATATTTTATACAAACAAACACATTTTTATCAGTAATGAATTTCTTCAAATAAAATCCCGTCCGGCTCAGGGTTTGTATCAAGAATCATTGCATCTTTAATTTTTGAAAGCTCTTTTCTCCATAAAGATTCGAGTTTTTTAATATTTTCCTCTGAACCAACAGCCCACATACATCCTCCTGCCCCTGCTCCAGTAAACCTTGCCCCGCAATTATTCTTCCTTGCAAGTTCATAAAGCAGTCTGCCTGAGTTATCCAAAACATCAGGAGTCATTTCAAGCCGCAGTTCAACCTCCCGGTTTACAATCGTTCCAAGGCCTGAAAAATCCTTTTCCGCAAAACACAGACAAAACTCATGGGAAAGAAGCGCAATTTCATTCCAAAGATTCCTGTGCTTTCCCGAAACAAACTGCTCTCTCCATCTGGTATTAACTGAATGGGAATCATGAGTTTTTCCGGTATAGGCTACAAGAAAATGTTTTCCTGCATTTTCAAATTCATTTTTTCTCAAAAGAGTTGTATTAGTAACATCAGGCCATGACCATACATCTGTCCAGTGCCATGCGTTTGCACCACCGTAAGCTGCACAAAGATGATCCTGAAGGCCGCAGGGTACTCCCGCCACTGCACTTTCAATTAAATGAGCCCTTAATGCAGCATCTTTTGCTATAACCCTTTCTCCATTTAAAATTTTCATAAAAACAGAAACAAGGGCAACGGCAAAAACAGAAGAACCGCCAAGAGCACTTCTAGGAGGAGATGAAGATTCAATTATAACTTCAATTCCTGCACAGTCAAAGGCATCACATATTGCAAAGACCAGTCCGAGCTCGTGGTCATACGGGGCTTTCTTTGATTCAAAACATGCGTCTTGAAAACCTTTTGAGCTGACTTTTATATAATCTCTTTCATAAGGTAAAAGACTGACCTTTGTCCTAAGATCTATGGCCATATTGAATGTTACAGGACAAAGATCTGCCATTGGAAAACTGAAAGTATTTATATCAAGAGTTCCGGCAAAATCAATCCTGCAGGGAGCTGATGCACAAATCTTTTTTTTTTCAAGAACCTCGTCTAAATTTATCATGGCTTTTTGATAAATTCCTTTTTTATTTTACCTCAAAACTCATAACCCCTGGGTTTCAAGACAATTAATAATTCTTTGTGAATTAAATTCCCTTCCTGTGTTATAGGAAAGAAAACCGCTTAAAAAGCTGGTACAATCTTTTATATTTTTTACAGAAAACCTCAGTTTTGATGCCGTTTCAAACTCGTTTTGCCTTATCCACAAAAGCTGTTTCAGGTTTACAGCAGAAAGACTTCCATTGTAGAAATCACAGCATTTACTGCATAATATGCCGCCTTTGTCAAACCTGAACCTGAAATTTTTAAGACTTTTTTCAAGTTCTTTTCCACAGGAGGCACACTTTGAAAGCATTGGATCAAATCCGGAAAACTTTAAAAAATGAACCTGAAAATAAAGATTTGCAGCCTGGGGTGAAATTTTATTTTCATTTAAAACTCCAAGAAGAAAAGTAAGAAGTTCATAAATTTTTTCCTGGGGATTATTTGCCTGAATCCAGCTTGTAATTATTTCTGCCCAGTATGATGCAAATGCAAGTTTTAAAATATCCATTCTTATATTTTCAAACGGTTCTTCCAGAGTTACTTCAGTAAGAACAGGCATTGCCCCATTATTGCCCGATGAATAAATAATTTTTGAAACAGTATAAAGTTCAAGTTTTCCTGAAAACCTTTTTTTACTTTTTTTGGCATTTTTTGCAATAACAGAAATATTCCCAAGCTCTTTTGTAAAATAGGTCAGAATATAATCAAAATCTCCAAACTCTGTTTTTCTTAAAAGAACAGAATTCATGGAAGCCTGGTTCATCACTGATTATCCTTACTCAATTATTGTTATGTGCATATTCTGCTTTAGGTTTTCTATCCATTTTTCAAATCTTTTCTCAACTTCCTGATTGTATATAATTCTTCTTATTTCAGGTTCAGCCTCAGCAAACTCGATTTTATTGGTTACTTTTCTATCGGAAACATAAAACATCTGAATCCCCCTGGATGTTATCAGGGGAGAGCTTACATCTCCCTTGTCGAATTTTTCAATAACTGACTTTATGGATTCTGAAAGGTCATCTTTTTTAAAATAGCCAAGATTGCCAGAAAGTACTTTTAATCCTTCAAAATAAGAATCCGCCCCAGAAGACACATCCTTGAAGTTATTGTTTTCAACTGCATTTTCCCTGATATTTTCAAAAATTTTCAAAATATCTTCTTTTTCTTCTTCACTATACTGATCTGAAGGAATTGTAATATGCCAGATTTCAAAGGCTTCTTCGCCCTGATATTTTTTTAAATTCTCATCATAATATTTTTTTACATCTTCTTTTGTAACAACAATTTTTGATCTTACTTCATAATCTATCAGTTTTCTTTTCAAAATCTGCCGGGTTAATTTTTTTTTATAATCATCAAGAGTCATTCCTTCCATCAAAAGAGCCGACTCCAGTTCTTCAGTTGTTAAATTCTGTTCAATTTTTATATTGTTTAAAAACTGCTCAATTTCATTATCATCTATTTCAATTTTAGATCGTTTTGCCGCAATCTCTGCAATTTTTTCATCAACAAGGTTTCTAAGCATCCTGGCTCTTACCTCATCAACAAGTTCCTGCTCCTCTTTTTCTGAATATCCGGAAGCCTTTATTCTTTCTACAAAAGGCTCAATTTCTTTTTCAAGCTCACGATAGGTAATAATCTCATTGTCAACTTCAGCAACTATTCTGTCCACAAGTTTTTGCTCACCAAAGCATATCTGTGAAAATAAAATAAAAAAAATAACTGCATATTTAAAAATATTCATTCTTTGTCCCTGTTAATTATAATTTGCCCTCTTTTAATACTTCAGCCCAGTTTTCTCTATCAATATCAATTTGTGTTGTTTTTTTAAGCTCATCAAGAAGACTGTCATAATCAGACTGAATTTTTTTTCTTTTAACACTCATCAAAACAGCTTCTGTAATATCGGTATCATCCCTTACATCATCAGGATTCAGTTTGTTAATTTCACAGTATTTTAAAAAAGCATCCCTCAAATCTTCCTCTGCTACTTCAACATTTACATTGATAATTGCTGAAAGTGCTTTTTTTACCGCCATTTCCCTCTTAAATCTTTTCTCAAAAACAGCAGGTTCAATTGCATTTTCCTTTAAAAGCTCTTCAAAAACATTGTCCGGATACTCATTTTTTACATTTTCCAGATCTTTTGCAAATTCTTCCCTAGTATAGATAATGCCTTTTTTTGATGCATATTCAACAATAAGCTCTTCCTCAATAAGCTGAGTTAATACATCTTCCTTTAAAGAAGCAAGATTTTTCAAGACATAATTATGTGAATAACCAAGTTTTGTTACTTCAAATGCAACTTCAAAATCTTCAAGAGTTATTTTTGAACTGCCGACAGCGGCAATTAACTTATTCCTGCTTTTTTTTTCATTTTCTGTGGAACATCCGCAAAATAAACCAATAATTATAAAAATAAAAATAATTTTTTTCATAAAACGCCTTAATTTAGATATTCTATCTGCCTTGAATGTATTCATTTAAATCGTCAAGAATTTTTTTAACAGTTAAAAAAGTTGGTTTTACACCTGCTGTATCAATAGAAAGTTTCAAAGTAGTGTCAAACTTCCAGCCTTTAGTCTGTTCTGCAAGCCTTTTTAATGTCAAAGGATTATTAACATAGTTTTTTGAAAAAATAAAAGTAAGACCGCTCTTGTTCATATCAAGCTGGGTTATCCCTGATTTCACGCACAAGATTCTAAGCATGATTTTAAGTAAAAGATTTTCAGCTTCTTTTGGAAGAGTTCCGTATCTGTCGGAAAGCTCAAGCTTGAATTCCTTCAATCTCTTAATTTCAGTAAGTCTTGAAAGCCTTCTGTAAAGAATCATTCTCTGATCAATATCTGGAATATATGTTTCCGGAATATAGGCACTCAGACCAATATTTATTTCAGGCTCAAGAGGTTCCTTAATTTCCTCGCCTTTAAGATTTGCCACTTCATTTTGAAGCAGAGTCAAAAACATGTCGTATCCTATGGCAGAAACATGTCCTGACTGGGAAGCTCCAAGAATATCACCTGCACCTCTTATCTGAAGATCACCCATTGCAAGCTGAAATCCTGCACCAAGTTCAGAATACTGCATTAAAACCTTAAGTCTTTTCTGGGCTTCTTTTGTAAGACGGTTTTCTTCAGGAATAAAAAGATAGGCATGGGCCTGATTTCTTCCGCGTCCTATCCTGCCCCTTAGCTGATAAAGCTGGGAAAGTCCGAAACGATCAGCTCTGTTTATTATCATTGTGTTTGCATCCGGAATATCAAGACCTGATTCAACTATAGTTGTACAGACAAGCACGTCTGTTTCTTTATGAATAAACTTTTTCATGGCCTCTTCAAGCTGCTTTTCCGGCATTCTTCCATGTGCTTTTCCAATTTTTACGTTGGGAAGAATTTTTTCAAGAAAAGAACAGATTCCATCAATTGTTTCTATGCTGTTATGAACAAAGTAAACTTGTCCGTTTCGTTTTATCTCCTTTAAAACAGCATCTTTTACAACATTTTCATCAAACTCCGAGATATATGTGTTAACAGGCTGTCTTGCTTCAGGGGGAGTTGAGATAATGCTTATGTCCCTTATTCCAGATAGTGAAAGGTGAAGTGTTCGTGGTATTGGTGTAGCTGTCAGGGTCAAAACATCAACAGAAGCTCTTATTGACTTGATTTTTTCCTTGTGTTTTACACCAAATCTTTGTTCTTCATCAATCACAAGAAGTCCAAGGGATTCAAATTTTATGTCATTTTGCAAAAGCCTGTGAGTTCCAATTACAATATCAGCTTCACCTGACATCATTTTTTCTATGGTCTGGAGCTGCTCTTTTTTTGTTTTAAACCTGTTTAAAACAAAAATATTTACAGGATAGCCTTCAAATCTTTCTGAAAATGTCTTGTAATGCTGTTCTGCTAGAATTGTTGTTGGAACAAGAACTGCAGTCTGCCTTCCCTCACTCCATGCCTTAAATGCCGCTCTTACGGCAACCTCAGTTTTTCCATAACCAACATCACCGCATACAAGCCGATCCATTGGTTTTTTGGAGGTCATATCCATTAAAACATCTTTTATAGCCTTGAGCTGACCGCTTGTTTCAACATATGGGAACCCTGCCTCAAAATCCTTGAAAAGATCATCTGGCGGACTGAATGCATACCCTGATTCAATTTCCCTTTTTGCATAAACAGAAAGAAGTTCCTTTGCAATTTTTTCAGCTTTTTTTCTTGCTTTTTCCTTGGCCTTTGTAAACTCCTTTGCACCAAGGCGGTCGAGATTTACTTTTGAATTTTCAGCACCGACATATTTTTGGAGTATATTTATTCTGTCAACAGGTACATAAAGCCTGTCATTGTCAAAATATTCAACAATGGCAAACTCACCATCAATACTTCCGATACTGATTTTTTCAAGCCCCTTATATCTTCCAAGGCCGTGTTCACCGTGAACCACAATATCATCAATATTAAGTTCGTTAAGAGAGAAAATTCTTTCTCCTGCAAGCTTCCTTACCTTTTTTCTTCTTGCATGTTTTACACCAAAAATTTCATTCTCGGTTATTATTGCAAGACCTTGGTCTTCAAAGGTAAAACCGCTGGCAAGATCTCCGGCAACTATTACAGCAGAAGAAATAATTGATCTTTTTAAATTGTTTTTTAAAGAAAAAAACTGTGGATAAAACTCAGCATCAACTCCATAGGGTTTAAGAACTGAAGAAAGCCTTTCACACTGAGTTTTTGAAGAACAAACAATTACAGGGAGAATATTTTTCTTTTTCTTCTCAAAAACCCATTCTGAAAGAGGAGAAAGGGGAAAATCAGATCCTGTTTTTGCTTTGAGCTGTGATTTCACCCATGAGTTGTCCTGAACTTTTAAAAATAAATTTTTTATTCCTTTATCATTTCCGGGAAGATTTCTTAAATTTATATTTTTATGCCTGAAAAGTTTTTGCCTGACAGATTCAGCTGATTCAAAAAGTTCTCTTGGATGAAGGATAAAAAAACCGGCCTCAAGTGCATTGTAGTAATTTTCTTCATTTTTTTTAAAAACTTCATCAAAAATTTCTTTAAAACCCGAAGAATTTGAAAACAATACAACACTGTCATCCGGGATATAATCTGCAAAAGTTGCCTTTGATTCATAAAAAAGGGGCAAAAGAGACTCAATTCCCTGAAAACTTCCCTCTTCCCTGATCCTTTCAAGGACAGATTTTACTGCATCAACAGATGCATTTGCCTCAGCTCCTTTTATCCTTATTTTTGAGAAAATACCGTCCTTTTGATCCTCTGTAAAAACCACCTCACTTACCGGTGCAACAAAGACCTCTTCTATGTCCCTTATTTTTCTCTGGGTGACCACTGAAAAAATGCGGATAGATTCAATCTGATCACCAAAAAATTCAATTCTTACTGGTTCATCATACAAAGGAGGATAAAAATCAAGAATCCCACCTCTTACTGCAAAATCTCCGGGCTCTTCTACCAATGAGGCTCTTGAGTACCCAAGCTTTGAAAGTTTTGATATTATGTCGTCCATTTTTACATCTTCTAAAACACCGTAAATATCAACACTTTCATCAAGTTTTTTTCCGGGTATTATATAACGAAGCGCCTCGGTCCAGGGAATAAAAACAATATTATTAAAAGAGCCGTCATGGATTTCAAATAAAAGCTTTATTCGTCTGGCTGCAGTTTCCATATGAAAGGAATCTGATTTAAAGATATCCTGATTATAACCAGGGAAAATTCGAATCTGATCTTCACTTAAAAAAAAAGAAGTATCCTGGGCAAGTCTTTCACACTCTTCTTCATCCCTTGCAAAAACAAACACAGGTTTTAAAAGAGCTTCTTTAATTTTTGAGACTGCATATCCGCATACTCCAGAATTTATGCCGGATATTTCAAAACTTTTAAATTCATCGGTTTTTAATTCTTCAGTAAAATCCATTAATTTTTTTCTTGATTTTCTTTTAAGTATGCTGTTAAGACAAAAAAATATTTTTTAACAATGTCAATTAATTGAAAATCGCTTGAATTATTTTTTAAAAAGTCAGCAATTTAAAAATGATTTAATTCAAAAAAACTGAAACAAAAAATATTTTAGACTTTTTTAGAACTTAATGCTTAAAGCTGTTTTCTTCTACAATTAAATCTTTTTTTTTTCAAGTGCCGATATTTCAAGTACTTAAATATAAAAAAGAATAAAAAGATAGCTTGACGAACAACAAATAAAAATATATTTCATCGGTCTTTAGGGATTTTGAATAGCCTGGTGAAAACAATTTTGGAGAATTGCCATGGACAAGGGCAAAAAAGAACATCTCACTAAAATGACTAAAGATATAGTTATCTCCCTTTGCAGGGAAAGTCAAAATTTCACAGACGATGGAACAGGCTATGTCAATTCTGTCAAGGCAGTGCTTGAAGGTATGAAATCATATCTTGAAAAGCAGGGAGAAGGTCTGGAGTATCAAAATATATATGAAAAAATATATACCTTTTCAAAAAAAATATGGATAAAGGAAATAACAGAAAACCGGCTTAAGGAATCAGACAGGTCTCTTATTGAAAAAGAAGCCTTATATTATGATTATTGTTTTGAACACATTTACAAAAAAGGGGATTTCCCTTTATAAATCTTAAAGTCTTGCAGGAATTAAAATTTAGGAGTTTAAATGGCACTGACCAAAAATGACATTATCGAACAGGTTTATGAACTGGGTTTCAGTAAAAAAGATGCATCTGAGCTTGTAGAAACCCTTCTTGAAATAATGAAAAAAAGCCTTGAAAACGGTGAAGATATTTTAATCTCGGGATTTGGCAAATTCTGTCTGAAGGACAAGGAAGCAAGAAGAGGAAGAAACCCGGCAACAGGTGATGACCTTATGCTAAGACCCAGAAAAATTGTCACATTCAAGTGCTCAGGCAAATTAAGAGACAAGATTAACTAAAAAAGTTAAAAATAAAAAACGGAATTTTCATGAATAAAATTCCGTTTTTTATTTTAACCTGAACAAAGTCTTTTCAACACTGTCATCGACCATGCCATAGAAACTCAGAAAGTTTTAACATACATATTATTCAGGAAATATAAACCCCTTGGCTTTCATTTCATTTTCTGTCAGTTCCTCAAGCTCATGGGGAAGAACAATCCACTGATGTGATTCAAAGGTTTTATAGTATTCATCAGGCAGCATATCAGCAATCCTGTTTTCAGGTTTGTAGTAAAGTGCGGCCATGGTGAGGGAAACATTTTTTTTATCAATTTTTTCAAGCAGCTTTTTTTTAACAGCTTCAAAGGTTTTTCCCCTGTCAAATATATCATCAATTACAATCACCCTTGTTCCGTCTTCAATCTGACGCATTACACCTTCAATATTATCTACAACAACTTCATCAGAAGCTTCATAAACTCCTTTATATGACTGAGCCTGGATAGTTGCATACTTTTTTTTTGTTTTTGTAAGCACAGCAAAAACTTCCTGAATATAGACAGAAACCTGTGCTCCTCCCCTTGTAACTCCTACAAAGAGATCAAAATCAAGATTTTTTTTAAAAAGTTTTTTTGCAAATCCCCATGAGTCATTTTCAAGCATTTCAGGTGAAATATAAAATTTTTTAACTTTATCAGACATCAGCCGCTCCATATATAAAAAACACCGGCAAAAAAACTAATATTAAAATTTTTTTACCGGTGAAAGATTAGAATTATTAAATAGTATTTAAAATTATATCAATAAGAGAAAAAACGCCAATAACCCACATTAGAGGATGAATTTTCTTAAAATTACCTGAAAAAGCACCAAGAATGCAGTAGGAAACAAATCCAACAGCAAGTCCCATAGAAATTGAGTATGTCAGAGGCATTAAAATCATTGTAAGAAAAGCGGGAACCCCTGTCTCGAATTTGCTGAAATCTATTATCCCGACATTTTTAAACATGAACACACCAACCACTACAAGTGCAGGAGCTGTTGCAAAGGCAGGAACTATTGCAATAAACGGAGTGAATAAAAGTGCAAGAAGAAATAAAAGTGCTGTTACAACACTTGTAAATCCAGTACGTCCACCTTCTGCTATACCAGCACCTGATTCAACATATGTTGTTGTTGTACTTGTTCCAAGAAGGGCTCCTGCTATTGTTGCAACAGCATCAGCTTCAAGAACCTGGTCAATTTTATCTATACTGCCGTCTTCCTTTACAAGTTTTGCCTCATAGGAGCAGGCAAGAATTGTTCCAAGGGAATCAAAAAGGTCAACAAAGATAAATGAAAAAATTGCACCCCACAAACTCCATTTTAAAGCACCGATAATATCAAGCTGAAAAAGTATTGGAGCTGGTGAAGGAGGAGCTGAAATAAATTTTTCAGGTATAGAAGCATCTCCTGTTATCATTCCAACCACAGTTACAGTAATTATACCAATTAAAATACTGCCTTTAATCTTTAAAACTTCAAGAACAGCTATAATTGCAAGTCCTGTAAGACCAAGAAAAACAGGAGTTGACATTTCTCCAATACCCACAAGAGTTGCAGGATTAGAAACAATAAGCCCCATTCCCTTGAATCCGATAAAAGTGATAAAAAGCCCAATACCAGCTGCGGTAGCAAGCCTGATTTCCTTTGGGATTGCAAATACAACCCATTTTCTTACACCTGTAAGTGTAAGTAGAAGGAAAAATACCCCGGAAAGAAAGACAACACCAAGAGCTGTCTGCCAGGTAACCTGCTTACCTATTACAAGGCTGAAGGCAAAAAATGCGTTGAGTCCCATACCTGGAGCCATTGCAAATGGAACATTTCCCCAGACTCCGGCAAGCATTGTACCAAGAAATGAAGCAAGTATTGTAACAGTAATAAGTGCTCCCTTATCCATTCCTGTAGCTGAAAGAATATCCGGGTTAACAAAAATAATATAGGCCATTGTCAAAAAAGTTGTTGTACCGGCTATCATTTCCTGTTTCAAATTTGTTTCGTGGCTTTTAAACCCGAAATAATTTTCAATAAATTTAAACATTTCTCCTCCCCTGGAAATAAATATTGTTAATTTTTTTAAATATTAATCCTTAAAGGTTAAATCCGAATAAAAAGCTTTCCATACATTTATATATATTTTTTGTCAAAACCAATATCTGAAAGGAACTTGATTTTAACAAATTAATCTGGAATCTGGAATTAAATTATTCCTGAAAAACTTATGATAATTTTACACTGTGCTAATAAAAGCCAAATTAAAAAAACCTATACATTTACAAAACCGGCACTGAAAATTATCCGGAGATGAAAAAACCATAAAGCTTCAAGGTAAAAATTGAAAACCACTTTTAAAATTGAGCAAAATTCCCCAGAACAAAACCCTTCCTCCTCCGGATTATTTTCAATCAAGACAAGTGAGTCGTCAATAAAACCCGGGGATCTCCCTTTTTTCGGAGATGACTGTACAACAGGAATAGAAAATGAGCTTCAGGCCTCATGCATGGGAAACTTTCAAGATATTGACATCTGCACTCAGATACTTGAATCTCCGTTTTTTAAAAACATGGAGGAAAAAACACTCAACAAAGACATTTCTCCTTCACTAATAAAAGGTATTGAAAATCTATATAAAAAAGAAAACGAAATCTATGAAAACAGTTTTGTAAAATTCCCTTTGAAAAAACTTACTCCCTTTGCAAAAGCAGTCTTTTTTTCAGATCTGAGATCAGACAGAAACAACCCAAAATCTGAATTAAGAACAGATAAGGAGAATTTTTTCATAAAAAAAGGCAATGAAACATTTTTAAGAATTCCAATAAGCTATCTTTTAAAAATTGCTGTTGCAGACTCAATAAGTTTTTCTGAAAAAACCGATGAAACAATAAGGCAAACCGGAGAAAAGGTAATGAGAGCCTATTTAAATGACAATACCTCTCCTGAACTTGTTTCATTTTATGTTACAAAAATGGAAACAGGAAAAGATGCAGGAAAAGGGTTTGTAAAAGAAACCCTTAAAAGGCTTTTCCTTACAAACCTTTTAATCCAGTATTCCAATAAAAAATTTGAGCTCGAAAAATACGGCCAGACAGCAATGATATATTTTGCTTCACACACTCCCTTAAAACAGAAAAAACTAAATGAACTTATTCCTGACTCATTTTACAGAAAACTTTTTATGAGCCCGTGCTTATCAGGATGGAGATTTGGAGAAGAAAAATATCAATACATGTCCCTTTGTCATGAAGTTCTTTCAAGAAGTCAGCTAAATGCCGTAAAAAAGCTTAAAGACTGCCAGATTATTCAGTCAAATCTTGTTGTTCTTCCAAACACCTCAAACACATGCCTTGCAAATAACGGCACTCACATAAGCACCGGAAGCATGAAGCTTACAAAAGCTTTTTTGGAAAAAGATTCTTTATATGATTCAGTTATTGAAAAAAACACAGGAGATCTTGTCACAAAAATATTTGAGCATTTTGTCCCGCTTTTTATAAACACTTATTCCGCATCTCCATACAGAATGGATTTCACTGATTTTCACCCTGAAAAGGCACTTGGATTTCTTCCGCACCAGCTTGACTACACTCATTTGAGAATGTTCTGGAAGAACTGGAAATCAAAAGCAAAAAACTCAATTTTTTCAAGGCACATAACACCTTTTGGCCCTGAATGGCTTGATTTTCTTATCAAAAAAACTTTGAGGTTCAAGGGAGATTTTATACCTGACATAAGACTTCTGGATTATTTTGTATCTGTTATGAGTTCACCTTCATCCCCATGTCTTGACGGAAAACCTGGAAACCAGAAAAAACTTCTTGAAGAGGTTTCAAATTCAGGAATATTCAATGAAAAAATGCCCTTATATCTTCTTTTCAGGACAAGAGAATTTGACAAATGCGGTTTTTGTGGATTTGAGGCAAGATTTTATTCAACATTTGAAAATTTCAACGAGGATATGAGATTTGCACAGATTCTCCAGGCTGTCATTACCTCACTTGCATACAAATATATTTTAGAAGAAAAACTCTGTCACAAAGATATTCCAGATACTGTGTTCACTGAAAGTGAAAGAAGACAGCCTGTTTTCTGCGAAGCTTCTGGAATCAGCTCATTTTATGTCAAAAAAAATACAACAAATAAGTTTCTAAAAAAAATTCTTTCACACGTGGAAGACATAAAAACATCTTCAAAATACAAGGGATATTTTGAAGTAAAAACAAAAGATTATAAAAATGCTCTTTTAAAAATAATTAAACAGGATGCAAAACCCATAATAAAGGAAGCAGGTCTTGATTTTGTACTGAAAGACCTTGAATCAAGACTTAAAAACGAATCAGGACTTTCAGCATCGTCAAAAATGACAAAATCTGTCATGGAAAATTTTAAAAAGAAATCACCAATTGATATCAATGCTAAAGACTTCAATGAATCAATGGAAGATTATTACAGACACACACTCAGATTAAAGCACCTTAAGGAAGCCTGGAATGAGGTTATTCAGGAGTTTAAAAAACTCGAGCTGATTTCTTTCAGGGACAGGAAAATTAAAAAGGCAGTTTTATCAGTATTAAAAAACGAAAGCCCTTATGAATTTCTTGAAAAAAGGAAAAAAGATTTTTTTGAAAATTCACTTACACAGTTTGAAATTTCAAAACTTATTTCCCTTATGCTTATAGTTTTAAGCACTGATATAAAATCATCAATTTAAAGGTCTGAAATGGAACATTTTTATATAGAAAGAAAAACAGGTAACCCTGTAAAGGAAAAATTCTTTTCAAATTCAATGGTAAAATTTTTATACGACCCTTTAAGGGAAAATTACAATTTTCTCTTTAAAATGCTTACAAGTTCAAGAAGCTCAAAGGCTGCGGCTTTTTTTTATTATGACTTTTTACCAGCCCTGAATCCTTTAAAATCGGTAAACGAACTTTTGGATGAATTTTCAATTGAAAAAAGCGAGCTTTATCCGGATCTTGAATCATACAAAACCCCAAAATCTGTTTTTGAAAGAAAAATAAATTATCTAGCCAAAAGACCAATGCCTGATTCTGATTTTTCAATTGTATCTCCATGTGACTCAAGAATTTCAATTGGAGATGAAAATTCAAACTCTGTTTTTTTTATTAAAAACAAGTTTTTTTCAATGGAAGAGCTCATAAGCAAAAAAAAATGGACTGACACTTTTAAACTTGGGAATTTTGCAGTTTTCCGGCTTACACCGGATAAATATCATTATAATCACTGCCCTGTTTCAGGAATTGTTGAAGATTTTTATGAAATTGAAGGTGCAAATCATTCCTGCAATCCCTATGCAGTGCAAAAAATTGAAAAGCCTCTTTCAAAAAACAGACGTGCAGTGACAATCATAAATACTGATGTTTCAGGCGGAACAAAAGCGGGAATGGTAGCAATGGTTGAAATTGCGGCACTGATGATAGGAAAGATAATCCAGTGCTGCAGCAGCAATCTTTATGAAGAAAACAAAGAAATGAAAAAAGGACTTTTTTTAAAAAAAGGTATGCCAAAAAGCAGATTTGCACCGGGAAGCTCAACTGTTGTTCTTTTATTTGAAAAAAACAAAGTCAGGTTTGATGAAGACCTTTTGTTTTTTTCAAAGCTAAAAAATATTCCTTCAATTTTTACAAATGACTTTGAAAATCCACTTGTTGAAATTGACTTGAATGTACGCGAACAGATTGCAGTGAAATTATAAAAGGAAATTTATTTAATGGAATTAATTGTTTTTATTTTTATCACAGGGATTATATCTTTTGCTTTAATGTATGCAGGATTTAAATTTCTTCCACTTGAAAAATGGCAGATGATGGGAGCATATCCCTTAAAAAAAGAAGCTGATGGAAACTGGAGTGCAAGGCCGTTGACATTTTACGGATTTATCAGCGGATTTGCATACATGGCAGGCGTTTTTATATACCTTCTCCTCTCGCTTTCAATTTTAAATGACTATAAATCTGTTTTTATTGCAGGAGTCCCGGTCCTTTTTGCCTGTATTCCTGCCTCAAGGCTTATTGCAAGAATTGTTGAAAACAAAAAACATACCTTTACAATAGGAGGAGCATCTTTTTTTGGATTTATAATTGCTCCGTTCTGGTTTTTGATGGCTGAAAAACTTATTTTTCACAATCTCGATTTTCCAGTAATTCCCTTAATGTGCGCAATGATTTCTGCCTATGCATTCGGCGAGGGTCTTGGAAGGCTTGCATGCATAAGTTTTGGGTGCTGCTACGGAAAAAAGATTGAAGAAACAAATAAATTTTTAAGGCCTTTATTTGAAAAATTTAATTTTATATTTACCGGAAATACAAAAAAGGCATCATATGAATCAGACCTTGAAAACTGCTCTCTTGTTCCAATTCAGGGAATCACTTCTGTTCTCTATGTTTTTACGGCTCTTTTTTCTGTTTATCTTTTTTTCATGGGATATTTTAAAACAGGATTTATTTTATCTCTTGTAGTTACCCAGCTATGGAGAGCTTTTTCAGAAACTCTGAGGTTTGACTTCAGAGGAGGATACACTTTTCTTTCGGCATACCAGATTTTTGCTCTTATATCTGTTTTTTACGGTATAATTTTAACTTTCATCCTTCCTGACAAAACCCCTGTACCTGATTTTACAAAAGGAATTTCAATGATATGGAACCCTTCAGTTATTATTTTTCTTGAGTCAATATTTATATTTACCTTCTGGTATATGGGAAGAAGCGAGGTTACAGGAGCTGAAATCAGATTTTATGTTAAAAAGGAAAATATTTAGTTTCTGATTATTACATTCAAGTCCAGATATAAATTTTCCCATCCTTAGTCTTTGGTTATCCGATTTTATTCTTTCGGATTATCTGAAGTTTACTGTGGATGGGTTTATTATTTTTTATTACAAATTAATTTCAGAAGTTTTCTCTTAACTTGTCCTGGTTTATGCATTTTCTTTAAAAAAAATAATTTATCCCGCTGGAAAACCTGCTTTATTGACAGCTTTGGAATTGTGAAATATAAAAAATATTTTGGGCTATACAGATCTTATCAATGAATGACTGAACATAGAAACAGATATGAATATAGAAACTGGTATCATTACAAATTGGAATGAAGAAAAAGGATTTGGTTTCATAACTCCCAAATCTGGTGGTAAGTCATTATTTTTTCACATCAATGAATACAGTCGCCAACATAAGAGACCAAAAAAAAATATAGAAGTACAATATTACAAGTCAATTGATGAAGAAAGACGCTTATGTGCAACTAAGGTCATTCCATTAAAAGGGCATAAAAACAATGGCAGAGAGCTGAGACAAAAGTTCTTTTCTTTTGTTCTTTTATGCTTATTCTCTATCGTTTTATATTACCTCTCCAAATCAAAGCTAATTCCAGTCCAGTTAATTTACATATATGCAGTCATGAGTGCTGCAACATTTTTAAGTTACGCGAAAGATAAAAATGCTGCTGAATTGGGTAAATGGCGGACTGCTGAAACAACATTGCATATATTATCACTACTGGGTGGCTGGCCAGGCGCCAAAATTGCGCAAAGTTTTTTAAGACATAAATCTAAAAAAATATCTTTTCGAATAACTTACTGGATAACTGTTCTAGCAAATTGTTGTTTTTTAATTATATGTATTAATACTTATGGCTTATCCTCAAATTTTCCAGAAAAAATTTCTTTTAGCCCAATAAAAAAATTTATACCTTTTGTAAATAATGGACTTTCTTCAAGCGATGAGGCTATTAAAAATGCCTTTCATTATAAATATAATAATTTTCAGATTGGTGGTTCAGGTAAAGTAGTGAAGATTTTATCAGACGATAATATAGGAATCAGACATCAAAGATTTATTTTAAGATTAAATTCTGGTCAAACTCTTATCATTGCTCATAATATTGATCTAGCTCCAAAAATTGAAGACATAAAACTTGGAGATCACATAAATTTTTATGGAGAGTATGAATGGAACTCAAAAGGTGGTACTATTCATTGGACACACCATGATCCTACTGGAAATCACGAAGATGGTTGGTTAAATCACGGAGGAAAATTGTATCAATAAAATGTGTAAATATTTAATCACTTTTATAAGCTTTACAATTATATAGACCTAAGTTTATAAAAAAATTTGCACGGTCATTTGGTTTCTTGCCGTTGGCAAACGAGTGGGCAATAAAATTTATGAAGTTGCAAAACCAAGAACTTAATAATAACAATTTGCTTTTTTCTAAATCATAACACAGAATATTAAACACTACCGAAATAAACCAAAAACGGCATCAGACAAAGACCTGAATGCCGTTTTAAACAGTGGAAATTTATTTTGCTGATTCATCTAAAAAAATCAGGAAACCTTTTTACCCTTATCCATAAAGCTTCCCATAGTTTTCACAAATCCAGTAATATCAGAAAGATCAGTAGGTATAACAAGAGAAGTCGATTCTTTTGCAATATTTCCAAATTCGGTAATGTACTGTTCTGCAATTCTTAAATTAACAGCTTCGGCACCACCTTCTTCATTTATTGCAGATGCAACAATTCTCAGACTTTCAGATATGGCATTTGCAACCTTTAAAATTTCCTGGGCACGGCCTTCTGCTTCGTTTATTCTTTTCTGCATTTCACCTTCCGATACAAAAATTGCTTCCTTTTTCATACCCTCGGCTCTGTTTATTCTTGCCTGCCTGTCACCTTCTGATTCCGCAATGGCAGCACGCTTATCTCTTTCGGCCTTCATCTGTCTTTCCATTGCATCTTTTATGCTTTGTGGAGGAATAATGTTTTTGACTTCATATCTTGTAACCTTTACTCCCCATGGATCGGATGCCTTGTCTACAGCTTCAACAATAGTTCCGTTTATGTTGTCCCTTTCCTCAAATGTCTTATCAAGCTCCATTTTACCTATAACACTTCTCATGGTTGTCTGTGCAAGCTGAATTGCTGCAAACCTGTAGTTGTCTATTCCATAGGATGCCTTGTTTGCATCAAGAACCTGCATGTATAAAATACCGTCAACTTCAACTGCAATATTATCCTTTGTTATACAGGTCTGAGGAGGAACATCTATTGCCTGCTCCTTTAATGTGTGCTTGTATGCGACCTTATCGAGAAACGGTACAAGAATATGAAATCCTGCATGAAGTGTTGCCCTGTATTTACCAAGTCTTTCAACAACAAACGCTTCTTTCTGGGGAATAACCCTTGCCGTCTTAATGACAACAATAACTGCAAAAACAACAAGACCGATTATGATAAGTGAATACCCTGTCATGTTTACTCCTCTTTTTTAAATGGTTGAACAATAAGTCTTATGCTTTTTCTTCCCGTAATAATAACATTTTCACCCTGCTTTATTTCAAAATCTGAATCTGCCGCCCAATCAGCTCCCCGAAAGGCTACCTTTCCTCCTGAAACAGGAGAAATATCGGTTGAAGCAACAGCTTTTTCTCCAATTATATCATCTGCTCCCTCATCAGAAACATCCTGCCTTGTTCCTGTAAAGACTGAACTTAGTTTTTTTCTTAGAAGGAAAAGAAGCAGAAGAGATAAAACAAGAAATACTGACAGCTGAGCATCGAGGCTTATGTCAAATACAAGACAGATAATTGCAACTCCCCAGGCTCCGAAACCGAAAAAAATAATTATAAAGCCAGGGGTTATAAGCTCTGCAACAAGCATTACAAGCCCTGTGATAAACCACAACACTTCCGGCTTTAAAAATAAATCAGACATTTTTTCTCCGAAATATTAAAATTAATAAAATGAAATCTGGTTTTAGATGATAAAATGAAACCGAACTTCAGTCCATATTATATTATCTAAGCTTTTGTTGCACTAATTATATTTACAAAATATCTGCAGCAGCTTCTGCAAGTTCAGACCGTTCACCTTTTTCAAGATTTATATGTGCATACATTTGATTTCCTGCCATTTTATCAATAAGGTAACTGAGACCGTTTGAACTTGTATTTAAATAAGGATGGTCAATCTGGAAAACATCTCCTGTAAACACAATTTTTGCTCCCTGCCCTGCTCTTGTTACTATGGTTTTCACCTCACCCGGAGTTAAATTCTGAGCTTCATCGACTATAAAAAAAATTTTAACAAGGCTTCTTCCCCTGATATATGAAAGAGGTGAAACCACTATTTTTTCTTCTTCAACAAGATCATGAAATGATTTCTGATTTTTATTTTCTGAAAAACCATTATTCATTATTACTCCTATATTGTCATATATCGGCTGCATATAGGGATTGAGCTTGGAGTTTATATCACCTGGGAGATAACCAATATCCCTGTTAGAAAGTGGAATTGCAGGTCTGGAAATAAAAATCTGCCTGTAATAGCGTTTCTTTTCAAGGGCTGCTGCAATTGCAAGCAGTGTTTTTCCTGTTCCTGCCTTGCCAGTAACCGTTACAAGGGGGATATTTCTGTCGGTAAGAGCATCAAGTGCAAATGCCTGTTCAGCATTTCTTGGGACAATTTTGCTGGCACTGTTTTTAAACACTCTTTTTAAATAATTTTTGTCTCCACATCTCATGCATAATGCTGATTTACCTTCAATAGATTTAACTATGGCATATTCATTTGGTAGAAGAAGATTAGTTTTTTCATAATCAAGACTCTCCGGTGTAATTTCATAGTCAAACTTATAAACAGAATCTACAAGTTCTTCGCTTACCCCTTCAAAAACCCTATGGCCGCTGTATAATTTTTTAGGGTCTCTTACATGATCACTTGTATAATCCTCAGACAAAAGCCCTACAGCCTTTGCCTTCATTCTCAGGTTTACATCCTTTGTAACAAGAATAACCTGACTTTGTGGTTCTTCATTCATAAGACTGAATGCAATATTCAAAATATGATGGTCTGGTTTATCCCTTGAAAAATTCTTCAAAAGCTCATCACAGAAATCAGATTCAAGCCTCACTGAAATTTTACCGCATCCTTTGCCAATTTTTGCACCCCCGTTAAAAAGTTTAGGGCCTGAAATCGAGTCAAGTTCCCTTAAAAAATTCCTGGCATTGTAATTAAGCACAGAATCTCCTTTTTTGAACTGATCAAGTTCTTCAAGAACAGTTATTGGAATAATTATATGATTAGTTCCAAACTTATAAATACAGGTACTGTCATGAAGTATAACATTGGTATCAAGTACAAACTTTTTTGATTTTACTTTTCTGGGAGGCATAAAATTTCCTTTAAATTATGTGGTTTAAAGTATTTTAAAAAAATAAAACCTTAATGTTAAATAATGATGAGCTGCATATTTTAAAGAAGTCTTTGTGAGTTATGATTGTATTCGTGAAGACTTTATATTCTTTTAATGTAACTATTCAGCTTAAAAACTGGGAAAAAGCCGTTTTGGCGGCGGCTGCTGCATTTTTTCTCAGCCTCATTTTCGCTTAAGCTCAGTTCTCAGCTTAATAGTTATAAAAATTGTTTGATTTCAAAAATAAAAGATTCTATATATGCTCTTTGTTGATTAAATGAAAAACAAGGGAATTTACCTTATTATGACGGAATATTACGGACTTGAACAAATTAAAGAAAACAACGACAATACCATTGTAACAATAGGTAATTTTGACGGAGTTCATAAGGGCCATCAGGAGCTGATAAAACTTACCGTTGAAAAGGGCAAAGAAAAAAATTTGAAAACAATGGCAATTACATTTGATCCTCACCCGATCAAATGTATAAAACCAGGAGATCATCCGCCAATAATAACTCCCCTTGAACAAAAAATTGAACTTTTAAAATATTTTGGAATTGATGATATTCTTGTTATTGAATTTTCAAAGGAATTTGCAAATCTTACAGCCGTTGAATTTACAGAGGATATTCTTGTAAATATTTTAAAAGTAAAAGGCATAGTTGTTGGAAAAGATTATATGTTCGGGAAAAACCGTAAGGGCAATATTGAACTTTTGAAGGAATATGGCAAAAAATATGAATTTGATGTTTTTATTCCTGAATTTGCAACATTTTCCGATAAAAGAATCAGTTCCACTCTTATAAGAAAATCTGTAATGGGCGGAAAACTTGATGAAGCAAAATCAATGCTTGGAAGATTTTATCAGATAAGAGGAACTGTAGTACACGGAAGAAACAGGGGAAACAAAATCGGCTTTCCAACAGCAAACCTTGAGCTTATTGATGAATTATGTCCCAAAATGGGTGTTTATGCTGTAGTTCCTGAAATCGAAGGAGTAAAATATAAAGGAGTTGCAAATATTGGCTACAGTCCTACTTTTGGAGACCATAAATTTACAGTAGAAGTTCATTTCATTGATTTCAAAGAAGACCTTTACGGCAGGAAAATAAAGGTTAATTTCATTCAAAGACTAAGAGGCGAAAAAAAATTTTCCGGAATTGAAGAACTCTCCCAGCAGATTTCAAAGGATGTTATGAATGCAAAAGAAATTTTAAGCGAGCTTGTTTAGCAAAAAAAAAGAATCTGCATTTGATAACCGCAATTTTTTTTTAAAAAATTTTCCTCTTTCCATTTCAAATCTTATTTTCTATATTATTATATTTTTTTATAGATCAATAATGGAGTAAAAATTATGTCAGTTTTAGATGTTGTAATTTATCCCCATCCCATTTTAAGACAGGAACTTAAGGATGTGGAAAAAATAGATGAAGATCTTAAAAATCTAGCCATAGATATGGCAGATACAATGTATGAATCAAGAGGAGTGGGACTTGCCGCCAATCAGATAAATTCTGAAAAAAGAATAATTGTTTTTGACCCTGATCCAGATCCTGAAGTAAGAAACTACACAGTACTTGTAAATCCTCATATTATTGAAAAAGAAGGAAGCCAGATTTCAAAGGAAGAAGGCTGTCTTAGTCTTCCCGGAATAAGAGCTGATGTAAAAAGATATGAAAGAGTAAAGGTTAAGGCATTAAACCTTGAAGGGGAAGAAGTTGAAATAGACGGGACTGATCTTGTGGGAATAATTCTCCAGCATGAAATTGACCATTTAAATGGAAAAGTATTCATAGACAGACTTTCAAGCTTAAAGAAAAAATTTTACCACAAAAAACTTGTGAAACAGGCTCAATAATGGATTGGAAAGATTATAAAATTATTTTTATGGGAACTCCTGAATTTGCTGCTGTCCCATTAAAAGCTCTGAAAGATGAAGGCTTCAATATCTGCCTTGCAGTTACACAGCCTGACAGAAAACAGGGAAGAGGTAAAAAACTTCTGCCCCCACCTGTAAAAACACAAGCTCTTGAGCTTGGCATAGAAGTATTTCAGCCTGAAAAAATAAAAGATACAAGTGCAATAGAAAAACTTGAGTCATTTGCCCCTGATTTTCTTGTAGTTGCAGCATACGGCCAGATACTTCCCAAAAAACTGCTTGATATTCCAAAACTTGCGCCCATAAATATTCATGCTTCAGTTCTTCCTTATTACAGAGGTGCATCCCCCATTCAGCACGCTGTTTTAAACATGGAAAATGAAACTGGAATTACAACCATGTTTATGGATGAAGGCCTTGATACAGGAGATATCCTCCATATTGAAAAAACAACCATACTTTCAAATGATACAGCAGGCACTCTCCATGACAGACTGGCACAGATTGGTGCCAGTGCAATAATTCATACACTTAAAAATTTTGAAACACTTGAAAGAAAACAACAGGACAACAAGGTTTCAACCTATGCTCCTCTTCTGAAAAAAAATGACGGTCATATTGACTGGAGAGAATCATCAGATAAGATTGATGCAAAAATCAGAGCCTTTGACCCATGGCCTGGAACATTCACTTTTATTGAAAATGAAAGGCTCAAAATTTTTTCAGTTGATAAGACATCAGTTAAAAGCTCTGCAGATCCGGGTACAATAGTAAAGGCAGACAACTCAGATCTTATAGTTTCCACAGGAGACTTTGATTTGAAAATAATAGAAATTCAGCCGGCAGGAAAAAAGAAAATAAGTGCCGCTCAGTTTCTAAAGGGTTACGATATCAGACAGGGAGCAGTTCTTAATTGATAATTAAAGAGAATCTTAAAAAAAATCCAAGATATCTTGCTGTATATATTCTTACTCTAATTGAAACAAAGAATCTCATGCTCGATACACTTGTAACCGACCACGACAACATTGTAAATCAGATGAATCCAAAGGATAAAAGCCTTTTTTTCAATATTTTATACGGAGTTTTAAGAAAACGTGGCAATCTGGATAAAATAATTGCAAGAAATTCGGATAAAAATTTCAATAAAATTGATATTCCGGTTTTAAATGCATTAAGAACAGGAATTTACCAGATGGTGTACCTTGAAAAAATTCCTGTAAGTGCAGCAGTAAATACCAGTGTTGAGATTGTAAAATCAGGCGGATTTAAAAGCGCATCAGGGTTTGTCAACGGAGTTTTAAGAAATTTTTCCAGAGACTTTGACCCGCAGAAATACTTTAAGTACGAAAAAAACTCAGCTGATTTCCCAAAATGGATGACAAAACGCTGGGAAAAAAGATTTGGAAAAAAAATAACCGAGGATCTATGCACTTTTTACAATGAAGTTCCTCCTATAACTTTAAGGGTCAATACAGTAAAAACCACAAAAAAAGATCTGTGCGAGCTTTTAGCCCCTGCTGCTGAAAATATCTGGCAGGATATTTCGGGAAAGGATTCTATCTCACTTATAAAGCCTAAATTCCCTGTAAACAAACTTCCAGGATTTAAAAAAGGTTTTTTTCAGGTTCAGGATTCAGGAGCTCAATTTGTAACAACCCTTCTTGATCCAAGGCCAGATGACAACATAATGGATGCATGTGCAGGATTTGGAGGAAAAACCGGATATATTGCACAGCTTACAAGAGGAAAGGCAAAAATAACTGCAGCTGATTCAAACAAAACAAAACTTGAAGCTTTAAAGGAAGAAATGCTAAGGCTTGGTTTCAGCAGCTCGGTTAAAACAGCTGTAATTGATCTTACAAAGGATTCCAAGAAGATTCAGACAGGCTTTTTTGACAAAATTCTTGTTGATGCTCCATGTTCCGGGCTTGGGGTATTAAGAAGAAACCCTGATACAAAATGGAACAGAACTGTTAAAGATATCCATGAATGTGCAAAAACACAGAAAACAATATTGAAAAACACGGCATCACTTTTAAAAAAAGGAGGTCTTCTTCTTTATTGTGTATGCTCATTTGAGCCTGAAGAAACTACAGATGTTGTAAACGAGTTTCTTGAGCTGAACAAAGAATTTAAAAGAGCTGATCTTAAGTCAAAGGATATTAAGCATACTGATATAAATGGAGATGTTGCAATATTCCCCCACATTTCAAACACTGACGGTTTTTTTGCATCACTGCTTGTAAAGGACAAAAAAATATAGGCTATGATTTTAAAAATAATCAGATTTTTTTCTTTATTAGTTGTTTTTTCCATTATTACAGGAGTTTCTGCTTTTGTAACAATTCATTATCTGATTAAAAACCAGCCTGAAGTAATTGTACCTGATTTTTCAGGCAAAGATGTGGAATACTGTACAAAACAGCTTGAATCAATTTCCCTGATACCAAGAATAAAAAGTTTTGAGTTTAATCAGTTTGTTCCTGCAAACCACATAATAGATCAGCTGCCAAAGGCAGGAGAAACAGTAAAAAAAGGCAGGGATGTACACCTTACTATTTCAAGAGGCAAAAAAACAGATTTAATGCCTTTTTTGTATGGGAAAAATATAGATGAGGCTAAAATTGAAATATTAAAAAGCGGCCTTAAACTTGCTCATATTTCATTTACCCATCACGATAAAATTTCAAAATACCATATTATTGCATCTTCACCCTCCCAGGGAGTATTTACAAAATCAGGCACAGAAGTTTCACTTCTTGTAAGTCTTGGCAAAAAACCAAAGGAATACATTATGCCAGATATTACAGGAATGACAATTGAAGAGGCTGAAAATGAAATAGCAAAAAGAAATCTTTTAATAGAAAAAATAGAGTCTGTTTTCTCTCCCGACCATAAGCAGTCTGTCATTTTATCCCAAAAACCTGCCTATGGAGTCAGGGTAAAGGAAAAAGACAAGGTAACTCTTGTAATAAACCACATGGACACACCATCAATAATCTCACCGGTAATTGGTTCAAATATGTTTATTTACAAACTACCGCCCGGAGTTTTAAAATCTCATATTAAAACTGAACTTGAAATTTATAACAGAACATTTGTTATCCATGACGGCTATTTCAGTCCTGAAGAAACAATCCTTATCGCAGTTCCATTTGATCAGGATGCAGTTGTAACAATATTTAGAGATAAAGAGTTTGTTGAGGAAAAAACATTTAAAGCTTTTCAAAAAAACAGACAAAATAAATTTTTAACTGATTTTAATAACCTGCCGGGTTATTTTTAAAAATTTTAAGGAATTATTTATGGATAAAATTATTGCTCCCTCAATTCTTTCTGCTGATTTTTCAATTCTTGGAAAAGAAATTTCAGATGCTGAAAAATCAGGTGCAGGATGGATTCATATTGATGTAATGGACGGACAATTTGTTCCTAATATAACCTATGGTTCAATTATTGTTGAAACCTGCAGAAAACTTACAAAACTTCCACTAGATGTTCATCTTATGATAGAAAAGCCTGAAAAACATATTGAAGAATTTGCAAAAAGCGGTGCAGACTATATTTCAGTACATGCTGAAACATGCCCCCATCTTCACAGAGTTGTTCAGCAGATTAAGGAACAAAAAGTAAAAGCAGGAGTTGCCTTAAATCCATCAACTGACCCGGATGTTTTAAAATGGGTTATTGAAGAACTTGATTTTGTTCTTGTAATGAGTGTCAATCCTGGTTTTGGCGGTCAGAAATTCATAAAAAATTCCATTGAAAAAATAAAAATCATAAAAAAAATGATTGATGATAAAAACCTTAAAACAAAAATTCAGGTTGACGGGGGAGTAAATTCAAGCACAATTAAAGATATTTCCCTTGCAGGTGCTGATATATTTGTTGCAGGTTCTGCAATTTTTGGCAAAGACGATTATAAAAAAGAAATTGATGAACTAAAACTTCTTGCAGGTTAAAAATGAAAAAAATTCTTGTAATAAACGGCCCTAATCTCAACATGCTTGGAAAAAGAGAGCCTGAAATTTACGGATCTAAAACCCTTGATGAAATAAATACTGAGCTTTCACAAAAAGCTCTGGATCTTGGAATTGAAATTTCATTTTTTCAGTCAAACTCTGAAGGCGAAATTGTTTCAAAATTAAACCATGAGTTTCAAAAAATTGACGGCCTGATTATAAATGCCGCAGCCTACACTCATACAAGCATTGCCATTAGAGATGCTGTTTCCATGCACAAGATTCCGGTTTGCGAGGTTCACCTTTCAAATATTTATCAAAGGGAAGAATTCCGCCACAAATCATATCTTTCAGATATTGCAGCCGGAGTTATCTGTGGTTTTGGTGATATGGTCTATTTCCTTGCTCTTCAGGCACTGGCACAAATAATTAAATCATGACCAACAATACTTTTTTAAATCTTCCTGATGAAAAAAAGGAAAAAATAATAGCTGTTTCTACAAATGAATTTGCTGCAAAAGGCTACAGGGGAGCAAGCATAAACTCCATTGTAAAAAAACTGAAAATTGCTAAAGGTTCAATTTTTTCTTATTTTGGAGACAAGGAAGGTCTTTTTTTACATATATTCAAGTTTGCAGTTGAAAAGGTAAAAGATTATTTAAGAGATGTAAGAGAAAATACAAAAGATCAAAATATTTTTGAAAGACTGAAAAAAATCCTTCAGGCAGGTGTTGATTTTACAGACAGACATCCAAATATTTACAGAGTTTATATTCGCATGCTTTTAAATTCAGATATTCCTTTAAGAGAAGATATGCAGAAATCAATAAGGGAATATGCACATGAATTTTTATGCGAGCTTCTTTATGATGCAAAAGAAAAAAATGAAATAAGAAAAGATTTAGACATAAAAATTGCAGCCTTTACAATTGAAGCAGTCATGGACAGATTTTTGCAGACAAGAATTCTTCCCTTTTTAGATCCTGGAGCTGATATATATGGAGCGGACAGAAAAAAATGCGAAGAACTTATTGATCAAATAATTTCAATCTTAAAAAAAGGAATTTGAAAATGTTTGATAAAATTCTTATTGTTTCAGCTGTTTTTGATGAGATAAAATTTATCCTGAAGCATCTTGAAAAAGACGAATCAATAATCAAGAATGCCATGATTATTGAAAAGGGTAAAATTGCAGGAAGAAATACAGACATATTAGTGTCTGGCCCGGGCATTTTAAATGCAGTTCATTCTCTTACAGTTTATCTTGAAAACAATGAAAAACCAGATCTTATCATTCAGACTGGTTGTGCAGGAGGTTTTAGTCAAAAAAATATTTCACTTGGTGATATTGGAATTGCATCAAGGGAAACCTACCTCCATCTTGGAGTTGAAAACCCTGAAAACCGTGTTATCCCCTCTCCCCTTCCATTTTCTCTTACTAAGGGAAGATCAATCTCAAATGTTTTTGAAACCAATGAAAAAATAAACCTTGAAATATTTGATATAATCAAAACTAAAACAAACTACAATACAGATATCTACCCTTTTCTGACTGTTTCAGAGGTTACTTCCACAAAGGAAAGAGCCGGGATTTTATTTGAAAACTATGATGCAGGCATGGAAAATATGGAGGGTGCTGGTTCAGCCTATGTTTCTTTTTTATATGAAATTCCTTTTGTTGAAGTAAGATCTGCAAGCAATGAAACAGGTGAAAGAGACAAGTTTAAGTGGGATTTTCACAAGGCTTTTTCAAATTCGTGTGACTGCCTTTTTAATATTTTAAAAAACATTTAATAACCACCTGTAATAAATCATTATTACCATAATCACTGAGTATTGCACTTTTGTTTTCCTTTAAATTTGACAAAACAATAAAATTTATTTATGAGTAATAATTATATACAAAAAAACAAAAGATCTTTATGAATAATATACTTTCAGGAATAATAACATCAAAGCTTAAAATAAAAATGATTATAAGGTTCTTCATGAATCCTGAATCAAGGGCATATTTAAGGGAACTTTCAAGTGAGTTTGATGTTTCTTCCAATGCTGTAAGAACAGAGCTTAACCAGTTCACAGAAAGCGGGCTTATAAAGTCCGAAAAAGACGGCAGGAAAGTTTTATATAAGGCAAATAAAAGTCACCCTCTTTTCCCTGAACTTTCATCAATGACCAAAAAAGTAATGGGAATAGACAAGGTAATTGAAAGCATAATAACAAGGCTTGGAAAACTTGAGCTTGCATATCTGCTTGATGATTATGCCGTTGGAAGGGACGGAGGAATAATAGACCTTCTTCTTATTGGAAATATAGACAATTTTCATTTACACGATTTGACCAAAAAAACTGAACGATATTTAAATAGAAAAATAAGACACCTGGTGCTTGAAAGAAATGAGTTTGAAAAATTTAAAAACAAACTTGAAGAACGCCCTCATCTTTTGATCTGGCAGGCACCAGAAAACTAATTTTATTATATTTTTTTTAAAGTTACCTCCTGAAATGTAACTTAAAGAGCGGAGCTGTGCCAAAATGCACGATCAATTATAGTAGACTCTTTTAGTGATGTTTCCAAAACAAGAGAAGCACTCGCCATGACAACAGCTGAAAAATTAATACAATAAGGTATACAAAGAGGTATGCAACAAACCATGCAACAAGGAATTGAACTTCTTATTGCAATACTTGAAAAATTTAATCATACACCTGAAGTATTAAAAACAGCTTCAAAGCTCAAACATATACATAATGCAGATGCAATAACCAAATTGGAAACATGCAGCTCAATCAAGGAATTTGAAAAAATTATCATGCTCTATTCTTGATTTTTTAAAAAATCTTACCACTAAAATCTTAAAAAAATTTTTAAAAATTATGAAACAAACACCAAAATCAGATTTTGATTCCCCATGGAAAGACATAATAGAAGCATTTTTCCCACAGTTTATGGAATTTTTTGTTCCTGATTCTGTAAAAGAAATTGACTGGAACAAAAAAATTAAATTCCTTGATAAGGAATTTCAAAAAATAACCAAAAATTCAAAAGTTGGAAAACGCTATACAGACAAACTTGTAGAGGTAACCCTTAAAAATAATCAGACCAAATGGATTTTAATTCATGTAGAAGTTCAGGCAGAAAAAGAAAAAGATTTTTCAGAAAGAATGTTTGTTTACAATTACAGAATTTATGACAGATTTAAAACACCTGTTACAAGTATAGCAATTCTTGCAGATGAATCTCCATCATGGAATCCCGAACCTTTTAATTATGGAATGTGGGGTTCACAAATGGGATTAAACTTTATAAGCACAAAACTGCTTGATTACAAAGACAAATGGACTTATCTTGAAAAAATAGAAAACCCGTTTGCCATTGTTGTAATGGCACACTTAAAAGCTCTTGAAACAAAGAATGATACATCTCTTAGAAAGCAATGGAAATTTGAGCTTGCAAAACTCTTATATGAAAAAGGGTATTTGGAAAAAGAAGTATTGGATTTATACAAATTCATTGACTGGATTTTAAACTTACCAGATAAATTAGAAGAACTTTTTCTTCAGGAAATAAGTATATATGAAAAGGAGAAAAAAATGCCTTATGTAACAAATGCTGAGAGAATTGGTGAAAAAAGAGGCCTTGAAATTGGGGAACAAAGAGGCGTTAAAATCGGGGAGCAAAGAGGCGTTAAAATTGGGGAAAAAAACAGATTATTATCAATTATTGCAAATGCCAGAAAAGAAGGAATTTCACCGGAACTAACCTCCAAACTCACTGGCCTTGACATTGAGCTTGTAAAAAAATTACTAAAAAATGAAATTACAGATATTCCGCTTCATCTTCTTGACAATCAAGACAATAATTAATGCGAAAAAATGCTGGTTTCCCAAGCTCCTGCTCGATAATCTATAAATATGAAACCCTGCGGGCTTTTCAATTTTACTGCATCTACGCCGTTAAATTGTATCACGGATAGCAAAAGTATAGCCTGATACAATTTGTCGTTATATGCAGCAAACTTGAAAATCGCTTAATTTAGGTTTAAGTCTATAATGTTATGATCCTAAAAATCAAAAACTACCTGAGAAATTATTAATAAAGATAAATTCAATCGATGTAATAAACTACTTGAGTTTAAATAAAAATCGACTAAAAAAAGAATGTAATATCAGAAACTAAATACTTATGCAGATCAAATTATTTTTAATGTACTTTAAAAATAATAAAGGAGTTCCAATAAAATAAGTATACTGGCACCCGAACTCACTGATAAACCACACAATTGCGACCTTCTGATTCTTCTAATGAAAAAAATTGAAAATAGCCACATAGAAAAAACTAAACATTTACAGAGAAAAAATGGAAGATATAAGATATATACAAAGGTTTGAAAATTTTAAAAAATCTTTTTTACTCCTTGAAAATGCTCTTAAAATTACGAATCCATCAATAGTTGAAAAAGGCGGAATAATTCAGTTTTTTGAAACCACATTTGAACTTGCCTGGAAACTATTTAAAGACTACTTAAATTATTCAGGTTTTGATATCAACTCACCAAGAGCTGCAATAAAACAAGCCTTCAGCAGTGGCTTGATTGATAACGGCACTCTCTGGCTTGAAGCTCTTTCAGACAGAAACCTAACAGTTCACACTTATGATGAAGCAACTGCTGACGAAATATATATCAAAATAAAAGATTCATACTTTGATATCTTAAAAAAACAATACACTACTTTTCAGGAAATTATATGTGTGGATTAAAAAATTCTGAACTCGAAATAATAATAAAAATACTAAAAGACAACAATGTTTCAGAATGCATACTTTTTGGTTCAAGAGCAAAAGGAACCCATAAAAACGGAAGTGATGTTGACCTTGCAGTATCTTCTTCAGAAAACAAAATATCTTACATCCTGAATGAAGAAACTAAGCTGCCCTATTTTTTCGATGTCATAAATCTCAACAGCATAAAAAACAAAGACTTGATTAATCATATAAAGAGAGTCGGTAAGATAATTATAGGATCCAAACCATATTCGCCTACTTAGTTTTGATGCAAAAGGCGGGGCAAATATTTCTGCTGTGATAAAACTGGCAGCCGGCAGAACAGAACGATCCTATAATAATGAAAAAAACAGAAAAGGTGCTTTCTGGGATGGCAGTTATCATGCTATAGCAGTTTCAAAACAGCAGGAAAACTTGCCATGACAACAGCTGAAAAATTAATACAGCAATGTATGCAAAAAAGTATCGACCTGTCTATTGCAATATTTTGAAAAATTGGGCCAGACAATCAATACAATAAAGGCAGTTTCAAAAATTAAATACATTTATGATCCGGAAATTATAACCAAATTCATGAAGCAGCTGAAATCATGCAGTTCAATCAAAGAATTTGAAAATATTATTATGCTCTACTCCTGATTTTTAAAAAAATATTAACACTAAAATCTTAAAAAAATTATGAAACAAACACCAAAATCAGATTTTGATTCCCCATGGAAAGACATAATAGAAGCATTTTTCCCACAGTTTATGGAATTTTTTGTTCCTGATTCTGTAAAAGAAATTGACTGGAACAAAAAAATTAAATTCCTTGATAAGGAATTTCAAAAAATAACCAAAAATTCAAAAGTTGGAAAACGCTATACAGACAAACTTGTAGAGGTAACCCTTAAAAATAATCAGACCAAATGGATTTTAATTCATGTAGAAGTTCAGGCAGAAAAAGAAAAAGATTTTTCAGAAAGAATGTTTGTTTACAATTACAGAATTTATGACAGATTTAAAACACCTGTTACAAGTATAGCAATTCTTGCAGATGAATCTCCATCATGGAATCCCGAACCTTTTAATTATGGAATGTGGGGTTCACAAATGGGATTAAACTTTATAAGCACAAAACTGCTTGATTACAAAGACAAATGGACTTATCTTGAAAAAACAGATAACCCTTTTGCCATTGTTGTAATGGCACACTTAAAAGCTCTTGAAACAAAAAATGACACTTCCCTTAGAAAACAATGGAAATTTGAGCTTGCAAAACTCTTATATGAAAAAGGGTATTTGGAAAAAGAAGTATTGGATTTATACAAATTCATTGACTGGATTTTAAACTTACCAGATAAATTAGAAGAACTTTTTCTTCAGGAAATAAGTATATATGAAAAGGAGAAAAAAATGCCTTATGTAACAAATGCTGAGAGAATTGGCGAAAAAAGAGGTGAAAAAAGAGGCCTTGAAATTGGGAAAAAAAGAGGCCTTGAAATCGGGGAACAAAGAGGTGTTAAAATCGGGGAACAAAGAGGCGTTAAAATTGGGGAAAAAAACAGATTATTATCAATTATTGCAAATGCCAGAAAAGAAGGAATTTCACCGGAACTAACCTCCAAACTCACTGGCCTTGACATTGAGCTTGTAAAAAAATTACTAAAAAATGAAATTACAGATATTCCGCTTCATCTTCTTGACAATCAAGACAATAATTAATGCGAAAAAATGCTGGTTTCCCAAGCTCCTGCTCGATAATCTATAAATATGAAAAACCCTGCGGGCTTTTCAATTTTACTGCATCTAAGGCGTTAAATTGTATCACGCATAGCAAAAGTATAACCTGATACAATTTGCCGTTATATGCAGCAAACTTGAAAATCGCTCAATTTAGGTTTAAGTCTGTAATGTTATGATCCTAAAAATCAAAAACTACCTGAGGAATTATTAATAATGATAAATTCAATCGATGTAATAAACTACTTGAGTTTAAACAAAAATCGACTGAAAAAAGAATATAATCTCACAAAAATAGGGGTTTTTGGATCAATTGCAAGAAATGAGCAAAAAGAAACAAGCGATATTGACCTTATTGTTGAATTTGAAAACAATACTCCATCTTTATTTGAAACCAAAGAAAGACTACGTGCTGAAATTAAAAAAAAATTTAACGTCAACGTTGATATATGCCGGGAAAAATATATCAAGCAGGCTTTTAAAGAACAAATAATCTCAGAAGCTAAATACTTATGATTAATATAAAAGATAAGAACTGTCTTTTAAATATTTCAGAATCAATTGAAAAAATTGAAGCATATACAACAAATATCGAAAACCACGAACAATTTTATGCAGATCAGATTATCTTTGATGCTGTTTTAATGAATTTTATTATTATTGGCGAAATGGCTGCAAAATTATCAGAATCTTTTACAAACAGCTCAGTCAGATCAATAGATTGGTATAAAATAAAAGGCTTTAGAAATATTATTGCTCATAACTATTTTGGTGTAGATGCAGAAGAAGTCTGGCAGATAATTACAAAAAATCTTCCCGAACTGAAATATCAGTTAAAACAAATAGCTGAATTTTTTTGATAAATATTTAAGCCAAAAATACCAAAATTCTTGACAATCAAGAGAATAATTAAGATGAAATTAAAAAAATGTACTTAAAGAAATTATAAAAGAGTTCCAACAAAATAAGTATACTGTCCCTCGAACTCATTAATTTGAAAAGGATTTCAAAATATGAAAATCCAAAAGGCTGTATCAATAAAAAAAGTAAACAATAAAAACAATACTAAAGATGATTTAAACTTCTGGCTTACGAAAAGCTCTGAAGAAAGAGTAAGTGCAGTAGAGTTTTTAAGGAGACAATCCCATGGAAGTTCAAACCGACTTCAAAGAGTTATTAGAATTATTCAACGCTCATAAAGTTCAATATCTTATTGTGGGGGGATATGCACTTGCATATTACGGAGTGCCAAGATACACAGGTGATATAGACATTTTTGTAAAACCAGAAACACAAAATGCATCATATATATTAAAAGCTCTTGATGACTTTGGATTTGGTTCCGCTGGATTAACAAAAGAAGATTTTATTAAAACAGAAAATATTATTCAATTAGGATACCCACCTGTAAGAATAGATATCATAACTTCAATCTCAGGAGTTTCTTTTGATGATGCATATAATAACCGGGAAAAGGGAACTTATGGCAATATTCCTGTTTATTACATAAGTCTTGATGACTTTGTTAAAAATAAAAAGGCTTCTGGCAGAAAAAAAGATCTCGCTGATTTGGAAATGCTTGGAAAGGATGAATAGCCTTTAATTGAACCCTTCAACTGAAGTTTACAGGACTAAAAAATGAATTTTATTTGGTTCCCAAGCTCCTTGCTTGGGAATCTATAAATCTGCCCTAAAATGATATATAAGTAAAATTAAAGATAAAAACCAGAAGCTCCAGAATTGCAATATAACCAAATTGATAAAATCAAACTAAAAACAAAAAAAATGACAACAACAAACAAAAACATATATCAAATTTTTCACCTCGGAGGTGAAAAAACAGTAACAGGCTCATGCCACATTTTATCAATAAAAAAAGGCCCCAATATTATGATAGACTGCGGCCTGTTCCAGGGAAATGATCAGGCAATCCCTTTTGAAAAAAGCCAGATAAAAGTAAAAGACATAGACTTTCTTTTCATAACCCACGCACACCTTGACCACATTGGAAGAATCCCCGAACTTATTGAAAAAGGATTTAAGGGTGAAATAATCTGCACACATCCAACAAAAAAAATTATGATTCCAATGTTAAAAGATGCCATGGGATTTTCAGAAAAAACATCAAATGAAATTTCAAAACTGGAACAAACCATAAATGATATTTCATGGGGATTTGAATACAATGAATATTTCAGCCTTAAAAATGGAGTAAAATTCAAACTTTCAAATGCAGGACATATTTTAGGATCATGCTTTATTAAATTTGAAATACCCCATACCAAAAATAAAAAAATTTCAATAATATTTTCAGGAGACCTTGGAAACAAGCACACTCCCCTGCTCCCTGATCCTGATAAACCAGACAATTGCGACCTTCTGATCCTTGAATCAACCTATGGAAACAGAGTTCATGAACAAAGGGAACAAAGAATTGAAAATTTAGGACAAATCCTTACAAAAGCATTGAAAGACAAGGGAAAAGTATTTGTACCAGCATTTTCACTTGGAAGAACCCAGGAATTTATTTATGAGCTTGACAGACTTTTTTCAGACAAAACCCTTCAGGACAAATTCCCTGAACTGACACAAAAAATTCCTGTATTTATTGATTCTCCACTTGGACTTGAAATAACAAAAATCTATTCTTCCCTGAATGAATTTTTTGATAAAGAAGCAAAAAATCTTTTAAATTCCGGCGATAATCCTCTTGATTTTAAAGGACTTTATTGTGTTGACAACTTTGAATCCCACAAAAAACTTACAATGATAAAAGGTCCTGCCATAATAATTGCAGGAAGCGGAATGTGCAATGGAGGAAGAATTTTAAACCATCTGGAATTTAATCTTGATAAAAAAGAAAATGATATTTTTTTCATAGGATATCAGGCAAAAGGCACACCTGGAAACGATATAATAAAATATTCAAAACATCCAAACGGGTATGTCAAAATCAATAATCAAAAAATTTTCATAAAGGCAAAAGTTCACAATTTATCAGGTTATTCTGCCCATGCTGACAAAAATTTTCTGGTTGAATGGGTAAAATCAATGGAGCAAAAACCAAAGGCTGTTAAGCTGGTGCATGGAGATACTTCTGCCAGAAATGAGCTTACAGGCTATTTAAAAAAATCAGGGTATAACATTATAAATTAAAACATAGGTTGTTGTGAACTCATTTAAAGATATTTCAAAAATAGTAGGAGAACTTGCCATGACAACAGCTGAAAACATTCAGTTCAATCAGGGAATTTGAAAATATTATTATGCTATACACCTGATTTTTAAAAAAATATTACCACTAAAATCTTAAAAAAATTTTG